>NZ_CP007155.1:0-1135000 GCF_000525635.1 Kutzneria viridogrisea DSM 43870
GTGTCCGACGACCAGACCAACCTCGGTCAGGTGTGGGACCAGGTCGTCCAGGAGCTGCTCGCCGCGGGGGCACTGTCCTCTCTGCAACGCGCCTGGATGCGGGTGACCCGGCCGATCGGACTGCTGGACGGGACCGTCCTGCTCGGTGCGCCCAGCGACTTCGCCAAGGAGGCGATCGAGCGCGCCCTGCGCGACCCGATCACCGCCGCGCTCTCCCGCAGGCTCAACCGCCCGGTCTCGCTGGCGGTCAAGGTCGACACCGTGGTGCCGCCCGCGGCCTCCACCCCGCCGCCGGTGCCGCAGCCGCCCCCGCTCAACGGTTCGCCCCGGCCGCCCGCGGTGGCGCCGATGGAGCAGACCGCCCCGATGCCGGCGATCCCCGCCGAGGACTCCTCGGCCGCGGAGGACGACGACGCCACCGAGGTGGACGAGGAGCGCGAGGCCCTCGCCACGGTGCACGAGATCTGGCCCACGTTCAGCGGCAACCCCGCCGTCCAGCCGAGCAGCCAGACGAACTCGCAGACCAGGCTGAATGAGAAGTACACGTTCGAGACCTTCGTGATCGGCGCCTCCAACCGGTTCGCGCACGCCGCGGCCGTCGCGGTGGCCGAGGCACCCGCCAGGGCGTACAACCCGCTGTTCATCTGGGGTGAGTCCGGGCTGGGCAAGACCCACCTGCTGCACGCGGTCGGGCACTACGCCCAGCGGCTGTTCCCCGGCATGCGCGTGCGGTACGTGTCCACGGAGGAGTTCACCAACGACTTCATCAACTCACTGCGTGACGACCGCAAGGTCGCCTTCCAGCGCCGCTACCGGGACATCGACGTGCTGCTCGTCGACGACATCCAGTTCCTGGAGGGCAAGGAGGGAACGCAGGAGGAGTTCTTCCACACCTTCAACACCCTGCACAACGCGAACAAGCAGATCGTGGTGTCCTCCGACCGGCCGCCCAAGCGGCTGGAGACCCTGGAGGACCGGCTGCGCACCCGGTTCGAGTGGGGCCTGATCACCGACATCCAGCCGCCCGAGCTGGAGACGCGGATCGCCATCCTGCGCAAGAAGGCCGCGCAGGACCGGCTGGCCGCGCCCGCCGAGGTGCTGGAGTTCATCGCCGCCAGGATCGAGCGCAACATCCGCGAACTGGAGGGGGCGCTGATCCGGGTCACCGCCTTCGCCTCGCTCAACCGGCAGCCGGTGGACGTGCAGCTGGCCGAGATCGTGCTGCGGGACCTGATCCCGGACTCGCACGCGCCGGAGATCACCGCGCCGACGATCATGGCGGTGACCGCCGAGTTCTTCGGCGTGTCCATCGACGACCTGTGCGGGCCCGGCAAGACCAAGGCGCTGGCCCAGGCCAGGCAGATCTCCATGTACCTGTGCCGCGAGCTGACCGACCTCTCGCTGCCCAAGATCGGACAGACCTTCGGCGGCCGGGACCACACCACGGTGATGCACGCGGACAAGAAGATCCGTAAGGAGATGGCCGAGCGCCGTCGCATCTACGACCAGGTGCAGGAGCTGACCTCGCGCATCAAGCAGCGCGCGCGCAGCTGACCCACCCCTCCTTGCAACACGGGGGCGAGCGGACCACCGCTCGCCCCCGTGCCATGTCCTGACCCACCCCGATCCCGCCGACACCTTTCTGTTGACGGTGCCCGGTCGCGCGCCGAGCCCGGTGAGAAACCCCTGGCCGACGCCGGATCTTTCTGAGCTGGGTCCTGGGCCGCGCAACGCACTCCCTATAGAAAGGTGTCGGGTCGGCCGGTGATGCCGGCCGCATCACCCCGGCGAGCGCCGAACTTTTCCCAGTGAGGTGTCGCGCCCGGCCAGGACCCCCGGCCAGAAACAGGTGGGCGGTCGCGCGGGGTCCGGGGCGGGGCGGCAGACTTTTCCCGCAGCCACCGACGCCGCGCCGGGTACCCGAACCAGAAAACTCGGCGCCGTCCGCCCGGGTCCTCACCCCTGTCCGCGGCTCCGCGCCGCCCGCGACACCCCGCCGAACGCCGGACTTTTCCCCGCTGACCCCCGCGCCGAGCCCGGTACCCCGGCCAGAAAACTCTGCCGCGCAACCACCGTCGCGTGAACTTTTCTGGGGTGGGTACCCCCTCGCGGGACCCGGTTTCTGAGAAAAGTTGTCCACAACTGCCCGCTCCGGGGAGACCCAGGCCACTTTTGGGTCTGTGGAAAGGCTTGCCACCCTGTGTAAGACCTGGGGACGCGCGGACCCACATCTGGGGACAGCTGTGTGGACAACTCGGCCCAACTGTGGACCGAACGGAGCAGCCCGGAAGTTGTCCACGGGGTAGCCGAGTTGTCCACCGGTGACTGGGGGTACTTGCCCACAGGGTCGGACGTCACCTGAACAGCGCAAACGGGGTCTGTCCACACAATCCACAGCCCCTACTGCTGTTACGAGTTTTCTCTTCGAAGAGGTGAAAAGAAGAAAAACAGGGGGTGGCCTGGAGGTGGGGACTACTCGCCGGGGCGAGAGGTCGGCCCCGACATGACGAGAGGCCGTCACACGCTCTACGGTTGGGACCCCTCCTCCAGAGCCTGGATGCGCCAGCCCGACCACACGTGGGTCGTGGCCAACCGGAAAGGACGCCCCCATGAAGATCCGCGTCGAGCGCGACGGACTCGCGGACGCCGTCGCCTGGGTCGCGCGCAGCCTGCCGTCCCGGCCACCGGTCCCGGTGCTGGGCGGGGTGCTGCTCGACGCTGGCTCCGAGGAGGGCGACACCGGTGAGGCGCTGACCGTCTCCGGCTTCGACTACGAGGTCTCCGCCACGGTGGGCGTCCCCGCGACGATCGCCGCGGGCGGCAAGACCCTGGTCTCGGGGCGACTGCTCGCCGACATCACCAAGGCCCTGCCCAACCACCCCGTCGAGATCTCCGTGGACGGCGCCCGGGTCGCGATCACCTGTGGCAGCGCCAAGTTCAGCCTGCCGACCATGCCTGTCGAGGACTACCCGCAGCTGCCCGCCATGCCGCAGCGTGCCGGTGCCCTCCCGGGTGAGATCTTCAGCTCGGCCGTGTCCCAGGTGGCTGTCGCCGCGGGCAAGGACGACACCCTGCCGATGCTCACCGGCGTCCGGGTGGAGTTCAACGGGGACAAGCTGACCATGGTCGCCACCGACCGGTTCCGCCTTGCCATGCGCGAGTTCGAGTGGCAGCCCGCCGACCAGGTGGAGACCGCCGTGCTGGTCCCGGCGCGCACCCTGGCCGAGGCGGCCAAGACCCTCGGCAGCAGCGGCACCACGGTGGAGCTCTCGCTGGCCTCCGGGGACGGGCTGCTCGGCCTGTCCGGCACCGGCCGCCGCACCACCACCCGCCTGCTGGACGCGGAGTTCCCCAAGTACCGCCAGCTGCTGCCCGCCGACCACGCCTCCGCGGCGATCATCGAGGTCACCTCGCTGGTTCAGGCGATCAAGCGCGTCTCGCTGGTCGCCGAGCGCGGCACCCAGGTCCGGCTGGAGTTCACCGAGGCCGGTCTGCGGCTGTCCGCCGGTGGGGACGACGAGGGCAGCGCCGAGGAGGAGCTGCCCTGCGAGTTCACCGGCGAGCCGGTCACCATCGCCTTCAACCCGGGCTACCTGCTGGACGGCCTGCAGGCGGTAGGGACTGATCGCGCACACTTGTCGTTCACCACACCGAGCAGGCCTGCATTGATCAAGCCGGTCAGCGAGGATGGAAGCGTGGTGGAGGGCTACCTCTACCTGCTGATGCCGGTGCGCCTGCCCGGCTGAGCAGCCTGCTAACACGGGAGGACTGCGATCGTGCAGCTCGGACTCATCGGCCTTGGCAAGATGGGCTTCAACATGCGCGAGCGGTTGCGCAAGGCCGGCCACGAGGTCGTCGGCTACGACCGCAACCCCGAGGTCACCGACGTGGCCTCACTCGCCGAGCTGGCCAAGGCACTGGACGCACCGCGCACGGTGTGGGTCATGGTGCCCTCGGGCGAGCCGACCAGGCAGACCGTGCGCGAGCTCGGCGACCTGCTCGACGCGGGCGACCTGGTCATCGACGGCGGCAACTCGCGGTTCACCGACGACAAGGCCAACGCCACGCTGCTCCACGAGAAGTCGATCGGCTACCTGGACTGCGGTGTGTCCGGCGGCGTCTGGGGCCTGGAGGTCGGTTACGGCCTGATGGTCGGCGGGGAGCACGAGCACGTCGAGCGGGCAATGCCGATCTTCGACGCGCTGCGCCCCGAGGGCCCGCGCGAGGAGGGCTTCGCGCACGCGGGCCCGGTCGGTGCGGGCCACTTCGCCAAGATGGTGCACAACGGCATCGAGTACGGCCTCATGCAAGCCTACGCCGAGGGCTTCGAGCTGCTGGAGGCCTCCGAGCTGGTCACTGACGTGCCCGCCACCATCAAGGCCTGGCAGCGCGGCACCGTGGTCCGGTCCTGGCTGCTCGACCTGCTGGTGCGCGCGCTGGACTCCGACCCGGAGCTGGACGACCTGCGCGGCTACGTGGAGGACTCCGGCGAGGGCAGGTGGACCGTCGAGGAGGCGATCAACCACTCGGTGCCCGCGCCGGTGATCTCGGCGGCGCTGTTCGCCCGGTTCGCCTCGCGGCAGGAGGACTCGCCCGCGATGCGTGCCGTCGCCGCGCTGCGCAACCAGTTCGGTGGGCACGCCGTGCAGAAAGCCTGATGTACGTCCGCCACCTACAGGTCGTCGACTTCCGTTCCTGGGAGCACGCCGACCTGTCGTTCGACCCCGGCGTGAGCGTGTTCGTCGGCAGGAACGGCCAGGGCAAGACGAACCTGGTCGAGGCCATCGGCTACGTGGCCACCCTGGGCTCGCACCGGGTGGCCACCGACGCCCCGCTGGTCAGGATGGGCTGCGCGCGGTCCGTGGTGCGCACGGCCGTGGTCAACGCGGGCCGCGAACTGCTGGTCGAGCTGGAGATCACGCCGGGCAAGGCGAACCGGGCACGGGTCAACCGCGGTCCGGTTCCCCGCTCGCGCGACGTGCTGGGCATCCTGCGCACCGTGTTGTTCGCGCCGGAGGACCTGGCGCTGGTGCGCGGCGATCCCGGTGAGCGCAGGCGGTTCCTCGACGACCTGCTCGTGGCGCGGGCGCCCCGGTACGCCGGGGTCCGCTCCGACTACGAGCGGGTGCTGCGCCAGCGGGGCGCGCTGCTGAAGACCGCTGGCTCGGCCCGGCGCGCCGGTGGCAGCGGGGACATCCGCACGCTGGAGGTCTGGGACGGCCACCTCGCCGCGCACGGCGCACAGCTGCTCGCCGGGCGGCTGGACCTGGTCGCCGACCTCGGGCCGCTGGTCAGCGCGGCGTACGCCGGGGTCGCACCGGAGTCGCGGCCCGCCGAGATCCGGTACCGCTGCTCGCTGGGTGAGTCGCTGCCCGAGGGCTACGGCGTGCCGGGAGGTCCGCGCGCGGACATCGCCAGCCTGGAGGCGGCCTTGCTCACCGAGCTGGCCAGGGTCCGCCCGCAGGAGATCGAACGCGGGGTCAGCCTGGTCGGACCGCACCGGGACGACCTGGAACTGGTGCTCGGCGCGGCCCCGGCCAAGGGCTACGCCAGTCACGGAGAGTCGTGGTCCTTCGCACTGGCGTTGCGGCTGGGTGCGTACGAGTTGCTGCGCGATGATGGCGCCGAACCGGTGCTCGTGCTCGACGACGTGTTCGCCGAGCTCGACCGCAGGCGCAGGCAGCAGCTGGCCAAGGTGGCCGCGGCGGCGGAGCAGGTGCTGGTGACCGCTGCCGTTGCCGAGGACGTGCCCGAGGAACTTGCGGGTGCCCGCTACGAGGTCCACGAGGGCGAGGTGAACCGTGTCGGCTGAACCGCCCGTCAATAGGCCACTCGGGGTGAACAAGCGAGGTGTGTCCCATCGCACAACTGGGGACAAACCTGTGGATGGTGTGGATAACTCGGTCACTCCGGGGCGTCAGCCAGGCTCTGGAGCCTCGGAAAATAGGACAAATGGCCTAAATGACCCCGAGAACTCCACAGCTGCGTCACCCGGTGGTGGACAACCCGCGCGGGGGATCGAGGGCCTGCCGGAGGGACTGAAGGGCTCCGACCTGGCCCGCGCGGCCCTCGAATCGGCCCGCGCCTCGGTCAAGGCGCGGGGCGCCGGGCGCCGGGGCAAGCTGCGTAACCCGAGCGCGGGCAGTGGCCGCCGGCGCCGGTGGTCGGGCCCCGGCGCGGACGACCGGGACCCGCAACCGCTGGGCAGGCTGGCCGCCCGGATCGCCGCGGAGCGGGGCTGGACCGAGCAGCTCTCCGGCGGGCAGGTGTTCGCGCGGTGGGCGAAACTGGTCGGCGAGGACGTGGCCCAGCACGCGAAGCCCATCACCCTGCGTGACGGCGAACTCGTGGTGCAGGCCGAGTCCACGGCCTGGGCCACCCAGCTCCGACTGTTGCAGCGCCAGCTCTTGCAGCGCATCGCGGCGGGCATCGGGCCCAACGTGGTCAAGCGGCTCAAGGTCCAGGGGCCCTCGGCGCCCAACTGGCGGTTCGGGCCGCTGCACGCGCCCGGGCGAGGCCCGCGCGACACGTACGGCTGACGATGTTTCACATGAAACTGCGACGCGCCGGTCAGTGAGCGTCGGAGAGGAACGTAGCCGGACCGAGTGACGCCCGCAGCCACGCGGACCTATGTTCACTCGGTTCAACGCCTCTGTGACGATCTCAGGTGGGTCCTTGGCGCGATTTGGGCGAGGTCGACCGGTACACTCAATGGAGGAGTGAACCCGGGAGCGCCGGATGGTCGTCCGCGCCGGTTCGCACACCCGTCCCGCGTGGCGTCCCAGAGGGAGACATCGAGGCTCGTGGCTGCCAACAAGAGTGAGTACAACGCGTCGTCCATCACCGTGCTCGAGGGCCTCGAAGCCGTTCGCAAACGACCGGGTATGTACATCGGCTCCACCGGCGAGCGCGGTCTGCACCACCTCATCTGGGAGGTCGTGGACAACGCGGTCGACGAGGCCATGGCCGGGTACGCCAGCAAGGTCGAGGTCGTGCTGCGTGCCGACGGCGGGGTCCAGGTCACCGATGACGGCCGCGGCATCCCGGTGGACGAGCACCCGGTGGAGAAGCGGCCCGCGGTCGAGGTCATCCTCACCACGCTGCACGCGGGCGGCAAGTTCGACAGCGACTCCTACGCGGTCTCCGGCGGTCTGCACGGCGTCGGCGTCTCCGTGGTGAACGCGCTGGCCACCCGCATGGAGGTGGAGATCTGCCGCGACGGCTTCCAGTGGCGCCAGCGGTACGAGCGCTCCGCCCCCGCGCACGCGCTGGAGAAGCTGGCGCCCACGGACAGCACCGGCACCGTCATCACCTACTGGGCGGACCCGGACATCTTCGAGACCACCGTCTACAACCTGGAGACGGTCGCGCGCCGCCTGCAGGAGATGGCGTTCCTGAACAAGGGGCTGACCATCGTGCTGCGCGACGAGCGGGTCGCCGACGAGGACACCGAGGCCGACGCCGAGGGTCAGGTCGCCGCCATCAAGGAGCAGGTCTTCCACTACCCCGGCGGGCTCGAGGACTTCGTCCGGCACATCAACAAGAGCCGCGAGGAACTGCACAAGAAGGTCATCGCCTTCGACGCCAAGGGTGACGACCTCGAGGTCGAGATCGCGATGCAGTGGAACACCGGCTACTCGGAGTCGGTCTACACCTTCGCCAACACGATCAACACCCACGAGGGCGGCACGCACGAGGAGGGCTTCCGCGCGGCCCTGACCCGAGTGGTCAACGAGTACGCCAAGGACAAGAAGCTGCTCAAGGAGAAGGACGGCAACCTCAGCGGTGAGGACATCCGCGAGGGCCTGGCCGCGATCATCTCCGTGAAGCTCAAGGAGCCCCAGTTCGAGGGGCAGACGAAGACCAAGCTGGGCAACACCTCGGCGAAGTCCTTCGTGCAGAAGGCGTGCAACGAGTGGCTGGCCGACTGGTTCGACCGCCACCCGGCCGAGGCGAAGATCATCATCAGCAAGGCGGTGAGCTCGGCGCAGGCCCGGCTGGCCGCGCGCAAGGCCCGCGAACTCGTGCGCCGCAAGGGTGCGCTGGAGATCGGCGGCCTGCCCGGCAAGCTCAAGGACTGCCGCTCCACCAACCCGGAGGAGTGCGAGGTCTACATCGTCGAGGGTGACTCCGCGGGCGGCTCGGCCAAGGAGGGCCGGGACTCCATGTACCAGGCGATCCTGCCGATCCGAGGCAAGATCATCAACGTGGAGAAGGCGCGCATCGACCGCGTGCTGAAGAACGCCGAGGTGCAGAGCATGATCACTGCCTTCGGCACCGGCATCCACGACGAGTTCGACATCGCCAAGCTGCGCTACCACAAGATCGTGCTGATGGCCGACGCCGACGTGGACGGCCAGCACATCCGCACCCTGCTGCTCACCCTGCTGTTCCGGTTCATGCGTCCGCTGATCGAGCACGGGCACGTGTACCTGGCGCAGCCCCCGCTGTACAAGATCAAGTGGGGTCGCGGCGCCGAGCCGGAGTACGCCTACTCCGACCGCGAGCGCGACGGCCTGATGGAGAGCGGCCTGGCCGCTGGCAAGCGCATCAACAAGGACGACGGTGTGCAGCGCTACAAGGGTCTCGGCGAGATGAACGCCGCCGAGCTGTGGGAGACCACGATGGACCCGGCGAACCGGGTGTTGCTCCAGGTGACCATGGACGACGCGGCCACCGCCGACGAGCTGTTCAGCGTGCTCATGGGCGAGGACGTGGACGCACGTCGCTCGTTCATCACGCGCAATGCCAAGGAAGTGCGGTTCCTGGATGTCTGAGTTCGAGCAGTACCGCAGCGGGGCCAACGCGTGTGAGAGGAATGGCCAGTCGTGACTGAGACCTTGTCGCCGGGCAACAGCGGCCGCACCGAGCCGGTCGACATCCAGCAGGAGATGCAGAGCTCCTACATCGCGTACGCGATGAGCGTGATCGTGGGGCGTGCCCTGCCGGACGTGCGCGACGGTCTCAAGCCGGTGCACGTGCGCGTGCTGTACTCCATGTTCGACTCCGGCTTCCGCCCCGACCGCGGCTACAACAAGTGCGCCCGCGTCGTCGGCGACGTGATGGGCAACTACCACCCGCACGGCGACTCCTCGATCTACGACGCGCTGGTGCGCCTGGCCCAGCCGTGGGCGATGCGCTACCCGCTGGTGGACGGCCAGGGCAACTTCGGCTCCCCGGGCAACGACCCCGCCGCCGCCATGCGGTACACCGAGTGCCGCCTCACCCCGTTGGCCATGCACATGCTGGCCGACATCGAAGAGGAGACCGTCGACTTCCGGGACAACTACGACGGTCGCATCCAGGAGCCGACCGTCCTGCCCTCCCGGGTGCCGAACCTGCTGATCAACGGCAGCGCGGGTATCGCGGTCGGCATGGCGACCAACATCCCGCCGCACAACCTGCGCGAGGTCGCCGACGCGGTGGTCTGGGCGCTGGAGAACCCCGACGCGGAGGACGAGGAGACCCTCGCCGCCGTCATGCAGCGCGTCAAGGGCCCCGACTTCCCGACGTACGGCCTGATCCTGGGCACCAGCGGGATCGAGGACGCCTACCGCACCGGCCGCGGCTCGGTGCGGATGCGCGCGGTGGTCGAGGTGGAGGAGGACAGCAAGGGGCGCACCATCCTGGTGGTCACCGAACTGCCCTTCCAGGTCAACCCGGACAACCTGGTGGAGAACATCGCCACCCTGGTCCGCGACGGCAAGCTCACCGGCATCTCCAACATCGCCGACGAGTCCAACAGCCGCATCGGCATGCGCATCGTCATCACCATCAAGCGCGACGCGGTCGCCAAGGTGGTGCTGAACAACCTCTACAAGCACACCCAGCTGCAGTACTCGTTCGGCGTGAACATGCTGGCCCTGGTCGACGGCGTGCCGCGCACGCTGCGCCTGGACCAGATGATCCGGCTGTACGTGAAGCACCAGATCGAGGTCATCGTCCGGCGGACCAGGTACCGCCTGCGCAAGGCCGAGGAGCGCGCGCACCTGTTGCGCGGCCTGGTCAAGGCGCTGAACATGCTGGACGAGGTCATCGCGCTGATCCGCCGCTCGCCCACGGTGGACGAGGCGCGCAGCGGCCTGATCGAGCTGCTGACCGTGGACGAGCTCCAGGCCAACCACATCCTGGAGATGCAGCTGCGCCGCCTGGCGGCCCTGGAGCGGCAGAAGATCGTCGACCAGCTGGCCGAGATCGAGCTGGAGATCGCGGACCTGCAGGACATCCTGGCCCGCCCCGAGCGGCAGCGCGCCATCGTGCGCGACGAGCTGACCGAGATCGTCGACAAGTACGGCGACGACCGGCGGACCCGGATCATCCCCTTCGACGGCGACGTGTCCATGGAGGACCTGATCGCGGTCGAGGACGTGGTGGTCACGATCACCCGCACCGGCTACGCCAAGCGCACCAAGACCGACCTGTACCGCTCGCAGAAGCGCGGCGGCAAGGGCGTGCAGGGCGCCGCGCTCAAGCAGGACGACATCGTGGCGCACTTCTTCGTGTGCTCCACCCACGACTGGATCCTGTTCTTCACCAACATGGGCCGGGTCTACCGGGCCAAGGCCTACGAACTGCCCGAGGCCAACCGCAACGCGCGCGGCCAGCACGTGGCCAACCTGCTCGCCTTCCAGCCCGGTGAGGAGATCGCCCAGGTCATCGAGATCCCGAACTACGAGGTCTCCCCGTACCTGGTGCTGGCCACGAAGAACGGCCTGGTGAAGAAGTCCAAGCTGGCCGACTTCGACTCCAACCGCTCCGGCGGCCTGATCGGCATCAACCTCAAGGAGGACGACGAGCTGGTCGGCGCCGTGCTGTGCAGCTCGGACGACGACCTGCTGCTGGTCTCCGCCGGTGGCCAGTCGATCCGCTTCCACGCCACCGACGACGCCCTGCGCCCGATGGGCCGCGCCACCTCCGGCGTGCTGGGCATGCGCTTCAACAGCGGTGACGAACTGCTGGCGATGGGCGTGGTGCAGGAGGACAAGTTCGTGCTGGTGGCCACCGACGGTGGCTATGCCAAGCGCACGCCGATCGAGGACTACCCGGTGCAGGGCCGCGGCGGCAAGGGTGTGTTGACGATCCAGTACGACAGCAAGCGTGGCAGGCTGGTCGGTGCGGTCATCGTCGACGACGAGGACGAGTTGTACGCCATCACCTCCTCTGGTGGAGTGATCAGGACCAGCGCCGTCCAGGTGCGCAAGGCCAGCAGGCAGACCAAGGGGGTGCGCCTGATGAACCTCGACGAGGGCACCACCCTGGTGGGGGTCGCACGCAACGCGGACGAGCCCCAGGACGTCTCCGAGGAGGGGGCGGTCCCTGCCGAGCAGGAGCAGGCAGAGGCCGAGTAAACCGATCAGGGACCAGCACGCCAACGACCCGAGGACTAGCTCGTGACTACTCCGGAGACCCCGGACAAGCCGGAAGCCAAGGCCGAGCAGGACGCCGAGACCAAGTCGGTCGCCACCGACAGTCCGGCCCCTGCTGAGCAGGCAGCCCCGGCGGCGCCGTCGACCAATGGCGCGAACCACGAGCAGGAGACCAAGAAGATCGAGGTCGGCAAGCCCGCCGAGGGGGCGGAGACCTCCTCGGCGCCGCCGCCCTGGCAGCGGGTCACCGCGGACAACGCCGCCATCGAGGCGGAAACCGTGCAGGCGCCGACGGTCTCGCCCGTCGCGCCCAGCGCGTACCCGCAGGCCCCGGCGGGCTACAGCGCGCCCGCCGTGGACACCAGTTCGCAGGCCACCACCAACTTCCGGCCCGTGGTCACCGGCACGGCCGCCGCCGCGGCGACCCCCGGTGCCGCGGCGGCCGGTGCGGCCGCACGCACCTCCGTCAACCTCGGTGGCGCCGGGTCCGCACGAGGCGGGGCGGCCCCCACCGCGCTGCGCAGGCCGGGGCGCGGGCCCAGGCGGGCCAGCCTCCAGGTCAAGCGGGTCGACCCCTGGTCGGTGCTGAAGTTGGCGCTGGTGCTGGGTTTCGCCATGTTCCTGGTGTGGATGGTCGCCGTCGGCGTGCTCTACGGCGTGCTCCAGGGCATGGGCGTGTGGAACAAGCTGAACGGCACCTACAACGACCTGGTGCAGGGTGGGGACACCAGCGGCGGTGACCTGATCAACGTCGGCAGGGTGTTCGGGGTCGCCGCCGTGGTCGGCCTGGTGAACGTGATCCTGTTCACTGCGCTGGGCACGGTGAGCGCGTTCATCTACAACGTCTCCGCTGACCTGGCCGGAGGCATCGAAGTCACCCTCTCCGAGAGGGAGTGACCCGGTTTGGGATCACCGCCACTCGTGCGGTAAGGTTTCTCCCAGATCGAGGGCCCATAGCTCAGGCGGTTAGAGCGCTTCGCTGATAACGAAGAGGTCGGAGGTTCAAGTCCTCCTGGGCCCACGGAACGATTCGGTTGAATGTGCCCGCGCTGCGCGCGGGCCTTCATCGTTCCGGAGTAGTTCTGGGGCTCTCGCCCCAGACCCCAAGCCAGAGGGCAAGCCCCCTGGACCCCCGTTCTCTACGGGGTGACGGAACTTCGGTGGTGACCGGATCGTTGTATCGTGGGGGACGGCACAGTCCCCATGCTCAGGGGCGGAAGCGCCAAGGAGGCGACTCGACGTGAAGAAGTACATCGCTATCGCGGCCGTGGCTGCGGTTGTCCTGCTGTTCGTGCGCCGTCAGCGCTCGGCGAAGGCAGAGGCCGACCTGTGGCGCGAGGCGACGGCGCCGACCGACTGAACACCAGCTTGGTCCGAGGGCGGGCGGCCTGAATGATCGCTCGTCCTCGGGCACGGGGACGTAGCTCAATTGGCAGAGCACCGCCTTTGCAAGGCGGGGGTTAGGGGTTCGATTCCCCTCGTCTCCACTCGCTTGTGGGCGCTCCGTGTTCGCAGAATGCGCGAACCGGGGCGCTCGTCTTTTGTTCTGGGGGGCGACCCCCAGACCCCCGGTGGCGAGCCTGCGGCCGCCTTGGCGAGCAGCCGACCCCGGAACGCGTGGGGTCCGGTCCGCGTAGAGGATGGGGGAGTGATGCGACGAGTGGGTGTGGTCGGTGGTTTCCTGGTCCTCGGGCTGGCGGCGTGCTCCTCGCCGGGCAGCCAACCGGCGCCGACCAGCACGACGGCGAGCAGCAGTGCACCGGCCACCACCAGCGCGGCGGCGGTACCCGGCACGCCGCAGCCGGCGGCTGACGGGCAGTGCCCCTACCTGAGCTCGGAGTTCGTGGCGGACGCCAACGGGGAGAAGGTCACCAAGGTGCAGGTGTCGGCGGACAAGCCGCACCCGGCCTGCTTCTTCTACAGCTTCGGCAACAGCAAGCAGGTCACCGTGCAGGTGTACGTGGGTGACGCGGCGGCGGCCAAGGGGCTGGTGGACCGGGCGGCCCCGGTGAAGACCTCGGACAAGGCCGAACTGACCGGCGGCTGGGAGGGCGGCTCGCTGTCCGCGGCCAGCGGCGCGGTCTACGCGGTGGCCAAGGGCGGCTCGGCGGTCGTGGTGAACACCGACCAGAAGCAGACGATCAAGGCGAAGCAGATCGTCAAGCAGGCGATCAGCGCGCTGGGGCTGTGAGCAGGGGAGGGGGCTGGTCACCCAGCCCCCTCCGCACTCAGTGCTCGATGGCCTTCTCGGCACCGGCGCCGGTCAGCGCGCGGACCTCCATCTCGGCGTACTTGGCCGCGTCGGCCTTGTCCTTGGACAGCACCGTGCCCAGGTAGCCGAGCAGGAAGGACACCGGGATCGACACGATGCCCGGGTTGGACAGCGGGAACCAGTCGAAGTGCGCGTCCGGCCAGATCGAGGTCTTGGTGCCGGAGACCACCGGCGAGAACACGATCAGCACCACGGTGACGATCAGGCCGCCGTAGATGCTCCACACCGCGCCCGAGGTGTTGAACCGCTTCCAGAACAGCGAGTACAGGATCGTCGGCAGATTCGCCGAGGCCGCGACGGCGAAGGCCAGCGCCACCAGGAAGGCCACGTTCTGGCCGTTGGTGACGATGCCGCCGATGATCGACACGATGCCGATCACCACCGCGGACCAGCGGGCCACCTTCACCTCGGACTTCGCGGCGTCCCGCGAACCCTTCTTGATCACGTTCACGTACACGTCGTGCGCGAACGAGGCCGATGCGGTGATGGTCAGCCCGGCCACCACGGCCAGGATCGTCGCGAAGGCCACCGCGGCGATGAAGCCGAGCAGCACGGGCCCGCCCAGGGCCTGCGCCAGCAGCGGGGCCGCCGAGTTGACCTTGCCGGGGGCGGCGTTGATCTTGTCGGGGCCGACCAGCGCACCCGCTCCGTAGCCCAGCACCAGGGTGAACAGGTAGAACACGCCGATGAGGCCGATCGCCCACACCACGGAACGACGCGCCTCCTTGGCGGTCGGCACGGTGTAGAAGCGCATCAGCACGTGCGGCAGGCCCGCGGTGCCCAGCACCAGCGCGATGCCCAGGGACAGGAAGTCCAGCCGCGAGACGCCGGTCGCCCCGTACTGCTTGCCGGGGCCGAGCAGCGCCTCACCGGACTTGCCCCCGTGGGCGACCGCGTCGCCGAGCAGCGAGGACAGGTTGAAGCCGTAGTGGCCCAGCACCCAGACCGTCATCGCGGCGGCGCCGACGATCAGCAGTACCGCCTTGATGATCTGCACCCAGGTGGTGCCGCGCATGCCGCCGATCAGCACGTACACGATCATGATCACGCCGACCACGGTGATCACCACGGCCTGGCCGACCCCGCTGGTGACGCCCAGCAGCAGGGCGACCAGCCCGCCCGCGCCGTTCATCTGGGCTAGCAGGTAGAAGAAGGTGACCGCCAGGGTGGAGATCGCCGCTGCGGTGCGCACCGGGCCCTGCTTCATCCGGAAGCTGAGCACGTCGGCCATGGTGAACTTGCCGGTGTTGCGCAGCAGCTCGGCGACCAGCAACAGGGCGACCAGCCAGGCCACCAGGAAGCCGATGGAGTACAGGAAGCCGTCGTAGCCGTTGATGGCGATGGCGCCCGCGATGCCGAGGAAGGACGCGGCCGACAGGTAGTCGCCGGAGATGGCGATGCCGTTCTGCGGTCCGGTGAACGCGCGGCCCGCCGCGTAGTAGTCGGTGGCGGTCTTGGTGTTGCGGCTGGCCCGGAACACGATCACCAGCGTGATCAGCACGAACGCGCCGAAGATGCTGATGTTCAGCAGCGAGTTGCTGCCCTCGACGCCCTCGGCGAGAGTGGTCGTCCTCATGCCCGGTCCCCCTCGATCTGGTCGCGGATCCGCTCTGCCGCGGGATCGAGGTTCCGGTTGGCGTACCGGACGTAGAGCCAGGTGATCACGAAGGTGGACACGAACTGGAGCAGTCCGAAGACCAGGCCCACCGTGATGTTGCCGAAGAGCTTGGTGGACATGAACCCGTGGGCATAGTCCGCGAGTAGTACGTAGAGCAGGTACCAGGCGAGGAACAGCCCCGCCATCGGGAACACGAAGCCGCGCAGCCGACGGCGGAGCTGGACGAACTCCTGGCTGGACTGGACCGCGCTCCAGTCGGTGTCCCCCTCGACGGGGTCGACCGGAGTGTCTTGTGTGGTGCCCACGGATCCTCCCAAACGGGTTCGTTTACGCGCGCGAACCTAGGGTGGCCGAGGTCACATCGCAAACCCCCATTTGGGCACAGTCCCGCAACCGAGGGCAAAGATCGCCATAACGGCGTTGTAAAACTTGGGGCGGGCCGGTGTCAGCGGCTGACTCGCCCGTTCTCGGTCTGCCTCTCGCCCCTGGACGGCTCGGGGATCGTCACGGCCTCGTCCTCGCGGACGTCCTCCAGCCGGACCTCCTTCGGCCTGCGCGAGAGCACCACCAGCGCGGCGGCGCCCGCGGCGGCCACGAGCAGCCCCACGATCCACGGCCACCGGCGTGCCTGCCGCCGCGTCGCCGGTTCGAGGTTGCTGGCCAGCGCCTCGGCTGCCTGCCTCGTCTGCGCGGCCAGGTGCTTGCGCGTGCGCCGGGTCGCCCTGGTGAGCTCCTGCTTGGCCTCGCCGACGACCTCCTCGGCAGCCTCCCGGATGGCCTCGCCGACCTTGGACACGGCCTCGACCTGCTTCATCGCCAACTCCACCAGACTCGTCTCGATGTGCATCGGACCCACCCATAGTGCCCCTGCGGCCGGGATCCCGCCGTGGATGGCACGATGGATGACGTGGCAGACAGCTTGGATACCGTCGTCGGGGCGACCCTGCACACCACGCAGGGTGACATCCGCCTGTACCTGTTCGTGAACCACACGCCCAAGACGGTGCGCAACTTCGTCGGGCTGGCCGAGGGCACGAAGTCCTACTCGGACCCCAACGCCAAGGGGGAGCTCAGCGGCCCGTTCTACGACGGGTCGATCTTCCACCGGGTGATCCAGGGCTTCATGGTGCAGGGCGGCGACCCGACCGGCACCGGGCGCGGTGGGCCCGGCTACGAGTTCGCCGACGAGTTCCACTCCGAACTGCTGTTCGACAAGCCGTACCGGCTGGCGATGGCCAACGCGGGGCGCAACACCAACGGCTCGCAGTTCTTCATCACCGTGGGGCGCACCCCGCACCTGAACATGAAGCACACGATCTTCGGCGAGGTGCGCGACGAGGAGTCCCGCGCCGTGGTCGACGCGATCGCGAGCGCGCCAACCGACGGGGACGACCGGCCGCTGACCGAGGTGGTCATCGAGAAGATCACGATCGACCACGAGTGACTCGTGACTGACCCCAGCACCGGCCTGCCCGGCTGCGTCCGGCACCCGGACCGCCCGACCGCGCTGCGCTGCACGCGCTGCGAGCGGCCCGCCTGCCCGGCCTGCCTGCGCGACGCGGCCGTCGGCCAGCAGTGCGTGGACTGCGTGAACGAGGGCCGCACCGCCGTGCGCCAGCCGACCACCGTGGCCGGTGCCCGGCTGCGCGGCCAGGCCGTGCTGGTGCCTGCGCTGATCGTGGTCAACCTCGCGCTGTTCGCGGTCACCGCCTACCAGGCGCAGAGCATCGCCAACAACGCCCGCTCGGACCTGTTCCAGGACTGGGCGATGGCCCCGGGCCTGGTGGCCTTCACCGGCGAGTGGTGGCGGCTGCTCACCGCGGGCTTCATGCACATTGGGCCGCTGCACCTGGCGGTCAACATGGTGTCGCTGTGGCTGATCGGCCGGGACCTGGAGCGGCTGCTCGGCCCGGTCCGGTTCTTCGCCCTGTACTTCCTGTCCATGGTGGGCGGCAACCTCGCGGTGTTCCTGTTCGGCGAGCTCGGCCAGCCGGTGGCCGGTGCGTCCACCGCGCTGTACGGGCTGATGGGCTGCTACCTGGTCGCCATCGTGCGGCTCAAGCTGGACCCGAGGCCGATCCTGATCACGCTCGGCATCAACGTGTTCATCACCTTCACGGTTACGAACATCTCGATCCTGGGCCACTTCGGCGGGCTGGTGGCCGGCGTGCTCGCCTCGGCGGCCATCTTCTACGCGCCCGCGCGCAACCGGAACCAGTGGCAGACCGGCACGCTGCTCGCACTGACCGTGCTGCTCATCGCCCTGTTCGTGACCAGGGACCAGCAGTTGGTCAGCCTGATCCAGTCAGGGGCGTAGCGCCCGCAACTGTTCGACCACGTCCACCGGGTCGGCACCCAGGTCGAGCCTGCCCAGGATGACCAGCTCCTCGTCCGGCAGCACCGTGAGCTCCAGCGAGCTGACGGTGCGGCCGAGCCTGCGCAGGTGGTCCACGCGGACCCGCACCTGCGGCCAGGGCCAGCTGCGCCTGCCGAACAGCCCGCGCACGGTCAGCCCGTGCTCGTCCGCGCTCAGCCGGGGCCTGGCCACCGTGCCGTGCAGCGAGAGCAGTGCCAGCAGTAGTGCGACCACGCCGAGCAGCAGCCTGCCGGGCGGGTCCTGGGCGGACAGCACCACCCAGAGCACCGCTGCCGCGGTCAGAGCCCAGCCCAGAGCCACCAGCGAGACCTGCGGTGACCAGCTGCGTTGCGTCACGTCGACCAGCCTTCTCTCACCAGGTCCAGTGATCAAGCTTGCTCGGGGGTGTGGACAACTGAGGCCGACTACCGGCGCTTGTGCCTTTTTGCGCAAGGTTGTCCACAGGAGTTGTCCCCAGTGGGGATGACTTACATCGATGTGGTTCGGTGACGCCCGGGTGAACTTTCTGAACTCCGGGCGAACAAGAGAGGACCCGGACGTGTGAGCCGTCCGGGTCCTCGCAACGCTGGGTGTGAGCGCCGTCTCAGCGCCACTTCATGGTCATCAGCAGCCCGATGATCATGAGAGCGAAGCCGATCGCGAAGTTCCACGCGGCCAGCGGCTCCATGAACGGGATGCCGGTCGGGACCAGGTAGTACACCACCAACCAGGCGAGACCGAGCAGCATGATGCCCAGCATCGCCGCCACGTACAACGGGTGTGACGGCCCAGCGAGCTTGGCCTTCACCGGCGTACGCCGGTCCGTCGGTGGCGTGTAGACCGTCTTCTTGCGGACCTTCGACTTGGGCATCTTTCCTCGCCTGACCTCGCGTGCCGAGCAACATGCGTGGTCGCCGAGGAGCAACCACTGCCAGGTGCAACACGTTAACGTAATCGAGGAGGTCAGCGAACCACTAGTTGGGGCGCGCAGTCACGGGAGGTTCGTCCTTGAACACCATGCCGCCGCCACGGGGCGGGCGACCGGCTGGCTGGCGTCCGCGCCCGGGGCCTGACCAGCCCACCGAGTTCATCCCACGCATCGACGTCATCGAGCACGACAACGGCGCTGACCAGCCCACCAGTGAGCTGTACACGCACCGGTCCGCCGCCGAGGACGACACGGCCTTCGTGGACGACATCCCGTACTACGAGGAAGACGAGGAGGACGAGGCCCCGCCGCCGCCGAAGGAGACCGGCCGCAAGGTCGTGCGCACCATCGGCGAACTGTTCATCACCGCTGGCATGGTCATCCTGCTGTTCGTGGTCTACGAGGTGTACTGGACCGACCTGATCTCCGCGGGCAAGCAGAACCAGGCCACCTCCTCGCTGGACACCCAGTGGAAGGACACCGTCGGCGACCCGGGCAACCAGCGCGGCACCCACTACGACCTGACCGAGGGCCAGGGCTTCGCGAAGATCTACATCCCGGCGCTCGGGCCGGACTACCACTTCACCCTGGTGGAGGGCACCACCGACGCCGACCTGGACATCGGCCCCGGCCACTACAAGGGCACCGCGCTGCCGGGGGAGCCGGGCAACTTCGCCGTGGCCGGGCACCGGGTGGGCAAGGGCGCCCCGTTCAACGACCTGGACCTGGTCAGCTCCTGCGACGCCATCGTGGTGGAGACCAAGACCGACTGGTTCGTGTACCGCATGATGCCCAAGGCCGAGGAGCGCGCGAGCTGGGACACCTCCGGTAAGGGCACGCAGCCGCGCTGCAAGGGCGTCAAGATCGGCGGCGCCTACAGCGGCGTGGTCGGCCAGGAGACGGTGCTGCCCTCGCAGGGTGACGTGATCGCCCCGGTCCCGCACCAGCCCGAGGCCAAGCTCCAGGCGGACAAGATCGTCAAGCTGATGACCCTGACCACCTGCACGCCGAAGTTCTCGGCCTCGCACCGGCTGATCCTGCACGCGGTGCTGACCAACTCCTACCACAAGGACCCGGCGCACCCGGACGTCACGCCGACCGAGCTGAAGGAGACGGACTGACGTGTACGGCTGGATCTGGCGCCACCTGCCCGGCCCCGTCGCGCTCAAGGTGGTCGAGGCTCTGCTGCTGGTCGCGGGCATCGTGGCCCTGCTGATGCTGGTGGTCTTCCCGTGGATCGAACCGAAGCTGCCGTTCAACCAGGTCACCACCGGCTAGCCACGTAGCCTGGGCACCATGCGCGTGCTGGTGGTCGACAACTACGACAGCTTCGTCTACAACCTGGTGCAGTACCTGGCCCAGCTGGGGGCCGAGTGCGTGGTGCGCCGCAACGACGCGGTCGAACTGGCCGAGGTCGACGGGGTGGACGGCGTGCTGATCAGCCCCGGGCCCAGCACCCCCGAGCGCGCGGGCGCCAGCACCGAGGTGATCCGGCACTGCGCCGAGCGGGGCGTGCCGGTGCTCGGCGTGTGCCTCGGCCACCAGGCGATCGGCGTGGTGTTCGGCGCGACCGTGGACCGGGCCCCCGAGCTGCTGCACGGCAAGACCAGCCTCGTCCGGCACACCGGCACCGGCGTGCTCGCCGGGCTGCCCAACCCGTTCGTGGCCACCCGCTACCACTCGCTGACCGTGCTGCCCGAGACCATCCCCGCCGAGCTGGAGGTCACCGGCCGCACGGAGAGCGGGGTGGTGATGGGCATGCGGCACCGCGAGCTGCCGATCGAGGGCGTGCAGTTCCACCCCGAGTCGGTGCTCACCGACGGCGGGCACCGCATGCTGGCGAACTGGCTGGCCACCTGCGGCCACCCGGTGCCCGAGGAGCGGGTGGCCGAGCTGGAGGAGGGCATGCGCCGACTGGCCGCCGCGGCCTCGGTGGGCTGAGACGCGAAGAGGGGCGGCACCGGATCGGTGCCGCCCCTCTCGTGTGTTCCGGACTAGTTGTTCGAGCTCGAGGTCGTCGTACCCAGCCCGAACTTGTAGACCCTGATGTTGATCGAGCTGTTCTGGCTGACCGAGCTGCCCACCGAGGGATCGAAGTCGGAGATCTTGCCGACCTGGGTCGGGTCGGTGGTGTTGACCTCGGTGGTGCTGAAGTTGCCCTTCCAGCCGAGGGCCTGCAGGGCCTGCTGGGCCTCGCTCTTCGTCTTGCCCGCGATGTTGATCATCGTGAACTGGTCGCCCTGCGAGACGAACAGGGTGATCGTGGTGTTCGGCTTCTGCTTGCTGCCGCCGTCGGGGTTCTGCTTCACCACGATGCCAGCGGGCTGGGTGCTGGAGATCGTCTGCTTGCTGACCTTGAACCCGGCCTGGGTGAGGTTCGCCGAGGCGGCCTCGTAGGTCTGGTTGCGCACGTCGGGCACGGTCTGCGACTCGGGCGCCTTGCCCAGCAACAGGGTGATCTGCGTGCTGGGGGTCGCGCTGGTGCCCGCGGCCGGGTTGGTGGAGCTGACGTTGCCGACCAGGGCGGGGTTGTCGGTGGCCTCGGTGCCGGTGTTCGGGTTCACGTTGAACCCGGCCTCGTTGAGGATCTTCGTGGCGTCCGCCTGGGACTTGCCGGACACGTCGGGCACCGGCTTGGCCTGCGGGGCCGCGCCGATGGTCAGCGTGATCTTCGCGCCCTTGTCGGTCGCGGAACCGGCGGCCGGGTCCTGCTTGATGACCTTGCCGATGTCGTCGGTGCCGCAGGCTGCCTGCCCGCCGTTCACGGGGGTCGAGCAGGCCACGGTCTCGGACACGACGTTGGTCCAGCCCGCGTCGTGCAGGGTCGAGGTGGCGACGGTCTGCTTCATCTTCGTGACGTCCGGCAGCGAGTTCGCAGTCGACCCGCCACCGCCGCCGAGCAGCTGGGTGGTCAACCAGGCCGCCAGCGCCAGCACCGCGATGCAGGCCACCACGACGCCACCGATGGTCAGCGCCTTCTTACGCCGCCTGCGCCGCTCCTCGGCCTCCTCCGCCTCGGCGTCGTACGGGTCGTAGGAGGACTCCTCCTCGGCCGGGGCCGGGCGGTGCCTGCCCACGACCTGGGTGCGGGCCGAACCATTGCCCATGATCGAGGTGCGGTCCTCGGCGGTCATCACCGCGGGCGCCGACGGCCGCTGCCCGGACAGCACGCGCACCAGGTCGGCGCGCATCTCGGCGGCGGACTGGTAGCGGTTCGCCGGGCCCTTGGCCATGGCCTTGAGCACGATCGAGTCCAGCGCGGGCGTCACCTGCGGGTTCACCGAGGACGGGGCGGGCGGCTCCTCCCGCACGTGCTGGTAGGCCACCGCGACCGGCGAGTCCCCGGTGAACGGGGGCTGCCCGGTCATCAGCTCGAACAGCACGCAGCCCGCCGCGTACACGTCGCTGCGCGCGTCCACCGCCTCACCGCGCGCCTGCTCCGGGGACAGGTACTGGGCGGTGCCGATCACCGCGGCGGTCTGGGTCACCGCGGCCTGGCCGTCGTGCACGGCACGCGCGATGCCGAAGTCCATCACCTTGACCGCGCCGGTCTTGGTGATCATCACGTTGGCCGGCTTCACGTCGCGGTGGATGATGCCGTGCCGGTGGCTGAAGTCCAGCGCCGCGCAGACGTCGGCCATGACCTCCATGGCGCGCTTGCCCGACAGCGGGCCCTGCGTCTTGACGATGTCGCGCAGCGTCCTGCCGTCCACGTACTCCATGACGATGTACGGCAGCGGCCCGTACTCGGTCCTGGTCTCGCCGGTGTCGTAGACGGCGACGATCGCGGGGTGGTTCAGCGCGGCGGCGTTCTGCGCCTCACGGCGGAAGCGTTCCTGGAACTGGGGGTCCCTGGCGAGATCGGCGCGCAGCACCTTGACGGCGACGTCCCGGCCGAGCCGGACGTCGCGTCCTTTGTGGACCTCCGACATCCCGCCGTAGCCGAGGGTATCGCCCAATTCGTAACGGTTGGAGAGCAGCCGCGGAGTGCTCATCACCGCACCTCGCTGGAGCTCGGTGCAGCGCTTCGCGCGGGCACTGCGCTGAATGACTCGCTCGCAAGCTCGCTCATCGGTGCGTCGTCTCGTTCCTCGTCAGCGGTTTTCTCATCATGCCCCCGTACTCCACGTCAACCACCAGGACCCCGTTCCGAGCACAGCACCGCCACCGTCGACCGGGCCGCAACCAGCCCGTTCGGTGTCACGCCGCTGACCCAGCACCGCTGCGGGTCCGTGGGCTGCCCGCCCGTCGCCGTGCGGACCTCCGGCGACAAACCCTGCTGCCGCAGGCGTTCCTCGGCTGCCGCGGCGGTCGTACCCCGGTACGCCGCCTCGTCCACCGTGACCGCCTGTGGCACGTCTCGATCACTTCCCATCACCCCGGCCGTCGGGTGCTGCCCCGTGCTGCCGGAGCCGGGCGCCGTGCCGCCGGGTGAACCCAGCCAGGCGTGCACACCCCAGGCGGCCAGCAGCGCGACGAGCACGGCGACCAGCACGGCGAGCAGCACCCACAGGCCGACCCGGTTGGGGCGGTTCTGCGGCGGCGGGCCCAGGAGGAAGGTACCGGTGCCCGGACTCATCGGAGCGCCCGCAGGGGGACCCTGCTGCGGAACCACCGGAATGGACCCCATCGGGGTGGCGGACTGCGGATAGCTGGGCGGTCCACCCGGCTGACCCTGCACGTGCATCGGCGCGGCCACGGCGAGCCCGGACGGGGTGGGCAGCGGCAGACCGGCCCGCACCGCGCCCACCGCGGCGGCGAACTCCCCGCCGTCCCGGTAGCGCTGGCGCGGGTCCTTGACCAGGGTCGCCTCGATCAGCGCCCGGGTGCCCGGCGGCACGTCGGGCGGCAGCGGCGGGGCGATCTCCCGGATGTGCATCATCGCCACGGTCACCGCGTTCTCCGACAGGAACGGCCGGTGCCCGACCAGGCACTCGTAACCGACCACGGCCAGCGAGTACACGTCGCTGGCGGGCTCGGCCTCCTGGCCGACGGCCTGCTCCGGCGCGATGTAGTGCGCGGTGCCCATCACCATGCCGGACCGCGTCACCGGTGCCGCGTCGGCCGCCTTGGCGATGCCGAAATCTGTGATCTTCACCTTGCCGTTCGGTGTGACGAGAATGTTGCCCGGCTTGACGTCCCGGTGCACGTAACCGCGTTCGTGCGCGGCCTGCAGCGCGGTGCCCGCCTGGTGCAGGATGTCCAGGGTCCAGTCCGCGCGCAGCCTGCCGTTGCGGGCGATCAGCGCGGCGAGCGGGTCGCCCTCCACCAGTTCCATCACCAGGTAAGCGGTGTCCTGCGGCCCGTCGGGCACCGAGGCCGTCTCGCCGTAGTCGTGCACCGCGGCGATGCCGGGGTGGTTGAGCGAGGCGGTGGTCCGGGCCTCGGTGCGGAAGCGGTGCAGGAACTCGGCGTCCCCGCTCAGCTCCGGCTTGAGCACCTTGATCGCCACGGCGCGGTCGAGCCGGGAGTCGGTCGCCTCCCAGACCTCACCCATGCCGCCCACGGCGATGCGCCGCACCAACCGGTACCGGTCGGCGAGCAGCTGCCCGGAGGTGAGCACGGTCAGCCCCCCGACAGGTAGGCGTTGATGGTGGCCCTGCCGATGCCCGCCGCCACCGAGCCACCCGTGGCCGCCAGGCCGCGGTCCCCGCCGTTCTCCACCACGACACACACCGCGATCTGCTGGTTGTCCGCGGGCGTGAAGGCCACGTACCAGGCGTGCGGCGGGGTCTGCTTCGGCGTGGTGCCGTGCTCGGCGGTACCGGTCTTGGAGGCGATCACCCGGCCGGCGACCTTGCCCTCGCCGCCGGTGTGCTGCTCGGACTGGATCATCATGTCGCGCAGCTGGTTGGCCACGTCCTTGCTCACCGCGGGACCGCCGGGGGCCTCCTCCGGCGAGAACGAGGAGATCGAGGACATGTCCGGGGCCAGGATGTCCTTGACCAGCTGGGGCTGCATGCGCACCCCGCCGTTGGCGATCGTGGCCGCCACCACCGCGTCCTGCAGCGGGGTCAGCGCCACGTCCCGCTGGCCGATGCCGGTCTGGTAGAGCGCCGCCTGGTCCGGGATGCTGCCCACGGTGGAGGGCACCACCGACAGCGGGATGCTCAGGTCGGTCTGCCCGATGCCGAACTTCGCCGCCTGCGCGATCAGGTTGTCCTTGCCGACCTTGCCCGCCAGCGTGGAGAACGCCGTGTTGCAGGAGTACTTCATGGCGACCGTCATCGACACCTGGTTGTTGCTGCTCTCCGGGCACGCCTGGTTGGCGAAGTTCGCCAGCGGCGTGCTCGTGCCCGGCAGGGTGATCGAGGCGTCGGCGGGCAGGCTCGGCGTGGTCGCGTCGGCGGTCCCGTTGCTCAGCGCGGCCGCGCCCACCACCAGCTTGAAGGTCGAGCCGGGTGGCAGCTTCTCCCGGATGGCCCGGTTCATGCCCGACTGGTTCTGGTCCTTGTTGAGCTGGTCCATCAGCTTGCTCTGGTCGGTGGACGAGTGCGAGGACAGCGGGTTCGGGTCGTAGGAGGGCGTGCTGACCATGGCCAGGATCTCGCCGGTGCTCGGCTTGATCGCCACCACGGAACCGGTGTAGCCCTTGGCGGTCATCGCGTTGTACGCGGCGGCCTGCGCCTTCGGGTCGATGGTCACCTTGACGTTGCCGCCGCGCGGGTCCCGCCCGGTGATCAGGTCGGACAGCCTGCGCACGAACAGCTTCGGCGAGGACCCGTTGAGCACGTCGTCCTCGGCGCTCTCGATGCCCGAGGCCCCGTACAGCGAGGAGTAGTAGCCGGTGATCGGCGCGTACATCGCCCCGTTCGGGTACTGCCGCAGGAAGCGCTGGGAGTCCTTGGTCTCCACCGAGTTCGCCAGGATCGTCCCGGTCGAGCTGACGATCTGCCCGCGCTGGCGGCTGTACTCCTCCAGCAGCGAGCGGCGGTTGGACGGGTCCGAGGCGTAGGTGTCGGCCTTGATCACCTGCACGTAGGTGAGGTTCGCCAGCAGCAGCAGGACCATCACCATCATGGCGAGGCCCACTCGGCGCAGCGGCTTGTTCACGACGGGCGCTCCACGAGGACGGTGTTCGCCTCGGCGATCGGTGCCTGCGGCTTGGGACGGGTGGCCTGCGGCCTGCGCGCGGCGTCGGAGATGCGCAGCAGCAGCGCCACCATGATGTAGCTGGCGATCAGCGAGGACCCGCCCGCGGACAGGAACGGCGCGGTCAGACCGGTCTGCGGGATCAGCTTGCTGATGCCACCGACCACCACGAAGACCTGCCACAGCAACAGGAACGCCAACCCGCCCGCGAGCAGCTTGCCGAAGGTGTCGCGCACGGCCAGCCCGCTGCGCAGACCGCGCATGGCCAGCAGCATGTAGACCAGCAGCATCGCGGCCAGGCCGATGAAGCCCAGCTCCTCGCCGAACGCGGCCACGATGAAGTCGCTCTGGATCACCGGCACCAGCTCGGGGTGGCCCGCGCCCCAGCCCGAACCGGCCACACCGCCGCTGCCAAGGCTGAACAGGGACTGCACCATCTGGAAGCCGTCGTTCTGCGCGTCGGCGAACGGGTCCACCCAGTTGGTGACGCGGGTCTGCACGTGCGTGAACAGCTTGTACGCCACGGTGGCCCCGCCGATGAACAGCACGACGCCGATCCAGATCCAGGCGGAGCGTTCGGTGGCCAGGTAGACCATCACCAGCACCGTGCCGAAGAACATCAGCGAGGCGCCGAGCTCCTTCTCGATCATCAACACCACGATCGCCACCGCCCAGGCGATCAGCAGCGGGCCGGTGTCGCGCAGCCGGGGCAGTTCCAGGCCGAGCACCTTGCGCCCGGCGATGGTGAACAGGTCCCGCTTGGACACCAGGAAGGCCGCCACGAACACGATGATCAGGACCTTGGCGAACTCACCGGGCTGGATGGACACCGGGCCGAGGATGATCCACAGCTTGGCGCCACCGGCGCAGGAGATGCTGCACGGCAGCACACCGGGCAGCACCAGCAGGAACAGTCCCGCCAGGCCGAAGGTGTAGCCGTAGCGGGCCAGCGTGCGGTGGTCCTTGACCAGCCACAGGGTGAGGGTCATCACCACGAGGGACACCGCGGTCCAGATCAGCTGCTTGGGCGCCGCGTTGGAGTAGGAGTCCCCGTTGTTGAAGGCGCGCAGCGCCAGCACCGGGTCCAGCCGGTACAGCATCGCGATGCTCAGCCCGTTGAGCAGCGCCGCGCACGGCAGGATCAGCGGATCCGCGTACGGGGCGAACTTGCGCACCGCGAAGTGGGCCCCAGCGCACAGCACCGCGTACCCACCCACGTAGAGCAACAGGTTCGGGTTCAGCGACTGGGTCTGGTTCTCCGAGATGACCACCAGCGCCAGTGCCACCAACCCGGCGACGAAACCGAGCATGGCCAGCTCGGTGCCTCGTCGGGTCGGCGTAGCGGACGGCTGGCCCGACACGTTCATGTGTGTCGTCGCCGCGCCCAGTACGCCGGGCGGCAGGGACATCAGCCGACCTTCCTGCAGTTGCGCCCCGGCACCTGCGGCTCACCGGGTGCGCTGGACTCCGTCGTGGCGTGCGTGCTCGTCGCCGCGGCGCCGGTCGCGGTCGCCGACGAGGGCGGCACAGTGGTAGACGTCGCCGAGGTCGTGGAGGTTGGCTGCCCGGCCGAGGTGGGCACGGGCGTGGCGGAACAGGGCGCGAGCAGCGCGTTGTGCCACAGCCGCTTCACGGTGTCCCGCGCGCCCTCCAGGCCCTGCTTGTCCGCGATCACGCCCTTGCGCACGTCCTCGCGGGCGGACTCCTGCAGGTCGTCCAGGGTCAGCGCCTGGCAGTTCTGCTGCGCCGCATCCAGGCAGGAGGACTCCGCGACCCGGTGCAGCGCGACGCCGAGCACCGGCCCGCCCTTCACCCCCTGGAAGATCACGACCTTGTTGTCCTCGGTCGCGCCCACGTAGTACTGGCTGAGCACCCACCAGGCGGTGCCCGCGGCGCCGATGCCCAGCACGGCGAGCACGACCACGATCCAGACGGCCAACCGGACCCGCTTGCGAGTCCTCGCCTTGGGGTCCGGTTCCGGTGGCTGCACGGCGAGCGGCTGCGGTGGTGGGGTGCGCGCCGCCGTGATCGCCCCCGCCCGCGAGGCGGGGGAGTCCGGTGGCGGCTGCTCGCTGCTGCCGTCGCCCGCGGCACCGCCGACGATCGGCGCGTCGTCGCCGAAGTCCACGTCCACCACGTCGGCGATGATCACCGTGACGTTGTCGGGGCCACCCGCCTTGAGCGCGAGCTCGATCATCCGGTCCGCGCAGGCCTGCGGGTCCGGGATCTTGATCGCCTCGGTCAGCGTCTCGTGGCTGACGTAGGAGCACAGGCCGTCGGAGCACAGCAGGTACCGGTCGTTGGCCCGCGCCTCGCGCACCGCCAGGCTCGGCTCCACCTCGTGGCCGGTCAACGCGCGCAGCAGCAGCGAGCGCTGCGGGTGCACGTTGGCCTCCTCCTCGGTGATCCGCCCCTCGTCGATCAGCGACTGGACGAACGTGTCGTCGTGCGTGATCTGCGTGAACGAGCCGTTGCGCAGCAGGTAGGCGCGCGAGTCGCCAACGTGCACCAGGCCGAGCCGGTTGCCGGAGAACAGCACGGCGGTCAGCGTGGTGCCCATCCCGTCCAGGTCCGGGTCGTGCGCGACGAGCTCGGCGATGGCGCCGTTGCCGTCGAGCACCGCGCCGCGGAGCTGGTCGAGCAGGTCGTCGCCGGGTTCGTCGTCGTCCAGCGGGGCCAGGGCGGCGACGACCACCTTGCTCGCCACCTCACCGGCGGCGTGGCCGCCCATGCCGTCGGCGAGCGCGAGGAGACGCGGGCCCGCGTACACCGAGTCCTGGTTGTTGGAGCGAACCAGGCCACGGTCACTGCGGGCGGCGTAGCGGAGGACGAGGGTCATGTGCGCAGCTCGATCACTGTCTTGCCGATTCGGATCGGGGCACCGAGCGGGACCCGGAGGGGTGCCGTGACCTTCGCCCGGTCCAGATATGTTCCGTTCGTGGAGCCGAGATCCTCCACGTACCAGTCGCTGCCCCGCAGGGACAGCCTCGCGTGCCGGGTGGAGGCGAAGTCGTCGTCCAGCACCAGCGTCGAGTCATCGGCCCTGCCGACGAGGATCGGTCTGCCGTCCAGTGAGATGCGGGTGCCCGCGAGTGCTCCCTGCGTGACGACGAGCTGCCGTGCCGTCTTCCCCTTGGCAGGCTGCTTCGTCCCCTTGCGGAAGACCCCGGGCACCGCGGCTCTCAGTCCGGATGCGGCGTAGAGATCGGAGCGGACCACGCGCAACGCGGCCAGCACGAACAACCAGAGCAGGGCGAGAAACCCTGCTCTGGTCAGCTGCAAAACCAGCTCTGGCACCTGTTGTGACCGCTCCCGCTCGTTACCGCCCCGCCGCCGACCTCTCAGCCCTGCGTGCGGAACACGATTGAAGAGTGGCCGACCCGGACGACGTCGCCGTCCGCGAGCTGCCAAGTCTGCACCGGAGTGCCGTTCACCGTGCTGCCGTTCGTGGAGCCGAGGTCCGCGAGCATTGCACTCTGACCATCCCAGGTGATCTCCAGGTGCCTCCTGGAGACCCCCGTGTCGGGCAGCCGGAAGTCCGCGTCCTGGCCGCGGCCCACCACGTTGCCGCCCTGCTTCAGGTTGTACGTGCGGTTCGAGCCGTCGTCCAACTGCAGGACCGCGGTGATCTGGCGCGGGCCGCCGGGTGCGCCGCCGGGAGCGCCGTACGGGTCGGGCTGGCCGTAACCGCCCTGCTGCCCGTACTGGTCGTACCCGCCCTGCTGGGGGTAGCCGCCGCCCTGCTGGCCGTACTGGTCGTAGCCGCCGCCCTGCTGCGGGTAGCCCTGGTCGTAGCCGCCCTGCTGCGGGTACCCGCCGCCCTGTTGGGGGTAGCCCTGGTCGTACCCACCTTGCTGGGGGTAGCCCTGGTCGTACCCGCCGCCCTGCTGCTGCGGGTAACCCTGGTCATAACCGCCCTGCTGGGGGTACCCGCCGCCCTGCTGCCCGTACTGGTCGTACCCGCCCTGCTGGGGGTAGCCCTGGTCGTACCCGCCGCCCTGCTGCTGCGGGTAACCGTGCTGTTGGCCCTGCCCCTGCTGACCCGGGTGCTGTCCGTACGGGTCCTGCGGTGGGTACTGGCCCGGTGGCTGGCTCATGGATCGGTCTCCTGCGGTGCGAGGTGGTGCTGGCCGTCGGACATCCGGGTCGACGGACGAGCTGGTTCGGAACTGTCCCGTGTGCAGCGCCTCGGAGCGCTCCAGGGAGACTACGACGTCACCATAGGTGTCCCATCCGTGCTCTGCGAGGTGCTCGCGGACGCAGTCCTCCAGCAACTCGGTGATTCGCTGTTCGTCCTGCTCCGCGCCCGCCAGGCGGTCGTGATCAGCAGGTCCGAGCAGCACCCGGTAGTGGTTCGGTGCGAGTTGGTGGCCACCTGCCAGCTCGCGGACGTTGAGCTCGCCCTCGCGCTGTAGCGCCTGTGCCACCTCCTGCGGGACGACGCTGCCCCCGAACACACGCGCGAAGGCGTTGCCGACAACGCCCTCAAGGCGGCGCTCGAAGCGCTGCACACGACCCACTTCACTCCTCCACGTGACGACTCCCTGGCACCGATCGTATCCGTGTGCGCGAGGCGGGACACGGGCCAATTAGGAGTCCGTGCCACGACCGTGCTAGGGTTCTTCCTGTCACCGAGGGCGAGTGGCGGAATGGCAGACGCGCACGGTTCAGGTCCGTGTGTCCGAAAGGACGTGGGGGTTCAACTCCCCCCTCGCCCACTCCGCGAAAGCAGGGGCTTAGTCGCAAAAAGCGCGACTAAGCCCCTGCTTCGTTTTTTTGTTCTGGGGGGCGACCCCCAGACCCCCGATCCCCCGATGTGGGGGCGCTGCCCCCGCGCCCCCTATCGGTTGTGCGGCATGGGAAATGGGTGATGTCGATCACTTGGGGGTGAGGGTGGCGGCCCATTCGTCCCAGGGGGCGGCGGCCTCGTGCCAACCGGTGGTCAACACGTGTTCGGCGAATCCACTGTCAGGTCCGTGAGTGGGGCGCAACACGAGGCACGCGGCCCCGGACAACGGGTGATCGGCACAACGCGGACCGGCCTCGTCGGTGATGGCCAGGTAGTCCTCGTTCGGGTGATGAATGCGGAAGATGTCACCGGGCAGCCCGAACACGGGGTGGATCAGCTTGCTGGCCACCTGGGGCAGCGACGGGCCCAGTGGCCACTCCACCTTCGCCGTGGCGCAGCCGTTCGCCCATGAGCTGAACCACAGGGCGTCCCCGAAGACCAGCGCCCTGCGCAGCAGCGCACTGGTCAGGTGGGCGGGCCCCGGTGCGCGGTGCCTGCTGGCGAGCACCTCGGCCTCCTGCGGGGTCAGCGGCTGCACGTCGTTGCCGAGCCAGCGCACCCCGCCGCTGACCGGTGCCGCCGACTCCACGAAGGCCATGGCGGCGAGCCATTGCCGGTAGGAGACGTTGGAGATCAGGACGGTGGCGGGTGGGTCGGTGTCGACGAGGTAGAGCTCGACGTGGCGTCGGTGCAGGCGGGCGCGGAGGCCGGGTAGGCCCAGGACGTCGTCGGCGGTGATGCGGGGCATCAGTTCGAGCATGAGTGGTGCCAGTGCGGGTGGCTCGATGTGCAGGACGAGGTCGCCTGGGAGTGAGCGGACCATGCGGAACACGCGGGCGGGTCGCAGCAGGTCGGCGGGGCGTCGCAGGTGGAGGTAGTTCACGGCGCGTCCGGCGGCGGCGAGGATGCCGGATTCGAGTTCGCGTTGGTCCCGGGTGGTGGCGTCGGGCAGGACTGCTTGGCGGATGCGGGCGGGCAGCGGGGGCAGGCTGTTCTCGCCGAGTGCGCGGGTGACCCAGTTGTGGGCCAGCGTCGAGAGCAGCTGGGCGCGCTCGTCGGGGTCCAGCAGCTGGCCGCCCTGGCTGATCGCGGGCAGCACGGAGGAATCGGTCTCCCCGGTGTAGCTGGAGCGCAGCTCGGCGAGACGACGGATCAACGACGTGCGGTTGGGCATGTGTCCTCTCATCTGGCCGCCCGGCTCGGCGATGGGAGAACGACGCGGGACAGGACTGAAAGGGACCTGGTTCTTGGGGAGTGCGCACCCTTCGGCGGTTTTTCCACCCGGCGCCGGGACTGAGGTGGACCAGCCAGGCACCGCACGGGTGCCGGGAACGGACTGTACCGGTTTTGTGACCGCAGGTGCGCAACGGCACGCCGACCGCTCACCGACGACGACCGGTCGGGGCGTCCGGTCGTCCTGGCGCGACGAACGGTCAGTGGTCGGCACCGGTGCCTCGGCGCCCATCCGCTCAACGGGAGGGCGCACGCCTGGCGTGCTGTCCGCGCTGCGGCCCGTGAGCGCTACCGACAGCGCCCGCAGGCGCCCCTGCCTGCGGCTATGCGCCGGGATTGGCCAGGTCATCGTCTGAGTAGCGAGGCACGACCGCCCACCGCCGCCATTCACACGAACGGCAGCATCGCCGGGCCGAAGTCGGTTGCCCCGTCATCGACCGGTCACCGACCGCATGTTGCCGCCAGTCGCAGGAGGGCATCTTCAGGTGAATCCGCGCCGGTCAGACCTGGTACTCCAGTAATGCAAGAAATTCGAACGCGACGGCGCAGTCGTCGAGGCTGAGATGAGGAGGCGAAGTTCGTGAGCCGCCCAGCAGGCAACACCGCCGCAGGCAACACGGCAGCAGTCCACAAGAACGCCAACGCGCTGCCGACCCGCGCCGTTCCCGCGATCGAACTCCCCGCACCCGCCGACCAGCTCGCGGCGCAGGCCGTCGAGCGCCTCGGCTGGAAGGGCGTCGTGCTCCCGCAGCTGACGCTGCTGGGCCGCAAGGTCGTCGTGGTCGCGGAACTGCTGCCCGACGCGCACGCCGAGCGGCTGTGCTTCGGCTGCGGCCCGGTCGTCGACCGCACCACCGTCGCCACCTGGGTGTGGCCGGAGCTGGCAGGCCGCGTGCCGCCGCCCGCCATCCGCATCGTCGGCGTGGTCGCCGTCGCCAAGCACTGGCGCACCGGGCTGGCCTCCGCCGTGCCCTTCGCCCTGCACGGGGACGCCGCCGTGGTGCTGCCCTCCTCCGTGGCGCTCACCGACGACTACCTGACCAACTGCCTGCCCAGGGCTCGCCGCTACGGGGTGTCCGTGGTGACCGCCGACCCCGACGGCTCGGTCTCGATGGACCTCGCCGGCCCGCAGGAGCACCTGCCCGCCGAGCAGACCGCCGTCTCCCGGTGGGTGAACGAGGTCGTTTACGAGCAGGTGCTGGCCACCGCCAGCTGAACTAGGGTCGGGCACATGCGAGTGGTGATCGCGGGCGGACACGGCAAGATCGCGCTGGAGCTGGAGCGGCTGCTCGCCGCGAGAGCGGACGCGCCGGTCGGGCTGGTGCGCAACCCCGACCACACCGAGGACCTGCACGCCGCGGGCGCCGAGGCCGTCGTGTGCGACCTGGAGCGGGCCGGGGCCGATGAGCTCGCCGGGCACCTCAAGGGCGCCGACGCCGTGGTGTTCGCCGCAGGTGCCGGACCCGGTAGTGGGGCCGACCGCAAGGACACCGTGGACCGCGCCGCGGCCGTGCTGCTGGCCGAGGCCGCCGAACTTGCCGGTGTGCGCCGCTACCTGCTGGTCAGCTCGATGGGCGTGGACCGCGCCCCAGCCCCCGGCACCGACGAGATCTGGGCCGCCTACCTGCGCGCCAAGCTCGCCGCCGAGCAGGAGGTCAGCGCCAGGGACCTGGACTGGACCGTGCTGCGTCCCGGTGGGCTCACCGACGACGCGCCGACCGGACAGGTTCACCTCGCGCCGCCCTCGGTCCCCAGGGCCACGGTGACCCGGGCCGACGTGGCCGCCGTGCTGGCCGCGCTGCTGGACGAGCCGCGCACCGCGGGGCAGGTGCTGGAACTGGTCAACGGCGAGGTGCCGATCAGCTCGGCGGTCCGGTCGCTGCTCAACTGAACAGCATCTTTCCCCGCCCTGAACCTGTTCAGTGAACCCCCCACCCTCACCGGGGGGCGTCCCGCATCCAGTCTACCGCGCACCCCCGTTGTGGATCATGCTCACGCACAGCCTGTGGACAACTCGGCCAGCTGTGGACAAACGTTTGCGCATACCCGGAGCTGGGCGAATCCCTTGAGTGGCGACTCAGTAACACACAGGTGTGCACACTGACGCAGGGTCACGGCTGGCCGAGCACGCGGTCCAGGTACGCGTTGCGGAACACCCCGTCGGGGTCCACCGCGGCACGGACTTTCCGAAAGTCCTCGAACCTCGGGTACCGCTCGGCGAGGTCCTCGGCGCGCAGGGTGTGCATCTTGCCCCAGTGCGGGCGGCCGCCCACCGCGCCGACGATCGACTCGAAGCGGTCGAAGTAGTCCCGGTAGGGCATGCCGAGGTACTGGTGGATCGCGATGTAGGCGGTGTCCCTGCCGTACGCGGTGGACAGCGGGATGTCGTCCGCGGCGGCAACTCGCACCTCCACCGGGACGATCACGGGGTGCTTCAGCGTGGGCATCGAGGCGCGGAACTCGCGCAGCACCTCGTGCAGCGACTCGCGCGGCACGGCGTACTCCGACTCCACGAACCGCACCCGCCGGGGCGTGGTGAACACCCGGTGCGACACGTCGCTGTACGAGCGCTCGGACACCAGGTTGGCGACCATGCGGTTCAGCGCGGGCACGGTGGACGGGATCGCGCGGCCGAGCCGGCAGACCAGGCCGAACGCACCGTTCTCCATGAGCTCGTACTCGTAGAACCGCCGAGCCCGCGACATCGGCTCCGGCGCGGTGCCCGCGGGCAGTCGCGTGTTCCGCTTCACCAGCACGCGGTCGCCGTGCGGGAACCAGTGGAACTCCACGTGGTCCTCGGACTCGGTCAGCTCGTCGAACCGCTCCAGGATCTCGTCCAGCCGACCGGGGTACTCCCTGGCGTGCAGCACGAACGAGGGCACGCACTGGAGGGTGACCGTGCTGATCACGCCCAGTGCGCCGAGGCCGACCCGCGCCGCGCTGAACAGCTCGGGGCGTTCGCCGGGGGAGCAGCTGACCATGGACCCGTCGGCGAGCACCAGTTCGAGCCCGCGCACCTGCGTGGCCAGCCCGCCGAGCCGGGCGCCGGTGCCGTGCGTCCCGGTGGAGATCGCCCCGGACACGGTCTGCGTGTCGATGTCGCCGAGATTGGCCATGGCCAGGCCGAGCCGGTCCAGTTCGGAGTTCAGCTGGTGCAGCGGGGTGCCGGAGCGCACCGTGACCAGTCCCGTCGAGCCCTCGGCACTGACCAGTCCGGACCACTCGCCGAGGTCCATCGCCACGCCGTCGGTCGCGGCGACCCCGGTGAACGAGTGCCCGCTGCCCCTCGGGCGCACGGTGAACCCGTCCCTGGCGGCGTTGCGGACCGCCTCGGCGATGCCCTCCACGCTGCCGGGCCGGGCCACGTGCACCGGGTGGCACCGCTCAGTGCCCGCCCAGTTCTGCCACGGCGCGGGACGTGCCGACCTGGTGCCCGTCGGGATGCGTCCGACCATCGTTGCCCTCCGCGATCGTGTGATCCGGTGCACACAAGTTAGGTGAAAAGTATTCACCTTTCAAGGTGTTCGGTCGTACCGTGCAAGGGTGTCACCGCAACAGCAGCGCGTCCGCTACGACGCCGCCACCGAGGGCATCGACCCACCGCTGGCGATCGTCGACCTGGACGCCTTCGACCACAACGCCACCGAGTTGGTGCGCAGGGCGGCCGGCCGGCCGATCCGCGTTGCCAGCAAGTCGGTCCGCTGCCGCACCCTGCTGGAACGGGTGCTGGAGCTGCCCGGCTACGCGGGTGTGATGGCGTACTCGCTGGACGAGGCGAGATGGCTGGTCGCCGAGGGAGTCAGCCAGGACGTGCTGGTCGGCTACCCGACGGTGGACCGGGCCGCACTGCAGAAGCTGGCCGTGGACGAGGCGGCGCGGGCCGCGGTCACGATCATGGTCGACTCCGTGCGGCACCTGGACCTGGTCGACGCGGCGCTGGGCGGCGGACACCCCGACATCCGGGTCTGCCTGGAACTGGACGCCTCCTGGCGGCCCCTGCGCGGTTCGCGGGCGGTGCACGTCGGGCCGCTGCGCTCGCCGGTGCACACCCCGGCCGATGCCCTCGCGCTGGCCAAGCAGGTGCTGGCCAGGCCGGGGTTCACGCTGGTCGGCATCATGGCCTACGAGGGGCAGATCGCCGGCATCGGCGACGCCCCGCCCGGCAAGCCGCTGCGCGCCGCGGCCGTGCGCTGGATGCAGCGCCACTCGGCGAGCGAGCTGGCCGGGCGCAGGGCGGAGGCGGTGGCCGCGGTCAGCGCGCTCACCCCGCTGGAGTTCGTCAACGGCGGTGGCACCGGCAGCCTGGAGCGCACCGCCGAGGAGAGCGCGGTCACCGAGCTGGCGGCGGGGTCGGGGCTGCTCGGGCCCACCCTGTTCGACACCTACCAGGGCTTCCAGCCACGGCCCGCCGCACTGTTCGCGCTGCCGGTGGTGCGCAGGCCGGGGCCGCACTCGGCGACCCTGTTCGCCGGGGGCTACCTGGCCTCCGGGCCGATCGGTCCGGACCGCGTGCCCACCCCGTACCTGCCGACCGGGCTGAAGCTGACCGCGCTGGAGGGCGCGGGCGAGGTGCAGACCCCGGTGGTCGGCAAGGCCGTCGCGCAGCTCGGGGTCGGCGACCGGGTGTGGCTGCGGCACGCCAAGGCCGGTGAGCTGGCGGAGCGCTTCCGTGAGTTCCACTTGGTCCGCGGTTACCAGGTCGAACGCACGGCCCCCACCTACCGGGGCGAGGGCCACGCGTTCGGCTGAGCCGGGTGCTACTCGGGGTCGCCCAGCCGGGTCGACAGGTAGCCCTTGATCATCGATTTGGCCTCGTCGACCACCTTCTGGTCCCCGCTGTCGTTGCGCCGGAAGGCGAACTTCAACACCCCGTCGGCGGCCTCGATGGCCACCGCCACGGGCAGGGCCAGCTCGTCCATCGACCGGTCGAAGCGCTGCGCGATGATCGCGGCGAGCCCCTCGGCGATCACGGTGTTGTTGTCCTTGCCCTCGTCCAGCAGGCGGGTGTCCACCACGTCGCCGAAGTGCAGTCTGCTGAACGCGGGCACCGTGCGGTGCATCTCCACGTACACGTCGAACATCGAGTCGACCGCGTCCCACCAGTGGTCCAGCTCGGTGGACTCGAAGCGCTGGACCACCACGGCCATGAACCGCTCCAGGTTGCGCAGGGTCAGCGCCTGCACGACCGCCCGCTTGTCCGGGAAGAACTGGTACAGGGAGCCGACCGCCACCCCGGCCCGCTCGGCGATCAGTGTTGTCGTCACCCCGTCGTAGCCGACCTCCTCGATCAGTGCCGCGCAGGCCTCCAGCATGCGTTCCACGCGCTGGGCGCTGCGCTGCTGCACCGGCTTGCGACGCAGGGGAGTCACCTCCGTGACGATGGCCGACCCCGTACGCAGGTCATCGGACTTGACGTTCGACCCTGCAAGAAGGTCTTTGGCGGACACGCTGACTCCTCGAGTGACGGCGATAGGAGGTCATCTTGCCGGTGACCCCGGGCAGGCACTTCCCTGTGACGTCCAACACGCCTAGGATCCGAACAAGTTTCACGTCTACCGGCGGGTAACGCCAGTAACTGAGGTGGTGCCATGACTGAGCCTGCCCTCCCGTCCTTCCCCGATGGCTTCTTGTGGGGTGTCTCCACCTCGGCGTACCAGGTAGAGGGTGCCGTCTCCGAGGGTGGCAGGGGACGATCCACCTGGGACACCTTCTGCGCGACACCCGATCGGGTGTACTCCGGTCACACCGGGGAGGTGGCCTGCGACCACTACCACCGCTACCCCGAGGACATCGCGCTGATGTCCCAGCTCGGCGTCGACGCGTACCGGTTCTCCATCGCCTGGCCGAGGATCCAGCCCGAGGGCACCGGACCGGCCAACGCCGAGGGGCTCGGCTTCTACGACCGGCTGGTGGACGCGCTGTGCGAGGCGGGCATCGCGCCCGCAGCCACGCTCTACCACTGGGACACCCCGCAGCCGGTCGAGGACGCGGGCGGCTGGCTGTCCAGGGACACCGCCAAGCACTTCGCGGACTACGCGGCGCTGGTGGGGGAGCGGCTCGCCGACCGGGTGGCGATGTGGATCCCGCTCAACGAGCCGATGGTGACGACCGTCTACGGCTACGGGATCGGCCAGTACGCACCGGGCCAGTTCCTGCTGCTCGACTCGGTGCCGACCGCGCACCACCAGAACCTCGCACACGGGCTGGCCGTGCAGGCGCTGCGCGCGGCGGGCGCACGGCAGATCGGCACCGCCAACAACCACGGCCCGATCTGGTCGGCCACCGACTCGGCCGCCGACCGGGCAGCCGCCGACTACGCAAGCGACCTGCTGAACTGGCTGTTCGCCGACCCGGTGCTCGCCGGCAGCTACCCCGAGCAGTTGCACCCGCTGCTGCCCACCGGGTTCGCCGAGGACCTGCCGACCATCGCCGCCCCGCTGGACCTCTACGGGGTCAACTACTACGAGCCGACCCAGGTCAGCGCCCCGTCCGAGGGCAACCCGCTGCCCTTCGACCTGGGCGCCGTCGAGGGCTACCCGATGACCACCAACGGCTCGCCGGTCGTGCCGGACGGGTTCCGGCAGTTCCTGCTCGAACTGCGCGACCGGCACGGGTCCGCGCTGCCACCGGTGTACATCACCGAGAACGGGTGCAGCTACGACGGGGTGGACGACCAGCAGCGCATCGAGTTCCTGGACGGCCACCTGCGCGCGCTGCACGCGGCGATGCAGCAGGGCGTGGACGTGCGGGGCTACTTCGTGTGGTCCCTGCTGGACAACTTCGAGTGGTCCAAGGGCTACCAGCCGAGGTTCGGCCTGGTCGACGTGGACTACACGACCCAGTGCCGTACCCCGAAGTCCTCCTTCCACTGGTACCGGGCGCTGATCGGGGGTACCCGCTGATGGCCCAGGCCGCTGAGCTGGACGGAGGACCGTTCGACGACGGAGACCGTGCGCTCACCGAACCCGTGACCAAAGTCCGCGGCGGCTGGACCACCCTGCTGTTCCTGGCCAACCTCGGGCTCTGGCTGGGCATCTACGCGCCCATCCAGGTGCTGCTGCCGGAGCAGGCCGAGTTGCTCGCCCACAGCGACAAGGAAGCGGTGTTCAGCCTGGTCACGGGCATCGGCGCGGTGGTGGCCCTGTTCGCCAACCCGGTGATCGGCGCACTGTCGGACCGCACCTGCTCGCGCCTGGGCAGGCGCCACCCGTGGACCCTGCTCGGCGCCGCGCTGGGTGCGGTCGGCCTGCTCGTGCTGGCCGCGGCGCCGAACGTGCCGGTCATGGTGCTCGGCTGGTCGCTGGTGCAAGCCGGGTTGAACGGCATGCTGGCCAGCCTCACCGCAGCGCTGCCCGACCGGGTCCCGGTGGACCAGCGCGCCGAGATCGGCGGCTTCATCGGGATCAGCCAGATGCTCGGCACGGTGGCCGGTGCGGCACTGGTCTCGGTGGTGATCACCGGCATCTCGCCTGGTTACGCGGCCTGTGCGGTGCTGGTCGTGCTGGGGGCGCTGGCCTTCGTGCTGTGCACCCCGGACGCCGTGTTGCCGAGGCGGCTGCGGCCGGGCGGCCGGTTCCGCGAGGTGGTGGCGAACCTGTGGATCTCGCCGCGGCGGCACCCCGACTTCGGCTGGGGGTGGGGCACCCACTTCATGGTCAACTTCGGCAACGCCCTTGGCACCCTGTACCTGCTGTACTTCCTGGCCGACGCCGTGCACTACCCGGACCCCACCACCGGTCTGCTGATCCTGATGGCGCTGTACGGGGTCGCGCTGATCATCGGCGCGCTGGTCGCCGGCCGGATGTCGGACTCCTCGGGGCGCCGCAAGCCCTACGTGGTGGCGTCCTCGCTGGTCATGGCCCTGGCCGCGGCGGTGCTCGTGGTGTCGCAGAGCTGGCCCGCCGCCCTGGTCGCGGCCCCACTGCTCGGGGTCGGCTTCGGCGTCTACTGGGCGGTGGCGCTCGCCGTGCTCACCCAGGTGCTGCCCGCCGCCTCGAACCGGGCCAAGGACCTCGGTGTCATCAACGTGGCCAACTCGCTGCCCCTGGTGATCGCCCCGGTCGTGGCCGGTCTGGTGCTCGGCACCACCGGCGGCTACCCCGCGCTGTTCGCCCTGTCCGCCGTCGCCACGCTGGTCGGCGGCTTCATGGTCACCAGGATCAGGGCCGTGACATGAGGACGGCGTTGGTGCCTGTCCGGGGAAAACAGACACCAACGCCGAGTTTGGTGACCGCGGGCCGGTGCCGGTTGGGAGGCGTGGTGCACACAGCACCGGCCCGCGGGAGCTTGTGGAGTTTTAGGCCGACGACCCGGTACGTCTCGGTCGGGGGTTCGGGCGTCTCCGGGTCGTCGGCCGTTGGCGGTGGTCCGGCTCGTCCGGGGTCGGGGTTTCCCGGACTGGCTGGAACCGCCAGCTAGTGGGCAGCCAGCGCGGTTCGGTGTGCTCCTCGCTGAACGGGGGCTGGCTGCTCCTGGTGGCTGAGCATGTGTCGTGCTGGGCGGGCGGCGAGGCCGCCGGCAACCAGGTGCTCGTAGGCGGCACGCCAGACCGAGCACGGGGACTTCTGCTGCCTCCAGCGGGTCGAGCACTCGGGGCAGTTGCCACGCTCGTCGGGCTCGTGCGCGGCGAGCAGTGCGCGCCAGCCGTCGGTCAGCCGGGGCAGTTCGGAGCGGGCGACGGAGAGCAGCGAGGGGGCGTCAGCCTGGTTGGCCAGCTCGGAGAGCATGTCCAGGCGTTCCCACACCGCGTTCCTCAGAACCTGGCCGAGAATCTCGTCCACGGAAGTTCACCGTCACCTTTCCGCCTGGTCGGCGGCCTCGCGCAGCGCCGTCCTCAGCTGGCCGAGCTGGCCAGCGGACAGCACCGCGGTCTCGCCAGGAGGTCCGACGAGGACCACCTTGCCCTTGTCCACGACGACGGTCAGGCACCGCTCCCGGTTAACCACATCGCTGCAGTGGATGCGCCATGCGCGCCGGGTGCCGACGGAGGGGGTGGCAGCTCGCTCGACCAGATCCACGCTGCTGTGTCCCTCCGTGCTCGACCGCTTACGGAAAACTAGATTGGGACCAGTTGAAACGTAGTGGGGTGTCACAGCGCTGATCGGTGGGAGATGCACGGTGAACGGTCAGCCAGGTTCGGCCCGACCGATCAGCCCTGCCGATCAGGGCTTCACCGCCGGGGAGAAGTGCCCTTACTCTTCGGATGACGCCCGTCGAACCGTGAGGGGGCGGAATTGAACACCATCGGTTCCCAGAGCTCTCCAGTTACGCCGGACAACTGGGAGCGCCAGGAGATGCGCGACGCGCTGGCTGCACGGGACGTCAGTTCCGTCTACAAGCAGCTGCGACGGGTTGGCGTGTCCCAGCGTCAGATCGCGGCCCTCACCGGCCAGTCCCAGTCCGAGGTCTCGGAGATCCTCAAGGGCCGCCAGGTCATGGCCTACGACGTGCTGGCCAGGATCGCCGACGGCCTCGGTGTGCCACGCGGCTACATGGGCCTGGCCTACGACGAGGCCACCGCGCTCAAGGTGGTCGGCGGGGCGGACGAGGCCGAGCAGCGTGAGGACGAGGAGGCCAAGCGCCGCCGGTTCCTCCAGCACGCGGCCTCGGTGACGATGGGCGCCCAGGTACTCGGCCCGGAGAGCGGCGCGTGGGTGCCGACCGCGGCGCAGACACCGACCCCGAACCGGATCGGACTGACCGACGTCCGGCAGATCGAGGCGGCCACGCGAGCGCTGCGCTCGCTGGACTACCAGTACGGCGGCGGCTTCTGCCGCGACGCCGTGGTCGCCCAGCTGTCCTGGACGCGGCAGCTGCTGGAGGTGACCGCCTCCGACGTGGTGCAGAACAGGCTCTACAAGGCCGTGGCCGACATGCACAGCCTGGCCGGGTGGACCTCCTTCGACACCGGCCTGCTGGACTCGGCGCGCACGCACTTCGCGAAGGCGCTGGAGCTGGCCAAGCTCGGCGGGGACAACGGCCTGGTCGCCAACATCCTGTACCGGATGGGCCGGGTCTACCTGCACAACGACGCGGCCGGTGAGGCGCTGAAGATGTTCCAGCTGGGCCAGATCGCGGCCCAGGAGTCGGGGTCCGCGCTGACCGTGGCCGTGCTCTGCGCGAACGAGGCCTGGGCCTACGGCAGGCTGAACCGGCAGGACCAGGTGCAGCGCATGATCGGGCGGACCCGCGACGAGTTCGAGCGGGCGCAGGGTGAGGAAGCGCCCGGCTGGGTCAAGTTCTTCGACGTCAACGACCTGCACGGGATGATCGGCTCGGCGCTGAGCGCCCTGGGCGAGTTCGAGGAGAACCGCCTCAAGTACGCGCCGCTCGCGGTCAACGAGCTGATCAAGTGCAACGACGGCTACGAGAGCAACATGCAGCGCACCCACGTGTTCGGGCTGAGCATGCTGGCCGAGAACCACATGCGGGTCGGTGACGTGGATCAGGGGGTGAAGGTCGGCAACCAGGCCATGAAGCTGGGCGATGCGATCAAGTCCAAGCGCATCTCGGACCGGCTCAAGCCGCTCCAGCTGGAAGCGAGCAGGCGCAAGAACAACTCGGCCGCGCTGGACCTGGCCGAGCGGATCAAGGTGTATCGGACGGTATGACCACTGTGACGGCTTCGGTGTCTGACGGGCGATCGACGAGGGAACGGCTGCGGGCCGTCCTCGCCAAGGCGTGCGAGGAGGTGGGCCTCGACGCGACAGGTGCGGAGCTCATCCGCTTCGTGAACAACGCCGTGTTCCGGCTCGCCCGGCACCCGGTCGTGGTGCGGATCGTGCTGACACCGGGCCTGCGGCACCGGGCCGACAACGTGGTGAACGCGGCCAAGCTGCTCGCCGACTACGGGGTGCCCGCCGTGGAGCTGCTGCCCGACGTGCCGCAGCCGCTGCACATCGGCGTGCACTCGGCCACGTTCTGGCAGGAGGTGCCGGACACCGGCGAGGAGCCCACCGTCGCCGAGCTGGCGGTGCTGCTCAAGCAGATGCACGAGATCCCGGTGGAGGACGCGAGCCTGCCGGAGTGGAACCCGATCGACGACCTGCGCAGGCGGATCGGTGACGCCGAGGGCTGGGACCCCGATGACGTGGAGTTCCTGCTGCGCCGCTGTGACGAGGTGGAGGCCCGGCTCGGCGAGGTCCGCTACGAGCTGCCCCGCGGGGTGGTGCACGGGGACGCGCACCTGGGCAACCTGATCACCACGCCCGGCGGCACGGTGCTGTGCGACTTCGACACCACCGTGCTCGGCCCGCGCGAGTGGGACCTGGTGCCGATCGCGGTCGGGCAGCTGCGGTTCCACCACACCGTCAACAAGCACGCCCAGCTGGCCGAGGCGTACGGCTTCGACGTCACCCAATGGGATGGTTTCGCGGTGCTGCGCGAGGTGCGTGAGCTCAAGCTCACCGCCGCTGTCCTGCCGATAGCCCGCAGCAACCCGAACATCCGCTCGGAGCTGCGCCGCCGGCTGCGCTCAGTTCGTGCCGGGGACATCTTCTCCCGGTGGGCCCCCTACCGGTAGCGTCACATCCCGGTAACGCAATTTCGGCCCCGAACGACTCCAGAGGCATCACGACGTCCTCGGGGGGCGTGCGTACGGCGGCGAGGTGGGCTGTCACTGTGATGGGCTTTGGTAGAAGGCGTTTCTTCGCGTGGACCGGGTGGCGGGCCAGGCGTGCCCTGCGCACCGCGCAGCTGCTGGACGAGGTGGTGGACAGCCAGCTGCCGCTGCTGCCCGCGCTGCCCGAGGCCAGGCGCCGAAGGTCCGCCGACTACCTCGCCGAGCTCGTCATGCTCTCCCAGGCGTACCGGCACTACGCGGCGGGCTGGATCGACCGCAAGGAGCTGGAGCGCAGGGGACAGGGCGTGCTGGGCAGGCTGACCACCCTGCGCAAGCAGCCATCCGCCGCGCAGGTCATCGACCGCGACTGACGCGGTTGTGCAGGGAAAACCTGCCTGGAAGACCTGATCGCGGGCGCTGCCCTACCAAAGTTGCCGGGGCTTCTACCAAAGTTACGGCGATCTGGTCTATGTGTCGATGCGATCGGCACTCGAAAAGGGAAGTATTCATCTCGTGACTTCGAACCAAGCAGCGATTGCACAGGGCAACTACGTCGGTGCGACCACGGACGAGTTGTCCCGCAAGACGGGTGCGGACAAGGTGGCTGCTGGTGTCAGCCAGAAGGCCCTGTTCCAGCGCCGGGGTGATGTGACGCTCTACGACGACAAGCTGGTTCTCAGCCAGTGGAGCGACAGCGGCGACCTCGAGCTCACGCGTGCGGACATCAAGTCCGTGAAGACGGAGTTCACCGAGCACTACGGCCGTTTCATCGGCGGTCTGCTCAACGCCGGTAAGCCCCTCATCATCGACAGCACGGTGCAGGGCGAGTTCTACCTCCTGATCAACCGCAAGGAATTCATGGAGACCACTGACGACCGCCAGTGGGAGAAGATGATCAAGGAGTGGCTGAACAACGGCTGAGGAAGCCTCCCGCAGACTCCCCTCCTGCGGGAAACCCTCCGCGCCTGCCGGAACGCCTCGCCCGGGTTGATCGCCGTGGCACGGGTGTTACTTGTCGGTATAGTTACCGCGAGTAGGTAGGCGCGGAGGTGTCCTCATGGCGTTGGCGTACGAACGGACCGGCTCAGGCGAACCGCTCGTCCTGCTGCACGGTGTCACTCACCGCAGGCAGGCCTGGGCACCGCTGGTGGACCGGCTGGCCCCGCACCGCGACCTGATCATGGTCGACCTGCCGGGCCACGGCGAGTCCCCCACACTGGATCCCTCGGCGGGTACCGCGCTCGACCAGACGATCGACCAGCTCGGACAGTTGTGCGCGGCCCTGGGGGTGTCGCGTCCACATGTCGCGGGCAACTCACTGGGTGGTCGACTGGCTCTGGAGCTGGCGGTACGTGGCCAGGTCCGGTCGGCGACCGTGCTGTCGCCGGCCGGTTTCTGGCGTGCCAACTGGGACTTCAGCTACACCAAGGCGGTGTTCGGCACGATGCGCGGCATCGGCCGGGTCATCGAGCCCGCCGTGCCGAAGCTGACCCGCAGCGCCCTCGGCCGCGGCCTGATGTACGCCGCGATCGTGGCGCACCCGGGCAGGCTGGACCCGGACCAGGCGCTGCACGACTACGAGGCGTTCAAGATCGCGTGGCCCGCCTACAAGGCGATCGTCAAGGAGGGCACGCCCTTCGCCGGGCAGATCCCCGAGGACATCCCGGTGACGATCGCCTGGGGCACCCGGGACAGCCTGCTGCTGCCCTACCAGGCGAAACGCGCCCGCCGTGCGCTGCCCGCCGCCCGGCACATCCCGCTGCCCGGCTGCGGTCACGTGCCGATGAGCGACGACCCCGCACAGGTGGCATCGGTGCTGTTGCAGGGCAGCGCAAGCACTCAGGCCGCCGGCATCTGAGCGATCGGACTCCCGCCCGGCAGGTCGGTTCCCGTCGCGCGCGGGAGAGTCACGCCACGGGAGCGCGGGTGAGCACCACGGCCAGCCCGTAGGCCAGGCCCATCACCGCGACCTCCAGCGAGATCCAGCTGACCAGCGCGGACACCCGCTGGTGCTGCACGATCAGCGGCAGCAGCCGGAACCGGATGTTCGCGCCCAGCGCGGCGAGCACAGCGAAGCAGGCCAGCTTGCCCAGCACGATCCAGCCGTAGTGGGTGGTGAACAGGCCGCCGACCGGGTCGACTCCGGGCGTCTCGTAGAGCGTGAGGAAGGCGTTGACCAGGCCGGTCACCCCGACCACGGCGATGCACAGGGTGGCCAGCTTGGAGAACTTGGGCAGCGCGGTGGCCAGCAACGTCCGGTTGCTGGCCACCAGCACACCCAGTGCGGCCAGCCCACCGGTCCAGCCCGCCGCCGCCATGACGTGCAGCTCCATCGAGACCATGGTCAGGCCGTGCCCGCCCCAGGCCAGCCCGAAGTTCGAGGCGTGCCCGGTGACCGGGATGGGCAGCAGGCCGAACACCGACAGCACCACCCGCAGCTCGGCGGGCACCGACTCGCCGTGCCGCACGGCCAGCACGGCGAAGCCCAGGTAGATCAGCGCGACCACCGCGCTGATCACCAGCGCCTGGCCCGCGCCGATGGTGCGCACGTAGTCCACGATCGAGCCGATGGTAGGCCCCTGGTCCGGGTGCAGGTCGGCGGTCTGGAACACCAGCGACAGCAGGGCACCGACGACCCAGCCCGCAGAGGTGATCACCGCGGCCCTGCGGGCCAGCCGCAGCACCGGCTCGGTCTGCGTGGGCCGGTCGAAGCCGAGCAGCATCGGCAGCAGGCTCAGCCCGACCGTGCCCAGCGCGGACACGTCCAGCAGCACCCGCACCAGCGGCAGCCCGAACCGGACCACCACGCCGGGTTCGGCCACCCCGGGCACCGGTGTCTCACCGGTGAGCGAGGTGCCGATCAGCGCCCCGGCGACAGCGGCCAGCACCAGCCCGCCGACCAGGCCGTACCCGTTGCGCGCGGTGGTCCGGGTAGCCGTCACTTCGACTCGTCCTCCTTGCTGCTGCCCGCCCGCAGCGCCACCACGACACCGACCGCCAGCAGCAGCACGCCGCCCACGACCCAGGGCCACACCGGCATGCCGCCGCCGTCAGCGGACGCACCCGGCGAGGCCGCCGCGGTGCTGCTCGGCGTGGCCGGGGTGCCGGTGCCCGCCTTGCTGAGCGTGAACTTCACCGCCCCGGACACCGGGTGGCCGTCGGCGGACAGGATCCGGTACCCGACGGTGTACTCGCCCGCCGCGCCCAGCGGCCGCACCGGGGCCGAGATCGAGCTGCCCGCCACGGTGGCGGCCCCGCCCTCCCAGCGGGTGCCGCCCGGGCCGTTCACCGTGACCACGTTGAAGTCGCCCGCCTGGATGGGCAGGTCGAAGTTCAGCGTGACCTGGCTCGGACCCACCTCGACGGAGGCGCCGTCCTTGGGATCGCTGCTGATCAGCACGTTGTGCGCGAACGCGGGCACGGCCAGGCCCAGCATCGCCCCCACCGCCAGCAGCAGGGACACGGCGAACCGCTTCACTCGGACTTGCTCCCCTCGGCACCGCTCGCGGCGGGCCTGCGGCTGCGCAGCACGGCACCGGCACCCAGCCCCAGGCCCAGGGCGCCGACCACCAGTCCGGCACCGCCCAGCCAGCGGGCCGTGTCGTCGGTGCCCGCGGTGCCCGCCGCCGCGGGGGCCGAGCCGCCCGCCGCGGCGGAGTCGTGCCCGGTCATGTCCATGGTGCCGGGGTCGTTGGCCTTGGTCGCCAGCTTGATCGAGGGCGAGGGGTGCTCCGGCTCCTGCTGCCCGGCCTTGGGCGTCGGGTCGGTCCAGTTGACGACCTTGCCGCTGTCGTAGGTCTGCACGGCGGGGAAGGTCAGCACGTCGGTGTCGTCGGGCAGCGGGCCCGCGGAGACGTCGAACTCCTGGAACTCACCGGGGTTGATCCTGGTGCCGGGGTCGGCCGTCCAGGTGATCGTCTTGACCGCCTTGCTGACGTCGGCCTTGTTCTCCTTGATCGGCTTGGGCAGGTCGGCGATCTCGACCTGGGCCTTCCAGCCCGGCACCGGCTTCACCGAGGCGCCAGGGACCGGGTAGTCCTGCGAGAAGTTCACGACGACCTTCGTGGTGCCGGCGGTGGGGTCCTCGTTGGGCACCTTGAAGGTGATCTTGGCGAAGCCGCCCTGGACGGCCTTGGCGGTGTTCGCGGTGACGTGGGCCGAGGCGGGCAGGGCCGACAGCAGCGCGGCGATGCCTGCCACGGCGAGGACGCTGCCGACGCGCGCGGAGGTGCGCAGAGTGGACACGGGGCTCTCCTGGGGACGTGAGGGGACGGCCGGTGCGCTGACCGGTCGTTGTCGGGGGATTACGCGGATCAGGAGAGAACCGGCGGGCCCCGGCGCGTGCACACCCTGCGCAGCAGCACGTCGAGCACGTGCCCGGAGTGCGTGGGCACGGCGGGGCGCGGGGCGGCGAAGGGAGGGGGGCACAGCGACAGGGCGAGCGGCACCAGCCGGGCCACGGCCGAGGCCACGGCGACCACCGCCGCGTCCGCCCTGGCCAGCAGCGCGGCCGTGAGCAGCACCGCGATCACGTGCGCGCACAGCATGACCTGGGGCACTGTGATGTAGTGCTCCCCGCCCATCACCGACAGCAGCGAGTGCTGGGCGAGTTCGGCCACGCCCAGCGCACCCAGGATCGTCCAACTGCCGCGGCCCCGGTCGGCCAGCGCGGTACCGGCCAGCCCGACCAGCAGGGTCATCGGCAGCGCGGGCAGGACCTCCGACCAGCCGCCACCGGACACCCCGTGCGCGGTCACCGCCAGCGCGGTGGAGCTGGTGGCCAGCATCCCGCCGCGCAGTGCACGCACCGCGCCGCGGATCGGGGGATGCCGTCGCGCCACCCGATGAGAGTAGGGGTTCACCTCGGCAACCGGGGGACACCTACGTGTTTGAGGACTAGACCAAACGGGTAGGGGTAACCCATGAGCTTTGCTGACTACGTGGCGTCGCGCTGGCAGGAACTGCTGGTCGACGCCGCACAGCACGCCAGCGCTGTGATCCAGTGCACACTGATCGCGGCGGTGCTCGGCGTGGCCCTGGGTGTCGCGGTTCACCGCAGTCCGGCCGGGTCCGCGGTGGCCACGGCGTTGACCAGCGCCGTGCTGACCATCCCGTCCTTCGCCCTGCTCGGGCTGCTCATCCCCGTGCTGGGCCTGGGTGTGGCGCCCACGGTCACCGCGCTGGTGCTCTACGCGCTGCTGCCGATCGTGCGCAACACGATCGTCGGGCTGGCCGGGGTGGACCCCGCGGTGCTGGACGCAGCCAGGGGCATCGGCATGAGCCGTGCGGGGGTGCTGACCAGGGTGCAGTTGCGACTGGCCTGGCCCGCGGTGCTCACCGGGATGCGGGTGAGCACCCAGCTGCTGATGGGCATCGCGGCCATCGCGGCGTACGTGAAGGGGCCGGGCCTGGGCAACGTCATCTTCAGCGGGCTGTCCCGGGTGGGCAGCGCCAACGCGATCAACCTGGCACTGGCGGGCACGATCGGTGTGGTGATCGTCGCGTTGGTGCTGGACGGGGCCTACGTGCTGCTCGGCAGGCTGACGATTTCGAGGGGTGTGGCGTGACCGGAGAAGGCACCGTCAGCGGTGTGGAGATCTGCCTGGACCAGGTGACCAAGCGGTACCCGGGCAGCCAGGTGGCCGCCGTGGACGAGTTCAGCATGACCATCCCGGCCGGTCAGGTCGTGGTGTTCGTCGGGCCGTCCGGCTGCGGCAAGACCACCACCATGAAGATGATCAACAGGTTGATCGAGCCCAGCTCGGGGCGGATCACCATCGGCGGCCGGGACGCGCTCTCGCTGAACCCGGACAAGCTGCGCAGAGGCATCGGCTACGCCATCCAGCAGGCCGGGCTGTTCCCGCACATGACCGTCGGCGAGAACATCGGCCTGGTGCCCGGCCTGCTCGGCTGGCAACAACAGAAGGTGCGCGCCCGCGTCGAGGAGCTGCTCGACCTGGTCGGGCTGGACCCGGCCCAGTTCCGGAACCGGTTCCCGCGCCAGCTCTCCGGCGGCCAGCAGCAGCGCGTCGGCGTGGCCAGGGCACTGGCCGCCGACCCGCCGGTGCTGCTGATGGACGAGCCGTTCGGCGCCGTGGACCCGATCACCAGGGGCAACCTGCAGGACGAGCTGCTGCGGCTGCAGTCCGAGCTGCGCAAGACGATCGTGTTCGTCACGCACGACTTCGACGAGGCGGTCAAGCTCGGCGACCGGATCGCCGTGCTCGGCCCCCGGTCCAGCATCCTCCAGTACGACACGCCCGAGGCCGTGCTGGCCAACCCCGCCGACGACACGGTGGCCGGGTTCGTCGGCGCGGGCGCCTCGCTCAAGCAGCTCACCCTGCTGCGGGTCAAGGACGTGGACCTGGACGAGGCGGTCACGGCCCCTACCGACGAGGATCCCGCCGCCCTGCACGTGCGGCTCACCATGCAGAACAGCAAGTACGCGCTGTTGCTCGACGCGCGCAGGCGGCCGGTGCGCTGGGTGCACGTGCGCGAACTGGTCGGCGGCGGTGCGCTGAGCACCCTGGGCAGGCCGGTGGAGGCGACCGTCACCCAGCGGTCCACCCTGCAGGACGCGCTGGAGGCGATCCTCACCGAGGGCGGGCACGTGCCGGTCACCGGGCAGCACGGCGAGTACCTGGGCGTCGTGCGCATAGACACGGTGATGGACGTGATCCGCACCCTGCGGGAGGAGCACGAGCATGACCACGACTAATCCCAGGGCCGAGCGGATCCGGCTGTTCGCCCAGCCGGTGGTCGTGCTGGTCGGGCTGGCCGCGGTGCTGGGCGTGATCGCCTCGGGGCCGCTGGACGACATCGAGCAGCGCAACATCAACGTCAGCACCATTCTCGGCCTGACCTGGCAGCACCTGCTGCTGTCGGTGGCCGTCACGGCGATCGTGGTGCTGGTCGGCGTGCCGCTGGGTGTGGTGCTGACCCGTCGCTGGGCCAGGCCGGCCGCGCCCTTCGTGCTGGTGCTGGCCAACATCGGCCAGGCCGCGCCCGCGATCGGCCTGCTCGTGCTGTTCTTCCTGGTCACCGGCGCGACCGGGTTCTGGATCGCGGCGCTGCCGATCGCCCTGTACGCGCTGCTCCCGGTGCTGCGCAACACCATCGTCGGCATCCAGCAGGTGGACCCCTCGCTGGTCGAGGCCGGTCGGGGCATCGGCATGTCGGCCTCGGCGGTGCTGCGCCGCATCGAACTGCCGCTGGCCGTGCCGCTCATCCTGGCCGGGCTGCGCACCTCACTGGTGCTCGCCGTCGGCACGGCGACCCTGGCCTTCTTCGTCGCGGGCGGCGGACTGGGCGTGTTGATCGACACCGGGGACAAGCTGGGCCGGTACTCGGTGCTGGTGACCGGCGCGGTGCTGGCCATGGCGCTGGCACTGCTCGTGGACTGGCTCGGTGCGCTCGCGGAGCGCTACCTGGCTCCGAGGGGGTTGCGATGAGCGAGCTTGCGAGCGAATCAATCGGGCACAGGGCGGTGGTGCGGCGTGTCGTAGGACTGCTGCTGGTCGGTGTGCTGCTCGGCGGCTGCGGGTTGAGCTCGGGCTCGGCCGTGCCGGTGCGGGTGGGGCCGGGCTCGATCAAGGAGGTGCCGGAGCTGCGCGGGGTCGAACTGGCCGTGGGCTCCAAGGACTTCACCGAGAACATCGTGCTGGGCTACCTCGCCGAGCTGGCGTTGTCCGCCGCGGGCGCCGAGGTGCGCGACCTCACCAACATCCAGGGCTCCACCAGCGCCCGCAACGCGTTGAAGGCCGGGCAGATCGACCTGACCTGGGAGTACACCGGCACGGCGTGGATCAGCTACCTCGGGCACAACGACGTGATCACCGATCCCCAGGAGCAGTTCACCAAGGTCCGCGCCGAGGACAAGGCGCACGGCATCGACTGGATCGCCATGTCCCCGGTCAACGACCGCTACGCCATCGCGATGACCAAGCAGGTGCAGGACAAGTACGGGGTGCACACCCTGTCCGACCTGGCCGCGCTCGCCCGCCGCGACCCCTCGGCCGCCACGTTCTGCCTGGAGACCGAGTTCGCCAGCCGCAACGACGGGTTCCCCGGCATGACCAAGCACTACGGGATCGACGTGCCGCCCGGCAACGTCAAGATCCTCGGCACCGGGGCCGTCTACCAGGCCACCAAGGACGCCAGCGCCTGCAACTTCGGCGAGGTGTTCACCACCGACGCCCGGATCCTGTCCCTGGACCTGGGCGTGCTCGCCGACGACAGGCACTTCTTCCCGCAGTACAACGCCGCCGTCAACGTGTCCTCGAAGGTGCTGGCCGAGCACCCGCAGATCGAGCAGGTGCTGCGGCCGGTCGCCGAACGGTTGGACAACGACACCATGCTCAAGCTGAACGCCCAGGTCGACGTGCAGGGCAAGGACCCCGCCGACGTGGCCAGGGACTGGCTGGTCGAGCAGGGTTTCGTCACGATGCCCAAGCAGGCGCGGCCCTGAGGCTGTCCACAGGCGGCGAGTTGTCCACATGTGGATCTTGAGCAAGATCAGGTGTCGGGGGTGGGCGGTAGACTGGTGACGGGGACGCCCCCCAGGGAGTGGTGGGGGATTTGTTCCTCAGCTGGAAGCGTTGCCCAGCATGTTGGCGCCGGTGGAGCCGGGGTCCGTGCTGGTGAAGGCGCCCCGCACGGACTGCTGCCACTCCTCGCGGCTGATGCTGCCGTCCCCGTTGGTGTCGATCTGCTTGAAGGCGCCGATCGCCGCCGCGGCGCCCACACCGGCCCCGCTGTAGAGGGCGACGACCTCGGTCTGGTTGAGGACCCCGTCGCCGTTCACGTCGGCGGCGTCGAAGACGGTGTCGGCCGCGGCGGCGATCACGTCGAGGTAGTTGGGGTCCGACAGCAGCCCCTTCTCCACGGCGGCGACGAACTCCTCCCTGGTGATCCGGCCGTCCCCGTCGGCGTCGGCCCCGGCGCGGATCTGCTCCCACCACGCCTCGTAGGCCTTGGTCACGGCGGCGTGGTGCGGCGAGGACTCCTCGTGCGCGAACACCTCGGTGATGCCCTCGCCGACGGAGGTCAGGTCCTCCCGTTCGATCAGGCCGTTGCCGTCCTGGTCGAGCACGTCGAACATGGACTGGATGTTCTTGAGCTGGAGCTCGCTCAGCATGCGCCCTCTCCCGGTGTGGTGATCGTCTGCCGACGACGTTATTGGGGCGCGGACGGACCGGACAGACCCATCAGTGTTGGACCTGAGCACACCAAGGGATGAGTCAGACGCCGAGCAGGCGCAGCAACTCCTCCTCCACGCGGTCCAGCTCGGCCGACACGGCCCGGTGCGCGGCCTTGCGGCGGCTGGTGGGCATGGTCTCGGCGGCGCGCACGGCGGCGGCCAGCTGGGTCAGCGTGTGCTCTGCGGCCTCGGCGAACCCGGCGTGGCCGGCGGCGCGCAGGTCGGGCAGCGCACCCGCGACCCCGGCGATCCTGGCGTGCAGCGCGCCGCCGCGCCCCGAGTACGAGGCGAGCTGGTCCACCTCGACCCCGAGGCGGCGTGCCCGCATGCGGTCGTAGGAGTTGCGCACGGCACCGGCAGCTTTCAGCGCGTACGGGGCGACCACCGGGACCACGGTGGGGCCGACCACCTTGGCGATGCCGAGCAGGTTCTTGGCACGAGCAGGCGTGAACCGGGGTTTGCGTGCTGCCACGCCGGGGACTCTAGTCCGCCCGGTGGAGATCCACCGGGCGGTGAGCACGCATGTCGGTGGGCGGGCTTAGGCTGCTTGGCGTGACGTCCTCGGTGCTGCTCGACGCTGGTGTGGTGACCCGCTGTCGGCGACGCGTGCACCTGGAGAGCGACCCGTCCATGGTGGACGCCCCGAAGGCCCCGCCGGACCCGTCCGGGGAGCAGCGGCGCGCGGACGCCATGGCGCACCGCAGGCTGGTGGCCGACCGGATGGCGAAGGTGGTGGGCTCGGACTGGACCGAGATCCCGCTCGACGCGCGCACGGCCGACCGGGAGCGGGCCACCCTGGCCGCGCTGGCCGCGGGGGCGCGCTACGTCTGGGCGCCGGTCCTGCCGCGCGACCTCGGGGGCGGCCGTCGCGGCGGCATCGACCTGCTGGTGCGGGTGGATGGCGGCTACGTGCCGGTGCTCGTGGTGCGGCACAAGATCACCGATCCGGGCAGTGGGGCGCGGACCACCCCGGTGGGCGAGCCGACCCCGATCGGCATGCGCGCCGATCCGCGGCGCAAGGTGCGCCCGCAGCCGCGTGACCAGCTGCGGCTCGCGCACGCCCAGCGCATGTTGCAGGCCGCGGGCTTCGCGGCGGGCGGCCGCAGCTACGGCGGCGTGATCGGCATGGACGCCGACGTGGTGCTCTGGCACGACCTGGACGCGCCCACCTGGCCAGGGGGCCGCACCGCGCTCTCGGAGTACGACAGCCGCTTCGGCGACCGGCTCGCCGTGGCCACCGCGGCCTCGATCGGCGCGGAACCGCTGGCCAGGCCCTCGCGCATCGTGGAGTGCCGCAGCTGCCCGTGGTGGCCGGTGTGCGAGGTGGACCTGCGTGAGGCCAGGGACGTCAGCCTGGTGGTGCGCGGCGAGGACGCGGTGCAGCTGCGCAAGGTCGGCATCACCACGGTGGACCAGCTCGCCACCGCCGACCTGCGGGACGTGCCGCTGGTCGGCATGCCCCCGCAGGACGCCGTGGTGCTGGCCAGGGCCTGGCTGCGCGACCTCACCGTGGTGCGGCGGGTCCGCGAGGTCACCGTGCCGCGCGCGGACGTCGAGGTCGACGTGGACATGGAGAGCTTCGGGGACGCGGGCGCCTACCTGTGGGGCTGCCTGGTCAGCGGGGCCGACGTGGGCGAGCCCCTCGGCTACCGGCCGTTCGTCACCTGGGACCCGGTGCCCTGTGCGGACGAGGCCCGGTCCTTCGCGGAGTTCTGGAACTGGCTGATGGGCGTGCGGTTGCGGGCCACCGCGCGCGGGCTGAGCTTCCGCGCCTACTGCTACAACGAGCTGGCCGAGAACCGCTGGCTGATCGCCTCCGCGGACCGGTTCGCCGGGCAGCCCGGCGTGCCCACGGTCAAGCAGGTGCAGGCGTTCATCAGCTCGGACGCCTGGTTCGACGTGTTCGGCAGCGTCCGCGACCAGTTCCTCTGCGCGCACGGCAAGGGGCTCAAGACGATCGCCCCGATGGCCGGGTTCCACTGGCGCGACCCCGAGGCCGGGGGCGAGAACTCCATGCGCTGGTACCGGGACGCGGTCGGCATGGACGGGCTGCCCGCCGAGCACTCCCAGCGGCACCGGCTGCTGGAGTACAACGAGGACGACGTGCGGGCCACCCTGGCGCTGCGGGACTGGATGGCGTCCCCGGCGATGGGGCGGCTGCCCTACGCCGGGGACCTGTGACGACCTAGCGGGGCGCCATGCGCAGCGCGCCGTCCATGCGGATCACTTCGCCGTTGAGGTAGTCGTGCTCCACGATGGCCACAGCCAGCTGCGCGTACTCGGCGGGCAGGCCCAGGCGCTTCGGGAACGGCACACCGGAGGCTAGCCCGGCGCGGAACTCCTCGGTGACCCCGGCGAGCATCGGGGTGTCGATGATGCCCGGGGCGATGGTCATCACCCGGATGCCGGAACCGGACAGGTCACGGGCCGCGGGCAGGGTCAGCCCGACCACGCCGCCCTTCGAGGAGGCGTACGCCGCCTGCCCGATCTGCCCGTCGTAGGCGGCGACCGAGGCGGTGTTGACCACCACCCCGCGCTGCCCACCCTCCAGTTCGGGGGTCTTCGCGATGGCGGCGGCGGTCAGCCTCAGCACGTTGAACGTGCCGATCAGGTTGACCTCGATGACCTTGCGGAACACGTCCAGGTCGTGCGGGCCGGTCTTGCCCACCACGCGGCCCGCGGTGCCCACCCCGGCGCAGTTGACCACGATGCGCAGCGGCGCGTCCCCCGCGGTCACCGTGTCCACGGCGGCCTGCACCTGCTCGCCGCTGGTCACGTCGGCGGCCAGGTAGGTGACGCCCTCCACGGTCTCGGCGTTCTCGATGGACTTGGGCAGGTCCAGGGCGAACACCTTGGCCCCCCGCGCGGCCAGCGCGCGTGCGGTCGCGCCGCCGAGCCCGGAGGCACCACCGGTGACGATCGCGGCGTTGTCAGAGATCTGCATGCCGGGAGGCTACGACCTGACCGGCTCACAAGTCCTGGTTGGTGGGCCTCTCCGAGAGGTGCAGCATCGCCAGCAGCGGCAGCGCCACCACGAGCGCGAGGCCGCAGAACATCAGCGCGAACAGCAGGATTTCCATGTAGACCACTGTGCTGTGCTCCGGCCCGCGCCCGCGTCGGCCGCGAGGGGATTGCTCGCCTGCTACCGGGGGATGATGAGCATCACACTCCGCTACGACCTGGGTCGGACCCCCACTCAGGGGCATCCCCCACCACTCCTCGGGGGGCGTCCCCAGTTCCAGTCTACCCCGCGCACCCCCTAGTTGATCTTGATGAAGATCCACGTGTGGACAACTCGGCGCCTGTGGACAACTGGCTCAGCGCCTGCCAGGCGGGCAGATCTCGTCGATCACGTCCAGCTCCTCGGGCAGCGGGGTCCAGTCCGCTGCCTTCGCGTTCGCCCTGACCTGGTCCGGGTTGGTCGCCCCGCAGATCACCGAGCCGACCGTGGGCTGCGCGGCCAGCCAGCCGATCGCCAGCTGGGCCATCGGCATGCTGCGCTCCTCGGCGAAGGCGCGCAGCTTCTCGATCCGGTCCCAGGGCGCGTCGGCCAGCAGCCGGTCCCGCCCGGCCAGCCTGCTGCCCGCGGGCGGCTGCCCCTCCCGGCTGTACTTGCCGGTCAGCAGGCCGTTGGCCAGCGGGAAGTACGGCAGCAGCCCGAGACCGAACCGCTGGCAGGCGGGCACGACCTCGCGCTCCACCTCGCGCTCCAGCAGGGAGTAGTGGTTCTGCGCGGACACCGGGGCGGCCACGTTCGCCGAGTTCGCCGACCACGCGGCGTCGGCCAGCTGCCACCCGGCCAGGTTGCAGTGCCCCACGTAGCGGATCTTGCCCTCGTGTACCAGGTCGTCCAGCACCGACAGGGTCTCCTCCAGCGGGGTCGCCGGATCGGGGCGGTGCAGCTGGTACAGGTCGATCCAGTCGGTGTTCAGCCTGCGCAGGGAGGACTCCACCGCCCGCCGCACGTAGCGCCGCGAGCCGCGCGCGCCGAAGTCGGGGCCGTTGACACCCTGCATGTCCACGCCGAACTTGGTGGCGATCACGGCGTGCTCGCGGCGCCCCGACAGGGCCTGCCCCAGAAGCTCCTCGCTGCGACCCCTGGGCGCCCCGTAGACGTCGGCCACGTCGAAGAACATCACCCCGTTGTCCAGGGCCGCCTCCACCACGGCCCGCGCCCCGGCCAGCGACTCCGTCGCTGTACCCGGCCTGCCGAGGTTGTTGCAGCCGAGCCCGACCGCGCTGACGACAAGACCCGAATCACCGAGACGTCTCTGCTCCACGGGCGGCACCTTACGTCCGTGTGCGGGTTAACGTCACCGTCCGAACTCGTGACGGACGGTTCGAGTTATGCGCGTCTTCAACTGCGCCTGCCACCTTCACTGCGATGGCCCTGCTACCGGTTCGGGGTGGTGCGAGGTGTTCGCTCGAAGGATCGCGGTGGTCGGCACCGGGTACGTCGGTCTGACCACGGGAGCCTGTCTGGCCTCCCTCGGTCATCGGGTGGTCTGCGCGGACGTGGACGTGGCCAAGGTGCACCGGCTGCGCGCCGGGCACGTGTCCATCCTGGAGCCCGGACTGTCCGAACTGGTCAACGAGGGGCTGGCCGCGGGGCGGCTGGAGTTCGTGGTCGGTGCGGCGCAGGCCGTGGTCGACGCCGAGGTGGTGTTCCTGTGCGTGCCCACCCCGATGGGCGCGGGCGGCGCCGCCGACCTGGCCGCCGTGGAGTCGGTGATCGCCGAGGTGCGCACCGTGCTGCCGGTCGGCTGCGTGGTGGTGAACAAGTCCACCGTGCCGGTCGGCACCGCGGCCAGGGTCAGCGCGCTGCTCAAGCGCAAGGACGTGCCGGTGGTGTCCAACCCGGAGTTCCTGCGCGAGGGCACGGCCGTGCGCGACTTCCTCAACCCGGACCGGATCGTCGTAGGCTGCGACACCCAGGACGCGGCCGAACGCGTGGCCGCGCTCTACGCCCGGTTGGGCGCGCCCACGGTGCTCACCGACGCGGCCAGTGCCGAGCTGGTCAAGTACGCGGCGAACTGCTTCCTGGCCATGAAGCTGTCCTACGTCAACGCGATCGCCGAACTCTGCGAGCGGCTGGGCGCGGACGTGGCCGACGTGACCGAGGGCATGGGCTACGACCGGCGCATCGGCCAGTCCTTCCTCCAGCCGGGGCCGGGCTGGGGCGGGTCCTGCCTGCCCAAGGACACGCACGCGCTGGTCCAGGTGGCCGGTGCGGTCGGCTTCGACTTCCCGCTGCTCACGGCCACCATCGACACCAACACGCGGCAGCGCGAGCGGGTCGTGTCCAAGATCAGGCACGCGGCGGGCGGCAGGCTGCGCGGCAAGCGGATCGGCCTGCTGGGCCTGGCCTTCAAGGCGGGCACCGACGACCTGCGCGACTCACCGGCGCTGGCCGTCGCGGAGCTGCTGCTGGCCGAGGGGGCCGAGCTCACCGGCTACGACCCCGGTGTGCGCGGCGAGGTCCCTGGCGTGCGGGTGGTGGACGACGCGTACGCCGCCGTGAAGGGCGCCGACGTGGTCGCCCTGCTCACCGAGTGGCCGGAGTTCCGCTGCCTGGACTGGTCGCGGGTGGCCGAGCTGGTGGACTCCCCGCTGGTGGTGGACACCCGCAACCACCTGGACCCCGACGCCCTCCAGCGCTGCGGGCTGACCTGGTGGGGTGTGGGCCGCGGGCCCGCGAACCCCTTGCAGGTGCTGGCAGCCGTGGTGTGATGGGGGAGTGTTCACCACTCGCCCTGAACTGGCCGGCACGGTCGGCATGGTCGCGTCCACCCACTGGCTCGCCTCGGCGGCGGGCATGGCCGTGCTGGAGTCGGGCGGCAACGCCTTCGACGCGGCGGTAGCCGCGGGCTTCGTGCTCCAGGTCGTGGAGCCACACCTGGTTGGGCCCGGCGGTGAGGTGCCCGCGGTGTTCGCCACGGCGGGCGATCCGCGGCCGAAGGTGTTGTGCGCACAGGGGGTCGCCCCGGCCGCCGCCACGATCGAGCACTACCGGGACCTGGGTCTGGACCTGGTTCCGGGCAGCGGGCTGCTCGCGGCCACGGTGCCCGGCGCGTGGGACGGCTGGCTGACCCTGTTGCGCGACCACGGAACCAAGTCGCTGCGCGAGGTGCTTGGCTACGCCATCGGCTACGCGCGGGACGGATTCCCGCTGGTGGAACGGATCCCGGCCACGATCGCCACGGTCGCAGACCTGTTCCGCGAGCACTGGACCACCTCCGCCGACCTGTGGCTGCCCGGCGGCCGGGTGCCCGCGCCCGGCTCCCGCATGCGCAACCCCGTGCTGGCCGACACCTGGGAGCGGCTGCTCGCCGAGGCCGAGTCGGCGGGGGCCGACCGCGAGGCGCAGATCGAGGCGGGGCGCCGCGCCTGGTACCAGGGCTTCGTCGCCGCGGAGATCGAGTCGTTCAGCCGCAAGGCGTTCCGCGACGACTCGGGCCGCGACCACCCAGGCCTGCTCACCGGTGCGGACCTGGCGAACTGGTCCGCCAGCTACGAGGACCCGGTCACCGCGCAGTTCGGGCCGTGGACCCTGGCCAAGTGCGGTCCCTGGTCGCAGGGACCCGTGCTGCTCCAGCAACTGCTCCTGCTGGACCGGTTCGCGGACCGCTTGTCCTATGTGGACGGTTTGCCCACGGCGGAGACCGTGCACCTGGCGGTGGAGTGCGCGAAGCTCGCCTTCGCCGACCGCGAGGCCTGGTACGGGGACAGCGCGGACGTGCCGATCACCGACCTGCTGTCCACCGGGTACGCGGCGGAACGCGCGAAGTTGGTCGGCGACAAGGCTTCCCTCGAACTGCGCCCCGGCGCACCCGGTGGGCGGGCGCCCCGGCTCGCGGAGTTCATCACGCAGGGGCGGGGCATCGGCGGCGGTGAGGCGGCCGTGTCCGGGGCGCTGGGCGAGCCCACGGTGAGCCGGGACGGCCGGGTGCGCGGGGACACCGTGCACATCGACGTGGTGGACCGCTGGGGCAACATCATCTCGGCCACGCCATCGGGTGGCTGGCTGCAGTCCTCGCCGACGATCCCGGCACTGGGCTTCGCCCTGGGCACGCGGGCGCAGATGTTCTGGCTGGAGGAGGGGCTGCCCGCCTCGCTGGCGCCCGGCCGCCGCCCGCGCACCACGCTCACGCCCTCGCTGGCGCTGCGCGAGGGCGAGCCGGTGCTGGCCTTCGGCACGCCCGGCGGCGATCAGCAGGACCAGTGGCAGCTCTGCTTCTGGCTGGCGCACACCCTCGGCGGTATGAACCTGCAACAGGCGATCGACGCGCCCGCCTGGCAGAGCACGGCGTTCCCGAGCTCGTTCTACCCGCGCAGCTGGCAGCCCGGTGAATTGGTGGTGGAATCGCGACTGGGCGCCGAGGTGATCGGCCAGTTGCGCGAGCGCGGGCACAGGATTGTCGACGCGGGACCCTGGGCGTTGGGTCGCTTGTCCGCGGTTTCACGCGATCCAGCGACGAAGTTGCTCCGTGCAGGAGCTAACGCCCGCGGTATGCAGGGCTATGCGGTAGGGCGTTGACCCGAACAGTGTCACCCTTTTTGCCGTCACTGGTCCGCTGTCGCTTGTGGCACCATTTTCCGCCAAGCGACAGCGCGCCGGGGGGAACCGATGGCGGAACTCTACGGGCGTGCGGGTGTCGAGCGGCTGATCGCGGAGTGCCTGCGCAGAGACAGGGCGAGCCTCGGTCGAAGACGGGGTGCCGACCTGCCGGTCGTCACGCTGGTGGGGCCGAGGGGAAGCGGTAAGACGGCCTTTCTCGCACATCTGCACGAGGATTGCCGGGGCAGACTTCCCGTGGTCAGGGTAGACCTGGACGGGGTTGCCGAACGGCCGACCAGGAAGATCATTTCGGAGCTGGCCTTCGAATTGTCGGCGAAGTGCGGGCAGTTCGGTCAGATCGCGTTCCCGCATCTCGCACTCTGCCTTCTGATGGTCGGAAGTGCACTGCCGCTGAACAGTCGTTCACAGGCGATCAGGATGGTCAATGAGTTGTTGCGCAAGCAGGACCCATTGGAGCGTTCCGCCGATGAGATCGAGGAACTGCTGCGCCTGGTGACCGCGACCGGTGTGCCCTCGTGGACAGGTTCGGTGCTGAAGCTGTTGTGGGGTGGGCTCGGCTGGGTCAGCAGGCGGCGCAGGCTCACCTTCGGGGCCCGGCTGTCCAAGGAGGCCAGCGCCGCGCCGCCGGGGCCGTACGGCGCCCTGCTGGACATGATCAAGTGGCACGCGCACGGTGCCGACCAGGAGCTCGACGACATGTTCTGCACCGCGTTCCTGCTGGACATGCGCCGGGCCTACCGCGGCCTGTGGCGTTCCGGCCAGCGCACCACGAACTGCCTGGTGCTGCTGGACAACGTGGACTCGGTGAGCGGTCGCAAGCTGCTCGCAACGCTCATGCGGGCCAGCCGCGACCCCGAGATGCCCGACCCGTTCCTCGTGGTCTGCACCAGTCGCAGCTGGCTCCGCGAGTGGGACTCGCACTGGCACAGCCCGTCGGCGTCCGCGCGCAAGCGCGGCCGGGCGGTTCGCACACCGGAGCAGGCCACGCTCGCCGACTGGTCCCCGGCGGGTCGCGGGCGCGACGCGCGCTGGTACCTGGTCGCCGCCAGGGACCTGAGCCTGGACGAGGTGGGCGACCTGCTTACGGCGGACCGGCGGGACACGGTGCAGGACGAGGAGGACGCGCGGGTGGTGCACCGGCTCACCGGCGGGCTGCCGTGGGCGGTGACCAGGCTCAGCGCCGCCATGGCCGAGACCGACCGGGACGAGGTGTCGCTGCGCGCGGCCTTCGCCGAGCTGGTTCCGGTGGCGCGACGGGAACTGTTGTACGGCCTCACCGCTGAGCAGCAGCGCCTGCTGATCAACACCTCGGCCACACCGACCGTCGAGCGGGGCGGGGCGACCGAGGACCTGGGCGCGGACCGTCCCGGCGCCCCCGGCGACCCGTACGGGTTGCTGGGGAATCGGTTGCTGCTGGCCGAGAACGGTACGGGGATGCACCCGTGGATGCGCAGGGTGCTGCTGCACGAACTGACGCGGCTCAACCGCGGGCGGGCGAACAGCTGGGAGTCGGTGCACCGCAGGCAGTGCACGCGGGCCAGCCAGTTGGTGCACGTCAACTACCACCGGCTGGCGCTCGGGGAGTTCAAGGAAGTCGTGCAGCACCTGGAGCGCGTGTTCACACACGAGTCCGACGAGCAGTGGCTGACCCAGCTGGACGCGATCACCGCGGCGCCCAACGCGCTGCCCCAGGACAGGAGCGCGTTCGACCAGGCGGCGGCGCTGGTCAGTGAGTCCGGGGTGGACCCGGCCACCGGGTGGCTGGTGGCCTCGCTGTGGATCAACGCCGACCCGCTGGGCGACCCCAGACGCACGCTGTGGCAGGAGATCGAGTCCGGCTACCGGGACCTGGCCAAGCGGCACAACTGGTCCCGGGTGCTGCTGGACCGGGCCGAGGAGTACCGCAGGTGAACCAGAACCCGATCATCCCGGTGCCGAAGTCCTTGCTGTCCAAGGCGTTGCGCACGATCGCCCTGGTGCTGCCCGTCGTTCTGGTGTTCGGGGTCGGTGGCTACCTGTGGTTCACCCGCGGCCACTGCGCGGACGGGGTGGACGCGGCGAGCACCGGGGAGTGCGTGGGCGTCACCGATGGCAGCTACCACTTCTCCGAGGACCTGGCCGAGGTGTCGGACCTGATCCTCAAGCAGAACAAGGAAGTGCTGGCCAGCGGCAAGCCCTACGTCAGCATCGCGGTCATGCAGCCGACGCTGCCCACCGACCAGGACAGCAGCACACCGGTGGCGGTGCGGCACGAGTTGCAGGGCGCCGCGCTGGCGCAGGTCGTGGCCAACACCTCCGGCAGCCTGCCGCGGATCAGGATCCTGATCGCCAACACCGGCAGCCGCAGCGACCAGTGGCGCCCGGTGGTCGAGGACCTCAAGCGCCGGGCGGTCGGCGAGGACCACCTGGTGGCCGTCTCCGGGCTCGGGCAGAGCCTGACCAGCACCCACGACGCCGTGCTCAGCCTGTCCCAGGCGCACATCCCCTCGGTCGGGTCCAGGATCACCGCGGACAACTTCAGCGGCATCCCCGGCCTGGTCCGCATCGCCCCGTCCAACTCGGACCAGGTGAAGGCGGTCGTGGCGTACCTGCACCAGTCGACCACGCAGGCGATGCTGGTGCAGGACGTCAACGCCACCGACAACTACTCGGCCACCATCGCCAGCGCGTTCGCCGCCAACTTCCCGGACGCCGAACACCGCCTGGTCGGCCAGACGGAGAAGTTCGACTCCTCGCTGAGCGGTGTGGTCAACACGTTCCAGCAGATGTTGTCGGACATCTGCTACAACTCCCCGGACGCCATCTTCTTCGCGGGGCGGGGCAAGGCGTTGGGCGATTTCGTCAGCAGGCTCTCCGGCAGGCAGTGCACGGGCAAGCACCTGACGGTGGTCGCGGGGGACGACACCACGAACCTGACCGACCCCGGCGAGCAGTTCCGGCAGGGCCTGGCCACGAACGTGACCCTGCTCTACACCGGGCTCGCGCACCCGGCCACCTGGACCACGAGGCCCGATGCGGTGCAGTCGCAGGCGGCGGCCGTCTTCCGGGGCTGCCGGGACACCTGTTACGGCAGCCTGTTCCAGGCTGACCGGGACTCGCTGGACGACGGGGTGGCGATCATGGCCTACGACGCGGTCGCCACCGTCGTGAAGGCGACCCAGCTGATCGCGAACCAGGGCGGGTTGTCGGTCGGCCCGGCCGATGTCGAGCAGGAGTGGAATCGACTGCACGACAGCCAGGCCGTGCCGGGGGCCAGTGGCTGGATCTCGTTGGACAACTCGGGCAACCCGATCGCGAAAGCCGTGCCGATCCTGCGCCGCGACCCCACCGGCAAGGTCGACTTCGTGCAACTGTCCTCCGCCAGAAGCGGGCAGCCGATGACCCCCGGACGTTGACCGGAGCGCCGGTTCCACGTGGAACAGTGAGTAGTGACAGGCGTCACTGTGGATCAACGCTGTCGAGTTATCAGACGTCTACTGATTACACAAAGTGACTGGAGGGAATTCTCTTGAGGACGAGCACCACGCGCTCCGCAGCCGCTCTCGTGATGGCCGCGATCCTGGTCGGCAGCACCGCGGGGGTCGCGACCGCCGCACCCGCGCCGCACTACAGCACGTGCTCGGCCGCCGACCTCAACGGCACACTCGGTCAGATCGACCCCGGGGTCGGTCAGCGCGCCTCGTTCCTGACGCTGACCGCCAACCAGGGCGCGAGCTGCACCCTGTCCGGCTACCTGCTCGACCCGCGTTTCGTGGACGGCAACGGCGCGCTGCTGCCCACCCGCGCCGAGCAGGAGGGAGCCGCCGCCCCGCCGGTGACCGTGGGCCCGGGCCACGCGGCCGAACTGCCGCTGCGCTGGACCGGCATCCCGGTCGCCGACGGCGACGACCCGGACGCGCCCGCGCCCGCCGCCCTGGAGTTCTCGCTGGACGGCGTGCGCGGGCCCGTGACGGTCACCTGGACCGGCGGCCACGTGTTCAACGGCGGCCACCTGATGGTCGGGTCCGTGCGCGGCTGAACCGCTCAGGCCCAGGTCCAGCTCAGCCCGTAGATGCCGGGTGAGACGTCGACCTGGGCCAGGTGGGCGGGGTGCGCGGCGTCGACCCGCACCTCGCCCAGCACGTCCTCAGCCGAGGTCGGCGAGTCCATCCGGTACGACTGGCAGCTCGCGGGCAGCGCTTCCGGCGAGAAGTGCACCTCCTGTAGGTGTTCCGAGGTGCGCTGCATGAACCGCCGGTCGTAGCGGTCGTCGGGCACCGTGTCGGCGAACTCGAACTCGTACTCCAGGATCGTCGTCTCGCCCTCGGCCAGCTGGCGGTCGAACACCAGCTCGGCGATCAGGAACGCGTCGGCGGCGACCGAGCGCACCCGCCCCACCCGGCAGTACCGGGTGGAGGTCAGCGTGGGCGGCGAGCCGCCGGGAATGCCCCGCAGCATCGCCACGGTCCGGCCCACCCGCTGCTCACTGGCCCGCAGCACCTCGCGGATCTGCAGCCTGCGGTTGATCCGGTCCGGGCCCACGTGCAGCGCTTCGTGCAGGCTCAGCCTGCGCAGCGGCGCCCGCGAGGGCATGTCCAGCCAGGTCAGCAGCGGTTCCAGGTAGCTGACCCCGCCCCACATCTGGCCCACCGTGGGGTCGAGCCAGCGGCCCCGCGGTCGGCGCGGGCCCAGCAGCCCGGCCAGCGCCCCGGGCTCCAGTTCCAGCACTGTCTCGAGCACTGCCAGGCCGCGCAGCGAGTCGGGGCGCTCCGGCCTGCTGCGGCCGTTCTTCCAGTAGGACAGGGTTGTGGTGCTGATCTGCACGCCCTGATCGGCCAGTGAGCACTGCAGTTGGTGCAGGCTCAGCCCGCTGGCATCGACGGCCAATGTCAGCGCGCGCTCGAACGGTCCGTGCTCCAGGGCGTCTTCGAGTTGTCGGAGGACCCTCATCGGGCTCATCACTCACCTCACCACCGGATCGTGCAGGGTGTGACCCGGTACGAATTCGGAGTGTCAGCGAGACGGCCGTCACGCGCAAGCGCGGCACCCGATCAGCCGAAGAGAACCCGTTCCAGCGCGGCCTTGGGCTTTGCCCCCACGATGGTTCGCGTGACCTGCCCTTTCTCGAACAGCAGCATGGTCGGCGCGGCCATGACCTGGTAGTCGCGGGCGGTCCCCGGACTGGCGTCCATGTCGAGCTTGACCACGCGCAGCCGCTCGGCGTGCTCCTCGGCGATCTGGGCCAGCACCGGTCCCACCATGCGGCAGGGCCCGCACCAACTCGCCCAGAACTCCACCAGCACCGGCTTGTCGCTGGTCAGCACCTGCTCGCCGAAGTCGGCGTCGGTCACCTCGGGCAGCATCGTCTCTCCCCTGAACACCTGTCGATGGACCTGGCCAGTTGTGTGCGCACCGCCTGCAACCGGTCGATGCAGTCGTCGATCTCGGCGAGCTTGCGCCGGTAGACGGCCACCGAGTCGGGGCAGGAGTCCCCGCTGGCGCCGCCCGCCCGCAGGCAGGCCACGAACGGCCGGGTGTCCTCCAGCCCGAAGCCGATCGCCAGCAGCGAGCGGATCTCCCGGACCGCCCGCAGATCGGCCTCGTCGTACTCGCGGTAGCCCTTGGCGTCCCGCCGTGCCGACAGCAGGCCCTGCTCCTCGTAGTACCGCAGCGACCTGGTCGAGGTGCCGGTCAGTTCGGCGAGTTCACCGATGCGCATGGACCGAAGCTAGACCTTCACACCGACGTCAAGGCCAGGGGCGAAAATCCGGTGTGCGCCGGGGCCGCCGGGTCTAGCCTGCGCGCCGTGGACACGCAGATCACCGAGTACCTGCTGGCGGGCCGCGACACCCGGATCGGGCCGTTCCTCGCCAGGTTCGACGCGCACAGCGACAACCCGTACGTGAACTACGCGATGCCGGAGATCGGTGCTGAGCCCACGTCCGCCGAGGTCGACGTGCTGGTCGCCGAGTTCCGCTCCCGCAACCGCAAGCCGCGGCTGGAGTACGTGCCCTCCAGCGCCCCCGCCGTGCAGCCGCGGCTGGAGTCGGCCGGGTTCGAGGTGGAGCGGCTGCACCCGCTGATGACCTGCACCCCGGAGTCGGTGCCCGAGATCGAGCTGGACCCCGAGTTCGAGGCGCTCACCGTGACCTCCGACGAGGACCTGCTGGCGCTGCACACCGCGCTGTGCGAGGCGTACGGCAGTCCCGCGCCCGAGGCCACCGACGTGGCGAGGACCCGCGCCATGCTCAACCGTGGCGGCATGGCGATGCTCGTGCGGACCCGTTCCGGCGAGCCGGCCGGTGGCGGCATGTACACCGCCCCGACCGCGGGCGCCACGGAGATCGCGGGCATCGGCGTGCGGCCCGCCTGGCAGCGACGTGGCATCGCCGCGGCCGTCACCAGCTACCTGACGCGCACGGCGTACAACGCGGGCCTGGACACGCCCTTCCTGACGGCCGCGGGTGAGCGTGAGGCCGCGATCTACAACCGGGCCGGGTTCACCACGACCGGGCGCATCCTACACATCTCGCTACCCGGCTGACCTGCGCAGACTTGAGTTGTCCCCAGGCGGCGAGTTGTCCACATGTGGATCTTCAGCAAGATCAACGGGGTGGGGCGGGCGGTAGGCTGGAAACGGGGTCGCCCCCCAGGGAGTGGCGGGGGATGGACTGGGTGGGTCAGGCCGTCGCGCCCGGTGGGGTCCACAGCTGGAACGGGTTCAGGCCGTTGGGCAGCAGGTCGGGGGCCGAGCCGCACTTGGCCAGGGTGGGGGCCGTGGGGGCTCCGGGCAGCGGCAGCTCCAGTAGGCGGTCGATGGTGTCGGAGAGGGTGCCCTCGTACAGCCAGACGGCGCGCACGTGCCGGGTGGAGGCGTGCACGGCGGGAATGCGTCCGGCGCGGGCCTCGGTCTCCGAGCGGAAGACCAGCGAATCCAGGTAACCCCGCAGGTGCCGGAAACCCATGATCCGGTCCAGTTGGCCGTCGGCATCGGGCAGGTTCATGAACTGGAAACCGCATTCACGCAGTTCGGCGAGCTTGCGCAAGGCCCTGTCCACGGCGGCCTACCGACCTGTCGGCTTCGAGGGTCGGTCGTAGAGTGCGACGACGATCCGGACCAGTAACACCAGACTGGCCACGACCAGTGCTGCCACCTGCAAAGCCACTGCCGCCTCCAAGGTTGATGCCCCCACGACACCCGGCGGTCCTTGGTGCCACCGAGCCCAGGAGAACGGTCGCAGAGATTCACCCATTCGGGGAATACAGGTGCTGTTAACAGTTTAACTAGTAGCCACTCTCAGTAGCCTGGGAGCGCATCCACAGAGATTGGTCGTCACGGAAAGAAACTGAATGCACACTTAAGTGATGCGTATCACATGAGTGGGTTACCGTCCCGTATGGTTTACGTTTGTCATTCGTGACCACCGTGGCCCGCGTCAGCGTCGACGCAGACAAGACCCTGCTCGCCGTCGAACGGCGCATCCTCTGGCTGGCGACCTCGATCGTGCACCACGCCAACCACCTCAGGGGCGATGCCTCCGGCGTGAAGGTCGGCGGCCACCAGGCCAGCTCCGCCTCGATGGCCTCGATCATGACCGCGCTCTGGTTCACCGGCCTGAGCGCGCAGGACCGGGTCAGCGTGAAACCGCACGCCTCGCCGGTGCTACATGCGATCAACCACCTGCTGGGTGACCTGGACACCGAGTACCTGACGAGGTTGCGGGACCTGGGCGGGCTCCAGTCCTACCCCTCGCGCACGAAGGACCCGGACACCGTCGACTTCTCGACCGGCAGCGTGGGCATCGGTGCGACAGCCACGATCTGGGCTGCGCTGGCGCGGCGGTACGTCGACGCGCACTTTGGTGGCGGCAAGCAGACCAGCCCGAACGGGCGGATGATCGCGCTGCTCGGGGACGCGGAACTGGACGAGGGGGCGGTCTGGGAGGCCGTGCTCGACCCGCAGGTCGTGCGGCTGGGCGAACTGCTCTGGGTGGTCGACCTCAACCGCCAGTCCCTGGACCGCGTGGTGCCCGGCATCGCCTACGAGCGGCTCGCTGGCATGTTCCGCTCCGCCGGGTGGGAGGTGCTGACCTGCAAGTACGGGCCCGTGCTCGAGGAGCTGTTCAGCCGGGACGGCGGGGAGCTGCTCCGCCAGCGCATCGACGGCATGCCCAACGCGGAGTACCAGCGGCTGCTGCGGGTGCGCGGGGAGGAGCTGCGGGCCAGGATCGCGGGCGGCACACCGGATCCGGCGCTGGTGCGCATGCTCGCCTCGGTGGACGGGCCGACCCTGCACAGCGCGGTGCGCGACCTGGGTGGGCACGACCTCGGCGGGCTGACCACGGCGTTCCAGCAGGCCGACCCGACCAGGCCCACGGTGGTCTTCGCCTACACGATCAAGGGCCGCGGGCTGCCCACGGAGGGCCACCCGGCGAACCACTCCGCGCTGCTCACCCCCGACCAGTACGCGGAGCTGGCCCGTTCGCTGCACACCGAGGTCGGCGACCCGTGGCGGCCGTTCGAGGTGGGCTCGGCGGAGGCGGAGCTGTGCGGGCAGGTCGCGGAGAGGTTGCGGCGGCCTGACATCGCGAGGACCGCGCCGCCGACCGTGCCGGTGGAGGTGTCGGCGGGGCATCGCGGCTCGGGGCTGTCCACGCAGGCGGCACTGGGGCGGCTGCTCACCGATCTGCGCAGGGCGGCGCCGGAGGTGGCCGCGCGAGTGGTGACGGTGTCGCCGGACGTGGCGTCCTCCACGAACCTGGCCGGGTGGCTGAACAAGGTGGGGGTGTTCAAGGCCGACGAGGTCGGGCCGGAGGACTGGTTCGCGGACGACCCGGAGACCCGCATCCGCTGGGCCGAGAACACCACCGGGCAGCACGTGGAACTGGGCATCGCCGAGGTGAACCTGGTCGGCGCGCTGGGGGAGCTGGGCGCCACGTGGAGCCGCTGGGGCCAGCCGCTGATCCCGATCGGCACCATCTACGACCCGTTCGTGAACCGTGCGCTGGAGCCCTGGACCTTCGGCATCTACGCGGGCGGCCAGTCCATCCTGGTGGGCACGCCCTCCGGGGTGACGCTGGCGGCCGAGGGCGGTGCGCACCAGAGCGTCATCACGCCCTCGGTAGGGCTGGAGCACCCGGGGGTCGTGGCCTACGAGCCAGCCTTCGGCCAGGACCTGGAGTGGACCCTGTTGCACGCCATGCGGTTCGTGGGCAGGCCGGACGGGTGCAGCGCCTACTTCCGGCTGTCCACCCGGCCGGTCGACCAGTCGCTGGCGGAGGTGCCCGCGGCCGACCGCGAGCAGCGCAGGCGGCAGGCCGTGGCGGGCGGCTACCGGCTGCGGGCCCCCGAGCGGGTGGACGTGGTGATCGCGGCGATGGGCGTCACGGTGCCGCAGGCGGTGCGGGCCGCCGAGGAGTTGGCGGAACACGGGATCTCGGCCGCGGTCAACGTGGTGACCAGCGCGGACCTGTTGTTCCGCGCCACGCGGGCGCGGACCGGGCTGCCGACGGGCGGGCCCGCGGAACTGGTGGACGAGTCGGTGCTGGACGTGCTGCTGCCGCCGCGGGAGCGGGCCCCGCTGGTGACGGTGCTGGACGGTCACCCGCACACGCTGGCGTTCCTCGGCGCGGTGCGCGGGGTGCCGACGACCACGCTGGGCGTGACCGGGTTCGGCCAGTCCTCGACGGTGGCCGACGCCCACCGGCTGCACGGCATCGACGTCACAGCGATCAGGGATGCGGCTTTGGACCTGGTGGACTGAGCAGGTCGGTTAGGGTGCCCGAATGCAGCGTTCGGGGGAAGACACGCAGCCGATACCCAGGCACGAGTCGTGGCTGCCCACCGACCACCCGCTGTACCGGCCCCGGCACGGCAGGCAGCGGTTCTCGCTGATCAGCGCGCTGGTGTTCTTCCTGACCCCGGTGGTGGGCCTGGTCCTGTTCGGCCCACCACCGTCCATCGAGAACCGGGCGGTGCACCAGTTCCCCAGCCTGTCCCAGGGCTGGGGCTTCTTCACCGGGCTGGCCCCGTGGGCGGTGGACAACCTGTCCTTCCGGCCGGGGGCGATCTCGCTCAACGACGCGATCAGCCGCGGCCTGTTCGGCGAGGCCCCGATGCTGGGCGGCGGCGAGCCCAACCAGTCCGGGCCGATCGCGCCCGCCCCGACCGGCCCCCAGTCCCCGCAGAGCGGCACCACCGACATCGAGCCGCCGCCGGTCGCTGGCTTCCCGCGCGTGGTGGAGGGCAAGAACGGCTGGATGTACTTCGGCGTGGACATGCAGAGCCGCTGCCAGCCCACGGTGCCGCTGGACCAGGTGCTGAGCAACCTGGCCCGGCTCAAGTGGGCGGTGGAGAACTCCGGCCGCCGGTTCGTGTTCGTCGTGCCCCCGGACAAGTCCACCCAGGAACCGGAGAACCTGCCCGACCACTACGCGGGCAAGTCCTGCTCGGAGGCGTTCGGCCAGCAGTTCTGGCCCCGCCTGGTGTCCGAGACGGGGGCGCTCGACCTGCGCGAGGCCCTGCGCGCCGAGGCGGCCAAGCACGGCGGCCACGTCTACTTCCCGCAGGACACGCACTGGACCTACGACGGCGGCCTGGTGATGACCAAGGCCATCGCGGAGAAGGTGCTGCCCGGCACCACCAGCACCTGGCGGGTGGCGCAGACCGGCACCCGCGACGGGGTGGCCGACCTGCCGCCGATGATCGGCCGCACCGGGGTGGACAACATCAACACCTACATGCTGGCCCCGGACGGGCGCACCGACCGCAGCCCGCGCACCACCCCGGACCCGCGCACGGTGGCCACGTACACCACCAACAACCTGCTCACCGGCATGATCCCCGGCAAGACCACGCTGGTCTCCGACTCGTTCACCAACTTCGCGATCCCCTTCGTGGGTGCGGCCTTCGCCGACGTCAGCATCGCCAACGTGGCCCTGGTGCAGGCCGACCCGAACGCCGAGGCGCAGCGCATGGTGGACAGCGACACGGTGGTGGTCGAGGTCGTGGAGCGCAACATCACCTCGGGGGTCAGCCCGATCGTGCAGCAGCCCATCGTGGACACCCTGGTGCAGGCCCTGCTCGCACATCCGCGAAGGTGACCTGGGCGGCCCGGCCCATTGGTTACAGTGCTGCCCGTGCGAACAGAAGGTGTCATCGCCCTGTGGGGTAGCAGTGACCTGCCAGGCGTGGGCGACCAGGTGTACCCGAGGGTGCTGGAGCGCGAGCTGCACAGGCGCCTGCCCGGCTGGGGCATCCCGCTCTACACCCCGCTGGGCGCATCCCGGCCGAGCGTCTCCGACGGCGGGATCGTCGCCGTGCGGCTCACCGGCAAGCACACCGCGCACGTCAGCGTGCTCTGCCCGAGCTTCGCGCTGGGCGCCGACCTCGGCGCGCTGTACGGCACCGAGGAGGCCAAGGCCGCGGCCCCGTGCTTCGCCACCGAGGCCGCACCGACCGTGCTGTCCGCGGGCGTGCGCCTGGCTGGCAAGACGCCGACCGTGCTGGCGGTGCGCGACGCCCGCTCCAGCGCACGGGCCGGTGGCCACGTGCCGATCGTGCCGCACCTGGGTGTGCTCGCGGGCAACCTCGTGGAGCGCCCCGCCCTGTTCGCACGGCAGCGCCAACTGCGCCAGCTCGGCGAGTTGCCCGCCGACAGGGGCTTCCTGCTGCTGCACCTGACCGCCGACCTGGTCGCACAGGTGGACCTGCCCGCGCTGCGTGCCGCCCTCGGCGACCGCGAGGTGCTGGTCATGCCCACCGGCCCGGTTCCCGGTGAGCTCGGCGACCGCGTGCTGCCCGCCGACCTGGCCTTCGAGGACCGGATCGCCGCGCTGGCCGCCGCCGACGCCGTGATCGCCGCCGACGAGCACGTGGCCGCGGTGTGCGCCGGTCTCGGCGTGCCCTTCGTGCTGCTCGACCCCAGCGGGGAGGAGCGCTGGCCGGTGCAGGAGTTCGCGCCCAGCCGCGTGGTCGCCGGGGACGTGCCCGCGCTGGTGCAGGCCCTGGAGTCGGTCGCCGCCGTGGAGGCCGACGCAGCCAAGGCCGCGGCCGGTGCGCACCTGGACTCGTTGGCGATCGCCGCCGAGAACCTGTTGGCCGCCGGTGGCGAGGACCCGCAGCGGCGGATCGTCGACCTGGTCGAGGAGAACGAGGCCCTGCGGGTGGCCCACTCCCAGCTGCGCCAGCGCCAGGTCCACGAGCGCCAGGTGCTGATGGACCAGGTCGTGTCCGTGCACAACGACTTGGACAAGCTGCGTGCCGAGCTGGACCACGAGCGCGAGCTGCACCGCCAGCTGGCCGACCGGCACCAGGCGCTGGCCGCGCAGTCCGGGCACGCCGTGCGCGAGCTGGACGCGTTGCGCAGGACCAAGTTGCTGCGCTGGTCCCAGCCGTTGCGCGAGGCGTACGGGAAGATCAAGAACCCGTGACCGGGGCGCCGCGGATCACCTTCGTCCTGGTGTCCTACGGCGGCCGGGACCTGGTCGTCCAGTGCCTGCGCCTGCTCGCCGAGCACACCCCGCAGCCCCACGAGGTGATCGTGGTGGACAGCGCCTCGCCGGACGGCACCGGCGAGTGGCTGGAGCGCAACCTCACCGGGGCCACCGTGCTCCGGATGCGCGAGAACCTGGGTTTCGGCGCGGGCTGCAACCTCGGCGTGCAGCGCAGCCGTACCGAGCTGGTGTGCTTCCTCAACGCCGACGTCGAGCTCGGCGAGGGCTGGCTGGACCCGCTGCTGGCCGTGCTGGACAGCAAGCCGGAGGCCGCCGCCGTGGCCCCGGTGATGCTCAACCAGGACGGCACGGTGCAGGAGGCGGGCAGCATCATCGGCGGGGACGGCTGGTGCCGCGCCTGGGACGAGGCCCCGCTGTTCCCGCGCGAGGTGGACTACGCCTCGGCGGCCTGCCTGCTGGTGCGGCGGCGTGCCCTGCTCGAAGCGGGCGGCTTCTCCCCGGAGTACGAGATCGCCTACTTCGAGGACGTGGACCTCGCGCTGCAACTGCGCAAGCTCGGTTGGCAGACCTGGGTCGAACCTGCCTCTCAGGTGCTGCACGCCCGGCACGGCAGCGCGGGCTCGGAGCGCGCGCTGGAGCTGATGCGGCTCAACCACGGGATCTTCCAGCGCCGCTGGACCGAGGAGCTGTCCCGGCGACCGGCCGTCACCGCGCTGCCCGCGCAGCAGCACCGGCTGTGGTGGCTGCGCGACAACCACACGCCGTACCGGGTGCTGCTGATCGACGACCGCGTGCCGCAGGCCGACCGGGGACGAGGCGACCCGCGCACCCAGGCCGTGCTGGACGCGTGGGTGGACGCCTGCCCGACGGCACGGATCACTTACCTGGCAGCACTTCCCGACCTGGCCGAGCAGTACGCGCCGAGCCTGGCCGCACGCGGGGTCGAGGTCGTGTGGGGCGTCGAGGACCCGGTGCGCTGGGGCTGGCAGCGGGCCGGACTCTACGACGTGATCGTGGTGTTCCGGCCGCACAACCTGGGCCGCATGGGCATTCCCGTTGCCGAGAGCCAGCCGCAGGCCATCCGGATCTACGACTCGGAGGCCCTGTTCCACCGCAGGCCCGAGCAGCACTTCGAGACCGCCACCGACCCGGACGCCCGCCGCCGGTTCGCGTTGGAGGCCGCCGAGCTGCGCGCCGAGGAGGTCGAGGCGTTCACCTGGGCCGACATCGGGGTGTGCGTGAGCGAGGAGGAGGCGCACTGGGCCTCGCGGGTCGCGCCCGGCACGCCGATGCACGTGGTCTGCTACCCGGTGCAGGTGCCCGAGCAGGTGCCAGGCCTGGAATCCCGCTCGGGGCTGGCCTTCTTCGGCGGTTTCGACGGAACTCCCGGCACCCCCAACGAGTACGCGGTGCTCGCGCTGGCCAACGAGGTGCTGCCGAGCCTGCTGCGCACCGACCCGGACCTGCGGCTGCGCGTGATCGGCGCGGACCCCTCGCCCGCGGTGCTCGCCCTGCGCAGCCAGACGATCGAGGTGGTCGGCAAGGTCGCCAGCCCGGCGCAGTGGCTGGCCAAGTCGCGGCTGCACGTGGTGCCGATGCGCTACGGCGCCGGGGTCAAGATCAAGTTCGTGGACTCGATGGCCGCCGGTCTGCCCTTCGTGACCACCCCGGTCGGCGGCGAGGGCCTGCACCTGGGCTGGACCGCCAAGCACCTGGTCGGCAGCTCGCCCGCCGAGCTCGTCGAGCTGTGCCAGCGCCTGCTCGGTGACGACGTGCTCTGGACCGAGGTGCAGGCCGCCCTGTTGGAGACCTGCCGCGAGCACTTCTCCGCGCGCCGGTTCCGGCACGACGTGGATGCCGTGATGGCCGCCTGCGGGGTGCTGCCACCCCGCAGGTGAATCAGTCCAGGGTCGGCGGCCTGCGCACCGGGTTCGGTTGCAGGCGCCGGTTCTTGGCCTGGCGGCGCAGCACGGTCGCCAGCAGGTACCGCTCCACCCCAGCCGTGTCCGGCTTCCCGCGCAGGACTCGTGCCAGCAGGGACAGGGCCGCGCCCCGCGCGTGATCGGCCAGCGTGAGCCGGAGCAGGTCGGCGCGCGTGTGCTCGCCGAGCCGGTCCCGGTTGCGCAGCAACAAGGTGCCCGCGAACTGCGCGAGCCCCGGCAACTGGTCCACCGCCGCCCCGTCGAGCAGCCGCAGGTCCTCCGCGCCGAGCAGCCGGTCCCGGCCGATGCCCGCCAGCAGCACGGTCAGCGTGCCCGGGCTCCACGGCGGCTGCCAGTGCGGCACCTCGCCACCCCGCTGCCGGTACGTCTGAAGTGGACGGTCCACGAAGGACAGTCGTCCCGCCGCGAGTGCCGCCACCGCCAGCCAGTGGTCGTGCGACATCGACGGCGGGGTCAGCGGGAACGGCAACACCCGCTCGCGCACCAGGTCCGCGCGCACCATCGCCGCCGCGCTGGTCACCGTGTTGAACAGCAGCAGGGACTCCAGGTCCTGCCACTGGTTGGGCCGCTCACCCCACAGCGAGTCGGTCAGCACGTGCTGCCGCTCGTCGAGCAGCCGCGCGTCGGAGTACACCAGCTGCACCCGGTCCTCGGTGAACCCGGCGAGCAGGGACTCCAGCTTGTCCTTGTCCCACACCACGTCCTGGTCGCTCAGCGCCACGAACTGGGCATCGGCGGGCACCAGGCCCAGCGCCCGCTCGGTGTTGCCGAACATGCCCACGTGCCGTTCGTGCTCCACCAGCACGAAGCGCTCGTCGCCCGCGATCAGCTCCCGCACGGCGGCCCGCGCCCGCGGCGCCGAGGCGTCATCGCTGATCAGGCAGACCCAGTTGGTGTGGGTCTGCGCCCGCAACGCGTCCACCTGGGCCGACAGCAGTTCGGCACTGGGTTGATGCGCGGGCAGGCACACCGCGACCCGTGGACCCGTTCCGTGCCAACGAATCCGTGACGGCTCGGCCCCGGTTCCCGCGTGCAGGTGCAGTGCGGGCAGCTCGCGCTCCAGCACCGTGCCGTCGGTGAGCCGGACCCGCAGCAGAACCTGCGCCACCCGGTCGGCCTCGACCGCGGTGAGCGGGATCCGCGCGCGCATGCCCGAGCCCTGAGCGACGGTGATGCCGAGCTGGGCCTCCAGCGCGTGCACCACGTCGACCCGCTTGTAGCCGTAGCTCGCGCGGTGTTCCGTGCCGTCCACGACGATCGACAGCGAGCTGATCGGCAGGTCGGTGTGCACCGCCCAGCCGTGCACGTCCAGCACCTGACCACGCCCGAGGTGCACCGGTTCACGAGGCAGCTCGATCGCGTGGTGCAGTCCGTGCTCCCGGGACGGCCGCGCCTGGCCGCGCACTCGTGCCGCCGCCAGCGGGACCACGGAGGGCGCCAACCTGCCCAGCCGCCGGAGCACGCCGTCCGGCTCCTCCCCGTTGCGGCCCAGCGCCAGGTCGCGAACCCCGCGCGCGGCCCGCGCCGCGGGCCACAGGTAGCGGTGGCCCGCCCGCACCAGCGAGGAGTTCTCCAGCAGGTCCAGGCGCGCCCTGGTCCGCACCAGCCGTTCGGTCAGGGCGTGCAACTGCCCCGCGGTCTGCGCGTTCCGCTCCTGCGCCTCCCGTGCGGCCTGCCGCTCGCGCTCGGCCTCGCGGTTGACCTCGGCCAGCTCGGCGAACACCATGCCGATCCGGTCGTCCATCCGGTCCAGGCTCGCCCGCGCCATGCCCAGGGTGTGCCGCAGCTCCGCCTTGTCCTGCTCGGCACCGGCCAGCTCCTCGGCGGCCTGCTCGCGGCCGCGTGCCAGCTCCGCGCGCAGCCGGTCCAGCTCGGTCCGGGCCTCGGCCAGCTCGCCGAGCAGCTCGTCGTGCCTGCGGAAGGTGTGCCGGATCGTGTCCAGTCCACCTTGGACAGTCCACAGTGGAATTCCAGGTACGCGGTCCAGTTCGGCGCTCATCGAGCGGACGGCCTGCTCCGGGTCCACCCCGGTGACCAGCTCCTGGAGCGCGGCCTCGGCCCTGAGCAGCTCCGCACCGCGCCGGTCCAGCGCCGCCGTGAGGCCGATCGGCTCGCACAGCTCGCGCAGCAGCCCGCGCATGGTGGTGTCCGCGGGCCACGGGTGCGGCGCTCCGCTGGCGGCCAGCTCGCGGCTGAACTCCAGCAAAGCCCGCAGCAGAGCCAGTTCCGCGTCCACCCCGGTACCGGCCCGCCACTCGCGGTCCACCCGGATCGCCTCGCCGTCCGCGCGGACGATCACGTTGCCGGGGTGCGCGTCCAACAGGTCCGCGGGCAGCACGGGCACGCCCTCGCGCCCCGGCAGGTACGGGTGCCGCTCGTCCTCGGCGGTCAGCGGGCTGGCCTGCGCGAGGCAGATGTCCTTCCACGCCACCAGAAGCCGTTTCAGCTCGGCGCGGTCACCGCGGTGCAGCGCGTCCAACAGCAGCTGGTCCACGGGACGGCCCGGCACCCACGGCTCCTCGGTGGGCGCCTGCTGCCGCAGCCACCGCATCGGCTCAGCGGCGGGGGAGTGCGTGGCCCGCAGCACCAGGTCCGCGTCCAGCCTGCGGGTGCGGCGCCAGTTCGGCCGCCGGTTCCCGCTGACCAGCCACGCCAGCCCCGGCTCGGTGACCGCCGCGACGGCCTCGGGGCTGCGCCCGGCCACCACCAGGAAGGACGGCGCCACCTCGGCACCGAAGCCCTCGCCGGTGACCAGCCGGTTGAGCACCCGCCCGGGACCGGCCGCCAGGCCACCGCCGAACGCGCCCTGCAACGGGTCGCGCACCAGCTTGTCGACCACGTCCACGGCATCGGCGCGGTCGAACACCTCGGCGTCCAGCACCACTCTCGGATGCTTGTAGTCCGGGTACGGCAGCAGCCAGCGCTGCGCCGTGAGCCCGGCGCCCGCGAGCAGTTCCGCCAGCCTCGACCGGGTCCAGGTGGTCGGCACCGCACGGTCACCGGGGTAGTCGGCCAGCCCGATCCACGCCTTGCCGTGGTGGTCCTCGTCGCGGCCGAGCAGGTAGCCGAGACCGAGCTGGTTCTCGATCGCCAGCACCACGGCACCCGACTCGGTCAGCGCACCGGAAACCAGGCGCAGCAAGGCTTCCGGGCCGTCACCGAACTGCGGGCTGTACTCCAGGACCCCGCACAGCAGCGCCAGGTCCACCGGCTCGGCCCCGGCGAGCTCGCGCTCCACGGCGCCCTGCACGATGCGCACCCCGGGCAGATCCCGGCACCGTTCGCGAGCCGCCGCGGCCCGGTCCTCGGCGCCCTCGACACCCAGCACGTCCAGACCGGCCTCACCCAGCGCCCGGCTCAGCACGCCGGTGCCGCAACCCAGGTCCAGCGCCCGCGCGCCGGGCCGTAGCCGCAGCGGCGCGAGCAACCCGAGCCGCTGCGGGGAGAAATGGTAGCTCAGCTCCCACGAGCGGATCTGCCGCGCGAGTTCGGTCGAGCCCGCGCTGACATCGGCGGCCGCACGCAGCGCGCGCAGGACCGCCGACTCAGCTCCGTCGGCGTAGTTGATCCCGCTCGGCGCGGGCCCGGTGCTCAATGGTTCGCTCGCAAGCTCGCTCACTGAGCCACGGGGTACTTCGCGGTCTCCGCGGACAGCAGGTCGCGGAACGCCCGCTCGGCGGCCGTGGCGTCCTTGCCGAACGCCTCGACCCGGATCACCACTCCGTTGGCGATGTAGTGCGCGCGGTAGGCCGTGCCGTTGGGGTCGGTCAGGAACCGGGCGCGGGTGCCCGCGGGTGCCCCGGGCACGTCCTTGTAGTTGGCCTTGACGAACACCTCGTCGATCGAGTCCAGCAGCGCCTTCGGGTCACTGCCCTGGCCCGGGGTGAACGCCCACACACCGGTGGTCGTGCCGTCCTTGACCGCGGTCACCGCGGCGACCTGCGTGACGCCCTTGGACTTCAGGAACGGGCCCTCGGACTCGGTCGGGATCTTCGCCAGCACCGCGGCGTCGATGGTGACCGTCGCGTTCAGCCCGATCGTGCCCTGCATCGGCACGAACGGGCCCTTCGGCAGCTGCGGGCCGGTGCTCGTGGTCGGCGCGGCCTGAGTAGTGCTCGCGCCCTGGTCCGGGTTGGCCTCCGGCTTCGAGCCGGAGGTGGTGAAGAAGTAGATGCCACCGGCCAGGCCCAGCACCACGACGACCGCCACCACGATCGCGATGATCTTGCCGCGGTTGCCCCCGCCGCCCGAGCTGTCGAACACCTCGGGGCCCTGGCGAGGCCAGCTCGCCTTGCCGAAGTCCGGCGGCAGGTCGTTGTTCGACCAGGGCGCGGTGAAGTCCCCGGACTGCTGCGGCTGCGGTGCCTGCTGCGCGGCCCACGGCGGCGGGGTCTGCGGGCCCTGTTGGTAGCCGCCCACGTTCGGCACCACCTGGGTGCGCTCACCCTGCGGCACCTGCTGGCCCGCGCCCGGCACCACCTGGGTGCGGTCGGCGGAGTCGGCCGGGGGCGGCTGCTGGTCGGAGATCGGCCGGATCACCTGGGTCGTCTCGGCCGGGCTCTGCCCCGCGGGCGGCTGCCAGCGGAACGGCGCGGCGAACGGGCTGTTCTGCTGCTGGGCGGGGGCCTGCTGCTCCTGCTGCCCGCCCTGCTGGGCGAGGCTGAGCAGCTGGTCACGCCGCTGGCGGTAGTCCTCGGCGGTCACCCGGCCTTGGGCCAGCTCGTTGTCGAGCTGCTGCAGCTCCTCTTGCCAGGACATCGCCAACCCTCCGGATCGTTCAACTCACCGCATGACATTGTGCCGAACCGCCCCGGCCCGCCTCCGGCGACTCGGCACTGAGGAAACAGGGTTGTGACCTGGTAGGTCACCCCACCGGTATGCCCGTGACCGTCCTGCGCGTCGCGTCCTGCACGGCCGAGGCCACCGCCTGCTCGTCGGCGGGCGCCGCCTGTGCCGCCGCGATCACCAGCACCGACCGCCCCGAACGGTAGAGGGCACGGAACTGGGCGCCCTGGCCAGTGACCGATCTCACCACGCTGACCCCCTTCGGCACCTCGCTGACCTGCGCCGGGGTGAAACCACCCAGCTTCTGGAAGTCCAGCAGGTCATTGAGCAGGGCCTCGGCCCTGGCCTGGTCCGAGGAGTTGAAGGCGAACACCAGGTAGAAGGTCTTCTGGTCCCCGGAGCCGGTGAACACGGCGTCGGTCACCGAGTTCTTCGCGAGCAGATCGGCCTGCGCGCTGGTGAACAGCCCCTTCTGCACCCCGTCGTCCAGGCTCAGCTTGCCCTTGTCCGCACGGGCCGTGCCGGGCAGCTGCGGCAGCTTGTCCACCGTGACCGCCTGCGCCACCACGGCGTTGGTCGGGACCCCGGCGGACTCCGTCGGGCTGGTGCCACCCCCAGTCCCCGGCCCGAAGCCGAACCACCAGCCCACACCCAGGCCCAGCACCACCAGCACCACGACGACCACCAGCACCAGGCCGCGCCCCGAGCGCCGCGGGCGAGTCGCCCGCACGCTGAACACGTCGGCGTCCAGACTCGGCTGCGACTGGTAGGGCGTGCCCGGCATCGGCAGGATGGGCTGCTGCGAGGGCGCGGGCTGCTGCGGTTGCTGCGCGGGCTGGGGCTGGGGCGCCAGCGGGGACCAGGGCGGCACCACCTCGGACTGACCCGGTTGGTCGGCGGGGCGCATCACCGGCGTGTTCGGCCCCGGCGGCATCCCGCCCGAGGCCTCCGCCAACAGGTGGTCACGTCTGCGCCGGTAGTCGGCGGGGGAGATCCTCTGCTCCCGCAACGCGGCGTCCAGCTCGCGCAGCTCCGATTGCCACGTCATCGCACCGCTCCTCAACTGCCGACACCACTGGGTGACATGGTCGCTCACATCGTCGTCAGCCGCCCGCAGCGCCCGGTTGTTGCGGGGTGCTTACGGATCGCCGTAGGCCGGTCACCGGCTCGTACAGTGGTCGTATGGCGTGGTTCGGGCGTGACAAGCAACAGATGGTAAGCCCTGCCGATGCGTTGGCGGGCCGGAAAGCGACGATGCCGGTCACGGCTGCTCATGCCGTGTTCACCGACCGGCCGATCCAGCCGCCCTTCCCCGAGGGGCTGCACACCCTGGTCGTCGGCATGGGCTGCTTCTGGGGCGCCGAGCGCAAGTTCTGGCAGACCCCCGGCGTGTGGACCACCGCCGTCGGCTACGCGGGCGGGTACACGCCCAACCCCAGCTACGAGGAGGTGTGCAGCGGGCTGACCGGGCACACCGAGGCCGTGCTCGTCGTGTTCGACCCGGCCGTGATCAGCCTGGACGGGATCCTCAAGGTCTTCTGGGAGGGGCACGACCCCACCCAGCGGATGCGCCAGGGCAACGACGTCGGCACCCAGTACCGCTCCGCCGTCTACTGGACCGCACCCGAGCAGCAGCCCGTCATCGAGGCCAGCCGTGCCGCCTACGACAAGGCACTGGCCGCCGCCGGTCACGGCGCCACCACCACCGAACTCGCGGCGCTGGACACCTTCTACTACGCCGAGGACTACCACCAGCAGTACCTGTCCGAGGCCAAGAACCCGCACGGCTACTGCGGCCTCGGCGGTACCGGTGTGAGCTGCCCGGTGGGGCTCGGCATCGGCGAGGGGTGACAGCTTCCGGCTTCGGTATAGCATCGATGGTATGAGCTGGGGTACTGTTGAGCTGGAGCCGGAGGTACGGGATTGGCTGGAGAACCTGCCCACAGCTCACTTTGCGACGGCGGCGTTCTACATCGACCTGCTGGCCGACCAGGGGCCACTGCTGGGAGAGCCGTACACCCGGCAACTGGACGGCAAGCTGCGCGAGCTTCGGTTCCACCTGGACGGCGAAGCTGTGCGGGTCACGTATTGGATCGCATCGGGGAGGCGGATCGTGCTGCTCACGGTGTTCCGCAAGACTCGCATGCGGGAAGAACGCGAGGTGGATCGTGCGCGACGTGCATTGCGACTGTGCATCGCGCAGGAGCACACCGTGGATGCGCACGACGGGGAGTGAAGGCAATGGCCGGTAGCGATTGGCGGCAGCTCCGTGATGAGCGCATGGCGGAGCCGGGAGCTGAAGAGGCGTATCAGGCGGCACGGCTTGCGTTCGAGCTGGGCAAGGCCGTTCGTGAGATGCGGGAGCAGCGCGGCTGGACGCAGTCGCAGCTCGCCGAGACCGCAGGGATGACCCAACCCGCCGTCGCTCGATTCGAGGCGGGGGGAACGGTTCCGACCATTCCAGTGCTTGAACGGCTCGCTCGTGCGCTGGAGGCGAAGCTCGTTGTGCAGCTGACGCCGGGTAGCTCAGCTGCCTGATCGTGGCCTCCGGTGCCAGGTGCTATTGCGCTCACGGCATGACTACCACCAGCAGTACCTGTCCGAGGCCAAGAACCCGCACGGCTACTGCGGCCTCGGCGGTACGGGTGTGAGCTGCCCGGTGGGGCTCGCACCTGTCGCGGAGTGACATGCCACCGCCTCACGCCACCACTTCGCGATAGCATGCTTGTATGACCACAATGACACTGCGGGTGCCGGACGAACTGGACGCCGCACTCCGCGCGGCGGCCGACGCGGAGGACGTGTCGATCAACAGCTTCGTGGTCGAGGCGATCAGGGAGCGGCTCGAGGCTTTGCGACACGCTTCCGTGATGGCCGTTGCTCGCAGGGTCGTCACGAAGGATGCCGAGATCCTTGACCGGCTGGCCAAAGCGTGACCCAGTACCTGACCACAAACGATCTCGTGGCGATCGCGCACTTGACCATGGGTGGGAAAGCGTTGATCCGGGACGCAGGGTTGATCGACTCTGCGGCTCACCGGCCGCAGGCGACCGCGTTCGGCCAGGACGCCTACCCGGATCTTCACGTGAAGGCAGCCGCGCTACTGCACTCCGTTCTGCGCAATCACCCGTTGGTCGACGGCAACAAGCGCCTCGCATGGGTCGCGTGCCGCACGTTCCTGGCGCTCAATGGTGCTGACTTCACACCTGACGTGAACGAGGCGACCGAGTTCGTGCTCGCTGTGGCCGCGTGCGACGAGGACGATCTCGACAAGATCGCGTCGGTGCTGCGGGCCCGGACCGCCTGAACGGGAAGAGGCGGCGATGGCTGGGCATGGCGATTGCGGCGGTGGCGCCGACGACTTGCTTCGCGGTTCGGCGGCCTGAGCCGTCCCGCCACCCCGGGCCGCTGGGCCGGGGCGGCGGGATCGGTGGCTCAGGGCTGGCGGGTGCGGTGGCCCACCACGGTGTACAGGAACGTGCGGTGCCCGCGTGCGGGGGCGTGGTGGTAGGTGACCTCGGTCTTCTCGAAGCCGAGCACGCCGAGGAAGCGCTGGATGATGGCGGGGCTCATCATCCACCAGGTGTCCGCGTAGGCCTGGTCCTCGTGCCGGGGCAGGAACACCATCTTGGCCTCGCCGAGCGCGGTCAGCGTGGCGGTCTCCTCGCCCTGCGGCCCCTGCGCGTCCACGATGTTGGGCACCAGGTGGAAGTCGGTGGTCGGGTACAGGTCGGTGACGATGATCTTGTCGGTGACCAGCTTGGAGGCGCTGTGCAGCGCGGCGAACGGGTCGCGCACGTGCAGCAGGATGCTGGCGAAGGTGGCGATGTCCACCGGGCCGATCTCCTCGGGCACCGTGTAGATGGTGCCGTAGGTGACCTTGGCCCGGGACTTGTTCGCGGCGTGGTTGAGCCAGAAGCCGTTGTTCAGCTTGCGCAGGTGGCTGCGCCGGTTCTCGTCGGCCTCGGCGTAGTCCATGCCCGCGAACGGCACGGTGTCCCAGGAGAAGTCCTCGGACAGGTCGCGCACGACGACCTCGGCGCCCCGGCTCTCCATGTACGTGGTCAGGAACCCGCTGGCGGGGCCGAGTTCGAGCACCCGCTTGCCCGCGAAGTCCACGCCGCCCAGGTACTGGTATTCCTTGCCGCGCAGATCCCACTCACCCTCGACCGTGCCGTGACCGGGAATGTCCATCGTGTGGTAGAAGTAGCAGTCCGAGATATCGGTGACCTCGCGCGGCTCCTGGTAGATGCCGCTCGTCTGGCTTTCCTTGCTCACTGTTTCTCCTGCGGTCATCGTCCGTTCCCGGCTGCCACTGCCCGGACAGACTAGTCGGCGGACCGTCCGGCTCGGACCGACAACGGGCAACTCGGACGAACTCGCAGCTCAGCGGTCAGGTCTGCGCCTGCTGGCGGCTCGTGACCGGGCCGGCACGAGGCGTGTCCGCGTGCGGCGAGCCCTGCCCGAAAGGGCGGGTGAATTGCACCTAAGTGCATTGTTCTGCTCTTTTGTGCGATGGGGTGTTGTCAATTGTTGTGTGCGGACGTGCGCAACCGGCTATCGTTCGCTCGTGCCTGGACTTGTGCCGTTCACCGACAACTTCCACGACCTGTCCAACACCGAGGGCTACCAGTTCGAGTTCTACTGCGAACGGTGTGGCAACGGCTACCGGTCGCCGTTCCAGCGGGACAAGGTGGAGATGGGCCGCGGCCTGCTGCGGGTGGTCGGCTCCCTGTTCGGTGGCGCGGCCGAGGACATCAGCCGGTCCGCGGAGCAGTGGCGCTACGACCGCGCGACCAACTCCCCGGCCAAGGACCGCGCGCTGGGCACGGCGGTCGAGCAGGTCAGGGACAACTTCCGGCAGTGCAGGGGCTGCGGCGACTGGATGTGCGCCGCCCTGTGCTGGAACGACGAGATCGGTCAGTGCCTGCGCTGCTCACCGGTGCTGGCCGAGGAGATCGCCCGCGCGCAGGCCGAGGCGCAGGTCCAGCAGGTCCGGCAGAAGGCGTACGAGACCGACTGGACCGCGAACGTGGACATGTCGACCAGGGCCAAGCTGAACTGCCCGAGCTGCAAGGCCAAGGTGGACGGCGGCAAGTTCTGCTCCGCCTGCGGCTCACCCATGGCGGTACCGGTGCCCTGCGGCGGCTGCGGCTCGCAGAACAACAAGCTCGGTGCGGTCTTCTGCTCGGACTGCGGCTCGAGGCTCTGAGTCCCGCACTGCCCGAGGTCGACGCGGTCTGACCTGCTCGGGCACACTCGGTGGTACTACGTCGAGGGAGGCGTCGTGCCACTGTCCACCGCCGTCCGACGCAGCTGCCTGGAGTTCCTGCAGCCTGACGAGCAGATCGACTACGTCTTCCCCGCGATCTCGGCCGGCCCGCCGGGGATGATCAGCGTGCTGGTGGTCGTCAGCCGGTCCAGGATCACCGTGCTGGCGTGCAAGCAACTGCGCCGCAACGAGCCGGACTCGGTGTGGGCCAGCTTCCCCAGGACCTCCCGGCTCACCCCGGTGGAGGAGGGCGCCGGGCCGGTGATCTCGTTGGGCAGCATGCTGTTGGAGATCGACGACGAGTACCTGTCGGTTGTGCGGGCGGCCGACGCGGAGATGTCCGGGGACGAGTTCCTGCCGCCCGACCCGCTGCCCGACCTGTGAGAGGACGCCACCGTGCCGCGTGTGACCGCCAACGGCATCGAGATCGAGTACGAGACCTTCGGTGATCCGGACGACCCGGCGATGCTGCTGGTGATGGGGCTGGGCGCGCAGTTGACGCTGTGGGACCCGGAGTTCTGCCGGCTGCTGGCGGAGCGCGGTTTCCACGTGATCCGGTTCGACAACCGGGACATCGGCCTGTCCAGCAGCCTGGACGACCACCTGCCGGTGCTGGACGTGCCCGCGGTGTACGCGGGCGACTTCAGCACGGTGCCCTATGGCATCGGCGACATGGCCACCGACGCGGCGGAGTTGCTGTCCGAGCTGGAGGTGGACCGCGCGCATGTGGTCGGCGCCTCGATGGGCGGCATGATCGTGCAGCGCATGGCCATCGACCACCCGCACCGGCTGCTCAGCGTCTGCTCGATCATGTCCACCACCGGCGACCGCGCGGTGGGCCAGGCCACGCCGGAGGCCATGGCGGCCCTGATGCAGACCCCGCCGACCACCCGCGAGGAGGCCGCGGCCAACGCGGTGCGCGCGGCGCAGGCCTTCGGCTCGCCCGGGTTCCCGCTGGACGAGGCCAAACTCGCCGAGCGCGCGGCGGCCTCCTTCGAGCGGTCGGTGCGGCCCATGGGCTTCCAGCGGCAGCTGGCGGCGATCGTCTCCGCGCCGGACCGCACCGCGGACCTGCGCGAGGTGCGGCTGCCCACGCTGGTGATCCACGGCGAACAGGACAAGCTGATCGACGTCAGCGGCGGGCGGGCCACCGCTGAGGCCGTGCCCGGTGCCGAACTGCTCGTCGTGCCCGGCATGGGCCACGACCTGCCGCCGGGCGCGTGGCCGCAGATCGTGGACGCGATCGCGGGCAACACGAAGCGGGCCCAGACCGACTAGCCCCGCCCCGATCCGGGTGCGGACCGTCCTCAGGGCGGTGACATCCGCACCTGGATCGAGGTGCCCGCCTCGCTGGAGCGCATCAGCACCGCGTCACACAGCTCGTGCACCAGCCACAGCCCACGCCCACCGCACTGGTCCACCGCGGGCTTGCGGTGCCCGGCGAGCGGGTCGGTGATCCAGCCCTTGTCGCTGACCTCGCACACCAGCGCGGTGCCCTCGCACCACAGCCGGAACGTCCCGCTGCCGCCGCCGTGCCGCACGCTGTTGGCCGCCAGCTCGTGCACCGCGAGGACCAGGTCCTCGGCGCGCTCACCGGTCAGGCCCTGCGCCCGGGCGCGTCCTGCCACCAGCTCGCGGATGCCCACCAGCCCGGCGAGGTCGAAGTGCACCTCCTCGTGGTCGGTGGGCGGTTCGGGCAGCGGGTCTTCGTTCATGTGCTTCCCATGCGGTCGCGGCGGGCTCGGTCCACGTGCACAGGATGCCCAGTGTGCGCCGCTGTCATGCCACCGATCACCCGGACAGTATCGGCCTGACCGGCCTGTCCGCCGAGTGACCGAATTTGGTCTAGACCTTGACACCCCCGAATGTGGTCTAGTCCAATCCCTGTGACGTGCGTCGCATCCACGCGGAGGTCAGGCATGGCACGCAGATCGCTGGTCCACCTGTTAGCCGGGGTCACAGTGGCCGCACTGGTCACCACCGGGCTCACCGCCCAGTCCGCGACCGGTGCACCGGAGGCCCCGAACCTGGCCGCGAACGCCGGGTTCGAGTCCGGCCTGTCCGGCTGGATCTGTTCCGGGGGAGCCGCCGTCAGCACGCCGGTGCACTCCGGCAGCGGGGCGGCCTCGGCCACCCCCGCCGGCCAGGACTTCGCCCAGTGCTCGCAGGTCGTCAGCGTGCAGCCCAACTCGCAGTACTCGCTCTCGGCCTGGGTACAGGGCAGCTACGTCTACCTGGGCGCCACCGGCACCGGCACCACCGACCCGAGCACCTGGACCTCGGCCGCCACGTGGACCCAGCTGTCCACCAGCTTCACCACCGGCCCGTCCACCACCAGCGTCACGATCTACGCGCACGGCTGGTACGGCCAGCCCGCCTACTACCTGGACGACGTGTCGCTGACCGGTCCGGGCAGTACTCCGCCGACGACCACCACGACCACGACCACCACGACTCCGCCGCCGACCACGACCACCACCACGACGACTCCGACGCCGAACCAGGGCCTGCCCGCCCACGCGCTGGTCGGCTACCTGCACGCCAGCTTCGCCAACGGCTCGGGCTACCTGCCCATCGCCAACGTGCCGGACCGCTGGAACGTCATCGACCTGGCCTTCGCCGACTCGGCGGGCAACGGCACGGTGGTGTTCAACCGCTGCGGGGCGAGCGAGTGCGCGGGGGTGGAGAGCGACGCGGCGTTCCTGGCCGGGGTCAAGGCCCAGCAGGCCAAGGGCAAGAAGGTGCTGATCTCCATCGGCGGGGCCAACGGCGAGGTGCAGCTGACCTCCTCGGCCGCGGTGACCAACTTCGTCAGCTCGGTCAGCGCCATCATCGACAAGTGGGGCCTGGACGGGGTGGACGTCGACTTCGAGAACCAGTCGGTGAAGCTCAACGCCGGTGACTCGGACTTCAAGAACCCGACCACGCCGATCGTGGTGAACCTGATCTCCGCGCTCAAGCAGCTCAAGGCCCGCTACGGGGACAAGTTCGTGCTCACCATGGCGCCGGAGACCTTCTTCGTGCAGCTGGGCTACCAGTTCTACGGGCCCGGCCCGCAGGGCGCCCAGGACGCGCGGGCGGGGGCCTTCCTGCCGGTGATCTACGCGCTGCGCGACGCGCTGACCCTGCTCACGGTCCAGGACTACAACTCCGGGCCGATCATGGGCCTGGACAACCAGTACCACCAGATGGGCGGGGCCGACTTCCACATCGCGATGACCGACATGCTGCTGACCGGCTTCCCGGTGGCGGGCAACACCAACAACCGGTTCCCGGCGCTGCGCCCCGACCAGATCGCCATCGGCGTGCCCGCCAACCAGAACGCGGGCAACGGCTGGATTCCCACCGCCCAGCTGGACCAGGCCCTGGACTGCCTCACCAAGGGCAGCAACTGCGGCGGGTACGTGGTGCACGGCACGCACCCCGACCTGCGCGGGCTGATGACCTGGTCGATCAACTGGGACAAGTTCACCAACTGGGAGTTCCAGAACAACTTCAGCTCGTACTTCGGCGGCTGAGCGCGGCGTGGTGCCCCGCCGACAAACCCGGCGGGGCGCCAGGTCCGTGCAGGTAAGCTCGGGATCCGGGGCGCAGCAACGCAACACTGGAGGCCGCCATCAGCAAGGGAGAGCTGCTCGCCGAGGGCTGGATCCTCGCGCAGAACGCCAAGGCGTTCGTGGAGGTGGCCAGCACGTTCGCCGGGCAGCAGCTCGACGAGGGCGACTGGCGCTCGGTGGACCTCGGGCTGATCACCAGCGACTCGACCTCCGAGGACGGCTGGTACGAGATGCCCCTGGAGGGTGACACCGAGGTCACGCTGGCCTTCGCCACCAGCCCCGGCACCGACGTGCTCAGCGTGCGCGTGTGGGGCAACGGCTTCGGTGACCTGGCCATCCGGTTCGAGACCGCGTTCATGATCTTCGGGATGTACCGGCTGGAGGGCTAGCCGAGCAGCAGCAGCACCTGCAGCTCGCCGACCAGGAAGCCGATCACGGCGCCGACCGTGATCAGCTTCCACTCGTCCTGGCGGAACGCCGGGCGCAGGATGCCCTCGAACTCCGTCGGGCTCAGCTTCGTCATGCGCTCCACGATGGTGTTGCGCACGTCCAGCGCGTCCTCGGCGTAGTGCTCGGCGCTGCGGGCCGCGGCCGGGATGTGCTCGATGGCCTTGGCCGCCGCGGCGACCTTCATCTCCTGGTACCTGCGCGAACCCACGGCCGCCACCACGAACGGCTTGACCAGCCCGGTCTGCGCGTCCACCGAGCGCTGCACCTCGTTCTGGATCAGCGTGAACAGCCGGTCCGACTTGGGGCCGCGCAGCACCTCCTCGACCACGTTCGGCACGGTGATCACCTCGCGGGCGATCAGGTCCCCGTAGTCGGCGGCCACCTGCTCGCGGCGCTTCTGGAACAGGCCCTGCCAGGTGACCAGCCCGAGGTAGCGCTTCGGCTCGCGCGGGAAGAAGATCATCTTCAGGGCGAGCCAGTCGGTGAACCAGCCGACCAGCAGGCCGAACAGCGGCATGATCAGCGGCTGGTGGGTCAGCGCCCACACGCCCAGCTGCACCAGGCCCAGCGCGAAGCCGAAGTACGTGCCGCAGCGGGCGATGAAGCGGAACTCCGGCTTGGCGATGTCCCGGATCAGCCGGTTGAGCAGCACCTTGTCCCTGGACAGGTTGGTCACCGCCATGTGCCGGATGTCCAGCACCCCGTCGATGTCCTCGATGATCTCGGCGAGCAGATTCTTGACGATCTTCGGCGCCTCGGCCTGCACCTGGCGGATCAGCAGCCGCTGCGCAGCGCCCGGCAGCATCTCCCACAGGTCCGGCTGGTACTGGGACATCACCTCGCGGGTGATCGCCTCCACGGCGTGCAGCAGCGGCTGCTCCACCTCGCGCGCGATCCGCTCCGGGTCGAGCCTGGCCACCACCTCGCGCGGGCTGAGCAGGTTGTTGATCAGTGTGTCGGTGGCCGTGGCCGCCATGCGCTCGGCGTTCTTGGGCAGGATGCCCTGCCAGCCCAGCACCGGCTTGATGCCGACGAACTCGATCGGCTCGAACATCATCTTGATCGCCACGCGCTTGGTCACGTAACCCACGACGGCAGCGATGAACGGCATTGACACGTAGACGGCGAGGTCATGCCAGCTCACGGTGGAGAACCTACCTTCGTTGGGACTTGGTTCGGCAGTCCTTCCCGGCGTGTTCAGTCACGGTCTACGTTCATCCATGAATCTTCTTCACAAAACCGTGAGGGGGTTGTCTTGCGACTGAACCGACGGGGCTTCCTGGGCGGCATGGGGGCTGCGGCCCTCGCGCTCAGCCTTCCCACGACCGCGCTGGCCACCACGCGTCAGCGCGCGGTCCGCACCGCTGGCACCACGCTGGACACCGTTGCCATGCCGCTGGGGGACAGTGGCTACCGCCGACTCACCGCCGGTCCCGGTTGGCCGCTGCTGGTCCGCGAGGACCTGGGCACCGGCAGCCCGGGCCGGGACGACCGGCGCACCCCGCTCGCCTCCTTCGTCCAGTTCACCGACCTGCACCTGGTCGACGCGCAGAGCCCGGCCCGGTTCGAGTACCTGCACCCGCTCGCCGGTGCCGGTGCGCACCGCGTGCAGGAGACCCTGTCCGCGCTCGGTGCCAGCTCGCTGGTGCAGCGGGTGAACAGCCTCGCCTCCGGCCCGTACACCGGGCGCCCCTTCGACTTCGTCGTCGCCACCGGGGACAACACCGACAACCACGAGCTGGTCGAGCTGGACTGGATGATGTCGGTGCTCAACGGTGGCACCATCACCCCGAACACCGGGGACCTGAGCCGGTTCGAGGGCGTGCAGAACTCCGGCAGCAAGCTGTTCTGGAACCCCGAGTCCCCGCTGCTGGACCGGTACAAGCAGGCTGGTTTCCCGCAGGTCCCCGGCTTCCTCGCCGCGGCAACCCGGCCGTTCACCGCCCCTGGCCTGTGCACGCCCTGGTACTCGACCTTCGGCAACCACGACGACAGCGTGGAGGGCACGCTGCCCGCCAACATCGCGCTGCTGGACAAGCTCTACACCGGCGGCGTCAAGATCGAGGGCATGGACGACTCGGCCGCCGAGCGCCTCGCCACGGCGCTGGCCAAGGGGGACCTGGTCACCGCCATCGCCGTGCTCACCGCCAACATCGGCTCGGTCCGCGAGGTCACCGCCGACCCGCGCCGCAAGCCGTTCACCCCGGCCCAGTACATCGCCGCGCACCTGGACCCCGCCAACACCGGCCCCGGCCCGGTCGGCCACGGCTACCGGGACACCGGCACCGCCTACTACTCGTTCCAGGTGGCGCCCGGGGTGCTCGGCATCAGCCTGGACAGCACCAACCCGGCCGGTTGGGCGGAGGGCTCGCTCAGCACCCGCCAGCTCACCTGGCTGGAGGGCCTGCTCAAGTCGGTCAGCTCCCGCTACTACGACGCCGACGGCCACCTGGTGCGCGGCGGCTCCGGCGACCAGCACGTGCTGATCTTCAGCCACCACACCAGCGGCTCCATGACCAACCTGCTGCCCGATCCCGCCCGCCCGTGGGAGGGCAGGCACAGCGGCGCCGAGCTGGTCGCCCTGTTGCAGCGCTTCCCCAACGTGCTGGCCTGGGTGAACGGCCACACGCACGTCAACAGGATCACCGCGCACGGCCACGAGGTGCCGGAACGTTCCTTCTGGGAGATCAACACCGCCTCGCACTGCGACTACCCGCAGCACGCCCGCGTGATCGAACTGGTCGACAACCGGGATGGCACCGTCTCGCTGTTCACCACCCTGATCGAGTCAGCCGCCGGCTACCGCACCGATTTCGGCGACCTCTCCCAGGCCGGTCTCGCCGCCCTCTACCGCGAGCTGTCCTTCAACGACCTGCACGCTTCCGCCACCCGCCTCGGCACCGCCCCCGACCACAACACCGAGTTGATCCTCCCCACCCCCACTACCGTCCGCCCGTAGCCGCCCAGCCCCGAACCAAGTCCCCGCCCCGTAGGGCCATTCCGTGGGGGGCTTGGGGGGCTCGGCCCCCCAAAACAAAAGCGAGGGGCCTGTCTTCGTGCTCTCCACGAAGACAGGCCCCTCGGACACGAGCGGACGACGAGACTCGAACTCGCGACCCTCACCTTGGCAAGGTGATGCGCTACCAACTGCGCTACGTCCGCAACGCCGTGCTGTGCACAGCATATCCCATGCCGAGGGGTGCCTTCACGCGGGGTGTCCCGCGACCCCCAACAGCCGGTCCACCTCGGCCAACCGGTCCGCGGGCAGCCGCCACTCCCACAGCGGGCGGACCTTCGCCGTGACGGCGGGGGACAGCCGGTCGGCGACCTCGTGTCGCAGTTCCCACGCGTCGAAGACGTGCTCGTAGAAGCTGACCACCGCGGCGTTGGACAGGAAGCCGCCCGGCTGGTCGAAGCACCACTGGGCGAAGCCGTAGGACCGGTTCAACAGGTCCTCGTCGGCCGCCCGGTGCGCGTCCACCGCGAGTTGCAGCACCTCGAACAGGAAGACGTGGCAGGACCACGAGTCGCGTTCGAGGTAGTCGCGCAGTTCGGGGAACCGCGCCGACGCCTCACCACGCCACTCCACCACGAGAGAAGGCTACTCACGGGGAGGGCCTTCTCCGGCCGGGGGCGCGAAGCTGACGTCGAGCCGTGACCGGTCCGACACCCGTGGTCAGCACGACCGTGTGAGGCCGATCGGCGGTATGAGGCCGACTTGTCCTCCCAGTATGAACAACTGGGGTTGCCTACCCCTGTTACGTTTGGTTACACCTGATAGTGGGGTCGTACCTCACACTTTCGGTGGCCTTTCCCAGTGAGGGACGGCGCCGACCTGGGCGAGAGGGGCGGAGATGGCAGAGTTCAGCCGCCCGTCTGCGGGGAGGTCCGAGGACGACCGCGCGCTGCTGGACCGGCTGCGAGCAGGCGATGACAGCGCCTTCGGTCAGCTGTTCTCGCGGCACGCCGACGCCGTGCGCAGATTCGCGATGCAGCAGGTCAGGGATGCCGCCGAGGCCGAGGACCTGACCGCCGAGGCCTTCTTCCGGGTGCTCCAGGCGTTGCGCAGGGGATCCGGGCCCACCGACCACGTCCGCACTTACCTTTTAACAGTTGCCCGCCGCGTCTCCTGGGAGTGGAGCGCGCGGCGCAGGGACGTCCCGGTCGAGGACGAGGAGCTCAACCGCCGCGCGGAGCCGTGCGCGGACACCTCGACCCGGCTGGCCGAGAGCACGCTGATCACCAGGGCGTTCACCAGCCTGCCCGAGCGCTGGCGCAGCGTGCTGTGGCAGGTCGAGGTGGAGGGCGAGCGGCCGGCCGTGGTCGCCCCGCACTTCGGGCTGAGCGCGAACGCGACCGCCGCGCTGGCCCGCCGGGCGCGGGAAGGCCTGCGCGCCGCGTACCTGCAGGCCCACCTGTCCGAGGAGCACGGCGCCACGGGCTGCCGCTCGGTCCGGGACAAGCTCGGGGCCTACACCGCGGGCACGATCAAGGGCGTCGAGGGCAGGCGGATCCGAGCCCACCTGCGCGGCTGCGAGTCCTGCCAGTCGCTACAGGGCGAGTTGAGCGAGGTCTGCTCCAGCCTGCGGGCACACGCCGGACTGCTGCTGCCCGCGGTCGGGGTCGGCCTGGCCGCGACCGTCACGCACGTCGCCGCCGGAGGCGCCGGTGTCGGCGCGGTGACCTCGGGCCTGTTCGCGAAAAGCGCCGTGTTCGCCGCCCGGCTCAAGCTGGTGCTGACCGCTGGTGCCGTGGCCGCCGTTGGCGTCTTCGGGCTCACGATCGGGCCCTGGCTGTCCAGCACGAACCTGTCCATCCCCAAGCCGAGTAGCGACCAGAACGAGGCGCAGGTCTGCCTGCCGACCACCGTGCAGGACTCGCCCGGCCAGCCGACCGGCGCCAACGGCCCCGGCACCGCGATCGCGGCCACCCAGGTGCCCTCGGCGCCGGGGGGCACCGGCGGTGGTCAGGCCCAGCGGCGGCCCTCGACTGGCGGCATCCAGCAGATCGCGTCCAACAATCAGCAGCAGTCCTCGGTGGACCAGCCGACCTGGCGCAGCGGGACCGGGGACGACGGCCTTCAGCACACCACCGTGAGCACCGACCCGGGGGTGACGGTGCTGGAGCGGCCGGTCGACCCCGGCGATCCCACCGAGGAAACGGTGATCACCGGGCCGACCATCATGGTGATCCCGGTGACGACCACCACGAAGCCGACGCCGACGACCAAGCCGACCACGACGGGCAAGCCGAAGCCGACCAAGGGCACCGGCAAACCCGCGCCGACCAAGACGGCGGTCCCGACGACCACGACCACGACGCCGACGGTGACCACCACACCGCCGCCGACCAGCCCGAACGGGGAAGGTGACCGGGGTCACTGAGCGCGATCGGCGCAATACCGACAGAATGCGCCGTGACGCTGTGCAGTGAAGTCGACCCGGACGGAGTCCTGGTGCAAGGCAGTTTCACCCTTCGGGCCCAACCGTCTCGCGCTACCGTTGAGGCACGCTCCAGTGTCGAGGCAGCGATCGCGAGGAGGCGGTGATGACGCGCCTGGTACGGGGTGCGGACGGGCGGATGTGGACCGTTCGCGCGCGGATGTCGTGGGCGAACACCGACACCGCTGACGACTTCGAGCACGATGTCGCCGGTGGGCACGGCCCCGGCATCGGCATGATCATGATCTTGGCGATCCTGGCCATCGTGCTGATCGTCTGGACACCGGCCGGTGTGGTCGTGCCCGCGTGGCTGCTGCTGGCCCTGGCCCTGGTCTTCCTGTTCTTCCCGGCCCGCTGGGCCCTGCGCAGGCCGTGGACCATCGTCGCGGAGACCCCCGGCGACCTCGACGAGCACCCGCCGGAGCGCTGGGTCGGCACGGTGCGCGGCGTGCTCAACGTGCGCAACGAGGCAGCCAAGGTGGCCCGCAACATCGAGGTCTACTCGCTGCCCAACGTGGACGGGCCGCTGCAACCGGTCGACTAGGTGATACTGGGCAGGTGCCTGAGCTTCCCGAGGTAGAAGCACTCGCCCACCACCTGCGCGAGCACGCCGTCGGGCGCACCGTCGCCCGGCTCGACGTCGCGTCCCTGTCCGTGCTCAAGACCGCGAGCCCGCCGTGGACCGCGCTGCACGGCAGGGCGGTCACCGGTGCCGGACGGCACGGCAAGCACCTCGACCTGGACTGCGACGGCCTGCACCTGGTCGTGCACCTGGCCAGGGCGGGCTGGCTGCGCTGGGCGGACACGCTCGCCGCGGCCCCGCCCCGACCCGGCGGCAAGGGTCCGCTCGCGCTGCGCGTGCACCTCGGGCCGCCCGGCACCGGCCCCGGGTTCGACCTGACCGAGGCCGGTACCAAGAAGGGCCTCGCCGTGTGGGTCGTCGCCGACCCGCAGGAAGTCCCCAGCATCGCCCGGCTCGGCCCCGACGCGCTCTCGCTGGACCGCGAGGCGCTCGCCGCCCTGCTGGCCGGTCGCACCGAGCGCCTCAAGACCGCGCTGACCGACCAGTCCCTGCTCGCCGGGATCGGCAACGCCTACTCCGACGAGATCATGCACACCGCACGGCTCTCCCCGTACGCCACCGCGGGCAAGCTGTCCGAGGAGGCCGTCGACCGCCTGCACGAGGCCATGACCTCCGTGCTCGGTGACGCCGTACAGCGCTCCGTCGGCCAGGGCGCCGCCCGGCTCAAGGGGGAGAAGCGCTCCGGCCTGCGCGTGCACGCCCGCACCGGCCTGCCCTGCCCCGTGTGCGGGGACACCGTGCGGGAGGTGTCCTTCGCCGACAAGTCCTTCCAGTACTGCCCCACCTGCCAGACCGGCGGCAAGCCCCTCGCCGACCGCAGGCTCTCCCGCCTGCTGAAGTGAGGCGCCAGCCCCGTGATCAGGCGTCGGTGACCAGCACGACCTCCAGGGTGCGTGGGCCGTGCACGCCCTCGACCCGGTCCAGTTCGATGTCGCTGGTGGCCGAGGGCCCGCTGATGAAGGTGAGCGGGCGCAGCGGGTCGAGCCGGGCCAGTGCCTCGGGCACGGTGCCGACGACCTGCGAGGCGAGCACGACGCACAGGTGGTAGTCGGGCAACAGGGTCAGCGCACGGCGGCCCTGGGCGAACCCGGCGTCCAGCACGATGGTGCCGGTCTCGGCGATGGTCACGGCGGACCCGGTCAGCACGCCGTCGGACCCGTCCAGCTCACCGATCGACAGCGTCGGGGAGTCGAGCAGCCAGTCGACCCCGGGTACCTGCCAGGCGGGCGGCAGGTCCACAGGTCCGATGACTCGCCGGGCCCCGCGGGCGGCGAGCCGGGCGGCGATGGTGCTGGTCAGCGCGTCGGCGGTGACGGCGTGCACCTCGGCGCGGTAGTCGGCGATCCGTTCGGCGGCCAGTGCGAGCAGGTCGCCGAGCGGGCGGCTCGCGTGGTAGTCGCGAGGGATCGTCACGGGTGCGGGCCGGTCGGCCAGCGCGGACCGGATCCTGCCGAGCACGGTGCTGCGGGCATCAGCCACGGGTTCGCCTCCACCAACTCCGGAACGACTCCGCGGGCGGCGCGGGCACGTCGCGGGCGGCGGTCCACTTCGAGCCGGGCCAGGGCAGTGCGCTGATCCGGCCGCCGCGGGCCAGGTACCGGGCCAGCGAACCGGCCTTCTGCGCGGCCTCGTAGCGCTTCGGGTCGGCGAGCACCCAGCCGAGCGCGGCCATGGCTATCGCCTCGGGCGTGCGCTTCCCCTTGGCCTGCACGGCTTTCGCCCGCAGGTGCACGAGCACCTCGGGGATGTTGATGCGCACCGGGCAGACCTCGAAGCAGGCCCCGCACAGGGAGGATGCGTAGGGCAGCGAGGCGGCCTGCTTGTCGTGCATGTCGTTGACCAGCTGCGGGGTGAGGATGGCGCCGATCGGTCCCGGGTACACCGAGCCGTACGCCTGGCCGCCGGTCCGCTCGTACACCGGGCACACGTTCAGACAGGCGGAGCACCGGATGCAGCGCAGGGCCTGCCTGCCGGCGCGGTCGGCCAGCGCGTCGGTGCGCCCGTTGTCCAGCAGGATGAGGTGGAACTGCTGAGGTCCGTCGCCGGGCGTGACCCCGGTCCACACCGAGGTGTACGGGTTCATCCGCTCCGCGGTGGACGAGCGCGGCAGCAGTTGCAGGAACACCTCGAGATCGCGCCAGCTGGGCACCAGCTTCTCGATGCCCATCACGGTGATCAGTACTTCCGGCAGGGTCAGGCACATGCGGCCGTTGCCCTCGGACTCGACCACGACCACCGAACCCGTGTCGGCGACACCGAAGTTGGCCCCGGACACGGCGACCCTGGCGGACAGGAACTTCGCCCGCAGGTGCCGGCGCGCCGCCTCGGCCAGTGCGCGCGGCTCGTCGGAGGCCGGCGCCTCGGCCATCTCCCGCTGGAAGATCTCCCTGATCTCCGAGCGGTTGCGGTGGATCGCGGGCACCAGGATGTGCGAGGGCCTGTCGTGTCCCAACTGGACGATCAACTCGGCGAGGTCGGTCTCCACGGCGCGCACCCCGCCTGCCTCGAGCGCCTCGTTCAGCCCGATCTCGGCGGTGGCCATGGACTTGACCTTCACCACCTCCTCGGCCCCCGCGGCACGGGTGAGCCGGAGCACGATCTCGTTGGCCTCCGCGGCATCCCGGGCCCAGTGCACCACCCCACCGCGCGCCGTGACGGCGGCCTCGAAGCGCTCGAGGTAGGTGTCCAGGTTGGACAGGACCTCGTCCTTGACCGCCTCACCCGCGAGCCGGAGCTGTTGCCAGTCGGGCAGTTCCTCGACGGCCTTGGCCCGCTTGTCGCGGATCGTGTGCGTGGCCTTGCGCAGGTTGCGCCGCAGCTGCGTGTCGCCCAGCGCGGCACGTGCCGCCACCGGGAAGGCCGGGGTGCCCAGCCAGGTCACCGGGTTGGTGCCCAAGGCTCCTCCTCAGTGCTGGCAAGGATTTCCGCGAGGTGCAGGGTGGTCACGCCGGTGCGCAGCCGGGACAGGCCGCCGCCGATGTGCATCAGGCAGGAGTTGTCGCCCGCGCTGAGCACCTCGGCGCCGGTGTCCAGCACGCAGCGCATCTTGTCGCCGAGCATCGCCGTGGAGGTGTCGGCGTTCTTCACCGCGAAGGTGCCGCCGAAACCACAGCAGGACTCGGCCTCCGGCAACGCGACGAGGTCGATGCCGCGCACCGCGCGCAACAGCTCCAGCGGCTTGTCGCCGACGCCGAGCATGCGCAGCGAGTGGCAGGTCGGGTGGTAGGTGACCCGGTGCGGGAAGTAGGCGCCGACATCGGTTACGCCGAGCACGTCCACCAGGAACTCGGACAGTTCGTACGTGTGGGTGAACGCCGGGGCGCTGCCGTGCAGTTCGGGGTGCACCTCGCGGATCATGCCCCCGCAGGAGCCCGAGGGCGCGACCACCGCGTCGTAGCCCGCGAAGGTGCGCGCGTAGTCGGCGGCCAGCGGCCTGGCCGCGTCCCGGTAACCGGTGTTGTAGTGCATCTGCCCGCAACAGGTCTGCTCCATGGGGAACTCGACCGTGCAGCCCAGCCGCTCCAGCAGCCGCACCACGGCACGGGCCGTCGCGGGGAAGAAGGTGTCGGTCAGGCAGGTGGCGAACAACCCGACCCGTGGGGCTCCTGGCACGCCGACCACCCTGCCTGCCAAATCATCGGATGTCTACCGGAGCGATCGGTCCGGACGCAAAGTAGTCGACCGTTCACCGATCAGCGGGTGCCGTCAGCCTGAAGGGAGCTTGCCGACCGGCCCGGTTCAGCGCAGCATTGCCTGGTGGTCGAGCTCCTGACCGAGCAGACAGTGCTCGGCATCATCGCGACGCTCGCCGTGCTCGGGCTCTTCGTGCTCCTGTGCCGCGCACGGCGGGTGAGCACGTCCGTGGACGAGGCCGTCGCCGATGCGCTGCACCGCATGTCCAAGGCCGCACCGGACCTGCGGGAAGGTCTCACGCCCGACGCAGCCGACAAGGCGTGCAAGAACCTGGTCGAGCTGCTCAAGTGCGTGGCGGTCGGCATGACCGACGAGCGCGGTGCGCTGCTGTCCTGGGACGGTGACGCCAACGAGCACTACGTGGACCTGCAGGACGCCATCGCCAAGGCGATCAGCGGGGAGAAGCGCGAGTTCGTCGAGCACGACACGCTGGAGTGCAACGACAAGGGCCAGTGCAAGATGCGCCAGGCGGTGATCGTGCCGCTGACCGTGGAGAACAAGACCAGGGGCGCGCTGATCATCGTCGGCGGGGTCGGCAGCAAGCGGCTGTACCGGATGTCCCTGGAAGTCGCCCGCTTCGTGTGCACCGAGCTGGAGCTGGGCGAGTTGCAGGAGCACCGGCAGCGGCTGATGCAGGCCGAGGTCAAGGCGCTGCGGGCGCAGATCTCCCCGCACTTCGTCTACAACGCGCTGAACACGATCGGCTCACTGGTACGCACCGACCCCGAGCACGCCCGCGAGCTGTTGCAGGACTTCGCCGAGTTCACCAGGTACTCCTTCCGCACCAACGGCCTGTTCACCACGCTGGCCGAGGAGCTGCGCAACGTCGACCGCTACCTGACCATCGAGCGCGCTCGCTACAACGAGCGGCTCAACGTGCGCCTGCGCATCTCCCCGGAGGTGCTCAACGTGGTCGTGCCGTTCCTGGTGGTGCAGCCGCTGGTGGAGAACGCGGTGCGGCACGGGCTGGCCAACAAGCCGGGCGGCGGCACGGTCACCGTGGTCGCGCAGGACAACGGCGGCGAGGCGCTGATCAGCGTGGAGGACGACGGCATCGGCATGGACGCCGACCTGCTGCTGGACGACCTCAAGGACGCGCACAAGACCGGGGCCCACGTGGGCATCGGCAACATCAACAACCGGATGCGCACGGTGTTCGGGGACGACTACGCGCTCATGGTGGAGACCGCGCCCGACGCGGGCATGAAGGTCACCATGCGGGTGCCGAAGTTCAGCCCCGGCGTGCGACCGGTGCTGGCCGTGGTGCAGGACGACCCGGCCGCCGACGGCGAGGGCGAGGGCAACCGCCCCGAGCCGGACGGGCGACGGGGACGGCTCAGCCCGGTCCGCTGAGGGGCCCGCACGCGTAGGGTCGCTTGTCATGACTGGTGCCGCGGACAAGCTGACCGAGAAGTTGGTGTCGAGGTTGCCCCTGATCGGGGACCGGGTCGACAAGTCGCCCGTGGTCTCCGTCGTGCGGCTGCACGGCGTGATCACCCCGACCCCCTCGCCGGTGAACCGGGGCAGCATCAGCCTGAACGCGGTGGACTCGGCGCTGACCAAGGCGTTCGGGCACGAGCGGCTGGTAGCCGTGGCGCTGACGATCAACTCGCCGGGCGGGGCGCCGACCCAGTCCGCGCTGGTCGCCGAGCGGATCCGCGAGCTGGCCGACGAGAAGCGCGTGCCGGTGCTGGCCTTCTGCGAGGACGTGACGGCCTCCGGCGGCTACTGGCTGGCCTGCGCCGCGGACGAGATCTACGCGCACCGCACCTCCATGGTGGGCTCGATCGGCGTGATCAGCGCGAGCTTCGGCCTCAACGGGCTGCTGGAGCGGTTCGGCGTGGAGCGCAGGGTGCACACGGCGGGGGAGAACAAGCACCGGCTCGACCCGTTCAGCCCGGAGAAGGAGGAGGACGTCCGCTGGCTCAAGGCCATGCAGGCGCAGCTGCACGAGCAGTTCACCGACTGGGTGCGCGAGCGGCGCGGGGACAAGCTGACCGGCTCCGCCGAGGAGCTGTTCTCCGGCGAGGTGTGGACCGGGGCCAAGGCGCTGGGGCTGGGGCTGGTGGACGGCCTGGGCTCGGCACGCCAGGTGGTCAAGCAGCGCTTCCCGGAGGCCGAACTGGCCCTCGCCGAGCCGCGCAGGCCGCTGTTGGCCAGGCTGGGCCTCGCCTCGGCCGCGCTGGCCTCGCCCGCGGATCGCCTGCTGGCGGCGGTGGACGCGGTTGAACAACGCGTGGCCTGGTCGCGTTTCGGTCTGTAGCTGGCCTGCTGCACGGGGGCCAGCTTCACCCGAATTGGCGGGTGGTCGAAGATGGACACAACACCGGTCGATCGGCAAGATTGCGCGGCACAGTGAGCATTCAGGACACCACGCCGGGTCTCCTCGTGTTGGCCGTGGACGACGAGGCACACGGGCTGGACGAACTGACCTACCTGCTGGACCAGAACCCGCAGGTCAGGCGGGTTATCGGCGCGTACGACGCCGCGGAGGCGCTGCGCGTCATCCGCGGCTCGGACCCGGAGACCAAGCAGCGGCTGGACCGCGGGCTGTGCCCCGTGGACGCCGTGTTCGCCGACATCTCCATGCCCGGACTGTCCGGTCTGGAGCTGGCCCAGGTCATCAACGCGTTCCGGGAGAAGCCGCAGCTGGTGTTCGTCACCGGGCTGTCCGAGGAAGCGGTCACCGCCTTCGAGCTGGGCGCGCTGGACTACATCGTGAAGCCGCCGCAACAGGCCAGGGTGGACATGGCGGTGGACAGGGTGGCGAAGTTCCGCGCACTGACCGCGGCCCCGCAGACCCCGGCGGGCGGCCTGCCGGAGCAGCGCGAGGACGACGAGGTCATCCCGGTCGAACTGGCGGGCACCACCAAGCTGGTGCCCCGCTCCAGCGTGCGCTACGTGGAGGCCCAGGGCGACTACGCCCGGCTGCACACCGTGGAGGGCAGCCACCTGGTGCGCATCCCGCTGGCACAGCTGGAGGAGCGCTGGGCCGACGCGGGCTTCATCCGCATCCACCGGTCCTTCCTGGTGTCCCTGCCGCTGGTCACCGAGCTGCGCATGGGCTCGTCGGGTTACACCGTGGTGGTGGGCACCGGCACCGACGAGAAGGAACTGCCGGTCAGCCGCAGGCACACCCGTGAGCTCAAGGACCGCCTGGTGCGCCAGCCCAAGCACGGCTGGGGCAACGGGACGTGACCGGTGAGGGCGAGGACGGGGGGCAGCAGGAGGGCGTGACGCGCAGGCCGCAGCGCCGCAAGAAGGTCGTCCTGGCCGAGAGCAAGGCCACCCGCGGCGTCGCCCGCACCATCGTTGAGCTGGAGGAGCAGACCAGCGTCGGCGAGCACCTGGTGCGCAGCCTGGTCCGCGCCCAGTTCCGCACCGCGCTGACCATGGCACTGCTGACCATGGTGACCCTGGCGAGCCTGCCCCTGCTGTTCTACCTGTTCCCTGATTTCGCCGACCTGACGGTGTTCGGTATCCGGCTGTCCTGGGTGTTGCTCGGGGCCGCCCCGTACCCGCTGATCTACGGCATGGGGGTCTGGTTCGTGCGCAGGGCGGAACGGCACGAGCGGGACTTCGTCAGCATGGTCGATCGCTGAGCGGGGCCACGTGACCTTCAACCTGTGGGCGTGCGCGTGCATCGTCGTGGTCGTCGTGCTGACCTTCTACCTGGGGTACTACGGCTCCCGCACGGCCAACACCACCAGGGACTTCCTCGTCGCCAGGCGTAGGGTCTCCGCCAACCAGAACGCGGCGGCGATCTCCGGTGAGTTCCTGTCCGCCGCCTCCTTCCTCGGCATCGCCGGGCTGGTCCTCAAGGAGGGGCCGGACCAGCTCTGGTACGCCATCGGCTTCACCGCGGGCTACTTCGCGCTGCTGCTGTTCGTGGCCGCCCCGCTGCGCCGCTCCGGGGCGTACACCCTGCCGGACTTCGTGGAGGCCCGGCTCGGCTCCAAGGGCCTGCGCGGTGTGGCGGCCATCGTCACCGTGGCGATCGGCTACATCTACCTGATCCCGCAGTTGCAGGGCGCGGGGCTCACGCTGGCCACCGTGGTGCCCGGGACCCCGGAGTGGGCCGGGATCGTGCTGGTCACCGTGGTGGTGATCGTCAACGTGCTCTCCGGCGGCATGCGTGCGATCACCCTGGTGCAGGCCTTCCAGTACTGGGTGAAGGTCTTCGCGATCACCGCGCCCGCCTTCGTGCTGTTCACGGTGTTCGTGGTGGGCGGCCCCCCGGAGGGCCAGCACGACCTGACCTCCACCAAGATCCCGGTCTTCACCGCGGACACCACGGTCACCCTGGACGACTCGGTGCGGATCAGGGTGGTGGAGCCGATCCGGCTCGAGGTCAACGGGGTCGTCGACGGCATGCCCGCCAACGGCAAGGCGATCTGGCTCAGTGGGGTCAAGGACGTCTCCGCGCACACCAGGCTGAGCTTCCCGGCGGGCGCCACGGTGCCCATGGTCGAGGGCGCCACCGTGCACAACTCCGACTGGCTGCGCCCGCAGTCCGGTGGCCGGTCGGCCCTGTTCAACACCTACTCGCTGATCTTCGCGACCTTCCTGGGCATCCTGGGCCTGCCGCACATCCTGGCCCGCTTCTACACCAACCCGGACGGCCGGTCGGCCCGCCGCACCACCCTGCACGTGCTGCTGCTGCTCGGCGCGTTCTACCTGTTCCCGGCCCTGCTGGGGGCGCTGGCCAGGCTGTACGAGCCGGGGCTGCTGGTCACCGGCCGCACCGACACGGCGCTGCTGCTGCTGCCGCAGGCGATGCTGCCCAACGTGTTCGGCCAGATGATCGGCGCGCTGGCCGCCGCGGGCGCGTTCGCCGCGTTCATGTCCACCTCCTCCGGGCTACTGGTGAGCCTGGCCGGGGTGGTGTCCACCGACGTGTCCCGCGGCCGGGTCCGCGACTTCCGCTGGTCCACCCTGCTGGTGATGGTCGTGCCGGTGGCCGCTGCCCTGGGCCTGCGCTCGCATGACGTGTCCCTCGGCGTCGGCATGGCGCTGGCCATGGCCGCCTCCACCTTCTGCCCGCTGCTGATCCTGGGCATCTGGTGGCGCGGGCTGACCTGGATCGGCGCGGGCGCGGGCATGGTGGTCGGCGGGGTGTGCGTGGCCTGCGCGATGATCACCGACATCGTCAGCGGCTACACCGGGGATTGGGCGCCCGCCCTGTTGCAGCAGCCCGCGCTGGTCACGGTGCCGCTCGCCTTCGGCACGATGATCATCGTCAGCAAGGCGACCCACCGGCGCCGCCCCGAGGAGGTCAACCGGATCATGCTGCGGCTGCACGCCCCCGACCCGCTCGGCTTCATCAAGGACCGGGATGTGCTGCGGTTCGGCGAGGGCCAGTCCGATGGGCGGCACCGCAGGCTGGCCATCCGCTCCAGGCTCCGGGCCCGACGTTCCTGACAACGGGGAGCAACCCTTTCCACCCGTTCGACGTCACCCCTTGGGATGAGTCTGTGTGGCAGCGGAAGGACGTTGGCGTGGCACAGCGTGACGAGAGTTTCGCCGAGTTCTTCACCAGCAGGTTCGACTCCGCCCGCCGCACCGCGCACGCCCTGTGCGGCAACTGGCTGGAGGCCGAGGAGATCGCGCAGAGCGCCTTCGTGAGCATGTACGGCCGGTGGAACAAGGTCCGCATCGACAGCGCGGACGCCTACCTGCACACCGTGCTGACCAGGACCTTCCTGGACACCAAGCGGCGCGGCAGGCGGCGCGAGCAGGTGGTCGCCGACCCGCCCGACCAGGCGGTGCAGCCGGACCTGTCGGCCTCCGAGGACCGGCCCTCCCTGCTCGCGGCGTTGCAGGAGGTGCCGCCGAGGCAGCGCGCCGTGCTGGTGCTGAGATTCGTGCGCGACCTGTCCGTCGAGGAGGTGGCCGAGACCCTGGGCTGCACCACCGGGACCGTCAAGAGCCAGACCGCGCGTGGCCTGGCTACCCTGCGTAAGGCGTACGGGGCTGTCACCGGGGACGTCCTGTTGTTGCAGGTGGCGGGGTGAGGCTGGTGGACAGGCACGACGAGGAACTGCTCGCCGCCCTGCGCGCCGAGCTGGACGCCCCGGCCCCGCCCGTGCGCACCCAGTTGGACGAGGTCCTGCGACGGGGCAGGCGCCGGGTGCGGGCACGCAGGCTGGTCGCCGCCGCCGGGGTGGTGACGGTGGTGGCCGGGGTCGGGCTCGGCTCCGCCGTGCTGCGCGGCTGGCAGGGGCCCGGTGAGGCCCCGGTGGCCAGCCCACCGACCACCGTGGTCGCCTCGACGGGCAACCTGCCGTCCGGCTGGGGACCCGCTCCGGTGACCGCCAGTCCGGCGTCCCCGGAACCGGGGGCCAAGGTGACCTGCGGTCACTGGGTGACGATGCCGGACAACTCGAGGGCCCCGGAGCTGGACGGCGCCCTGCTGGCCAAGGTGCTGACCGAGACCGTGCAGCGGGTGGCCCCCTCGGCCAAGGTCGCGCTGACCAACACCGACTGGTCCTCCTCGCTGAAGCGGTCGGACGGCCTGCTCGGCACGGTCTGGATCGACATCACCGACTCGGGCGGCCCCGGCAGCCTGTTGACCGAGGTCAGGGCCTACGCCGGGGCGCCAGCCGAGGCCGCCGACGCCGAGGCGTTCGTCTACGGCGGCTGCACCACGCCGCTGCGCAAGACCCTGTCCAACGGCACGGTGCTTCAGCTCTACGGCGTGAACAGCGACGACCCCGGCCACCCCTCGCAGGCGCTGCGGGTCTACACCGCCAACCGGCACCTGTACGTGCTGGTCGCCGAGGGGTTCGGCAGCGTCAACTGGACCAAGGACACCGGTCAGCTGGCGGTGCCCAAGGGGGTGGGGCGGCGCTCGGTGCCGCTGACCCAACAGCAGTTGACGCAGGTCGGGGACTACCTGGCCACGCTCGGCTGACGCCCTCACAGCCGACCAACGGGGCGGCGTGGCAGCATTTGCCGCATGATGCCGCTGCAGGTGCCGACCGTCGCGGTCGAGGAACTGCCCGAGGACGCCGTGCTGCTCGACGTGCGCGAGGACGACGAGTGGCAGGCCGGGCACGCCCCCGAAGCGCTGCACATCCCGCTCGGGGACCTGACCGCCCGGCTGGCCGAGGTACCGCAGGACAACGAGGTGTACGTGATCTGCCGCAGCGGCGGCCGCTCCGCCCGCGCCACGGCGTACCTGAACCAGAACGGCTGGGACGCCACCAACGTGGCCGGGGGCATGGGTGCCTGGGCCGCGACGGGCCGCACGATGGTCGGCGAGCACGACGGCGTCGAGCCCGAGGTGATCTGACCGTGCACCCCCAGCGGCAGTGGGAGTGGGTGGCCACCCCGCCGCCCCGTGCGCTGCCGCAGTCAGGTTCGCGGACGGGCCGGTTCCGGCGGCCTTCGCCGTACACCGGCCCGCCCTCGTACCCGGCTCCGCCGCGCTGGGGCTTCCCCCGGCTGTCCTGGCGCTGGCCGGTGTCCGTGCCCACGGGCGGCTCCACCGCCAAGCCGGTGGACCAGTTGCGCATGCTGGCCCGCAACGCGGCGCTGACCCTGTGGCTGACCGCCGCCACGCTCGGGCTTGCCGCCGTCGGCGAGGGCTGGCGGTTCGTGCTGCTGCTGCTCAGCCGGGACGGTGCGCTCTCCCGTGAGGTCCTGGCCTACTCCGACGCGCTGGTCGTCACCGCCGGTGTCGTGTCGGCCGTCAGCGCCGTGGCCTCCGCGCTGCTCGCGCTCGGCTGGCTGCTGCGGGCCAGGCAGGTCGCCGCCACCGCCGCCGACCAGGTGCCCGCCCGCTCCCGTCGCCAGGTGCTGTTCGGCCTGCTGGTTCCCGGACTGAACCTGGTGCTCGCCGGGTCGATCCTCGCCGAGCTGGAGCACACCGCGGCCCGCCAGCCCGCCTCCGAGCGCCCCAAGCCCTCCCGGCAGCTGCTGTGGTGGTGGGGAGCCTGGGCCCTCAGCCAGGTGCTGTTCCTCGTGACGATGCTCGTGCTGTTCCTGGACGGCAGCGTGCAGGGCATGGCCAACGGCGTGGAGCTGCACCTGCTCGCCGACCTCGTGGCCGCGTTCCTCGCCGTGGCCAGCGCCCAGTTCATCGCCCGGATCACCACGTTGCTCGAACCGGTCGACCTGACCACCGTGCACCGGCTGCGCGTCCTGCGCGTCACCGACAGCCCCGCGCCCCCACTGCGCGCCGTCCGGGCGCCCGGGTCGGTCCGCTGACCTAACTCCATCCCCCGCCACTCCCTGGGGGGCGACCCCAAGTCCAGTCTACCGCCCGCCGCCCGCAGTTGATCTTGGCGGAGATCAACATGTGGACAACTCGGCGGCTGTGGACAACTCAGCTCGTCAGGTGCAGCGAGCGCAGGCCGCGGATGACGAACTCAGCGCGTCGAGCTGGGGTTTCGGCGAGCTGGGCGGTGGGCAGGCGGCGTGTCAAGGCCGAGAGTGTGGCGCCGATCTCCAGGCGGGCGAGCGGGGCGCCGACGCAGTAGTGGATACCCGCGCCGAAACCGAGGTGGGCGTTGGGGGAGCGGCCCACGTCCAGGGTGCCGGGGGAGTCGAAGACGAGCGGGTCGCGGGCGGCGGCACCGAGCAGGGCGGCGATCTTCTCCCCGGGTTTCACCACGTGGCCGGCGATCTCGACCTCGGTGGCGGCGGTGCGCTCGAACAGTTGCAGCGGGGAGTCGAAGCGGATCAGCTCCTCGACGGCGGTCGGCAGCAGAGCCGGGTCCTCGACCAGGCGCTGCCACTGGTCGCGGTGCCGCATCAGGGCGAGCACCCCGTTGCCGACCACGTTCACCGAAGCCTCGTGCCCGGCCATCAGCAGCAGTACCGCCGTGGCCACCAGCTCGTCCTCGGTCAGCCGGGCGCCATCGGTGTCGGTCTCCGCGACCAGGTCGCTGACCAGGTCCGACCCGGGCTGCCTGCGGCGCAGCGCGATCAGCTCCCGCAGGTAGGCCACGAACTCGGCGGCGGCGCGCTCGGCGGCCTCCCGGGTCTGCGGCGGTAGGCCGTACTCGTAGAGCTTCACGATCGCGTTCGACCACGGCTGCAACAGCGCCCGGTCGGGGCCGGGTACGCCGAGCAGTTCGGCGATCACCTCGACGGGCAGCGGGCCGGCCACCTCGACGAGCAGGTCGGCGCTGTCCCCGGCCTCGATCTTCTCGGCGAGCCCGTCCACCAGCCTGCCGGCCAGCTCGGCGACCCACGGGCGCAGCCGCTCCACGTGCCCGCGCGCGAAGGCGCCCGCGATCAGTCTCCGCAGCCGGGTGTGCTTGGGCGGCTCGCTCTCCAGCAGCGAGTTGCGGTGCAGCAGGTTGACCGCGGCGAACTGCTCCACCGGCTTGACGTCCGACCAGACCCGGCCCAGGCCGCGGTGGCGCAGCACCGCCGAACACGCCGAGTGCGACACCGCGACGGCCATGCCGAGCCCGGGGTGGTCGTGCACCTCGCCGACGGCGCGCAACGCGTCGAACGCGGGGTAAGGGTCGGCGAGGAACTCGGGGTCCTGCGGGTCGAACATTGTCATGCACTGCACGCTAAGTCGCACACCGAGCCGAGGTCCAGGGCGGAATGGTCCGCACCCCGTCACCTGCGGTTCACCCGCTTGCCGCATGATGCGGCTGTGCACCGCCCCGAGATCGTCGCGCACAGGGGTGCCTCCCAGCACCGTGCCGAACACACGCTCGCCGCCTACGCCCTGGCCCTGGAGCAGGGCGCGGAGGGGCTGGAGTGCGACGTGCGCCTGACCAGGGACGGCCACCTGGTGTGCCTGCACGACCGCACCGTCAACCGCACCTCCAACGGGCGCGGGGTGGTCAGCGAGCTGACCCTGGACCGGCTCAGCGAGCTCGACTACGGGCAGTGGCACCACGAGTTGCCGGACTCCGCGGACGAACTGGTGCACGAGCCGTTCGCGGTGCCCTCCGCCGACCCGGCCGAACGCGGGCTGCTGACCCTGGAAGCGCTGCTCGGGCTCATCGCCGACACCAGGCCGAGCGTCAAGCTGTTCGTGGAGACCAAGCACCCGGTCCGCTACGCCGGGCTGGTGGAGGCCAAGCTCGTCGCGCAACTGCACCGGCACGGGCTGGCCACGCCCGCGGCCAAGGAGGAGTCGCCCATCGTGGTGATGTCCTTCTCCACCCGCGCGGTCCGCAGGGTCCGCGAACACGCCCCGAAGCTGCCGACCGTGCTGCTGCTGGCCCGGTTCACGCCCGGCAGGGGCTCGGGGGAGCTGCCGCCCTGGGCGGACATCACCGGGCCGGGCATCCACATGCTGCGCAACGACCCCGACTACGTCGCGCGCAGCGCGGAGCGCGGCCACGACACGTACTGCTGGACCGTGGACGAGCAGGCCGACATCGAGCTGTGCCAGCGGCTCGGCGTGCGCTACCTGGCCACCAACGCACCCGCCAACACCCGGCGACTGCTGGGCCAGGGACCGTCGGCTACCGTCGCCCAGTCCTGAGCACCAGCACCTGGAGGAACCGTGGCCAAGCGGACGGCTGTCAAGCGCCCGGCGGTCAACAGCACTGACGGCGTCAACCCCAGGCAGCCGTGCCCCTGTGGATCGGGCAAGCGCTACAAGGCGTGTCACGGCTCCGCGGGCGGCCCCGCCGACGTGATCATCTCCCGCCCGTTCGAGGGGCTGGCCGCCGAGCCGGAGCTGATCGCGCTGCGCGAGTTCGTGCCCTCCGCCACCGCCGCCCTGCCGCTCGCCGGGGACGTGCCCCGCCAGGTCACTCTGGCCACCGTCCTGCCCATGGCCGCGGCCGCGCTGGTCCGCAGCGACGGCGTCGCCTTCGTCGGGCTCCAGGTGCAGACCCGCTCCGGGGACCTGAGCCGGGACGTGGCGCGGGCCATCCGGTGGGCGCTGACCGCCGAGCCCGGGGACGCGCTGCCGATCGTGGGTGTGGACAACGGGGACGAGCCGGGCCGCCTTCAGGACCTGCTGGTCGCCGACCAGCCGCTGGAGCCGGTGCTGCACGAGGACTTCGCCTGGTGGCTGCCCGAGGACACGCAGGCCACCGGGGACGTGGCCCTGTCACTGGAGCGGGCCAACGCCGCGATCATGCCCAGCGCGCGGCTGTCGGCCCCCGGGGTGCACGCCGCCTACTGGGTGGACGCGGGCGACAAGGCACACCTGCGCTGGGTCCGCCCCGAGCCGGAGGAGCAGCTGCTCAACGCCATGGCCAAGCTGGCGGCCCGCAACGAGCTGAACCTGGGCGAGGGTTCCCGCTACGCCGGGTCCTTCCGCGCGCACGGCCTGTCCGTGCCGGTCTGGGACCTGGACCCCGAGCTGCACTCCAGCGAGTGGGCCGCGGGCGCCGAGGCGCTCAGCACCCGGCTGACCGGAGCACTGGCCACGGCGGACGAGCAGCTGACCGACAGCGAGCGCCGCGCCCACGACGGGCTGCGGGGCCGCCAGGTCACGCTGCGATAGGGCACTGCGGGGCCGCCAGGTGACGCTCCGCTAGTTGCCCACAAGTAGTTGCCCACAAGAGCAGTCTGGTTGTCCACAGTTGTCCCCAGGCTGTCCACAGGAGGATGTGGATAACTCATGATCCTGCACATCTGCTCACAGGCGGAGTGGGCGGTCGCCGAGGAGGAGGGCGTGCACGCCCCCGCCTCCCTGGACGAGGTCGGCTTCGTGCACTGCTCCGACCCCGGCACGGCGCACATCCCCGCCAACGCGGTGTTCGCCGGTCGCACCGACCTGGTGCTACTGGTGATCGACCCGGTCAGCCTGGACGCCACCGTGCGCTGGGAGCAGGGCGTGCCCGAGCACCCGGCGGGCATCCTGTTCCCGCACGTCTACGGGCCGATCAACACCTCCGCGGTGCTGGCCGTCGTGGACTTCCCGCCGGACGAGTCGGGGGTCTTCGCGCTGCCCAGGGAACTGGCCGAGCAGTAACCGAGCACAGTGGTCCGGTGGCGGTCCCCGCGACGCCGCCGGACCACCGCCGGGTCAGACCTTGCCGCCCGCGACCTTCGGCGCGGTCGGGTCGTTGCCCTCCTCGCCCACGGACTCCCTGGCCAGGAAGTCCTCGATGTGGAAGACGTTGTCCCCCGCGCGGTCCACGGTGTGCAGCAGCGTGGACATCGAGGAGACCTCCTCGACCTGCTCCTTGAGGAACCACTGCATGAACTGCTCGCCGAGGTAGTCGCCCTCGTCGCGGGCGGCCCTGGCCAGCGTGGTGATCTCGTCGGTGACGGTGCGCTCCTGCTGCAGCGCCAGCTCGACCGGCTCGCGCACGGAGTCGAACTCGTTGCGCACCTCGCCGACGCCGGGAATGGCCACGGTGATGTCGTTGTCCAGCAGGTACTGGACGATCATCATGGCGTGGTTGCGCTCCTCGAGGGACTGGCGGTAGAAGTGCGCCGCCAGCCGGGGCAGGTCCTGGCCGTCGAACCAGACCGCGATCGCCGTGTACTGCTGGGCGGCGGTGAACTCGTTGCGGATCTGCGCCCGCAGCAATTCGTGGAACTTCGTGGTGCCGTTGTGGGGGGACATGCCACAACCGTACTCCGAATGGGTCTGGTATTCGCAAGTAAGGATGTGCTATTGACCCGCCCTGGTTATCCTCACCTAATTCCGGCTGTGGACAACCTGGGGACAACTGTGCACAACCTGGTGACAGGAGTTGTGCAACTTCCGGTCGCAGAACGCGAAAGCCCCGGTGAGCTGCGGGAACTCCGCGAGCCGCACCGGGGCAGGCTGTGCACCGAACCTGTGCACTGGTTGTGGACAACTCCGCCGGATCAGGCTCCGGCGAGCACGTTGGTCCGGTCGTAGACGGTCAACGCACCCATTGCCCGACCATTCAGCTTCTGCAACTCCGGGTGCAGGTCCTCGATCACGGTGCAGGGCAGTGCGAGCACGTCCGGTCGTACCGTGACGATCTTCGGGTGGCCGAGCACGACCTCGTCCCACTCGACGTCCTCGGAACAGCCCGAGCGGTCGACCACGAAGCCGACCGTGTTGTCCGCGTCCTCGCCGAACAACTCGGCGATGCCCTGCACCAGTTGGTTCTGCTCGACCGAGGACAGGCCGTCCAGGTCGAACTCCTGCGCGACCACGTCGCCGCCGACCCTGCGGAACCGGCCGTACAGCGCCGTGTCCGCGTCCAGCCAGAACTCCACGTCCAGCCGGGTGATCTCGGTCAGCGAGAGTCGGCCCAGCAGCGCGTTCCGGTCGGTGTCCTCGGACAGGGACAGACCCAGTGACTCGATCCTGGCGACAGTTCTCGCGGCGCGGTCGGCGGACCAGCCGTTCTCGTACCAGTGGATGAAACCGCTCACCCTGGTGGCTCCTCTTTGTCTCGCCTGCTGTGCCGCCATGTCTACCCCGTCACCCGATCAGGGGTTCACCTCGGGGGCGCCGTGGTACCGGCCCCCATCCGGGCGGGCCAGCCGCCGGCCAGCGGACGGGTCCGCTGTTGCAGGGCCATACCGCCGTACGGGTAGTCCACGGACACCTCGCTGGCCGCGGTCAGCCGCTGCTCCTCCTTCTCGGTGAGCACCAGGTCCACCGCGCCGAGGTTGTCCGCCAACTGCTCGACGGTGCGCGCCCCGAGGATCACCGAGCTGACCGCGGGACGGCCCGCGACCCACGCCAGCGCGATGCGGGACGGGGTGGAGTCGCGCTCCTGCGCGATCTGCCGCAGCGTGTCGACCACGTCCCAGGTCCGCTGCTCCTGGGTGCGCCCGGCGAAGAACAGCGCCATGCGCTCCTCGGCCAGCCGGGTGTCCTCGGCGGGCTTGGCCCCCTGCTCGTACTTGCCGGTGAGCACCCCGCCAGCCAGCGGGGACCAGGGCAGCAGGCCGAGCCCGTTCTCCTCGCAGGAGGGCACGATCTCCCACTCGATCTCCCGGCACAGCAGGCTGTACTGGGGTTGCAGGGTCACCGGCCGGGCGAACCCGCCGAACTCGGCTACGTCCACCGTCTTCTGCACCTGCCAGCCGGTGAAGTTGGACAGTCCGACATAGCGGATCTTGCCCGCGCGCACCGCACTGTCCAGGAAGGACAGGGTTTCCTCGATCGGGGTCACCGGGTCCCAGGCGTGCACCTGGTACAGGTCGATGGCGTCCACCGCGAGCCTGCGCAGGGAGGCGGTCAGCGCGCGGTCGAGGTGCCGCCGGGACAGACCCGCCCCGTTGGGCTCCTCGCTGGTGGGAAAGCGGCCCTTGGTGGCGAGCACGACGCGGTCGGTGATCTCGTCCGGCCGGTCGGCGAGCCACCGGCCGATGATCTTCTCGGACTCCCCGCCGACGTAGACGTCCGCGGTGTCCACGAGGGTGCCGCCCACCTCGACGAACCTGTCGAGCTGCGTGAACGAATCCGCCTCGCTGGTGGTGTTGCCGAAGGTCATGGTGCCCAGCGCGAACGCCGAGACCGAGCAGCCACTACCACCCAGATTGCGATACTCCACAATGGACTCCCAGGGCCATGATTCGGTTGTCTCCCTTCCATCATGGCCCTGGAGTTACTCCACAGCGGCCCTAATTCAGCGGGTCCCGCAGCACCGGGCAGGACATGCAGCGCGGGCCGCCGCGCCCCGAACCCAGCTCGGAGCCGCTGATCCGCAGCACCTCGACCCCGGCCTCCTCCAGGCGTGCGTTGGTCTCCACGTTGCGCTCGTAGGCGATCACCACACCCGGCGCGACCGCCAGGGTGTTGTTGCCGTCGTCCCACTGCTCGCGCTCGGCGGTCACCGAGTCCAGCCCGGTGTCGATCACGCGCAGCCGCTCGATGCCCATCGCCTCGGCCGCCGCCGACAGGAACGGCGCGGGGCCGTCCACCAGCACCCCGCCGCTGCCGTCGGGGCGCAGCGAGTAGGCCGACAGCGTGTCGCGGATCGCCGGGTACATCACCACGGCGTCCACGTCGACCATGGTGCAGACGGTGTCCAGGTGCATGGTCGCGCGTTCCTGGGCGATCGGCACCGCGAGCACGGTGTGTGCCAGGCCGTCCATGAACACCGAGCGGGCGAAGGACTCCGCGCCCGCCGGGGTGGTGCGCTCACCGACGCCGATGGCCATCACGCCGGGGGCAAGCAGCAGCACGTCCCCGCCCTCCAACGGGGCCGAGTGCGCACCGTAGGCGCGGGAGGTCTTCGCGAAGCGCGGGTGGTAGGCGTAGATCAGGTCGGTGATCGAGGACTCGCGCCGCCGTGCGGGCATCACCAGCGAGGACACCGCGACGCGGTCCGCGACCCAGGCCGAGGAGTCGCGGGTGAACAGCAGGTTGGGCAGCGGGTCGATGACGAAGTCGTGCGGGCGGTGCATGTGCCGCACCAGCGAGGCGCCCTCGGCGGCGGGCAGCTCCTCGAAGGTCATGCCCGCCATCAGCACGTTGGCCAGTTCCTCCTGCCCCACCGTGGACAGGTGCGAGCGCAGCGAGTCGGCCAGGTCGATGCCCAGCCTGCGCTCGTCCACCGAGGCGTAGATGCCCGCCGACCGCGCCCGCTGGTCGTCCAGCGCGGTCATCAGCAGGTCCGCCAGCAGCAGGACCTCGACCCCGCGCGAGCGCAGCACCGCGGCGAAGGCGTCGTGCTCCTCCTGGGCCCTGCCGACCCACGGGATGCCGTCGAACAGCAACTGGTCGTTGTTGCGCGGGGTGAGCCGCTTGAGTTCCAGGCCGGGGCGGTGCAGCAGCACCGTCCGCAGCGGACCGACCTCGCTGTCGACCCTCGGCGTGGGGTGCTCGTCCGTGGCGGAGCTGATGTGGGAGGTCACGGGGTTGAGGGTAACCACGCGACGGTTGAATTGTCGCCCCTCAAGTGGGTGTGACGGTGATTTCAGAAACAGAATGCACTTGTGACAAGCGATTCGTTAATAAGTTCACGCTTCTGAGCAACGAATCGTTGCATGCGCCGTTCGGGTTCACTACAGGCCGGGTACAACCCCTCGGAGCAGCGCGTATCCGACGAAGGAGACCACGTCGAGCAGGGTGTGTGCGAGGACCAGCGCCCACAGCCGGTTCGTGCGCTGCCACACCCGGCCGAACACCAGCCCCATGACGATGTTGCCGAGGAACCCGCCGAAGCCCTGGTACAGGTGGTACGAGCCGCGCAGCACGGCCGCGGCCAGCAGCGAGCGGTTCTCGCCCCAGCCGAAGCGGCGCAGCCGGGTGATCAGGTAGCCGACGACCAGCACCTCCTCGGCCCAGGCGTTGCCGAAGGCGGAGAGCACGAGCACCGGGACGCGCCACCAGGTGTCGCCCAGGGCCGAGGGCACCACGGTGAGGTTCACGCCCAGCGCCCTGGTCAGGAAGTAGAAGGCCAGGCCGGGAATGCCGATCAGCGCGGCCAGTCCCAGCCCGCCGAGCAGGTCGCGACCGGGGCGCGTGCGGTCCAGCCCGATCTTGGCCAGCCCGATGCCCGCCCGCCACAGCAGGTACGCGCCGAGCGCGCCCCAGGCCAGCAGTTGCAGCACGCTGGCCAGTTGGGCGAGCAGGTCCAGCAGGCTGATCGTGGACTGCTGCACGTTCAGCGCCACGCTCTGCTGGTTCAGCGGTTTGGGCTGCAACAGCGAGTTCAGCAGCGAGAGCAGGCTGCGCAACCCGGAAAGGCCGAGCGTCATGCTGAAGACGATCAGCAGTTCCAGGGTGTAGCCACGGCGCTGAACCGGGTCGGTGACCAGGTCGTCGCTGACCCGCGCGGGGGCCAGCCAGCTGCGGAGGGTGCTCGCCACGCGGCGGACGCTACCCCGGTTCCCGTGTGTCAGCCGTAGTGGACCTGGGCCATGAACGGGCAGCCCAGCAGCCTGCGCAGCTCGGCGGCCAGTTCCTTGGGCGTGGTCACCGGGTGCGCGAAGGCGATCCGCACGTCGTGGTCGCCCTCCACGGCCTCCACCCGCAGGCGCAGCCCGAAGCGGTCCAGTCCCAGCGGCCGGACGTGCCCGCCGCGCAGGTGGTCCGGCAGGTGCCGGCACAGCAGTTCCACCACATCCCGGTGGGACAGTTCAAGGTGCCGCAGCCAGCCGTCCTCGTAGTGCGCGAACGGGTCCGGCTCGGCCTCGCTGAACTCGCTGGGCCGGATCGAGCTGGTGCCCTCGGCGTCGGCCACCACCATCGAGGCCGGGGTCAGCCGCAACACGGTCGCCCCGTGGCCCGCGTCCAGCAGCCTCGGGTCGGGGCGGCGCTCCACCACCTCCAGCACGGCGGCCCTGGCCTCCTCCCCGGTCAGTGCGCGCAGCCAGCCCGTGATCCAGAGCAGTCCGCGCACCGGCTCCCGCAGCGGCACCGGGGCCGCGTCGGTCAGCTCCAGCATCGCGGTCAGCTCCCCGCGCGGCGCCTGCCAGGTGGCCGAGACCAGGGGGTGGTCGTCGTCCAGCAGGAGGGTCGCCGAACCGTCCGCGTGCACGTGGTGCAGCAGCGGGCTGACCCGCTCCGCCTCGGCCTCGGCGCTGGAGCAGTGCCCCAGCTCGGGGCCGGGCGAGGGCACCAGGGCGGCCTTGCCGCCGCGGGCGGCGATCGTCCGCGCGCGCTCGGCCGAGTTCGGTGCCTGGGGCCGACGGGTGGCCTGGGTCATCACTCACCTCCTGAACTTAGGCGAGCCTAACCTGAGTGGGGCCTGCTGGAAACCCCACCTTCGTCAGGTCCCCCACCAGGAGGATGGACCGCGGCCGAGTTCTTCGCACCTGCTAGCGGCCCACCCCCATCCCGGCCTGCTCGGCCCAGGCCCCCACGTCCTCCCGGCGCAGCGCGGTGGCCAGCAGCTCGGGGAACCGGTCCGGGGTGCACGCGAAAGCCGGGGCACCCAGCGCGGACAGTTTCGCCGCGAGCTCGTGGTCGTAGGCTGGGGTCCCGCTGTCGGACAGCGCCAGCAGCACCACCACGGTCACCCCGCTGGCGACCAGTTCGCGCACCCGGCGCAGCAGTTCACCGGCCACCCCGCCCTCGAACAGGTCGCTGATCAGCACCACGACGGTGTCGGCGGGACGGCGGACCAGCGACTGCCCATAGGCCACCGCGCGGTTGATGTCGGTGCCGCCGCCGAGTTGGGTCGCGAACAGCACGTCCACCGGGTCGTCCAGGCTCTCGGTCAGGTCGACCACCTCGGTGTCGAACACCACCAGCCGGGTCTCCACCGCGCGGATCGAGGCCAGCACCGCGCCGAACACCGCCGAGTAGACCACCGACTCGGCCATCGAACCCGACTGGTCCACCAGCAGCACCACGTCGCGCAGCGAGGCCGTGCGGCTGCGCCGCTGCTGACCGCGCAGCCCGTCGACCACCAGCGTGCGCTGTGCGGGCTGGTAGTTCTTCAGGTTCGCCCGGATCGTGGCCGACCAGTCCACATCGGACAGTCGTGGCCTGCGGGTGCGCCGGGACCGGTCGATCGAGCCGTGCACCGCGGCCAGCACCCGGTCGGCCAGCCTGCGCTCGATCTCCGCCACCACCTTGCGCACCACCGCGCGGGCGGTCTCCCTGGTGCGCGCCGGGATCGCCCGCGAGAGCGAGACCAGGGTGCTCACCAGGTGCACGTCCGGTTCCACCGAGGCCAGCAACTCGGGCTCCAGCAACAACTTGTTCAGCCCGAGCCGGTCGACGGCGTCGCGCTGCATCACCTGCACCACGGAGGTCGGGAAGTAGTCGCGCACGTCCCCGAGCCAGCGGTGCAGCACCGGGGCGCTGCCCGCCAGGTTGGCGCCCCGCTTGCCGTCCCCGCCCTCGCCGCCGCCGTAGAGCGCGGTCAGCGCCGAGTCCCTGCGCTGGTCGTCCGCACCCAGCCCGCCCAGCTGCCCGGCCGCCCCGCCGAGCAGCAACCGCCAGCGCCGCAACCGCTCCTGCTCGTCCGTCATCGGCCAGCCCCCTCCAGCAGTCCCCGCACGTGCGCGCTCAGCCGCTGCGCCCTCGGCTCGTCCCACGCGCCGTCCCCGGCCGAGGTGCCGCCGCCCCCGGTGGCCACCCGCTCGCCCAGCGTGCGCCGCTCGGCCGCGCTGAAATCGCCGACCGCCTTGCGCAGCAACGGGACCGCGTCCGCGAACGCCTCCGCCGACAGGCCGGTCAGCCAGCCGTCGATCAGGTCGAACAGCCTCGGATCGGCGGCCAGCAGCGCCGCGGACCCGCGCAGGAACCCCGTGACGAACATGGTCGCCCCGCCGGCGGTGGACACCACGCGGTGCAGACGTGCCGCCACCCGGTCGGTGTCCAGATCGCCCGCCTCCCACAGCAGGCGGGTGGCCCGCCCCGCTGGCAGGCCGTGCGCCTCGTCCAGGCCGACCAGCTTCAGCAAGGCGTTGCGCCACAGGGACTTGTGCTCCTCGTCGGCGGCCAGCCCGGCCGCCTCCTGCGCCGCGTCCAGCGCCGTGACGAGGTGTTCGGCCGTCTCGTCGTCCACGCCCCGACAGGCCAGCGGCAGGCCCACGGCGCCGCGGGCCAGCAGGCCGTGCAGGGCGAGCCGGAGCAGCTCGGGATCGGTACCCCGCACCGAGCCGTAGCGGACCGTGCCCGCCAGCGAGGGCAGTGCCGAGAGCAGTTCCACGGCGTCGGTGGCCGCCGCGGCGCAGCGGTCCAGCGCCCGGCGGGCGGCGGTCACGGCCGCGGGCAGCTCGCAGCCCACGGCGTACCAGAGCACGTCGGCGGCCTTCGCCACCTTCTCCACCGACCCGGCTCGCTGGTGCAGCACCAACTCGGTGGCCGCCGCCACCGTCGTGCCGTGCCGTGCCGCGGCGGCCACCGCGACCGCCATGCTCGGGTCCCACCTGACCCGCCACGCCTCGGCGAAGGTGCCCAGCCCACGTGTGCTGTCCGGCTCGCCCCACTGCACGTCCAGCACCCGCAGCCTGCGCAGCAGCTTGGACCGCTCGCGGTCGGTGTCCTTGCGCAGGTCCAGCCGCAGCTGCCGTTCGGTGGCGCTGGCGGGCAGCCGGAGCCGCCGCTGCAACCGCTCCAGGTCGGCGGCCAGCGGGGAGCGCGGCACGCCCGCACCGACCTCGCCCAGTTCCTCACCGATCACGAGTTGTTGGTGCACCAGGCGCAGCGGGGTGTCCTCGCCGCCGCACAGCACCGCGAGCGCCGCCTCGCTCACCTCGGCCAGCCCCGGGGACGGCCGCCCGCGCAGTGCCGCCAGCGCGTCGGCCAGCCGGACCGCCTCGACCGCGCTCGCCGTGGACGCGGGCAGATCCTCCGCGCGCAGCACCTGGCAGGCGCGGGCGAACCAGCGTGGCACGGCGTCACCGGCCTCGGCGCGCTCCCACAGGTGCGCGTACCAGCCCGGTGCGGCGATGCCCGCCCCGTAGCCACCGGCAGCGGCCAGCCTGCCGTGGCTCCAGGGCACCCACGTGCCCGACACCTTCTTGCGGGGTAGCCCGCGCAGCAGCGCGTTGTCCGCGGACACCGTGGGCAGCTCGCGCAGCGCGGGCGCGTGCCAGGCCCCGCAGACCACCGCGATCGGCCCGGTGACCTCCTTGAGCCCCTGGCGGATCACCTGCCGCATCTGGGCTTCCCTGCGCAGGGTGCGCGGCCCCACGTGGTCCTCGAACTCCTCGCGCAGCGCGGTCATCGCCTCGGTGACGGCCGTGGCCAGTGCCAGCGGGTCACCGGCCCCGCTGTGCTCGACCACGTCCTCCCACCAGCGCTCCGGGTCGTCGAACCCGGCCGCCTCGGCCAGCACGCCGAGCGGGTCCACACTCACCGGGTCCGGCTCGTCCTCGGCGCCCAGCGTGGCCGCGGCGGGCAGGTCGGCGAAGCGCAGCGGCACGCCGTTGTGGTGCGCCCAGCACATCGCCTGCCACTCGGGGGAGAAGCGGGCGAAGGGCCAGAACGCGGCCGTGGACGGCTCCGCCTCGTCGTGCATCAGCAGCGCGACCGGGGGCACGAGCTCGCCTACGTGCTCGACCAGCCCGTCAGCCTCGGGCGGCCCCTCCACCAGCACGAGCTCGGGCCGCAGCGTCTCCAGCGCGGCGAGCACCATCCGCGCGGAACCCGGCCCGTGGTGGCGGATTCCGAGCAGGCTGACCCGCTCGGGCAGTGCGGGCATCAGGCGTACCCGCTGGTGTCCAGGTCGTGGCAGGCCCGGTACAGGTCACGCCACTCCGGCCGCTCCTTGACCACGGCCTCCAGGTACTCCTGCCAGGCCGCGGTGTCCGAGACCCGGTCCTTGACCACGGCGCCGAGCAGCCCGGCGGCCAGCTCGTCGGCACCGATGTTGCCGTCCCCGAAGTGCGCGGCCAGGGACATGCCGCTGGTCACCACCGAGATGGCCTCCGCGGTGGACAGGCTGCCGCTGGGCTTCTTCAGCTGAGTGCGACCGTCCACAGTGGACCCGTTGCGCAGCTCGCGGAACACCCGCACCACGCGGCGCACCTCGTCCAGGGCGGGCGGGGCGGCGGGCAGTTCCAGCGCGCGGCCCAGTTGCGCGGCACGGGTGCTGACGATCTCCACCTCGTCGTCCTCGCTGGCCGGTGGCGGCAGCACCACGGTGTTGAACCGGCGGGCCAGCGCCGAGGACATCTGGTTGACCCCGCGGTCCCGGTCGTTCGCGGTGCCGATGACCGTGAAGCCCGGCACCGCCTGCACGTGCAGGTTCAGCTCCGGCACCGGCAGCGCCTTCTCGGACAGCACGGTGATCAGCGAGTCCTGCACCTCGGCGGGCATCCGGGTCAGCTCCTCGACCCTGGCCACCGCCCCGGTCCGCATCGCGCGCAGCACCGGCCCTGGCACCAGCGCCGCCTCGCTCGGCCCCTCGGCGATCAGCCGCGCGTAGTTCCAGCCGTAGCGCACGGCCTCCTCGCTGGTGCCCGCCGTGCCCTGCACGATCAGCGTGGAGTCCCCGCTGATCGCGGCCGCCAGGTGCTCGGAAAGCCAGGACTTGGCGGTGCCCGGCACACCCACCAGCAGCAGCGCCCGGTCGGTGGCCAGCGTCGCCACCGCCACCTCCACGATGCGCCGGTCGCCCACGTACTTGGGCACGATCTCGGTGCCGTCGGACAGCGTGCCGCCCAGCACGTAGCGCACGACCGCCTGCGGGGACAGCCGCCAGCGCGGCGGCCTCGGCCGGTCGTCGACCGCGGCGAGCGCGGCCAGCTCGCCTGCGTACTGCTGCTCCGCCGAGGGGCGCAGCACGGGTTCCGAGGTCACCGCCGCACCTCGCTTGCGCTCGGCGCAGCGCCGCCCCCGCGGCCTGTGCTCGATGGTTCGTTCGCAAGCTCACTCACGGGAGTTCCTTCCGGTCGTTCTCGAACGCGTCGCGCAGTTCCACGCGCAGCCGCAGCACTGCTTGTTCGTTGGTGTGTTCCGGCCACCGCTGGGCGATGCGCGGCCAGTGCTCATCGAGCACCCCGACATCGCCCCTGGTGAGCAGCACCGGGGGTGGGCGGCCGGTGCGCCAGCCCGGGGTCACGGCGTTGCCGAACCGGTCCAGCAGCACGGCGGTGATGTCCGGAGGCCAGGGCCCCGGCAGCTGCGAGCAGCCGTGGTCGAGCATGTCGTACTTCCAGCCGCCCGAGACCGCCACCAGCACCTCCGCCGCGGTCCGCCCCGGCAGCGCGTCGATGGCGTCCAGCATGGCCATGCCGGTCAGCACCTGACTGGCCGCCACCGCCCAAGGCACCGGGTCCGCCGCCAGCGGCAGCGCCTCGGCGATTCCTTGCAGCAAGGCCTTGGCCCAGTGTCCGGTCAGCACCTGCTCCACGTCCCAGAACTCCGGCGACACACTGGCCGCCGCGCCGCGCAGCCTGCCCGCGAGGCCGCTCTCCGTGCTGCCGTCCCGGATCAGGTCCCGCAGCTCGGCCTCGTCCGGCTCGGTGTCGTACCGGCCACCGGGCAGCACCTCGGCGCAGGGCAGCCCCTCGCGCAGCCGGTCGGCGGCCCGCTGGGACAGGGCCGAGCCGGGCAGTCGGCGCAGCAGCCGCACCGCCACGTCGTGCACCCCGGCCGCGCGGTCGTCCAGCGCGGCCTCCAGCAGCGGCTCGTCCGCCGCGCCGAGGCCGACCTCCAGCGCGTTGACGAGCAGTTGGCGGTCCGAGGCCCTGCGCTGCTCGGGCAACTGCTCGGCGACGAGCTCGCGCACCGCTGCCGGATCCTGCCTGCGGGCGGCCCGCAGCGCGGTCAGCCGGCGGCCCGGCGGCGCGTCCAGGTCCACCGGCTCGTGCTCGGTGCGGCCCCGCGCCCAACCCCAGTCGGCGGCCACCTCGGCGAGCCAGCGGCCACGCACGCCGAGCACCAGGTTGATCGCGGGCCGCAGGGTGGCCCGCGCCGCGCCCAGCGCCAGCAACTGGGGCAGGTGCGCGGGCGCGGCGACCACTCCGTGCCTGTTCGCGGTGGCGCACCACTCGGTGAGCAGCGCGTCGTCGTCCCAGCTGAGGATCTGCGCCAGCACCGATCGGGCCGCGGGACCGGTCGAGGGCTTGACCTCCGCGGGCGCGCTCGGGATCTCCGTGATCGGCTCACCGGGTACGGGCAGGCGGGCGCCGAACCGGGCGAGCCCGAGCGCGGCGACCTCGGCGAGCAACTCGTCCCGGCTGACCCCACTGCGCCGCGCGCCGACCAGCAGTTGCTGAACTGCTTGCTGCCACTGGGTTTCGATCGCACTCACGAGCCCACCTCGCTAGCGCCCTGCGCTCTCGCGACCGCTCCTGTGCCCAATAGTGAGCTCGCAAGCTCGCTCTCGGGCGCTCCTCGCTGTGCTCGTCGGCCTGAGAGCAGGCTCCCTGTGTTTATTGGTGAGCTCGCAAGCTCGCTCACAGCAACACCTCCGGTGCTCCGCCCGGCTCGGCCACGGCACAGAGCTGCAACGCCACTCCGTCCCACAGGCCCAGCGCGTCGAACGGGGCGCCGCCGCCCGCGGCCAGCGCGCGGGCCAGCGGCTGCCCCCAGGCCACGCGCAGCGGGTACGCCGACTCGTCGACCAGCACCAGCTGATCACCGGCCCTGGCGGCCCGCACCGGGCCGCAGCACAGCGGCACGAGCCGCTGCCACGGGTCCTCGACCAGCAGCGGCTCCACCTCGGCCAGCGCCGCGGACCACGTGCGGGGCAACGGGATCGGGCCCGCCGGGCCGGTACCGCTCACCTCGCCGACGGCCACCCGTCTCGGCCGCCCGCCGGGGTACGGGTGCAACACGGCGGCCAGTTCCGCACCGGGGGTCAGCGCGGGCGCGGGCACCGCACCCCCGGCCGCGTGCTTCGCCACGACCACCCACTCGGCTCGTGCCCGCCCCCACGCCCACTGGCGCACCGTGCGCACCCGTCCGTCGTCGCTGTCGGCGCGCAGCAGCACCACCCAGTCGTCCGACCAGGACTCGCCCGCGCGCACCTCCTCCTCGGTGGTGGTGAAGCCGATCCGCGTGCGCACCACCTCGTCCTCCCCGGTGGCCAGCACGGCCAGCAGGTGCAACCGTCCGATGTGGTCGGCGGCCTCCTCGTACCAGCGGGGGCGCTTCGCCGCGACCACCGAGCGCAACTCGGCGGTGGCCGCCGCCACGCCGGGCGCCTGCGCGTCGATCATCCGGGCGAAGATGCCCTGCCACCACTGGGTTTCCTTGCCAGGCAGGGCGGCGAGCCCGCCATCGGCGAGGTCGGCCAGCCAGTCGTGCAGCCCGGAGATGCCCGCCCGCACGGCCTGTTCCCTGCGTTCGGTGGGCTTGGCCGGGCGCCGCGCCGCCTCGGTCTGCCTGGCCCGTCGACCGGTCAGCCACTGCTCCACCCACTCCGGCCGCGCCGCCTCGGGCAGCACCTCCCGGGCGTGCAGCAGTTGCAGCGCGACCGCGTGCTTGCACGGGAACTTCCTTGACGGGCAGGAACAACGCGTGGCCCGGTCCAGCAGGTCCACGCACACCAGGTACGGGTTCTTACCGCTGCCCGCGCACTCGCCCCACAGCGCGCCCTCGGCCCGGCCCGCCCCGTGCCAGCTGGCAGGCACGGCGAGCTTGGTGGCACCGGTGGCCACCTGCCGGTCCGGCGCCAGCGCCAGCACCGCCTCCACGTCCATGGCACGGACGGTACGGGTCTGGTCTGACAGTCCGGTGTTCCCGCTGGTCACGGTCTGGCCTCGCGAGGTGCGCCGACCCGGTCGCCCTGGTAGGAATCCGCGGGTGGACCCGAGGGGGAGCGGCATGTCCGAGACGACCGAACAACCCGTGCTGGCGGCAGGCCCGGTGCCGGTGTGGCGCCCGCCCGCCGACCGCCCGGCCGGTCAGGACAACGCCGTGGCGGTGACGATGACCGCGCTGGCCAAGGCCCCGGCGCGCATGGTCCGCTCGATCCTGCTGCTCGCCGGGTCGGCGCTGGTGCTGGTGCTGGCCTCGCGCGGCATCAACCTGTTCTCCGGCCTGGTGCTGGCGATGGCCGCGCTCACGCTCGTCTCGTACGCGACCTTCCAGGCGCGGGTCGGCCAGTGGCTGCCCGCGATGCGGCGGCTGCTTAGCGGTGTGCCGGAGCGGGTCCGCGTGCGGGTCGTCGCGCACCAGGGCAACCAGACCGTGCTCGCCGTGCAGGACGGCGCCGTGCACCTGCGCGTCGGCCTGGTGACCTCGGGGCTGCGCCAGGTGATCCAGCGGGCCAACGAGGTGTGGCTGATCGGGCCGGACGCCAACGGTGACGCCGTGGTCTTCGCGGACGCCTTCCCGGTGCCGCTGCCCGCGAGGGTCGTACCCGCACCGACCGGGGCCACGGTGGACCCGCTGGACGCGGGCACCTCGATGCATCCCGCCGAGGACAAGCTCGCGGTGTGGGGAGCGCTTCGCGTGCGCGCGCGGGTGCGCAACTCGCTGCTGAGCGCGCTCGTGGTCGTACTGGTCGTGTTCGCGGCCTACGGGTTGGTCGGCGACCTGCTGCCGCCAGGCGCTGCTGTCGGCGCCGTGGTCGGCGTGGTGGTCGTCAGCCTCATGATGCTGGCGGGCAGTCGCCAGGTGCTGCGCCTGCCCACCCTGCTGCGCGCCGCGGACCAGTGGACCTCGTTCCCGGTCGTCGTGCAGTCCTGGCTGCCCAGGCAGGCCGGCGGGCCGTGCCGCCTGGTGGCGTACCTGCCGGACGGCACACAGGTGCCCGTGCTGCTGCCCCGTGCGACCGTGGACGTGGTCGCCAACATCAGTGCGACGGGCACCCTGTGGGTCGCGGGCACGCCGCAGCGCGGCAGGTTCTGCGCCGTCGGCGTGCCCGGTTACCCGATCATCGCGGTGGCCCGGGTCTGAGTCAGGACCAGTCCGGCCCGCGCCGAGCCCAGGACCAGGCGTACCTCGGGTCCTCGCACGCCTGAGCCGCCTCACCGAGCTCCAGCGGCCGGAAGGTGTCGACCATGACCGCCGTCTCGTCGAAGTAGTCCACGCCGAGCGAGGCCTCGACCGCACCCGGCTGCGGGCCGTGCGTGCAGCCCGAGGGGTGCAGGGACAGTGAGCCGAGGCCGATGCCCGAGCCCTTGCGCGCCTCGTAGTTGCCGCCCACGTAGAACAGCAGCTCGTCGGAGTCCACGTTGGCGTGGTTGTAGGGCACCGGCACGGACAGCGGGTGGTAGTCCACCTTGCGCGGCACGAAGGAGCAGACCACGAAGTTCGGGCCCTCGAAGGTCTGGTGCACGGGCGGCGGCTGGTGCACCCGGCCGGTGATCGGCTCGAAGTCGCGGATGTTGAACACCCACGGGTACAGGCAGCCGTCCCAGCCCACCACGTCGAACGGGTGGTTGGCGTAGGTGAACCGGGTCAGCCCGGCGCGGTGGCGCACCACCACGTCCACGTCCTCGCCGTCCACCAGCAGCGGGGAGACGGGGCCGCGGATGTCGCGCTCACAGTAGGGCGAGTGCTCCAGGAACTGGCCCTTGGCTGACAGGTACCGGCGCGGCGGACCGACGTGGCCTGTGGCCTCCAACACAAGCAGGCGCATCGGCTCGGCGCCTTCGGGGACCACCCGGTAGGTGCAAGAGGTCGGGATGACGACGTAGTCCCCGTCGCCCACGGTGAGCGCGCCGTAGATCGTCTCGATCGTCCCGGCGCCGGTCTGCACGTACAGCAGCTCGTCGCCCGCGGCGTTGCGGTACAGCGGGCTCGGCGTGTTCGCGGCCACGAAGCAGATCGTGACGTCCGCGTTGCCGAACAGGGTGCGCCGACCGGTCACCGCGTCGACCGCGCCGGCATCGGCCCAGGTCAGCTCCTGGGACCGGTAGTGGCGGGGCTTCAGCGGCAGGTTCGGTGTGGTTGCCCCGCGGTGGTCGGCAAGCGTTTGCGCGTCCACGATCGCGGTGGGTAGGTGCCGGTGGTAGAGCAGGGCCGAGTCGGAGGAGAAGCCCTCGACTCCCATCAGTTCCTCGGCGTACAGACCGCCCTCGGGGGTGCGGAACTGGGTGTGCCTCTTCGGTGGGATCTCACCCACCTGGCGGTAATGGGCCATCGCTCTCACAAACTCCCGCGAGGTGTCCGACTATCGGACATCTTTGTTCAGTTGCCGGTACACCGCTAGCGTGTCACCCGTGTCAAGCGCTGTAGAACTCCGTGCGCCCGGTCCACGCGGCACTCCGCCCCTGCTAGCGAGGCTCGTAGACGACGCGGCGCTGTTCCCCCCGGGCAACGCGACGATGGTCGACGCCGTCCGGGGGCACCTGGACGCGCGCACCGGCGAATACGCCGGCGTGCTGGGCCTGTTCCTGTGCCCGGCCTCCCGGCTACCCGAGCTCATCACCGAGCTGATCAAGGCCAAACCGGTCAAGCCGGTGGCCCTCTCACTGGTCATCGACACCGGTCTCGGCGGGGTGCCCAAGGCGGTGTCCATCGTCGAGTCCCGCGCCGAGCTGCTGTCGCTGCGCATGGTCGAGATGCCCGCTCCCTCCGACGTCGACGAGGTGTGGCTCGAGCGCGTCTCGGAGTTCGTGCCGGAGGACGTCATCCGCGTGGTCGAGCCGCGCAGGGGTGGCGCCGAGTGGCTGGACGGGGTCGGCCGGGTCATCGAGCACGGCAGCTGGCCCAAGATCCGCTGCGGTGGGCTCAGCCAGGAGGCCTTCCCGAGCGTCGACCAGGTGGCCGACTTCCTGTCCGTGGTCGCCAGCGGCGGGGTGTCCTTCAAGGCCACGGCCGGGCTGCACAACGCGGTCCGCCACACCGACGAGGAGACCGGGTTCACCCACCACGGCTTCCTCAACCTGCTGGTGGCCACGGCCCGCGCGCTGTCGGGCAAGGACGTGCGCGCCGCGCTGTCCGAGACCGACGGTGAGGCGCTGGCCGAAGAGGCCAAGGCGCTGTCCGATCCCGCCGCGCACGCGGTGCGGGGCGTGTTCGCCTCCTACGGGTCCTGCTCGCTCGGCGAACCGGTCGCCGACCTGGAGAAGCTGGGGCTGCTATGACGTGGATCGAGGACCCGGCGTTCGCCTCGGACCGGCCCTTCGGTCCGCAGACGCTGCCCTACGGCGTCACCGGTGACGGCGTCGCGGTGCGGGTGGGCGACCACGCGCTGCCGCTGCGGCCGATCGCGAACTCGTTCAGCGAGCGGCTCACCGACCTGGTCTCCGCCGACACGCTCGACCCGCTGCTGGCCGCGGGCCGCCCGGCGTGGAGCGAGCTGCGGGCCCGGTTGACCGAGCTGGTCAACGACACGGTCGCCCCGCGCGGCGGCACGCTGGTCCCGCTGGCCGAGGTGAGCAACCGGCTGCCGTTCACGGTCGCCGACTACGTGGACTTCTACTGCTCGCGGCACCACGCGGAGAACGTGGGGCGGATCTTCCGGCCCAATGACGCGCCGCTGCTGCCGAACTGGACGCACCTGCCGGTCGGCTACCACGGCAGGGCGGGCACGGTCGTGGTGTCGGGCACCGACGTGGTGCGCCCCAAGGGCCAGCGCAAGGGTGAGCACGGGCCGGTCTTCGGACCGAGCGTGCGCCTGGACATCGAGGCCGAGGTGGGCTTCGTCTGCGGTGGGCCGGTCGCCAGCCAGGTGCCCACCTCCGCCGCCGCCGAGCACGTGTTCGGCGTGGTGCTGGTCAACGACTGGTCCGCCCGCGACATCCAGGCGTGGGAGTACCAGCCGCTCGGGCCGTTCCTGGGCAAGTCCTTCGCGACCTCGGTCGGCGCGTGGATCACCCCGCTGGAGGCGCTGGCCCTGGCCCGCGTCGAGCCGCCCGCGCTGCCCAACGAGGTGCTGCCTTACCTGGTCGAGGACCAGCCGTGGGGCCTGGACCTGTCGATCGAGGTGAGCTGGAACGACACCGTGGTGTCCGAGCCGCCGTTCGCGCAGATGTCCTGGACCTTCGCCCAGCAGCTGGCGCACATGACGGTCAACGGGGCCACCGTGCGCCCCGGGGACTTCTTCGCCTCCGGCACCGTGTCCGGCCCGGAGAAGTGGCACCGCGGCTCGTTCCTGGAGCTGACCTGGTCCGGCAAGGAGCCGGTGACGCTCAAGGACGGCTCGCAGCGTTCCTTCCTGGAGGACGGGGACACCGTGGTGATCACCGCGACGGCGCCGGGCGAGGACGGCTCCGTGGTCGGCTTCGCCGAGGTGGCCGGCACCGTCCTGGCAGCCGACTAGCCGTGGCCGCGTCGGCGACGCGCGAGAGCTCGCTGACCCTGGAACGGGGTCTGGCGCTGCTGCAGGCCGTCGCCGACGCGGACACCGAGGCGCCGAGCATCAGCGACCTCGCCATGGCCATCGGGGCCTCCAGAGCGGCCGTCTACCGGCTGCTGGTGCCCCTACAGGCGCGCGGGCTCGTGCGCCGGGACGGCTCCAAGGTGCGGCTCGGTCTTGGTGTACTGCGGCTGGCTGAGAAGGTGCTGCCGCAGCTGCGTATCGCCGCCTCGCCCGCACTGCGCGAACTCGCCGAGAGGGTCGGCGCCACCGCGCACCTGACCGTGGCCGAGGGCAACGAGGCGCAGGCCGTCGCCGTGGTCGAGCCCTCCTGGACGATCTACCACGTGGCCTACCGGGTGGGCACCCGGCACCCCGTGCACCGCGGCGCCGCGGGCAAGGCGCTCGCCCTGCCGCCCGGCAGTCCCGGCTGGGTCGACAGCACCGGTGAGTTGCAGCCAGGGGCCTACGGCGCGGCCGCCCCGGTGCGCGGTGTGCCCTCGCTGCGCGCCAGTGTCGGTGTGGTGTCGATGGAACCGCTCGACCTGGAGATCGTCGGCCCGCTGGTGGTGCACGCCGCGGGCCTGGTGACCGCGGCCTTGCGGTAACGACTACTGCATCCCCCGCCACTCCCAGGGGGGCGACCCCGCTTCCAGCCTACCGCCCGCCCCACCCCGTTGATCTTGCTGAAGATCCACATGTGGACAACTCGCCGCCTGTGCACAACCCGGCGGCCAGACCTCAGCCGAAGATCGTCTCCCAGGCCGCGATCAGCGCGAACACGCTGAACAGCACACCGGCGACCCGTTGCACAAGGTGCGGTTTCACCCGGTCGCGGATCTTGCGGCCGATCAGCACGGCGGCACCGGCCACCACGACCAGCGCCAGCCAGGAACCGATGCCGATCATCAGCGGGTCCCCGTAGTGCGCCGTCAGACCCGCGGTGGCCAGCTGGGACGCGTCGCCCCACTCGGCGGCGAACAGCACGCCGAACGAGGTCAGCGCGGAACGCCAGAACGGCACCGGTCCGTTGCCGGAGCGGGCGGCGTCCTGCTCGCCGTCCTCGACGCGGGCGAAGCCCTCGCGCAGCAGCATCACCGCGCCGATGCCGAACAGCAGGGCGACCACGCCGGTGACCAGGTTCGTCGGCAGCAGGGTCAGCAGGCTGCCAAAGGCGACCGCGACGACGCACTGCACCAGGAACGCCACGCACACACCCAGGAACACCGGCGCGGCGCGGTAGCGCGTGGTGAGCACGAGCGTGGCCACCAGCGTCTTGTCCGGCAGCTCCACGGCCAGCACGACGGCGAACGCCGTCAGCAGCATGAGCAAGGGTGAAGCCATGAGGTCCCGAGTCCTTCCCGTCCGGCCCGGACGGGGGGAGTGGCGGAACGCACGACCCCGACCGGGTATGCGTCTACCCGGCCGGAGGTCTCGTTCGCCCGCGCTGACGCGGGTGAGGCACCGGATCCCCGTGAGGATCAGTATGTCGATGCTCTCGCCAGACCGCTGTTTCCAGCGATCGTGGGAACTACTCCCCTCAGGCGCAATCATTGTAACCGGCTCATGGGTTCGCCGCCCACCGTGACCTCGGCCACCGGGACCTAGGTCCTCCGCGAACGGGACGCTCGCACCTGAGCGGAACCCGGTTCCCGCTGGCACAGTGATGTCGTGGACGTTCTTGATGTCGCCAGGTGGCAGTTCGGAATCACCACCGTCTATCACTTCCTGATGGTGCCGTTGACCATTGGGTTGTCCATTGTGGTCGCGATCATGCAGACCGCCTGGGTGGTCACCGGCAAGCGGCACTACCTGGCGATGACCAAGTTCTGGGGCAAGCTCATGCTGGTCAACTTCGCCATGGGCGTGGTGACCGGAATCGTCCAGGAGTTCCAGTTCGGCATGGCCTGGAGCTCCTACTCGAAGTTCGTCGGTGACGTTTTCGGCGCACCGCTGGCGATGGAGGGCCTCGTCGCCTTCATGGTCGAGTCCACGTTCCTCGGATTGTGGATCTTCGGCTGGGAACGGCTGCCGAAACGCGTGCACCTGGCCTGCATCTGGGCCGCCTCGTTGGCCTCGACCGTCTCGGCCTACTTCATCCTCTCGGCGAATTCCTGGATGCAGCACCCGGTCGGCATCGAGTTCGTGGACGGCAAGCCGAGGCTGAACTCGATCTGGGCACTGCTCACCAACAACACCGCGCTGGCCGCGTTCCCGCACACCGTCGCGGGCGGCTTCGCCGTCGCGGGCACCTTCCTGGTCGGCATCTCGGCCTGGCATCTGTGGCGCAAGCACCGCGACTCCAGCGCCGAGGACCCGGACCGCCGCGTCTGGTCCAGCTCGCTCAAGCTCGGCGCCTGGATCGGCATGATCTCCTTCGCCGCCGTCGCGCTGACCGGGGACGCGCAGGGCAAGCTCATGTTCGAGCAGCAGCCGATGAAGATGGCCGCGGCGGAAGCCCTGTGCCACACCGAGGCCCCGGCGAGCTTCTCCGTCTTCGCCTACGGGGACGTGTCCAGGCAGGACTGCGAGAACGTCAAGAGCATCACCGTGCCCGCGCTGCTGTCCTTCCTGGCGCACAACGACTTCTCCACCGAGGTCAAGGGCGTCGGCGACCTCATCCACCAGTACCAGGCCAAGTACGGCAGCAACTACCCGGTCGACCCGAAGCTGGGCGAGCTGTCCGGCAAGCCCATCGACTACGTGCCGGTGCTGCCGGTCACCTACTGGGGATTCCGGTTCATGATCGGGTTCGGCGGCATCGCCGCGGCCGCCGCCCTGCTCGCGCTCTGGCTGACCCGCCGGGGACGCATCCCACGGACCAAGTGGTTCCCACGCTTGGCACTGCTCTCCATCGCGACCCCCTTCCTGGCCAACAGCTTCGGCTGGATCTTCACCGAGATGGGCCGCCAGCCCTTCGTGGTGGTGCCCAACCCGTCCGGAGTGGACGGTGTCTGGATGTACACCGCGCAGGCCGTGTCCTCGGGGGTGTCGGTGGGGGAGATGCTCACCTCGCTGATCGCGCTGACCACCGTGTACGGGGTGCTCGCGGTCGTGGAGGTGTACCTGCTCGTGCGGTACGCCAGGGCCGGGGTCGCCGGTGTGATGCCGCCGCCGACCGACACCGAGAAGTCCGAAGACGTCCTGGCTTTCGCCTACTGAGGGAGGGGTGCACGTGGATCTGTCGACCATCTGGTTCTGCCTGATCGTCGTCCTGTGGTTGGGTTACCTCTTCCTGGAGGGCTTCGACTTCGGGGTCGGCATCCTGCTCGGCCTGCTCGCCCGCGACAACACCGAGCGACGAGTCATGGTCAACACCATCGGCCCGGTGTGGGACGGCAACGAGGTGTGGGTGCTCGTGGCCGTCGGCGCCACCTTCGCGGCATTCCCGCCCTGGTACGCCACGATGCTGTCCACCGCCTACCTGCCGGTGCTGCTCATCCTGCTGGCGCTGATCGGGCGCGGGGTCGCCTTCGAGTACCGCGGCAAGGTGGACAGTGCGCGCTGGCGTCGCCGCTGGGACGTGGTGATCCAGCTCGGTTCCTGGATCCCGCCGCTGGGCTGGGGCCTGGTGCTCACCGCGATGGCCACCGGCCTGCCGCTCACCAAGGACGGCGCGCTGTCCGGTGGCCCGCTCGCGCTGTTCACCCCGCTCGCCCTGCTCGGCGCGCTCGCGGTGGCCGGGTTCAGCATCCTGCACGGCTCGGTGTTCCTGGCGCTCAAGACGGAGGGCGAGATCCGCCAGCGGGCAGGCGGTTTCGCGCTGCGCATCGGCCCGCTGTGCCTGGTCCCCATTGCCGTGCTGCTGGTGCTGCTCCAGGTCCGGCAGGGCAGCGCCTGGACCCTGGTCCTCGCCGCGGTCGCGTTGCTGGCCGGGGTGCTGGCGCTGGTGCGCCTGCGCGCCGGGCGTGAAGGCCAGTCCTTCGCCCTGCTCGGCGTGTTGCTCGTGGGCGTGGTCGTGGTGCTGTTCGGCTCCGCCTTCCCCGCGGTCATCCCGTCCACACTGGACCCGGCGTACTCGCTGACCGTGGCCAACTCGGCCTCCAGCCCGTACACCCTGGGGGTGATGACCTGGGTCGCCGCCTTCGGCACCCCGGCCGTGCTGCTCTACCAGAGCTGGACCTACTGGGTGTTCCGGCGCCGCATCGGCACCAAGCACATCCCCGAGGTGCACGTTCCGTGACGACTTCTCCCGGGCGGCCTTCCCGCCAAGCTGACCGCCCGAGGAGAGGCCCGCTCGGCGCGCTACCGGGTCTGTCCCGGTCAGCGCGCCGAGCATTGGTCACCTGCGCCGTGCTCGCGGTGCTCACCGCCGCCGCCCTCGTCGCCCAGGCTTGGGCCCTGGCCACGCTGCTTGCCTCGGTCGCCGCAGGGCACACCGACCAGGTGGGCGGACCGCTGGCCCTCGCCGCTGCCGCGGTGCTCGCCAGGGCGGTGCTGAGCTGGGCCACCGAGACCGCCGCCGCCCGCGCCGCGGCCGGGGCCAAGGAGGAACTGCGCGCGAGGGCGCTCGACCGCGCGTTGGACCTCGGCCCGGAGTGGATCGTCGAGCGCGGGTCGGCCGAGCTCACCGTGTTGTCCACCAAGGGCTTGGACGCCCTGGACGCCTACTTCACCAAGTACCTGCCCGCGCTGGTCACCGCCGCCGTGGTGCCCGCGCTGGTCGGCGCCTGCATCCTGGTCGCCGACCCGACCTCGGCCCTGCTGATCGCCCTCACCGTACCGCTGATCCCGCTGTTCGCCGCGCTGATCGGCAAGTTCACCGAGCACCGCGCCGCACGGGCCGCCGACGCCACCGCCCGGCTCTCCGGCTACCTGCTGGAACTGGTCCGCGCCCTGCCAGTGCTCACCGCGTTCCGCCGTGCCCCCGCACAGGCCGAGGCGGTGCGCAAGGTCGGCGAGCAACACCGCAAGGCCACCGGCGCGACCCTGCGGGTGGCCTTCCTGTCCGCCTTCGCGCTGGAGACCGTGGCCACCCTGTCCGTGGCGCTGGTGGCCGTGGACATCGGCCTGCGGCTGGTCGCGGGCAGCCTCGGCCTGGCCACCGGCCTGCTGGTGCTGATCCTCGCGCCGGAGTGCTACCTGCCGCTGCGTGCCGCGGGCGCCGCGTTCCACGCCAGCGAGGACGGGGTCGAGGCGGTCCGCAGGGTGGCCGAGATCGGCACGCGGGACCACGAGGGCACCGCGGAGGCCGGTACCGGCGCGATCGTCGTGCGCGGGCTCGGCGTCCGGCGCAGGGACCGGCTCGCGCCCGAGGACCTGTCGTTCACGCTGCGGCCAGGCCAGATCCACCGGCTCGACTCGCCGAGCGGGGCGGGCAAGTCCACGACACTGGCCGTGCTGCTCGGTTTCGTGCGCCCGGACGCGGGCCAGGTGACCGTTGACGGGGTCGACCTGTCCACAGTGGATTTGTCGACATGGCGCCGACAGCTCGCCTGGGTGCCGCAGCGGCCCGTCTTCAGCGCCGACACGGTGCGCGCCGAACTCGACCTCATCGGCGGCGACATCCTCGGTGCCGCAAGCAGAGTCAGCGCCGAACACCTGGTGGACCGGCCACTGGCAGAGCTGTCCACGGGCGAGCGGCAACGAGTCGCCCTCGTGCGAGCACTGCTCAGGATCGAGCAGGGCGCGCGCTGGCTGCTGCTGGACGAGCCGACGGCCCACCTCGATCCGGCCACCGCGGCACGGGTCATGTCGGTGATCACCGAGGTCGCCGCGAGCGGGGTGGGCGTGCTGCTGGCCACGCACCGGATCGCCGACCAGGACCAGCCCGCGCCGCCCACCGCGCCGGTGCTCGCCGCGAGCAGGCCGAGCACCGACCAGGTCCGCGCCCGCGTGCGTGACCTGGTCAGCTGGCGCCTGCTGGCCGGGGCCGCACTCGGTGTCGCCGCCGTGGGCTGCGGCATCGCGCTCACCGCCACGGCGGCCTGGCTGATCGCGAGGGCCGCCCAGCAGCCGCCGATCCTGACCCTGTCGGTGGCCATCGTCGCCGTGCGGACCTTCGGGCTCGGCAAGGGTGTGCTGCGCTACGTGGAACGGCTCGTGACGCACGACGCCGCGTTCCGGCTGGGCGGCGAGCTGCGGGTGCGGCTCTGGCAGGCGGTGGTCCGGCTCGGGCCCGCGCGCACCACAGCGCTGCGCCGCACCGACGGGGTGCAGCGGCTGGTGGACGACACCGACGCCGTGCGCGACCTGGTGCCACGCGTGCTGATCCCACCGCTGGTCGGCGGCCTGGTGGCGATCGGTGCGGTCGTACTGGAGTCGGCGGTGCTGCCCGCCGCGGGGCTGGCGCTGGGCATCGGCCTGCTGGTGGCGGGCGTGGCCGGTCCGGCGGTGGCGCTGCTCGTCGAGCGCAGGGCCAGCACCGCCTTGGCCGCTGGGCGCCGTGACGTGGCCGCCAAGGTGCTCGTGCTGTTCGACGCCGCAGCCGACCTGATCGCCTACGGCACGCACCGCCTGCGCCGCAGCGAACTCGCCGCCGCCGACAGCGCGCTCGCGGCCACCGCACGCCGTCAGGCGTTCGGCGCGGGCGCGGCCGGTGCGGTGGTGACGGCCGCCATCGGTGCGGCCACCGTGGCCTGCGCATGGCTCGCGGCGAGTGCCGTCGCCGCAGGGCAACTCGACCCGGTGCTGGCGCCCCTGGTGGTGCTGGTGCCGTTGGCGGCCGCCGAGGCGGTTGCCGGACTCCCCGTGGCAGCCCAGCAGTGGGGTGCACTCAGGTCCGCCCATCAGCGGGTCACTGAGCTGCTCGGGGACCGCCCGGAACGGGACCGTCCCGACATGGGACTTCGGGACGCTCCCGTTCCGGGCGAACACCTGCACCTGCACGAGGTGACCGCGCGCTGGCCCGGTGCCGGGGCCCCCGCGCTGACCGGGGTCACCCTGGGGCCGATCAGACCCGGCACGCACGTGGCCGTGGTCGGGCCGTCCGGCGCGGGCAAGTCCACGCTGCTGGCTCTGCTGCTGGGTTTCCTGCCTGCCGAACAGGGCGAGCTGCGACTGCCTGGTCGGGTGTCCTGGTGCCCGCAGGAGCCCCAGCTGGTGTCCACCACGATCCGCGAGAACCTGCGCCTGGGCGACCCGGCGGCCAGCGACCAAGCCCTGCGCGAGGCGCTGGTGGCCGCCGAGCTACCGGGCTGGGCGCACCGGCTGGACGTGGTGCTCGGCGCCGGGGGAGCGACCGTCTCCGGCGGTGAGGCCCAGCGGCTCGCGCTGGCCAGGGCGCTGCTGCGGGCCGAGCACGCGGACCTGGTGCTGCTGGACGAGCCCACCGCGCACCTGGACGAGCCGACAGCGCGTGTCCTGCTGGACCGCCTGCGTGATCGACTCGCGGGCCGTACCGTCGTACACGTCACACACCGACCCGAGGAGGCGGAGCTGGCCGATCTGGTGATCGAGGTGAGCCTTGGCACGATCCGGGTGCGCGAGCGAGAGGCGGCCTAACCTCGTATGCGCATCATGGACCCCACGCTTGCCGGCCGAACCCTCCAGGTCGCCACCGAGATCACCACGGCAGCGCTGTCCGGTGACGACCCGGACGCCGTGCTGCCGTTGGTCGTCCGGGGCGCGGCCGAGCTGGCCGCTGCCCATCTGTGCCTGGTGTCGGTGCGCGGGGAGGACGACCGGCTCACCGTGGAGGCCGCGCACGGCGGCACCAATCCGGTCGGCATCGTGCTCTCCGCGCGGTCCGCGGCTGCCAGGGTCGCCCGCAGCGGCATCCCGGTCGTGGTGGACGACCTGACCTCCAACCCGGTGACCGCCCCGTTCGTGCCCCCGCAACTGCGCATCTACGGGCCGTTCGCCGTGGTGCCCTTCGGCACGAGGGAGCGCAGGCTGGGCGCGCTCGCGGTGTACCGCAGGCGCGGGCACGTCCCGTTCACCGCCACCGACATCGAGATGCTCACGGCCTTCGCCGCACAGGCCGGGCTGGCGCTGGTGCTGGCCGAGGGCTGGACCGCCCGCCAGCGGCTGGCCGTGTACGAGGAGCGCGAACGCATCGCCCGCGACCTGCACGACGTGATCATCCAGCGGCTCTACGCCGCCGGGGTGCAGCTCGACCTGCTCGACCGCAGGCTCGCGGGCAAGCTCACCGACCAGGAGGCGCAGCGCCTGGCCGACGCCGTGGACCAGCTCGACCAGACCATCGCCGAGGTGCGTGGGCACGTGCGCGCCCTGCGCAGCGGCGACCCCTCCGACACGAGCACCGCCACCGACCTGCTGGAGTCCGCGCGGTCGGAGGTCAACACCGCGGGGGAGCTGCTGGGCTTCCAACCCGAGCTGCTCATCGAGGGCGACATGGTGGACGTCCCGGTGGCCGTGGCGGACAACGCGCGTGCCGCGCTGCGGGAGGCACTGTCCAACGTGGTGCGGCACTCCGGGGCCAGTGCCGTGACGGTGGAGTTGCAGCGCGGGGAGCACGGCCTGCGGCTGCGCGTGGTGGATGACGGCTGCGGCATCCCGCCGGACGTGACCCGGCGCGGCCTGCGTCACCTGGAGGAGCGGGCCACCTCGGTGGGCGGCCGGTGTGTGGTCGACTCCTCGGCCCGCAGCGGTACCACGGTCGTCTGGGAGGTACCAGTCGGTTGAGGCTGGTTGTGGACAGCTGGCGAGTTGTCCACATGTGGATCTTCAGCAAGATCAACGGGGTGGGGCGGGCGGTAGGCTGGAAGCGGGGTCGCCCCCCTGGGAGTGGCGGGGGATGCAGTAGTCGTTACGACTAGCCAAACCCTCACCGCTGGGAGCGTTTGGCGACCCAGGCGGCGGCCTGGGTGCGGCGTTCCATGCCCAGCTTGGCCAGCACCGAGGTCACGTAGTTCTTGACGGTCTTCTCGGCCAGGAACAGGCGTTCGGCGATCTGCCGGTTGGTCAGCCCGTCGCCGATCAGGTTCAGCACCTTGCGTTCCTGCTCGGTGAGCGCGTCCAGCTCGTCGGTGGCGGCGGGGCGGCGCATCCGCTCCAGCACGCGGGCGGTGGTCACCGGGTCCAGCAGGGAACGGCCCTGGGCCACCTCGCGCACGGCCTTCACCAGGTCCTGGCCGCGCACCTGCTTGAGCAGGTAGCCCGAGGCACCGGCCATGATGGCGCCGAACAGCGCCTCCTCGTCATCGAAGGCGGTCAGCACCAGGCAGTGCGGGCCCTGCCAGTCGCCCTCGGCGAGGCCGCGCAGTTCGCGGCACAGGCTGACCCCGTCCCCGTCGGGCAGCCGCATGTCCACCACGGCCACGGCGGGCCGCAGCGAACGGGCCAGCACCAGCGCTTCCTGGACACCACCGGCCTCGGCGACGACCTCCACCCCGTCCTCACCGTCGAGCAGGTCACGCAGCCCCCGGCGCACCACCTCGTGGTCATCGACGAGCAACACTGTGACGGACACCCACCCACGGTATCCGTTGCGATGACCGGACGTGCCACTGTTGAGCCGTGGCCGACGACACCCTACGAATCAAGCACATCGCCAATGCCGACCGCCCCGCGCTGGGCCGGCTGATGACAGAGCTGTGGGGTGGGGCGACAGTGGTGGTACACGGGACGGTCTTCCGCCCCGCGGCGCTGCAAGGACTGCTCGCGGTGCGCGAGACCAGGCTGGTCGGCCTGGTCACCTTCGACACCGCGGGCGACACGCTGGAGATCGTCACCCTGGACGCGCTGGTGCGCGGCATGGGCATCGGCTCCGAACTGGTGGCCGCCGTCGTCGGCGAGGCGCGCAGGCGCGGACTCGCCCGAATCACGGCGACCACCACCAACGCCAACCTGGACGCGCTGCGGTTCTACCAGCGCAGGCAGTTCCGCCTGCTCACAGTGCGCCAGGGCGCGGTTGACGAGGCGCGCAGACTCAAACCGCAGATCCCCGCCACGGGGCCCTACGACATCCCGCTGCACGACGAGATCGACCTGGAACGCCTGCTGTTCAGCCCGAATACCTGATCCTGGCCAGTTCCCGCACCTCGCCGATGGTGGACCACTCGTCCCCGCCCAACCTGGCCAGCGGGCGCAGCCGGTCGATGGACGGGTGCCCGTCGATGAGCACCCGCTCGTCGACGGCTGCGTGCAGCACGGTGCCGAACACCACCGTGGAATCGCCCAGCAGCAGCGTGCTGTGCAGGGAGCACTCCAACGCCACCGGGGACTGCGCCACCCGGGGCGGCCGGACCCGCGCGCTGGGCTCCTTGGCCAGCCCCAGCTCGGCGAACTCGTCCACACCGGGCGGGAAGTTGGTCGCGCTGGCGTTGATCTGCTCGAACAGCGGTTCGGGAGCCAGGTTCACCACGAACTCGCCGGTGTCCTCGATGTTGCGCAGGCTGTCCTTGCGGCCGACCGAGGTGAACTGCACCACCGGCGGGGTCACGCAGGACACCGTGAAGAACGAGTGCGGCGCGAGGTTGTCCACGCCCGCACCGGAGGTGGAGGACACCCAGGCGATCGGCCGGGGCACCACCACGGCGGTCAGCAGCCGGTAGAACTCGCGGGCGGGCAGGGCCTGGGGATCGAAATCAGTGCGCACCACCCCAGTGTGCAAGCCGACCGGCTCAGCCGCTCGCGGTCGGCAGTTCGCTGAAGACCTCGTCCCAGGCGGCGGCGACCTGCCGCGCACAGGTCACCGGATCGACCTCGCCCACGCCGGTGCCCAGACCGGGCATGGCGACCGTGCGCACGGCGGACCGCACGGGGACACCGCTTTCCAGGCGACCGTGCAGCCAGAGCCGGAACACGGCGCGCGCCGCCAGGTACGGGTGCACGGTGTCGGCGGGCAGCTGCTCACCGGGCTCACGCATGGTGGGTGCGCTGATCATCCATTCGGGGGCAGGCTCACCCGTTGGCACGATGAGCGCCTCGCCCACCGGCAGCTCGCCACCGTGGTAGGCCAGCACCCCGCTGCGCACGTGCTGTTCCACGTAGGGGAACGCGCGGGAGTAGAGCGCGTCGATGCCGCCGCGCATCCAGCCGAAGGAGTTGGCCGGGCTCACCACGGCCTCGGCCTCGATGTCCAGCACCGAACCGGGGTGCACGCTGATGCCCTCACGGCTCTCGGCGACGGTCTTCCAGGCCGCCGCCAACGGCGCTTCGACGGCACACAGCACGAGCTTGAGCAGCGGAGCGGTCGTGTCGCCCTCCGTGTCAGCGGTCACGACCCAAGCATTGCAGGCCACCGACACGGCGCGTAACTGGGGAGGCCACCGTCCGAGTGGGTGATCTACGCCTCAACGAAGCGCGGGTCGACGGTGGCCGTAGGGTGGTGAGGTGCCGCGCATCGCCTATTTCGGACCCCAGGGAACCTTCACGGAGCAGGCGGCGCGTGCGCTGGCCGACCCGCGGGAGCACGAGCTGCTGCCGCTGGACACGATCCCGGCCGTCGTCGCCGCGGTCCGCTCCGGCGAGGTCGCCGCGGGCTGCGTGCCGGTGGAGAACTCCGTGGAGGGCGCGGTCCCGGCCACCATGGACGCGCTGGCACTGGGCGAGCCGGTGGTCGCGGTGGCCGAGCACGTGCTGCCGGTGCACTTCAGCGTCCTGGTCCGGCCGGGCACCGAGGCCGCGCAGATCCAGACCGTGGCCAGCCACCCGCACGGGCTCGCCCAGGTCAGGGGCTGGCTGGAGGCGAACCTGCCCAAGGCCACGGCGATCGCGGTCAACTCCACGGCGGGAGCGGCCCGCGCGGTGCACGCGGGGGAGTACGACGCGGCGGTCAGCGCACCCGTTGCCGTCGAGCACTACCCGCTGCACGAGCTCGCCACGGGCGTGGCCGACGTGGCCGACGCGGTGACCCGGTTCCTGCTGGTCACCAGGCCCGGCGCACTGCCCGCACCGACCGGGGCGGACCGCACCTCGCTGGTGGCCGTCGCGGTCAACCGCACCGGCGCGCTCTCCGGGCTGCTGCACGAGCTGGCCCTGCGGGAGATCAACCTGACCCGGCTGGAGGCCCGCCCCACCAAGGACCGGTTCGGCGAGTACCGGTTCTTCCTGGACGTGGAGGGCCACCTCGCCGAACAGCGCATCGCCGACGCGCTGGCGGCCCTGCACCGGCGCTGCCTGGAAGTGCGCTTCCTGGGCTCGTACCCGCGCACCGACGGCACGCAGACCCAGGTCGCGGCGCCCACGCGGGACGAGGACTTCGCCGCGGCCACGGACTGGGTGGCGGCCGTGCGGCGGGGTGAGCGCGCGTGAGCGAGCCATTCAACGCAGCGCCGGTGCGAACGCGCTCGCTGAGCGCTGGCGAGGTGAGGGCGTGAGCACGCTGCGACTCGTCCTGGTCCGGCACGGGCAGACCCCGTCGAACGTGGTGCACGCGCTGGACTCCAAGCCGCCCGGCCCACCGCTGACCGAACAGGGGCAGCAGCAGGCCGTGGCCGTCGGCCGTGTGCTGGCCGGGGAGCCGGTGTCGGCGGTCTACTCCAGCGTGGCGGTGCGGGCACGGCAGACCGCCGCCGCGATCGCCGAGCCGCACGGGCTGGACGTGGTGGTGGTCGAGGGCGTGCACGAGGTGTTCGTCGGCGACCTGGAGTGCCTCAACGACGAGGACTCGCTGCGGACCTTCTTCGGGGTGTTCACGAAGTGGACCTCCGGGGAGGACCTGGACGCGCCGATGCCCGGCGGCGAGTCGGCCAACCAGGCGCTGGCCCGCTTCCTGCCGGTGGTCGAGCAGCTCCGCCAGCGGCACGCCGACGGGGTGGTGGTGCTGGTCAGCCACGGGGCGGCGATCCGCCTGGCCTCCTTCGCGCTGGCCGACAACATCCCGGCGGAACTGGCCGAGACGCACCTGCTGCCCAACACGGGACGGGTCGTGCTGGAGCTGGACCCCACGGCCGCGGGCGGCTGGCGCTGCCTGGAGTGGGCCGGCGTGCCGCTGGGGTGATCAGCCCCAGCCGAGTTCGTGCAGGGTGTGGTCGTCGATGCCGAAGTGGTGCGCGATCTCGTGCACGACGGTGACCGCCACCTCGTCGACCACGTCCTGCTCGGTCTCGCAGATGTCCAGGATCGCCTCGCGGTAGAGGAAGATCCGGTCCGGCAGCGCGCCGCCGTAGTCGTAGCCCCGCTCGGTCAGTGCGACGCCGTGGTAGAGCCCGAGCAGCGTCGGGTCCTCCTCGTTGCGCGGCTCGACCAGGATCACCACGTTGTCCATGGCCTCCGCGAAGCGCGGCGGCACCAGGTCCAGTGACTCACCGACCAGCTCCTCGAACCGGGCTGGGCTCATCGAGAAGGCCACTAGTTGCCCGAGCCCGAGTCCTGCGGGGTGTTGGTCGGCGCGTTCTGGGTGCTGCTGGGCACCAGTTGCGGGCCGACCCCGCGCACCGAGTTGGTGATCTTCTGGAGCCCGGAGCCGTCCGGCAGCTTCTGGCCCACCTTGCAGTTGACCTTGGTGGAGCCCAGGTTCCAGCTCTCCTGCTTGATCGTGTCCCAGGTCACGCCCAGGCCGACCTTGGTCAGGTCGAAGCCCTTGGTGTAGGCGGTGGTCATCTTCTCGCAGGCCTGGGACAGCGCGGCCTTCTGCTTGTCCTCGGTGGGGTAGGCGTCCTGGAACTGAGGCTTGAGGTCCACCACGCCGATGATCTCGTAGGCGTGCGCCTCGGTGCAGGCCACCGGGTCGCCCAGGTCCTTGCCCTCGATGCCCAGGCAGGTGCCCTCCGGGTACACCGGGGACTGGTCCGACTTGGTCGCCGAGCCGGTGGTCGGCTGGAGCTTGCCGCGCGGTCCCGCCGCCTGCAGCCCGCAGCGCACCTGCCGGGCGCCCGCCGACCACTGCTGCTCCTTGGGCTTGAGCGCCCCGGTGCTGTACTTGCCGTTGGGATCGAGCTTGTCCGACATGTACTTGGCGGTGACCGGGGTGCACTTGTCCTGGGAGATCTTCTGCCACAGCGTGCCGTCGGGGAAGGGGGCCCCGGACGGGTAGCTGGCGGTCAGGTCCACCGTGCCCGCGATCTCGAACAGGTGCTTCGCCGAGCAGTCGACACGGCTGATCTCACCGTTGTCCGCCCAGGTCAGGCAGCTGCCGTCGGGTGCGTCGAAGGCCGCGTTCGCGTCCGTCGCGGCGCCCGCGGGCATACCCTTGATCGGCCACGAGAACAGCGTGCTCGTGGTCAGTACGACCAGCGCCCCGAGGACGGCGCCGACCATCAGCAGACGGGTCTGGCCGGTCTGCCGCTTTGGATGAAACCACTCAGCGAGTTCTGGCATCAGAACCCATGATGCCTGTGCCGGCCAGTAACCGACACTGGGTACCGTCTCTGGCAGGAGGAGCCGATGGCCGACGACACACCCGAGGACGAGGTCAAGCCCGAGCGGACCGAGGAGAACAAGCCCAAGCAGGGCAGCGTCCGCTTCCAGGACTCCTCGACCAAGCCCAGGCCGCCGACACTGGCCGAGAAGCGCGCCCGCGAGCGGGCCGCCGCCGAGGAGCGCGAGCGCCAGGAGGCCGAGGAGGTCGAGCAGGCGCAGCTCGCCCGCAAGAAGAAGATCCGCAAGCGGGCGCTGATCGGTGGCGGGGTCGGCGTGGGGCTGGTCGGCGTGATCGCCGCCTCCTACGCGCTGTCCGGTCCGTCCACCAGCGTGACCGCGCGGTGCACCGACAACAGCGGGGTCGTGGTCGACGACCAGTACTGCAACGTCAACTCGGCGTACTACTCGTCCAACGGCGGCTCGTACAACCCGGGCACCGGCTGGTTCCTGTTCTCCGGCGGGCGGCAGTACCACTACTACTACGGCGGCAGCGGCAGCATCGGGCAGCGCGCCACCGGCGGCACCATCACCGCGCCGAGCAGCGGCACCGAGGTGAAGTCCTCCAGCGGCCAGACCATCCAGCGCGGCGGTTTCGGCGTGAAGGGCGGCAGCGGGGACAGCGGCAGCAGCGCGGGCAAGAGCGGCGGCAGCAGCGGCGGCAAGAGCGGGACGAGCGGGGGCAGCTGAGTGCACCGGGAGACCTCCAGGCCACGGCCTGGGTGGCAGCAGATCGTCGCCGACCAGGGGCTGGTGTTCGGCTCGCCCTCGGTCGGCGTGAACGGCACGCAGCGCCCGTACTGGGACGAGTCGGCGCACTACGTGTTCGAGATGGACGAGATCCTCTCGCTGGAGGCCGACGTCGAGCTGCTGCACTCGATGTGCCTGGAGGCGGTGGACACGGTGGTGACCACCGAGCGCTACCGGGACTTCGGCATCGCGGAGTGGCTGTGGCCGGCGATCGCCGAGTCCTGGAAGCGCAGGGACCCGCACGTGTACGGGCGCTTCGACCTGCGCTACGACGGTTCGGGCCCGGCGAAGATGCTGGAGTACAACGCGGACACGCCGACCTCCCTGCTGGAGGCCTCGGTGATCCAGTGGAACTGGAAGACCGACGTGTTCCCCGAGGACGACCAGTGGAACTCCATCCACGAGAAGCTGGTGGAGCGGTGGCGCGACCTCGGCAACCTGCTGCCCAACAACGAGCTGCACTTCACCTGGTCCGAGGGGGACACCACGGGTGAGGACCACCTCACCGTGGCCTATCTGCAGGAGACCGCGGCCGAGGGCGGCATGGACACGGTGGGACTGTCCATCGAGGACATCGGCTGGGACACGCTGCTCAAGCGGTTCGTGGACCTCGCCGAGTCCCCGATGAACACCGTGGTGAAGCTGTACCCGTGGGAGTGGGTGGTCGAGGAGCAGTTCGGCCGCCACGCCGTGGAGACCCTGCCGGGCACGCTGTGGGTCGAGCCGCTGTGGAAGATGCTGCTGTCCAACAAGGCGTTGCTGGCCGTGTTGTGGGAGATGCACCCCGGCCACCCGAACCTGCTGCCCGCGTTCCTTGGCGACCCGGGCTTCCTCACCGAGTACGTGCGCAAGCCGCTGCTGGGCAGGGAGGGCGCCAACATCACGATCGTGGCCCCGGGCTACGAGACCGAGACCGGCGGGGTGTACGGCCGCGAGGGCCACGTCTACCAGCTGTTCGACCCGCTGCCGGAGTTCGACGGCTACCGGCCGGTGCTCGGTGCCTGGGTGGTGGACGATGCCGCCGCGGGCCTGGGCATCCGGGAAAGTGTCGGACTTGTGACCGACGACGGGGCCTCTTTCGTTCCACATCGGATAGTCGAGTCGTGAATACTGACCAGCCGTGACCCTCGCGACTCTTGGCCAGGGCGTCGGCGCGATCGCGCTCTACGCGGTGATCGGTCTCGTGCTGATGCTGATCGGTTTCTACGTGATCGACTGGACCACCCCAGGCAAGCTGTCGAAGCTGGTCAGGGACGGTCGTCCGAACGCGGCGGCGGTGACCGCCTCCGGGCTGCTCAGCGTGGCGCTGATCGTGCTGGTGGCGATCTACAACTCGCCCGCGAAGCTGTCCGAGGGCATCGTGTCCGCGCTGGTCTTCGGCCTGATCGGGATCATCGTCCAGGTGATCGCGATCCGCGTCTTCGAGTTCGCCATGCGCATCGACATCGGCGCCCTGCTCGCCGCGGAGAAGTTCTCGCCGGTCAGCGTCGTGGTGGCGGCCGCGCACCTGGCCCTGGGGCTCGTGGTGGCCGTCGCGATCAGCTGAGTAGATTTCACGGCGTGATTGACCTCAGGACACTGCGCGAGAACCCGGACGTGGTGCGCGCTTCGCAGCGCGCACGTGGTGAGGACCCGTCGTTGGTGGACAGCCTGCTGTCCGCCGACGAGAGTCGCCGCTCCGCGGTGTCCCGGGCGGACTCCCTGCGCGCCGAGCAGAAGCAGCTGGGCAAGCTGGTGGGCAGGGCCCAGGGCGAGGAGCGCACCGCGCTGCTGGCCAAGGCCAAGGAGCTGGCCGCCGAGGTGAAGGCCGCCGAGGCCGAGCAGTCCGCCGCCGACCAGGCGCTGACCGAGGCGCACAAGCGCATCGCCAACCTGGTCGAGGACGGGGTGCCGCACGGCGGCGAGGACGACTACACCGTGCTCAAGACCGTCGGCCAGCCGCGCGAGTTCGAGTTCACCCCGCGCGACCACCTGGAGCTGATGGAGGGCCTGCGCGCGGTCGACATGGAGCGCGGTGCGAAGGTCTCCGGCTCGCGGTTCTACTTCCTCACCGGCATCGGCGCGCAGTTGCAGCTCGCGCTGATGAACATGGCCATGCAGCAGGCCGTGGCCGCTGGCTTCACCATGATGATCACGCCCTCGCTGGTCCGGCCCGAGATCATGGAGGGCACCGGCTTCCTCGGGGCGCACGCCACCGAGGTGTACCGGCTGCGCGAGGACGACCTGTTCCTGGTCGGCACCTCCGAGGTGCCGCTGGCCGGGTACCACGCCGACGAGATCATCGACCTGTCCGGCGGTCCGCGCCGCTACGCGGGCTGGTCCTCCTGCTACCGCCGCGAGGCCGGGTCGTACGGCAAGGACACCCGGGGCATCATCCGGGTGCACCAGTTCGACAAGATCGAGATGTTCTCCTTCTGCGCGCCGGAGCAGGCCCGCGAGGAGCACCAGCGCCTGCTGGCCTGGGAGGAGGAGATGCTGGCCAAGGTCGAGGTCCCGTACCGGGTCATCGACACGGCCAGCGGCGACCTCGGCGCCTCGGCGGCCCGCAAGTTCGACTGTGAGGCGTGGGTGCCCTCCCAGTCGGCCTACCGCGAGCTGACCTCCACCTCGAACTGCACCACCTTCCAGGCCAGGCGGCTCAACATCCGTTCGCGGGACGCCGACGGCAAGCCACAGACCGTGGCCACGCTCAACGGCACCCTGGCCACCACGCGTTGGATCGTGGCGATCATGGAGAACCACCAGCAGCCCGACGGCTCCGTGGTGGTGCCGCGGGCGCTGCGCCCGTACCTCGGCGGTCAGGACGTGCTGACCCCGGTCAAGTAGTCGGCAGCGGGGTCACCCACGGGTGACCCCGCTCCCTTTTACCCGCGGTTTGAGACGTGGATGTCTCATTTGATGTACCTTCGTCTCATGGCGACGGATCGGGTGCGGGTGCTGCGGGCGACGGTGCGGGTGCTGGTGCGCCAGCCGAACGCGCCCATGGACGAGCTGGCCAAGGCCGCGGGCATCAGCCGGGCGACCCTGCACCGGCTCGTGCCCAGCCGCAACGCACTGGTCAAGCAGTTGGCGGAGCTGGCGCTGGCCGACGCGCGGGCCGCGATCGAGCGGGCGAGGCCCGAGCAGGGGGAGCCCGTGGCGGCCGTGCGCAGGCTGGTGGCGGAGCTGGTACCGATCGCCGACCTGTGGGCCTTCCTGATGGGGGAGAACCAGATCGCCGGCGACCCCGAGATGGACCAGCTCTGGGCCGAGCTGGACCTGGCGCTGATCGGGCTGTTCCGGCGCGGGCAGGAGAGCGGGGCGTTCCGCGTGGAACTGCCCGCCGAATTCCTCACCGACGCGCTGAGCTCGCTGCTCGCGGGCACCGGCTGGGCCGTCCAGCACGGGCGGCTGGCCGCCAAGGACGCCAACCGGGTGTTGACCGAACTGCTGCTCAACGGGGCCGTGCGGAGGAACCAGTCATGAAGTCGCGTTGGGTCGCACTGAGCACGCTGGTGCTCGCGGTGCTGCTGATCGCCGTGGACGCCACGGTGCTGAGCCTGGCCGTGCCCTTCCTGGCCAGGGACCTCAACCCCTCGGCAGTGGAACTGCTCTGGATCGGTGACGCCTACTCGTTCGTGCTGGCCGGACTGCTGGTCACCATGGGCACGCTGGGCGACCGGATCGGCCGCAAGCGCTTGCTGCTGATCGGTGCCACGGCGTTCGGCCTGCTCTCCGTGCTGGCCGCCTTCGCGCCGAGCGCCGGGGTGCTGATCCTCGCGCGCGGCCTGCTCGGGGTCGCCGGGGCCACGCTCATGCCCTCCACCCTGTCGATCATCCGCAACCTGTTCACCGACGCCAAGGAGCGCAGCCTGGCCATCGGCGTGTGGGGCGCCATGGCCTCGGCGGGCGCCGCGGTCGGCCCGCTGGTCGGCGGCTTCCTGCTGGAGCACTTCTGGTGGGGCTCGGTGTTCCTGATCAACGTCCCGGTGATGCTGGTGCTGATCACGGTGGGCGCGTTCGTGCTGCCCGAGTCGCGCAACCCCGAGCCGGGGCCGTGGGACCTGGTCGGCGCCGTGCTGTCCCTGGTCGGCGTGGTCGGCGTGGTGTACGCGATCAAGGAGTTCGCCGCCAACGGGTTCGAGCCGAGCACCCTGGTCGGCGCCGCTGTCGGCGTGCTGGCCCTGGCCCTGTTCGTGCGGCGCCAGCTGCGGCTGCCCGTGCCGCTGGTGGACGTGCGGCTGTTCGCGCAGCGGCGGTTCACCGGGGCCGTGCTGTCCACCTTGCTGGCCATGTTCGGCCTGGCCGGGGTGGCGTTCTTCTTCTCCCAGTTCCTCCAGCTCGTGCAGGGCTACGGCCCGATGGAGGCCGGTCTGCTCGAACTGCCCGCCACGGTCGGTGCCGTGGTCGCCGGGCTGGTGGCCGGTGCGCTGGCCAGGGCCTGGTCCGCCGCCCGCGTCACCGCCGCCGGGCTGGGCGCGATGGGCGCGGCACTGGTCGGCACGTTCTGGCTCGGCCCGCAGACCCCGTACCCGGTGATCGGCCTCGCCCTGCTGGTGATCGGCTCCGGGGCGGGCGTGGCGTTCACGATCACCGCCGACCTGGTGCTGAGCAGCGTGGCGCCCGAGCGGGCCGGTGCCGCCTCCGCCGTCTCGGAGATCTCCTACGAGCTGGGCACGGCCCTGGGCATCGCGGTGCTCGGCTCGGTGCTGACCGCCGTGTACCGCGCCGACCTGCGGTTGCCCGCCGGGCTGCCCGCCCCCGCCGTCGAGGCGGTGCGCGACTCGCTGGCCAGCGCCTCCGGCCTGCCCGCCGAGGTACGCGCCCAGGTGGTGGACACCGCCCGCGAGTCCTTCGTCGCCGGGCTGCAACTGGCCGGGCTCGCCGCCGCCGTGCTGCTGGTCATCGCCGCGATCGCCGCGAGGACGCTGCTGCGCGACCGGGCCGCGACCCACTGACACGCCGCCGCTAGAGCACCAGCGGGGACACGACTTCGACGAACCTGGGCACGGTGCGGGCGGTCAGCCAGTCGGGAAGGTCTCGCCCTCGGGGCCGAGGTCGTAGTCCTCGGCATCCTGGGTCAACTGCCGTACCAGGGCGCGGCGACGCTGGTACTCGGCCACCTCGGAGAGCGCGACGCGGTGGTGGGCTCCGACCATCGTGTCCGCGAGCGTGCCCGAGTCGATCAACCTGGCCACGTGCTGCCGGGACACGCCGAGCACCTTGGCGACCTGGGTGGTGGTCAGCATCGTGTCGTGCGCCGCGACAGTGACCGCCTGACCCTGCGACAGGGCGCCCGCCACCTGCCTGAGGACCGCGAGGATCTCGGCGGGCAGCGCCGTGCGCGTGCCGTCCTGCCCGATCACCTCGGGCTGGCTGCCCGAGTCCAGCGCGGCGGTCAGCGTCCGCAGGTCGTGTGCGCGTGCGGGGTCTTCCGGCGGCTGCACGGTGTGCTGGTCCAGGCGGGTGGTCATGGCGTCCTCTCAGGCCGACACGGCTACCCTGAGTCTAACTGCCCTAAGTGCACATTGCGAGGACAATGTGCCACCGGCTGACACGCAAAGGCCCCCGCGCGCTCGGACTGCCCCTGTCCTCGCACGCGGGGACCTCTCGTTCCCCTCACCCCGGTCTGCAAGCGGTATGACGCTCGGTCTCGCGAGGCGGTTCCGCAGTGACCTGGGGTACACACGATCAGGTGAAAAGTTTGGGCAGTACCTCGGCGGCGACTTCCTCGAGTACCGACTCGGCGCCCGCGTACACCCCGTCGTGGCGGGGCCAGGGGGCGAGCACGTCGGTGAAGCCCAGCTCCGCGGCCCTGCCCAGCACCTCCTCGAAGAACTCCCTGCTGGACAGCGAGAACTGCGGGCAGGCATCGGACTGCAGGTAGCGGTCCAGCGTGGCGGGCTCACGGCCGACCGAGGCCAGTGCCTCGTCCATGCGCCGGCAGGCCTCGCCCACCGAGCGCCACCAGCTGTCCAGGCTCTCCCGGTCGGTGCCGGTCGTCACCCAGCCCTGACCGAACCGGGCCGCCAGCCGCATCGTCCTCGGTCCGTTGGCCGCGATCACGAACGGGATCCTCGGCAGCTGTACGCAGCCGGGGGCCGACCTTGCCTCCACGGCGGCGAAGTGCTCGCCCTGCCAGGTGGTGCTGGGCTTGGTCAGCAGCGAGTCCAGCAGTTCGACGAACTCCTCGAAGCGGCCGGCTCTGGTGCCCGCGGAGATCTGCTCCGCGCCGAGCACCTCGGTGTCGTAGCCCAGCCCGCCCGCCCCGATGCCGAGCGTGAACCGGCCGTCGGAGATGTCGTCCAGCGTGGTCAGGTCGCGGGCGAAGGGCACGGGGTGCCGGAAGTTCGGCGAGGCGACCATCGTGCCCAGCCTGATCCGTGAGGTGACGGCCGCCGCCGCGGTCAGCGTCGGCACCGAGCCGAACCACGGTCCGTCCACCAGCGAGCGCCAGCCCAGGTGGTCGTAGGTCCAGGCGTGGTGAAAGCCGTACTCCTCGGCTGCCCGCCACTTCGGCTCGGCCACCCACCAACGATGTTCAGGGAGGATCACAATGCCAACGCGCACAGCTTCGGACAGTAGCGGGACGCTGAGGGGGCCGCCGGTCAGGCACCATGGACTGGTGCAAAAGCCACTTCTGGTCGCCTCCGACGTCGACGGAACCCTGCTCACCCCCGACGAGCGGATCTCCCCGCGCACGGCCGAGGTGATCGGCAGGGTGCTCGCATCGGGCACCCCGTTCGTGCTGGTCACCGGCCGCCCGCCGCGCTGGGTCCCCCGCGTCGCGGTGGAGGCCGGGGTCAGCGGCTACGCGGTGTGCGCCAACGGGGCCGCGCTCTACGACATCGCCGCCGACCGGGTGTTCCGGGTGCACGGCCTGGACCCGGTGCAGCTGAGCGACCTGGCCACGGCACTGGCCACGGCCGTCCCCGGCTCCCTGCTGGCCACCGAGCGGGTGGCCGAGACCGCGATGGGCGAGGCCGAGCGGCAGTTCCTCGCGGAGCCGGAGTACCAGCACCCGTGGCCCAACCCGGACTCGGCCGCGGCCAGCCGGGGCGAGGTGCTCGGCAAGACCGCGATCAAGCTGCTGGCCAGGCACCCCGGCATGACCAGCCAGGAGATGGCCACCGCGGCCACCGCGCTGCTCGGGGACCAGTTCGCCGTCACCTACTCCAGCAACAACGGCCTGATCGAGATCGCCGCCGCCGGGGTGACCAAGGCCACCGGCCTCGCCGAGGTCGCCGAACTGCTCGGGGTCGAGCGCGGGGACGTCATCGCGTTCGGCGACATGCCCAACGACGTGTCGATGCTGTCCTGGGCCGGGCACGGGGTGGCGATGTCCAACGCGCACCCGCAGGCCAAGTCCGCGGCCGACGAGATCACCGGCAGCAACAGCGAGGACGGGCTCGCGCTCGTGCTCGAGCGCTGGTTCTGAGCCCGTCCCCGCGTCGTCGCTAGCGTCCGCCGGTGAGCGCCGCCCGGCCGCTGCCCCGGTGCCCGGCGTCGCGCTGGTTCGGCGCGCTCGGGTTCGGGCTCAGCGACAGTCCGCCGCCGAACCGGCCGGACCCGGTCCACCTCGGACCGCCGACCAGGTCCCCGACCAGCCCGTTGCCGCTGGAGTCGATGATCGGGTTGCCCTGCTCGTCGAAGTGCAGCAGAGCCAAGGTGTTGCCGTCAGGGGTGTACGGACCGGTGGGCACGCCCTCCCAGGTGCGGGCGATGTCGGAGCTGCGCACCTCGTCGATCTGACCGCCGAAGAAGTAGCCCTGGCCCAGGTACTGCGGGTTGTGGGCGCCCACGGCGAGCGGTTCCCCCGTGCGCTGCACGGACAGGCCTACCGCCGGGACCTCCTCGGTCTTCGCGCCGTTGATCCACAACGCCAGGGTGTTGCCGTCGTAGGTCACCGCGGTGTGCGTCCACGCGTTGGCGGGCACGGTGGCCTGGGACTGCACCGTGATCCAGTTGCCCGAGGTGGTCAGGAACTCCCCGTACAGGTGGCCGCCGCGCAGCCACAGACTGCTGGTGGTCTTGGACACCAGGCCCACGTACCGCTTGTCCACGGTCCGCTGGTCGGGCCGGATCCACGCCTCCAGGGTGAACGCCTTGTCCGGCCGGTTGAGCACGGGGCTGTTGAACAGCTCGCCGTACTGCGGGCTGGGCAGGGTCTTGGCGATCTCGTCGAACTCCCCGGTGACCCGGCGCACGTCGGCGTCCCGCGCGGCCACCGGTGAGGGCCAGAACGACTGGTCGAGCAGGTACAGCAGGGTGCCGATCATGATGGGCGCGTTGGTCCAGCCGGTCTCCACCGCGTACGGGCCCCAGCCCACGTCGGCCCCGCTGCCGTAGTACTCCCAGTTGCCGTAGTCGAAGGCGCGCATCCAGGTGCCGTTGAGCGTGGGGTCCGCGCTCTGGATCTGGATCCTGCTCAGGTAGTCGATCAGGTTCAGGTCCAGTGCGCGGAACGTGCCGATACCCGTTGCCTTGTAGGCGATCCACAGGTTCATGGCGAGGAACCCGGTGGTGTAGAGCTGGTCGGTGACCTTGTCCCCGTTCTGCTGGATCACCGTGCTCTCGTAGGTGCCGTAATCCTCGTTGCTGCGCGGGTTGACCCCGTCCCATTCCGGGATCGCCCCGGTCGCCGGGTCCTGCAACCTGGCGTAGAAGGACGCGAAGTCGGACAGCACCCGGTAGTACTTGCCGTTCCCGGTGTAGTGGTAGGCGGCGGCCAGCACGAGCAGTGCCCGGCCGTACTCCTCGGAGCGGCTCTTCTCCATGCCGATGTTGGGCAGTTGGGACAGGAAGAAGTCCACGCTGTTGAGCGCGGTCCTCAGGTACTTCTCCGCGCCGGTCGTGGCATAGGCGTAGAACAGGGCGGCGGCGGCCATGCTCTGGTAGTGCGGGTCCGAGCCGAACTGCGGGCTCACCGCGAGGTGCGCGATGAAGTCCCAGCTCACCCCGAGCATGTCGGTCCCGGGCCCGACGTAGGGCTGGATGCCGTCCGCGCGGGCGGTCCGGTTCAGGCTCTCCACCGAGCGCAGGGCCTGCACCATGTGCCGGTCGTTGGGCACGATCTGGGCGTACACCTGGGTGAGCAGGCTGATCCAGCCCTCGTCGTCGCGGAACACGTACTCCTCGGGGGTGTGCGCCCCCGGCCAGTAGCCGCGGGTCTCGAACAGCCCGTACAGCGCGTCCTGGGTCGGGATCTGCATCCGCCCGTACACCTGGTCCATGATGTTGGAGGCGGTGTTGGTGTACTGGCGGTTGCCGGTGAGCTGGCCGTAGAGCTGGAACGCGTAGGCGGTCTCGGTGACCCCGTCCCCGCGGATGTCGGGCTTGAACGGGTTGCGCCCGTCCGGCCCGATCTCGGAGCTGAACCCCTCGGCCACGGCGGCGGACCCGTCGCCGCGGCCCAGCATGACCCCCGACCGCTGGTACCAGTCGACCGCCTTGGCCAGCATGGAGCGGTAGGCCTGGTCGCGGTGCTGCACCGTGATCGGCACGGTGGTCGCGGAGATCGAGTTCTGTGCCCGCACGGTGAACACGTGGGTGCCGGGGGCGAGGCTGACCTGCGGGGCGGCCAGCGCGCCGTTGGCCGCCGAGCGCGGGGCGGGCAGCGGCTGGCCGTCCAGGGTGACCACCAGCGACTGGTCCCTCGGCGACTCGATGTTCAGCGTGACCGGCGTGTTCGGCTCGGCCCAGACCCTGGGCGTGGTGTACGCCTTGATCGGGGCGTAGGCGCGCAAGGCCTTGCCGCGCACCGAGTCCGGCAGCAACTGGACCGCGATGTTGACCCACAGCTGCTGCCAGCGGGCGCTGAGCACGTAGCGGCCCTGCAGGTAGTTCGACATCGCGCTGGTGGCGTAGAACAGCTGCCCCGGCCCGTGGTCGGCCACGATCAGCGCGGGCCGGGCGTCCGCCGAGGGCCCGAACACGGCGGTGCCGACCCCGGCCACCGTGCCGTAGCTCAGCGGAACCGAGGAACCCTCGGGTGCGCTCATCGGCAGGTAGTACGAGTTGTGCTCGTCGAGGATCGCGTTGTTGCCCAGGCCGTTGCCGAAGGCCGAGTCCCCGCTGACGTAGACCCGGGGGAAGGTGGCCAGCACGGGGGAGACGGCCGACTGGACCATCGCCCCGGTGTCGCCGGTGGCGAACTCCACGTAGACCCGCTTGCCCTGGTCCATGAAGCGGGCGAGGTTGGCGGCCGCGGCGCCGCCGAGCTGGGTGGGGCGGGACGGGTAGCCGTCCGCGGTGACCAGCACCGCGTCCACCCCGTCCAGTGAGGTCGAGCCGAGTTGGCTCAGGGGTCTGACCACGGTGTTGACGTTGATCTGGTTGAACAGCCGGGTCATGTCCTCGGTGTGCGCCCCGCCGAACACGGCGACGGTGGCCACCGCCTCGGCGGGTGCCGCGGACGCGGCGGGTGCCAGTGGGATGCCTGCTGCCAGTACCAGCACGGCTGCCGCGAGCGTTCCTGTCGGGTTGGCCATCGCGCATCCCCTTCCCACGGCCTCGGGCCGTCTAGTCGACCCTTCCGCGCAGATCCAGTTCGATCTGCTCCAGCGAGCGGCCTCTCGTCTCCGGGATGAGCGTCGCCGTGAAGATCACCATCACCACGCACAGACCGGCGTAGAGCCAGAACGTGCCTGCCGTGCCGAGGCTGGTCAGCAGGGTGAGGAAGGTCAACGAGACGAGGAAGTTCATGCCCCAGTTCGCGAAGAGAGTGGCGCTCATCGCGGTCCCGCGCACCTGCAACGGGTAGATCTCAGCCGGAATGATGAACACGACCACGTCCAGGCTCGCCGCCACGGCCGCGATGTAGACCACCACGCAGACCAGCGAGATCGTGGTCGCCGCACCCGAGCTGCCCAGCAGGGTGATCGAGCCGGCCATGACGATCAGCGCCACCGCCATCACGGCGACACCGACCAGCAGCAGCGGGCGCCGCCCGACCCGGTCCACCAGCGCCATGCCGACCACGGTCATCAGCAGGTTCACCAGGCCGATGCCCACGGTGGCCAGGATCGCCGCGGAGGTGCCGAGCCCGACGTTGGAGAAGATCGTCGGCGCGTAGTAGATGACCGTGTTGACCCCGGTGGCCTGGCCGAGGATCTGCAGGCCGATGCCCGCGATCAGCGCGGGCCGCAGCCACCTGCCCGCCAGTTCGCGCAGCCGGACCCTGCCCTCGGCGCGCACTGCGCGGATCCGCTCGATCTCCTGCTCCGCGTCCGCGGTGCGGTCCACCAGCCCGAGCACCGCGCGGGCCTGGTCGAGGCGGCCCTTGCTGACCAGCCAGCGCGGGGTCTCCGGCAGGAAGTACATGCCGACGCCGAGCAGCACCGAGGGCACGACGGCCACCAGGAACATGGCCCGCCAGTCCCGGTTGGCCGCGAAGGCGTAGTCCACGGCGTAGGCCACCACGATGCCGATCGTGATCATGAGCTGGTTCACCGCGACCAGGCGCCCGCGCAGGTGGGCGGGGGAGACCTCGCTGATGAACACCGGGACCAGCGCCGAGGCCGAGCCGATCGCCAGTCCGAGCACGCCCCTGGCCAGTACCAGCATCTCCGCCGAGGTGGCGGTGCCCGCGAGCACAGCGCCGACCGCGAAGACCACGGCGGCACCGATGATCGCGACCCGTCTGCCGTACCGGTCGGCGAGCGGGCCCGAGCCGAGCGCGCCGAGCATGGCGCCGACCAGGATCGCGCTGACCACCAGCCCCGAGCTGAGCGGGGTGAGGCCGAACTCGTCGGTGATGAACAGCAGCGCGCCGGAGATGACACCCGTGTCGTAGCCGAACAGCAGCCCGCCGACGGCCGCGACGGTGGCGATCCCGTACACGACCGAGCCAGGGCGGGGGCGCTCTCGCTCTGTGGCCATCGTGGGCCTCCCTTCCACTCAATGGTTCGAGAAGGTCCCCAGATTGGTCCGTAACAATCTATACTTCGAACCTGTACAGAGCGCAACGCCGCCGTTCGTGTCTGGATTGGTACGTACCTATATGACGATTGGTAGCAACGTTCCGAAGTACGAGCGGCTGCGCAGGCGGCTGCTCGCCGACGTGGAGAAGCTGCCCGCGCACGAGGCGCTGCCCACGGAGCGTGACCTGGCCGCCCAGTACCGGGTCAGCAGGGCCACCGTGCGGCAGGCGCTGGACGAGCTGGCCAAGGCGGGTGCGCTCTACCGCGTGCAGGGTGCGGGCACCTTCGTGGCCGACCAGGTGATCTCCAAGTCGGTCTCGCTCACCTCGTTCAGCGAGGACATGGCGGGCCGGGGCCTGCGGCCCAGCTCACGGGTGATCACCGCGGACCGCATCCCCGCCGACGGCCCGATCCGGGAGGACCTCCAGCTCGGACCGGACGAGCAGGTGGTGCGGCTGGTCCGCGTGCGGCTGGCCGACGAGGTGCCGATGTGCCTGGAGATGGCCTACCTGCCCGCCGGGCGCGTACCGGACCTGCTGGAGCAGGAGGTGGGCGGCTCGCTGTACGAGATGCTGGGCGCCGAGGGCAGGCCGGTGGTGGCCGACCAGGTCGTGGAGGCCGTGGTGCTCGGTGAGGGCGACGCCGCGCTGCTGGGCGTGCCGCCGGGCACGGCCGCGCTGCGCGTGCTGCGCCTGGCCAGTGATCTGCGCGGGACCCCGGTGGAGCGGACCGTCAGCATCTACCGGGCCGACCGCTACGACATCCGGTTCACGGTGACCAGGGAGCAGCCGTGACGGCGCGCTGGGCGGTCGGCGTGGACGTGGGCGGCACGAAGATCGCCGGTGCCCTGGTGGGCGCGGACGGGGTGGTGCGCGGGCGCACGGTGGTGCCGACCCCGGCGCGCGACGGGGCCCGCGCCGTGCTGGCCGCCATGGCCGAGCTGGTCCGGGCCCTCGCGGCGGGCACACCGGTCGTGGGGGTGGGCGTGGGCACGGGCGGCGTGGTCGACGCCGCGACTGGCACGGTGCTGTCGGCCACCGACCTGCTGCCGGGCTGGGCGGGCACGGATGTGGCCGGGGAACTGCGTGCGCTGACGGGGCTGCCGGTCCGCGTGGACAACGACGGCAACGCGCTCGCGCTCGGGGAGCACCACTTCGGCGCGGGGCGCGGGCTGCGCGACGGGGTGTACGTGACGGTCGGTACCGGGATCGGTGGCGGCATCGTGCTCGACGGGGTGCTGCGGCGTGGCGCCACGCACAGTGCCGGGGAGCTGGGGCACCTGCCCGTGCCCGGGGCCGAGGGCCGTCGGTGCAGCTGCGGGGCCACCGGCCACGTGGAGGCCGTGGCCTCGGGTCCGGCGATGACCAGCCGGTACCGGGAGGTCACCGGCGAGCAGGTCACCGACCTGCGTGCGATCGCCGAGCGCGCGCTCGCGGGGGAGCAGGCCGCCTCGGCCGTGCTGGCGGAGGGCGGGGCCGCACTGGGTGCCGCGCTCGCCGGGCTGGCCAACGCGCTGGACCCGCAGGTGGTCGTGCTCGGCGGCGGGGTGGCCGAGATCGGCGAGCCCTTCCTGGGGCCGGTGGAGCGCGCGCTGCGCTCGGCCGCCCTGCCCGGACCGTCCCGGGTCGCGCTGCGGCCCGCTCTGCTCGGCACCGACGCGCCACTGGCAGGCGCGGCCGTACTCGCATTCGAAGGAGAGCGATGAAGGAGAACCTGCTCGCGGCGATCCGCGGCGGCCTCGTGGTGTCCTGCCAGGCCGCCGCCGGGCTGCCGTTGCACGGACCGACCTTCATGGCGGCGATGGCCAGGTCCGTCGCGCCCGCGGGCGCCGTGGGCATCCGGGCCAACGGGGTGGCGGACGTGCGCGCGATCCGCTCCGTGGTGACGCTGCCGCTGATCGGGCTCTGGAAGGACGGTGACACCGGGGTCTACATCACCCCGACCGCGGGGCACGCCCGCGCGGTGGCCGAGGCGGGCGCCGACGTGGTCGCCGTGGACGGCACTCTGCGGCCCCGCCCGGACGGCCGCGGCTTCGCCGACACCGTGGCCGCCGTGCACGAGCTGGGCAGGCTGGTGATGGCCGACGTGGCCACCGTGGACGAGGGGCTGGCCGCCGAGCAGGCAGGTGCCGACCTGGTGTCCACCACGCTCTCCGGCTACACGGGTGGCCCGGTGCCCACCGGGCCGGACCTGGACCTGGTCGCCGAGCTGGCCAAGCGGCTGGCGGTGCCGCTGGTCGCCGAGGGCCGTATCGCCAGCCCCGAGCAGGCCCGCCGGGCGCTGGAGGCGGGGGCGTGGTCGGTCGTGGTCGGCTCCGCCATCACCGCGCCGCAGACGATCACCGCCCGGTTCGTGGACGCGCTGGCCGCGCGCTGAGCCCGCGCAGGGTCGCGCGGTGGTGCCGCTACCCTTGGCACCGTGTCCACGAAGTCGTTTAGCGGTCGTGCTCTGATCGTGGTACCCGCTTGGAACGAGGAAGCAGCCGTCGGGGAGACCGTGCGCGAGATTCGCGCCGCCCTGCCGGACACCGACATCCTCGTGGTCAGCGACGGGTCGACCGATCGCACGGCCGAGGTCGCCAAGCGCGCTGGCGCGCTGGTGCTCGACCTGCCCTACAACCTCGGTGTCGGCGGCGCCATGCGGGCCGGGTTCCGCTACGCCGTCCGGCACGACTACGACGCCGCCGTCCAGGTCGACGCGGACGGCCAGCACGACCCCACCGAGGTGCCCGCCCTGCTCGCCGAGCTGGGTCGGGCCGACGTGGTGATCGGCGCCCGGTTCGCCGAGGGCGGTGGCGAGTACAAGGCGAGGGGCCCGCGCAAGTGGGCCATGAGCGTGCTGGCCGTCGTGCTGTCCTGGGTGGCCAAGACCAAGCTCACCGACACCACCTCCGGCTTCAAGGCCTCCGGCCGCCGCGCGCTGCCGCTGTTCGCCGAGTACTACCCGGTGGAGTACCTCGGTGACACCATCGAGTCGCTGGTGATCGCGGTGCGCGCGGGCTGCGCCATCGTCCAGGTGCCCGCGCACATGCGCCCGCGCCGGGCCGGTACGCCCAGCCACAGCCCGATCAAGTCCACCGTCTACCTGTTCCGCGCCGGGTTCGCGCTGCTGCTGGCGTTGATCCGCAAGTGGAACGTGTCCGTGCGCAACGAGGAGCCCGCCGTCGCCGCCGGGGTCGGCCTGGTGCAGAAGGAGGCGGCGAGGTGAACGGCACGACCGCCTACATCGTCGGCATCATCGGCAGCGTCATCATCCTGGGCCTGATCATCGAACTGCTGCGCAGGCGCCAGCTCACCGAGAAGTACGCGGTGCTCTGGCTGGTGATCGGCATCATCATCCTGGTGCTGACCTGCCTCGGTCAGGACGGGCTCACGATGCTGGCCCACTCGGTGGGCTTCTACGTGCCCTCGAACCTGTTGTTCTTCCTGGCGATCCTGTTCCTGCTCGGGGTGACCCTGCACCTGTCCTGGGAACTGTCCAGGGTGGAGGACGAGACCCGCAAGCTGGCCGAGGACCTGGCGATCCTGCGCCTGGAGGTCGAGCAGCTCACCGAGCAGCGGCAGGGCGAACGCAGGGAATGAGCAGCACCCACGTGGTGGTGATCGGTGGCGGGATCGTCGGTCTCGCCACCGCGCACGAGCTCGCCGTGTCCCGAGGACACCGGGTCACGGTGCTGGAGAAGGAGAACGACTGGGCCGCGCACCAGACCGGTCACAACAGCGGTGTGGTGCACGCGGGCCTCTACTACAAGCCCGGCTCGCTCAAGGCCAGGATGTCCGTGGCGGGCAACAAGTCCATTGTGGACTTCGCGCGGGACAACGGGATCGCGGTCCAGGTCTGCGGCAAGCTGGTCGTGGCCACCGAACCCGGTGAGCTGGACCGCCTGCGGGTGCTGGCCGAGCGGGCCGCGGCCAACGGGGTGCCCGCCAGCTGGCTCACCCCCGAGCAGGCCCGCGAGTTCGAGCCCGAGGTGTCCTGCCTGGCCGCGCTGCGCGTGCCCAGCACCGGCATCATCGACTACCCGGCCGTGGCCAGGGCGTTCGTCCGCCGCCTCACCGAGCGCGGCGCCGACCTGCGCACCGCGAGCCCCGCGCTGGGCATCCGCTCCCGCGCCGACCGGGTCGAGGTCGCCACGCCCGGCGGTGTGCTGCGGGCCGATGTCCTGGTCAACTGCGCGGGCCTGCACAGCGACCGGGTCGCCGAGCTGGCCGGGGTCCGCCCGCAGGTCCAGATCGTGCCCTTCCGCGGCGAGTACTACGAGTTGCGGCCCGAGCGCGCCCACCTGGTGCGCGGGCTGATCTACCCGGTGCCCGACCCGGCACTGCCCTTCCTTGGCGTGCACCTGACCCGTGGCATCGACGGCGGGGTGCACGCGGGCCCCAACGCCGTGCTGGCGCTCAGCCGCGAGGGCTACCGCTGGCGGGACGTCTCCGTGCCCGACCTGGCCCGTGCGGCCGGGTTCAGCGGCACCTGGCGGCTGGCCGCCAAGTTCCCCCGCGTCGCCGTGGACGAGATGCGCCGCTCGGTGTCCCGCAAGCGGTTCGCGGCCAGCCTCGCCCGGCTCGTGCCCGCCGTGGGCGCCGCGGACATCGTGCGCGCGGACGCCGGGGTGCGGGCCCAGGCCGTGCGGCCGGACGGCTCGCTCGTGGACGACTTCTGGTGCCAGACGGCCGCCCGCCAGGTGCACGTGCTCAACACCCCCTCGCCCGCGGCGACCAGTTCGCTGGAGATCGCCCGCCACCTCGCCGACCTCGCCGAGGAACAGGTTCAGTAGTCCTCCGCTGGTCGGCGGTATCGCCGTTGCGTGCATTCCGCCGAATGGTCGCTGGGGCCTTGGGCATAAGGGGTTAATTTCCAGTCGATCGCTATTTTAGTTGTGTCCAGAAATAACGATCGCGTTTCTTGGGGCTCCTCGCTGACCTGCCATGCAACGCGGGGCGGTGCCGCGCGTCCTCTACATAGATAGCTGGTGGCGGGACTGTAAGTGGAGCCAAATCAGGTCCCGCACTCACCGGCTCTATTTGTCGATCCTTTTTGTCGGCGGGAATCCCGTGGGGGGACTCTGAAGTGCTGTCTGAATACTTTCTTGTTGCCGTCTATCTTGTTGTGATCGCGGTACCGGGCCTGCTGCTCGGTTTCGCGGGCGGTTTGCGCGGGTGGCTGCTCGCCGGTGCCGCCCCACTGCTGACCTACGGGGTGGTGGGCGTGTTCGGCCCGCTGCTGCCGAAGTTCGGCATCGACTGGTCCCCGGTGACGCTGGCGTTGAGCACCGCGGTCCTGGCGGCACTGGTGTTCGGTATCAGCACCGTGCTGCGCGGTCGGTTCGAGGTCGCCGAGCAGCGCGCTCCCTGGCGGCTGGTCGACCACCTCGGCGTGCTGGCGGCCCTCGCGGTCGCCGGGCTCGTCGGCCTGTTCGCGGTCAAGCGCGCGTCCAACGGCTTCACGCTCGTGCCGCAGTGGTGGGACGCGGGCTACCACGCCAACGCCATCCGGTTCATCGCCGACACCGGCAACTCGTTGCCCTCGGCGCTGAAGGTGCTCAGCCACCCGGACGTGTCCAGCTACTACTACCCGAACGCCTACCACGTGCTGGCCGCGACGGTCCGCCAGCTCACCGGCGCGGACGTGGTGGCACTGCTGGACATCAGCAACGGCGTGGTCGTCGGGTTGTTCGCGCTGGCCAGCATCGTGATGGTCAGGCAGTTCAGCAACAGCCCCGCGCTGTGCGCCGCGGCCGGGGTGCTGTCCTGCGCCGTCACCTCCTTCCCCTACGACGTCATCGTGTGGGGCCCGATCTTCCCGTTCGTCGCGGGCGTGGCGTTCATCCCCGCGTTCTTCGCCGTGTTCGGCCGGATGCTGGACACCCGGTCGGCCGGTGCGCTGCTGCTGACCGCCGTGACGATGGTCGGCCTGCTCGCGGTGCACCTGAGCATCGCGCTGGCCGCGTTCGTGATCGGCCTGTTCCTGTTGGCACAACGGTGGATCACCAACCGCAGGACCGCCCTGCCCGACCTGGCCCTGCTCGGCGTGCTCGGCCTGGCGGCCGTTCTCGTCGGCGCCTTCCAGTTCTCCGCGATCCTGCAAACCGTGGCCAACGCCGGTGACGTGCTGTGGCCCGCCACGTACTCACCCGGCGACGCGGTGGGCAGGCTGCTGACCTCCTCCAAGAGCCGGGACCTGCCGCAGTGGTGGTTCACCGCACTGCTGCTGCTCGGCCTGATCGGCTTGCACAAGGCCAAGTTCCGCTCGATGCTCTGGTGGCTGCTCGGCGGCTTGGCCTTCACCGGACTGACCGTGCTGGACGCCGGGTACGACACCACGCTCTCGCACGTGCTGAACTCCCCGTGGTGGAACGACTCCTGGCGGCTGGCCGCGATCGCCACGCTCGGCCTGATCGGGCTGGCCGCGATCGGCCTGGTCACCCTGCGTGATGCGCTGATCTCCTTGCTGGGCAAGGTTTCCGCGGGGTTGAAGGACCGGCCCGCGCTGACCGGGCCGGTGGCCGTCGGCCTCGTGCTGGTGCTGCTGGGACTGCTCACCCACGGGCTGTACCTGGGCCGCAACACCGACCGCCTGCGCGACCTGTGGCGGGACGGCCCGGTGGTGGACAACACGAAGATCCAGGCCCTGCACTGGATGCACGACAACATCCCGCAGGGGGCCGTGGTGGCCAACGACTCCCACGACGGTTCCACCTGGATGTGGGCCATCGACGGGGTGCGACCGCTGTTCGGATCAGCGCAGATCGGTCCGCAGGAGCAGACGGCCGACGGGCTCAACCGCACCACGGTGCTGGACAGGCTCAACGAGCTGGACGGCAACCCCGAGGTGCGCAAGGCCTTGCAGCAGTTGAAGGTGCGCTACGTGTTCGTCGGTGAGGGCAGCGTGGACGGTGCCGGCGGACGGGCGAAGGGCTTCCGCGACCTGGAGCAGGTCAGGTCCCTGCGGCCGATCTTCCACAACGCGCGGGCCACGGTCTACCAGCTCGCGGACTAAGCAGGTTGCCAGAAGTTGTGTCTGTAACTCGCGTGAGTTGACCTTGCCGTGAACGTGAAGAGCCTCGTCGGGTTGGATTCGGTTACCACACCAGACTCCACCACGACGAGGCCTCCACCAGTATGCGCCCCGCGCATGTCTACGCCGACTTGACCCCTGCCCAGCACCTCGAACTGGTCACCGCGCTGCACGGACCCTGGCGAGTCGCCACCCGCATCGTCATCGTCTTGCTGTCCGCGTCCGGGATGAGCGCGCCCGAGATCGCGGAACTTCTGCACTACGAGCCGGTCACGGTGCGCCGCTGGATCACCCGACACACCCGCGACGGCATCAACGGGCTACCCGACCGACCCCGCAGCGGACGCCCCCGCCTGGGCAGCCCCACGCTCGGACACCGCATCCACACCCTGCTGCACACCCCGAAAGCCTGGACCACCGCACGACTGTGGCGCGCCGCCCGACGCCCCGAAATGAGCCTGCGCACCTTCTACCGGCGACTGCGTGAACACGCCAGGTGGCGGCGTCCCCGGCTGATCGCCAAAGGCGACCCCGACCACGACACGACCTGCGCCACGATCCAGGCCCGCCTCGCCGCACTCCCCACCGGCTCCGTGGTTCTGGCCGAGGACGAAACCCACCTCGACCTGCTGCCGCGGGTCCGATCGTGCTGGATGCCCACCGGCCTGCGTCACCGGATCCTGACTCCCGGCAGCAACATCCGCCGCACCATCCACGGCGCGATCGACCTCACCACCGGCGCCTGGCACCACCACGTCTCCGTCAAGAACGTCTCCGTGGTGTTCTGCTACTTCCTGCAACAGGTACTCGACGCCTACCCCGACGCCCCTGTTGTCGCGGTGATCTGTGACAACGGCGGCACCCATCACAGCGGGATCACTCGCCGCTGGCTGGCCGAACACCCGCGCCTGTTACTGATCGAGGGCGCGAAATACAGCCCGCAGGACAACCCCGTCGAACGCGTCTGGGCCGGCCTCAAGCACCACATCGCCAACACCGCGCCAGCCACGATGGCCGGCCGCGTCCGACAGGCACACGCCTACTTCCGCGACCGGAGCACCGAACAGAACCTGATCACCGCCGCGCCCTGGACCAGCCCCTGGCTACCCGAAGGTTTCGGACAAGACTTTTGGCCACGTGCTTAGAGGGCGGGCGGCCTTGTCATGAAGGTGCCCTTTGAGACGTTCAACGTCGTGAAGGGCACCTTCATGACGCCGGCCCACAAGAAAGGCCCCGGCCGAGTGGCCGGGGCCTTCCCGTTGCGGTGCAAGCAGATCAGCAGTAGCCCAGCTGCGACAGGGTGTCGGCGATCAGCTCGGAGGGCTGGTACTTGTCCAGTGCCGAGGGGCGGCGCCGGGACTCCGGGTCGCTGAGGAACTCGCGCAGCGGCTCGGTGCGCATCCCGGTCAGCAGGATGTTCTCGCCAAGGCCCTGGTGCCGCTCGGTGCGCTCGCGGTGGATCGCGCAGGGCACGCCCAGGTAGGCGCACTCCTCCTGCAACCCACCGGAGTCGGTGACCACGAACTTGGCGCGGGTCAGCACCGGCAGGAAGCCCAGGTAGCGCAGCTTCGGCCGCAGGATGAACCGGTCCTCGTCGAAGAGTCGGTACAGGTCCAGGGACTCCAGCCGCTCGCGCTCGTGCGCGCCGACCAGGTACAGCAGCGGCAGCCGGGCGCTGGCCTCACGCAGCAGCTCCAGCACCTCGCGGAACTTCTCCGGGCGCTGCAACAACTCGAAGCGGTGCAGGGTGACCAGCCCGAACTCGGCGGGCAGGTCGTCCACCGCGGGGGTGGTGCCCTCCGCCAGCCGCAGCGCGTCGATCACCGTGTTGGCACCGGTGTCCACCACGACGCCCTTGACCTTGCGCAGGTTGTGCACCTCGCGCGGGGTCGGCGCGAAGTGGATGTCCACCAGGTGCGCGGCGATCCGCCGGTTGGCCTCCTCCGGCAGCGGGCTGAGCAGGCTGCCGCTGCGGGTGCCCGCCTCCACGTGCGCCACGCGGGCGCCCAGGATGCGGCCGATCAGCGAGCCGTACGGGGTGGTGAAGGTGTCCCCGTGCACGACGACCAGGCCGGGCTTGCCGTCCTCGGTGAGCACCTGGCGCAGGTGCTTGCGCTGGGACAGCACGGACCTGGCCACCGACATCGCCCAGCCGGGTACCTGGGAGGGCTTCTCCAGGTTGCGGGCGGTGCCCTGCGGGACCAGCCACAGGTCGGGAGCGGGCAGCCGGAGGTCGTCGAGGGTGTCGGCGACCTCGTCCACGTGCTGAGCGGTGAACCAGAGCTTCGGCTTGCCGCCCCTGGCCACGACCGCGTGGTACACGGGGGCGATTTTGATCAGTTCGGCAGTGGTGCCAACGATGAAGGCAATCACGGATGGGGACCCTTAAGCCGGGGACCGGGGTACCGGGAGGATACTGTCAGGTGTGATGAGCTGGAGCAACTCACCTGACAACCAGGAAAGCCTAGCAGGGCGGCTGAGCCTGAGCGTGGTGATCCCGGTCTTCAACGAGGAGCAGTGGATCACGCGTTCCGTCACGGCCCTGCTCACGGCCGCCGAGAAGGCGTCCTGGCCGATCGAGGTCGTGCTGGTCGACGACGGCAGCACCGACGACACCCCGGCCCGGCTCGCCGAGCTGTCCGCGCAGCCCGGTGTCGTGGTGGTCACGCAGGCCAACTCGGGCCGGTTCGCCGCGCGCCAGGCCGGTCTGCGCAGGGCCTCGGGAAGCCAGGTGCTGCTGCTGGACAGCCGGGTGATCGTCGACCCCGATTCCCTGTCCTACCTGCGGGAACAGCTCACCCAGCACCCCGACCGCGTGGTCTGGAACGGGCACGTGAACGTGGCCACCGACGGCAGCCCGTACGGCGCCTTCTGGTCCGGCCTGGTCACCGTGGCCTGGCGCCGCTACCTGGCCAAGCCGGAGCTGATGTCCTTCGGCGCCGAGGACTTCGACGCCTTCCCGAAGGGCACCGGCTTCTTCACCGCCCCGCGCGAGGTGCTGCTCGCGGCGGCCCAGTCGTTCTCCTCGCTGTTCGACGATCCCAAGCTGGCCAGCGACGACACCCGGATGATCCGGTCGATCGCGGAATCGCACCGAATTCACATCAGCCCCTCGTTCAGTGCCGAATACCACAGCCGCGATTCGCTCCAGAAATTCGTGCGGCACGCGTACTTCCGCGGCACCACATTCATCGACAGCTATCTGGACTCGCCGGGACCGGTGCGCAAGGCCGCCGCGGTCGCCGCCGCCGCCGGGGTCGGCGGGCTGGTGCTGCTGGTCAAGCGGCCCAAGACCGCGCTGGCCATCGGCGTGGCCGGTTCGGCCGCCGCTGCCGCCGTGGTGCGCCGCAGCGGGGGCAGCACCGGGCAGGCCAAGGCGGTCGGCACGCTGCTGCCGCTGTTCGCCGCCTGCTTCGGTGCGGGCGCGGTGCGCGGCCTCACGCTGGCCGTGCGGAAGCGGCTGGGCAAGTGAGCTTGGCCGCGGAGGACGCTCCGGTCAGCGGCAAGTCGGTCGGCACCGTCTCGATCGCGATCCTGGTGGCGACGGGCCTCGGTGCGGCCATCACCCTGGCCTTCCCCCGGCTGCTCCCGGCCACCGAGGTCGAGACCTTCCTGGCCTTCTGGGGCCTGCTGATGGGGCTGGGCTCCGCGCTCAACCCGTTGGAGCAGGAGGTCTCCCGGCTCTCCGCACTGGCCAGGGGCGAGGGCAGGCCCACCAGCGGGGCCGCGTTGCAGACCGCCGCTGTCGCCGGTGGCCTGATCATCCTGGTCTCGGTGCTCGTGCTGCTGCCGCCGGTCACCAACCGCCTCGTCGGCGGGCACGGGGAGCTGGTGCTGATCGCGGTCGTCGGCGGGCTCGCCTTCACCGCGCAGTACTGCGTGCGCGGGCTGCTGGTCGGTCAGGACCGGATCCGGCTCTACGGCGGCATCATCGTCACCGAGGCGCTCATCCGGCTGGTGCTGATCGGCGTGGTGGTGCTGGCCGGGCTCACCGGGATGGTGTGGCTCGCGGTGGCGGTGGCGCTGGGCTCCTTCGCGTGGCTGGCCTTCGCGGTCACCTCGGCGCGGCTGGTGGACTGGCGCGGCGGCTGGCAGCCCTGGCGGGCCGTGGCCGGGCGCATCGTCATCCTGATGATCAGCGCCGGGCTGACCGCCTGCGTGATCACCGGTTACCCCGTGCTGGTCAAGCTGCTGGCCTCCAGCGGGGAGAGCACCGCGGTCGGCGCCCTGTTCTCCGCGCTCACCCTGGCCCGGCTGCCGTTGCTGCTGTTCTCCCCGGTGCAGGCCATGGCGGTGCCCGCCGTGGTCCGGCTCTCGCACAGCGAGGACGGCCGCAGGCAGCTGCGAGCCCTGTTGGTCAAGATCGTGCTCGGCGCCCTCGGGCTGGCGCTGGTCGGTGCCGCGCTCGGTGGGTTGATCGGCCCCTGGATCCTGTCGGTGATCTACCCGAACCTGGCGCCGGTGGCGGGCTGGGCCGTGGCCGGGTTGGTCTGGTCCTCGGTGCTGATGGCCGCGGTCCTGCTGTTCGCCGCGGTCATGGTCGCCAACACCCGGGTCGACCACGTGCTCATCACCTGGGGCGTGGTGGTCGCGGTGAGTGCGTTGCTGCTGCTGTTCGCCCCCGGCGACACCGTGTTCAGGGCGGTGCTGGGGCTGGCCGTCGCGCCGACTGCCGGGCTGGGCGTCGCGGTGGCGCTGGTGCTGCGCCGCCGCTGAGCGGGACTCGCTCACCGCCGGACGGGACTCGCCCGGCGGTGAGCGGGACTCAGCAGGCGGTGAGCTGGTACAGCTTGCTGGAGCCGTCGCTGTCCACGAGCCGGAAACCGGGTCGGTTGCCCGGGTCGGCGATGCCCGGGTACAGCTGCTTCGGCGCCTCGATCCAGGGCCAGAACAGGCCCTTGCCGATCAGCATGTAGTTCACGCCCAGCTGCTTGGCCACCGTGCACACCTTGGGGTCGCGGCCCGCGTCCACCAGGTGGTCGGCCAGGTACTTCTGCGGTTCGGGCACGTCGAAACCGAGCTGCGGGGACATGACCCGGCGGCCCGTGGTCGCCCAGAGCAGGGCGCTGCCGTCCCACGGGTCGTTGGCCACCACGGAGCCCGCCGGGATCTTGTCCTTGACCCGCTGGAAGAACGCCAGCTCCGAGTCGTCCACGAGCGTGAAGTCCGGGTTGCGGCCCTGGGTCTGGTAGACCGGCGCGAGCACGTCCGCGTGCTCCCTGGCGTACAGCCCGCCGGTGGCCGCCACGACCACGGCCGTCAACCCCGTCGCGAGCCACGGCACCAGCGACGGCCTGGCCTTCAGCAGGGCCGTGGCCGCGCAGACCAGTGCGGCCACGGCCAGCGGCACGCCGGTGATCGGCAGCATCGCGGCCAGCCGGAACGAGTCGTTGTACCAGTAGCCGGTCAACCGCTGGCTGCCGTGCGCGTTCACCGAGGCGGTCAACACGTAGAGCACGCCGGACAGCGCGTGCGCGCAGACCACCCAGCGCAGTGCGGGGCGCCGGATCGACAGCACCGCGCCGACGACCACCAGCACGGAGACCACCCACAGCGCGGGCTTGAGGTTGGGCGAGTTCAGCAGCACGTCCCGTGCGGCCTCCAGCGGGGACTCGAAGGGCGGCCAGTAGGTGCGCCGCACCGGCAGGAACACCGGGGTCGTCACGACCCACAGCCCGACCAGCGCGTAACCGAGGAACACCAGCAGCAGGTCGATCGTGCCGCGAGCGCCGCGACCCTCGGCGCGCAGTCGTGCCCTGCGCCGCAACATGCCCGCCATCACCACGAAGAAGCCCAGTGCCGCCATGGTGAACACCACGTTGGGGTGGGCCAGTCCGGCGCCCGCGAAGCAGAGCGGCAGCAGCAGCCAGGCCCGGCCCCTGCCGATCACGTCCTGTTCGGCCACACCGGCGATCGAGGCGGTCAGCGCGAGGCCGACCGGGGCCATCGCCATGCCCAGGGTGTTCGGCCACAGCACGCCGAAACCGAGCAGTCCCCACGGGAACGCGGTGAAGGCGATGCTCAGCACGCCGGTGCAGACCATCGCGGCGGGCGAGCGGCCGAACAGTTGGCGGGCCAGCAGCATGCAGCCGATCGGCCAGGCGACGAGCGCGGCGATCCCGGCGAGCAGGTTGGTTGCGGCGGCGATGGACGTGCCGGTGCTGAGCACCACCAGCGAGACCAGGTCGTGCCAGGCGGCCGGGTAGAAGGCGCCGGTGACACTCGGCGAGGTGATCGAGCCCAGGGACAGCGAGGAGGCGTTGCCGGTGTCCAGGATGGACGCGACCACGTTGTAGTGGAACACCGAGTCGAAGGACTGAGCCAGGGTCTCCACCCCGCCGAACCCGGGCACCAGGCCGAACGCGCCGAGCACCGCGGTCGGCACCAGCACGAGCAGCGCGGCGCCGAGCACCCAGCCCGGATCCGGTTCCCGCCGCGCGGTGCGGCGGCGCAGCAGCAGACTGCCGAGCCCGGCGAGCAGGGCGAGCACCAGGTGCACGCCGATCACCAGCGGCACCGACCAGTGCACACCGGCCTTGCCCGCGGCCACGGCGGTGAAGGCCGTGACCGTGATCGTGATGGTCGGCGCGGTCGCGAGCGCGGCGATCCCGCGCAGGCCGAGGGCGTAGCTGACCGGGAGTCCGGGCAGGATCAGCCAGGCCGCGCACACGAGCACAACCGGCACAGCGTCGAGCCAGGTCATGGGGGACCGCTCCATCAGCATCGGTGGCCGTCAGGCCAGCGCCGAAGCCACGTCCAGGTGGAAGGGCAGTCCGAAGTGTATGAACCCGCGACCTGCGAGGATTTCCGGGTTCAGCCCGTGCCGCAGGCGGTGATCCGGAACAGCTTCATCGGGCCGTCGGAGTCCAGCAGCTGGAAGCCGGGGCGCCTGCCCGGGTCGATCGTGCCCGGGTACTGCAACCGCCTGCCGTCGGCCGACCAGAACGTGCCGTCCCCGATCACCAGGTAGCCGACGCCAAGCTGCTTGGCGTACCGGCAGACCTGCGGGTCCCGCGCGACGTCCACCAGGTGCTGGGCGAGGTAGGTGTAGGCCGGGTTCGAGTCCAGCAGCAGCTGCGCGCCGATCGTCTTGCGGCCGATCAGCGAGGGCATCATGACCGTGCCGTCCCAGGGGTTGTTGGCCACCATGGCATCGGCCGGGATCTTGTCCTTGATTCGCTGGAAGAAGGCGAGTTCGCGGTCGCTGACCAGTGTGCTGTCGGCGGAGCGGCGCGCACCGGCGTAGATCGACTTGATCGACTCGGCGTGCGCCCCGAAGTACAGGCCCTTGGTGGCCACCACGAGCAGCGCGGCGAGGACCACGGTCAGCCCGGTGACCGAGCGCAGCAGCCCGCCCAGTCGCGGCAGCTTGCCCCACTCCGTGGTCTTGGTGGCGGCCCACAGCAGCGCGGCCACCACCAGCGGCACGCCGGTGATCGGCAGCATGGCGGCCAGCCGGTACGAGTCGTTGTACCAGAAGCCGGTGAACTTGGCGGTGTCCGGCCGGTTCATCGAGGCGGCCACCACGAACAGGAAGATCGACAGCGCGTGCCCGGCGACCACCCAGCGCAGCGCGCGGTAGCGCTTGGCCAGCACGATGCCGACCAGCACCACCGCGGACAGCGCCCACAGGGCGGTGCGGTTGTTCTGCGCGTTGAGCAGCGCCTCGCCGACCGCCTGCGCGGGCGACTCGAAGGGCGGCCAGTAGGAGCGGCGGATCGGCTCGAACACCGAGGCGTGCGCCGCCCACCACCACACCGCGCCGAAGAGCACGACCACCACCACCGGGCCGACGAACGCGCGCGCCCTGCGGCCTTCCCGGTACAGGCCGATCGACCGGCGCAGCGCACCGGTCAGCACGGCGAAGAAGCCGATCCCGGTCATGCTGAACACCACGTTGGGGTGTGCCAGGCCGGCGGCCACGTAGCTGATCCCGAGCAGCGGCCAGGCGCGCGCCTTGCCCAGCGCGTCGTCGGTGGCCAGCCCGGACAGCGAGAGCACCGCGGCGATGCCGATCGGGGCCACGGTCATGCCCAGGGTGTTCGGCCACAGCACGCCGAAGCCCAGCAGGCCCCACGGGAAGGTGCTGAACGCGATGCTGACCACCCCGGTGCAGGCCATCGCGGCGACCGAGCGGCCGATCACCTGGCGGACCAGCACCATGCAGGACAGCGGCCAGACGACCACCGCGAGCACCCCGGCCATCAGGTTGGAGGCGGCGGGGATGCCCGCGCCGGTGCTGAGCACGGCGAGCGAGACGAGGTCGTGCCAGGCGCCGGGATAGAAGCTGCCGCCGAGGCCGGGCAGCCCGAGCGTGCCGAGGGTCAGCGAGGACGCGTTGCCGCTGTCCAGGATGTAGCCGACCGCGTTGTAGTGGAAGACGGTGTCGAAGGTCTGCGCCAGCTCCTCGGGGCGCCCCATGCCCTTGACCAGGATCACGCTGCCGATCACCAGTACCGGCACCAGGCCGAGCAGGGCGGCGACCAGCAGCCCGCGCGGGTCGGCCGGGCGGACCACCTGGAACCGGCGGCGCAACAGCAGGGCGCCCAGTCCGACGAGCACGGCCAGCCCCAGCACCGACACCAGCGGCACCCAGACCGACCAGCCGATGCCGAGCTTGTTGGCGGCCACGGCGGACACGCCGGTCACGGCCACGGTGACCGCGGGGGCCACGCCCACCGCGGTGATGCCGCGCAGTCCGGCCAGGTAGGTGACCGGGAGTCCGGGCAGGATCAGCCACGCCGCGCACACCAGTGCCAGGGGCACCGCGTCGAGCCAGGTCATGAGAGGTTTCGCTCCATCGCCGTCCGTAGGCCAGTGGCCTGCTGCCCCGCACACGTGCGGGGTTGCGGCCCCCGGAAGTCGTGCACACGGACCGCGGATCTCCCGGCACCGGGCCGGGCCTCCCCCGGGACAGGACGATACCTGGACGATCAGACGGACCTGCCCGCGCGGAGGCGGTCGGCACAGCCCCTGGGGTGGGCCGCGCCGACCGCGGTGTGGTGTCCGGGCATGGGGATGCCGGTCACCGTGCATTCTGGAATGGGCGCGCGAAATCATTCCCAACGGCATTTCCTGCCGCGTGAATGAGCGGATAAGCGCAGGTCTTTGCTGCTAGACTGCGGAGTTGTGTTGTACCGCTCACCAGAACTGTGCGGGCCCTCCCCCCGAGTCCATCGGGATGCCCCCCTGGCACCCCGATGGACGTGACCCAGCATAGAGCAAGGCCAGGTCAGGCTGTCAAGTAAAGTTGCCTGAACACGTGTCCCGGTGAGGAGCCCCACATGTCCCCTGCTGGCAGCCAGCGCACGCTCGCGCAGGCCCTGACCACTCTGATCGCCAAGAAGGCGGAACGGGACGGCGAGGCCAGCGTCGCCGACCAGGCGATCGGCGAGGCCATCGGAAAATCCAGGACGACCGTCTGGAAGCTGCGCACCGGCCAGGAGGTCAATCCGAAGATCGAAACGCTGGAAGCGCTCGCGAAGTACTTCGGCGTGAAGGTCACCTATTTCCTCGACGACGAGAAGGCCGCCATGGCCGACGAGCAGCTCGACGCGCTGGCCGCCGCCCGCAGGTTGCAGGAGGCGGCCGAGCGCAACGGGGTCCGCGGGCTCAACGCCCGGCTCGGCAGCCTGTCCCCGGACGGGCTGGCCGCCGTCGCGCAGCTGATCGAGAAGCTCGGCGACTCGGAGGGAGTGCGCCATCGGCCAGGCGGCTGACCTGCGGCGGATGATCGACCGCACCCTGGACGAACTGGACTGGTCCACGCCGTTCGACGTGGACCACCTGCTGGACCAGATCGCCGAGCGCAGGGGCAAGGCCATCTCCCTGCTGCCCGCCCCGCTGCCCCGCGACGGCGCGGGCGGACTGGTGATCGAGCGGGAACGCGACATCGTGATCGTCTACGACGAGGCCCTCGCCCCGCTCCAGCAGGAGCACGTGGTCATGCACGAGGCGGCGCACGTGCTGTTCGCGCACCGCGGCGTGACCCTAGAGGACCTCACCGACGAGGAGCTCACCGAGCTGGACCCGGACCTGGTGGACAGCGCGCACCGCTTCGCCAAGCGGGACGGCTACTCCGGGCTGGACGAGAAGGTGGCGGAGATCACCGCCGCGCTGATCTGGCTGCGCGCGGGCGTGTCCCGCAGCATGATCCCGGTCCGGCACAGCAGTCCCGAGGTCGCCGCGGCCAACGAGCGGTTCGTGGCCGCGCTGATGCGCCGGGGGACCAGGTGATCGACTACGTCATCCAGGTGACCGCGGCCATCGCGGCGCTGTGCGCGGGCTACATGATCCGTTCGCTGGTGCGCAACCCGCGCAACCCCGCGCTGTGGGGCGCCGTGCTGGCCATGGTGTTCCTGGTGCTGGGCATCCTGCTCGGCGTGGCCGGGTTCGGCGCCCAGCGCAACGTGCCGCTGCACCCGCTGGACTGGTGCGTCTCCGTCGCCTCCCACGTGGCCACCATGACGGGCGGCTACATGGCGGTCCTGCTCTTCCTGTTCTCCATCAACGAGCGCGCCACGGCCTGGCGCAAGGCGCGTCGGCACGGGTTGGTGCTGCTGTGCGCGGTCGTGCTGGCCGTGGGCTTCGCCTCGCTCGCCCCGCCGATGGACTACACGGAGGGCTTCTCCGCCCGCTACGCGCACGCGCCGTGGACCTCGGCCTACATCATGGTGTTCACCCTCTACCTGAGCACCGCGGTCGGCACGATCGCCGTGCTGTCCTGGCGCTGGTCGCGGCTGTCCACCGAGCCGTGGATCCGTCGCGGCATGGTGGTCGGCGGCATCGGCGACTCGATCGCCGTCGTGTACTGCTGCTTCAAGGTCGCCTACATCGGCACCTCGGTGATCAGCGGGGCGGTGCTGTTCAAGGAGGGCGACGTCACCGCCTGGTTGATCGGCGCCGCCCTGCCGATGGGCCTGATCGGGCTGACGGTGCCCGGCTGGGGACCCGCACTGTCCGCGCTGGGCCGCTGGCTGCGCAGGCACCGGGCGCACCGCGCGCTGCACCCGCTGTGGCACGCGCTGACCGAGCCGTTCCCGCACGTGCGCATGGGCCTGGACCCGTCCCGGTTCAGCGAGTGGCTGGACCGCCGTTTCCCCGGCAACCGGCTCGCGCGGCGGCTCGGCACCGCGTGGAACGAGCGCTGGGCCCCGCACTGGGCGGACATGGACCTGAGGCTGCACCTGCGGGTCGTGCAGATCTGGGACGCTCGCCGCGCGCTGCTGGACCACTGCGACCCGGCCGTCTACCAGCGGGCGCTGCCCGGCGGCCCGGACCGGGCCGAGGCCGAGATGCTGGCGGGTGCGCTGCGCCTGCTCCGCGCCGGGGACCCGCCGCCCCTGGGCGACAGGTCGGCGATCCCCACCGGCTCCGACTCCACCGACCTCGCCGAGAACGTGCGCTGGCTCAGGCGTATCTCACGCCGCTACCGCGCGCTCACTCCGGCGTGACGCGGCTCACCGCTGCCGTCATTTCCCGCAGGTGTCCTCGCGGTTGCCACTTTCGGTCAAATCACATCCGAGTTCGACCACGTTGGGTAGTTGACTGAGGTAGGGTCCTTGCGGCGGCCGCTGTGTCGTGGCAAAACCGGGTTGCGGTAGCCTGGCTCGCCGTGAGCTTCTCGGGCTATGACCTGATCATCGTCGGTTCTGGATTCTTCGGCCTCACCGTGGCCGAGCGAGCTGCCACGCAGCTGAACAAGCGCGTGCTGGTGCTGGAGCGCCGCAATCACATCGGTGGAAACGCGTACTCCGAAGCGGAGCCGGAAACCGGGATCGAGGTGCACCGCTACGGGGCGCACCTGTTCCACACCTCCAACAAGCGGGTGTGGGACTACGTGAACCAGTTCACCGAGTTCACCAACTATCAGCACCGGGTCTTCGCGCGCTACCGCGACCAGGTGTATTCGTTCCCGATGAACCTGGGGATGATCAACCAGTTCTTCGGTCGTTCGCACACCCCGGACGAGGCCCGCGAGCTGATCGCCAAGCAGGCGGCCGAGATCGACTCGGCGGACGCGAAGAACCTCGAGGAGAAGGCGATCTCGCTGATCGGCCGTCCCCTGTACGAGGCCTTCGTGCGCGGCTACACCGCCAAGCAGTGGCAGACCGACCCGAAGGAACTGGCCGCGGCGATCATCACCCGGCTGCCGGTCCGCTACAACTTCAACAACCGGTACTTCAACGACGCCTACGAGGGCCTTCCCGTCGACGGTTACACCGCCTGGCTGGAGAAGATGGCCGACCACCCGAACATCGAGGTCCGGCTGGACACCGACTACTTCGAGGTGCGCGGCCAGATCCCCGAGGGCACCCTCACGGTGTTCACCGGCCCGCTGGACAAGTACTTCGACTACAGCGCGGGTGAGCTGGGCTGGCGCACGCTCGACTTCGAGACCGAGGTCCTGCCGGTCGGCGACTTCCAGGGCACCTCCGTGATGAACTACAACGACGAGGGCGTGCCCTACACCCGGATCCACGAGTTCCGGCACTTCCACCCGGAGCGCGACTACCCGACCGACAAGACGGTCATCGTGCGCGAGTACTCGCGGTTCGCGGAGTCGGGCGACGAGCCCTACTACCCGATCAACACCGAGGAAGACCGGGCGAAGCTGGCCGCCTACCGCGAGCTCGCCAAGCGCGAGGCCGCCGAGCGCAAGGTGCTCTTCGGTGGTCGGCTCGGCACCTACAAGTACCTTGACATGCACATGGCGATCGGCTCAGCGCTGAGCATGTACGACAACAAGATCGCTCCCTACCTGACCGAAGGCCGTTCACTGGACGGCTCACTGGAGGACTGACGTGACCGATCAGACGAGGACTGACCAGCCGGCCGCGCCAGCCAAGGCAGCGGCCGACAGCAAGGCCAGCGCTTCGTCGGGCACCGTGCTCCAGCGCATCATCCTGCCGCGCGACGGTGACCCGCTCGACGTCCGGCCGCTGTACCTGGACGAGTCCAAGAACACGCACAGCCACGTGTCGGGTCGCTGCGAGGTCACCGTGCCCCGCTCGGCCAAGGTGTCCTTCGGCTCGTACTTCAACGCCTTCCCGGCCAGCTACTGGAAGCGCTGGACCCGGGTGGGCGAGGTCGTGCTGCGGCTGACCCTGCGCGGCTCGGGCCGGGTGGACATGTACCGGTCCAAGCCCAGCGGCGAGCACGTGCACCTGGAGGGGCGCACGATCCGCAGCCCCAAGCAGTGGACCCAGGTCGACCTGCGGGTCAAGCTGACCCCGTTCGAGGACGGCGGCTGGATCTGGTTCGACCTGTTCACCGACGACTCCACGCTGGAGCTCAAGGACGGCGCCTGGACCACCGACGAGCAGCTGCCCGAGCAGAAGATCGCGGTGGCCATCACCACCATGCGCCCGGTGGACGCGGTGATCGCGCTGCGCACCCTGGGCGAGGACCCCGCCGTGCTCGCGGTGGTGTCCAAGGTGTTCGTCGCCGACCAGGGCGCGGTCAAGGTGCGCGACACCGAGGGCTTCACCGAGGCTGCCAAGGCGCTCGGTGACCGGCTCCAGGTCATCGAGCAGCCCAACCTGGGCGGCTCGGGTGGTTTCGGCCGCGGCATGTTCGAGTCGCTGGTGAACACCGACGCCGACCAGATCATGCTGATGGACGACGACATCCGGCTGGAGCCGGACGCGCTGCTGCGGTCCAACGCCTTCGCGCGGGCCGCGACGCAGCCGGTGGTCGTCGGCAGCCACATGCTCAACCTGCAGGCCAGGTCCCGGCTGCACACCATGGGCGAGGTCATCGACCTGGGCTCCTGTTTCTGGCGGGCGGCTCCCGGCGCGGTGACCGACCACGACTTCGCCAGCAAGTCGCTGCGCAAGTCCAAGAAGCTGCACCGGCGCATCGACGTCACCTACAACGGCTGGTGGATGTGCCTGTTCCCGCGTGAGGTCGTCGAGCAGACCGGCATGCCGCTGCCGCTGTTCATCAAGTGGGACGACTCGGAGTACTCGCTGCGGGCGCTGCACAAGGGCTACCCGACGGTGAGCCTGCCCGGTTCGGCGGTCTGGCACATGCCGTGGACCGACAAGAACGACGCCACCGACTGGCAGGCGTACTTCCACACCCGCAACCGGCTGATCCTTGCCGCGCTGCACAGCCCGTACGACGTGCGCAAGACCCTGGTGCAACAGGGCCTGAAGCTGTCGCTGCGGCACCTGCTGTCCATGGAGTACTCCACGGTCGCCCTCCAGCAGAAGGCGATCGAGGACTTCCTGGCAGGTCCGGACCGCCTGTTCGACTCGATGCGGACCGCGATCGGTGACGTTGCCCAGCTGCGCAAGAAGTACACCGACGCGCAGACCCTGCCCTCGGCACGGGAGTTCCCGCCGCCCACCTTCGACATGGTGCGGGCCGAGCAGATGCTGCGTCCCCCGGTGAACCCCGCCGTGATCGCGGTGCGGGCCTTCGAGGCGCTGCTGCACAACCTCAAGGAGCCGGAACCGGCTGCGATGGACCGCCCGCAGATCAACGTTCCGGCGAACAACGCCCGCTGGTTCCTGCTGGGCAACCTGGACAGCGCCACCGTGTCCAACGCGGACGGCAGCGGGGTGTCCTTCCGCCGCCGCGACCCCAGGGAGTTCCGCGAACTGGGCAAGCGGGTCATCAACAACTACCGCAGGCTCGCCCGCGAGTGGCCGCGGATGAAGCAGGTGTACCGCGACGCCCTGCCGGAGCTGACCTCGGTCGAGTCCTGGCGCAAGGTGTTCGAGAACTGAGTTCGGTGAGAAGCAGGAAGGCCCCGCACACGGTGTGTGCGGGGCCTTCTCTCACTTCCGGTAGAAGCGTTCGTGCCGACCTTGCAGCACGAGCTTCACCCACTGCGCGAACGCCTTGGGATCCTTGCGCACACCCAGGAAGTACAGGCCGAAGCGGATGAACTCCAGCGCGCCCAGCTTGCGCATGCCCGGCTGGGACAGCAGGTAGCCGCGGTTGCGGTAGGTGTAGTACCGCTTGATCTGGTCCTCGGGGTCCTGCGCGTGGAACCGGCCGCCCAGCATCGGCTTGAACTCGCCGGAACCGTTGGGGTGCAGGTAGGTCGTGCGCAGGGTGGTGCCGAAGGGCAGCCCGCTGCGGATGAGCCTGCGGTGGATCTCCACCTCGTCCCCGCGGAAGAACAGCCGGTAGTCCGGCACGCCCACCACGTCCAGCGCGCTGGCGCGGAACAGGGCGCCGTTGAACAGCGAGGCGATGCCGGGCAGGAAGTCCTCACCCAGTTCGGAGGTGCCGCGCTTCCAGGTCAGGCCGCGGCGCAGCGGGAAGGCCAGCTGGTTCGGGTCGTCGATGTCGGCCACCACCGGGGACACCGCGGCCAGCTTGCGCCGCTGCGCCTCCTCCAGCAGGACCTGCAACACGTTCTCGTCGGCGGGGCGGCCGTCGTCATCGCCCAGCCATACCCACTCGGCGCCCAGCGCCAGCGCGTGCAGCATGCCCAGCGCGAAGCCGCCCGCGCCGCCGAGGTTGCGGTGCGAGAGCAGGTACGTGGACGGGATCGGGCAGGACTCGACGATCTCCTTGGCGGACTGCTCCGGCCCGTTGTCCACCACGACCAGGTGGTGCAGCGGCACACTCTGCGCCGCCATCACCTTGAGCGAGTTGGCCAGCAGCTCGCGGCGGTTGCGGGTGACCACAACCGCGACCACGGCGCCCTTGGGCAGCGGCGACGCGGCGGTCACGCCGGGTCCCCGTTCGGCAGCACCGGCAGCTGGCCCAGCCGCTCCAGCTGCTCGTGCGACATGCCCTCGAAGGGGTCGCGGCCCTTGTACTCGGTGAGCACCTCGCGCAGCGAGCCGCGCATCTTCATCTGGCCGTGGTCCATCCAGATCGCCGAGTTGCACAGCTCCATCAGGAACTCGTCGGAGTGCGAGGCGAACACCAGCAGACCGGAGCGCTTCACCAGGTCGTTGAGCCGGGTGCGGGCCTTGTCCAGGAAGGCCGCGTCCACCGCGCCGATGCCCTCGTCCAGCAGCAGGATCTCCGGGTCGATGGAGGTCACCACGCCCAGCGCCAGGCGCACCCGCATACCGGTGGAGTAGGTGCGCAGCGGCATCGACAGGTAGTTGCCCAGCTCGGAGAACTCCGCGATGTCCTCGACCCGCTTCTCCATCTGCTTGCGGGTCATGCCCAGGAACAGGCCACGGATGATGATGTTCTCGTACCCGGAGATCTCCGGGTCCATGCCCACACCCAGGTCGAACACCGGGGCGACCCGGCCGTTGATCCGGGAGGAGCCCCGTGTCGGCTCGTAGATGCCCGCGAGCAGCCGCAGCAGCGTGGACTTGCCCGCGCCGTTGTGCCCGACCAGGCCGACCCGGTCACCGTGCTGTAGCGAGAGCGTGATGTCCCGCAGTGCCTCGATGATCGGGACCCGGCTCTCGGTGCCGATCTTGCCGCCCGCCTTGCCGAGCACGGCCTTCTTCATGGATCGGGACTTCGCGTCGAAGATCGGGAAGTCGACCGAGGCGTTCCAGACGTCGATGCTGACCATTTCCAAGCCTCACTCAGACCCAGTAGGAGACGCGCGCGCGGTAGTTCTTCATGGCGAACATGGCCAGCACCCAGCCGACCACGGTCATACCCAGCACCACGACCCAGCTCTGCCAGACGATCTGCTGCCCGAGCAGCGGTGCTCGCAGCACCTCGACCAGGTGGAACAGCGGGTTGAACTGCAACACCAGCGCCGCGGTGTCGGCGTGCGTGCCGAGCGTGTCCAGCGACCAGACGATCGGCGTGCCGTAGAACAGCAGCTGGATGATGGCGTTGATGACCTGCGGGATGTCGCGGTAGCGGGTGCTGATGATGCCCAGCAGCAGCGCGACCCAGGCCCCGTTGAGCGCGATCAGCAGGAAGCCGGGGATGGCCAGCAACATGGACCAGCCAAGGCCCGGATGGACCGTGACCGTGGCCCCTGGCGTGATCTTGTCCGTCAGCGTGTAGGCATGGCTGATGCTGACGAAGAAGACGCCCGCCACGATCACGTAGATGACCATGTTGTGCAGGAACATCAGGGTCTGCCGCCACACCGTGCGCAGCACGTACACCGACAGCGGCGCGGGCAGGTGCTTGATCAGCCCCTCGTTGGCGATGAAGGTGTCCAGTCCCTCGATCAGGCAGCCGTGCACGAAGTTCCACACGATGAAGCCGACCGTGACGTACGGCAGGAACGTCGCCGGGTTGTTGCCGAACAACAGGCCGTAGAGCAGGCCGATGCCCAGCGCGGTCACGCCCATGCCGATGGTGATCCACAGCGGGCCGAGCACCGACCGGCGGTAGCGCTGCTTGATGTCCTGCCAGCCCAGGTGCGCCCAGAGCTGGCGCGCGTTCAGGCCGTCACGGATGTCCCCGAAGGCACGCGCCCAGGTCCGGCTGGACGAGGCGATCGGCTCCACGGGGCGGTCGATGGTGCTGGAGGGATGCACGACACGGAAGAGTACCGGCGTCCGAACGTGTTGCTACGCGTGGGCGTGTCACGGAGCGGTCTCCACCGCTTACCTGTTCGTAGTAAAACGGGCACCCGGCGTGGTCACGCCGCGCCGGGTGCCCGTCGCTCACAGGTACTGACCGGTGCTGCGGATGTGCGGGCCCTCGTGCTCCCCACCACCCGAACCGGGCGGCAGCGCGCCGCGGCGCATCTGCTCCAGCTGCACCCTGGCCGCCATCTGCTGGGCGAACAGCGCCGTCTGGATGCCGTGGAACAGGCCCTCCAGCCAACCGACCAGCTGGGCCTGCGCGATGCGCAGCTCGGCGTCGGAGGGCGTGGAGTCGTCGGTGAACGGCAGGGACAGCCGCTCCAGCTCCTCGCGCAGCTCGGGGGCGAGGCCGTCCTCCAGCTCGGCGATGGACGCCTTGTGGATCTCCCGCAAGCGATTGCGGCTGGCCTCGTCCAGCGGAGCCGCCCGCACCTCCTCCAGCAACTGCTTGATCATCGTGCCGATGCGCATCACCTTCGCGGGCTGCTCGACCAGGCCGCTGACGTCCTGGCCGCCCTCGCCGTCCTCCCCGCTGGGGATGCGCGCGGAGCCCAGCTGAGCACCGTCCGGCCCGACAACCACGATGTGCTGCTCTTTCTCGATCTTCCCGGACTCGCCGTCGTTGGGCAGGTTCATGCCCCCTATCCTGGCCCGGTCATCCGGGTGATGGCGAGCTGCCCGTGAATTTGGCCCGATACCCACTTTGGGTCGTCATCCGACCCGGGGGTAGCGCGATTTGGCGTCCTCCGTACGGTGTGTGCCATGGCGTTCGACGTCGCTCGGGTACGTGGGCTGTTCCCCGCGCTGGGCGACGGCTGGGTGCACCTCGACGCACCAGCAGGTATGCAGGTGCCAGAACAGGTTGCTACCGCCGTTTCCACCGCGCTGCGCGCCCCGGTCTCCGGACCGGGCGGCATCTTCCCCGCCTCCCAACGGGCGGAGGCCATTGTGGACGCCGCCCGCAGGGCGGTGGCCGACCTGGTTGGAGCCGACCCCGCTGGTGTCGTGCTCGGCCCCAGCTCCGCCGTGCTGCTGCAACGGCTGGCCGACGCGCTCGGCGACGGCTGGCTGCTGGGCGACGAGGTCGTGGTGTCCAGACTGGACCACCCGGCCAACGTCTCGCCCTGGCAACGGGCCGCCCAGCGCTCCGGGGGCACGGTGCGCTGGGCCGAGGTGGACATCGAGACCTGCGAGCTGCCCGCCTGGCAGTACGACGGGCTGGTGTCGGCCAGGACCAAGGTGGTGGCCATCACCGCGGCCTCCGGCTCGGTGGGCACCCGACCCGACCTGGCCAAGATCTCCGCGACCGCCCGGGACGCGGGCGCGCTGGTCGTGGTGGACGCCTCCTCGGCGGCCCCGTTCATGCCACTGGACATCGTGTCCATGGGTGCCGACGTGGTCGCCGTCTCGGCCAACTCCTGGGGCGGGCCCCCGGTGGGCGCCCTGGTCTTCCGCGACGCCACCCTGCTGGACCGGCTGCCCTCGGTGGCGCTGGAGGCGGGCGCGCGCGGCCCGGAGCGGCTCGAACTGGGCCCGCACGCCTACCCGCTGCTGGCCGGGCTGGTGGCCTCCGTGGACTACCTGGCGGCGCTGGACGACGCCGCGGTGGGCCCGCGCAGGGAGCGGCTGCTGTCCTCGCTGGGCTCGGTGAAGTCCTACCAGGCCGGGTTGCTGGCGCACCTGATCAACGAGCTGCGCTGGTCGCGCAACGCCATGGTGATCGGCGACGCGATGCGCCGGGTGCCCGCGCTGGCGTTCACGGTGTCCGGGGTCAAGGCCAGCGAGGCCGTGGAGCACCTGGCCGGGCACGGGGTGTGCGCCTTCGCCGACTCCGGGCAGACCGGGGTGTTCTCGGTGCTTGGCGTGGGCGAGATCGGCGGTGCGGTGCGCATCGGGTTGGCGCACTACACCAACGCCATGGAGGTCGACCAGCTCATCAGAGCACTCTCCGAACTCGGCTGAGCCGTGGACCAGCGGGAGTTCGCCGACCTGGCGGCCTGGCTGCGCCTGGCCCCGTTGCTGACCGAGTACCTGCCGTTCACCGCGGGCGAGCTGGCTCCGTCCTGCCTGACCGCGCTGCTGGACGAGGTACTCGTCGGGGCGCGCAGCGTGCTGGTGGAGTGCGGCTGCGGCTCGTCCACCGTGGTCATCGCCCGGTTGCTGGCCCGGCGCGGTTTCGGGCACCTGCTGTCCCTGGAGGACGACGAGCGGCGCGCCGCCTTCGTGAGCAGCCAGCTGCGGCGCGAGGGCCTCGGCCACGTGGCCCGGGTCGTGCACGTGCCGCTGGGCAAGCACCCCGCCGCGCTGGCCAAGACCGGCTGGTACGCGCCACAGGTCGTGCACCAGGAGGTCTCCGACTACGTGGACCAGCACGGACTGGTCGACCTGCTGATGGTCGACGGCCCCTCCGGCGAGGACCTGATCCGCTACCCCGCGCTGCCCGTGCTGCGCGGGGTGCTCGCCCCGGGCGCCAGCGTGCTGCTCGACGACGTGGGCCAGCCGGGCGAGCTGACCGTGCTGGACCGCTGGCGCCGCGAGTTCGGCCTGCGGTTCCGCACCACCACCCCCCGCCTCGCCTGCGCCCGCCTCACCCCCTGACCCCGCGAGTCCCGCTCTGGGGCGCGCGAGTCCCGGCCAGCCGCGTGCGAGTCCCGCCCAGCTGCGACTGAGTCCCGGTCTCCGGTGCGCGAGTCCCGGTCCGGTGCGGCCGATTCCCGCTCTCTGGTGCGTGAGTCCCGCTCTGGGGCGGCCGAGTCCCGCTCTGGGGTGCGCGAGTCCCGCCTAGCTGCGACTGAGTCCCGGTCTCCGGCGTGCCAGTCCCCGCTCAGCCGCGTGCCGGTCCCGCCTAGCTGCGGCCGAGTCCCGGCCCGCCGCGTGCGAGTCCCGCTCTCCAGCGCGTGAGTCCCGGTTTGGTGTGGCTGAGTCCCGCTCTGGAGGGCGTGAGTCCCGCTCAGCCGCGCGCGAGTCCCGCTCTGGGGCGCGTGAGTGCCGGCCAGCCGCGCGCCGGGCTCGCTCTCCCCAGCTCGCATCACACCTTGAGCAGCACCTTGCCGAAGGCCTCGCCGTTCTCCAGCGCCTGGTGTGCCCTGCTCGCCTCGGCCAGGGGCACGACCGACCCGATGATCGGCCGCACCCTGCCCTCGGCCACCAGCGGCCACAGCCTGGCCCGCACGTCGGCCACGATCTCGGCCTTGCCCCCGCTGCCCGTGACGGGCCGTCCGCGCAACCCGGTCGCCGCCACACTCGCCCGCTTGGCGAGCAGCTTGCCCAGGTCCAGCTCGCCCTTGCGACCGCCCTGCATGCCGATCACGACCAGCCGCCCGCCGGTGGCCAGCACGTCCACGTTGCGGTCCAGGTAGGAGCCGCCCATGTTGTCCAGCACCACGTCGGCGCCGTGCCCGTCGGTGGCCTTGCGCACCTCGTCCACGAAGTCCTGGTCGCGGTAGTTGATCGTCACGTCGGCGCCCAGCTCCGCGCAGCGCGCCAGCCGCTCCGCCGACCCGGCCGTCACGGCCACCGTCGCGCCGAGGGCCTTGCCGATCTGGATCGCGGCGGTGCCGATGCCGCCCGCGCCGCCGTGCACGAGCAGCACGTCACCGGCGCTGAGCCCGGCGAGCTGCACCACGTTGGACCACACCGTGCAGACCACCTCGGGCAGACCGGCCGCCGAGACCAGGTCCACGCCACCGGGCAGCGGCAGCACCTGTTCGGCGGGCACCACGACCTGCTCGGCGTAGCCGCCACCGGCCAGCAGGGCGCACACCTGGTCGCCGACCTGCCAGCCCGTCACACCCTCGCCCAGCGCGGCGACCGTGCCCGAGCACTCCAGGCCGGGCACCTCGGAGGCGCCGGGCGGCGGCGGGTAGAAGCCCTGCCGCTGCAACAGGTCGGCCCGGTTCACCGCGGAGGCGGCGACGGTGAGCAGCACCTCACCCGGCCTGGGGCTGAGATCGGGCACTTCGGTCCACCGCAACACTTCCGGGCCACCGGGCTGGCTGATCGTGATCGCGCGCATGCCCCGACGGTAATCCGCTCGCAGTCTGTCCGCGCTGCGGGCACCATCACGTCATGGAGCCTTGGCCGCTGTGGAACCTGGTGCTGCGCACGCCTCGCCTGGAGTTGCGCCCGGACGAGGACGCGGGCCTGGCCGAACTCGGCAGGCTGGCCGCTCGCGGCGTGCACCCGCCGGAGGAGATGCCGTTCGGGGTGCCGTGGACCGACGCCCCTGCCGAGGAGATCCCGCGCAACGTGATGCAGTACTTCTGGGGGCAGCGCAACTCGCTGACCGCGGCGCGCTGGACCCTGAACTTCCTGATCAGACTGGACGGCCGGGTGATCGGCATGCAGGGCGTCGACGGCACCGACTTCGCCATCACCAGGGAGGTCACCAGCGGCTCGTGGCTGGGCATGGCGCACCAGGGCAAGGGTTACGGCACCGAGGCCCGTGCCGCCGTGCTTGGCCTCGTGTTCGACCACCTGGCCGCGCGACGCGCCCGAACCTCGCTGTTCGTGGACAACCAGGCCTCGTTCCGCGTCAGCCGCAAGCTCGGTTACGTCGAGGACGGCACCTGGAGTGACGTGCGCCGTGGCAAGGCCGCGACGCAGTTGCGCATGGTGGTCACGGCCGAGCGGTTCGCCGAACACCGGCCTGGCTGGCGCCCCGAGGTGACGGGTCTTCAGCCGTGCCTGCCGCTGTTGGGCACCGGGCACTCGGCCGACCGCGACGACTGAGCGCCGCAGTCGACCAACCACCTCACCGGCGGCGGTGTGCCAGCAGTTTGGGAACCAGGACCAGCCCGACTCCGCCGATCAGGAGCGCGGCCGCCAGCGCGGCCAGCCAGCCGCCGCTGAAGCCGGTGTACGCAAGGCTGTCGGAACCAGTCGCGGTGGTCGTCGTTGTGCTGGCGGCTGTTGTGGTCTCGGTGGTGACAGCCGTGCTCGTGCCAGTGGTGGTGGTTGCTGAGGTCGTGGTGGTTGTCTTGGTCGGCGGGGTCGTCGTCGTGCCGGTGGCAGTGGTCGTTGCGGTGGTGGTCTTCGTCGTGCTGGCGGTGGTCGTGGTGGTTGTCTGCTGCTGACCGCAGGCGAACCAGTGGCTGATCCCCGCCGGATTGCCGCTGGGCACCAGCGGTGGGTGCAGGTTGCTCCACGGCAGCGCACCGAGACCGGTTGGCAGGTAGGTGTTGTACGCCGGGCCGCCCTTCACCACGATCCCGGTTACCGTGGTCCCTGCGGGCACCGCCGTGACCGTGATGTAGGTGTCGCCGACGGTGGCCGTCACCGAGATGGCCCCGCCGGCCAGTCCGGCCTCCACACACGTGACGACGTTGCCCGGGTACGCGGTCGCCAGCTGGTCGCCGGACTGGGGCGGGTCCTCGGGCACGGCGCCCGCCGCGGCGGCCGCACCGGTCATGCAGGCGGCGACCAACGCCGCTGTCGTCAGGGATCTTCGAACCGTCGACTTCATGGCGTGCTCCAGCGCATCGGGGTGCGTTCGGAACCGGATGATGCGCGCGGTTCGTCCACTCCGGACGGTGCGGTCCCCGGGGCTTGGCCGGTTCGTTAGCGCTTCGTTAGCCCGAACGGCCGATGTCGCTGATCCGATGCGGTGAGTGAGCGATCAGCCCAGGTCGGTGGCCCGGAACGTGTCGCAGTTGGCCGGGTTGCCCGAGGAGTAGCCCGCCTTGAACCACTTCTGCCGTTGATCGGACGTGCCGTGGCTGAACTTGCTGGAGTCCACGTGCCCGTTGCCCAGGTTCTTCTGGATGAAGTCGTCACCGATGCGCGAGGCGGTGTCCAGCGCGTTGGCGATGTCCTGCTCGGTGATGTTGCTGATCAGCGGCTTGCCGTTCTTGCCGGGCGTGGACTTCGCGTGGTTGGCCCACACGCCCGCGTAGCAGTCGGCCTGCAACTCCAGCCGCACCGAGCCCGAGGTCGGACCGGTGTCCTTGCCGACCTGCCGGTTGGTGCCCAGCAGGTTCTGCACGTGGTGGCCGTACTCGTGCGCCAGCACGTAGCCCTCCACGAACGGCCCGCCGGTGGCGCCGAAGCGGCTCTGCAACTCCGAGAAGAAGCTCTGGTCGATGTAGACCTTCTGGTCGGCCGGGCAGTAGAACGGGCCCATGCCGGTGGTGCCGGTGCCGCAGCCGGTCTGGATCCGGCCGGTGAACAGGTTGGTGTTGGACTGCTTGTAGGTCTTGCCGGAGCGGGAGAACTGGTCGGTCCAGTACGCCTGGATCGAGTTGACCAGCGCCACCTGGCGGCAGCTCTGGTCGGTGTTGGCCTGCGCCCCGGTCTTGCACTCCGCACTGATCTTGGAGTTGTCCGGGGCGCCGTTGCCCCCGGCGACCGGTCGCGCGCCCCCGCCACCGAAGTGGCTGATCACCAGGTACAGCACCAGCCCGATGATGCCCAGGCCGCCACCGCCCAGCGCCAGGCCACCACCCAGCCCCATGCCGCCGCCACCGCCGCCGCCGCCACCCGAGCCCCGGTAGTCGGAAACCTGTGAGGTGTCCAGCTCGGAGTCGTCGTTGAACTGCACGGTGCCTCCCGATCGACTTCTCGCCCACTTCGGGCCGCCGCCGACCACGATAGGCGCCCCGACGCGCCTGGGTGCGGTGACCTCGCAGTTCGCGAGAGGTCACCGCACCCAGGTTCTCCCATCGGAACGTGGCTGGAGCGATCGTTTGGGCGAGGTGGCGCGGAGCCCTGCCGTGGCGCTGGAAACGCCGCCGTATACAAGGCTCAACAGCGTCGACGTGCGCCAGAGGCAACCGACACCAAGCGGCGCCCGCGCACCCGAGACCTAGCCAGTGCTGCTCACGGTCGCGACCGGACCGGCACCGACCAACCCGATCGCGGGGGTGCAGCCGAGACGCTCACCGCCACGATGAAGCGATTTCGTCATTGCACCACCTGGTCCCTTCTGGCTGTTCGCTGGGCCATCCGTGTCATTCGAGCATGCGCCGATGTGCCATTGATCACAACCCTTTGTCGTTCCCTGGACAGGGGGAATCGTCCTGTGACGCTCAGTTGCCGCAGCAGCGGTCCGGCCACCACCGACAGCAGCACCAGCCCCGCGCCGAGCAACTGCGGCCCACCCAGCGACTGGCCCAGCACCAGCCAGCCCAGCAGGGTGGCCACCACGGGGCTCGCCAGCGACAGCAATGAGGTCAGCGCCGCGGGCAACCGGTGCACCCCGGCGAAGTACACCGCGTAGGTCAGTGCGGTGCCGATCAGTGAGAGCCACGCGAAGCCGCCCAGCTCGCGCAGGCCGATCGCGGGCAGGCCGCCCTCGGTGAGCAATGCCAGTGGTACCAACACGACCGCGCCGCCCAGCAACTGCCAGGCCGTGGAGGTCAACTGGTGCACCGGCATGCCGTCCCGGCCGGTCGGGCGACCCCAGCGCCGGGTCAGCACCATGCCCAGTGCCATCACGCCCGCGGTGCCCAGTCCCGCCGCGACGCCGACCGCGTCGAAGGCCGCCGAACCCCGCAGCACCAGCAGGGAGACGCCCGCGACCCCGACCAGTGCGGCGAGCACCATCGCCAGGTGTGGGCGCTCGCGCAGCAGCAGCGCGGCCAGTCCGAGCACCAGCAGGGGTTGCGTGGCGCCGAGAGTTGCCGCGACGCCACCCGGGAGCCGTTGCGCCGCAACGAACAGCAGGGCGAAGAACGCGCCGAAGTTGAGCGTGCCGAGCAGCAGCGATCTGAGCCACCAACTCCCCGATGGCAGGCCAGGCCGTAACGCCAGCAGCACCAGCCCCGCGGGCAGGGCTCGCAGCGCCGCGATCCACATCGGGTGGCCCGCGGGCAGGAACTCCGTCGTGACCAGGTAGGTGGTCCCCCACAGGGCGGGGGCGATCGCCGTGCGCAGCAGCAGGCCGATCGGTCCCATGACTGACTCCTCGCCATCAAGTAGCTTGCCACTAAGCTTTCTACTGTCCGATATAGGTCGGATGCAAGCAACTTGCTGTCGAGTTAGCTGTGTCCGTGCACACGGAAGGGGCCTCCCGCGGGCGAGAGGCCCCTCCGAGCAGGGTCAGGACACCCTGGTGATGCGGTCCGCCGCAGGTGGCGCCAGGTTCTGGTGCGCCGTCAGGTAGCCGGTGAACGCGTCCAGGTCGATCGCGCCGCCCACCGTGTTCGTGCCCGACTTCAGCACGCTGAAGCCGTCACCCCCACCGGTCAGGAAGTTGTTCGCGGTCACCTTGTACGTCGCGTCCGGCTGCACCGGCTGACCGGCCACCGTGATCGCGCTGACCTTGCTGCCCACCGGGGCCGATGCCGACCAGGTGTAGTGCAGGCTGGACGAGACCTGCAGCATCTTCACCTGCACCGTGCCGTTGGGCTGCGGCTGCCACTGCTGCTCCAGCACCGCCTTGAGCTGCGCCCCGGTCAGCGTCACCGTCTGCAGGATGTTCGCGAACGGCTGCACCGTGAACGCGTTCGCGTAGGTCACCGTGCCGTCCGGCACCCCGGCCGTCGTCGACTTGAACACCAGGTCGGCCCGGATGCCACCCGGGTTCATCAGCGCCACCTGCGCCCCAGCCGACTTCGTCGCGTCCAGCTGGGCGTCCCCGATCACGTCACCCAGCGCCGACTCGCCCGCCGCGTTCTGCGCGGCGACCACGTCCGAGGCGACCGTGCCGACCGCCTTGTTCGCGATCGGCGCAGCCTTGGCCACCGCCGAGTCCACCAGCGCCTTGGCCGCCGGGTCCGGGACCACGTCCCGCGTCACGATCTCGTTGTGCGCCACCGTCTGCGCGCGAATGACGTCACGGGTCCTCGGATCCACCTTGATGTCCACCACGGACAGCAGCCGGCCGAAGGAGGCGCCCTGGATCAGCGGCCTCGGGTTGCCCGCGGGATCCTTGACCACGCAGTTGTACTGCTGGTGGCTGTGCCCGGAGAAGATCACGTCCACCTTCGGCGAGGCCTGCTGGGCGATGGCCAGCGCCGCGCCCGGGGTCTCCCGGCAGTCGTTCGGGCCGCCGCCCTCGGTGCTGTCCCCCTGGTGCAGCAGCACCACGATGGACTTCACGCCCAGCCGGTCCAGCAGGTCCGCCGAGCGGTTGATCGCCTGCACCTCGTCGCCGAACTTCAGGCCCTTGATCGCCTCCGCGGAGGTCACCAGCGGCAGGTCCTTCAGCGGCACGCCGATCACGCCCACCGGAACGCCACCGGAGAAGTCCACCGTGAACGGCAGCGCGGCGGGCAGCCCGTTGTCGAAGGTCATGTTCGCGGCCAGGTACGGCCACTTCGCGCCCGGGAAGGTCTTCTCGAACTGGCAGCCGTCCACCGGGCTACACCCGCCGAACTGCTTGCGGACCAGCTCCTGGTAGCCCTTGTCCAGCTCGTGGTTGCCCACGGCCGAGGCCCGCACGCCGATCTGGTTGAAGAAGTCGATCGTCGGCTCGTCGTGGAACAGGGCCGAGGCCAGCGGTGAGGCGCCCACGTTGTCCCCCGCCGAGAACAGCAGCGAGTTCGGCGCCTGCGCGCGCAACTGCTTCACGTGCGTGGCCAGGTACGCCGCTCCCCCCGCCAGCACCGAAGTGCCGTCGGACAGCGTGACCTTGCCCGACGACCCCGCGGGCGGCTCCAGGTTGCCGTGGAAGTCGTTCATGCCGATCAGGCGGATCGACACCGGCCTGGGCTGGTGCGAGTCCGGCGCCGCGATCGCCGCCGTCCCGCTCAGCGCCAGTGCCGCCGCCGTCGTGACGGCCAGCGCGCCGAGGCGTCTGGTGACAGTCATGGGGTCCCTTCCCGTTACTGGCCCGACTCCCCGTTCGGGCGTACGCGTGCGGCAGTGTGCCCCGTGACCTCGTCCGACACCAGAGAAGCGGGTGAACCGCGCGTGACGGTTGGGGCAGGAATAGCCTGCTCACGTGACGGCTGGACAGGCTGAGCCCCGGTGGCTCGACGAGGGTGAGATGGCAGCGTGGCGCGCCTACCGGGTGGCCAGCATCCTGTTGGAGGGCCAGCTCCACCGCGAACTCGCCGACACCAACGACATCACGCTCGCCGACTACGAGGTCCTCGTCCGCCTGTCCGAACGCCCCGACAAGCGCATGCGGATGAGCCAGCTCGCCATCGAGGTCGCCTCCTCCAAGAGCCGCGTCTCACACCAGATCGCCCGCATGGAACGCGCGGGCCTGGTCAGCCGCAACGAGTGCCCCAGCGACGGCAGGGGCGTGTTCGCCGCGCTCACCGACCTCGGCATGGCCAAGCTGCGCGAAGCCGCCCCCACCCACGTCCGCGGCGTACGCAGCCACATCGTGGACATGCTCTCGCCCGAGGAGCAGCAGGTGCTCGCCCAGGTCTTCGAACGGCTCAACGCCCACCTGCGCCAGGTCAATCCCGAGTGACCACTCCCGGCGGCGCCAGCTAGGCTGACCACCAGAGGAAGCGTGGCAGAGCGGCCGAATGCATCCGCCTTGAAAGCGGACGTACCGAAAGGTACCGGGGGTTCAAATCCCTCCGCTTCCGCGATTGGGGGACGTGTGCCCGCGAAGGGCGCGGGCCGGGTCGCTCCAGGTGTTCTCCGGGGCTCTCGCCCCGGGCCCCAAGCCAGGAGGGCTTCGCCCCCTGGACCCCCGCGATTGGGGGACGTGTGCCCGCGGAGAGCGCGGGCCGGGTCGCTCCAGGTGTTCTCCGGGGCTCTCGCCCCGGGCCCCAAGCCAGGAGGGCTTCGCCCCCTGGACCCCCGGGCGAGCCTTCGGCCGCCCTCGGAGGGGTGTTGCCTTCCCGGGTATCCCGGGCGCCCTCCGGTGCCTCCATTTGTAGGTGGGTGTTCGGCTGCCTGCTGGGGGCGCCATTTGGGGGCGATCCGTGTCGATGACAGGGATTGTCTTGTTGCGAACGGGTGGTCGCCCTTTGGGGCGGGGGATCTGGCTATTGGGGTGTGTGGGTGGGCGAGGGGTGTTGATGGGCGCGGGGGCTGTGCGAGGGTTTCTCGTGTTGGCGCGGCTGGGGTAATTCGAGGGCGTATCTCGTGATTCCCGCGTCGACATGAGGAATGGGGATGAGCGTGAAGCTGAGAATGCGTGGCCTGGTGGCAGGCCTGGCCGCGGTGGCGGCTCTGGTCGGGGTGACGGCGACGGCCCCGGCGGCGCAGGCGAGCACCTCGGGCGTGAAGATGGCAGTGGTGCGCGTCTACCTGGACGTCACGGGGCTGTCCAGCACCAACATCTGGACCCCGGCCTGGGTGGACTCCGTGCAGACCTCACCGCAGGGCGGCACGGTCTACAACAGGCTGTGGCGGCTCTCCCTCGCCGGTGGCGACGGGGACCCGACCCACCTGGAGAACCCGGGCGACTTCCAGAACACCTGGAGCCGTGTCGTGCTGGAGGGTGTTCCGGGGCAGGGCGCCGAACTGGACTGGAACACCATGCGCGTACTCCAGTTGACGCTGGATCCGCAGAACACCCCGCCCGGTCGGCAGAAGTGCGTTTCCATCGGTCACGCCGATGTGTGGGGCCAGGACACGAACAACTACTACCACCACCTGGCCGAGGACAAGAACGGATTCACGTTCTGCGACCGTCGCGCCTGGAACATCGGGGTTTTCCCCGCGTCCTGATGAATTGCCGAGAACTGGCGGCCGGAGCGGATTCCGGTCGCCAGTTCTCAGTACCAGCCGGTTTCGCGCTTGATGAAGTTCAGGTCGACCGTCTCGGTGTAGCCGTTGTCCCAGCGCACGGTCGCCTGGTCCGACAACAGCCCGTGCTCGACCTCCAGGACCTCGCCCTCGGTGCCCTTCGGCACGGTGGGCAGCAGCGAGCCGCCGATGTGCCGCGTGGCGCTGACCCGGTTGCCCCGGTGCAGGTCCTCGAACACGGAGTAGCCATCGTCCAGGCTGCCGCCCACCTGAGGTGCGGCGCTGTGGTGGCCGGACGACCCGGAACTCGGCCGCCACGGCTCGAAGTCGTCGGTGACCGCGTCGTGCGCCGACTCGGCCCACCGGGGTCCGTACTCGTCTCCGGCCTCAGGTCTGCTCATGACGCCTCCCGCTTCGAGTATCACCCCGAGCGGATCTCTTTGCGTGTAACGGTTTCCGAGGAGCGGGCCGAACCAGGCCCGGCCCGTGGTGTCGGTCACGCTCCCAGGGCGTTGAGCAGCGGCTACGGTGAGCCCAGGCCACGGCTGAACCGAGCAGGGGGAAAGACGTGAGCGGTACCGGCGCCAGGACAGCCGACAGCAAGATCTTCTTCCGGGAGTTCCTCAGGTCGCCCCTGGTGACGGCCTCGGCGATCCCCAGTTCCCGTCAGCTCGCCGAACAGATGATCGCGCCTATCCCGGAGCACGGCGATCCGGTGGTGGTGGAGCTGGGGCCCGGAACGGGCGCGTTCACCCGGGCGATCCAACGCCGCCTGGCCGGTCGCGGACGGCACATCGCGATCGAGCTGAACCCGCGCCTCGCGGGCGTGCTCGCCGAGCGCTTCCCCGAGGTCGAGGTGCTGATCGGCGATGCGTGCACGATCCCCGAACTGCTCGCCGAGCGCGGGCTGAGCGCCGACGTGGTGATCAGCGGCCTGCCCTGGGCCGCCTACCAGGGACCGTTGATCCCGGCCATCGCCGAGGCCATGGCGCCCACCGGCACGTTCACCCAGTTCACCTATGTGTGGACCCGCTGGGCCGCGCCTTCGCGCAGACAGCTCGCCGGGCTGCGCGGTGCGTTCGAGGAGGTCGTGCTGAGCCGCACGATCTGGCAGAACGTGCCGCCGGCGCTGGTGTACGTCTCGCGGCGGCCGCGTACCGCATGAGCTGGCTCGAAGCGCTGCTCATCGCAGGTGCCGGGCTGTTCGCGGGCGGGATCAACACGGTGGTCGGCTCGGGCACCCTGGTGACCTTCCCGGTGCTGCTCGCCGTGGGCCTGCCGCCGGTCACCGCGAACGTGTCCAACAGCCTCGGTCTGGTCCCCGGATCACTCACCGGCGCACTGGGCTACCGCGATGAGTTGGTCGGTCAGCGGTCGCTGCTGGTCCGGCTGGCCATCGCCTCGGGGCTCGGCGCGGTGGTCGGTGCCGTGCTGCTGCTGACCCTGCCCGCGGGCGCGTTCAAGGCAGTCGTGCCTGTGCTCGTCGCGGTGGCACTGGTGCTGGTGGTGATCCAGCCGCTGGTGGCCAAGCGGGTCGCCGAGCGCACTGAGCGGGCCTCGGCGCACGGCGGTCCACTGCTGCTGGCCGGGATCTTCTGCACCGGCGTGTACGGCGGATATTTCGGTGCTGCCCAGGGCGTTTTGGCGCTCGGGATGATGGGCATCCTGCTCGGCGAGCGTCTGCAGCGGCTCAACGCGATCAAGAACGTGTTGACCATGACCGCGAACCTCGTCGCCGGGGTCGTGTTCGTGTTCGTGGCACACGTGGACTGGTTGGCCGTGGTGCTGCTGGCGGTCGGCTCGATGCTGGGCGGGGTGGTGGGCGCGCGGATCGGCAGGCGGCTGCCGCCGTGGGCACTGCGCGGATTCATCGTGCTCGTGGGCATCGTGGCGATCGTCAAGCTGCTGACGTGATGCCGTTGCTGCGGCGAACGGCCCAGGCTGGCGGGAAAACCCACGCCAGGCGAGCACCGAGGGAGTGATAGTTGATCCGTAGGGTTGGTCACGTTGACTGGAGTTCACCCCAGCGTGGTTGGGTGGCGGTATGAGGGACACCAGGACTGAGATCCTGTCGTTGACCGATGGCCGTGAGCTGCGTGTGACCGTCGCCGAGCCGGACGGTACCGCGCGGGGCGGTCTCGTCGTGCTGCACGAGGCGCTGGGGGTCACCGACACAGTGCGCCTGCTGGTGGGCACCCTCGCCGCTGAGGGCTGGCTGGTGGCCGCGCCGCATCTGTACGAGGAGGCCGACGAGCTGCCCGCCGACGCCGTGCGCGAGCGGCTGGACACGCTGTCCGGTGAGGCGGCACTGGCCGACGTGGACGTGGCCTGCGTGTGGCTCGCCCAGCGGGGCATCACCGCCGACCGGATCGGGGTCATCGGGTTCGACCTCGGCGGCACCGCCGCGCTGGTGGTCGCGACCCGGCGGGCGCTGGGCGCCGCGGTCAGCGTGGCCGGTGGGGGCATCCTCAGCCCGCTCGCCGAGGGCCTGCCCGCGCTGGTCGAGGTCGCGGGCGAGCTGAGCTGCCCGTGGCTGGGCATCTACGGGGACAAGGACGAGGCCGTGTCCGTCGAGGAGGTCGAGAAGCTGCGCGAGGCCGCCGCGGCGGCTCCCGTGGCCACCGACGTGGTGCGTTTCGCCGACGCCAACCACCGCTTCGACACCGACCACCAGGCCGCCGCCGAGGCGTGGCAGCGGACCTTGAACTGGTTCGACTCGCACCTGCGCTGATTCACCTCCACGGGGGACGCGCAGTCGATAAAGTCCGGTGCTGTGGAAGGGCAATCGCGCACCGGGGTCGAAGCGTCCCCTATGGACTGGATGGTGTTCCCGCACGAGACGCTGCACCGGATCGCGGCCGGACACGGAAGGCTGCCCGCGCCGGTGCGGGTCGAGGACCCTTTCACAGTGCCCGAAAACCGGCCCGAATGGGCGTGGCAATCGGCAGAACTGTTGCTGGAGAACCACTTCTGGCGGCTCGACCGGCAGTACCAGGCACACCTGCAAGCGGCGCTGACCGTGCAGCGGTTGCGCCGTGGCTGAGCGCCGCATCGAGCTGAGCGAGGCTGAGCTCTTCCTGCTGTGGTGGGCGATGCGCCTGCCCGAACCGCCGACCCCGCTGCTGGTACCGCACATCGGGCCGACCGCCGAGGACCGCGAACGCCTCGTGGCGCAGGCCTCGGAGTCGCTGAGCGGCCGAGGGCTCGGTGTGGTCCGCGGTCCCGCTGACGACCTGCTCGCCGCGCTGACCGCGCTCGCCGACCCGCCCTACTCGGTGGACCTCGTGTTCTCCAGCCGGGAGGGCGCCGGCCGGGCGATGGTCACCCCCGAGGTGGTCGCCGTGCTCGTGGACGGCCGGGTGTGGCTGACCCCGATCAGCGCCGACACCGTGGTGCGCGCCGTGCTGGAGGTCGTGCCGCCGCGCCAGGCCGGTGAGGGCCACGCCGTGACCCTGGCGCTGGCCGACTACCGCGAGGCGTGCCAGGCCGGTGCCGCGGAGGGCGACGAGGCGTTCCTGCACGTGCTGCGGGCCGCCGGGGTGCCCGCCCAGGAGGCGCAGACCCTGCTGCGCGCGCTCACCGGACGCCTCGGCGGTGGCCAGGCCAGCGCTACCAGCCGTGACCGCTTCGGCGGCCTCTTGCGGGAACCCGAGCCGCTGACCTGGCTGGACACCGCGCGGGGCCGGTACGGGCTGCGTCGCCGCGGCGAGTGGGTCACCGTGCTGCCGATGGACCACGAGCGCCTCGACACGATGATCACCGAACTGATCGGCCCCGTGCTGAGCTCCTGACCACCAGGCAGCCCCCGCCACTCCTCAGGGGGGCGTCCCCAGCTCCAGTCTACCCGCCAGCGCGGCTAGTGGATCTTGGTTGGGGGCTGCCTGTGGACAACTCGGCGCCTGTGGACAACTGGCCCTCAGGCCAGGGTCGCGGGCACCAGCAGTTCCGGTTCGGTGGCCGCGCGGACCTCGTCCACGGTCACGCCGGGGGCGAGTTCCACCAGCTCCAGGCCCTGCGGGGTCACGTCGAGCACCGCGAGGTCGGTGATGATGCGCTGCACAACCCCCCGTCCGGTGTACGGCAGGGTGCACTCGTTGAGGATCTTCGGCGAGCCGTCCTTGGCCACGTGCTCCATGATCACGATGACCCGGCCCGCACCGTGCACCAGGTCCATGGCCCCGCCCATGCCCTTGATCAGCTTGCCGGGAATGGCCCAGTTCGACAGGTCACCCCTGGCGGACACCTGCATGGCGCCCAGGATCGCGATGTCGATGTGCCCGCCGCGGATCATGCCGAAGGACAGCGCCGAGTCGAAGAACGCGGCGCCGGGCAGCACCGTGACGGTCTCCTTGCCCGCGTTGATCAGGTCCGGGTCGATGGCGTCCTCGGTCGGGTAGGGACCGGTGCCCAGGATGCCGTTCTCGCTGTGCAGGATGACCGTGACGCCCTCGGGCAGGTAGTTCGGCACCAGCGTGGGCAGCCCGATGCCCAGGTTCACGTACTGGCCGTCGGACAGCTCAGCCGCCGCCCTGGCCGCGATTTCCTGCCTGTTCCAAGCCATTACTGGGCCTCCCGCACGGTACGGCGCTCGATCCGCTTCTCGCTGTCGGTCACCACGACCACCCGCTGCACGAAGATGCCGGGCAGGTGGACCTGCTCGGGGTCGAGCTCGCCCGGCTCCACCAGCTCCTCGACCTCAGCCACGGTGACCTTGCCGGCCATGGCGCACAGCGGGTTGAAGTTCATCGCGGTCTTGTCGAACACGAGGTTGCCGTGCCGGTCGCCCTTGGCCGCGCGGACCAGCGCGAAGTCGGTGACGATCGCCTCCTCCAGCACGTACTCGCGGTCGCCGAAGGTGCGCACCTCCTTGGCGGGTGAGGCCACGGCCACGCCTCCGGTGGAGTCGTAGCGCCACGGCAGCCCGCCCTCGGCGATCATCGTGCCGCCACCCGCGGGCGTGAAGAACGCCGGGATTCCGCAGCCGCCTGCGCGCAGCCGTTCGGCGAGCGTGCCCTGGGGCACCAGCTCGACCTCCAGCTCCCCGGACAGGTACTGGCGGGCGAACTCCTTGTTCTCCCCGACGTACGAGCTGGTCATCCGCTCGATCCGACGATCGCGCAGCAGAATGCCAAGGCCCCAGTCGTCGACCCCGCAGTTGTTGGACACCACTCGCAGGCCGTCAACGCCCGCACCGTGCACCGCGCGGATCAGGTCGCTGGGAATACCGCACAACCCGAAACCGCCCACGGCCACGCTCGCCCCCGCGGGTAGGTCGCTGATCGCGTCAGCGGCGGAGGGCCGAACCTTGTCCATTCCTGCTCCTCTTTCACACCTCGTGACGGACGGCACACCTCGTGAGCACGCTAGTCCGTGTCGAAGATCGGGCTGTGGCCACGCTAACCAAGCCGTGCAGGCCGGGTCTACCGCCGAGCGTCGGCCCCGCACTGGGCATCGATCCAGTAGCGATGCGTGTCCCCCTGCCCCCGATCGGGGCATCAGCGCAGGTAGCGGCGTTGTCAGGGGGCCGTTTTGGTTCTTGAGGACATGTTGTGTAGTCTTATCGACGGTAGCCGAGGGCTCCGGGAGGCTTCGCCTAGTCTGGTCTATGGCGCCGCACTGCTAATGCGGTTTGGGTTTATCGCCCATCCCGGGTTCAAATCCCGGAGCCTCCGCGACGTCTGACTTCGGTCAGGCGACAACTGAACACGCGCCCGTAGCTCAACGGATAGAGCATCTGACTACGGATCAGAAGGTTAGGGGTTCGAATCCCTTCGGGCGCACGCGAGGCGGAGGCCCCTGTTTGCGGAGATCGCAAACAGGGGCCTCGCTTCATTGTTGTGGGGCTCACGCCCGACGCCCCAAGCCAGGAGGGCTCCGCCCCCTGGACTCCCGGATCGGCGCGGCTTCGGCCGCCTGGCGGGGGCGCCTTCTCGGGTGGAGTTCCGGCGAACGCGACAGGTGGAGTGTCAGGGACTGCTTCACTGTGCGGCATCGGTTGACGTCCGGGGGGAGCGGATCGATGACGGTGGACCGGCGCAGGTTCCTGCAGGTGCTGGGGGCGGGCGCGGCAGTGCTCGGCACGAGTGGGGCCGCAGGGGGCGGACCGCGCTGGGAGAGGCTGCGGGCACGGATGTCGGGTCCGGTCCTGCTACCGGGTGACGCAGGCTACGAGTAGGTGAGCACCGGCTACCTCAGGCTGTACGACCGGCAGCGCCCGGCGGCGGTGGCGCGCTGCGTGCGGGCGGAGGATGTGCAGGCGTGCGTGGAGTTCGCGGCGGCGAACCGGATCCCGGTGGCGGCGCGGGCGGGCGGTCACAGCTACGCGGGGTACTCCTCGCCCGACGGCGGGCTGGTGATCGACCTGCGGGCGCTGAACTCGGTGGACCCACTGCCGGGTGGGCGTGCCGTGGTCGGTGGCGGAGCCCTGCTGGGTGAGGTCTACACGGAGCTGGGCAAGGTGGGCCGGGCGCTACCGGGTGGCACCTGCGCGACGGTGGGCGTCGGCGGGCTGACCCTCGGCGGCGGTATCGGGGTGCTCAGCCGCAAGTACGGGCTGACCTGCGACCGGGTGACCTCGATGCGGGTGGTGACGCCGGACGGCTGCCTGCGGACCGCCGCACCGGGTTCTGAGCCGGAGCTGTTCTGGGCGTTGCGCGGCGGGGGTGGCGGCAACCTCGGAGTGGTCACGTCCTTCACCTTCAGCACGGCGCCCGCGCGCGAGGCCTCGGTGTTCACGCTGACGTTCCCGATCAGTGCGGTCGGCGCGATGCTCGCGGCGTGGCAGGACTGGATCCCGACGCTGCCCGACGAGATGTCGGCGGCCCTGGGCGTGCCCGGCGGCGGTGCTGCCACGTTCGCCGCGGAGGGCTGCTTCGTGGGCACCGCGCGCCAGGCCCGGCCGTGGGTGGACGACCTGATCCGCAGGATCGGCAGCCAGCCGCTCACCCGCGAGGAGCAGGACCTGACTCACGTGCAGGCCATGCAGCACTTCGCGGGCTGCGCGGACCTGGGCGGCGCGAGCTGCCGTCCGAGCTGGGGCGGCCAGGTCGGCGGCTACCCGCGCAACTCCTACGTGGGCGCCTCGCGCATGCTGACCGCCCCGCTGCGTGACCCGCAGGCGGTGGCCGACCTGATCACCGGCCCCGCCGGGCTCTACACGATCTTCGACACGCTCGGCGGGGCCGTGGGCAGGGGCGAGTCGGCGTACCCACACCGTGCTGCCCTGTCGATCATCCAGGTGCTGCACGACGTGGGCGGCGCGGCCGGTGACGAGCCGACGGTCCGGCACACCGTGGGCCAGGTCCGTGACGAGCTGACCCGGCACACGGGGGCCACCGGCTACGTGAACTACATGGACCCGCAGATGCCCGACTGGGCGCACGCCTACTACGGAGCGAGCCTGCCGAGGCTGCGCCGAGCGGCTCGCCGGTACGACCCGGACCGGGTTTTCGCCTTCCCGCAAGGACTTGTCGGCTAAGAGGTGCGTTCGCGGGTTTCGCCGAGCACACGTTCGGCGATGCCAGGGCGACTCGCGGCGCCAGGCGGCGGGACGATCGTCACGCCTGCGTGCGTGAGCATGTCGAGGTTGAGCGTCCACGCCGTGCGGGATCGCTGTTCCCACAACCGGAACGCCTGGCGGACGTGCTCGTCGGCTTGGGACTGGGACATGCGCGCGACGGCCATGAGGTGTGTGAACGCCTGGTCCGCGAGTCCCATGACCTGGGCCAGCCCGAAATGCGTGCTCCGATGGCAGTCCGTGCACAGGCAGATAAGTCTGCGTAGCGACTGAACGCGCGCGTGTTCGTCATACGCCCAACGTTCGTGTACCTCCAGCCAACGCCGAGACGGTCTGTCCTCGGCACGGCCGCACGCTTCGCAGCGACTCTGGGCACGCTGAACGACCATGCGCCGCAGCCTTTCCCAATCCCGCTGGTCCACGCACGAGCGGACGTTGGTGAACCAGCACGACCTCGGCACCAGGTCGACGAACAACCCGGAACCGAAAGTCCGATCCTCACCGGGAAGCAGGTCAGGCACCTCGGGCAACGCCTCCCAGCGCGCCAGCCCCGCGATGCCTGGGCGTGGTGCGTACCACCGCTTCGCCGCGGCGTCCCAGCGCGCGCCCAGAGCCTTGGCCGCGTCCTTCTCCTGATAGGGCACGTCCAGCCAGGCACGTCGGTCGGCCATGTCCACCCCTGGGCACTCACCTCGTCGATTTCAAGATCCACGCTAGTCACGGCGAGCGCCGGCCTCTCCCGGATTTTGGGGACTGCCCTTGGGCATTGCTGCCACCCGAGAGCTGGCTAAGCGGTGCGTTCCTGGGCCTCGGCGAGGTCCTCGGCGGTGGGGGCGTCGTCCTGGCTCAGGCTCAGCCGCCAGTAGCCGGTGAAGTCCACGGACTTGCGGTCCACGCCGCGGTCGGTGACGAGGTGGCGGCGCAGGGCGCGGACGGATCCGGCCTCGCCGGCGATCCAGGCGAACAGGGAGCCGCTGGGGAACTCGGTGGCGCGCAAGGCATCGAGCAACAGGGTGCTGTGCCCGGCTGGCGTGGACCCGCGGTGCAGCCAGTGCAGGTCCACGGAGGCCGGGCTGGTGAGCGGCAACTCCTCGGCGGCGTCGCGCACCTCGACGAAGACGAGGGCGTGTGCGGTGTCGGGCAGGGATTCGAGCAGGGAGCCGATGGCGGGCAGTGCGGTCTCGTCACCGGCCAGCAGCAGGGTGTCGGCCTTGCCGAGGGGACGGGCGTAGATGGCGGCGGGGCCGTACCGGCCGAGCAGGTCACCGGGCTTGGCGGCCAGCGCCCAGCGGGTGGCGGGCCCGCCGTGCTCGTGCAGGACGAAGTCGATGTCGATCACGGCGCGCTCGGGATGGTGGGCGCGCACGGTGTAGCTGCGCATCCAGGGCCGCTCGGGTTCGGGGATGGCCATGAACGCCTGGTACCAGCGCAGGACGTCCTCGGGGTCCTGCTCGGGCAGTCGCGGCGCGGTCTGCCCTTCGCGGGGGAACAGCAGCTTCAGCTGCTGGTCTGGCCAGGTGGGGAACTCGTCCAGCCCGGGGCCGGAGAAGCTCACGCGCAGCATGTGCGGGGTGAGCCGCCGCACCTCGGTGACCTCGATGAGCGAAACAGGTACTGCCAGCAACGGAAATCCCCCTAGGACAGGTACTTGCGCAGGTGCTGCGCGGTGAGCGTGCCGCCGGTGGCCACGAGTTCGGCGGGCGGGCCGGTGAACACGACCCGGCCGCCGTCGTGCCCGGCGCCGGGCCCCAGGTCGATGATCCAGTCGGCGTGGGCCATCACGGCCTGGTGGTGCTCGATGACCACCACCGTGTTGCCCGCGTCCACGAGCCGGTCCAGCAGGGCCAGCAACTGGTCCACATCGGCCAGGTGCAGGCCGGTGGTCGGCTCGTCCAGCACGTAGGTGGCGGCCTTCTCGGCCATCCGGATGGCGAGCTTGAGCCGCTGGCGCTCGCCCCCGGACAGCGTGGTCAGCGGCTGGCCCAGCCCGAGGTAGCCCAGGCCGACGTCGGTGAGCCGGTCGAGCACGGCACGGGCCTGGCCGGAGCCGAAGAACTCGCGGGCCTGCGCGACGGACATGGCGAGCACCTCGCTGATGTCCTTGCCACGCAAGCGATAGGTCAGCACCTCGGCGGTGAACCGCTTGCCCTCGCACTGTTCGCAGACCGAGGCGACACCGGCCATCATGGCGAGGTCGGTGTAGACCAGCCCGATGCCCTTGCAGTTCGGGCACGCGCCCTCGGAGTTGGCGCTGAACAGCGCGGCCTTGACCCCGTTGGCCTTGGCGAAGGCGGCGCGGATCGGGTCGAGCAGGCCGCTGTAGGTGGCCGGGTTGCTTCGCCGGGACCCGCGGATCGCCGACTGGTCGACCACCACGACGCCCTCGTGCTTGGGCAGCGAGCCGTGGATCAGTGAGCTCTTGCCGGACCCGGCCACGCCGGTGACCACGGTGAGCACGCCCAGCGGCACGTCCACGCTGACGTCCCTGAGGTTGTGCAGGTTCGCGCCGGTGATCGACAGCTGGCCGCGGGCCTTCCTGGGTACCTCCCGCAGCCGCGCGCGGTGGCCGAGGTGCCTTCCGGTCAGCGTGCCGGAGGCGCGCAGGCCCGCCACGGTGCCCGCGAAGCACAGCTGGCCACCGGCCGCACCGGCGCCGGGGCCGAGGTCGACCACGTGGTCGGCGATCTCGATGGTCTCCGGCTTGTGCTCCACGACCAGCACGGTGTTGCCCTTGTCCCGCAACCGGATCAGCAGGTCGTTCATGCGCTGGATGTCGTGCGGGTGCAGGCCGACCGTGGGCTCGTCGAACACGTAGGTGACGTCGGTGAGGCTGGACCCCAGGTGCCGCACCATCTTCACGCGCTGCGCCTCACCGCCGGACAGGGAGGAGGACTCGCGGTCCAGGCTCAGGTAGTCCAGGCCGATCTCCACCAGCGAGTCCAGTGTTCCGCTCAACGTGTCCAGCAATGGAGAAACGGACTCGTCTTCTATAGATCGCACGAATTCGGCCAGGTCGCTGACCTGCATGGCGGCGCACTCGGCGATGGTGCGGCCGTTGACCTTCGAGCCGCGCGCCGCGGCGTTGAGCCGGGTGCCCGCGCACTCGGGGCAGGTCCCGAACACCACGGCCCGGTCCACGAAGGCCCGGACGTGCGACTGCATGGAGTCCCGGTCCTTGACCAGGTACAGCCGCTGCACCTTGGTGATCAGGCCTTCGTAGGTGAGGTTCGAGCTGCCCACCTTCACCTTGGTGGCGGGCTTGTGCAGGAAGTCGGCCCACTCCTGCTCGCTGTAGTCGCGCAGCCTGCGGTCGGGGTCGACGAAGCCGGAGTTGACGATGGTCTGCCAGTACCAGGAGTCCACGGCGAAGTTCGGCACGGTGATCGCGCCCTCGTTCAGCGAGAGGTCCCGGTCCACCAACTGGTCCACGTCGATCTCCGAGACGCGGCCGAGCCCTTCGCACCGCTGACACATGCCCTCGGCGCTGTTGAAGCTGAACGCCGTGGCGGGGCCCACCTGCGGCACGCCCAACCGGCTGTAGAGGATGCGCAGCACGGTCTGCGCGTCGGTGGCGGTGCCCACGGTGGACCGCGAGTTCGCGCCCATCCGCTCCTGGTCGACCAGGATGGCCGCGCTCAGGTTGCGCAGCGAGTCCACCTCGGGGCGGCCCAGGCTGGGCATGAACGACTGGATGAAGGCCGTGTAGGTCTCGTTGATCAGTCGCTGGGACTCGGCCGCGATCGTGCCGAACACCAGCGAGGACTTGCCGGAGCCGGACACCCCGGTGAACACCGTGAGCCTGCGCTTGGGGATGTCCAGCGAGATCCCGGTCAGGTTGTTCTCCCGCGCCCCGCGCACCTCGATCACGTCGTGGCTGTCGGCCGGTAGGTGCATGCACCCTCTCCTGATAGTTTATGACGTATAGAGATGGCTCGACGAAGTTACTTTATGCTGTAAGGAGTTGCAAGTGGTCGTCTACGCCGCACAGGGTGACGCGCGCCGCTCGATGGCACTGCTCTGGCAGGGCGGGGCGGCGGGCACGCGTTCGGGTCCCGGGCCGAAGCCGGGGCTGAGCGTGGACGCGATCGTGGCGGCGGGCATCGAGGTGGCCGATGCCGAGGGCATGGCGGCGCTGTCCATGCGGGCGGTGGGCGAGCGGCTCGGCCGCACCGCGATGGCGCTCTACACCTACGTGCCGAGCAAGGCCGAGCTGCTGGACCTGATGTACGACCGGGTGCTGGCGGAACTGCCCACCGAGTACGACCTGGCGGCCGGGTGGCGTGCGGCGGCGGCGAACTGGGCCGAGGACGCGTGGGCGTTCTACCTGCGCCACCCGTGGGTGCTCCAGGTCTCGCAGGCGCGTCCCGTGCTGGGGCCCAACGAGTACCGGATGCTGGAGACCGTGGTCACGGTCCTGTCCGGTGCGGGGCTGCCCGCGTACGTGCTGCGGCGGGTGGTCGGGCTGCTGTTCCACTTCGTGCGTGGCACCGCGCAGACGGTCGCCGAGTCGCGGCACGCGTTCACGGCGACCGGGGTGTCGGACGAGGACTGGTGGTACGCGCGATCAGCCGTGCTGCTCGAAGTGGCGCCCGACTTCGCGCAGCGATTCCCGACGGTGACCCGCATGGAGAGCGAGGGCGCCTTCCAGATGCGCGACGAGACCGTGCCCTACCTGGAACAAGAGGCGCGCGAGACCTTCGAGGTCGGGCTGGCGGTCGTCCTGGACGGCATCGAGGCCGCCGCGCGCCGAACATGTGAAGGAAATTCAGAAAGTTTGTGATACGGGCGGCGGACCTGCCGCTAGCCTGCGGTCGGGATGCCGACGAAGGAGTGCGGACAATGATCAAACTGGGGATCGTGGCGGCCGCGGTGGGTGCGGTGCTGGTGGGCGCGGCTGTTCCGGCGGCTGCCGCCCCCGCAGCGCTGCCCAGCTACGAGCAGTGGCAGGCGGACGTCAAGAAGGTCATCGACCCGGCCATCCCCTGGCTGCAAAGCCGCGTGGCGCAGGGTGGTTCGAAGCTGGCGATCGTGCTGGACATCGACAACACCTCGCTGGAGACCCACTACCACTTCGGCGCGGCCAACAAGCCCGTGCTCGCGGTGACCCAGTGGGCGCACAGTCACGGCGTGTCCGTGCTGTTCGCCACCGCCCGACCGGACATCCTGCCCAGCATCACCCGCTGGCAGCTGACCAACGCCGGGTACACCGTGGACGGCCTGTGCCTGGGCAAGCTCGGCGACAGCGGGCCCGCGGCAACCAAGCAGCGCTGCCGCAAGGAGTACACCGACTCGGGCTACACGATCACCGAGAACATCGGCAACCGCCCCACCGACATGGCGGGCGGGAACTACGAGAAGGGTTTCCAGCTCCCGGATTACGATGGTCAGCTGAGCTAACCTCGGGTCAATGAAGTGATCCACATCAATTCTGTCTGTCATGTCGCGATCGGTCGCAAAAGTAGGCCGTGAAACGAGTTACCACAAAAAACCGCCAACCGCGCGGCGTTTCCGCGCAAGAAATCGCAGCCCTCCGCCTGCCCAACAATCCCTGTCAACCAGCGACGTCGACGAAGCCGACATGCCAGCGGTCCACGGTCATCTCCCATAACCCGGTGTCCGGATCATGTCGCCAGACCGGTCGTCCCGGCGAGTCTCGTCGATCCCCAACACCGCCACCGGATCGGGCTCGGCCGCCAGCACGGTGGCGGCGTGCGCGGCGAACGCGGCGGCGACCACCGACCAGGACAACCCATGATTGCGGGCTGATTGGACGATCGTGCGCCCACCATCGGCGACTGCGGCCCTGTCGCCTGGCGCAGCCGGGTCGTGACCCGAGCCCAGGCCGGTGCCTGATCGACGCGCTCGGTGAAGGTCTTGCGTGGATAGTCCGCCTGGCCGCAGATCCAGCGGCGTTCACGCCACCTCAGGTCCATCATCCGACCGGTCACGGGCAGGTCTCGTGGCCCGGTGGTGACCCATTCCTTCATCCGTGACGCGTCCACCCCGCAGTTCGGGCATGCTCGCGCCCGCTCATCAGCGGTTTCCGGGTACACCGCCAGTCCGTTGTCGCGGTCGTCGGCGACCGCGACAACGGCCAGGTCCTCCAGCCCCAGCAGCCGGGTCGTATTGTTGTGCATTCCCGTGGCTCTTCTGTTGTGATCATCGTGCCTCGACAACAAGAGTGATCATCGAGTGAGCCACGGGCCCTTACGCCGGGCACCGGACGGTCAGTCGGACCGCAGGGCAGCCACTCCGGCCATCAGACCCCGATCAAGTTCGAAGAGCTCTGAACGGAGAAGCTCCGCCCAGGTGGACGGGTTCCGCGATTGCCACCGGGCATGCATCTCAAGTGGTACCGGTCAGTCCAACGGGGGCAGCCCACCCTCGGCGAGATGGAGGCCGGGTAGGAGAGGGACGCCGTTGTCCAGGGAAAACCCGACGGACCACAGCGCGAGAAGGAACCCTAGAATCCGTCGTGTTCCTTTATCACCCTCCTGGTCGCAGCGAAGAGCATTCCGATGTTCACCGACTTCGGGCACACCACGACGGCGACGACGTCCTCATTCCGATTGTTTCGAATGAACAGGTGTGTCAAGTTGCTGCTGTTGACCAGGATCTCCTGGAAGTAGTGCTCGGCACTGCTGATACCTCGACGCTCCTTGAAAATGTCCTCGATCATCGTGACCGTGCGACCTTGAAAGAGGTCGAGCGTTGCTCCTGCCAACAGATCAAGCACCTCGGAAGGGTGGCTGTCGGTCGTATCGTAGGTCAGGAGCATGCCGGTTGACATGTCGACAACACCGGACGCCAAGCAGTCAGGCACTTCCTTCCGCAGACTCTTGACTATGGCAGCCACGCGTTCCGACATGCCCCGCTGATTACTTCCCGAAGTATTCAATTTCCTCTTCTTCGCTTGCGCATTGTCGACTGGCATACAAAAAGGGGGTGGAATTGCTCTGTGTTGCCTCACTCAAGAGGCGGCCAGAATCGAGCCAATGCACTCGATGACAGGCTGGGATTCCAATTGGAGTAGTCCGATGTCCAATCCTTCGTCCCCAAGTACGACCATAAGCGCGGACCGGCCGATGGCGTACACTGCCATGCACCCGCCGCTGTTGTACACCACGGTCTGACGGAACGTGCCCTGACCGATCGCGGTGGCGGTCCTACGAGCGAGCCCCAGGTCAGCAGCAGCGAGCGCAGAGACGCTCTCGATATCGACCGTGTCCGCGGCGTCGGCCACGATGAGAAGGCCGTCGACTGCAGCTATCAGCGTGTCCGTGATTCCGGCTACCTGTTCCCGTAACGCGTGCAGCTGGGCGGCAAGCGCGTCATGGCTCAATGCCTTTCCTTTCTGGTTCGGAGAGATTTCCGATTGTTCCTGTTGTCGGTGTCGACGACGGGCCCGCCCTTATCTTTCTGAGTCGTCGAGACAGTGGCAGCCAGTCCGACGGCTTGAGAGCTTTCTGGTTCTTGGCAGTGCCGCTCGCCCCTGGGTGGCGCTGTGGCAGACCATCCGTCGAGCCACCATCGGCAACCGCGACAGGACTGCCCTCACCGCTGGCGCGCGGTGCCACGGTGCACGCGTTGGGCGAAGCCGTCACGGAGGTACCCGGGACGACCTCCACCAAGCCCTCGCTGAGCATCCGCGAGATCTCGACCGTGACCGAGTAGACGCTACGGCCGATCAAGAAGGCGATGTCCCTCGAACTGCGCCTGCCGCTGGCGTTGGCGAGTATCTCCTGACGAGCAGCGGTCAGGGTGCCCGCCGAGAGGTCGATTCCCCGCACCGGCACCACCCGTTCCCGATACGGCGACACGGGGAAGGGCAGCGAGGCGAGTGCTTCCAGCCGCCGTGCGGCCTCCCGCAGCAGCCGGTCCGTGTCGATGCCGTCCGCCGTCGGCAGCAGGACATCGAGCGGCTCCTTGAGGACGATGCATTCCTCGATCTTGCCCGCGAAAGCGGCAAAGGCTCCGTCCTGCGCGGCCATCATCGAAATGACCTGGAGCTCAGTGGATTTAATACTGCCCCGCGCGACGAGTTCAGCCTGATGAGACCGCATTTCGGCGCCGACGCGCAGGGCCGCAGTCCAATCCGATTCACTGATCCTACCGGAGCGCAGCAGCAGCGCATCCACTCCCGGAGCCCCCGGGCTACTTACTGCAACTACAACACCTCTTCGCAGATGGAAAACTCCGCCGGGTCTACCGGTAACGTGCAGACTGCCGGAAACTCCGTTCGCTCGACACTGGGACAGGGCACGCGCCAGACGATCAAAGGCTGCTCGCAAATGGGTTTGGTTGACGTCGGTCACCGCACTCCTCTGCTACGCTCAAGCGAGTGTAGGTACAGTGCCCAACTCGCCACATCCAGCCGCCACAACAATCTTAGATGTGCCTTAGTTGTGCAGCCGATTGCCTTTCGGAACGAATAGGATCTACCTCCGCGACTTTGACACGCGCAGGCCGGTAACTGTCCTGACAGTCCGACCCCGCCGACTCCAGTCAACGTGCGGACACTGCCGTCAAGGCTGGACACGGTCCCGACTCCTACTAGATTACTTAGCGTATGCGTCACAACTTCCCGAACAGGGTTGAAGCTACGCCGATCGCATACTTTTTGAGCACCTGGATGTTACGCACAGCAGAGAATCATCACACGATCGAGTGATACTTTGTGATGACCTACCCTCTCGGGTGATCGGAGCTAACGAAAGTGACTCCTCATCCGACCGACAGATGTACCGGCACCATGTGACAAGTCTGTGAGCTGTGGACCATGACAAGTCCGCAGAGCGCCACTGGTGCTGCCGAGTCTCGATCTACGAGCACGTCATGGCCGCCAAACTGACGCAAGTCGTCGACGATCACCGCGGTTCGTTCGAGGTGACGACGGAGACGCACTTGTACCTGGCGCGCCGATGCTGATCAGCGACAGCCCGCCCTGCCGGCCTCCAGGCGAGCGACCGGGACGAGCGGTTGGCACAGCACCACAGACAGCGGAAAATGACCAAGAACCCGTTGCGACGGTCCGGATAATCCATAACCCCAGGTTGCCAACCCGGAGTTATGCCTACTTCAAGTGAGTTGATCTCGCCGACCTTTCACGTGAGCCGACCGTGTTCGAAATGCGTGAGCACGAGTGCAGCCTTGACGATGTCGCCGATCTTGCGAGGGCTGGCGGTGATGTGGCGTAACGATCGCCAGCGGCCGGTCAGCAGCGCGAACCCACGCTCGCCGAGGCAGCTCAGGCTGCGCAGCAACGCGTTGTAGGTGCGCGTGTCCACGTCGAGAGCGCGCTTGTTGGCGGGCTGTTTGACCGGGGTGAGCACGCCGATCCCGGCACCGTCGTAGCCGCTGTCGACCAGTGTGGGCAGGTCGAGTTGGGACGCGGCCCAGTACAGGGCGCCGAGCACGTGGCCGCGAGCCGTGGTCAGGTCGTGCACCGAGCTGGGCATCACATCGGAGACCCACAACGGGAAACCGTCGGGCGCCATCACGGCCTGGATGTTGCCGCCAGGCTCGCGGGCCTTGCCCGAGTACCAGGCGTCGATCTGCTCACCGCGGACGCTGGTGGTCTGCTCGCCCAACCGGTCGCTGGCAAACAGCTTGCCGTCCAGCACGACGTGCGTGGCGCCGTCGGCCTTGGCGGTGCGCAGGGCCTCGTGCAGGTCCGGGGCTTGGGCGGCCACCACATCGATCACCTCGGCCAGGTAGCGGTAGCCAGTGGCGCGTGAGATGCCGTGGTCGCGGGCGAGCGCGGGAACATCGCGGCTCTCGCGAAACCAGCGCAGCGCGAACACCGCCTGTCCGAAGCACGTCAGCGCCCGGCCATGGCGTGGAGTGCGACGTTCGCGCCGCTCCGCGTGAAGCAGACGGCCGAGGTAGTGAGCGAGTGCGTGGGGCACGTCGAGGATGGCACGACAGGCAATCACGTGGAGTCCCTGGTGCGTGGAACGTCTTTGGCGAGAGTTCTTCTACCAGGGACTACACGCCCGTCTCCACGCAATCCTCCGTCTTCACGCAGCTCAGACCCATCCGCGCGCTCACCAGCCTGATTTCGGTGAGATCAGCTCAATGCTCGGGTTTGAGCGGTCATTCGCGGTGGCGGCCTGCTTATTCTTCCGTGCGGCAATTCCCGTCGTGCTGAGGAGAAGACGCACCGATGAACCTCAAGGGCGCCTGCGCCGTTGTTCTCGCCGCCACCGCGCTGACCGCGACCGCACTGTCCGGCACCGCCTCGGCCGCGCCGTCCACCCTGCCCAGCTACTCGCAGTGGCAGGCCGACGTGAAGCAGGCCGTCGACCCGGTGATCCCGTGGTTGCGGGACCGCGTGGCGCAGGGTGGTTCGAAGCTGGCGATCGTGCTGGACATCGACAACACCTCGCTGGAGACCGAGTACAACCCCGGTAGGCCGAACAAGCCGGTGCTCGCCGTGGCCCAATGGGCCGACCAGCACAACGTGTCCGTGCTGTTCGTGACGGCCAGGACCAGCTCCTCCTCGGCGCGCTCGCAGCTGGGCAGCGCGGGCTACCCGGTGGACGGGATCTGCACCCGCCAGTCCGGTGAGGGCACCGCCGAGGGCAAGCAGCGCTGCCGCCGCGAGCTGACCGAGGAGGGCTACACGATCACCGCGAACATCGGGAACCGGTCCACCGACCTCGAGGGCGGCGACTACGAGCGGGGCTTCAAGCTGCCCGACTACGACGGTCAGCTGTCCTGAACGCTGATGCCCCGGCGCGGTAGCGGGCTGGAGTAGACCACGCTCGTCGTGACCGAACCGAGCCCGGCGATGCGGTCCGTGATCTCCTCCAGATGCCGCATCGACCGGGCCAGCACCTTCAGCACGAAGCAGTCCTCCCCGGTGACGTGGTGCGCCTCCACGACCTCCGGGGTGCTGTCCAGCAGCGCGTGGAACGGCCGGTAGTTGCCGGTGGGGTAGCGCAGCCGCACGAAGGCCATCACCTGAAGCCCGACCCGCTCCGGGGCGATCACGGCCGAGTAGCCCGCGAGCACACCCGCCTCCTCCAGTCGCCGCACTCGCTCGGTGACCGCACTGGGCGACATGGCCACGGCGCGGGCCAGGTCGGCGTAGCTCATCCGGCCGTCCCGCTGGAGCTGCTCCAGGATGCGCCAGTCCGTACTGTCCAGGGATTCCACGGTCATATGGCCAAGATGCCGTGGATTGTCGGTTCAGTCCAGGCAGAACCCCGCTTAGCGTCAGTGCCGTGAACTTCTTCGAAGCCAAGCTGGCGCACCAGACCGACGTCTCCGACGTGCACACCGCGTTGGAGTCCGGCGAGCCGGGGTTCGTGCTCGTGGACAGCCGCGACCAGCACGCCTGGCGGCAGGGACGCGTGCCCGGCGCACTGCACCTGCGCGAGGTGGAGGACTCGCTCGACCCGGCCGTTCCCGTGGTCACCTACTGCTGGGGCCCGGGGTGCAACGGGGCGACCAAGGCCGCGCTCCGCCTGAGCCGCAAGGGTTTCCAGGTCCGGGAGATGATCGGCGGCTACGAGTACTGGGTGCGCGAGGGCCTGCCGGTGCGCACCGACCAGGGCACCAGCAGAGGCGAGCCGGACCGGCTCACCGCCCCCGCACACCAGGTGGAATGCGGTTGCTGAGCAGTTAACCTCCCGTTCGTGGCAGTAGTTCTCGACGGGACCGCGCTGACCGGTCAGGACGTGGTGGCGATCGCCGTCGGCCGGGTGCCGGTGAGCGTGGACGCGCTGGCGCGCGAGCGGGTGCGGCAGGCCGCCGCGCTGGCCCAGGACGTCAGCGGGCAGCGGCAGGTCTACGGCCGCACCACCGGGGTCGGCGCGAACCGGGTCATCGGCGTGGACCAGCAGGACGTGCCCGCCTTCGGCCGCAGGCTGCTGCGCAGCCACGCGGGCGGCACCGGTCCGTTGATCACCGAGCCCGAGGCGCGGGCCATGATGGTCATCCGCGCCAACCAGCTGCTCGCCGGGCACTCCGGGGTGTCCGAGCACGTGGTGGACGCGCTCGCGCTGGCGCTCAACGCGGGCTGCTACCCGCAGGTGCACTCCGTCGGGGCCATCGGCACCGGCGATCTCACGGCGCTCGCCGAACTGGCGCTGACCCTGGTCGGCGAGCTGCCGTGGGCCGGGCCGCACCCGCTGCCGCCCATCGAACTGGCCACCTCCGACGCGCTGGCCTTCCTGAGCAGCAACGCGTTGACCATCGGGCAGGCCACGCTGGCCCAGGCCCGGATCTCGGCGCTGCTCGACCAGACCTGCACCACCGCCGCGCTGAGCCTGCTCGCCGTGGACGGCTCGGTGGAGCCCTTCGCCGAGGTCGTGCACCAGGCGCGGCCGCACCGGGGCAGCGGCCAGGTGGCGCAGCGGGTCCGCACGCTGCTCGGCGAGATCCGGCACGTCCCGGCCCGCGTGCAGGACCCGTTCGGGCTGCGCTGCTTCCCGCAGGTGCACGGCGAGGCCGTGGACGCGGTGGCCGCGCTGGACGAGGTGCTGGCCGTCGAGCTGAACGCCGGAGCGGAGAACCCGCTGGTGTCGGTCGTGGACGGGGACGTGTTCCACCACGGCGGCTTCCACAGCATCACCCTCAGCCTCGCCCTGGACCGCGCGCGACTGGCCGTGCTGCAAACCGCGCAGCTGTCCGCGGGGCGGCTGGCGATGCTCTGCGAACCCGCCTACACCGGGTTGCGGCCCTTCGCCGCCGACGAGCCCACGGGCAGCTCCGGGCTGATGGTCATCGAGTACACCGCCGCCGCCTCACTGGCCAGCGTGCGCTCCATGGCCATGCCCGCCGTGCTCGGCCACGCCACGCTGTCCCGCGGTGTGGAGGAACACGCCAGCTTCTCCGCCCAGTCGGCGCGGATGACCGGCGAGGTCGTGCCGCACTACGTGATCGTGCTGGCCTGCGAGCTGATCGCCGCGGTGCGGGTGCTGCGCATGCGCGGGCTGCGCCCCGAGGGCAGCCAGGACCTGGTCGCCGCCTTCGACAACGCGGTCCGCACCCTGCCCCCCGAGACCGAGGACCGCCCGCTGACCATGGACCTGATCACCGCGAGCGCGCTGCTCACCGGTGAGCACACCGAGGTCCCCGACCAGCTCAGACGTGTTGCCGATAGCCCTCGGTGAGCTGCTGCTCGGCCTCGTCCAGGTAGACGGCGAGCATGCGCTCGGCCCCGGCCTGGTCCCCGCTGGCCAGCACCTCCACGATCTCCCCGTTGCGCGTGATGTAGGGCTCGTGGAAGCGCCGCGGGTCGCCCATCACGTGGAACACCAGCCGCAGCTCGGCCAGGATCCCGCGCATCATCTCGTCCACCCTCGGGCTGCCCGCTAGCGCGCACAGGGCCTGGTGGAAGCGCAGGTTGTGGGTGCCGACCGCGACCCAGTCCGCCCGCTCGGCGGCGCGCACCGCGTCCTGCACCACCGCCCGCACCGCGGCCAGCTCCTGCTCACCGAGCACGGCGTAGCGCAGCGCCCCGCACTCCACGACCTTGCGCAGCCGGTACAGGTCGGTGACGTCCTGCTCGGTCAACGTCCGCACGAACACGCCGCGGTTGAGCTCGTGCGCCAGCAGCCGCTCGTGGGTGAGCAGCCGGAACGCCTCGCGCAGGGTGTTGCGGGAGACCCCCAGCGCCGAGCCGATCGCCTCCTCGGACAGCCTCGTGCCCGGCGGCAGGTCGCCGACGATGATCCGGGTGCGCAGCACGTCGGCCACCCGCTCGGCCGTGCTCACCCGCTCCAGCTGCCCCCGGTCGGCCGCAAGCAGCTCCACCGGCCCACCGCTCAGCTCGGCCACGACGTTCCCTCCTCGTACCGCCGCCGCGGGCGCCGAGTCCGTGCCGCGAGGTGGCGTGAAGGGCACCTTCAGGACGTTGAACGTCGCGAAGGGCACCTTCACGGCACGCCGTGGGTGGCTCGGTCGCCGGATGAACCCAGGCGGACACCAGACCAAGTCAACCCCGAAGGTCAACAACGTTCAACTGTGCCCATGTCGGATTGTTGAACAGGTCACCGGATCGGGTGCAGCAAGGTTCGCCCTGGAGTGGAGAAGACCCCTGCCACAGTGATGACTGCTGCTTGACCGGGCGCACGAGGCCACGGGTGTGGCGGGGATTGGGCACCTCGCCACACCCGTAGCACGGATACCGTGGGCCGGTGATCGGCAATCGCGCGACCCACTGGATCGCCCTGCTCGTGGTCGTGGTGTGCGTGGGACCGGCGGCCTCGATCTGGCTGTCGATCATCGTCGCCGGGGCGATGGCCTTCCCGCACCTGCCCGAGGGCTTCGTCTCCGGCGGGCTGCTCTCCGTGGGCGCGCTCGTGCTCGCCGCGCTGGCGGTGTCCCAGCTCGGCGCCCTGATCCTGTGCCGCGTCCCCGGCCGGACCATGCCCCGGCTGTCCGGCGCGCTGTGCGCGGTGCTCGGCGCCCTCGCGGGAGTGGTGGCCGCGATCCTGGTCTGAGCCCCACGATCGCTGGCGCTCAGCAGCACGAAGTCGCGATGTCCCACCGCTGCTGGGCAGCCCTACCTTGGGCTGATGGACGAGCGAGCCGAGGTGGTCGTCATCGGAGGCGGGGTCGTCGGCCTGTCGGCGGCCTTCCACCTCGCCGAGGCGGGCGTGGACGTGCTGCTGCTGGAACGCGACGAGCTGGGCGCGGGCAGCACCTGCCGTGCCGCGGGCGGGGTGCGCGCCCAGTTCTCCGACCCGGTGAACATCGCGCTGGGCCAGCGCGGGCTGGCCGCCTTCGAGCGCTTCGGCCAGCGGCCCGGCGGAGAGATCGACCTGCGGCAGAACGGGTACCTGTTCCTGCTCGACGACCCCGAGCACGTGACGGCGTTCGAGCGGAACGTGGTGCTGCAGAACGAGATGGGCGTGCCCAGCCGGATGCTCACCGTGGCGGAGGCGCGCGAGCTGTCCCCGCTGGTCGCGGCGGAGGGGCTGCTCGCCGCCGCCTATTCGCCGACTGACGGCCACTGCACGCCGGAGGCCGTGGTGCAGGGCTACGCGCGAGGAGCCCGCGCGCACGGCGCCCGGATCCGCCAGCGCCGCGCGGCCACCGGCATCGAGGTCCAGGACGGCCGGATCACCGCCGTCCGCACCGACCAGGGCCGCGTCATGACCTCGGTCGTGGTGTGCGCCAGCGGGGCCTGGTCGGCAGCCGTGGGCGAGATGGTCGGCATCGACCTGCCCGTTGTGCCGCTGCGCAGGCAGATCGTGGTCACCGAGCCGATCGCCGACCTGCCGCCCGGCCTGCCGATGACCATCGACTTCGGCACGACGTTCTACTTCCACGAGGAGGGCAGGGGCCTGCTGGTCGGCATGTCCGATCCTGAGCAGGAACCCGGTTTCCTGCTCAGTCCCGACGAGGCCTGGCTGCCCAGGCTGGCCGAGGCCATCGCGCGGCGGGCACCCGCCCTGTCCGAGGTCGGCATCGCGCACCGCTGGGCCGGGCTGTACGAGATGAGCCCCGACCACAACGCGATGATCGGCGAGGCGGCCGGGGTGAGCCGGTTCCTCTACGCCACCGGCTTCTCCGGGCACGGCTTCCTCCAGGGCCCCGCGGTCGGCGAGGTGCTGCGCGACCTGGTGCTCGGGCACCGGCCGGTGGTGGACGTATCCGCCATGTCCGCGCAGCGGTTCGCCGCGAGCACCCAGCGCCCGGAGCTCAACTGCGTCTAACCTCGGTTGTCATGCTCAACCCCATCCACCTGCGCACGCTCACCGAAGCGGTGCGGTCGGGGTCGTTCGCCGAGGCCGCGCGGGTGCTGGGCTACACCACCTCGGCCGTATCCCAGCAGATCGCCATGCTGGAACGCGCTGTCGGCGCCCAGCTGTTCGAGCGCTCCGCGCGCAGCGTGCGGCCGACCGCCGTCGCGCAGCGGCTGGCGGTGCTGAGCAGGCACGCCCTCGCCGCGCTGTCCGAGCTGGAGCACGAGGTCCGTGCGCTGACCCGCGGTGAGGCGGGCACCCTGCGGCTGGCCAGCTTCGCCACCGCCAACGCGCGCGTCATGTCCGCGGCGCTGGCTGCCGTGGTGCACCGCAGGCCGGGGGTGGACGTGCTGCTGGACGAGGGCGAACCGGACGAGGTGCTCGCCTCCGTGCTGGACGGCGAGCGGGACGCCGCCGTGGTCTTCGGCTACGACCTGGATCCCCGTAGCTGGCCCGCCGAGCTCGTGCAGACCCCGTTGCTGGCCGAACCGTTGGTGCTCATCGCCGCCGCGGGCCGCGAGATCGGCTCGCTGACCGAGGCCGGACCCGAGCACTGGATCTGCACCCGTGCCGACACCGCGGGCGCCCGCTCCCTGGAACGCCTCTGCGCCGCGGCCGGGTTCGCGCCACGGATCACCTTGCGCAGCAACGACTACGGAGTCGTCTGCGAGCTGGTCCGCCGGGGCCTCGGCGTCGCCGTCGTGCCCAAGCTGGCGCTGGAGCACGACACCGGCCTGGTCGTGCGGCCCTTGCCGGAGCCCGCGGCCCACCGCCGGATCCTCGCCCTGCACCGCTCCAGCAACACCAATCCCCTGCTGCCCGTGGTGCTCGACGCCCTGGCCACCGCCTGCGAACTGGTCGCCGCGGGCTGGGACAAGTCGTAACGACTAGTGCATCCCCCGCCACTCCCAGGGGGGCGACCCCGTCACCAGTCTACCGCCCACCCCCGACAGTTGATCTTGCTGAAGATCCAGATGTGGACAACTCGGCGGGTGTGCACAACTCAGAGCTTGCGCATCCGGACCCGGCTGATCGAGTGGTCGGAGTCCTTGCGCAGCACCAGCGCGGCGCGGCCCCTGGTCGGCCGGATGTTGCTGAGCAGGTTCGGCTCGTTGATCTCGGTCCAGATCTGGGTCGCCCGCTGTACGGCCTCCTCGTCGGTCAGCGTGGCGTACCGGTGGAAGAACGAGGCCGGGTTGGAGAACGCGGTGTGCCGCAGCGCGAGGAAGCGCTGCACGTACCACTGGCGGATGTTGTCGATGTGCGCGTCCACGTAGATGGAGAAGTCGAACAGGTCGGAGACCGCCAGCCGGGAACCGGGCTGCAACACGTTCAACCCCTCCACGATCAGGATGTCCGGCTGCCGGACGACCTGGCGCACGTCGGGCACGATGTCGTAGCTCAGGTGTGAGTAGACCGGGGCCTCCACCGCGTGCGCCCCCGCCTTCACGTCCGCGACGAAGCGGACCAGCGCGCGGCGGTCGTAGCTCTCCGGGAAGCCCTTGCGGGTCATCAGCCCGCGCCGCTCCAGCTCGGCGTTGGGGTACAGGAAGCCGTCCGTGGTCAGCAGGTCCACCCTGGGGTGGTCCGGCCAGCGCGCCAGCAGGGCTTGCAGGATGCGGGCGGTGGTGGACTTGCCCACGGCGACGCTGCCCGCCACCCCGATGATGAACGGCACCTTCTCGGCCGCCTCGCCGAGGAAGGTCGTGGTCGCCGCGTGCAACCGCTGCCTGGCCGCCACCTGGAGGTTGATCAGCCGGGACAGCGGCAGGTAGATGTCGGCGACCTCGTCCAGCGAGATGCGCTCGCCGAGTCCGCGCAGCCGCTGCAGTTCCTCGGAGGTCAGGCTCAGCGGGGTGCTGGCCCGCAGTTCCCGCCAGTGCTGACGGCCCAGTTCTACGTAGGGGCTGAGGTCGCGGACGCGCGTCACCCGCTCAGTTTCCCCATTGGTGGCCGGTTCAACATCCCGGAGGACACGTGATGTTCACGACGCGGCCGCGCGCGATCTTGCAACTCGAACGGAGTAACCACCCGAATGGAGTGATCTCCGTTGGATAACGATCATATCGCGAACTGTTGAAGCAGCTCTGGTGCTCGCTGTAACTGAATCGTTTCCAACTGCGGAAACATCGATCCGTGGTGGACCGCTTGATGCGTGGCCGAGCGTGCCGTGAACCGCTTTTCGCTCACGCTCGGTGATTGCTGAGCGTGGCTCGGGTCCAACCGTCCCGTGTGGAGCGTGGAGAGCGCTCCCAGGAAGCGGTTCGGGGGGTGGATTCCCACAGGTGGGAGGCCATGTGGTGATCGTTGGCGGGTCGACTGCCCGTGACGTTCACCCTATCGAGTACTGTGGCGCCGCATTCCTTGCTGGCGAGCTACACGAACGCCACTTCTGAGCCGTTCGGAGTAAGCACCGCGAGGTCGAATACATCAGTTCGTGTGGCGTTCGAAACTTGGTGTAACGCCGCTGAGTAGGCAGTCCGTCGGGGACCACTGCTAGCCAGGTTGAAGGAGAGTCATGGCATCCCGGTTCCACCCGCTCCGTGTGGGCGCAGCTGTGCTCGGTGCGTCGGTTGCCCTCATGGCCGCTGCGGCCCCGATGGCCATCGCGGACGATGGCAAGGACAACCACGGGCACGCCAAGCCGCGTGACGGCAAGCGCGACACCCCGCTGGCCAGCGTGGACGAGACGCACGGCTACAACGTGGTCCTCAAGGGCGACAAGTTCGCCACCGAGCAGACCCTCCTGATCCCGCTCAAGGTCGAGAACACCAACGTCCTGACCTACTGCGTCGAGCTGAACGTCGAGATCGACGGCAAGGTCAAGATGACCGAGGTGCCGTGGGACAAGTACCCCTACGACCCCTCGCAGCACGGTGCCCCCGGCTTCAAGCAGAACAGCCAGCTGATCAACTGGGTGCTGCAGAACAGCTACCCGAACGTCACCCCCGATGCGCTGGGCGCGGCCATCACCAAGGCGGGCGGCACGCTGCACGACGGCCTGAACGCCCACGAGGCGATCACCGCCACCCAGGCCGCGATCTGGCACCTGTCCGACGGTGCCGACCTGGACGAGAACAACGCCACGCCCTACAACGGTGCCGAGGCCGGTGCCGACGTGGTCGCCGCGTACAAGTACCTGCTCAAGAACGCCAAGGCGGTGCAGGAGCCGACCCCCGGCCTGTCCCTGCTGCCCAGCGAGAAGACCGGCAAGACCGGTGAGCTGATCGGGCCGTTCACGGTCAAGACCACCGCGAGCAAGGTGGACCTGAGCAAGAACCTGCCCAACGGCGTGACCCTGACCGACAAGGACGGCAAGGCGATCGACAAGGTCGTCGACGGCACCGAGATCTACGTCAAGGTCCCGGCCGACGCCAAGGAGGGCAACGGCGGCTTCTCCGTTGACGCCGAGGCCCACCTCAAGGCGGGTCGCCTGTTCGTCGGCGCCGACGCCAAGGGCAACGCGCTGACCCAGTCGCTGATCGTTGCCAAGCCCACCGACGTGAAGCTGCACCAGGAAGCCAAGGCGAACTGGACCGTCGCCCCCGTGGTGACCACCACCACGCCGGTGCCGAGCACCACCACCAGCGCCCCCGCACCCAGCACCCCGGTGACCACCACCACCCCGGTGCCGGTCCCGGTGCCCGCCTCCAACGACACCCCGCTGGCCTACACCGGTGCCTCCGTCATCGGGGCCATCGTGGCCGGTGTCGTGCTGGTCGGTGCCGGTGTCGGCGCGCTGTTCTTCGTGCGTCGCCGCAGGGCCAACTGATCACCCCGCTCGACTGAGCACTGAGGGCCTCCCGGGCTGTGTTGGGAGGCCCTCAGTGCTGTCGACGGTGTGATCGGGGCACCCGTTTGGGTACGCTCCGAAGTCAGGTCTGAAACGACGCGAGCAACGGCCGAAGGTGGACTGTGAACCTCCCGAACACCACTGAGCGGACCCCCTCCGAGGGGCGGAACCACCCCGCTGCCCCGCTCGGCAGGCGTCCCATCATGGTCACCTGGCAGGCACTCACCGGCCCCCGCCTGGAGTCGGCGCGGCTGGTGCTCTCCGAGAGCCGGATCAAGGCGTCCGGGCGCGTGGTCGCGGCCAGGTCCGGCGACCACGAGGCCTACAACGCCTCGTTCGAGCTGTCCGTCGGCGAGGACGGGGTGGTGTCCCGGCTGTTGCTGCGCAGCGCCACCGCCGAGGACGAGCGGCAGGTGTCCATCAGCCGCACCGAGGACGGGGTCTGGCTGGTCGACCGCGGGCGTGGGGCCGAGCGCAGCGAGTTCGAGGGCGCCGTGGACGTCAACGTGGAGAGCAGCGTTCTGTTCAACGCCTTACCGATCCGCAGGCTCGGACTGCACCGCGAATCCGGGGAGCACGAGCTGCCGGTGGTCTGGGTGTCCCTGCCCGACCTGTCCGTGCGACTGGTCCGTGAGCGGTACCGGACCGTCTCGTTGTCCGACACCGGCTCCGTGGTGTCCTTCGCGCGCGACGAGTCGGCCAACGACCTGACGGTGGACCCCGACGGCCTGGTCATCGACTACCCAGGGCTCGCCAGCCGGGTCTGATCGCTCTGCGTGGCCGATCGCTGCACTCCGTGACGGGTGCGGGATGATCGGCCCGGTGAGCGTGCACGTGTTCGTCGACGAGTCCCGCCGGGGAGCCACCTACTTCCTGGCCGCCAGCCACATGCAGCCGGACAAGCTGGGACGAACCAGGACAGCTCTGCGCTCCCTGTGCCTGGGTGGCCAGCGCCGGATCCACTTCAAGGACGAGGGATGCGCACGCCGCCGCGAGATCATCGCGCGGCTGGAGTGCCTCGGGCTGCGGGTCGCGATGTACACCAGTCAGGAGCCCGGCGAACTCGCGCGGGAGAACTGCCTACGCGGCCTCGTAGCCGACCTGGTCGAGGCCAACGCACGGCGCCTGGTGCTGGAGAGCCGGGCCAGCGGTGATCGGCTCGACCTGCGAGTACTCCGCACCGCGATGGGCCACCACGCGCGTCGGACCGGCCTGGTCTACGAGCACCTGCGCCCGCACGAGGAACCGCTGCTCTGGGTGCCCGATGCCGTCGCCTGGTGCTTCGGTGGCGGAGGTGACTGGCGGCGACGAGTCGCCAAGCTGGTCGTGCGCTGCGTGGACACCGATCTGCTCTAGACAGCGCGAAGCCCGAACTTCCGTCGTCCGGCGGTCGTTCGGGCTCACTTCCTCGGCTTACGGGCCGCGGCTGGCTCCACTCTACCCGACACGGGCAAGCTCAGAGGGTCTTCACCACGGCCACCGTGCCGTCCAGTGAGGTCAGCCTGCCGCCCCGGTTGCCCAGGTCGCGCAGGGTCGCCATGGCGTTGTCCGCGGTCAGGTCCACCTTGACCGCCTGGCGCGGGCCGGACCGGTGCTGTTCCAGTTCGCGGCGGGCCAGGTGGCCAGCGTTGACGGTGGCGGCCAGCCCGCCGGTGGAGGCCAGCGAGCCGCGGGCGGCGCCGAGCCGGCCGAGCGCGTCGTCCACGGCGTCCAGCAGCGCGGCCCGGTTGCCCTCGCACATGGCCTGCACCAGTTCGGGCCTGCTGGAGGCGACCCGCGTGCCGTCACCGAAGGACCCGGCGGCCAGCGCGAGCGAGAGCGGCCCGCCGGAGGCGCCGACCGAGGCCAGTACGGCGGCGAGCAGGTGCGGCAGGTGCGAGATGCGGGCCACGGCGTCGTCGTGCGCGGCCGAGGAGGTGGGCACCACGTGTGCCCCGCAGCTCAGCGCGAGCTGCACGACCTCGGCCCACACCTCCTGGTCGGAGTCGTCCTCGGTGGTCACGACCCACGGCGCGTCCCGGAACAGCTCGGCCGACCCGGAGGCCCAGCCGGAGCGGGAGGTGCCCGCCATGGGGTGCCCGCCCACGTAGCGCGCGTACGGGTTGATCTTCCGCACGGCCTCGGTGACGGCGCCCTTCACGCTGGTGACGTCGGTGAGCCTGCACCCGGGTGCGAAGGCGGCCACCGAGCGCAGCACCTCAGGTAGCGCCGTCAGCGGCACGGCGAGCACGACGAGCGCGTCCTCCTCGTCGGCCCGCCGCAGCGCGTCGTCCAAGCTGGCCTCGACGGTGAACCCCGCCGCGGTCGCGGCCTCGGCGTCGGCTGTGGAGGCTGTCGCACCCCACACGGCCCTGCCGGCCGCGCTGGCAGCGCGCAGCACCGAACCCCCGATCAGTCCCAACCCGAGCACGCAGACAGGCAGCACGCGCACCATCCTGCCGCCAACTCGTGGTTCAGCGAAACCACCCCAGGCTCAGCGGAGCGCGTCGAGTGCGAACGCGGCGTACATCGCCACCCCGTGCTCCATCGCGGACTCGTCGAACACGACCCGGTTGGAGTGGTTCGGGGCCGCCCGCTCGGGCTCCACCGCGGGCGGGCAGGCCCCCAGGAAGGCCATCGACCCGGGCACCTGGCGCAGCACGTAGGAGAAGTCCTCGGAGCCCATCATGGGCTGCGCCATCGGCTCGCTGCACCGGCTGCCGAGCACGGTGCTCGCCAGCCCCAGCACCTTCGCGGCCACCTCCTCGTCGTTGACGGTCACCGGGTAGCCGCGCTCGATCTGGAAGGTGGCCGCGCAGCCGTGCGCCGCCGCCACGTGCTCGCACACCCGCTTGGCCTCGGCGTGCACCTGGGCCCGTGAGGCCTCGGAGAAGGTGCGGATCGTGCCCTCCAGTTCGGCGACCTCCGGGATGATGTTGCTGGTCGTGCCCGCGGCGATGCGGCCGACGGTCAGCACGGCCGGGTCGAAGGCGCTGATCCGCCGGGTGATCATCGTTTGCAGCGCGCCGACCATGGCCGCCGCCGCGGGCACCGGGTCCAGCGCGTTGTGCGGCATGGAGGCGTGCCCGCCCCTGCCGACCACCTTGACCCGGAACACGTCGGCCGCCGCCATGATCGCGCCGGGCCGCGAGGTGATCACCCCGGACTTCAGCGTGGACGTGATGTGCAGGGCGAACGCCTCGTTGACGCGCACCCCCGAAGCGCCGAGCACGCCCTCGTCCAGCATCAGCTTGGCGCCGTGGAAGCCCTCCTCACCGGGCTGGAACATGAACACCACCCGGCCGGTCAGCGCCTCCCTGCGCGAGCACAGCAGGCGGGCCGAGGACGCGAGCATGGCCACGTGCGTGTCGTGCCCGCAGGCGTGCATGGCGCCGTCCACCTCGGAGGCGAAGCCGCAGCCGGTCTGCTCGGTCAGCGGCAGCGCGTCCATGTCCCCGCGCAGCAGCACGGTCGGGCCGGGGCGTGCCCCCTGGAGCACCGCGACCACGGAGTCGCAGGACTCGCCCTTGGTCACGGTCAGCGGAAGACCCTCCAGCGCGTGCAGCACGGCGGCCTGCGTCCCCGGGAGCCGCAACCCCAGCTCAGGGTGTTTGTGCACCTGCCTGCGCAACGCGACCGTCCTGGGTTGCAGGGCTCGGGCCGCCTCGATCAGCCCGGTGAACCGCGGGTCACTGGACTGGGTGCGGGCGGGGCGCGCAGCGGAAGTGGTCATCCCCCGATGGTCCCACCTGATCGGCCTCGTGGCTGGGCACAGATCAGCGGCCTGAGGGGGATGGTGCTTCCGGGTGATGGGCTGGGCGCATACGGTATGCGCATGTCGGTGCACGAGCCGCTAGGGGGCTTCGGCGTCGCGGTCGTCCGTGAGGACGGCAAGTGGCGTTGCAGCTCGATGGACAGCACCGCGCTGGGGGAGCTCGACGCGGCGATAACCGAACTGCGCCGGATGCGCTCCACCGGCGCCGTCTTCGGCATGCTCAACGTGGACGACGAGTTCTTCGTCCTGCTCAGACCCGGTCCAAGCGGGGTGTCCCTGCTGCTGTCCGACGCCGCGGCGGCGCTGGACTACGACATCGCGGCGGACGTGCTCGACCTGCTGCGGGTCGAGCCGCCGGACGAGGAGGACGACGGGCTGTGGCCCGAGGGTGACCTGGGGCTGCTCGCCGACCTGGGGCTGCCCGACGGGGAGCTGCACGTGATCGTGGACGAGGTCGACCTGTACCCGGACGAGCAGTTGCAGATGATCGCGCAGCGCTGCGGCTTCGGCGCCGAGTTCAGTGCGCTGGTGGATCGCGTGGAGCAGTGAGGCCCGGGGACGAGGAGCTGGTCCGCGCGGCGCTGCGGGCGGCCCGGCTGTCCGGCTCCGACGTGCCGATCGGTGCGGTCGTCGTCGGCCCGGACGGCACGGAACTGGCCAGCGCGTGCAACGCCCGCGAGTCGCTGGGCGACCCGACCGCGCACGCCGAGGTGCTGGCGCTGCGCGAGGCGGCCCGGCGGCACGGGGACGGCTGGCGGCTGGAGGGCTGCACGCTCGCGGTGACGGTCGAGCCCTGCACGATGTGTGCGGGCGCGCTGGTGCTGGCGCGGGTGGCGCGGGTCGTGTTCGGGGCGTGGGAACCGAAGACGGGCGCGGTCGGCTCCCTGTGGGACGTGGTGCGCGACCGGCGGCTCAACCACCGGCCCGAGGTGGTCGGCGGGGTGCTGGAGCAGGAGTGCGCGCAATTGGTGGACGAGTTCTTCCGCCACCATCGAATGTGACCCCAGTCACAAGTTCGTGAGGTTGTGCGCGCACCGGGCATCTCTCCTCTGTCCGGGTCGGAAGCAGTCCGGCCCCTTCCCACTGGAGGAACCACCATGAGCGTCTTCGACAAGGCCAAGGACAAGGCCGAGCAGCTCATCGGCGAGGCCAAGGAGAAGATCGGCGAGCTCACCGGCAACGACAAGCTCCAGGCCGAGGGCAAGAAGGACCAGGTCGTCGGCGAGGTCAAGGAGGCCGGTCACGACCTGCGCGACAAGGCCGCGGGCGTGGTGGACGAGGTCAAGGACAAGCTGTCCGGCAAGTAACCCGTGCGGGGGAGCAGTCCCCAGCGGCATGAGCGGTCCACTGTCACCATGGGCTCATTCCCGTTCACAGGGAGTGGGCCCAGGTGCGCTTGAGGAGGTGAGTGGTGTCGGACCTCCAGCAGGAGGAGACGTCCAGCGCGGACATCGACGACGCCACGCTCGCCACCAGGGCCGCCGACGGGGACGTCGCCGCGTTCGAGATGCTGCTGCGCCGCTACCAGGACCGGGTCTTCGGCCTGGCGTTGCGCATGCTGGCCGACCGGGCCGAGGCGGAGGACGTCACCCAGGAAGTCTTCGTGACGGCGTGGCGGCGGCTCGGGGAGCTCGCCGAACCCGCTGCCGTGCGGACCTGGCTGTTCCGCATCGCGCACAGGCAGTGCCTCGTGCTGTTGCGCAAACGCAAGAGCCGCAAGACTGAACCGACCGATACCGTGCCCGAGACCGCGGCCGTCACACGACACGATCCGGAGCGCGCCGCGCAGACCGGGGCGGGGGTGGAGGCTTTGCGCAAGGCACTGGCAGGCCTGCCCGCCCCGCAACGCGCGGTCTGGCTGCTCGCGGAGGTCGACGGCCTGTCCTACGCCGAGATCGCTGGCGTCGTCGGCGCCTCCGAGCAGTCGGTGCGCGGCAGGTTGTCGCGGGCACGGGCGAAACTGGCGGAGGTGATGCGCGCATGGCGTTGAACCCGCCCCGCCGTCGTTTCCCCTCGACCGGACGACTGCCCTGTGGGCGTTCGGTCGACGCGCTCTGGGACTCGGTGGTGTCGGGCGCCGAGTTGGACCACCACTCGGCGAGTTGCCCGCACTGCCAGACCGCGCTGGACGGTCTGCGTGCGCTGCACTCGGCGACCAGACAACTCGTCGACGAGGAGGTCTCCGCCCCGCCCAGCCTGCTGGAGCGGGTCATGCGGGTGGTCCGCACCGAGGCGCGCAGCGGCGAGACGGTGCCACTGGTGTCCGGCCCCGACCCGGCCCGCATCTCGACCAAGGCGGTGGCCGCGGTCGTGCGCTTCGCCGTGGACACCCAGCCCGGCGCCGTGCTGCGCGCGCGGCGCTGCGAGGTGCACGCCCCGGTGGACGCCGTTGACGTGCTGGACGTGCGCGTCGAGGTGCTCGTGCCCGAGGGGTACCGGCTGCACGAGGCCGCGCTGCGGCAACGGATCGAGGCGGTCGTGTCCGCGCACGTGGGAATGCGGCTGCGTGAACTCACCCTCGACGTGGTCGAGGCGGACACCAGGGAGGGGGCGACATGACCACTGCGCTGGGCGGTGCGGTGGAGGTGGCCGAGGGCGTGGTCGTCGAGTCGCGGGCGATCGCGCGGCTGACCGCCACCGCCGCGCGGTCGGTGGACGGCGTGGTCAGCCTGGAGCCGACCCTGCTCGGCTTCGTCGCCGACCTGGGCAGACAGCTGCGAGACGTGATCACCGGCCGGGACGTCGCAGACCCCGTGGACGGGATCCAGGTCAGCGCCGAGCCCGCCGCCGTGCGGCTCGGCGTTGCGCTGTCCGTTGGCGGGCGGCCAGCGCGCGAGGTGTCGGTCGAGGTCTCGCGGACCGTGCGCGACAACGTGCAGCACAACCTCGGCGTGCGCGTGGACGAGGTGCGGGTCACCGTCGTCGACGTGGCGCTGATCCCGCCCGAGGCGCGCGTCCCGCAGCAACAGGTCGCGGCGGTGGCGCCGTGACCGAACCCGACACAGGCGAGGACCTGGCCACAGCCGTGCGGGCCGTGCTCGCCGAGGTCGGCGGCCTGCACCCGGCCGTCGCCGAGGACGCGCCGATCACCAAGGTGCCCGGCGTGGACGAGCCGTGGATCACAGCCACGGCCGACCGGTTGGTGGTGAGCGTGGTCGCCGACGCCGAGGCCATGCCCGTGCTGCCCAAGCTACTGCTCGCCCGGCAGGCCCTGACCAGTGCCTTCGAGCTGGACGTCGAACTGCGGCTGGTGGACCTGGTCGATCGACCACCCGACGAATAGGCCCCCGACCGGTCCTGTATTGTTCTCCCCGGTGACGTGTCCGAGCGGCCGAAGGAGCGCGCCTCGAAAGCGCGTGAGGGGCAACCCTCCGTGGGTTCAAATCCCACCGTCACCGCTCAGGGTCGAAGGGGCCTGTCCGCAGAAAGCGCGGACAGGCCCCTTCGCCGTTTGTTCTGGGGGGCGACCCCCAGACCCCCGGTGTGGGGGCGCTGCCCCCACGGCCCCCGATCTGGGGGGCGGGCTCCAGACTTTGGGGGGTGGGGACGGGTTCGCCGCTGGGGGCACCTGAGGAGCGGGCTGACTTGTCGGGGGTGGGTTCTAGGGTCGGGGTGTGGCGCTAGAGGACATCACGCGTGAAGCGGTGCTTGAGGCGATCGGGGAGTGCAGGCGGCTCGGGCGCCTGGAGTTCCTGGCCAAGTACAGGTTCGGTGTGGCCCGGTCGTACTTCCTCGTGCACGAAGGGGAACGGTACGACTCCAAGGCGATCGTCGGGGTCGCGCACGGGTACGCCACCGGGCAGTTCTGGCGGCCTGCGGACTTCAGCGGCGGTGAGGCCACTGTGGCCAGGCTGCTGGAACGCCTTGGCTACATCGTCGAGCGCGAGCTGAACCAGGGCGAGCGGGTGGCGAAGGCTTGGGCGTTCGCGGCGCTCGGTGACCAGCGTGACTTCCAGGGCAACGACGGCTACGCAGACGTGGTCGACTCTGAGTACGCGTACGACTCCGCTGTGCAGAACCACGGCCAACCCGCTGTGGGCGACCTGGTCCTGTTGCGCGCCAAGAAGTTCGTGCTGGGGGTGGGGCGGATCCAGCGCATCGACGTCGAGCGCGATCAGCCCAAGACCAGGCTGCGGTGCCCGCAGTGCCGCTCGACCAGTTTCAAGCGCCGCAAGAAGACCAAGCCGACCTACTGGTGCTCGGCGTGCAAGAGCGCATTCGACACACCAGTGCAGGAGGCGGTGGTTGTCGACCGCTACACCGCCCACTACGCAGGCACCTGGCAGGAGTTGGAGGGGGCGATCTCGATGGCCCAGGTCGATGCGGTCGCCGTCAATGGCTCGAAGCAGCCAGTGATCCGCGAGCTGCACCTGAACGGCGTGGTGAACCTCCTGGAACAGCTCTCCGTCCCGGTGCCGCCGCCGACGACGACCACGCAGGACGCGCCCACTGGAAGCCTGGCCGCGGGGAGGCGGAAAGCGCTGGTCAGCGTGCGCAAGGGGCAGAAGGGGTTCCGCAAGGCCCTCGTGGACAAGTACGGGTTCGTCTGCGCGGTCACCGGGCCCTGCCCGGGGCAGGCACTGCAGGCAGCGCACCTGCGCTCCTTCGCGGTCCACGAGAAGCACGTGGTCGAGGAGGGGATGCTGCTCCGCTCCGACATCCACGCCCTGTTCGACTGCGGCATGCTCGCGGTCGACCCGGAATCGCTCGTGATCGCGGTCGACCCCAGGCTGCTGGACCACCCGGGCTACGCCGCTCTGAACGGCCGATCCCTGGCCATTGCCGAGGAGAAGTGCCCGGACCGGACGGCGCTCGCCGAGCACTTCGAGGCGGCGACTGCGAACTGGGCCAGGTAGTCGTCCAAACCGCTCTTCGGCGTCCAAACAGGACGTGAACTGCCCGGCCGATCGGCTGGCCTGCGTGAACCTTCGGCGAAAAGCCTTCACTGGCTGAGGATCGCGGGAGAGGATGCCCCGACCACTGATCGAGGAGGACGAGGGTGACCCCATCTCCGCACCGCCGCAGAGCCCTGGCCGGCACGGCGGCGACCGCGCTGCTGACCGCAGGGCTGGCCGTCACGGCACCGCCCGCGGGCGCGGCACCGAGCGCCGACGCGCTGATCGCCGAGGTGTACGGCGGCGGCGGCAACTCGGGCGCGACCCTGACCAGCGACTACGTCGAGCTGGCCAACCGGGCGGCGGCGGCCGTGTCGGTGGACGGCTGGAGCGTGCAGTACCTGCCCGCGGCCCCGAAGCCGACGAGCACCTGGCAGGTCACGGCGCTGACCGGCTCGATCGCGGCGGGCGGCAAGTACCTGGTCGGTGAGGGCAAGGGCGCTGGCGGCACGGCGGCGCTGCCCGGCCCGGACGCCAGCGGGACGATCAACATGTCGGCGACGGCGGGCACGGTGGCGTTGGTGGCGGGCAAGGACCCGCTGACCTGCCTGACCGCGGCGGACTGCGCGGCCGACAGCAGGGTGCGCGACCTGGTGGGCTTCGGCGGCGCGGTGGTCCGCGAGGGCAACGCGGCCCCGGCTCCGGCCAACGCGACGGCGCTGGCCCGGGTGGCGAGCCTGGCCGACACCGACGACAACGCCGCGGACTTCGCGGTGGGCGCCCCGGCCCCGGTCAACAGCAAGGGCGAGACCGCGCCGGGTGGCGGCGGGGACCCGACCGACCCCGGTCAGCCGGGCACGGCGCGGATCCACGACATCCAGGGCACCGGCCGCCTCTCGCCGCTGGACGGCAAGCAGGTCACCAACGTGCCGGGCATCGTTACCGGCGTGCGCAACTTCGGCTCCAGCAAGGGTTTCTTCTTCCAGGACCCGAACCCGGACAACGATCCGCGCACCAGTGAGGGCCTGTTCGCCTACACCAGTTCGGCGGCGATCACGGTCAAGCCGGGCGACTCGGTGCTGGTCTCCGGCACCGTGCACGAGTTCTACCCTGACGAGAAGGGCACGAGCTCGGCGTACCAGTCGATCACGGAGCTGAGCAACCCCAAGGTGTCGGTGGTCTCCTCCGGCAACGCCCTGCCCGCTGCCGAGGTGATCGGTGCGGACACGGTGCCCGCGGCCTTCTCGCCCACCGGCGGCAACATCGAGACGCAGGCCCTCCAGCCGGACAAGTACGCGCTGGACTACTACGAGTCCCGCGAGGGCATGCGCGTGCAGGTCACCGACGCGCGCGTGGTCGGCGCCACCGACAAGTACAACGAGCTCTACGTGACGAGCAAGCCCGCGCAGAACCCGAGCGAGCGCGGCGGCACGGTGTACCTGGGCTACCAGGACCCGAACAGCGGTCGGCTGGAGGTCCAGTCGCTGATCCCGTTCGCGCAGGTGCCCTTCCCCAAGGCCAACGTCGGCGACAAGCTGACCGGCAGCACCGAGGGCCCGCTGGACTACACCCAGTTCGGCGGCTACGCGCTGCAGGCGACCACCCTGGGCACGCTGGCTCCGGGCAACCTCCAGGCGGAGACCACCAAGCGGCAGACGGTGGACGAGCTGGCGGTGGCCACCTACAACGTGGAGAACCTGGCGCCCGGCGACGCGCAGGCCAAGTACGACCGGCTGGCCACCAACCTGGTGCACAACCTGGCGACCCCGGACGTGGTGTCCCTGGAGGAGATCCAGGACAACTCCGGCGCGGCCGACGACGGCACCGTGGCGGCCGACCAGACGCTGAAGAAGTTCACCGACGCCGTGGTGGCCGCGGGCGGTCCGCAGTACCAGTGGCGGGAGATCGACCCGGTCAACGACGCGGACGGCGGCCAGCCCGGCGGCAACATCCGCATCGCGTTCCTGTTCAACCCCAAGCGGGTCTCCTTCGTGGACCGGCCCGGTGGGGACGCGACCACTGCCACGCGGGTGCTCACCAAGAACGGCCGCCCGCAGCTGTCGGTCTCCCCGGGCCGCGTGGACCCGGCGAACCCGGCGTGGAACGCCAGCCGCAAGCCGCTGGTCGGCGAGTTCTCCTTCCAGGGCCGCACGGTGTTCGTGATCGCCAACCACCTGGTGTCCAAGCTGGGTGACCAGCCGGACGTGGGCCGCTACCAGCCGCCGACCCGCGGCTCCGAGGTGCAGCGCGGGCAGCAGACCGCCGCGCTGCGCGCCTTCGTGGACCAGATCCTGAAGGTGGACGAGAGGGCCAACGTGGTGATCCCGGGCGACTTCAACGACTTCCAGTTCTCCTCCTCGCTGGCCACCCTCACCGCGGGCGGCAAGCTGCGGGACCTGGTGGCCGAACTGCCCGCGGCGCAGCGCTACAGCTACGTCTACCAGGGCAACTCCGAGGTGCTGGACCACATCCTGACCAGCACCGGCCCGCGGGGCGTGGGCTACGACGTGGTGCACGTGAACTCCGAGTTCTACGACCAGGCCAGCGACCACGACCCCCAGGTGGTGCGGCTGCGGCCGAGCACCAGCATCGGCTGGCTGGACAACCTGCTCGACCTGGTGCACTGCTTCGCACCGCCCGCCCCGTAACAGCAGCCCCACGTGGGGGCCCACAGCCGGGGCCCCCACGTGGCACGCTGGGGCCGTGGTGGAACAGAGGGCGGGCCAGGTGCTGGCCGCCAACCTGAAGGTCCTGCGCGAGCAGCGCGGGTTGTCGCTGTCCGAGCTGGCCAGGCGCTCCAACATCGCCAAGGGCACGCTGTCCCAGCTGGAGTCCGGTGCGGGCAACCCCACCATCGACACTGTGTTCAGTTTGTCGAACGCGCTGACCGTACCGGTGTCCACCCTGCTCACCCACCGCGCCGACCCGGACGTGGTGCTGGTGCGTTCGGCGGGCATCGAGGTGCTCAGCAGCAACGCCGTGGACCTGCGCATGCTGCGCAGGCTGGACGTCACCGAGACCGTGTTCGAGGTCTACGACCAGCGCGTACGGCCCGGGCAGCGCCAGCACTCCGAAGGTCATCCCGGCGTGGAGCACGTGGTCGTGACCGAGGGCCGGTTGCGGGTCGGCCCGCCGGAGGACCCCTACGAGCTGGGCCCCGGGGACTACGTCAGCTTCCCGGCCAACCGCCCGCACATCTACGAGACCGTGGACGGCCCGGTGACCTCGGTGTTGCTGCTCCAGTACCCGGTCGACTCCGGCCCGCCGACACTTGACGCGCACCACCTCGCGCCGTAGCGTTCATTTTATTGAACGGAGGTGGAGCGGGTGGACGCGGTGGTCGTGGGTGCCGGGGTCATCGGCGCCGCCTGTGCCGAGGCGCTGAGCGCGGCGGGACTGCGGGTCACCGTGCTCGACCGCGGGCCGCTCGCCTCGGCCACCACCGCCAGCGGCGAGGGCAACGTGCTGGTCTCCGACAAGGAACCCGGACCCGAGCTCGCGCTGGCCCAGGCCTCCCGGCGGTGGCTGCCCGACCTGCTCGCCGGGCTGGCCGAGGAACTGGGCCCCAGACTGTCCGAGGTGGAGTGGCAGCCCAAGGGCGGGCTGGTCGTGGCCACGGCGGAGGAGTCCGCGGGGCCACTGCTGGAGTTCGCCGCCGAGCAGCGCGCCGCCGGGGTGCGCGCCGACCGGATCAGCCCCGAGCGGGCCCGCGAACTCGAACCGCTGCTCACCGACCGTGTCGCCGCCGCCGTGCACTACCCGGACGACGCCCAGGTGCAGCCCGTGCTGCTGGCCACCACGCTGCTCGCCGCCGTCGAGCAGCGCGGTGGCCAGCTCCTGCCCGGTGTGACGGCCACCGGGCTGCGGCCCGGTGAGCTGCTCACCGACCGGGGACCGATCCCGTGCGAGCTGGTGGTCAACGCCTGCGGGCCCTGGGCGGGCGAGTTCGCCGCGCGCTGCGGTGCGCCGATCACCGTGCTGCCGCGCCGTGGCGTGGTGCTGGTGACGGCTCCGCTGCCGGAAGTGGTGCGGCACAAGGTGTACGACGCGGACTACGTGGGAGCGGTCGCCAGCGGGGACGCCGACCTCCAGACCTCCACCGTGGTCGAGTCCACGCCGGGCGGCACCGTGCTGATCGGCTCCAGCCGCCAGCGCATCGGGTTCGACGACAGCCTCCAGGTGCACGTCCTGCGCGAGCTGGCGCGCAAGGCCATCGCGCTTTTCCCGTTCCTGCACGGGGTTCCCGTGATGCGGGCCTACGGCGGTTTCCGCCCGTACACCCCGGACCACCTGCCGGTGATCGGCCCCGACCCGCGTGTGCCAGGGCTGTGGCACGCCACCGGCCACGAGGGCGCGGGCATCGGGCTGGCCGCCGCCACCGGGCGCCTGCTCGCGGAGTTGGCCACCGGCCGGCCGCCGCACGTGGACCCGATCCCGTTCCGCGTCGACCGGCCGGGGGTGGCCGCGTGAACGTCACCGTGGACGGCACGCCGATGACCGCCGAGCCGGGGCGGACCGCCGCCGCCGTGCTCATGCTCGCTGGTCGGGACGCGGGCGTGTTCTGCGGCATCGGCGTGTGCTTCAACTGCCTGGTCGAGGTCAACGGAGAGCGGGATGTCCGCTCCTGCCAACGGGTTCTGGTCGACGGGGACGAGGTGCGCACGCGATGACCGTGGTCGTGGTCGGCGCGGGACCGGCCGGGGTCAGCGCCGCCGTGTCCGCCGCGCGGGCGGGCGCCGAGGTGCTGCTGGTCGACTCCGCGCCACGCATCGGCGGCCAGTACCGGCGCCAGTCCTTCCGGCAACCGGAGCTACGGGTCCAGCACCCGCGCGTGCACCACCTGCCCAACACCACGGTGTGGGCCGTCGAGGGCAATCGCCTGCACCTCACGGGAAATCGCGTGGTCACGGCCTCCGCCCTGGTGCTGGCCACCGGGGCCTACGACCGGGCGCTGCCCTTCCCGGGCTGGGACCTGCCCAACGTCTACACCGCTGGCGCCGCGCAGGCCCTGGCGAAGGGGCAGGGCATCGCCGTGGGCAAGCGGGTCGTGGTCGCCGGGACCGGCCCGTTCCTGTTGCCGGTGGCCAAGTCCCTGCTCGAGGTCGGCGCCGAGCTCCTCGGGGTGTTCGAGGCGAACGCGCCGAGCCGGAACTGGCTGCGCGAGCCGGCGGCCCTGCTCGCCGGGCACCGGAAGGTCCTGGAACTGGCTTCGTACAGCCGAGTTGCCCGCTACTACCGGCAGCGCACCGCCGTGGTCGCCGCGCACGGCAGCGAGGTGACCCTGGCCCGGCTGGACGAGCACTGGAACGTGCTGCGGACCTGGCGGGTGGCCGCCGACGCGGTCTGCGTGGGCTACGGCTTCGTGCCGCAACTGGAACTGGCTGTCGCCGCGGGATGCCGTCTGCACAACGGTTTTGTCGCCGTGGACGCCGAGCAGCGCACCTCGGTGCCCTGGGTCTACGCCGCCGGGGAGCTCACCGGCATCGGCGGTGCGGAACTCGCCGCGCAGGAAGGCGTGCTGGCCGGGTCGGCGGCGGCGGGATCGCCGTTGCCGGGCCGCGTGGACCGCCGGTTCGCCGAGGCGCTGGCCCGCGTGTACCCGGTGAAACCCGGGTGGCGCGGCTGGCTCACCCCGGACACGGTGATCTGCCGCTGCGAACGGGTCAGCTACGACTCGCTCCAGCACGCCGCCGAGCAGCGGGCCGCCCGCGGTGTGCGCTCGCTCAAGCTGGTCAGCCGCCTCGGGCTCGGCCGCTGCCAGGGCCGCATGTGCGGCCGCAACGCCGCCGACCTGGTCGAGGGTCTGGACGCCGAGGCGTTCGCCCGCCGCCCCATCGCCACCCCGCTCAGCCTCGGTGAACTCGCCGCTACGCCAGAGGAGTTGTCATGACCCAGGACTTCGCCGGAGTTGTCGTCGCCACGGCGCTGCCGTACGCCGAGGACCCCAGCGCGCCCGCCGGGCTGCGCGTGGACCTGGAGCGCTACGCCGAGCACTGCCGCTGGCTGATCGACAACGGCTGCCAGGGCGTCGGGCCGAACGGCTCGCTGGGTGAGTACTCCTCACTCACCGACGAGGAGCGCAGGGCGGTGGCCCGCACCGCGGTCGAGGCCGTTGGCGAGGACGGGCTCGTGGTCGTCGGCGTGCACGCGCCCGGCTCGCACCAGGCGCTGCGCTGGGCCGAGCAGGCCGCCGAGGACGGGGCCGACGGGCTGCTCTGCCTGCCGCCCACGATGTACCGGGCCAACCACGCCGAGGTGGTCGCCCACTTCGAGGCGGTGGCCAGCGTGGGGCTGCCGGTGATGGTCTACAACAACCCCATCGACACCAAGGTCGACCTGACGCCCGAACTGCTGGCGGAGATCGCGCAGCTCGACAACGTGACCGCGGTCAAGGAGTTCTCCGGGGACGTGCGGCGCGTGCTGGAGATCCGCGAGCAGGCACCCGGACTCGCGGTGATCTCCGGGGCCGACGACGTGCTGTTGGAGAGCGTGCTGATGGGTGCCACCGGCTGGTTCGCTGGCTTCCCCAACGTGTTCCCCGCCGAGTCGGTGGAGCTGTTCACCTTGGCCCGCAACGGAAAGCTCGACGAGGCCCGCAAGCTGTACGAGCCGCTGATCGCCGCGTTCCGCTGGGACTCGCGCACCGAGTTCGTACAGGCCATCAAGTACGCCATGGACCGGGTCGGCCGCTACGGCGGGCCGTGCCGCCCGCCGCGCGGGCCGCTGACCCAGGAGCACCTGGCCCGACTGGACGCCGACCTCGCGCGTGCGGGCATCTGATGCGTGCCTCCCGCTGTTTCAGCGCGGTCGACTCGCACACCGAGGGCATGCCCACGCGGGTCATCACCGGCGGCGTCGGGCCGATCCCCGGTGCCACCATGGCGCAGCGCCGCGAGTACTTCGTGCGGCACATGGACCACATTCGGCAGCTGCTCGTGAACGAGCCGCGCGGGCACGCCGCGATGAGCGGGGCGATCCTGCAACCGCCGCTGCATCCGGACGCCGACTGGGGTGTGCTCTACATCGAGGTGTCCGGCTGCCTGCCGATGTGCGGGCACGGCACGATCGGCGTGGCCACCGTGCTGGTCGAGACCGGCATGGTGGAGGTGGTCGAGCCGGTGACGACCGTGCGCCTGGACACACCCGCGGGCCTGGTCGTGGCCGAGGTCTCGGTGCGCGACGGGCACGCCGAGTCCGTGCGGATCCAGCTCGTACCCGCGTACGCGCACGAGCTGGACGCCGTGGTGGAGGTCCCCGGCCTCGGCGAGGTCCACTACGACATGGCCTACGGCGGCAACTTCTACGCGATCCTGGACGCCGGGCAGCTGGGCATCCCGTTCGACCGCGCGCACAGCGACCGCATGCTGGCCGCTGGACTGTCCATCATGGACACGATCAACGCGGTGCGCCGACCGGTGCACGTGACCGATCCGGGCATCGCGGGCTGCAAGCACGTGCAGCTCGTCGCGCCGGGCCTGCACGGCAGTGATTCCCGCAACGCCATGGTGATCCACCCCGGCTGGTTCGACCGCTCGCCCTGCGGCACGGGCACGTGTGCGCGCATGGCTCAGTTGCACGCGCGCAACGAACTGCCGCTGGGGCAGGACTTCGTGAACGAATCGCTGCTCGGCACGCGGTTCACCGGCCGGTTGGTGGACAGCGTGTCGTTGGGGGATCGACAAGGCGTGATCCCGACTATCGCCGGGCGCGCCTGGCTGACCGGCATGGCACAGTACCTGGTGGATCCGACAGACCCGTTCCCGAACGGGTTCATCCTGTGAGGAGCGTGCGATGACCGACCGGCCGGCGAGGCGGGACCCGAGCAAGCTGGTCGAGGCCAGCGGATTCCGGGCCTCGGTGGGGGACGGCTGGGGCGAGGCCGCCCGCGAGGTGCGGCTGACCCCGGGCGCCCGCGAGGCAGCGGCGGCCCACCGGGCCAAGCTCAGCGCGGAGTTCCCCGGCCAGCGCATCGTCGTGGCCGCGGGCCGCGCCCCGGTGCGCGCCAACGACACCGACTACGACTTCCGCCCGGACAGCGACTTCTCCTGGCTGACCGGCTGCCACGCCGAGGGCGCCGTGCTGGTCATGCAGCCCACCGCGGGTGGGCACGACTCGGTGCTGCTGCTGCGGCCCCCGGCGCGGCCCGGCGACCCGGAGTTCTTCGGCAGCGCCCGCGACGGGGAGCTGTGGATCGGCCCGGTGCCCGGCCTGCCCGAGTGGGGCGAGGCCCTGGGCCTGCCGTGCCGACCGGTGGAGGACCTGGCCTCCGTGCTGCGCGGCCAGCACCCGCCGGTGCACGTCACCGCCGGGGTGGAACCGATGCTGGACGCGCTGGGCCTGGGCAACAGCACCGGTCTGCGTAGCACCCTGTCCGAGCTGCGCCGGATCAAGGACGACTGGGAGGTCGGCCAGCTCCAGGCCGCCGTGGACGCCACCGTGCTCGGCTTCGCCGAGGTCGCGGGCGAGCTGCCCATGGCGATCAAGGGCGGCGGTGAGCGCTGGTTGCAGGGCACCTTCGACCGCAGGGCGCGCACCAGCGGCAACGCCCCGGGCTACAGCACGATCATCGCCGCCGGCCCGCACGCCCCGGTGCTGCACTGGGTGCGCTGCGACGGGGAGGTCACGCCCGAGCAGCTGCTGCTGATGGACGCCGGGGTGGAGGTCAACACCCTCTACACCGCCGACGTGACCAGGACCTTCCCGGTGGGCGGCAAGTTCAGCGAGCCGCAGCGCCAGGTGTACGACCTGGTGCTGGCCTCGCACGTGGCCGCCATGGCCGAGGTCAAGCCGGGGGCGGCGTACCGCACCTTCCAGGCCACCGCCATGCGCGTGCTCGCCGAGGGCCTGCACGACTGGGGCCTGCTGCCCGTCTCGGTGGACCAGGCACTGGACCCGGACGGCCAGCACCACCGGCGCTACATCGTCTGCGGGGTCGGCCACTTCCTCGGCCTGGACGTGCACGACTGCGCCAGGGCGCGGGCCGAGCACTACCACGACGGCAACCTGGAGGTCGGCATGGCGCTGACCGTGGAGCCCGGGCTGTACTTCCACCCCAACGACCTGACCGTGCCGCCGGAGCTGCGCGGCATCGGCGTGCGCATCGAGGACGACCTGGTGGTCACCGAGACCGGCAACCGGGTGCTGTCCGACGCACTGCCGATCACCGCCGACGGGATCGAGCAGTGGGTGGCCGGCTGCCTCAGGGGCTGATCAGGTCCAGGGCCAGCTGATCGGAGGACACCGCGGCCGCTGACTCGCGCACCTGACCGGAGCGCAGGCAGCGGCCGCAGGTCACCGGGTCGTTCGTCGGCTCGAACCGGGTGAAGTCCCAGGTCCCGGTGCCCACGTGGCAGGCGGGCGCCGGGATCAGCACCCCGCCGATCCACTGCTGGGAGTGCACCGCGTGCACCGTGGTCGAGCTGCCCAACCGCCCGTTGCGCCGCTCGAAGCGCTGCCGGGCGTGGGCGGCGGTCGAGGACAGCAGCACGCTCAGCGGATCGGTCACGTGCTCCAGGATCGCACGGGGCACCGACAGTCGGCGCCTATCATCGACTCGTGGCGGACTGGCGGGCACGAGCACTCGTCGTGTTCGCCGTGCTGCTCTGTGGGGCCCTGGTCTGGGCCGGTCCCACGCCCTGCCCGCACAGCGGCGGCACCGCCTCGGGCGCCCGCGTACTGGCCGTCGCCCAGCTCGCGGTGGCCACGCCGGGCTGCGCGCCCCGTGCTGAGCGGGCCGAGTTCCGCGTGGATCCGCCCGCACCTGCGGCGCAGGTCGCATCCCTTGTGCGGCACGAGGTCCGACGCCAGCCGGAGCTGCCGCCACCCCCGGTGCGCCCACCCGTGCACGTGGCGCAGCCCGCCTTGATCTCGGTGCTCCGCATATAGGCCGTCCGGCGAACCCCGTTCCCGGTCGACCTACACCTCGGAGTACCCCGTGCACCTTGTCTCGTCCCTGCGCGCCCTGGACTGGGCGCCCAAGCTGGTCCTGCGCGTCACCGTCGGCTTCATGTTCCTCAGCGGAGCCGTGGGCAAGCTCGCCGACCTCGGCGCGTTCGCCGCCACCTTCGGTGAGTCGGGCATCCCGCTGCCCGGCGTGACCGCCCCGGTGGTCGCCGTGCTCGAACTGCTCGGCGGCCTCGCGCTGGTCCTCGGCCTCGGCACCCGGCTGTTCGCGCTGGTGCTGGCCGTCATCATGCTCGGCGCGCTGGTCACCACCATCGCGCCGCCGCTGCTGAGCAAGTACCCGGACCCCTGGCACTTCCTGAGCAACCTGTTCTACGCGCCCGAATGGCTGCTGCTGGGCCTGCTCGCCTGGTGGGCCTGCACAGGGTCAGGTCGCTACGGCCTGGACCAGCTGCGGGCCTAGCGGCTCAGCCCGTGCTGCGGTCGGGAACGCGGGTTGTCCGGCCGCAGCACCGCAACCCCGCCGTCCAGGTCGACCCCGTTGCGCGGCGGGGCGCCCTGGGCCTCCTCGTCGCACATCATCGACATCGACTGCTGGTGGTCCAGTTCCACCCGCTTCGTGCCGTAGAACATCGCCGTGACCTCGTTGAGGTATGTCGCCGCTATCGGGGCGCCCTTGCGCTTGCGCCGTCCCTGCCGCAACAGCTCGTACACCGCCACTGCCACGACCGCCAGCACACCGCCCGGGATGCTCCACGCCAACAGGGTCTCCACACACCACGAACGCCCCGTGCGCCGGTGGAGTTCCTACCCGGCGGGCCAGGCGCTACTGCCCTCAGGTGGGGGCCCAAGGGGGCGGAGCCTGCCTGGTTTAGCCCGGGCGCATGGTGTGCCGCGCTCCGTGGGTGGGGGTCCAGGGGGCGAAGCCCTGCTGGCCTGGGGCCTGGGGCGAGAGCCCGGAAGCGTGGCGAGCGAGGGGCGTCTGCGCTCTCCGTGGTGGGGCCCAAGGGGGCGGAGCCTGCCTGGTTCAGCCCGGGCGCACGGTGTGCCGCGCTCCCCGCAGGTGGGGGTCCAGGGGGCGAAGCCCTCCTGGCCTGGGGCCTGGGGCGAGAGCCCCAGAAACGCGACGAGCGAGGCGCGTCTGCGCTCTCCGCAGACACGCCTCGCCCACTCGCGAGCGGAGGATACGGGATTTGAACCCGTGAGGGGTTTAATCCCCAACACGATTTCCAATCGTGCGCCCTAGGCCACTAGGCGAATCCTCCGTCGATGAGCTTACCGGAGCCCACCTTGACCAGCCAAAACGGCTGGTGAGCGGCGGTGTGCGGGCCGACTGGTGACCGTGTGTGCAACCCGCTGGGCCGTTTGCGTGATCCTGCGGGTGTCCCGGTGAAGGGTCTCGATCTTGCCGGTCCGCTGTTCGATACTCGGCGGCAACGCAGTTCGTGGCGCGAGGAGTGGACATGGCACAGGGCACCGTGAAGTGGTTCAACGCCGAGAAGGGCTTCGGCTTCATCCAGCAGGACAACGGGCCCGACGTGTTCGCCCACTTCTCCGCCATCCAGGCCACCGGCTACCGCTCGTTGGAGGAGAACCAGCGCGTGGAGTTCGAGGTCGTGCAGGGCCCCAAGGGTCCGCAGGCGGACCGGATCCGCGTGATCTGAGCCTCCCGCGCGATCCCGGCGCCGCCGCGGTGATCCGTGGCAAGGTGGAGGGGTCGCCGCGAAAGAGGGGGTACGGGTGGCTGGGTGCAGGGACTGCACGGCGTGCACAAGGTCCTTCGTCGTGAAGGTCTTCCGCACAGTGTTGTTCGTCTGGTGGGTGTGGCTGTTCAAGCTGTTCCGGCGGACCTGTCCGCAGTGCTCGCACGTGATGGCGAAGCACCAGCGCAGGGCCGACGGATCGTTCCGCGACTAGCGGGCTAGGAGCGCGCGCGGGTCCCGGCGTACACGTACTTCCAACGTCCGTGCGTCGGCTCCGCGGGCCGCTCGTAGACCACCACCGGCGAGGCGGCCAGCGCCTGCTTGAGTTTCTGCCGGTCGCGCTCCTTGGGCAGTTGCGGGAACTCCCAGCGGGGCAGCACCGGAACCCCGTCGTTCTGCGCGGGCACCTTGATCGTGCGCCCGTCCTCGGGCCCACCGAACAGCTCGATGTCTATTTCCGTGCGCGTGTTCTCCGCCATGGCGCCGCATCATGCTCCCGTTCGCCGATGACCGCCCGCCGGAACACCGGGTTGGGCGACGCGCTACACTGATCGTGGACCTCGTGCGGCGTCCATCTCGCGAACCTCCCCAGGGCCGGAAGGCAGCAAGGATAAGCGGGCTCTGACGGGTGCACGGGGTCCCCTTCCGTTCTGGAGTGATCCCCGGTCGCCTGGCGGCTCCCGGGGATCACTCCAGGTTTGTTTCTGGGGGCCGAGCCCCCAGACCCCCACGGTCGCCTTGCGGCGGGTGGGCGGTCTCTCCTTCGATGTCAGGGGTGGGCGGTAGGGTCACGGGCGTGGCGCTCGCCCTCTACCGCAAGTACCGGCCGTCGACCTTCGGTGAGGTCGTCGGGCAGGAGCACGTCACCGACCCGCTGCGGGTGGCGCTCTCAGCCGGCCGGGTCAACCACGCCTACCTGTTCTCCGGTCCGCGTGGCTGCGGCAAGACCTCCAGCGCGCGCATCCTGGCCCGCTCGCTGAACTGCGTGCAGGGCCCGACCCCCGACCCCTGCGGGGAGTGCAACTCCTGCCGGGGGCTCGCGCCGGAGGGCTCGGGCACGGTGGACGTGGTCGAGCTCGACGCGGCCAGCCACGGCGGTGTGGACGACGCCCGCGAGCTGCGCGACCGTGCCTTCTACGCCCCGGCGGAATCGCGCTACCGGGTGTTCATCATCGACGAGGCGCACATGGTCACCACGCAGGGCTTCAACGCCCTGCTGAAGATCGTGGAGGAGCCGCCGGAGCACCTGATCTTCGTCTTCGCCACGACCGAGCCCGACAAGGTGCTGCCGACCATCCGTTCGCGCACGCACCACTACCCGTTCCGGCTCATCCCGCCGGGCACCCTGCGCGGGCTGCTGGAGAAGATCTGCGGGGACGAGGACGTCAAGGTCGAGCCCGCCGTGTACCCGCTGGTGATCAAGGCGGGTGGCGGCTCCGCCCGGGACACGCTCTCGGTGCTGGACCAGCTGCTGGCCGGTGCGGGGCCGGAGGGCGTCACCTACGAGCGGGCCATCTCCCTGCTGGGCGTCACCGACGTGGCGCTGATCGACGACATGGTCGGCGGGCTGGCCGCCGCCGACGGCTCGGCGGTGTTCGCCACGGTGGACAGGGTGGTGGAGGCCGGGCACGACCCGCGCCGCTTCGCCGCCGACCTGCTGGAACGCCTGCGCGACCTGGTGCTGCTCTCCGCGGTGCCCGACGCGGCCGACCGCGGGCTGGTCAACGCGCCCCAGGACGAGCTGGCCGCCATGCAGGCGCAGGTGCAGCAGCTGGGCGCGGCCACGCTGTCCCGGTACGCCGAGATCCTGCACACGGGCCTGGCCGAGATGCGGGGTGCGACCGCGCCGAGGCTGCTGCTGGAACTGCTCTGCGCGCGCATGCTGCTGCCCGCGGCGCAGAGCTCCGATGCCGCGCTGCTGCAACGGCTCGAACAGCTGGAGAAGCGCCCGGCTGGCGCGGCCCCGGCGATGGGCGGCGCACCTGTCGAGTCGGTGGCCGCCGCACCGGCTGGTCGCCAGTTCCAGCGGCCCTCCCAGCGCGCCGCCGACCCGGCACCGGTCGAGCAGGCCCCCGCACCGGTGGCCCAGGCGCCCGCCGCGCCGCCGACCCCGGCACCGGCCGCCCGCCCGGAGCCGGTCGTGCGACGGCCCGAGCCCGCGCAGGCACCGCAGCCCGTGGCGGAGGCGCCGCGACCGGCGTCCCAGCCCGAGCCCGCACCCGTGGCCCAGGCGGACCCCGTTGCGGCACCTGGTGGTCTGGACGCGGTGGGCCTGCGCAGGCAGTGGGCGCAGCTGCTCGCGGCAGTGCAGAGCAAGAGCCTGCAGGCCATGCTGATGAACGCCACCGTGCAGTCGGTGGACGGCAACTCGGTGGTGCTGGCGCACACCGCGGCCCCGCTGGCGCGTCGCCTCGCCGACCAGCGCAACCTGGACGGCATCGCCGCGGCGCTGTCCACGGTGCTCGGGGGCCAGTGGCAGGTCCAGTGCGTGCACGGTGAACCCGCGGGCGGCCCGGGCGCCATGGCGGCCCCAGTCAAGCAGCGGCCACCGGCGCCGACCCGGCCCAGCCAGGCCAGCCGCCCGCCGACCCCGCCGCCAGCTGCGGCGCCGACCCGGCCCGTGGCGCCCGCAGCGCCCGTGGTGGACGAGGTGCCGCCCCCGCCGGAGCCCCCGGAGGACATCGAGGACATCCCGCTGCCCCCGGAGCCGGACCCGGAGCCGGACAGCGAGGACGAGATGATGGCCGAGGCGGCCATGGTCGCCGAGCCCGGTGCGGCGCTGGACCGCCCCGACCCGCACGAGACCCTGCTCAAGCTGCTCGCGGACGAGCTGGGCGCCAAGCCGATCGAGAGGAAGGTCGGCCCCTAGCCGGACCCGCCGCGCTCGCTGCGCCCTTGATCCGGTCCCGAGACCGGCGCGAAGACGCGGGCCCGCCGCGCCCCTAGCCGCGCAGCACCCGGTCCAGGAACTCGATCGCGGCCGGGTAGGCGTCCAACTTGTTGTCCTCGTTGGCCAACTGGTGGCCCTCGTCGGCGTACACCCGCAGTTCGCACTCGATCCCGTTGCGGCGCACGGCTTGCGCGAGCTGCTCGGCCTCGGCCACCGGCACGCGCGGGTCGTTCGCCCCGTGCACCACGAACAGCGGGGCACGGATCGCGTCCACGCTGTTCAGCGGCGAGGCGCGCTCCAGGAACTCCAGGTCGCGCTCCAGCGATCCGTACTCGCGTTCGCGCGCGGCACGCCGGTAGCCGGAGGTGTTGCGCAGGAAGGTCACCAGCGAGGAGATGCCCACGATGTCCACGCCCGCGGCCCAGCGGTCGGGCTGGAACGCGAGCCCGGCGAGCACCAGGTAGCCGCCGTAGGACCGGCCCCACAGCGCGATCTTGTCGGCGGGCGTGCCCTGTTCGGTGAGCCAGTCGTGCAGGGTGGTCAGGTCCTCGATGGACTCCAGCCGCTTGTCCACGTCGTCGGCGGAGTAGTACCGCTTGCCGTAACCGACAGATCCTCGGATGTTGGGCACCAGCACGGTGTGCCCGGCGGCGACGAGCCCCTGCACGAGCGGGTCGAACCGCTGCACGGACTGGCCCTCGGGACCGCCGTGCAGGAACAGCACCGCGGACTCGCCGTCCCCGTAGCGGAAGCACGGGATCCGGTCGGCCACGCGGTGCAGGGTCGGCTCCGCGGGCACCTGCTGGTCGAACTGGGCCCGCGAGTCGGTGAGGGCCTTGACCGCCCCGGACTCCACGTCCACCAGCAGCACGTCACCGGGTGTCGCGGGGGAGCTGAACGACAGGGCGAGGAAGCGCGAGTTGGGCGACCACACCGGTTCGGGCAGCGGGTAGGCGACCCAGCCCGCGGCGGGCAGCGGGATCTCGCGCAGCTGCTCGCCGGTGGTGCTGTCGTGCAGGGTCAGCCAGGCGGCGCCGTCGGCGTTGGTGAGCACCAGCAGCGTACGGCCGTCGGGGGACAGCCAGCCGGTGAGGTCGTGCTGCTCGGAGGCGACCAGCCAGCTCCACTGCTCGGTGGCCAGGTCATAGCGGGCGATGCCGGTGAGGTCCCGGCCGCGGTTGGTGGTGACCACCAGCCCGCTGGAGTCGGCCAGCCAGTGCGGGTGGGAGTGCACGGCGTGCTCCTGCGCGCCGGTCAGCGCCAGCACGTGCTCGGCCTCGGTCTCCGGCATGGTGTCCACCAACACGAGCCGGCTGGACATCGGCAGGTCGGTCGGCACGACCACCGCCACGTAGCGGCTGTCCGGGGAGGCGGTGGCGGCCGAGGTCATGCCGCCCTGGTCGTAGACGGTCTCCTCCTCCCCGCTGAACACGTTGCGGATGACCACGTCGAAGTCCACGCCGTTGCGCCGGTTGGTCAGGTACACCACACGGCCGGGCAGCGCGGCCACCAGCCGGTGCACGTGGCGCGGGTCGTGCGCCAGCGGCTCGTAGCCCTCGGACCCCAGGCGCAGCAAGGACAACTGGCCCCGCTCGTTGCCGCCCTCGGCGTGCTCCACGACCACCGCGCGCTCGCCGCTGAGGTAGCTGCCGGAGCAGCCCCCGCGCAGCGCGGTCAGCGGGGTCGAGGCCCCGTCCGGCGCGAGTTCGACGAGCTGCACCGAGCCGGTCTCGTCGGACCCGGCCAGCACCCGCCCCTCGTCGTCGACGTCGAACGCCTTCCAGGTGTGCAGTGCGAGCCCTCGCCTGACGTCCAGCCCCATGCGTCCACACTGGCACACTCGCTACCCTTGCAGGTGAGCCACCCGACGAGAGGACTCTCCGTGCAACCCGGCCAGCCCAACATGCAGCAGATCCTCCAGCAGGCACAGCAGATGCAGCAGCAGCTGATGACCGCCCAGCAGGAGCTGGCCGACGCCGAGGTGACCGGCACGGCGGGCGGCGGCCTGGTGACCGCGACCGTGTCCGGAGCGGGCGAGCTGAAGTCCCTGGACATCGACCCGAAGGTCGTGGACCCGGAGGACACCGAGACCCTGGCCGACCTGGTGGTGGCCGCGGTGCGCGACGCCAACAACAACGCCCAGCAGCTGGCCGCGCAGAAGATGGGCCCGCTGGCCGGTGGCCTCGGCGGCGGCCTGGACCTGGGCGGGCTGAGCCTGCCCGGCTTCTAGGTGCCCGCGTGTACGAGGGACCCGTACAGGACCTGATCGACGAGCTGGGCAGGCTGCCCGGCGTGGGTCCCAAGAGCGCCCAGCGCATCGCCTTCCACCTGCTCGCCGCCGAGCCCGCGGACATCTCGCGGTTGCAGGAGGTGTTGCAGAAGGTCAAGGAGGGCGTGGTGTTCTGCCAGGTCTGCGGCAACGTCTCCGAGGAGCAGACCTGCCGGATCTGCCGGGACGCCCGCCGCGACCCGACCGTGGTCTGCGTGGTCGAGGAGCCCAAGGACGTGGTCGCGGTGGAGAAGACCCGCGAGTTCAAGGGGCGCTACCACGTGCTGGGCGGCGCGCTGGACCCGCTGTCCGGCATCGGTCCCGACCAGCTGCGCATCCGCGAACTGCTGGGCCGGATCGGCAGCGACGACATCAAGGAGATCATCCTCGCCACCGACCCGAACACCGAGGGCGAGGCCACGGCCACCTACCTGGTGCGCATGCTGCGCGACTTCCCCGGGCTCACGGTGACCCGGCTCGCCTCCGGCCTGCCGATGGGCGGGGACCTGGAGTTCGCCGACGAGCTCACCCTCGGGCGGGCGCTGTCCGGCCGCAGGACCGTGTGAGGATCATCGCCGTGGACGGGCCGTCCGGCGCGGGCAAGTCCAGCTACGCCGCGACGCTCGGCCTGCCGGTGGTGCCGACCGACCACTTCGCCACCTGGGAGGACCCGGTGGCCTGGTGGCCGCGCCTGGTGCACGGCGTGATCGAACCGCTGCTGCGCGGGGAACCGGGCCGCTACCGGCGCATGGACTGGAGCGGCGGCGTCCCCGTGCTCGGCGCGGAAGTGCTCGTCGAACCGACGGACACCCTCGTGGTGGAGGGCGTGTCCTCGGGGCGCAGGGCCGCGAGCCGTTGGCTGTCCCAGTTGGTGTGGGTGGACGCGCCGGACAGCCTGGAGCGGGCCGTGCGCCGCGACGGCGAGGCCTCCCGCGCGAACCTGGTGCGCTGGAAGGAGTTCGAGCGCGGCTGGTTCGCCGTGGACCGGACCCGCGAGCGGGCCGACCTAGTGTGGTGTCCACAGACCCTCGTCGGGTGATTTCGCGATCCAGGTGGATGGATCGGCGTGCCGGCCCCGCGTCTTCATACTGGTTGTATGGGGGCGCGGGGGCGGTGCGGCGAGGCGCCGCCTGGGCGCGGAAGGACCGGCGAGGGTTGCTGGACACCGCACTAGTTCTCGCGGGCTAGCTCCAGGGCACGTTGGGCCCGTGCGCGGGCGCTCGGGTTGGCCTCGTCCCCGTACACGGCCAGCGCCTGCTCGGCCAGCTCCACCGCGCGCGGGCGGTCGCCCAGCTCGCGGTGCGTGTCGGCCAGCCCGATCAGCGCCTGGGCCTCCCCGTGCCGGTTGCCGATCTCCCTGGCGATGCGCAGGGACTCCAGGTGGTGGCGCATCGCCGTCTGGTGCTCCCCGCGCCGGTTCTCCACCCGCCCCAAGGTGTCCAGCGCGTTGGCCTCGGTCCGCCGCGACCCGGCCTCGCGGGCCAGTTCGATCGCGTGCAACGCGTGCTCGCGGGACTCGTCCAGCTCCCCGCGGTCCAGGTACACCATGGACAGCGTGTCCATCAGGCTGCACCGGCCGTCCGGGGAACCCAGTTCGGTGCGCAGGGCCAGCGCCCGGTTCAGGCTGTCCAGGGCCGCGTCGACCATGCCCAGCTCCCGGTAGCCCATGCCCAGGTTGTTCAGGCAGGCCGCCTCGTTGTAGCGCAGCCCCAGCCTGCGGAACGTGGCCAGCGCGCGCTCCAGCAGCTCGATGGACTCCGCCGTCTCACCCAGTTCCTGGCGCAGCGTGCCCAGCTTGAACAGGGTCGTGGCGTGCCCGCTTGGCGAGTCGGCCTCGCTGGTCAGCGCCAGGGCCTCGGTGAAGCACTCGGCGGCCCGCACCAGGTCCCCGAGCTCCCCGTACACCCCGCCCAGGCTGTTCAGCGCGGTGGCGGTGCCCAGTTCGGAGCCGACCTCGCGGTAGCGCTCCAGCGCCACGGTCAGGTGCTCCACGGCCTCGTCGTACCGGCTGAGGTCCCAGTTCATCGTGCCCAGCGCGTGCCGCATGGCGGCCTCGGCCAGCCGGTCGTCGGCCTGCCTGGCCGCGCGCAGCCCGATGCGCGCCGTGGACAGCCCGTCGGCGTTGTGGCGGTGGAACCGGAAGTAGCTGTGCAGCGCGTCGGCCAGCCGCCAGGACGTGGCCAGCGGGCTGGTGTCGGCGGCCCGCTCCACCGCGGCGGTCAGGTTGGCACGCTCCGCGCTGAGCCAGGCCAGCGCCGCCGCCCGGTCGGTGAAGGCGGGCACGTGCACCTGCACCCCCGCGCCGGGGACCGGCAGCCGCAGGTCGTCGGGGGACAGCGCGTGCGCCGCCGCGGCCGAGGTGTGCAGGTAGTAGGCGAACAGTTCGGTGAGCGCCGCTGAGCGGGCCTGCGGGGTCTCCTCCACCTCGGCGCGCTGCGCCGCGTACAGCCGCAGCAGGTCGTGGAACTGGTACCGGCCGGGCACGTGGTGCTGCACCAGGTTCGCCGCGGTGAGCCGGTCCAGCAGCCGCTGCGCCTCGCCCACCCGCAGCCCGGCCAGCGCGGCGGCGGCCTCCGCTGTGAAGTCGTGGCCGGGCACGATGCCCAGCAGGCGGAACAGCTGCCGGGCCGCGGGCTTGAGCGCGTGGTAGGACAGGTCGAACGCGGCGTGCACGGCCGCCTCCTCGTCCCCGTCCACGGCCAGTGCGCCGAGCCGGTTGCCCGAGCGCAGCTCCGCCACGTAGTCGGCCACGCCCTGCCTGCCCGCCACGTTGGCGGCGGCGATGCGCAGCGCCAGCGGCAGGTACGCGCACAGCCGCACCAGGTCGGCCACGGCCTCCGGCTCGGCGGCGATCGCCTCGGCGCCGAGCATCTCGGTGAGCAGCCGCAGCGCGTCCTGCTCGGCCAGCGCGTCGATGCCCACCGGGCGCGCGCCCTGCAACGCGGTCAGCCCGAGCAGGGTGTCCCGGCTGGTCACCAGCACCGCGCAGCCGGGGCTGCCGGGCAGCAGCGGGCGCACCTGTTCCGCCGCGGCGGCGTTGTCCAGCACCACCAGCACCCGGCGGCCCGCCATGCACGAGCGGTACAGGGTGATCTGCTCCTCGACGTCCAGCGGGATCTGCGAGGGTGGCACGCCCAGCGCCCGCAGGAACCGGGTCAGCGCGTCCACCGTGCTCATCGGCGGGCAGGGCGCGTAGCCGCGCAGGTTCACGTACAGCTGCCCGCCGGGGAAGCGGTCGCTGACCTGGTGCGCGACGTGGATGGCCAGCGCGGTCTTGCCGATGCCGGGCGGCCCGGACAGGGTCACCAGCGGCACGGCCGTGTGCGAGTCGTCGGCCAGCAGCCGGTCGGCGACCCGCCGCGCCACCTCGCCGCGGCCCACGAAGTCCACCAGGTCGCGCGGCAACTGGGAGGGCACGGCCCGCACCTGCGGGCGGGGCGCCCGCTCCGGCGCGGCCAGGCCCGGGTCGTCGCGCAGCACGGCCTGGTGCAGTGCGCGCAAACGTTCGCCAGGGCCCACCCCCAGCTCCTCGGCGAGCAGCCGGGAGACCGTGCGGTACGCCTCCAGCGCCTCGGCCTGCCGGCCGCTGCGGTGCAGGGCCACCATCAGCTGGGCCCAGAACCGCTCCTGGAACGGGTACTCGGTGGTCACCGAGCGCAGGGTCGGGATGAGGTCGGAGTGCCTGCCCAGTCCCAGGTCCACCTCGATGCGCTGTTCCATCACCCGCAGCCGCTGCTCCACCAGGCGCTGGATCTCCTCGCGGTGCAGCACGGGGGAGGGCACGTCGGCCAGCGGCTGCCCACGCCACAGCCCCAGCGCCTGCACGTACAGCTCGGAGGCGCCGGACAGCTCTCCGGTGGCCAGCAGCGACTGCGCGTCGGCCGCCAGCTCGCCGAAGCGCAGCAGGTCCAGTTGAGCGGACTCGACGCACACCTGGTAGCCGTCGGAGGCCGTGCGGATCACCGAGGGGTCGCCGAGCACCTGGCGCAGCCGCATCACGTAGGTCTGCAGGGTGGCCCGCGCCCGGTTCGGGGTGTCGCCGTCCCAGACCCGGTCCACCAGCTCCTCCACCGACACGACCCGGTTCGCGCGCAGCAGCAGGCACGCGAGCAGGGTGCGGTGCTTGGCCGCCCCGACTGGGACCACCCGACCGTCCACAACGACCTCGAGCGGCCCCAGGATGCGGAACTGCACGGCCACGGAGCACCCCTTCCTGTCCGGCCCCTCCCCGTAGATTCTGCACGCGACCAGCGGGTCTTTGGGACGTTTGGCGTTCGGACGCGTCAACTGGGCACGGTGCGCTGCCCGCGCTGTGTAGCCGGATCGTGATGCTCGTTGCCACTGGCGGAACAACCGGAACGGTCTAGTGTCGGCGAACACACCCTGTGAATTCGGACATGGCCATGAGGGGCGAGTGATGAGACAGACACGGACGGTGCACCGGCGATGGCTCGTGGCAGTCGGCATGGTGACCGTGAGTGCGGTGGCGTTGACCGGCTGCGCCCAGTCGCAGCGCGGAGATCAGGGTGGCGGGGGAAAGACCGGGGGCACGCTGAACTTCGGCCTGGAGGGGCAGCCCAAGCTGTTCGACCCCTTCTACGCCAACGAAGGGGCCACCTTCACCGTCACGCACCAGATCTTCAACAACCTCGTCACGTTCAAGCCCGGCACCACCGAGCTGACCGGTGACCTGGCCAGCAGCTACGAGACCGCGGCCGACGGCCTGAGCTACACCTTCCACCTGCGCGCGGGCGTGAAGTTCACCGACGGCACCACCTTCGACGCCGACGCGGTGTGCAAGAACTTCACCCGTTGGTACAACCAGACCGGCGCCGGCCAGAGCGAGGCCGTGTCCCAGTACTGGGTGGACAACGTCGGCGGCTTCGCCGACGGCAAGGACCCCTCGCTGTACAAGGGCTGCCAGGCCAAGGACACCTCCACCGCCGTGGTCTCGGTGACCAAGACCTCCTCGCAGTTCCTGGACCTGCTCGCGGAGGCGCCCTTCGCCATCCAGAGCCCCACCGCGATGGACAAGGGCAAGGCCAACGAGGTCAAGCAGCAGGGCGACTCGTTCACCTTCCCGGATTACTCGAACGCCCCCGTGGGCACGGGTCCGTTCAAGCTGGCCAAGAACGACGTGGCGAACAAGACCATCGAGCTGGTCCGCAACGAGGACTACTGGGGCGAGAAGGCCAAGCTGGACAAGATCATCTTCAAGGTGATCGGGGACGAGACCGTCCGCAAGCAGGAGCTGCAGTCCGGCGGCATCGACGGCTACAACCTGCCCAGCCCCGCCGACTGGTCGGCACTGGAGACCGCGGGCTACCAGGTGCTCAAGCGTCCCGTGTTCAACGTGCTCTACCTGGGCGTCGGGCAGAAGAACAACGCCTCGCTGCGGGACCTGAAGGTCCGCCAGGCCCTCGCCTACGCGATCAACCGCGACCAGCTGGTGAAGACCCAGCTGCCCGCGGGCGCCAAGGTGGCCACCCAGTTCCAGCCGGAGAACGTGGACGGCTACGCCAAGGACGTGCAGGCGTACAACTACGACCTGGCCAGGGCCAAGCAGCTGCTGAACGAGGCGGGCGCGAGCAAGCTCTCGGTCAACTTCTACTGGCCCAGCGAGGTCACCCGGCCGTACATGCCCAACCCGCAGAACATCTACACGGCTATCGCCAACGACCTGAAGGCCGCGGGCATCACGGTCAACGCCATCACCAAGCCGTGGAACGGCGGTTACCTGACCGACGTGGACCAGGGCAAGGCCGACCTGTTCCTGCTCGGCTGGACCGGTGACATTCCGGCACCGGCCAACTGGACCGGCACGTTCTTCGCCTCCACCACCAACCGGTTCGGCATCGGCAACTCGCCGTGGGGCCAGCAGCTGGTGGACTCGCTCAAGGCCGCCGACGCCGAGCCGGACACGGCCAAGCGCACCGCCGACTACCAGGACATCAACAAGAAGCTGATGTCGGACTACCTGCCCGGTGTGCCGCTGTCGCACTCCCCGCCCGCCATCGTGTTCAAGAAGGGCATCACTGGTTTCGTGCCCAGCCCGATGACCTCCAGCGAGGAGTCCTACGCGTCGGTCAGCCTCGGCTGACCCGGCCGTCTAGTCCCGAACGGATACCCACCACGTGCTCCGATACACCGTGCGCCGGCTCGGCCAGCTCGTGCTGGTCGTGCTCGTGCTCTCGCTGCTGATCTTCGCGTGGTTGCACTCGTTGCCAGGAGGGCCGGTCTCGGCCCTCCTGGGCGAGCGCGCGACCCCGGAGTCCACCAGGGCCCTGACCATCCAGCTCGGTCTGGACCAACCGATCTTCGTGCAGTACTGGAAGTTCCTGCTGCGCGCGCTGTCCGGCGACTTCGGCGTGTCGCTGGGCGTTCAACCCGGCGCCAGCGTGGTCGACGTGTTCCTGACCCGCTTCCCCGCCACCATCGAGCTCAGCGTCTGCGCGATCATCCTGGCGATCGTGTTCGGCATCCCGCTGGGCTACCTGGCCGCCCGCAGGCGCGGCGGCTGGTTCGACAACCTGAGCATCGGCGCCTCGCTGATCGGCGTGGCCGTGCCGGTGTTCTTCCTTGCCTTCCTGCTCAAGTACATCTTCGCGGTGAAGCTGGGCATCCTGCCCAGCCTGGGCCGCCAGGACGCCATCGACGCCACCAGGGTCACCGGCTTCTTCGTGCTCGACGGCCTGCTGACCCAGGAGTGGGACGCCTCACTCAACGCGCTCAAGCACCTGATCCTGCCCTCGATCGCGCTGGCCACCATCCCGTTCGCGGTGATCTTCCGGATCACCCGGGCCGCCGTGCTCGACGTGCAGGACGAGGACTACGTGCGCACCGCGGAGTCCAAGGGCCTGACCACGCGGGTGATCCGCGCCAGGCACGTGCTGCGCAACGCGATGCTGCCGGTGGTGACCACCATCGGCCTGCAGACCGGTGCGCTGCTGGCCGGTGCCGTGCTGACCGAGGGCGTGTTCAACTTCCCCGGGGTCGGCGACGCGCTGGCCACCGGCTTCCGCCAGCACGACTACCCGATGCTGGAGATGCTCGTCCTGGTGGCCGCCATCGTGTACGTGCTGGTCAACCTCCTCGTCGACCTCTCGTACGCGCTGATCGACCCGCGCGTGCGGGCCAAGTGAGGGGCTGACAATGACCATCACCTCCCGCAAGGCGCGCATCGACAAGCTCGCCGAGAACGGCGACGCGGGCGTCAGCCTGGTCGCCAGCGCGTGGCGGCGGCTGCGGCGCAGCCCGGTCTTCCTGGTCGGCGCCGCGATCATCGTGGCGTTCGTGCTGATCGCACTGCTGTCCCCGCTGCTCGCCCCGCACGACCCCAGCGCGACCCTGCTGCTGGACCAGGTCTCCAAGGCACAGAACAAGATTCCCGACCCGCAGCCCGGTTACCCGCTCGGCGGGGACGACCAGGGCCGCGACTTCCTCTCCCGGCTGCTCATCGGCTCCCAGCAGACGCTGATGGTCGGTGTGCTGGCCACCCTGTTCGGCCTGGCGGGCGGTCTCGTGCTCGGCACGCTGGCCGGTGCGCTCTCCGGCTGGGTGGACACCGTGGTGATGCGGATCGTGGACGTCATGCTGTCCATCCCCAGCATCCTGCTGGCCGTGTCCATCGCGGCGCTGTTCGTGCACCCCAACCAGTACACGGTGATCGTGGCGGTGGCGATCGTGCAGATCCCGGTGTTCGCCCGGCTGCTGCGCGGTTCCATGCTCGCCCAGCGCGCCAGCGACCACGTGCTGGCCGCACGGGCACTGGGCGTCAAGCCGGGGGCCATCGTGTTCCGGCACATGCTGCCCAACTCGCTGTCCCCGGTGATCGTGCAGGCCACCATCGTGCTGGCCACCTCGATCATCGACGCGGCCGCGCTGTCCTTCCTGGGCCTGGGTAACCCGGACGACTCGGTGCCCGAGTGGGGCTCCATGCTCGGCCGCTCCCAGGGCCTGCTCGACAGTCATCCCGAGCTGTCCTTCTGGCCAGCCTGCTGCATCATCGTCGTCGCGCTCGGCTTCACCCTGTGCGGTGAGTCGCTGCGGGACGCACTCGACCCGAAGAACAGGCGGTGAGTCCCAGTGGCACTGCTGGAAGTCCGTGACCTCACCGTGCAGTTCCGCCGCAGGGGCGAGGAGCCCTTCACCGCGGTGGACGGGGTGAGCTTCGACGTGGACCCCGGTCAGACGATCGGGCTGGTCGGCGAGTCCGGCTGCGGCAAGTCGGTCACCTCGCTGGCCATCATGGGCCTGTTGCCCCGCAAGGGGAACCAGGTCACCGGCTCGGTCCGGTTCGAGGACACCGAGCTGCTGAGCCTGTCCCAGTCCCAGATGCGCGACCGCCGCGGCCGTGACCTGGGCATGGTGTTCCAGGACCCGCTGTCCTCGCTGAACCCGGTGGTGTCCATCGGCTTGCAGGTCACCGAGGTGCTGGAGCGCCACCGGGGCATGGCCCGCAAGGCCGCCATGGTGGAGGCCACCGAACTGCTGGACAAGGTCGGCATCCCGGACCCAGGGCGGCGGCTGTCGGAGTACCCGCACCAGCTCTCCGGCGGCATGCGCCAGCGCGCGCTGATCGCCATGGCGCTGGCCTGCCGTCCCCGGCTGCTGATCGCCGACGAGCCGACCACCGCGCTGGACGTGACCATCCAGGCGCAGATCCTGGCTCTGCTCAAGGAACTGGTCACCGACACGGGCACCGCGCTGATCATGATCACGCACGACCTCGGTGTGGTCGCCGGGCTGTGCGACGAGGTGAACGTGCTCTACGGCGGCCGGGTGGTCGAGCGGGCGGCCCGGCACGAGCTGTTCGCCGAGCCGCGCCACCCGTACACCCACGGCCTGCTCGCCTCCATCCCGCGCCTGGACGCACCGCGCGGGGAGAAACTGGTGCCCATCAAGGGATCCGTGGCCGACAACATCCCGTGGGACGGGGCCTGCGCCTTCGCCCCGCGCTGCCCGAACGCGCTGGACACCTGCACCCAGGTCACTCCCGAGCAGGAGTCCCTGGCCAACCGGCTGCTGCGCTGCCACAACCCGGTGGAGGTGACCGCATGAGCGAGCCGCTGGTGTCCGTCGAGGACGTGAAGGTGCACTTCCCGATCAAGCGTGGGGTGGTGCTGGACCGCACGATCGGCTACGTGTACGCGGTGGACGGGGTCAGCCTGACCATCCAGCGCGGCGAGACCTACGGGCTGGTCGGCGAGTCCGGCTGCGGGAAGTCCACGCTGGGCAGGGGAATGCTGCGGCTGGTCGAGCCCACCGGCGGCCGGGTCGTGTTCGACGGAACCGACCTGTCCGCGCTGCGGGGCGAGAACCTGCGCCGCATGCGGCGCAGGATGCAGATGGTGTTCCAGGACCCGCTGTCCTCTTTGGACCCGCGCCAGTCCGTGGAGTCCATCCTCGTCGAGGGCATGCGCGCACACGAGCTCGACAAGGGCCGTGAGGAGACCGGCAAGCAGTTGCGGGAACTGCTCTCCGCGGTGGGACTGCCCTCCACCGCGCTGCGCAAGTACCCGCACGAGTTCTCCGGCGGACAGCGCCAGCGCATCGGCATCGCCAGGGCGCTGGCCGTCAAGCCCGACCTGATCATCGCCGACGAGCCGGTGTCCGCGCTGGACGTCTCGGTGCAGGCACAGGTGGTCAACCTGCTGGAGGACCTCCAGGAGCAGTTCGGCCTGACCTACCTGGTGATCGCGCACGACCTGGCCGTGGTGCGGCACATCTCCGACCGGGTCGGCGTGATGTACCTGGGCGGGCTGGTCGAGGAGGCCGGGTCCGACGAGCTCTACGCCGAACCGCTGCACCCGTACACCAAGGCACTGTTGTCCGCGGTGCCCGTGCCCGACCCGCTGGTGGAGGACCGCCGCGAGCGCATTCTGCTCACCGGCGACCTGCCCTCACCGGCCGCCCCGCCAACGGGCTGCCGGTTCCACACCCGCTGCCCGTGGCGCCAGGCGGAGCGCTGCGACACCGAACGCCCGGTGCTGCGGGAGATCCTTGGCGGGCATCGAGTCGCCTGCCACTTCGCGGAGGAGATCCGCGACGGCAAGATCCGCCCGCACGAGGTGGAGCCGGTGCTGGTCCACCCCGACGAGGTGCTGATCGCGCCCGACGCGGGCTAGTGCAGTTCCCGGAGGAGCTCGCCGACACCACCGGCGAGCACCTCCGGGGACGCGGGCTGGATCACCATCCACAGCTCACCGGAGGCGTTGGGCTTCTTGCGCACCAGCCAGCGCCCCGACTCCAAATCCATGTACGTCAACGGTTCCGCGGAGCGCCGCCGACGACCCGTGGCATCGCGCAGGGCCGCGTAGAAGCGACCGCCGCCCAGCCTGGGCTCGGTGAGCAACCGTTGCAGCGCCCGGCCCGTGGTGTCCGAGTCGCCGCTGCTGGACTGCAGCCAGCCCTGCTCCTCGTTGCCCGCACTCGCCTGCTGGCCACCACCGGCCACCCGGTCCGCGTCCGCCACCGGCATCGACAGGGACTGGCCCCGGCCGGGCGGTGCCGGCGGCAGCAGGCCCACCGCCGCCTCCACCAGCTTGTCCGGCCCGATCGGGCGCAGGTGCAGCGCCTGCTCGTCGAGCACCGCCAGCACCCCGCCGTTCGCCTCACCCGCCGCGACAAAACCGATCGCGTTGCGGTTGTGGTAGCCGACCCTGCCGTGCACCTCCACCGGCGGCATCGCCAGCAGTTGCATGCTGTCCAACAGGTCCTGGTGCACGGTGGTGCCGTTGGCCAGCCCCGTGCGGTTGAGCTCCTCGAAGGCGCGGCGCTCCCACGCGGGGAACTCCTCCGCCGACACCGGGTCCGGGGAGAAGGACAGCATCCGGTGCTGCTCCGCCACCCCGTAGCGGTTGCGCACCGCCTCCCAGGCGTTCCTGGACAGTGAGACCGGCCCACGCAGCACCGCTTCAGCCCCCGATCACCGGCGGAACCGTCGGCGGCAGATCACCGACGATGTCGTTCGCGTTGTCCTCGTTCACCAGGTAGGCAGCCGACTTGTGCTCCCCGTCGTCCTGCTTCTTGCCACCCCGGCCCTGCGCGCCCGCGCCCATGCCCGGAGCACCCGCCGCACCGGCCGCGCCCCGTGCGCCCGCGCCCATGCCGCCGCGCGCCGCCTCGGCCTCCGCCGCGGCACCCGCACCGGCCATGCCGCCCGCGCCCTTCGTGCCCCCGGCGCCACTGCCGCCCGCGCCACCGCCCGCGCCGTAGCCGCCCGCGCCGCCGAACCGCCCGCCGCCGGCACCGCCCGCTCCGCCCGCGCCGCCGCCAGCGCCGTAGCCGCCTGCGCCGCCGAAGCCGCCCGCCGGGCCGAAACCACCCATGCCCGCCGCCGACGGATCGCCGTAGCCGCCGCCCGGGTAGCCGCCCGTTCCCCCCGGGTAGCCCGATCCACCTGTGCCGCCCGGGTAGCCGCCCGCGCCCTGCGTGCCCGTGCTGTTGTCCCACGGCGGCACCGTCTGCAAGCCGTTACCCGCCTCCCCGACCGGCATTCCACCCGGCACCCCACCCGGCAGACCGCCCGGGATGGTGCTGCCCTGGCCCTGCGAGCCCGCGCTGTGCGAGCCGCCGCCCGTGCCGTAGCCCCCGCCACCGAGGGTGCCGCCGTTGGGATTCCCGCCACCCTTGTAGTGCGGGTCGACCGGGCCGCCGCCCCCGTCCACCGTGATGGGGCCCGCCGAGTACTGGTCGGTGTTCGCGAACTGCGGTGGGCTGCCCGCGTTCGCGCCGGTCGAGTTGCCGTAGTCCAGCAGCGCCTTGTTGTTGGCCGCCTTGATCTGGTTGTTCTTCTCCACGTCGTCGTCGTGGTCGGTGTTCCAGAACGCCACCGGCTCGTACCAGGGCTCGGGGCGGACCTCCACCTCCTTGACGATCTTCGACTGCGCGCTGGTGAAGTGCGCCGCCTGCGTGTTGAGCATCTGCGCCGACTGCGTGCACATGTCGTGCCCGTCGCCCATCGACTTCACCAGCGGCTCGAACGCGCTCTGCATCTGGCCCGCCGCGCTGCCGCTGTACGAGGACCTGATCCCCGCCAGCGCCGTCGTGAACGCCTGCTGGTGCTGGCTGTACTCGCCCGCCAACTTGCCGAAGATGCCGGCCTGCTCGGTGACCTTGCCCGCGCCGGGAACCCCGTCCCCGTGGAACTGGTCGTACACGCTTCCCGCGGGTATTCCGCACATTGGCGAGTAGTGAACACCGGCCATCTTCGTCAGCCCCCGTTCTTGAGGTTCCCGATCAGCGCCGTCATCAGCGCGTCCGTCGCCTTGCACATGTCCGTGTAGTTCGGGTCCGTCGCGGTCGTCGTCTGGCCGCGTACCTCGAGAACCACCTGATCGTTGGCTGCGATGTCCGTCTGGCAGTCACCAGTCTGCGGGCCGTCCGCGCCCTGGGACAGGTGGGTCGTGAAATAGCCCTGAATTGGATCGGCCTTCTTGAAGTACGGGAATGACTTGCCCGCGTTCTCCATTCCCGCCTGCCCCCCGAGCTTCGGGAAGATGTTCAGGAAGATCGCGGGCTTCTTGACGTCGGCAGCGAACCACGTGCACGTGACCCGGCTGTTCGCGCCACTGCCCTTCTGTTTCGACCCGACCGCGCCCTGGTAGGGAGCCAGTTGGGCATCGGTCAGCCCTTCGCAGGGCGAGTCCAGGATCTTGCTGGTGTTCAGGGGGTTGGTCACCGAGGTGCTGCCACTGGTCGCGGTGGTGGACCCTGTGGTCGGCTTGCCGTCGGGGGTTCCCGGCTGCTGGGTGGAACACCCGGTCAACGCGACGGCAGTGAGGCCGATGCAGACGATCGTGAGTCGCGAGATTCGCACGTGTCAGCCCTTTATGGTGTTGTCGTGCTCGGTTTGCTTGTACTTGTCGACTGCTGCCTTGAGACTGTCGATGAGGTTCGAGAGTTCTTTCTGCTTCGCAGTGTTCCACTCTCGGTGTGCCTGGACTAGCTGGGTCCCCATCGCGCCGAAGGCTTTGCTGTAGTCATCGTGTCCGGGGCCGACGCCCATCAGGTCGGCAGCGGTGTTGTTCATGGTGCTCTGCAGCGCGTGCAACTGATCTTCGAGCGCCTTGCGGAACTTGTCGGCGTCGTCGAAGTCGATGCTGTAGCCGCCGCCCACGTCAATCGATGCCATGGCTCACCCCTACCTGCGACTGCTGGCCCTGGGGGAGTGTATCCAGGTGGGGGCTCGCCCGTGGGGGAAGTGGCGCGGTCTCACGCCGCTACCCACCGATCGGACCACTGAATCGATCAGCACCCTTGCGCGCATGGGTGAAGTCGATGTCACGCAGAGTAAAGCTTGCGATGTGAATGGATTGGCGAAATCCACCGGCTGAAATCGCTACTGTGGGCCCGCTCAGAGGCGGCGCGCCTTGGGGCGGAAGATCCAGCACCGAGGTGCTCACCCCGACTGGTACGGCCGGGGACCGGGCTCCAAGATGACACGTTGAAGCAACGGGAACCATCAGGACCTGGGCGGCGTCGTACTGCCCGACGTGAGGGGATGGCATGACTGAGCCGGATTTGAGCCCAGAGCAGCGGCAGGCGCAGGTCGCGGAGTTGCGGCGCCAGGCCACGGGGGCGATCGAGGGATTGCGCGCGCAGATGGCGGCCGTGAAGCAGGCGCAGGAGCAGGCGCTGGCCGCGACGGGGGAGGCGACCTCCCGTGACGGCAGCGTGCGCGTGGTGGTGGACGCGACGGGTGTGGTGACCTCGTTGACGTTCTCGCCCTCGGCCTTCGAACGGTCCACACCGGACAAGCTCTCGCAGACCGTGGTGGCCACCATCCAGACCGCGGCGACCCAGGCGCGCGCCAAGGCGGCCGAGTCCCTGGCCCCGGTGCGCGCGGGCAGCGAGGAGGTGCTGGCGGCCGCGGGCAGGGGCACCGGCATCGACGCGGACAAGCTGACGATCCCGGCCGTGCCGCGCACCGCTGCCGACCCCGGCGACCAGGCCGACCCGTGGCGTCAGGCGCAGTCCGCGCCGCCGCAGCAGCAGGCACCGCAGCAGCAGAGCTACCCCTCCGCCCCGCCAGCCTCCCGCGGCCCGGCGAGTCCGCCGCCCGCGCGTCCGGTGCGCCAGGACCACCCGGACGACGAGGACGGCGACGGCTCCGTGCTCAACGAAAGGCCCTGGTGACAACTGATGGGTGTGGTTCTCCCTGGTGAGGTGACCTGGGTCCTCGACCTGATCGGCGTCACCTGGCCCAACATCGACGAGGACGAGCTCAAGTCGGCGGCCGAGGAACTGCGTTCGCTGGCCGAGGAGCTCAAGGGGCACAACGGGGACGCGAAGTCCGACATCGAGGAGATGTTGGGCGTCAACTCCGCAGAGTCGCTCGAGCTGTTCGAGGCCCTGTGGAAGAAGATCGCTGACGGTCACCTGGAGCAGCTCGGCCAGGGACTCGACCTGCTCGGCACCGGACTGGACATCGCCGCGGTCGTGATCGAGGCGATGAAGCTGGCCGCCATCGTGCAGCTGGTCGTGCTCGCCGCCGAGATCATCGCCGACCAGGCCGCCGCCGCGTTCACTTTCGGTGCGTCCGAGGCGCTGGCGGCGGCGCAGACCGCCCTCACCAGGACCATCGTCAAGGAGCTCGAGCAGACCGCGATCCAGACCGTCGAGCAGCAGCTGCTACAGGCGGTCGAGGGGCCGATCTTCGCGGCGCTGGAGAGCGCGGCTGGTGAACTCGCCGGTCAGCTGCTCGGCAACGCGCTGGGCACGCGCAGCGGTGTGGACCTCGGCGCGGTCGCCGACGCCGGGACCGAAGGCTTCAAGCAGGGCGTCGAGGACTCGGAGAACCAGCTGGAGGGCATGGCCAACAGCGTGGTCAACGACCCGGTCGGTTCGCTCAAGGGTGCCGCCACGGGGCAGGGCATCCCGACCGGCGACGAATGATGAGCAAGATCCACACCAACCCCGGGCACATGCGCAAGTCCGGGAACAAGCTGACCGACTTCGGCGGCAAACTGGCCGCAGGCGGGGAGAAGCTGAACTCGGCTGGGCAGAACCTGGTCGCCCACGCCAGCCGGGACTCCTCGGGCTTCGGCGCCGTGATCACCAAGGCGTTCGGCAAGGGACTACAGATCACCGGCAAGGTGTTCGGCGAGGGCGGTCGTGTCGTCGAGACCGCGGGCAAGCACCTGGGCACCACCGCGGACCTGCACGAGGAGGCCGACCACAACGGCGCCTCCCTGCTCAACAAGCACCAGCCGCACGACAAGACGGTCAAGCTCGGTGCCAAGGGCGGCACCCACACCGCCTCCGCCAAGTCCGGCGGTGGCGGCAAGGGCCGCACCGTGGACAAGCTCCCAGGCGGCGGTGGCGACCACCACGAGTCCGGTTCGACGGCGCCCAGCGGCGCCAAGAACCACAAGGTGGACAAGCTGCCCGGTGGGGGTGGCGAGCGAACCCGCATGAGCGGAGATCTCCGCGAGGGCAGGTCGGCCGCCGAGGAACTGCCGGACATCCTCAAGCGGCACGGTGTTTCGCAGGCCGAGTTCGACTCGATGCGGCACCGGATGAACCAGCCCGGAGGCACTGCGAACGTCTCGCACGAAGAGGCGATGAAGTTCCGCAGGATCCGCGAGGACATCCCGCTCGAGCGCAACACTCCGGTCCAGAAGGTGTTGAACCCCCAGGCCGCCCACGACTACCTGTCGAACACGCGCAACGAGCACTTCGACGCCAACCGGGCTCGCGGTTGCTTCGCCCGCATGTCCGACGCGCGGCAGATGAGCACGCCCGCGGAGTTCCACGACGGTCTGCGGCTCGACTTCAAGGGCACCCCCTTCTCGAAGGACATGGAGTCGGTGCACGTCCTGCGCAGCGAGGTGGGTGACCCGAAGGACTACCCGATCCCGTTCGGTGGGCCGAACCAGAAGGGCGCCGACAACATCGGCGGCAAGAACGTGTGGGGCGAACCCTTCACCGGCAACGGGTACACCGGCTCGAACGACCACCTCGTCCCGGAATGGGACCGCCAGGACTCCCCACTCCGCAACGGTGACACGATCCACGAGATCGACAAGCACGGCAACGAACGCCTGGTCGCTCGCTACTCCAAGCGGCACGGATGGGTGAGGGTGTGAACGACTGATGGCTGAGCTCGATGAGGACTACTTCGCGGTCATGGGCGGTCAGCGGTACGAGGCCGCGCTGACCTCGGAACCTGATTGCGTGGACCTGTACTGGGACGGCCCCAATCCGCCTGTTGAGGGTTTCGAGGTGGACGTGCCCGGTTCGTACATCAGGCACACGCCGCTCAGCGAGGTGGAGGGCGTGTACCGCCGGGCGTGGTATTGCGACTACAAGGGCGAGCCGTTCAAGGTGACGTCCGATCTCGGCGACAAGCTGGCGCTCTACTACCTCGGCGGCAATGAGTTCCGGGCACGCGAGATCGGCCTGGAAATTCAGGAGAAGTTCGTCGCAGTGGGTGTGGCTCCGCGCAACGAGGTGCAGAACCTGCACGAGGTGGTCACGCAGATCTGGCCCGAGACCGAGGGCGAGGTGAGCTCCGAGCCCAGCAGCAACGGGTCGGTTGACTGATATGACCCGGGTACGGGGCGTTGCCGCTCTTGTTGGCCACGAAAGGTGTTGTGTGGCCTAACGTTCGCTGAGGTGGTGCCGACCTGTGGCGGCGGAGCGCTGACCGGCCTCGAAGGCGAGGCGCACGCGCAGGTCGGACACGTTCAGCGCGCCCTCACCGGCATCGGCGTGCTGTGGCCGCGAGCCGAAGAAGCGGTGTCTGAGAACGACTCCCGCGGAGAGCACGAGGATGAGGCCGAGCGCGATCAGGAGGGCGAGCACTGTAGTGCTCCCCATGACTGGGCGGCCTCCCACAGCGCAGCCTGCACGGCGAGCGGGTCTCCTGGCCGCCAATCCGTCCACTTCGGACTGATCCACCAGGTGAGCGCGCCGCCGGGAACTCTGGTGGGCGGCAACGGGGTGAAGGATCCGGTGCTGATCAGCTCGACGCCCGGCAACTCGGGGTGCAGTGGCACGCCCGGGGTCACCAGGAAGCGCATTCGTTCGGGGGACAGGGAAACCGGCGCGATGCTGCGCAGCAACGGTCCGGTCCTGGTCGCCGCCACGCCCAGCACCAGTGGTGCCGAGATGACGTCGAACTGCTCGCCGGTCGGGGCGAGTACCGCGTAGGGGGCGACGTTCCACCAGGCGTTGACCCGCCGGAAGTTGTTGGTGGGCTTGGAGAACAGCGGTTCCAGTTCGGTCGCGGGCAGTGCGGCGTGCCCCCTGGTGTACCTGGCGCCGTCCCAGGTCGCGCCGGGGACCAGCCGCCAGCCGGCCAGGTGGGCGTAGTCGCAGGCCGCGTCGTGTGCTCGGCGCTTCTGCGCCGACTCGTGTTCGGGCATGAGGCCACGCTAGCTAGATGGATAACCGGTAGGCTACCCGCTAGGTGTCCCACGATCGGGTGGGAGTGCGCTGGCATCCCGCTCCGCCCGGCAGGATGGAGCGCTGCCACCACTGCCAACGGAGGTACTCGCATGGGGCAGGCCGCCGTGACGGCTTACCGCGAACTGCTCGGTGTTGTCCTGCGCAGCTGCCGGGAACGGGCTGGGCTCTCGCCGACCCAGACCACCAAGACGCTCGGCTGGTACAGCGGGGTCAAGATCGCCAAGATCGAGGCGGGCGCGGTCAAGCTGCCCGAGTCGGAACTGGCTGACCTGCTGCGGATCTACCGGGTCGAGGAGCGGGACGCGGCCCGGCTGCGGGTCTTCGGCGAGCTGGCGCGGCAGCGGCCGGACGCCCGCGCGCACTCGCCGGTGAGCACGTTCCGCGCCTTCGTCACCGAGTCGGCGGAGATCCGCTGCTACACGGAGTCGGTGGTGCCCAACCTGGCGCAGACCGAGGACTACGCGTACAGCCTGCTCGCGACCTCGCTGAGCACCCCGCCGTCGGAAGTGGGCCGCACCGCGCGGGAAAGGGTTGCGGCGCAAGAGGTGTTGAGCTCACCCGGCGCGCCACGGCTGCACCTGGTCACCGCCGAGCCCGCGCTGCTGCGGCCGGTGGGCGGCCCGCTGGTGCACCGCGCTCAGCTGACCCACCTGCGCGGTCTCGCCGACCTGCCGAACGTCACCTTCCAGGTCATCCCGCTCGACCGCGGTGAGCACTCCGGCCTGGGGGTCCCGTTCACCCTGATCCGGCTGGCCGTGCCCGAGTTCAGCACCGTTCACGTCGAGAACCTCACCGGCGCCACCTACGCGGACTCGCCTGCCGAGGTCGACGCCCACGGGTTGGCCTTCCGCAGGCTGACCGAGGCCGCGCTGGACGCCGAGCGGTCCCTGGCCCTGCTCGACCGGCTCATCGCCGCCTAGGCCACGAGCAGTGCTCCGCGCAACGCGTCCAGGGAGATGCCGACCACGTCGGCCACGGCGGCCACGGTGAAGAACGCCGGGGTGGGCACCCGGCCGGTCTCGATCTTGCGCAGGGTCTCCACCGAGATGCCCGCCTTCGCGGCCACCTCCACCATGGTGCGGTCGGCCCTGGCCTCGCGCAGCAGCCTGCCCAGGAGCTCGCCGCGGGCTCGCTCGGACTCGGTCAACGGCACTCGGACCACGAGCCCATAGTAATACCGGTATAGTTATTGGTGTGATCGAACTGAAGACGCCTGAGGACCTCGGCGCCATGCGCGCCGCGGGCAAGATCGTCGCGACCGCCCTGGCGGCGGTCCAGGAGCACGCCGGGGTGGGTGTGTCGCTGACCGAGCTGGACGCGGTCGCCGCACGGGTGCTCGAGGAGTCCGGCGCGGGCTCCTCGTTCCTGAACTACCTGCCCGCCTTCGCGCCGACGCCCTACCCCGCGGTCATCTGCGCCAGCGTGAACGACGCGATCGTGCACGGCATCCCCACCGACTACCGGCTGCGCGACGGTGACCTGGTCAGCATCGACTTCGGCGCGCACCTGGACGGCTGGCACGGGGACGCGGCGGTCAGCTTCGTGGTCGGCACCCCGCGCGAGGAGGACCTGCGCCTGATCGAGACCACCCGCGGCGCGCTGGACGCGGCGATCGAGGTGTGCCGCCCCGGCGCGACGCTGGGCGACATCGGCAACGCGATCGGCCCCGTCGCGCGCTCCGCCGGTTACGGGATCCTCGCCGAGCACGGCGGGCACGGGGTCGGCCGCAGGATGCACGAACAGCCGCACGTGCCCAACGAGGGAAGCGCTGGCAAGGGCATGCGGCTGCACCCCGGGCTGGTGATCGCCATCGAGCCGATGTTCACCGCGGGCGGGCGCGACGAGTACCGCACGGACCGGGACGGCTGGACCCTGCGCACCGCGGACGGCAGCCGGGCCACGCACGTGGAGCACACCATCGCGATCACCGAGGACGGTCCGCTCGTGCTGACGGCCCTGTGATGCTGCTCGAACGGGCACGTGCCGAGCTGGTCCGCACCTGTCGGCGGGCCGTGGACGAGCGGCTGGTCGTGGGCACGGCGGGCAACTTCAGTGTGCGGGTCGGCGATCTGGTCGCGGTGACGCCCAGCGGGCTGGACTACCACGCGCTGACCCCTGACCTGGTGGGGGTGCACGACCTGGACGGCACACCGGTTGAGGCCCCGCTGCGGCCGACCAGCGAGCTGCCGATGCACCTGGCGGTCTACCGCGCCACGGCGGCGTCGGCGATCGTGCACACGCATTCGCCCGCGGCGGCGGCGCTGTCCTGCGTGGTGCGGGAACTGCCCGCCGTGCACTACTACATCGCGCTGCTCGGCGGGCGGGTACTCGTGGCGCCCTACGCGCCCTTCGGCACTGACGAACTGGCCGCCAACCTGGTCACGGCCCTGGGGGATCGAGCGGCTTGCCTGCTCGCCAACCACGGCGCGGTGACGGTCGGGGCCGATCTCGAGCAGGCGTACCAGCGAGCGGGTCACCTGGAGTGGATCAGCGAGGTGGCCCTGCGCGTGCTGGGCACCGGGCAGCCGGCAGCGCTGCTCACGCTGGAGCAGATCAGCATCGCGGCGGACAGTTTCGCCACGTACGGGCAGTCAGCTCCCGACCAGCTGTAGGGCGGGCTGTGGGTCGGGCTCGGGTGCGTGCTGCTGAGCGCGCCGCAGCGCCATCCCGGTCGGCACGCTGATCAGCGCACCCACACCCAGCGACACGAGCAGGGCGAGCACCAGGTTGTCGTCGGTCAGCGTGCCACCGATGTAGCCCAGCGCCGTGGCGTACAGGCACCAGAGCGTGCAGCCGATGGCGGAGGCGGTCAGGAACCGGCGCAGCGGGAAGCGCAGCGAGCCGCAGAGCACGGCGCCGATGGTGCCGCCCGCGGGCAACCACCTGGCCGCGATCAGGATGGGTTCGCCGGTGCTGGCCAGCCTGGCCGTGGTCCAGTCCAGCACCGCGGCGCCCGCGGAGCGGCGGCGGAACCGGTTCATCGCGGGCAGGCCGAGCTTGCGGCCCACGCTGTAGTTGATCAGGTCGGAGAGCACGCAGGCCACCGACGCCACCAGGACGACAGCGGGCAGTGGCAACTTGCCCGATGCGGCGAGCACGCCGCAGGAGATGAGCACCGGCTCGGTCGGGGCGAACGGGACGAGCGCGACCAGGAACACCAGTCCCAACGCCGCTGCCACCGTGTCCGGAACGCTCATGCCTCCAGTGAACATCCGGATTCGGCCGAAGGGGCGACATCTCAGGGACCCCTCAGCAACTCGACAGGACGGGGACAGCTGGTGGCCGCTTTCGGGCACACTGGGCACAAGGGATAGTCAATGGAAGGATTCGGGGCCTTGCACATCGACCAGTGGATCGCGGCGATCCCACCGCTAGCGGTGTACCTCACGATCGGGCTGATCATCGGGTTGGAGAGCCTCGGCATCCCGCTCCCTGGCGAGATCGCCCTGGTCAGCGCCACGCTGCTGACCCTGCACCCGAGTTCGGCCGTGCAGTGGGAGTGGATCGCGGTCGCCGCGATGACCGGTGCCATCGTCGGTGACTCCATCGGCTACTCCATCGGCCGCAAGTTCGGCAAACCGCTGTTCGTCTGGCTGGGCAAGAAGTTCCCCAAGCACTTCGGCCCCAACCACCTGGCCACAGCGGAACGCGCGTTCGAGCGGTGGGGCATGTGGGCGGTCTTCTTCGGCCGGTTCATCGCCCTGCTGCGCATCTTCGCGGGCCCGCTCGCCGGTGCGCTGAAGATGCCGTACGCGAAGTTCCTCACCGCCAACGCGCTGGGCGGCATCTGCTGGGCCGGTGGCACCACCGCCGCGATCCACTACCTGGGTGAGGCGGCCTCGCACTTCCTGTCCCAGTTCGCGTGGATCGGGCTCGGTGTGGCGCTGCTGTTCGGCATCGGCGTCTCGCTGTTCATCAAGCACAGGGCCGGCAAGGCGCACGTTAGCACCGAGGACACCGCGATCGAGGCCGCTGACAAGCACTGATCGTGAGTTGTCCACAGGCACCGCTGTTGTCCACAGGGAGCCGATTTGCGGGCTCGCGGCGGGGCGGCGGCGGTAGACTTGGCTTGGGAGCGCCCCCCAGGGAGCGGCGGGGGATGTAGGTAGGGCAGCGGAACGAGACATCACTGTGGGCCCCGGCATTATGCCGGGGCCCACAGGTGTTTCAGCAGGTCAGCGGGCTGCGCGGTTCACGGCGGAGACCACGGCGCGCAGCGAGGCGGTGACGATCGAGCTGTCCACGGCCACGCCCCACAGGATCCGGTCCCCGGTGGCGCACTCCACGTAGGAGGCGGCGCGCGCGTCGTCGCCCGCGGTCAGCGCGTGCTCCACGTAGTCCATGACCCGCACGTCGAAGCCGACCCCGGCCAGCGCGTCCACGAACGCGGCCAGCGGGCCGTTGCCCACGCCGGTGATCTCGTGCTCCTCGCCCTCGACGCGGACCACCGCGGTGATCCGGTCGTGGCCGTCCCCGTCGTCCTGGATGCGGTAGCGCTCCAGCTCCAGCGGGCTGACCCGGCCCAGGTACTCCCCGGCGAAGGCGTCCCACATCTGGCGCGGGCTGACCTCCCCGCCCTCCGAGTCGGTGACCTCCTGCACCACCTTGGAGAACTCGATCTGCAGGCGGCGCGGCAGGTCCAGCTGGTGCTCGGTCTTCATCACGTAGGCGACCCCGCCCTTGCCGGACTGCGAGTTGACCCGGATCACGGCCTCGTAGCTGCGGCCCACGTCCTTCGGGTCGATCGGCAGGTACGGCACCTCCCACGGGTGGTCCTCCACCGGGTGCCCTGCCCGGTCGGCCTCGGACTTCAGCGCGTCCAGGCCCTTGTTGATCGCGTCCTGGTGGCTGCCGGAGAACGCCGTGTACACCAGGTCACCGCCGTACGGGTGCCGCTCGGGCACGGGCAGCTGGTTGCAGTACTCCACCGTGCGGCGGACCTCGTCGATGTCGGAGAAGTCCAGTTGCGGGTCCACGCCCTGGCTGAACAGGTTCATCGCCAGGGTCACCAGGCACACGTTGCCGGTGCGCTCCCCGTTGCCGAACAGGCAGCCCTCGATCCGGTCCGCGCCGGCCTGGTAGCCCAGCTCGGCGGCGGCCACCCCGGTGCCGCGGTCGTTGTGCGGGTGCAGGGACAGGATCACCGAGTCCCGGCGCTCCAGGTTCCGGCTCATCCACTCGATGGAGTCGGCGTACACGTTGGGCGTGGCCATCTCCACCGTGGCGGGCAGATTGATGATCACCGGCTTGTCCGGGGTGGGCTGCCAGATCGCGGTGACGGCGTTGCAGACCTCCACCGCGTAGGACAGCTCGGTGCCGGTGTAGGACTCCGGCGAGTACTGGAAGCGGAACTCGGTGTCCGGCTGCTTGGCGGCCAGCTCGACGACCAGCTCGGCGGCCGAGGTGGCGATCTTCTTGATGCCCTCGCGCTCCTCGCGGAACACCACGCGCCGCTGCAGGATCGAGGTGGAGTTGTAGATGTGCACGATCGCCTTGGCGGCCCCGCGCAGGGACTCGAAGGTCCGCTCGATCAGCTCGGGGCGGCACTGGCTCAGCACCTGGATCGTCACGTCGTCCGGGATCGCACCGTCGGTGATGATCTCGCGCACGAAGTCGAAGTCGGTCTGGCTGGCGGCGGGGAAGCCGACCTCGATCTCCTTGAAGCCCATGCGCACGAGCAGGTCGAACATCTTGCGCTTTCGGGCAGGGGACATCGGGTCGATCAGCGCCTGGTTGCCGTCCCGCAGGTCCACGGCACACCACAGCGGGGCGCGCTCGATGCGCTTGTCGGGCCAGGTGCGGTCGGCTACGGAGACCGGTTCCACCAGCTCGTGGAACGGGCGGTAGCGGTGCACCGGCATGGCGCTGCCCAGCTGGGGATTCCACACGGGCTGCCCGGGCGAAGCGGGCCGGGAGGGCTTGCGGATGCGGCTGGTGGTGGTGCTGAACTCGCTGGTCATCGGGGTTGCTCCTGCGTACCGGGTGACAATCGACCGGCGGCAGCGCTCAACTCCGCGACGGGGGGCCGGTCTGGTCAGACCCCGTCACGGCAGCGAAGCAGGAGGGTGGAACCCACGGGGCGAGCCTAACCACAACCAGCCGGATAGTGAAACCGAAGTCCACATGGTGGATCGTGGTTAGCTGGGTGCATGGGCTCTGGGGGCAAGAAATCCGGCGGCGTCCTGTCGACCGTCATCAACCTGTTCGGCGTGCTGACGGCCCTGGTGATGGTCGTGCACGTGCTGCTGGTGCTGACGAAGGCGAACACCGGCAACGTCTTCTTCACGATCGTGGAGAAGTGGGCGAACCTGCTCGTGCTGTGGTGGGGCAACGTCTTCAAGCCGGTGGACGCGCCGGGCAACGTGGCGCTGAACTACCTGCTCGCGGCTGCCTTCTGGCTGCTGGTGACCCGCATCGTGGCCAGGATCCTGCGCTGACCCCGGTGTAGCGGCCACGTACGGTGGGTACACCTCGCTCAACTCCACCCGATCGGGTGGATCTGACCTGAGCGAGGTGGGTTCGACATGGCCACTCACGTTCGCGGCGGCCGATCCACGGCCGCCACCGTGGTGCGCATGATCGGCACCGTGCTGGCGCTCATCCTGGTCGCCCGCATCCTGTTCCTGCTGCTCGGGGCCAATCCCGACAACCAGATCGCGGCCACCGTTGGCCGCTGGGCCGACACGGTCGCGCTGTGGTTCATCAACCTGTTCGACACCGGCAACCACGCCTTCAGCGTGCTCCTCAACTACGGGCTCGCGGCGGTGTTCTGGCTGGTCGTGACGGGTCTGATCGCTCGATTGCTGTACCGCGCGGGATGATCGCTACTCGCGGGTAGCGTCCGCGCAGGTCAGCGTGCCAGACTGCCGCGCATGGCCCAGCACTCGGAACGCACCGCAGGACAGGTGCGCGGCAAGGTCGTCGGCGTCCTGGCGGGTGTACTGCGCTGGATCGGCACACTCGCCGCCGTGCTGCTCACCGCGCACGTCCTGCTCACGGTGTTCGGCGCCAACCCGGACAACCCGATCACCACCTTCGTCCGGTCCTGGGCCGACCCGCTGGCGCTGGCCTTCCGCGACCTGTTCACCCCCGCCGACGCCAAGCTGCGCGTGCTCGCCAACTACGGGCTCGCCGCGGTGTTCTGGCTGGTCGTGACCTCGATCGTGGTGAAGCTGGTGCGCCGGCTGGGCTGAGCCGCTACAGCGCGGGCGTACCCCAGGATCCGGCGAAGGCGATCTCGGCCAGCGGCTTGCGCTCACGTGGTGCGATCTCGCGTTCCCGCAGCTGCTCGCTGAGCTGGTCCAGCGAGCCCAGCGCCCCGATCGCGACGGCCACCAGCGGCTGGGCCTGCTCGGGCAGCCCGAACGCGGCCCGCACCGCGTCGGGGTCGAACCCGGCCATCTGGTGCGCGACCCAGCCGTCGGCCAGTGCCTGCACGACCAGGTTCTGCACGGCCAGGCCAAGCCCGTACTCGGCGGCGGGCATCGGGCGGCCCGTGTCGTCCACGGTCATCACCACGCCGACCAGCAGCACCGAGGCCTCGCCCGCCCAGGTCTGGTTGCCGGGCCGCAGCGTGTCGAAGATCCGCTGGAAGGTGCTGTCCCCGCGCCGCCCCACCAGGAACCGGGAGGGCTGGAGGTTCGCACAGGACGGGGCCCAGCGGGCGGCCTCCAGCAGGGCGCGCAGCTGCGGCTCCTCGATCTCGGCCGCGGGGTCCAGCGCGCGGGGGCTCCACCGCTCGCTGATCAGGGGGTGCAGGTCCGCACTGGCGACGGCCCGCTTGTCGACTTCGGTCCAGGAGAGATCTGTCACGCTCAGATAGCGTAGGGCCAGGCGGTCAGCGAGTACGCGCCGAACCACGCCGAGGCCACCGCCGCGCTCGCCACGGTCAGCAGTACGGTGCCGGGCCTGCGCTTGGCGAGGCCCACCACGATCGGCAGCAGCAGGGTGAAGGCGGGCACCATGAGCCGGGCCTTGGAGTTCATCAGCCCGTTGGCGCCCAGGTCCATCGCGAGCACGCCCACCGCGTACACCACCAGCGGCCACTGCACGCCCCGGCGCAGGCACACCACCACCAGTGCGATCGCCAGCACGACCAAGCCAACGGTGATCACTTCCAGCACCGACCGGCCGGAGGCCAGCGCGTCCAGCGCGAAGCGGATCGTGGCCCCGCCGCCGTCGAACACCGAGCCCCAGCCCTGCCGCTGCACCTCGAACCAGCCGTCCAGCCGACCGGTGCGCGAGGCGACCCACAGCAGGTAGCCGACCAGGCCGAGCGGGGCGAGCAGCCCACCGAGCCAGGGGCGCCAGCCGTCCTGACGGCGCAGGATGGCGACCAGCGCGGCCAGGCCCACGGCCAGCACGAGGGCCCCCGCGGTCGGCCGGACGAGCCCCGCCGCGGCGCAGCACAGCCCGGCCAGGGGCCAGTTCCGCTCCAGCACGCCGACCAGCGCCCACGCGGCCAGTGCGCAGAACATGGCCTCGGAGTAGGTCATCGACAGGGTGACGGCCATCGGCGAGGCCGCGAACAGGGCCACCAGCAGCAGCCCGGCCCGCCGCGAACCGCCGGTGACCCGCGTGCCCAGCCGGAGCAGGCCGTAGGAGCAGACCAGCCCGGACAGCACGGTGACGAGGAACGCGGCGTCCACGAGGGACAGTCCGGGCAGGTTTGCGAAAAGCCTTACCACGGTGGGGTAGCCGGGGAAGAACGCCAGCAGGTTGTCCGGGTTGTGCCGCCCGTGCGCGTCCACGAGGTCGGCGGGTGCCCCGTCGTAGCCGCCCGAGGCCAGCCCGAGGTACCAGTGCCCGTCCCAGGATGTGAGAGCCGCCGTGACGGTCCGGTGGTTGCGCTCCGCCATCCACGCCAGCACCAGCAGGCCGACCCCGCGCACCGACAGGAAGACCAGTGCGGGCGCGGTCAACCGCAGCACCTGGCGCCAGGTGGCGGTCTCGGACACCGGCCGGGTGGCCCCCACCACCGGCGGTCGCGTCATCTCAGTGGCGGACACCCCGCGAGGGTAGCGCCGGTCACCGACGGGTGATGGGAGCTCGCATCGCAGGTAGGCTGCCCTGGACATGCTTGAGCCCGGTCACGAGGAGGTTCGGTCAGTGGCACTCGTCGTCCAGAAGTACGGCGGTTCGTCCCTCGAAAGTGCCGACCGGATCAAACGAGTGGCCGAGCGCATCGTGGCCACCCGCCGGGCGGGTTACGACGTCGTGGTCGCGGTCTCGGCGATGGGCGACACCACCGACGAGCTGCTGGACCTGGCGGGCCAGGTCGCCCCGGTACCGCCCGCCCGCGAGATGGACATGCTGCTCACCGCGGGTGAGCGGATCTCGATGTCCCTGCTGGCCATGGCCATCCACGCCTTGGGACTGGAGGCCCGGTCCTACACCGGCTCGCAGGCCGGTGTGATCACCACGGCGGTGCACGGCAACGCGCGCATCATCGACGTCACCCCGGGCCGCATCCAGGACGCGGTCAACGACGGGGCGATCGCGATCGTGGCCGGGTTCCAGGGGGTGAGCCAGGACAGCAAGGAGATCACCACGATCGGCCGTGGTGGCACGGACACCACGGCGGTCGCGCTGGCCGCGGCGCTCAAGGCCGACGTCTGCGAGATCTACACCGACGTGGACGGCGTGTTCAGCGCCGACCCCAGGGTGGTGCGCGACGCGCGGCACATCGGTCAGATCACCTACGAGGAGATGCTGGAGATGGCGGCGTGCGGCGCGAAGGTGCTGCACCTGCGCTGTGTGGAGTACGCCCGCCGCTACGGGGTGGCGGTCCGCGTGCGCTCCTCGTTCAACAACAAGCCGGGCACCCTGGTGACCGGGTCGATGGAGGACCTTCCCGTGGAGCAGGCGATCATCACCGGCGTCGCGCACGACCGGTCGGAGGCCAAGGTCACCGTCACGGCGGTGCCGGACCACCCGGGCGTTGCGGCGAAGATCTTCCGGGTCGTCGCGGACGCCGAGCTGGACATCGACATGGTGGTGCAGAACGTGTCGCAGGTGGCCACCGGCCGCACCGACATCACGTTCACGCTGCCCAAGTCCGACGGGCCCAAGGCCGTTGCCGCGCTGGAGAAGGCCAAGCCGGAGATCGGCTTCGCCCAGGTGCTCTACGACGACCACGTGGGCAAGGTCTCGCTGATCGGCGCGGGCATGCGCTCGCACCCCGGCGTCACCGCCACCTTCTGTGAGGCGCTGTCCCGCGCGGGGGTCAACATCGAGATCATCTCCACCTCGGAGATCCGCATCTCTGTCATCTGTCGGGACACGCAGCTGGACGACGCGGTGCGCGCGCTGCACGATGCCTTCGAGCTCGGCGGCGACGAAGAGGCCGTCGTCTATGCGGGGAGTGGGCGATGAGCGAGCTTGCGAGCGAATCATCCAACGCGGTGCCGGCGCGAAGCGCTGCGCCGAGCGTCAGCGAGGTGCGGCGATGAGCAACGGACCTGTACTGGCTTTGGTCGGTGCCACCGGAGCGGTCGGCACCGTCATGATCGACATCCTCAACGGCAGGGAATCCGTGCCGTGGGGGGAGATCCGGCTGATCGCCTCGGCGCGCTCGGCGGGCAAGAAGATCACCGTGCGCGGCGAGGAGCTCACCGTGCTCGCGCTGGCGCCCGAGGTGTTCGACGGCGTGCACGTGGCCATGTTCGACGTGCCGGACGAGATCTCCGCGCAGTGGGCGCCGATCGCGGCCGAGCGCGGTGCGGTGGCCGTGGACAACTCCGGTGCCTTCCGGATGGACCCCGAGGTGCCCCTGGTGGTGCCCGAGGTCAACGCCGACAAGGTGCGCCAGCGCCCGCGCGGCATCATCGCCAACCCGAACTGCACCACGCTGTCGATGATGGCGGCGGTGGGCGCGCTGCACCGCGAGTTCGGGCTCACCGAGCTCGTCGTGGCCTCCTACCAGGCCGTGTCGGGTGCGGGCGTGGCCGGTGTGGAGCGGCTCTACGCCGAGCTGTCCGCCGTGGCGGGCAAGCAGGTCGGCGTCACCGCGGGCGATGTGCGCGCGGCGCTGACCGAGGCCGGACTGTCCCAGGAGGACTCGCCGTTCCCCGCCCCGCTGGTGCTGAACGTGGTGCCCTGGGCGGGTTCGCTCAAGCAGGACGGCTGGAGCTCCGAGGAGCTCAAGGTCCGCAACGAGTCCCGCAAGATCCTGGGCATCCCGGGGCTGAAGGTCTCCGCGACCTGCGTGCGGGTGCCGGTCGTGACCACGCACTCCCTGGCGGTGCACGCGGTGTTCGAGCGCGAGGTCACCGTGGAGCAGGCGCACAAGGTGTTCGCGGCCCAGCCCTCGGTGGTGCTGGTGGACGACCCGGCCGCGGGCGTGTTCCCGACCCCGGCGGACGTGGTGGGCGGTGACCCGACCTACGTCGGACGGGTGCGCCAGGCCCTGGACTTCCCCAACACGCTGGACTTCTTCGTGTGCGGTGACAACCTGCGCAAGGGGGCCGCGCTCAACACCTACGAGATCGCCGAGGCGCTGGCGCCCGAGTTCTCCTGACGTGTCCGGAGTCGTACTCGGTGTCGACCTGGGCACCACGGCGACCAAGGTGGTGGCGACCCGCTCGGACGGGCGGGTCGTCGCCGTCGCCGAACAGGGTTACCCGCTGCGCACCGACGAGCGGGGCACGGCGGTGCAGGACCCGCACGAAGTGCTTGCCGCAGCGAGGAAAGCGCTCACCGAGTGCGTGGCCCGCGTCGAGGAACCGGTGCGCGGGCTGTCGTTCAGCTCCGCCATGCACACCCTGCTGGCGCTGGACGCCGAGGGCGAGCCGCTCACCCCGGCGCTGAGCTGGGCCGACAACCGGGCCGTTGCCGTGGCGAAGCGGCTGCGCGCCGACCACGGGCGCGAACTGCACGCCGCCACCGGCACGCCGGTGCACCCGTCCTTCCCGCTGGCGAAGCTGGTCTGGTTCGCCGAGCACGAGCCGGACCTGCACCGCGGTGCAGCGAAGTGGGCCGGGCTCAAGGACTTCGTGCTCAGCAAGGTCACCGGACGGCTGCTCACCGAGCACTCCAACGCCTCGGGCACCGGGCTGATGAACTCGGAAACCCTTGACTGGCACGAACCTTCGCTGCGGCTGACCGGGCTCACCGCCGACCGGCTGCCGGAACTCGTCGCGCCGACAGAGGTCCTGTCGCTGACCATGCCCGTGGACGGTCTGCCCAGCGGCCTGCCCGTGGTGGCGGGCGGCGGGGACGGGCCGCTGGCGAACCTGGGTGTCGGCGCTGTGCTGCCTGGCATGGCGGCGCTCTCGCTGGGCACCAGCGGGGCGCTGCGGGTGATCCGCGAGCACCCCGGGGTCGACGACAGGGCAAGGGTCTTCTGCTACGCGCTGGCCGAGGGCCTGTGGGTGCTCGGCGGGGCCGTGAGCAACGGCGGGGTCGTCGCGCAGTGGGCGGCCGAGACCTTCGACGTGCCGGTGGCCGACCTGCTGGCCGAGGCCGAACAGGAGCCCTCCGGCGCGGGCGGCCTGGTCGCCCTGCCGTACCTGCTGGGGGAGCGCGCGCCCTGGTGGGACCCGGACCCGCGCGCGGTGCTGCTGGGGCTGCGCCGCGAGCACGGCCGTGCGGCGATCACCCGCGCGATGGTGGAGGGCGTGGCCCAGCAGTTGGCGCTGGTGCGCGACGCCGTCCTGGACACCGGTGCGGCCGTGGACACCGTGCGGGTCACCGGCGGGGCGTTCAAGGGTCCACTGTGGACAAAGGTGGTCGCTGCCGCCCTCGGCCACGAGCTGGAGTTCGTCGAGGGCTCGGAGGGCTCAGGGGTGGGGGCCTGCCTGCTCGGCTGGCGTGCGCTCGGCGAGCTGCCCTCCCTGCGCGCCGCCGCCGAGTTGATCACCCCCGACCACACCGCCGCCCCCGACGAGTTCGCCAGCAGGCGCATGGCCAAGGCCAGGCCCGCCCTGGAGCGCATCCACGCCGCCGTGCGCGACCTGGACCTCTGACCGCGCGCCGCCGAGCACCCGCCCGCCCAGCAGCAGGGCCAGGCTGGCGGCCAGCAGCCCGGCGATCCCGATCGTGACGAAGCCCCACGCGGGGGTGCTGCGGTCCACCACGGCGCCGACCAGCGGTGAGCCCACGGCCACGCCGATCGTCAGCGCGGACTGGTAGATGCCCATGGCCTCACCCCGCGCGGACTCCGGGCTCAGCCGCACGACCAGGCCCGAGGTGGCGGCGACCGTCGGCGCGCAGAGCAAGCCGCTGGGGATCATCAGCAGCGCCAGCGCCCACCAGTTGCCCGCGAGGCCGACCGGCACGGTGAACAGCCCGATCAGCCCGATCAGCAGCACCGGGTGCAGCGGGGTGCGCCGGGCACCGTGCACCAGGCCGCCGATGATGGAGGCCAGGCACCACAGCGCGATCACCAGCCCGGACCAGGAGACCTCGCCCGTGGTGTTGAGCACCGACACGATCGCGACCTCGGTCCCGGCCATGACCATCACCACCGCCGAGGTGATCACCAGCACCGCGATCATCGGGCCGCGCAGCCAGCTGCGCCTGGGCACGGGCTCGGACCGCGCCGCGTCCTCGCCGCGCACCGGCGGGTTGACCAGGTAGAGCAGCACCCCGCTGAGCACGATGGTGCTGCCGATCGTCAGCAGCGCCGTCACCGTGGACAGGCTGGTCGCGATCAGCACCGAGATCGCCGGGCCGACCATGAACGCCGCCTCGGTGAAGACCGAGTCCAGCGAGAACGCCGTGTGGTGCTGGGCCGGGGGCACCAGTGCGGCGGTGGCCTGCCTGGACACCGACATCACCGGCAGGGTCAACACGCCCAGCACCAGGGAGAGCACGACCAGCGCCGGGTAGGGCAGCCACGGGGCGGTGCCCCAGAACAGGACCTCGGCGACCGTGGTGAGCAGCAGCATCGCGCGCAGCCCGCGCCGGTCCACCAGCCTGCCCAGCAGCGGGCCGCCGATGGCCATGCCGATCGTGGAGGCGGCGCCGACCAGCCCGGCCGCGGCGTAGCCCATGCCCAGCCCGAGCACCACGTGCAGGGTGAGCGCCACGCCCGCGCCCGCGACGGGTACGCGCGCCAGGAACGTCACGCAGATGAGGGTGCGGACGCCGGGCTGTTTGACCACCTGGAGGTAGGACGCTAGGGCCACCCGGTGATGTGACCGCGAGCACCCTCGGTCACGCAACCCATTTCCATCGGGGGACAAATCGGACCCGATCGTTTTCTTGACTCATTCCAGATTACGTGGTGTGCTGGTGGGGCCATGACACCCGACGCTTCGGTACCGGACACGCTGCGGCAGCGCCTCAGGCAGGCGGGGCTGCGGGTGACCGCACCACGGCTGGCGGTGCTCGAATGGCTGGCGGAGCACCCGCACGCCACGGCCGACCAGGTGGCCACCGGGGTGCGCGGCCAACTCGGCTCGGTGTCCACGCAGGCGGTGTACGACGTGCTCGGCGCCTGCGCGCGGGCGGAGCTGGTGCGCAGGATCGAGCCCGCCGGGCACCCGGCCCGGTTCGAGACGCGCACCGGTGACAACCACCACCACCTCGTGTGCCGCCGTTGCGGTCGCACCGAGGACGTCGACTGCGCCGTGGGCGCGGCGCCGTGCCTGGAACCCTCTGATGGCAAGGGTTTCGCGGTCGACGAGGCCGAAGTCGTCTTCTGGGGGCTGTGCCCCGACTGCCTGGTGGCCTCCCCCACCACGGCAGCCCACCACCACGAGGAGGGAAGAGCGTGACCCAGCGGTACACCACCAACAACGTGGGCATCCCGGTCGCCAGCGACAACGACTCGTTGACGTTGGGGCCCAACGGACCGATCCTGCTCCAGGACCACTACCTGATCGAGAAGAACGCGCAGTTCAACCGCGAGCGCGTGCCCGAGCGGGTGGTGCACGCCAAGGGGGGTGGCGCGTTCGGCACCTTCGAGGTGACCGAGGACGTCAGCGGGTTCACCAAGGCCGCGGTGTTCCAGCCGGGCACCAGGACCGAGACCCTGCTGCGGTTCTCCACGGTCGCCGGTGAGCTCGGCTCCCCGGACACCTGGCGCGACCCGCGCGGTTTCGCGCTGAAGTTCTACACCACGCAGGGCAACTACGACCTCGTCGGCAACAACACCCCGGTGTTCTTCATCCGCGACCCGATCAAGTTCCCGGACTTCATCCGCTCGCAGAAGCGCCGCGCCGACAACCACCTGCGCGACCACGACATGCAGTGGGACTTCTGGACCCTGCGCCCGGAGACGGCGCACCAGGTGACCTGGCTGATGGGCGACCGGGGCATCCCGAGCAGCTGGCGCCACATGAACGGCTACGGCTCGCACACCTACCTGTGGCAGAACGCGGGCGGGGAGAAGTTCTGGGTCAAGTACCACTTCAAGACCGACCAGGGCATCGACTTCCTCACCCAGGCCGACGCCGACCGGCTCGCCGGTGAGGACGGGGACCACCACATCCGCGACCTGTACAGCAGCATCAAGAAGGGCGACCACCCGAGCTGGACGCTGTACGTGCAGGTCATGCCGCACGACGACGCGGCGGACTACCGGTTCAACCCGTTCGACCTGACCAAGGTGTGGCCGCACGGGGACTACCCGCTGATCAAGGTCGGCACGCTGCGGCTGGACCGCAACCCGGACAACTACTTCGCGCAGATCGAGCAGTCCGCGTTCGAGCCCGCGAACCTGGTGCCCGGCATCGGCCCGTCCCCGGACAAGATGCTGCTGGGCAGGCTGTTCGCCTACCCGGACGCGCACCGCTACCGGATCGGCCCGAACTACGCCCAGCTGCCGGTCAACGCCCCCAAGTCGCCCGTGAACTCCTACGCCAAGGACGGCGCGATGCGGTACAGCAACCCGGCGGACCCGGTGTACGCGCCGAACTCCTACGGCGGCCCGCACGCCGACGCCGAGCTCGCGGGCGAGACCGCGTCCGCCTACGGCGCGACCGGTGAGGTGCTGCGCACGGCCTACGCCCTGCACTCCGAGGACGACGACTTCGGCCAGCCGGGCACCCTCGTGCGCTCGGTGCTCAACGATGACCAGCGCACCCGCCTGGTCGGCAACGTGGCCGGGCACCTGTCCAACGGGGTGAGCAAGCCCGTGTTGGAGCGCGCGCTGGAGTACTGGCGCAACGTGGACAAGGACCTGGGCGACCGCATCGCCGACAAGGTCAACCCGAGCTGATCTGAGCGCTCCCACCACAGGAAGCGCCGACACGCACGGTTTCCCCGCGTGTCGGCGCTTCCGGTACTGCGTGTCGGACGTTCCGGTACAACCTGAGGGCAGGTCAGGTCAGCCAGTTGCCCACCGGGTAGTCGTGCAGTTCGGCCGGGTCCACGCTCTTGCGGCGCGGACGGCCGTTGCGGCCGATCGCCAGCCCGGTACGCAGCGCGCCCGCGGCCTCGAACACGGCGTCGCGGAAGCCCTGGCCGATCCCGGTCATGCTGGCGTAGCCGTGGATCAGCCCCTCGTGACGGCGCAGCACCACCGGCACGCCCGCCTCGGCCACGCGCTGGGCGAACTGCTCGCCCTCGTCACGCAGCGGGTCGAACCCGGCGGTGGCCAGGTACATCGGCGGCAGCCCGCTGAGGTCCCCGGCCAGCAGCGGGGACATGCGCGGGTCGGTGCGGGTGTCCGGGTCCGGCGCGTACTGCTCCATGAACCAGTCCATCGCCTTGCCGGTGAGGAAGAAGCCCTCGCCGAACAGCTTGCGCGAGGCCGTGTCCGCGGTGGCGTCCACGGTGGGGTAGAAGGCCAGCACGAAGATCGGCCGGGCCCCGCTGGTGGCCTGCTGTGCGGTGACGATGGCCAGGTTGCCGCCCGCGCTGTCCCCGCCGAGCGCGATCATCTTCGGGTCGATGCCCAGCGAGTCGGCCTCGGCAACGGCCCACTTGAACGCGGTCAGGCAGTCCTCGACGGCAGCCGGGAACGGGGCCTCGGGCGCGAGCCGGTAGTCCACCGAGAGCACCCGGACCCCGGAGTGCTTGGCCAGGAAGCGGCACAGGTTGTCGTGGCTGTCCACGCTGCCGATGGCGAAGCCGCCGCCGTGGAAGTAGATCAGCAGCGGCGAGCCCTCCGGCAGCCGGGCGGGCCGGTACAACCGGGCGCGGATGTCACCTTCGGGGCTGGGGATCAGCAGGTCACGGGCGTCCACGGGCTGGATCGGCTCGCCGGAGACCAGTTCTCGGCTGGCGTCCAGCGAGGCGCGGGCCCGCGCGGCCGAGGTGCTGTTGAGCAGCTCGGTGCCGCTGAGCTTCTGCAACTTGAGCAGCAACTGGGCGTCGAGGTCGAGCTGCTGGCCGTCCAGCCAGACCGGCTTGCCCGCGAGCAGTCTGCGCACCGGCCGCGGCAGGGCGAACAGCCCCCGCACGACCTTCGCCTGCCACCGCATCGGGATCGAATCGCCCAGCCCAGCCATCCGCGACCTCCGCTCGCCCGACCTACCGTCGGTAGGTTACCCCGCTGTAATGCCCGTGGCGAGGCTGGAGTTGACCTCCAGTTAGGTCGAGGTCGTAGCCTGGCCCTGCCCCGATCGGACCAGTTCCCGCGGGCAGTACGGCCTGGTTACCGGGCACAGCACGCGGTTCGCCCTCGACAGCGGCGGACGAGGTGGGAGGATCGCCTGTCATGACGGTCAGGGTGGTTGGCATCGGCGGGTCGCTGCGGCCCGGCTCGCAGTCCGAGCTCGCGCTGAAGGTGGCGCTCTCGGGTGCGCGGGAAGCCGGGGCCACGGTCACCGCGCTGACCGGCGCCGACCTGGTGCTGCCCTTCTACGACCCGTCCGAGTCCGAGCGGCCGGAGGCGGCCAAGCGGCTGGTGGACCTGCTGCGCGAGGCCGACGGGGTGGTGCTCGTGTCGCCGGGCTACCACGGCTCCCTGTCCGGGCTGGTGAAGAACGCCCTGGACTACGTGGAGGACCTGCGCACCGACGTGCGGCCCTACCTGGACGGCAGGGCCGTTGGCTGCGCGACCACGGCCGCGGGCTGGCAGGCCAGCGTGACCACGCTGAGCGCGCTGCGGGCCATCGTGCACGCGCTGCGCGGCTGGCCGACCCCTCTGGGCTCGGCGATCAACACCGTGCAGGTGCGCTTCGACGCCGAGGGCGGGTGCAGCGAGGAGCAGGTCGCCGAGTCGCTGCGCACGATCGGCAGGCAGGTGGTCGAGTTCGCCACCCGGTGAGGTCTGTCACCAGCGGGAGTGGATCTCGAGGTGCGTGGCGTTGCACGGGGCAGCAGGCTGGGGCCTGCACCCCGTACTCGCTCGAAGAGGAGCAACGCCATGTCAGTGCTGTACACCGCGGAGGCCGTAGCCGTCGGGGAAGGCCGCAACGGGGAGGTCCGCTCCTCCGACGGGGTCATCGACGAGGTCCTGGCCGTGCCGAAGGAGCTGGGCGGCCCCGGCGGCGACAAGACCAACCCCGAGCAGCTGTTCGCGGCGGGCTACGCGGCCTGTTTCCACAGCGCGTTGCAGGTGGTGGCCCGCCAGCAGTCGGTGAAGCTGGGCGAGACCTCGATCAACGCCAAGGTCAACCTGCACTCAGTGGACGGCGGTGGCTTCCAGCTGTCGGTGGCGCTGTCCGCACACCTGCCGGGCCTGGAGCAGGGCCAGGCCGACCAGCTGGTTGCCGGTGCGCACCAGATCTGCCCGTACTCCAACGCCACCCGCGGCAACATCGAGGTCGCCCTGGAGGCCACTGTGTGAGGTAGTGCGGTGTCCAAGACCCTCGTCGGGTGATTTCGCGGTCCAGGTGGATGGATCGGCGTGCCGGCCCCGCGTCTTCATACTGGTTGTATGGGGGCGCGGGGGCGGTGCGGCGAGGCGCCGCCTGGGCGCGGAAGGACCGGCGAGGGTTGCTGGACACCGCACTAGTGTCGTGCGCCGGAAATCCGCCACATAAGTCTAGTCTGGGTTGATGGCGCGGATTGGACGTCCTCCTGCTGAGGTGACGTTGACCGAGCAGGAGCGGGTAACGCTGGAACGGTGGGCGCGGCGGGCGAAGTCGTCGCAGGTGCTGGCACAGCGGTGCAGGATTGTGCTGGCGTGCGCGGACGGCCTGCCAGGCAAGCAGATCGCCGAGGATCTTCGGGTTCACCCGTCGACGGTGACCAAGTGGCGCAGGCGATTTCTCCAGCATCGGCTGGAGGGCCTGGTCGATGAGGAACGGCCGGGCCGTCCGCCGTCGATCACGGTGGACCAGGTCGAAGAGGTGATCGTGGCGACTCTGGAGGAGACCCCGCGCAACGCCACACACTGGTCTCGGGCGTCGATGGCGGAGAAGTCCGGGCTGAGCAAGTCGACCATCGGCCGGATCTGGCGCGATTTCGGGCTCAAACCCCACCGTGCCGAGACCTTCAAGCTCTCGACCGATCCATTGTTCGTGGAGAAGGTCGTCGATGTCGTTGGCCTGTACCACAATCCGCCCGAGCGGGCGGTGGTGCTGTGCGTGGACGAGAAGAGTCAGATCCAGGCACTGGACCGCTCCCAGCCGGTGCTGCCGATGATGCCGGGTATGCCTGAGCGGCGCACACATGACTACGCCCGCAATGGCATCACCAGCCTGTTCGCCGCGTTCGACGTCGCCGATGGCACGGTGATCGCCGAGTTGCATCGTCAGCACCGGGCCGCCGAGTTCAAGAAGTTCCTCATCACGATCGACAAGACGGTCCCGGCGGAGCTGGCCGTCCACCTGGTCTGTGACAACTACGGCACTCACAAGACCCCGGCGATCAAGGCCTGGCTGGCCAAGCACCCCAGGTTCCGCATGCACTTCACCCCGACCGGATCATCGTGGATCAACCAGGTCGAACGCTGGTTCGGCTTTCTCAGCGACCAGAAGATCACCCGAGGTACCCACCGCAGCGTCCAAGCGCTGGAGAAGGACATCCGCGTCTGGATCGCTGACTGGAACACCCATCCACGGCCGTTCATCTGGACCAAGACCGCCGAAGAGATCCTCGAGTCACTCGCCCGATTTTGTAGGCGGATTTCCGGCGCAGGACACTAGCTTGCCCGCAAGCTACTCACCCCCGTGCGATGATCCGGCCATGGACGACGTGGACCGGATCATCGCCCAGTGGGCCGTCGAGCGCCCCGAACTGGCCACGCTGCCGATGGCCGTGTTCGGCCGCGTCTTCCGCATCGCCAAGCTGGGCGGGGAGCGCGCCGAGCAGGCCTACGCCGAGTTCGGCATCGGCCGAGGCGAGTTCGACGTGCTGGCCACGTTGCGCCGCTCCGGGGACCCGTACCGGCTGACCCCCGGCCGCCTCTCGGCCACGCTGATGCTGACCACCGGCGGCATGACCGGTCGCCTGGACAAGCTGGAGCGCGCGGGCCTGGTCAGCCGCTCACCCGACCCGGCCGACCGGCGCGGGCAGCTGGTGACGCTGACCGAACGCGGTCTGTCCATTGTGGACGAAGCCGTGGTGAAGGGGCTCGACGTGCAGCGCGAGGCGCTCGCCGAGTTCTCCGAGGCCGACCGCGAGCAGCTGGCCGACCTGCTGCGGCGCCTGCTGGCCGCGATCGGCTAGTGCGGTGTCAGCGGGCTGCTGGACACCGCACTAGCTGGCTCTGCGACCCGCGGCCACCGCCTGTTCCACGTCGGTGCGCGGCATCACCGCGAGCACCTTGTCCAGCGCGGCACGGGCCGCGCCGTCGAGTCTCTCGTCGCGCAGCGCGCGCAGCGCCACGACCACGGCGATCGCCTCCCCCTGGGTCACCGTGATCGGCGGCAGGGCCCGGGCCTGTTCCAGCACGTACCCGCCCTGCCTGCCGATCGATGCGGAGATGGGCACCCCCGCCTGTTGCAACATGCTGATGTCGCGCAGCACCGTGCGCACCGAGACGCCGTACCGCTTGGCCAGCGACCGGGCACTGCACGGGACCGGCGTCGACTCCCTCAACTGCTCCACGAGCGCGTGTAACCGATCCGTTCGATCCACGCACAGCACGTTACGGCCAAGGTCTGACAGTTGCCTCCGTATTTCACACTCAGCCGAGCACCCGGCGTGTGAAGTCCACCTCGATCGCGGTCTGCTTGATGGTCTCGGCGACCACCAGGGAGCCGTGACCAGCCTCGTAGCGGTACACCTCGTACGGGGCACCGCGCTCGGCCAGCCGGTCCAGGTAGTTGTCGATCTGCCTGATCGGGCAGCGCGGGTCGTTCTCCCCGGCCAGCACGATCAGCGGTGCCCTGACCTGGTCCACGTAGGTCAGGGGTGAGCACTGCTCGTACAGCTCGGGCAGGTCCTGCGGGGAGCCGCCGAACAGCGCCCGGTCGAAGGCGCGCAGCGGTTCCATCTCGTCCTCGTAGGCGGCCACGTAGTCGGCGACCGGCACCCCGGCCACCCCGGCCGCCCAGCGCTCGGGCTGCACGCCCAGCGCGAGCAGGCTCAGGTAGCCGCCCCAGGAGGCCCCGTTGATCACGCATCGGGCCGGGTCGGCCAGTCCGCTGGCGACCGCCCAGTCCTGCACCGCCGCGATGTCCTCCAGCTCGGTCAGCCCGGGCCTGCCCTCGATGGCGTCGCGCCACACCGAGCCGTAGCCGGTGGAGCCGCGGTAGTTCACGTGCACCACGGCGAAACCGGCGTCCAGCCACACCGCGCGGTAGGCCGAGAACCGGTCCTCGTCGGCGGCGTGCGGGCCGCCGTGGATGGCGAACACCGTGGGCAGCGGGCCCTCCGGCGCGTCGGCGGGCCGGGCCACCAGCGCGTGCACCTCGCCGCCGGTGGTCGGCACGAAGGCGTCGGTCAGCGGCTCGGAGTGCGGGGCCTTCTCGCCTGGCGGCTCCAGCAGCACGCGGTCCGTGCCGTCGGTGAACAGCGCGCGCACCACCGAGGGGCGCGACGCGTTGGACCAGGAGTACTCCACGGTGCCGTCCGGCCGCGTGCCCGCCGAGCCGATCGTCCCGTTAGGAGTGTGCAAAGTGGACAGAGTGTGGGTGTCGAGGTCGTAGCGGTGCAAGGTGTTGCGCGACTGGTGGGTGTGCGCGATCAACAGCGCACGGCCGTCGGTGTACCAGTCGGCGGAGACCTCGCCGGGCAGGTCGATCACCAGCTCGGTCTCGGTGTCCGCGCGCACGTCCCAGATCAGCAGCTCCTCGCGGCCCCGGCGCTCGTGCGAGACCAGCAGCCGGGAGTCCCCGGCCACCGGGCAGAACGCGATGGCGTCCAGGCCCTTGCCCTCGCCGTCCCACTTCTCCGCGACGGTCTCCGCCCCGTCCACCGTGATCACGCGCAACGCGGGGTGCCGGGAGTCCCCGTGCTCGGAGTGCGAGATCGCCAGCAGGGTCTCGTCCCGGGACAGGGCCGACACCCCGCCGTCGTGCTCGCTGGTGTAGACCACCTCGGCCGGACCGCCCCGGGTGACCCATATCGTCGTGCCGTCGTCGGTGGACGCGCCCACGGCCGTCACCTTCAGGCCCAGTTGCAGCCCGGCCGGGTAACCGTCGTGCACGCCCGGCACCGCGGGCTGGGCGGTGGAGCCCGAAGGCAGGCCGCCGTAGGGCTCCACCACCCAGCTGCCGAACTCGTCCCCGTCGGTGTCGTTGAACCACCAGATCTGCTCGCCGTCCGGGCTCACCGTGGCGTGCGAGGTCCCGTTGGGCCGGTCGGTGACCTGGCGGTGCGTGTCGGTGGACCGGTCCCAGGCGTAGATCTCCCACACCCCGCTGGCGTTGGACACGTACAGGCAGCGGTCCGGCGCCTCCAGCGCCCAGTCGGGCAGCGACACCCGGTGTGCGGTGAACCTGGCGCGCCAGCGGCGCTCGGCCTCCGGGTCGTCGAAGAGCCGGTCGGGCACCTGCGCTGCGGGGTGTGTGGTCGTCACACGCTGATCCTGCCTGACGTCTGTACAGCCGTCACGCGCTTACGCAGGTTGTCGGCGCGCAGTCGTCCGGGTGGTTGCCCCTGATCGTGGAACCAGTGAGGTCCACGGTGTTGGACGCCGCCAGTTCCAGCCCGCCGCCGCTGGCCGCCGTGTTGCCGGTGACCTCGCTGTCCCGCAGGGTGTTCACGGTGTTGGTGGCCTGCGAGAGGTCGATGCCGCCACCCGGGCCGCCCGCCGTGTTGCCGCTGATCCGCAGCCCGTCGATGTGGAAGGCCGCGGTGGACCTGCGCGGGGACTGCTGTTCGATCGCCCCGCCGCCGTAGTGGCTGTGGTTGCCGGTGATCGAGCCGCCGGTGATCGTCAGGTCCCCGCTGCTCAGCACCGCCCCGCCGGAGTTGGTGTACTCCGCAGGGTCACCCTTGCCCGCCTCCCCGGTGGCGTTGCCGGTCAGCGCGCTGTCCCGCACGGCCAGTGTGGACCCCGGCATCAGGTTCAGCCCGCCCGCGAAGCCCCCGGCCGCCGCGATGCGCATGCCCGGCGTGCCCGCACCGGCGTCCCCGCCACGCCCGGCCGTGTTGCGGCACACCGTGCTGCGCTCGACCACGTTCGTCGAGTTGAAGCCCAGGCTCAGGCCGCCCCCGCTGCCCGCCACCCCGCCCCAGCCCGCTCCACCGCCCGCTGTGTCCCCGCCCTTGCCGCCAGCGCCCGCCGTGTTCTCGCACACGGAGCTGTCCCGCACGCTCACCGAGCCCTTGCCGAGCAGGCTGATGCCGCCGCCGTCCCCGCCGGAGGCCCCGTTGCCCCCGCCGTGGCTGGCGTCCGGACCCGGCCGTCCCGCGCCACCCGCGCCCGCCCTGTTGCCCGTCACCCGGCTGCCGGTCAGCGTCAACGTGGCCAGCTCCAGCCCGATGCCGCCACCCCTGCCGCCCGCCCCGGGCGCCGTCTGCCCCGTGCCGTCGGCGCCACCCGCGCCCGCCGCGTTGCCCGACACCGTGCTGTTGGTCATGGTCAGAGTGGTCCGCGCGCTGCTGAACACGCCGCCGCCCGACCCGCCGTTGCCGTAGCCGCCCGCGAGGCCGTCCCCGGCCCGGTTGCCGGTGACCACCACGTGGTCCAAGGTCAGCACCCCGTCGTTCAGGATGCCCCCGCCGCTGCCGCCCGGCTCCGCGAGACCCCCGCTGACCTCCAGGTCGGTGATGGTCGCCACGACCTGACCCACGTGCAGCACCCGGAACGCCGGCGCCTTGGCCACCCGGCTGATCGTCGCCCCGTTGCCGTTGATCGTCAGGTTCACCCCGATCACCGGCAACGCCTCGGTCAGCCGGTACGTGCAGTGCGGCGCCAGCGTGATGCTCGCCCCGCTGCTCGCCCCACCCAGTGCTCTCGCCAGGCCCTGCGCGTCGCACGGCACCGTGCTCCTCGTCGCCCCGGCCGGTACCGCCAGCCAGCCCGCCGTCACCACGACAGCCGCCAGCGCGCCAAGAACTCGGATAGTCATCAGCTCAACCCCCGTCGGATCCGGATTTCCCACCCGGAACTGCATCGACCGGTACCGCCCCATCGCGTGATCCGCCCTGCGCAGCAACTTCGTCCTGACGAACGGCTTCAACTGGTTTGCACTCGCCAGTAGTCGCCGACCGCGTGCATCACGGCGAGCAGCCTGCGGGCGTTGTCCGGGTCACCCTGCGCGAACAGGTCCGGCGGCGATTCCTCGCGGTGGGCGGGGACCTGCTCGGGACAACGAAAAAGCGGGCCAGCATGAGCTGACCCGCTTTTTCCGTCGGGGTGACAGGATTTGAACCTGCGACCTCTTCGTCCCGAACGAAGCGCGCTACCAAACTGCGCCACACCCCGGCTGGACGAACGAGGAGAAGTCTAGCCGATGTCCGCGCCAGCTCCGAATCGGGTCTCCCTAGCGCTGCCGGAACCCTTCTGACCTGCGGAGTTGCTGCGCGGCACCAGGGTGAGCAGGCTCGCCTCCGGCGGGCAGGCGAAGCGCACCGGGGTGTAGGGCGAGGTGCCCAGCCCGGCGGAGACGTGCAGCCAGGTGTGCGTGCCCCAGCGGGAGACCCCGCGGGCCCGGGCCCGGTCGAGTTCGCAGTTGGTGACGATCGCGCCGTAGCCGGGCAGCCGGAGCTGTCCGCCGTGCGTGTGCCCGGCCATCACCAGGTCGTAGCCGTCGGCCGCGAACAGGTCCAGCACGCGGGGCTCCGGGGAGTGGGTCAGCCCCAGCCGCAGGTTCGCGGTTGGGTCGGGCTGTCCGGCGATCTCCTCGTAGCGGTCCCGCTTGAGATGCGGGTCGTCCACCCCGGACACCACGATGGTCCGGCCCCCGACGGTGATCGACTCGCGCACGTGGGTCAGGTCCACCCAGCCGTGCTCCACGAAGGCGGCACGCAGGTCCCGCCAGGGCAGCGGCACGCCGTGGATGCGCTTCTTGCGCTTCTTCGGCATCAGGTAGCGGGCCGGGTTCTTCGGCTTGGGCGCGTAGTAGTCGTTGCTGCCGAACACGAACAGGCCGGGCAGCTCCAGCAGCGGGCCGAGCGCGCGCACCACGGCGGGCACGGCGAGCCGGTGCGCCAGGTTGTCCCCGGTGTTGACCACCAGGTCCGGCTGCAGCCGCGCGAGCTCCGCCACCCAGCGCTGCTTGGACCGCTGACCCGGCATCATGTGCAGGTCTGAGATGTGCAGCACGCGCAGTGGGGCCGAACCCTCGGCCAGCACCGGGACGGTGGCCTCGCGCAGTGTCCACCGTGTTCGCTCGATGAGCGAGGCGTAGCCGATCGTGGCCGCGCCCAGCGCAGCCGTTCCCAGGACCACCCGACCGAAGGTCTTCACACCCTCCAGGGTACGGGCGCGGCCGGTGGGGCGTTTACTCGATCGGGTCGGCGGCCGCCGAGGCGGTAGCGTCTTGCGCCATGGCGGAGTTGAAGGCACGACTGAGGGCTGACCTGACGGCGGCGATGAAGGCCAAGGAGGCCACCCGGCTGGCCACCCTGCGGATGGCGCTGGCCGCGCTGACCACCGAGGAGGTGGCGGGCAGCGTCGCGCGCGAGCTGTCCGACGACGAGGTGCTCAAGGTGCTCGCCCGCGAGGTCAAGAAGCGCAACGAGGCCGCCGAGGCGTTCGCCAACGCGGGCCGCAAGGAGCAGGCCGAGGCCGAGGTGGCCGAGGCGGAGGTGCTCAAGGAGTACCTGCCGACCCAGCTGGACGAAGCCGAGCTGGCCGCGCTGGTCGACCAGGCCGTCGCCGAGGTGCAGGCCGAGCTGGGCGACAAGCCCGGGCCCAAGCAGATGGGCCAGGTCATGAAGCTGGCCAACGCCAAGGTCGCGGGCCGGGCCGAGGGCGGCCGGGTGGCGGGTCTGGTGAAGTCGAAACTGATGAACTGAGGACCTGTCGCTTTTCTTCCGGCTTCGGCCGTGCGCGCTACTCTGCGTGTGCGGCCGATTTCGTATCGTTAACCCGAATGGCGGGTTGTTCGGGCACGTCCGCTGCACTTGACTGAGGTCGTTGGGACTTCGGATCCCGCTCGGACCATCGGGGGATGATCATGTTAGTTCTCGTGCGTCGTGTCGTTTCCGTTGCACAGTTCACTTATTGATCATTCGGGCTTCTTTCTGTTCTTGACTCGATCTCTATGCGGTGCCTCGCTGTGCTCGACGGATCCTCGGCCTAGTTCTTGCGTGCGGTATACGCAATCGGCCGAACTTCCTGCTGTGTCAACAGAAGCGGTGGTATCAAGGGGGAAACTTGCAGTTCAGTCGATATCTCATATCTGCAGTCGCCGTGAGTCTGCCGCTCGTGATGACTAGCGCGATCGCACACGCCGTTCCCATACTGCCGCCATCGAGCACGCAATCACCCGTTGTGTCCGACCAGCGTTCGACAATTCCGGCAGACCAAAGAGATCGGGTGTTGACCAACGGGTGGCAGTCCTCTCGGGACCGTGCTGTGACCACCCAGGGCGACGCGACTGGATTGCACGTGCTGGTGGCCGATGCCAAGGACGGCTACACCTGGCGCACTGCCGCCACTCTCGCTGAGCCTGGCACGGAGGTCGACCAGTGGATCGGACAGGCATGTCTCACTGGTTCAGGAAGACGGGCCGTAGTTGCCTACTCGCCGCGACAGGCAGTCAACCACGTCAATACCTTCGGCAGGGGTGCGCTTGCCGCGATTGTTGATCTCGATTCAGGTACGGTGATCAAACTTGCCGACACCGTCTCGCTCGCCTACTACAACCCGGGGTGCGGCTCTGGTGAGCAAGCTGTGTTCACGCAAGCAGAAACCGTAGCGGGCAAGTATGTGTCGCGGCTGCTGACAGTCGATACCGCAGCCGGGGCTGTGATGGACAAGGTGGAGGTCGTTGGACAGGTCACCTCTGCGGTGCCGACCAACTCAGGTCTGGTGGCAGCCAAGGGGAACAATTTGGTGGCGGTCGGCAAGAACGGTTCGCTCACGAACCTCGCGGTGGAGAAGGCGACTCCGTTCCGGCTTGGTGTCGACAGTGGTGGCGGCGTCGCCTTCGAGGTGCAGCACGACGGCAAGGCTGACCTGCACCGCATCATCGGGACGGTTGACCACGTGCTGGGGTCTGTACCCGAGAAGACAGTGCGGCTGCACTCAGGTGGTGGCCGTGTCTACGCGGTTGGTCCGAACGCGGGCCATGACTTGCGCTCGGACGCGTTGCCAGCAGGTTGGGCGACAGTGAACGCGCCAGCCGACTCCGAGATGTCAACTCAAGGGCAGCTTGCGGTTACCGCAACGACTAACCAGTATAATGCCGCAGGGAAGCCTTCTGGTGCACAGCCAGGTGTAGTCCTGCCGATCAGGATCAGGACCATTGCGACCGCCACTGGCGCGAAGCCTGAGTTCATCGCCACGCCCAATCCGAAGCACGTAGCACAAGGACTTGCGCCCTCGCCAGCTCTGCCTGGAGGGGTGGGCCGGAGCTTGGACCGTGCTGCTGGCGATCCTTCGCACGACACCACCGATCCGAACCGCAAGTGCGCTATCCCCAGGAACGACCCGAAGATCCAGTCCTTGCAGGAAACCCCTGACATGGCTGAGTGGGCAGCCGACCTCGCGGTGAAGGGAGCGTTGAACGTGCAACGCCCCGCTGGCTACAACGGGTCCAACCTCCCGGCCTACACGCCGCAAGGCATGTTCCCACCGCACCCGTTGACTGGCGGCGGTCAGGTCCCAGCTCAGGTCCTGCTTGGCATCATGGCTCAGGAATCGAACCTGTGGCAGGCCAGTCCCAAGGCCGTTGACGGCGAGAGCGGCAACTTCGAGCAGGGGGGTTTCTACGGGCGCGGAGTCGGCGTGGACCGCGTCGACTTCAACAACGCTGACTGCGGCTACGGTGCGACTCAGGTGACCACGGGGATGCAGGTGGGGCAGAACGTCTACAGCTACCAGCAGCAGGTCGCCCTGACGGTCGACTACGCGGCCAACGTGGCAGCAGGACTTGAGATCTTGCAGGACAAGTGGAACCAGATGAAGGCTCTGGGAGTCGTCGCGAACAACGCCGACCCGAGTGTGATCGAGAACTGGTGGTTCGCGCTGTGGGCCTACAACGGTGGTTGGCACGCTGCCAACGACCCGAACGACCCTTACAGCAAGCCTGACGCCTTTGGTCTCGGCTGGAGCAACAACGTCGTGAACGAGGACTTCACCCAGGACCGCGACGTGTTCGGTGAGAATACAACGCCTTGTGACGACAACGGGAAGGACCCCAAGGGCAACTGCATCGACGCCAAGCACCCGGGGAGTTGGTCCTACCCGGAGCGGATCATGGGGTGGGCCAGCCACTCGTTGACCCGCTACGACTGGCGGTCGGGGACCTACGCGCAGACCTTCGTCAAGGCCAACTTCCCCGCAGGGCTGCCGATTGTCCCCGCTGCGGGTACGTTCTGCACTGCGGACAACAACTGTGATATGAGCAAGATTCACATGCCGTCTCAGTACCCTGGTGACCCGGGAAGTCACTGTCAGCGCGACGACCTCGCCTGCTACTGGCACAGCGCGGTCTCCTGGCAGAACAAGGGTTTCGGTACCGAGAACGTCCGATTCCAGCCCGGTACCGCTGAACCCACTGCCTATCGGCTGTACAACGCCGACTGCTCCACGGCTGGTCTGCCGTCAGGCGCTCTCGTCATCGACGACGTCAGTGCTGACGTGCGGACGCAGTCGGGCTGCGCCAAGAATTTCACCAGCCAAGGCAGTCTGTCCTTCGCCTTCGCTTCCGATGCCTCGGGTCAGTACCCGTCGAAGATCGACTTCCATCAGCTGGACTCCGGTTTCGGCGGGCACATGTGGACCGCCCACACGTGGCGCAACAACAGTGACAACGCCAAACATGCGGTGACCGGGACTTGGACGCTGAACAGGCAGCTCAACTGGGCCAGGGTGCTCGTCTACATCCCAGATCACGGCGCGATGACCCCGCAGGCCTTCTACACGGTGCACGGCAGTGACAGTTCGTCGCCGGCTCGGTCGGTCGTCGAGGGCAACTACCTCGACGATAAGCGGAAGCCGGCACCTGGGCACTGGGAGTCGTTGGGGGCTTTCAACTTCAACGGCACCACCCCCAGCGTCTCATTGGACAACCTGAGCCACGCAATGCTGGGAACCAACTGGCCTGAGGGTGAGCTTGGTGTGGTCTGGGATGCAGTGGCATTCCAGCCACTACCTGGCAAGCCAGCCAACCAGGTCGTGGCCCTTGGTGACTCGTATGCCTCTGGCGAAGGGGCCAGCAACGATCCGGTCGACGGGGCCTGGGATTACTACCGCTCCAGTGACCATGATGGGCGTATGAGTTCTGACGGCGACGATCCACGATTCAGGGACGCCTGTCACCGTTCACGCTATTCGTGGTCTCGAGGCGCCACGCTGAAGGACAACCCTGCTACGTCAATTGGTCTTCGAGCTGATGAGTTCGACTCCTCACTCGATTACCATATGTCCGCGTGCAGTGGGGCTACCACGGGAACGATGCTGACCGCCGGTCAGTACAGCGAAGGATCGCAGTTAGACCAAGGTTACTTGGATCAGAATACCACCTTGGTGACGTTCTCTGTGGGCGGTAATGACGCGCGGTTCACCGATGTGATGACGAAATGTGTCTTTGATCTTGTTGAAGTGTGTCAGGATGGAAACCTTGAAGGTGACCCTCAGCCGATGAAGGTTTCCCTTCCTGATCGATTGAACAACGTAGTTGGGCCTGCCGTGGAAGGCCTCATAGAGGCTGTTAAAAATGCCGCTCCGCATGCGAAGATCCTTGTAATGGGGTATCCGCGACTGCTCGAGCGCTACGGCTCGTGCATCCCACTCATTGGCACCGCTGAGGCGCCCTGGCTCAATCAGATGGCGGACCTCATGAACGAGGTGATCTCGAAGGCTGCGTCGACTGCGCACTCCAGGGGGATTGATGTGGCATTCTCCGACCCGCGTGGCGCATTTGCGGGGAAGGCTGCGTGCGGTGATCCGGCCGAAATTCATGGGATAGTGGTGACGCTCACGCGTGGCGACGAAACAGGTGTTAAATCTGCCCAGACCCTGCATCCCACAGTGGGGGGCGCGGCGATCTACGCTGGAGTGGCAACTTCGACCCTGAGGCAGATGGGTATCTGATCATGAAGATGCGGGCAGTGCTCGTGTGTGTACTTGTGCTTGCGGTGACGAGCTGCGGGGACTGGGCTGAGTCAAGCGAATCGCGAGCACTGTCCGCAGCCGCCGCCGGTGTGCGAAAGTATGCGGGAGAGGTGCGGGACAAACTGCGTCAGGACCTGCAGAAGAAGCCGCTTGCCGATACGCTGAAGGAGATCGTTGGTGACGAAACGATTGCCTCCACGACGCTGCTGAATAGTGGTTCTGATTCTTCGTCCAGATTTTTTGCCGATTTTGCCATCGTGGGTAGCGGTGAGGCGGGTGGCGGTGGGGACTACAAGCAGGTCGCAGTGAGGCTCTGCGTCCATTATTCCGGAATGGTCGGTATTTCTGGCCAGATTGATATGGCTGATCTGAAGTGTCCTGAGGGCTTGCCGGCAACTGTGCGCGGCGTTGATGTGAAGAAGAACATCTCGCTTGCAAGCTAGCCCTGGCGGTGCCTTCGGTCGACGAGGTAAGGAACTGCGGCCCGTGAAGTAATGCGCCTTGTTTAGGTTTCGATTCTTTTGATAGGAGTAGTGTGTGGTACCTGCCGCAGTAGGGGCTTGCCTCTTCTGTTGAAATTCAGAGTTCCTGAGTGGTTGATAAGATAGGTGGAAGGTGATTCGCTGTGTCTACAGGATTTTCGAAATTGAGGCCGAGGCGGCGTTTGGCTGGCGTCTTTGCCACTGCCGCCCTGTCAATTTTTGCCCTGATGGGTACTGGCTCGCTGGCGTATGCAGGTCCCTACGCCGGTGACATACACTCGTGCAACTGGACGCCATCGGTCAAGTGGTGCACTCATGCGCTCGTTCCACCTGGGCTCGATGGGTTGGACACCTACACCAACCCGGGGACGAATTTTCCTGTCAAGTGTGCTTCCTGTGTCAAGAATGATGAGGAGATGTTACTCTACTGCTGGGCCCCAGGTGGAGACGTTCACGGTGACAGCTACTGGTTCACGACCGGAGTGCATGAGGACGGTAGTCGCGATTGGTTTCCCGACTACTACCTCGCCACTGGATCGCGAGACGAATGGGCTGGCCGCGGAGTTCCGTACTGCGGTGCCTAACGACCTCGTGCATGGTTGGGAGATGCCGTGCTGAGATGATCTTGGTGTGGGGCGTGTGGCGGTGGTGTCGAATCGTCGGGTAACGGGTCTGTCGGCCCAGGTGATCGTCGAGTTGGTGTCCGAGGTCGGCCCGGTGTGGCTGGCCCGGCAGGATTCGCGACGTGCGGCTCGGCCGCGGGTGCGCGCGGTGGGTGCTGGGGCGAGGTACCGGTTGGTGTTCATCGACCGTCTGCTGGCCACGCTGGTGCACCTTCGTCATGGTGTCACCCACGACGTGCTGGCCGCGTGGTTCGGGGTGGATCGGTCCACGATCACGCGGGCGATCAACGAGGTTCGTCCGATTTTGGCCGAGCGCGGGTGCCGGGTCGCAGATGGCCAGCGGCTGCGGACCTTGGCGGAGGTCGTCGACCACCTGGGCGCTACCGGTTCGGGCGCGATTCTGGATGCCACGGAGGTGCGGGTGCGGCGTCCGGCGGTGAACACGGTCGACCGTGACCGGTTCGTCTCGGGCAAGAGCAGGCGGAACGCCATCAAGACCATGATCGTCACCGACCTCGACGGCAGGGTGTTGTTCTGCGGCGCCACCGTGCCCGGCTCGGTCGCCGACATCACCCAAGCCCGCGACAGCGGGTTACCCGACCTGATGCTCGGCGCTCGCGGTGTCCAGATCCTGGCCGACGCCGGATATCAGGGCCTCGGTGCGCAGACCCGCGGTGCGATCGTGACACCGCCACACCGCAAGTTTCGCCGCAACCCGCCAGCCTGGTACGAGAAACATTATTCGGCGCAACGAAAAGCCCACTCTTCACAACGGATCCGCGTGGAGCACGGCATCGGCCACCTGAAGAACTGGCGATCGCTGGCCCGCCACCTTGTTCGCCGCGACACCTTCAACCACACCGTCCGAGCCGTCGCCGGACTCTTGTCCGACCATCAACACAGCGACCGCGCCCGCGTCGCGTCGCGGTGACCTGAGAGGGTCGTCCAGGTCACCGCTTGGCATCTCCCAACCATGCACGAGGTCGTTAGTGAGCTGACATCTCGCAGCGCGTGAAGAGCGGGCCGGAAGAAGACTTCCGGCCCGCTCGTTGTTCTGATGTGCCGGGGCGTCAGCCCCCCGGCTGAGCGCTGCTGGTGGTCGGTGGCGCCGGTGAGGTGGCGCCCGCAGCCTGCGGCATGAAGCCGGTGCTGACGTAGAGCGTGATGGGTGCGCTCTTGGACTCCAGCCCGGCGGGGGTCTGCCCGATCACGGTTCCCTTGGGCTGCGTGGAGTTCACCTCGGTGGAGTTGACGGCGGCGTACCCGGCCTGCTTGATGGTGTTGGTGCCGTCGTTGAGGTTCATGCCGACGACCCAGGGGATGATCGGCCCGTGGTCCCGCTTGTCCAGGTAGTCGGGATCCGGTGCGGGCAGGTTCTCGTTGGGCTTCCCGTTGAGGTACTGGGTGAAGGTGTCGAAGAACGGCGGCGCCGCCACGGTGCCACCGAACCCGTTGCAGCCGCCGCCCGACGTGGCGAGGCGGGGTGGTGTGGTCGCGCAGATGCCAGCGGGCTTGGAGCCGTCGGCGAACACCAGCGAGGACACCGCGTAGCCCGGCATCACCCCGAGGAAACCGACCGACCGGTTGCTCTCGTCAGTACCGGTCTTACCCGCGAGCGGCCTGGTCCAGTTGAACTTCTTCGCCGTGCCCGCGGTGGTGCCGCCGCCGGTGTCGTCCTTGCTCATCGCGGTGAGCATCGTGTTGGCGACGGGGCCGCTGACCGCCTGCTCGCAGGGCTGGCGCGGCACCTGCACCGACTTCCCGTTGTGGTCCAGCACTTCCTGGATCGGGTTGGGCGGGCACCACACGCCGCCGCTCATCAGCGTGGCGCCGAGGTTGGCCAGCTCCATCGGGCTCAGCGGGCTGTCGCCCAGGGTGAACGATGGCTTGTCCTGGAAGAACTGCGTCTGGGACTGCGTGGCTTCCTTGCCGCTCCCGTTGGGATCTGGGGTGACCCCGTACAGGTTGGTCTTCATCGACTCGCGCATGCCCAGCCGTGAGGCCATGGTCAGCACGTTGGACATACCGGTCTCCAACTGCAGGCCGACGAACGCCACGTTCGGCGAAGTGGCCAGGCCTTGCTGAAGGGAGATCGGGTTCGGGTAGCTGGTACCCAGGTTGTTCACCGAGTAGTCCGGTGCGTGCGAGTTCGGGTCCAGCTGGGGCACCGGGAACCGCGCCGAGGACGGGTTGCTCAGCGGCGTGTTGACCCCGGCCTTGCCGTGTTCCATAGCCGCGGTACTGGTGATCACCTTGTAGATCGAGCCCGCGCCGAACGGGTCGCTGACCGAGGCGGGCAGGTTGCTCAGGGTCTGCCCGTCGGCGGCCTTCACCCCGTAGTCCCGGTTGGCCACCAGCGCCAGCACCTTGTGGTCCTGCTGGCCCGGCTCGACCACCGCGAAGGTGTTGGCGATGCCGTTGGTGTTCTTCGGCACGTTCTTCTCGACCGAAGCCTTGGCGATCTTGGCCAGGTTCTGGTCCAGGGTGGTGTGGATGGTGTAGCCGCCGGTCTGCAGCTGGTCGGTGGAGAACCCGGCCTGCTTGAGGTAGGTCTGCACGTAGTCGCAGAAGAACCCGTTCTGCGGGTCGATGCCCACGCAGCCGGTGCCGGGCACCTGCGGGTCGGGCACCACGCCCAGATCAGTCTTCTTCTCCGCCTCGCCGGTGTCCTTGGGGATCTTGCCGGTGCTGACCATGGCGTCGATCACCTGGTCGCGGCGCTGCTTGGCCTTCACCGGGTGCTCCCACGGGTTGAAGCTCACCGGGTTGTTCACCACCCCGGCCAGCAGCGCGGCCTGCGGGATGGTCAGCTTGTCCGGGGTGGTGTTGAAGAACACCCTGGCCGCGGTGCCGACCCCGTCCACCTTGCCGGAGAAGGTCACCAGGTTGAGGTACCTGGCGAGGATCTCGTCCTTGGACAGCTTCTTCTCCAGTTGCAGGGCGACCCGCGCCTCCTTGAGCTTGCGGGCGATGGTCTGCGCCTGGGCCTGGTCCTGCGCGAGCTTGTCGTTCCGGCCGGCGACCAGCACCTGGTAGTTCTTCACGTACTGCTGGGTGAGTGTGGACGCGCCCTGGGTGCTGCCGCTGACCTGGTTGGTCAGCAGCGCGCGCAGGGTCCCGGTCCAGTCCACGCCCGCGTGCGCGTAGAAGCGGTGGTCCTCGATGGCGACGATGGCCGCCTTCATCACGTCGGAGATCTGGCTCGACGGCGTGTTCACCCGGTACTGCTGGTACAGGTAGGCGATCGGCTGGTTGTCCTTGTCGGTCACCACCGACACCAGCGGCGGGTCGGTGGTGACCAGGTCCGCCGAGGTGGCGTCGACCGTGTCACTGGCGCGGTTGGAGACCACACCCATCGCGCCCACCGCCGGGAACAGCATGCCCGCCACCAGCACACCGGCAAGCAAGCAGAGCCCGACCAGCTTCACCAAACCGTTGCCCACACGCACCCGCCCCACACTACGCGTGAGCGCGTGGTGGCCGGGTGAGAGCACTTCCGGGTGGCCAATCATGCGCGGAGAGCCACCACATCGGGTGATCGCAGCTCACATTAGGGTAACCCGGTGTTGGCATGGGAACCGGATGGCTCTACAGTCCGTCAACGTCTCACGAGAACAGCTGAACGGCAGTCCACACCCGTGGACAGCCTACGGCACCCAGTACCGGGGGGTACTGGTTTTGGGCGAGACGTAGGGGAGCGGGGGTATGGAGTTCCTTCAGGGGGATTGGCGGATCCGTGCGGCCTGTCGCGACGAGGATCCGGAGCAACTGTTCGTCCGAGGCGCTGAGCAGCGCAAAGCCAAGATCGTCTGCCTTGGCTGCCCGGTGCGTACTGAATGTCTGGCCGAAGCGCTGGACAACCGGATCGAGTTCGGTGTCTGGGGTGGAATGACGGAGCGTGAGCGTCGTGCTCTGCTGCGTCGCCGCCCCGACGTCGATTCGTGGCACGAGTTGCTGGACACGGCTCGACGCGAACACGCCGATCTGGACGAGTACCAGGTGAGTTGACCTGGCACCTGTTTGATCAAACACCCAGTTAGTGATCAACAATTGACCGGCCGCCCGGCGGTTTTCACGCGTTAATAGCGTGAAAACCGCCGACGGACCGGTTATTCCCCGGCCAGTCTGCGACCGATCTCACGCAGCCCGGCCAGGTCGTGCACGTCCTCGGCCAACGCGGGCACGCCCACCAGGGACACCGAGGGGTGCGCCTTGGTGAACCTGGCGAGCAGGCGCTTCTCCCTGGTCGCCACGGCCACCCGGTCCGCGTGCAGCCGCAGCACCGCGACGGCCAGCGGGTGCGCACCACCACTGCTGAGCTCCTCGGCGGCGGCCTGGGCCCGCGCGGCGGGCAGCTCGGCCAGCACCGGGTGCGTGCGGTTGAGCACCAGCCCGGCCAGCGGCATCGTCTCCTCGGCCAGCCGTTCCACGAAGTAGGACGCCTCGCGCAGCGCGTCCGGCTCGGGCGCGGCCACCACGAGGAAGGCCGTGCCGGGCGAGCGCAGCAGCTGGTACGTCTTCTGCGCGCGTTCCCGGAAGCCGCCGAACATGGAGTCGAAGGCCTGCACGAAGGCAGAGGCGTCGGCGAGCAGCTGCCCGCCGATGATCGTCGAGATGGCCTTGGTGAACAGGCCGAACCCGGCTCCGACGATCTTGAGCAGGCCGCGCCCCCCGGCCCGGGCCGGCGCCGAGAGCAGCCGGATGATGCGCCCGTCGAGCACCGTGGACAGCCGCTGCGGGGCGTCCAGGAAGTCCAGGGCCGAGCGGCTCGGCGGGGTGTCCACCACGATCAGGTCCCAGCTGCCCTCGGCGGCCAGCTGCCCCAGCTTCTCCATGGCCATGTACTCCTGCGTGCCGGAGAAGGAGGAGGAAATGGTCTGGTAGAAGGGGTTGGCCAGGATCTGCTCGGCCCGGTCCGGCCCGGCGTGCGCCAGCACCATGTCGTCGAAGGTGCGGCGCATGTCCAGCATCATCGCGTACAGCTCGCCCTTGGGGGCGAAGCCGCTGACCCGCACCTGCCTCGGGTGGTTGTCCAGCTCGCGCAGGCCCAGCGACTGGGCCAGCCGCCGCGCGGGGTCGATGGTCAGCACCACCGTGCGCCTGCCCCGCTCGGCGGCGCGTGCGGCCAGCGCCGCGGCCGTGGTCGTCTTGCCCACCCCGCCGGAGCCGCAGCAGACCACCACCTTGGTGGCCTGGTCGTCGATCAGCGCGTCCACGTCGAGCCGGTGCACCATCACCGCACCCCCTGGGCGACCAGCTTCTCGGCCAGCTCGTACAGCGCGGCCAGGTCCACCCCGTCCACCAGCTCGGGCAGCCGCACCGCGGGCAGGTCCGACTCGGTCAGCTCGGCGCTGGCCCGCTGCTCGGCACGCACCCGCACGGCGTGGTCCACGGTCTCGTCGACCAGGCCCTCCAGCTCGTCCACGGCCAGGTCCAGTCCGGCCGCCAGCAGCCCGGCGCGCACCTGGTCCTCGTCCACCTCGCCGACCGCCGCCGCGTCCACCGCCGCCGCGTCCAGCCGGGGCGGGCGCACCCGGTTCACGAACACCGCTCCGGGGCGCAGGTCGGCGCCGTCCAGCTCGACCAGCGCGTCCATGGTCTCCCGCACCGGCATCTCCTCCAGCAGGGTCACCAGGTGCACCGCCGTGTCCCCGGAGTGCAGCAGCCGCACCACGCCCTCGCTCTGCCCGCGGATCGGACCGACCTTGGCCACGTCGGTCACGGCCTTGGTGACGTCCAGGAACTTCACCACCCGGCCGGTCGGCGGCGCGTCCAGCACCACCGCGTCGTACAGGTGCCTGCCGGAGCTGTCGGTGCGGCCGACGCACTCCTTGACCTTGCCGGTCTGCAGCACGTCGCGCAGGCCCGGTGCCAGGGTGGTGACGAACTCCACGGCGCCCATGCGCTTGAGCGTGCGGCCCGCGAAGCCCAGGTTGTAGAACATCGCCAGGTACTCCAGCAGCGCCGCCTCGGCGTCCACCGCCAGCGCGCGCACCTCGCCGCCGCCAGGCGCGGAGGCGATCCGCTCCTCGCTGTAGGGCAGCGGGGCGCGGTCGAACAACTGCGCGATGCCCTGCCGCTCCTCGACCTCCACCAGCAGCACCCGGCGCCCGCCGGTGGCCAGCGCCAGCGCGAGCGCCGCCGCCACCGTGGTCTTGCCGGTGCCGCCCTTGCCGGTGACCACGTGCAGCCGGGCGCGCGCCAGCTCGTCCGTCCATCCGACAGCGCTGTCCACAGGGGTGGTCACCTGCTCAGACTATGCGCGGGCCTGCGCCGCCGCCCTGGTGTGTGGGCACTAGCTCACGTGGTGCAGCAGCACGATGATGATCGCGATCGCGACGACCAGCCCCCAGGCGATGGTCGCTGGCAGCACGGTCGCGGTGAGCAGGCACAGGAAGGCGAAGATCCCCAGGGAGATCAGTGAGACCCGGATCACGTCCCAGTGCGTGGAGCCCCTGCGGTCCCGGGTCTGCGCCATGAACACCAGTGTCATGACGATGCCGCCCAGGCCGAGCAGGCAGGTCGCGATGATCCTCCAGGTATCCACGTGATCGAAAATAGCGTGCCGGAGGGCCCGGCAGGCTCCGCCGTTAGGCTTCCCGCATGACCACGAAGTGGGAATACGCAACCGTCCCGCTGCTGATCCACGCGACCAAGCAGATCCTCGACCAGTGGGGCGAGGACGGCTGGGAGCTGGTGACGGTGCTGGCGAACCCGACCGGCGAGCAGCACGTCGCCTACCTCAAGCGGGTTAAGGGGGAAGTGTGAGCTGGAGCGCCAAGCTCGCTGAACTGGGCATCGAGCTGCCCGCGGTGGCCGCCCCGGTGGCCGCCTACGTGCCCGCCGTGCGCACCGGCTCGCTGGTGTACACCTCGGGCCAGCTGCCCTTCGTGTCCGGCGCGCTGGCCGCGACCGGCAAGGTCGGCGGCGAGATCGGCGCCGACGAGGCCAAGCAGCACGCCCGCACCTGCGCGCTCAACGCGCTGGCCGCCGTGCACGCCCTGGTCGGCATCGATTCCGTGGTGCGGGTCGTGAAGGTCGTCGGCTTCGTGGCCTCCGCCGAGGGCTTCACCGGCCAGCCCGCGGTGGTCAACGGGGCCTCCGAGCTGTTCGGCGAGGTCTTCGGGGACGCGGGGGTGCACGCCCGCTCCGCCGTCGGGGTCGCCGAGCTGCCGCTGGGCGCCCCGGTCGAGGTCGAGCTGATCGTCGAAGTGGCCTGATACTCATCGCCCGTTCGGGTGGCGCGAAGGTGGTCCTTCCTGGTCTCCTAGACCGCGAAGTACCACCTTCGTCGCTTGAAGGGGCGGTGTTGGCGTGCAGGACGACGCCGAGCTGAACGCACACGAGCTGCTGCTCAGACTGGCCGGTCGGCTCTCCGACGACCAGCTCTGGCGGTTCCGCGACTGGCTGGCCAGCGGGGCGCTGCCCGTGCTGTGCCGGGTGCTGCCCCGTGCCCTGCTGCACGACCGGATCGGGCTCACCGTGCAGGAACACGGCCAGTTGCGCGCGATCGGCGCGGCGCCGGGCCTGGCCAGTTCCGTGCTGGGGCTGGACGAGGTGCCCGCACACCGGTACACCTTCTCCTCGGAGTCGCCGGACCAAGCGGTCACCGGGGACTCCGTCGGCGTGGTGCTGGGGGCTACTCTGCGCAACCGCGTGGGCGTCGGTGACGTGCGGTGCAGTTGGCGGCACGCGGTCGGCGAGCCGAGCAGGCGGGTGGTGCTGGCCAGCGCCACGGCCGACCACCACCGGCTGACCGGTGAGGTGCAGCGCATGCTGCGGGCACTCGGCGAGCACGACCCGTGCGTCGAGGTGCTGCCGCAGGGCTTCGATCTGACGCCTTACCACCTGGCCGCGCTCGACGTGTCGGACCTGCTGTGCACCGGTGCGGCCGACCTCGTCCACAGCTGAAAGGAGACCCGGCATGGCGGAGCTCGCCTCGGGTGAGGGCCTGGCCGACCGGCTGCACGACTTCCTGCTGCGGATGGCCGGTCGGGTGGACGACGACGCGCTGACCTCGGCGCGGGAACTGGTCGCCATCGCCGAGCTGGACCGGGCCGCCGAACTGTTGATCGGCTGCCTGATCGCGGGCGGTGTGCCGGTGAACCCCGAAGAGCACAAGTACCTGCGCGGACTGCTGGAGGAGACCCGGTCCGAGCCCGCGCTCGCCGACCGGCTCAAGGTCCGCGACACCTGGTACACCCAGCCGCACCGGTTCAGCAGTGAGCCCGACCCCGCGGCGGGTGTGGCCGAGGCCCTGCGCCCGGTCACCGGCTTCCTGCTGGGCCTGCGGTCCGTGCAGTGCGTGTGGCGGATCACCCCGGCGGGCGCCACGCCCGGAGCGGTGCCGCAGCGGGTGGTGGTGGTCGAGATCGGGCCGGAGGGCTACGCCCCGGCCACGGCGTACCGGATCGGTCAGGCCCTGGACTCCGCCGGGCTGCGCGCGGTGGTCGAGGTGCTGCGGCCGGGTGTCGAGGCCTCCGACTACCACGTCACGGCGGCGACCGTGGCCAACCCGGTGAACCTGGACGGGCCGTTATCCACCAGCGCGGACACCGCGACCAGCCGGTCCGCGCACCAGTCCGCCCCGGCGGGCACGACCCCGGCGGTGGCCAGGTCCGCGCCGATCGACCTCGTGCCCGAACCCGAGCCGCTCGCGCCCGTCGAGCACGCGCTGGAACTGGCCGAGCCGGAACCCGAGCCCGAACCGCCCGTCGCCGAGACCGTGGTGCTGGAGCGGCCCGCCGACCCGACCCGCCCGCCGGTGATCGACCCGCCCGCTGGCCCCGCGGCACTGGGGCTGATCGACTACCAGCCGGTGGCCGAGGACAAGCTCAGCGACGTGGAGCGGGACCTGCTGCGCCAGCTCCACGAGGAGCTGGCACAGCGCGAGCAGAAGCCCAAGCAGGGTGGGGACTGGTCCAACGACATCCCGCAGGCCCGCAGCGGACCGGGCGGCAACTGACCGGCTAGGACTGCCCGATCTTGCGCAGGGCCTGGTCCAGCACCAGTTGCAGGTGCAGGCCGCGCTGGGCGTCGCAGGCGTGCTCGCGGACCCCGCTGTGCACCATGGCGACGAAGTCGTCGAGCAGCGCCGTGTAGCACTCCTGGGCCGGTGTGTTCTTGCCGCCCAGCGCGCGGTGCCCGTGCTCGCCGTACACGGTGAACTCGACCACCGTGGGCCGCATCGGCAGCCGCAGCGACAGCGAGGCGGTGCTGGTGGCACCGGTCTCGTGGGCCAGCAGCAGGTGCCACAGGTCGCTGCCGCCGTGGTGCGCGCCGATCACCTCGGTGATCCGGCCCAGCGCGCTGTCGAGCAGGTCCAGCGCGTGCGGCCCGATGTCGGCCAGCGCGCCCTGCTCGTGCCGCCAGGACGACCCCGAGTAGGGACCGCCCAGCAGCGCCCCGGACAGCCACTTCGCGGAGCCACCCGCCCAGCCGCCCAGGCGGTCCAGTTCGGCGAGCCAGTCGGTGGTCTCCGGCGCGAAGTGCAGGGTCAGCATCACCAGTGCGGCCACCCCGGCCTCGCCCACCGCTTCGGCGACCCGGCGGGCCTGGTCGACATCACCGCCCAGGGGCTTCTCCAGCAGCAGGTGCTTGCCCGCCCTGGCCGCCTGCACCGCGTACTGGGCCTGCACCGAGGGCGGCACGGCGAAGGCCACCGCGTCCACCTCGTCCAGCAGCGCCTCCGGGCTGGCGGCCACCGCGACCCCGTGCTGGTCGGCCAGCTCCTTGGCGGCCTCGGGCCTGCGGGCCCACACCGAGGTCAGCAGGGTTCCGGGGTGGTCGGTCAGGCCTGGCGCGTGCACGGCGTGCGCCCAGGGTCCGGCGCCGATCAGTCCCACTCGCAGTTGTCGCTCCACGGCGGACATCCTGCCCCCTTAGGCTCAACGGGTGCCCGACCTGCCTGAGGAACTGACCCTGCCCGCCGGTCTCCTGCCCGACCCGCTGCCGGACCCGCCAGCCGTGCCCCGCGACGCGGCCACGGTCGCGCTGGTCCGCGAGGGGGCCTCCGGCATGGAGGTCTTCCTGATGCGCCGCGTGGTCGGCATGGCCTTCGCCGGTGGCATGACCGTGTTCCCCGGCGGCGGGGTGGACCGCAGGGACGCCGACACCTCGGTGGGCTGGGTCGGTCCCGAGCCCGCCTGGTGGGGCGCCCGCTTCGGCTGCGACCCGGACATGGCCCGCGCCCTGGTGTGCGCCGCCGTGCGCGAGACCTTCGAGGAGTCCGGCGTGCTGCTCGCCGGGCCGGACGCCGACTCGGTGGTCGCGGACACCAGCCGCTACGTGGACGTGCGGCAGGCGCTGGTGGACCGCGAGGTGTCCCTGGCCCAGTTCCTGTCCGAGGCCAGGCTGGTGCTGCGCGCCGACCTGCTGCGGCCCTGGGCCAACTGGGTCACCCCGGAGGTGGAGCCCAAGCGCTTCGACGCCCGGTTCTTCCTCGCGGTGCTGCCCGAGGGGCAGCAGGCGGACGGGCACACCAGTGAGGCCGATCACGCGCACTGGCAGCGGCCCGCCGAGGCGCTGGAGGATTGGAAGGCCGGGCGCTGCGGACTGCTGCCACCGACCTGGATGACCCTGGCCGAGTTGGTGGAGTGCGGCGGCGTCGCGGCGGCGATGAGCGCGGAACGGACCACCGACAAGATCATCCCGAAGGTGATCCGGCGCGGCGGCGCGTTGCACGCGGTGCTGCCCGGCGACCCCGACTACGACCGCGCTCCCTCGCACCTGGACGCCCGTCCCGACGACCGCGTGGAGCACCCGTGACAGCCGAGCACCCCGCCTATGGCGTGCTGCGCCCGGTGACCAGCACCGCCTCGGTGCTGCTCGCCGACAACCCCGGTGAGATGACCCTCGACGGCACCAACACCTGGGTGCTGCGGGCACCGGGCGCCACCGGCTGCGTCGTGGTCGACCCGGGCCCGGAGGACGAGCAGCACCTGCGCAGGGTGGCGGCGTGCGGGCCGGTGGAGAAGATCGTGCTGACCCACGGGCACCCCGACCACGCCGGCGGCGTGCGCCAGTTCGCCGCCCTGGTGGACGCGCCCGTGCTGGCGCTGGACCCCGAGCTGCGGCTGGGCAGCGAGGGGCTCGCCGACGGCGACGTGATCACCGCTGCCGGGCTGGAGATCCGCGTGCTCACCACGCCGGGGCACACCGAGGACTCGCTGTGCCTGCGCATCGAGCAGGACGAGCCGCCCTCGGTGCTCACCGGGGACACGATCCTCGGCCGGGGCACCACCGTGGTCTCCACGCTCGGCGACTACCTCCGCTCCCTGCGCAGGCTCGCCGAGCTGCCGCCAGGCACCACGGTGCTACCCGGTCACGGCCCCGAACTGCCCGACGCGGGCGAGATCGCGCGCGGCTACCTCGCGCACCGCGAGCAGCGCCTGGACCAGGTCCGGGCCGCACTGGCCCAGCTCGGCGCCGAGGCCACCGCCCGCCAGGTGGTGGAGGTGGTCTACGCGGACGTGGACCAGTCCCTGTGGTGGGCGGCCGAGTGGTCGGTCCGCTCCCAGCTGGACTACCTGCGCACCGGCCGATAACCGCTCGCCCACGGCACACCGGGCGGGCACCATGCCAGGGCATGGACCCGCTCAGCCTGAGCCGACCCACCGCCGAGCAGTGGCGCACCTGGCGCGAGCTGCGGCTCGCCGCGCTCGCGGACGCCCCGCGCGCGTTCGGCGCCGCACTGGCCGTCGAGTCGGCGTACGACGAGCGGCAGTGGCGCGAGCGGCTGCGGCCCGATCGCGGTGTGCCGATCATCGCCTGGCTCGGCGCTGACCCGGTGGGCATCATCGGCTGCTACCGGCCCCAGCCCGAGGCGGTGGAGCTGGTGAGCATGTGGGTCGCCCCGCGAGCGCGTGGCCGCGGCGTCGGCGACCGGCTGATCGCCGAGGTCCTGTCCTGGGCCGGGCCGCTGCCGGTCGGCCTGTGGGTGGTGTCGGACAACCTGCCCGCTCGTGGTCTCTACGAGCGCAACGGGTTCCGGGCCACCGGTCAGACCCAGCCGTACCGCGACGAGCCGGGCACCACGGAGCTGCGTTTCATCCGGTCCAGCGGCATCACCTCGCCTGCGGCCGGATCGGCACGACCAGGTACCGCAGCCGATCGTCCAGCGAGCTGAACAGCGTGCCGCGCAGGCCGCTGGGCACCCCGATGCGTACCCGGTCACCCGCGAACGCCTTGAGCGCGTCGGACAGGTACCGCACCTGGTAGGCGGGGGTCATCCGGCCGCCGGTGACCTCCGCCTTGACCCGCTCCTCCGCCTCACCGGCCTGCGGATCAGCCCCGTGCACCCGGATCTCGCCCTCACCGATGTCCAGTTGCACCACCTGGCGGCCCTCCGTGTAGAGCCCGACCCGGCGCACGGCACCCGCGAGCGCGTCGGCTTCCAGCTCCACCGTGGTCTCCACGGCGGAGGGGATCACCTTGGCCTCGTCGGGCAGGGTGCTGGCCAGCAGAGAGGTGGTGATCGCCGAGTCCTGCCACACCAGGCCCGCGCGGTCGGAGTCCACGTGCAGGCTCACCCGATCCGCGCCCGCCGCCTGCTTGGCGGCCTCCACCAGCACCGCTGCGGGCACCATGGCGTCCACCTCCGCCTCGGCCGCCCACGGCAGCTCGGCCACGGCCATGCGGTACCGGTCGGTGGCCACCATGCCGAGCACGCCACCGGGCAGGTTGCGCAGCCGCACGCCGGTGAGCATCGGCAGCGCGTCGTCCCTGCTGGCCACCGAGGCCACGGTCGCCAGCAGGCGGGCGAACTCCCGGCCCGGCACCTCGCCGACCCTGGCCGGGGGCTCGGCCACCCCGGGGTGCAGGTCGACCTCCAGTAACGGCAGGGCGAACCGCGCGCCCGGCACGCGGATGGCCAGCCGCGAGCCCTCCACGACCAGCCTGACCTGCTCCGAGTCCAGCGCGCGCAGGGTCTCCGCCAGCGGCTTGGCGGGCACCAGCACCTGGCCGTCGGTGTGCGTGACGGCCGGGCAGCGCAGCCGCACCCCGCGCTCGCGATCGGTCCCGGTGAGCAGCAGCCCGCCCCGGTCGGCGGTGATCAGCACCCCGGCCAGCACGGGGTCGTACACCTTGGCGGGCAGCAGGCGCACCAGGTCGGAGGCGGTACCGGCCAGCTGGGCCGTGGTCGCGGTGAGGTCCATGGTTCGGACGGTAGCCATCACCCCCGACAAGTTCCGGTGGGCGATTCCCGAAGCTGTGCCCGCTGCGCTCTTGGCGCTCCTCCGGAGCGCGGCGTCTTCGCTGAGGTCCGGTCTCTTCCCTTGTCTCAGGATGATCACTGGACAGATGTGATCATCCTGAGCCCGCGGTCCAGAGACCGGCGCGAAGACGCGGTCGGGGGCGGGCGGGAGTCGGCAACGGGCAAGGGGAAGCGGGACTCGCGCGCCGGAGAGCGGGACTCGGCTGCGGCTGGGCGGGACTCGGGCGCTGGAGAGCGGGACTCGCGTGCAGCAGAACGGGACTCGCGCGCGGGAGAGCGGGACTCGCGCGCGGGAGAGCGGGACTCGCGGGTTGGGGGTTCACGACGTGTGGAGTTCACCGGTTGGAGGTTTTCGGGTCACGTTTCGCGTCCTACGGTCGGCGGCATGTGCGAGCACCACGTGAACCGACGCGCCCTGCTCCGCGCGGGTGGCGTGCTGGCGGCGGGCGCCGCGGGGGCCATGCTGCCCGCGGTCGCCTTCGCCACCGGCTCGGACGGCACCGAGCTGACCAGGACCGTCACCGGCCGGTTCGAGCCGGGCGCCCCGGACTGGTACTACCTGCCGGTCGAGGTCCCCAGCGGGGTCAACGAGATCGGGGTCGTCTACCGCTACGACAAGCCGCAGGTGCCCGCGGGCCAGGTCGGCAACGCACTGGACATCGGCATGTTCGGGCCGGAGGGCCACGAGCTGGGCAACCACCGCGGGTTCCGCGGCTGGTCCGGCGGGTTCCGGGACCGGTTCACGATCAACGCCACCGAGGCCACCCCCGGCTACCTCGCGGGCCCGATCCGGCCCGGCACCTGGCACGTGGTGCTGGGCCCGTACACGGTGGCCCAGCAGGGGCTGGACTACCAGGTGGACATCACGTTGCGGTTCGGGCCGCAGGGCAGGCCCACCCCGCCGAAGCCCGCCCCGTCCTGTGCGCCCGCACGTCGGCGCGGACGAGCCTGGTACCGGGGCGACGGCCACCTGCACACGCAGCACTCGGACGGTCGGCGCACGCCCGCGGAGCTGGTGGCCGCGGCGCGGGCCGCCGGGCTGGACTTCATCGTCTCCACGGAGCACAACACGCCCAGCGCGTCCCTGCAGTGGGGCCTGCACGCGACCGAGGACCTGCTGATCCTCAACGGCGAGGAGGTCACCACGCGCTCCGGCCACTGGCCCGCCTGGAACCTGCCGGTGGGCCGGTGGATCGACTGGCGGTACCGGGACAACCAGCCCGGGGACTTCCGGCGCTTCGTGGACGAGGTGCACTCCGTGGGCGGCATGGTGGTCGCGGCCCACCCGTACGCGCCCTGCCTGGGCTGTTCCTTCGAGTTCCGCTACGACCTGGTGGACGCCATCGAGGTGTGGAACGGCCCGTGGACCGCCGACGACGAGAAGACCGTGCAGACCTGGGACGCGATGTTGCGAGAGGGCCGCTGGGTGCCCGCGGTCGGCGACAGCGACGCGCACAGCGAGCCGCAGGTGGTCGGCCTGCCGCACAACGTGGTGCTGGCCGAGGACCTGCTCGGTCCGGCGATCTTCGCGGGCCTGCGGGCGGGCCGGAACTGGATCGCCGAGTCGGCACGGGTGGAGCTGGAGCTGACCGCGAGCGATGGTCGGCGGCACGCGGGCATCGGCGAGCGGCTGCGCACGAGCCGTGCGGTCGAGGTGGCGGTTCGGGTCGGCGGCGTGCCTGGCACCTCGGTGCGGCTGCTCACCCCGGCCGGGGTCGTGCACACCGAGCCGGTGCCGGACTCGGGGACCGCCGTGGCCAGGTGGACGACGACGGCCGCCGAGTCGGCGTGGGTCCGCGCGGAGGTGCGGCGCCCGGTGGCCACGGCCACCACCGCGGACACGATGGTGGCCCTGACCAACCCGGTGTGGCTCAGCGGCTGGTGACCAGCTCGGCGGTGGCGGCCGTGGTGAGCGGCTTGCTGCGCATGGCGCCGCGGAAGGCCCACAGCAGTGCGGCGATCACCAGCCCGGCGGCCGAGGCGGCCACGAAGGACCAGCGCGGGCCGACCAGTTCGACCAGCTGACCGCTGACCGACTGGCCGATCGCCAGCCCCAGGGTGATCGCCGTGACCACCCAGCCGAACGCCTCGGTCGCCGTGCCCGCGGGCGCGACCTCCTCGATCGCTACCGAGTGGGTCGTGGCCTGCGGGGTGATCATGGTGCCGACCACCAGCAGGGCGGCGCCCAGCCAGAACAGCGTGGTCGGCAGCGCGAGCAGCAGCACGAGCACGGCGAACCCGGTCAGCAGCACCGGCAGCCGCAGGTGCAGGGCGCGCGGCCAGGGCCGGGCACCGTAGTAGACGCCGAAGATCACCGAGCTGATCGACCACAGGCTGAGCATCACCCCGCCGATCTCGCGCTGGCCGGACTCCGCCGCGAAGGCGGGCACCGCCACCTCCACGAAGCCGATCACCATGCCGAAGCCCAGTGCCGCCAGCACGAGCACGCGCATGCCGGGGCTGACCAGCGCACCGAGCAGACTCGCCGGGCGCAGCTCCTCGCCGGTGGGCCGCCACGCGCGCACGGTGGGGGTCAGCGCGAAGGCCACCGCGCCGACGATCATGCAGGCGCTGCCCGCGACCAGACCGGTACCCGCCCAGGGCAGGGCGGCCAGCAGCCCGGCCAGGCCGGGGCCGAGGATGAAGAACACCTCCATGCTGATCGCCTCGTAGGCGTAGGCGGCCTGCCTGGCGGGGCCGGGCGGCAGCAGCCGTACCCAGAGCGCCCGCGAGGCCGAGCCCACGGTCAGTTCGGTCAGGCCGATGCCCAGGGCCAGGGCGATCACCACGAGCTCCGGGGCGTGCGACTCGATCGCGTACACCTCGGCACCGGCGAACAGGGCCGCGAACACGGCCAGCACGAGCAGCGGCCGGGTGGGGCCGAGGCGGTCCATGACCCGTCCCTGCACCACCGAGCCGATCGCGACGCCGACCAGCGCGGCGGCGGCGGTCAGCCCGCCCGAGGCGAAGGAGCCGGTCGCGTGCTGCACGTACAGCAGCAGCGCCAGGCTGATCATGGCGATGGGCAGCCGCGCCAGCACGGAGGCGAGCACCGGCAGCCGGGCGCCGGGAGTGGTCAGCGCGGTCCGGTAGTCGGTCAGCGAGGCGGAGTGGGACATGCGTACCAGTATGCCGGACTCTAGTACGCGGGTACCAGTTTATTTGCGGTGTGCTCACTCACCCCAAAAGTCTCGTTTGGGTTACGAAGTTGGGATATGTGGGTGAACGAGCGCAACGCAAGGCGCCAATTCGCAGTCCTGGAGGGTGAAAGAGGTTGTATCGCGGGGGCACCCCCGTGACACAGTTGTGTGCGCAAGGCCCTCTGCGGTGAAGGGTTCGGGGCTCGTCACCGGTAGGGATGCGCGTGGCCCGTCGGGGGATGGCTCACGCGGACACGAGAGGCCGGAGTGCCGCGTCGGGGGCGGCACCCGGAATCTCGTGAGTCGAGGGAGTGTGCCCGCGGACAGTGCGGGCACACTCCCTCGATGTTTTTGCGGGGCACCGCCCCCGCGCCCCAGACACAGAGGAAGGCCCCGGGCATCGCCCGGGGCCTTCCTCGTGCTTGCTCTGCTGGTCAGCGAGCCCGGCGGGCCAGCCGCTCGGGGTCGAGGATCAGCACGCTCTTGCCCTCCAGCCGCAGCCAGCCGCGGTGCGCGAAGTCCGCGAGGGCCTTGTTCACGGTCTCCCGCGAGGCGCCCACGTACTGCGCGATCTCCTCCTGCGTCAGGTCGTGGGTGACCCGCAGCAGGCCCGCCTCCTGGCTGCCGAAGCGCTGCGCGAACTGCAACAGCGCCTTGGCCACCCGGCCGGGCACGTCGGTGAAGATCAGGTCGGCCAGCATGTTGTTCGTCCGGCGCAGCCTGCGGGCGAGCACCCGCAGCAGTTGCTCGGCGATCTCCGGCCGCTTGGCGATCCACTCCCGCAGCTCGGGGCGACCCATGGACAGGGCCCTGACCTCGGTGACGGTGGTCGCCGTCGAGGTCCTCGGCCCGGGGTCGAAGATCGACAGCTCGCCGAACATGTCGGACGGCCCCATGATGGACAGCAGGTTCTCCCTGCCGTCCGGGGACTTGCGCCCGATCTTCACCTTCCCGGACTGGATGATGTACAGCCGGTCGCCCGGCTCACCCTCCGCGAAGATCACGTGTCCGCGCGGGAAGTCGATCGCCTCCAGCGTGTGCAGCAGGGCTTCCGCCGCTGCCTGTTCCACACCCTGGAAGATGCCCGCGCGGGCCAGGGTCTCGTCCACCTCGTCCCTCCTGTCGAGACGCGGCGGCCGATTACCTCGTGCCGCCGATCACTTGCGAGCAGTCTAGGACCCGTTGCCCCTGGTCCGCCGGGGACGCAGCCGTGCGGCGCGTCCTCCACGACGGCGCAGGCGGAACAGCTCCAGGGCCCGGCCGATGCCGTGCCCGTAGAGGGCCCTGACCTCATCGGGTCGGGCCTGCTCCAAGAACTCCTCAACCTCGTTCTCCTGCACTGCCACATGCCGGAGTCGAGCTTCCACGCGCTCCATGAAGAGCGCGAAGAACATGATCAGAAGCGGTACGACAAGCACAAGCCAGGCAGTCATGGTGACTCCATCTTGTCTCATCCTCACCCGTGCGGTGCACAGGGGGGTCACCCCGGCGTGTCGGAGGTGTCGGATCAGGTCCGTACGCTGGTGTGGTGCCACCGGTCACCCGTACCCGCACCCGAGCCGAGCAGGGCCCCGCCAGAGCCGAGCTCGGCCTGGTCCGCAGGGTGCGCAGGATGGTGCGCGCGCTGGCCGTGGGCTACCCCGACGCGCACTGCGAGCTGGACTTCACCGACCCGCTGGAGCTGACCGTCGCGGTCATCCTGTCGGCCCAGTGCACCGACAAGAGGGTGAACGAGGTCACGCCCGCGCTGTTCGCCAGGTACCGGACCGCCGCCGACTACGCCGGTGCCGACCGGGTCGAGCTGGAGGAGCTGATCCGGCCGACCGGGTTCTTCCGGAACAAGGCCAGCTCGATCATGGGCCTGGGCGCCGCGCTGGAGGAGCGGCACGAGGGGCAGGTGCCCGGCACCCTGGAGGAGCTGGTCGCGCTGCCCGGCATCGGCCGCAAGACCGCCAACGTGGTGCTCGGCGAGGCCTTCGACGTGCCGGGCATCACCGTGGACACGCACTTCGGCAGGCTGGTCCGCCGCTGGGGCTGGACCGAGCTGACCGACCCGGTCAAGGTGGAGCACGCGGTGGGCGCGCTGGTCCAGCCCAGGGACTGGACGATGGCCTCGCACTGGACGATCTTCCACGGCAGGCGGGTCTGCCACGCACGAAAGCCTGCCTGCGGAGCCTGCTTCCTGATGTACGATTGTCCCTCCTACGGCGAGGGCCCCACCGATCCCGCCGTCGCGGAGCGGCTGGTGAAGGGCCCGGAGACCGAGCACCTGCTGGCACTGGCCGAGCGGGCCAGGGCGGGGGAGCGGTTCGGGCAGGCCACCGGATGAGCGAGCGCGCGGGCGGATCGTTGAGCACCAGGCTGCGCTGGGTGCTGGTGGGTCTGGTGCTGGTGGTGGCCGCCGCCGTCGCGTTCTGGCCGAGGTCGCAGCCGCAGCCCGCCGCCGCGCCCGCCCCGGACCTGACCGCGCTGCGGGCCAAGGCCGCGCTGGCCAAGTGCCCCGCCCCGCAGGGCGGCGGCGGTGCCGCGGCGAAGCTGAGCGGGCTCAAGGTGGAGTGCATGGCCGACGGCTCGGCGGTGGACCTGGGCGCCGTGCTCGGCGGACGGCCCGCGCTGGTCAACTTCTGGGAGCCCTGGTGCCTGCCCTGCCGGGACGAGCTCAAGGCCCTCCAGGACTACGCCGCCGAGCCCGGTGCGGCCACGGTGCTGCTGGTCCAGGTGCCCGCGAACAGCGACCAGGCCAGTGGCCTGGACATGCTGGCCGGGCTGGGGGTGCACCTGCCCTCGGTGTGGGACCCCAGCGGCGCGGTGGCCAAAGTGCTGGGCAAACCGAACGCCTTCCCGATCAGCTACGTAGTTGACGCCGGGGGCGCGGCGCACCGCGTCCTCAGCCCGGCTGTGTTCACGACACCGGATCAGGTCCGCCAGGCGGTCCGCCAGCAAGGAAACGGAGTGGCAACCGGATGAGCCCTGGTCCGCTGGTGGACGCCGCCGACCTGCCCGAGTGGTTGACCGGGCTGGTCAAGGCCACAGCGGGGCTGGACGCCGCCGCCTTCACCCGGATCTCCCCGCCGAGCAGCGGCACGCCGCGCCGGGCCTCGGTGCTGATGCTGTTCGGCGAGGACGAGGGCGCGGAGGGCCCGGACGTGCTGCTGTTACGCCGGGCCGACACGCTCAACTCGCACCCGGGCCAGGTGGCCTTCCCCGGTGGCTCGGCCGACGCTGGCGACGACGGGCCGGTGGCCACGGCGCTGCGCGAGGCGGCGGAGGAGGCCGGGGTGCTGCCCGAGGGCGTGCGCCCGGTCGCGCTGTTCCCCGACCTGTACGTGCCGGTCTCCGGCTTCCTGGTGACCCCGGTGCTGGCGCACTGGGTGCGGCCCAGCCGGGTGTACCCGGTGGACGCCGCCGAGACCTCAGCGGTGGCCAGGGTGCCGGTCGCGCACCTGGTGGACCCGGCCAACCGGTTCCGGGTCACCCACCCCTCCGGCTACACCGGGCCCGCCTTCTCGGCACCGGGCATGCTGGTGTGGGGTTTCACCGCCGGGCTGCTCAGCGGCCTGCTCTCGCTCGCGGGCTGGGAGCAGCCGTGGAACGCGGCGGACGTACGTGATCTGGACGAGGCCCTGCGGGCGGCGAACTCGGAGGTGCCCCGGTGAACTGGGTTGACCTTGTGGTGGTGTTGCTCGCGGTGATCGCCGCGATCTCCGGCGCCCGGCACGGCCTGATCACCACCCTGCCCGCCACCGTGGGTGTGCTCGGCGGAACCGTCATCGGGTTGATCGTGACCCCGATGATCATGCAGAACTTCAACAGCAACGTCACCAGGATCGCGGTCTGGATGGGCGCGCTGGTGCTGCTGGTCGCACTGGGCGAGACGATCGGCGTGTGGCTGGGCCGGTCCATCCGCCAGCACATCCGGCTCGGGCCCTTCGCCAGCGTGGACTACACGCTGGGCGCACTGGTGCAGTGCGCCGTGGTGTTCGTGGTGGCCTGGGTCTTCGCCCTGCCGCTGACCTCGGTGCCGGTACCCGGGCTGGCCGCCGCGATCCGGGGCTCGGTGGTGCTGGGCACGGTCAACAACCTGATGCCCGCACAGGCCGAGCAACTGCCCAACGACGTCAGCAAGCTGCTCAGCACCGGCCTGCTCACCGCCACCGGCCCGTTCACCCGCACGCCCATCGCCGTGGTCGACCCGCCGGACACGGCGTTGCAGAACAGCCAGATCGTGCGTGCGGTGCAGCCCAGCGTGCTCAAGGTGCGCGGCAAGGCCCCGTCCTGCTCGCGGGCGCTGGAGGGCAGCGGGTTCGTGATCGGCCCGGAGCGGGTCATGACCAACGCGCACGTGGTCGCGGGCACCGACGACACCTCGGTGGAGGTGGGGCGCGGCCAGCTCACCGCGCACGTCGTCTACTACGACCCGGAGATCGACGTGGCGGTGCTGTCCGTGCCCGGCCTGGACGCCACCCCGCTGCGCTTCGACCAGTCCCAGTACACCTCCGGCCAGGACGCGATCGTGCTCGGCTACCCGCTGGACGGCCCGTACACGGCGCGTGCGGCCAGGGTCCGGCAGCGCATCGAGCTCAACGGCCCCGACATCTACGGCTCGCGTAAGGTCACCAGGGACGTGTTCACCGTGCGGTCCACGGTCAAGAGCGGCAACTCCGGTGGCCCGCTGATCGACCCGAACGGCCGGGTGATCGGCGTGGTGTTCGGCGCGGCCGTGGACGATCCGGAGACCGGGTTCGCGCTGACCGCCGCGCAGGTGGCCAACGTGGTGGCCGGTGCGCCGAACATGTTCCGCGCGGTGTCAACCGGGTCCTGCGCGGAGTAGCTGGGCCAGCAGCAGTTCGGTGACCTGCTCGGGCGCCTCCCGGTGCGGGAAGTGCCCCACCCCGTCCAGGCAGTGGTGGGTGAACGGGCCGTCCACCCACCGCGCGGAGCCCTGGACCGCGGCCACGCGCACGCACGGGTCGAGCCGCCCGGCCACGGTCAGCACGGGCACCGTCAGCCGCCTGCGCATCGCCTGGGCGAACTGCCTGCCGTCCCCGCGCAACCGCGAGCGGAACGCCCACCGCAGGTACTCCAGCGAGCAGTGCGCCACGCCAGGCACCGACATGGCCTGCCGGGTGCGGGCCAGCACCTCGGCCGCCGGCGGGACCGCCGACCAGGCCAGCAGCAACCGCTGCACGGCGGCGGCCCCGTCGGCGGTCAGCCAGCGCTCGGGCCAGATCGGGAGCTGGGCCGCGAGCAGGTGGCGCGGTGCGGGTGGGCGCCTGCGCAGCTCCAGCGGGTGCGGTGCGGCCAGCGTGGACACCGAGGCCACCAGGCGCGGGTGCAGTGCGGCGGCGGTCCAGGCCACCAGACCGCCCCAGCCGTGCCCTACCAGGTGTGCGCGGCGGGCGCCCAGCGCCTTGACCAGCCCGGCCACGTCCCCGGCCAGGGTCCAGCCGTCGTAGCCGCGCGGTGGCTTGTCGGAGTCCCCGCAGCCGCGCAGGTCCACCGCCACCGCCCGGTACCCGGACTCGGCCAGCGCGGTCAGCTGCCGCCGCCAGGTCCACCAGAACTCGGGGAAGCCGTGCAGCAGCAGCACGAGCGGGCCCGTACCGCTCTCGGCGAGGTGCAGCCGGATGCCGTTGGCCGAGACGTCCCGGTGCCGCCACGCCCCCGGTAACCGCACCGAGGACGGGTCGGGGGCTCTGCTCAGCGCTCGCCGGGGTGGCGCAGCGCGGCCGCCGTGTCCTTCATGGACTCGATGGTCCGCTCAGGTGCCTTGATGCCGCGCACCTTGCGGTAGCCCATCAGCCCGGCCAGCCCGGCCCCGCCCAGCATCAGCAGGAAGGTGACGAAGTAGCCGAGCAGGTACGAGAACGAGCGCAGCATGCCCAGGTCGGCCAAGCCCTCGGAGAAGAAGTTGGCCACCATCATGAACAGGAAGAACAGGCTGAACAGCAGGATCGCCAGCGCGACCAGGAAGTACACGCCGCCGCGCAGGCCCTTCTTGGCCTCGGCGACGACCTCCAGCTTGGCCAGCTCGATCTCGGCGCGCAGCAGCGTGGAGATGTGCGTCATGGCATCGCGCACGAGCCCACCGACGGACTGCTCCTCGGCGACTCCTCTGGCCGTTTCCTCGGTCAGCGGGATCGAGGGCACCGGGGGCAGCGCGCCGTCAGGGGTGCCGTTCGCGTGGTGTCCAGGGCCTGTCACGGTGGTCATCGTGCCATGCACCCTCACTCGTTCGCCGTGCGGTGCACCCGACTCCGGCGCAGCAGCAGTGCCGCGCCCACCAGCGAGGCCATCGCCGAGGCGATCAGGACGGCTGCCTTGGCCAGGTCTTCTGCCTCGCCTTCCAGGCCCAGTTCGGCCATCAGCAGGCTCACCGTGAAGCCCACCCCGCCGAGCACCGCGACCGCCGCCATGTCCCGCCAGCCCAGGTCGCGCGGCTTCTGCGCCCACTTCAGGCGCACCGCGAGCAGGGCGGCGCCGAGCACGCCCACGGCCTTGCCCACGACCAGCCCGACCACCACGGCGATCGCCAGCTGATCGCCGACCAGGGCGCGCAGCGCGTTGCCGCCCACCGGCACACCCGCCGCGAACAGCGCGAACACCGGTACCGCCAGCCCGGCCGACCAGGGTTGCAGCCGGTGCTCCAGGCGCACCGCGGGCGAGCACTTCTCGTACGGGTCGCGGCGGACCCTGGTGAGCAGGCCCAGCGCCACCCCGGCGATCGTGGCGTGCACTCCGGCCGTGTGCACCGCGACCCACACCGCGACCGCGAGCGGCACGTAGATCCAGGCGCTGGTGACCCTGCGGTGCTGGAGGTACCAGTACAGCGCCAGCAGCAGCACGGCGATCGCCAGCGCGAGGAAGTCGAAGGAGCTGGAGAACACCAGCGCGATCACCAGAATGGCGCCCAGGTCGTCGACCACGGCCAGGCTGAGCAGGAAGATCCGCGCGCTGGCGGGCATGCCCGAGCCGGTCAGCGCCAGCACGCCCAGCGCGAAGGCGATGTCGGTGGCCACCGGGATGGCCCAGGCCTTGTCCATGCCGGGCGCGCCGCCGCCGACGGCCAGGGCCAGCAGTGCGGGCACGATCATGCCGCCCAGCGCGGCGGCCACCGGCAGCGCCGCGGCCCTGCGGTCGGACAGCTCGCCGACCACCAGTTCCCGCTTGAGCTCCAGGCCCGCGACGAAGAAGAACAGCGCGAGCAGCCCGTCCTTGGCCCAGCTGCCCAGCGACAGGTTCAGGTGCAGCAGGTCGGGGCCGACCTGGAAGTCGCGCAGCGCCGCATAGCTGCCGGACAGCGGTGAGTTGGCCCACAACAGGGCGATGGCGGTGGCACCGAGCAGCACCAGTCCACCGGCGGTCTCGGTTCTGAGGTAGCGGGCGAGGTCACTGAGGGCGGCAGGGCGTTGCGACAAAACAGCTCCAGTGGTCGGCTAACACGTCATACTCATGCCGACCAGACTTCCCGGCTCACCTTGACGTCATTTTAATGACTCGGACGGGTGACCGCAGTACGGCGCTGGTCACGTCGGTTCGGAGGGGGAGCACAGTGCTCGGTGGAATCAGGCTTGTCCGGCTGGTCCTCGGCCTCGTCGTGGGGCTGGGCATGATCGTCGCGGGGGTGGTCGCGCTGAACTCCAGCGGTGTGACCTGTGGTGGGCAGACCATGCACCCGGGGGACATCTGCCACTCCTCGAAGGGCGGCAACCGGACCTACTCGCAACAACAGTCCAACAACAGCAGCTCGGGCTGGTGGCTGATCGGCCTCGGAGCCTTCGCGACCCTGGTGTCCGGCGGCGTGTTGATCTCGGCGGCGGTCAGGGCCAAGCCCTCGACCCAGAACTACGGCGCCGCCCCGCAGTTCCCGCAGCAGCCGTACCCGCCCCAGCAGACCTATCCGCAGCAGCAGGTCTACGGCCAGCCGCAGCAGCCGCCCGCCCAGTACTACGGACAGCCCCAGCCGCCGCAGCAGCAGGGCGGGGCGTAGGCCGCGGTCGGGCTCGTGCGGGGCGTGGTCCCCGCACGAGCCCGGCGGCTCAGTCCTCGGCCTTGCCCGACTGGAGGCCGCTGGAGATCAGGTCCATCACCGAGGAGTCGGCCAGCGTGGTGACGTCACCGACCTGCCGGTTCTCCGCCACGTCCCGCAGCAGACGGCGCATGATCTTGCCCGAGCGGGTCTTCGGCAGCTCCGGCACGACCATGACCTGCCTGGGCTTGGCGATCGGGCCGATCTCGGTGGCCACGTGGTCGCGCAGGGACTTGACCAGCGCGGTGGCGTCCTCGTCGGGCTGCACCCCGCGCAGGATCACGAAGGCCACGATGGCCTGCCCGGTGGTCGGGTCGGTGGCGCCGACCACCGCGGCCTCGGCCACCCGCGAGTGCGAGACCAGCGCGGACTCCACCTCGGTGGTGGAGATCCGGTGGCCGGACACGTTCATCACGTCGTCCACCCGGCCGAGCAGCCACACGGCCCCGTCGTTGTCGTACTTGGCCCCGTCACCGGCGAAGTAGTAGCCCTGCTCGGTGAAGCGCGACCAGTAGGTCTCGCGGAAGCGGGCCTCGTCGCCCCAGATCCCGCGCAGCATCGAGGGCCACGGCTTGTCCAGCACCAGGTAGCCGCCACCGCCCTTGCCGACCTCCGCACCGGTGTCGTCGACGACCTTGGCCCCGATGCCGGGCAGCGGGCCCATGGCCGAACCCGGCTTGGTCGCGGTGACCCCGGGCAGCGGGGAGATCATGATCGCGCCGGTCTCGGTCTGCCACCAGGTGTCCACGATCGGGGCCCGGTTGGCGCCGACGTGCTCCCGGTACCACATCCACGCCTCGGGGTTGATCGGCTCGCCGACGCTGCCCAGCACGCGCAGGCTGCTCAGGTCGTAGCGGGCCGGGATGTCCGCGCCCCACTTCATGAAGGTGCGGATCAGGGTGGGCGCGGTGTAGTAGATCGACACCCCGTACTTCTGGATGATCTCCCAGTGCCGACCCTCGTGCGGGGTGTTCGGCGTGCCCTCGTAGACGACCTGGGTGACCCGGTTGGACAGCGGGCCGTACACGATGTAGCTGTGCCCGGTGACCCAGCCGATGTCGGCCGTGCACCAGTACACGTCGGTGTCCGGCTTGAGGTCGAACACGTTGTGGTGGGTGTAGCTGGCCTGGGTCAGGTAGCCGCCCGAGGTGTGCAGGATGCCCTTGGGGTTACCGGTGGTGCCCGAGGTGTAGAGGATGAACAGCGGGTGCTCGGCGTCGAAGGCCTCCGGGGTGTGCTCGGCGGACTGGCCGTCCACCAGCTCGTGCCACCACAGGTCCCTGCCCTCGGTCCAGTCCACCTCGCCGCCGGTGCGCCGCACCACCAGCACGTTGGTCACGGTCGGGGTCTTGGCCACGGCCTCGTCCACGGCCGCCTTGAGCGAGACCGGGTTGCCGCGCCGGTACTGGCCGTCAGTGGTGATCACCAGCTTGGCCGCGGCGTCCTCGATGCGCGAACGCAGGGCCTCCGCCGAGAAGCCGCCGAACACCACGCTGTGCACCACGCCCAGCCGGGCGCAGGCCAGCATGGAGAAGATCGCCTCGGGCACCATCGGCATGTAGATGGCCACCCGGTCGCCCGCGGCCAGGCCCAGCCCGGTCAGCGCGTTCGCGGCCTTGCTCACCTCGGCCTTGAGGTCGTTGTAGGTGATCGTCCGGGTGTCGCCCGGCTCGCCCTCCCAGTGGATGGCCACCTGCTCGCCGTGCCCGGACTCCACGTGCCGGTCCACACAGTTGTAGGCCACGTTCAGCTTGCCGTCGGCGAACCACTGCGCGAACGGGGCGTTGGACCAGTCCAGCACCTGGGTGGGCGCGGTGTGCCAGTGCAGGCGCTGGGCCTGCGCGGCCCAGAACGCCTCGCGATCGGCGTCCGCCTCCTCGTACAGCGAGGCCTTGGCGTTGGCCTGCGCCGCGAACTCCCCGCTGGGCGGGAACGTCCTGCTCTCCGTCAGCAGGTTGTCCAGGGCGGACGACTCGGTCATGGTGCTGGCCTCCTGAAGGCGTACAGGTGCGTTGTGACTGTTCGACCGTAGTGCGATCGAGGTCACGGCAACAGCACCGACACCAAGAAAGGTCTAGACCATGCGGAATCGCACCCCCGCGAGCCTGCGGACAAAAGGGACTAATTCCCTGTCAACGTGAGAAGATCAACGCTGCGTGGTTAGCCGCTCACGGACCTGGGGCCACTCGGTGTCCAGCATCGAGTACTGCACCGTGTCCCGGAACGCGTCGTGGAAGCGCTTGTGCTTGCGCAGCACGCCCTCCTTGGTGGCGCCCAGCCGCTCGATCGCGCGCTGCGAGCGCAGGTTGCTCAGGTGCGTGTGCCACACGACACGCACCGCGCCCAGGTCCTCGAAGGCCCTGGTCAGCAGCATCAGTTTGGCCTCGGTGTTGACTCCCGTGCGGTGCCACCGCGAGCCGATCCAGGTGTAGCCGACGGCCAGGGACCGGTTGTGCTCGTCGATCTCGTAGTACGAGGTGGTGCCCGCGACCTCCCCGGTGTGCGGGTCCACCTGGGCCCAGGCCGCACGGCGGGGCACCGCGAGCGCCCGTTCCACCACCGCGCGCATCTCCGCCACCGAGGTGGGCTGGCGCTCGCTGAGCCAGGTCCAGATGTCCGGGTCCTTGCCCGCCTCGAGCAGGCCCTCGGCGTGGTCGGTGGACAGCGGCTCCAGGCGGACGTGCTCGCCTGCGAGGATGGGGCGGTCGTGCCAGGTCATGCCTGCACGCTAGGTTGGCAATTGGCATCGCGGACATGCCCACTTCGCGTCGATTTCGGCAGGCCACTTACTCGCGGGTAGGGTCTGGTCCCGTGACTGACCCGCTCACCCCGCTGCTCGACCTGCCCGGCGTGGCCGATGCGGTGGCGGCGGCCAGGGACGCCGTGGCCGAGGTGCACCGGCACCCGGCCAACCGGCGGGGCTGGCCCACCACGGCCGCCGAGGCCTCGGTCCGCGCGGCCAGGGCCTCCGCCGCGATCGACGGCGGCGACACCGACATCCCCGAGGGCGGGGAGGTCACCGACCCCGTACTGGCCGGGGCGCTACGGGTGGCCGAGGCGATCGGGCCGCTGCTGCCGACCTGGCAGCGCGCCCCGTTGCAGGCCCTGGCCCGGTTGCACGTGCTGGCCGCCGCCGACCTGACCGCCGAGGAGGACCTGGGCCGCCCCCGGGTCGCCCCCGGCGTCACGAGCCGCCTCGAACTGCTCGCCGGACTGGTCGCGGGCGGCACCAAGGCGCCCGCACCCGTGCTGGTCGCCGTCGTGCACGGTGAGCTGCTCACCCTCGCCCCGTTCGCCCGGGCCAACGGCGTGGTGGCGCGGGCCGCCGCCCGGCTGACGATGATCGGCACCGGGCTGGACACCAAGGGGCTGGCCGTCCCCGAGGTCAGCTACCTGCGCAAGTCGGGGGAGTACTCCGCCGCGCTGGCCGCCTTCGCCAGCGGCGAGCCCGAGGGCGTGGCCCGTTGGCTGGTCTTCAGCTGCGAGTCCTTGCAGGCGGGTGCGCGCGAGGCCGCCAGCATCGCGGACGCGGCGGGTGGGTGAGCAGGGCTCGGTTTCCCACCCAGCTCAGCCCCCACCACTCCTCGGGGGGCGACCCCGGTTCCAGTCTACCGCCGCACCCCGACAGTTGATCTTGTTAGCGGGTCGCCTGTGGACAACTCGCCGGGTGTGTGCAAACCGTTTCAGGCGGTGGTCGCACCCAGTGCGAGCAGGGCGTTGCGCACGTGGCCCCCGGTCGCGGTGAGGGCCTCGGCCGCCTGGGCGGAATCGATGCCCGACAGCAGGCGGACCAGGGCCACCCGCAGGTCGCCGTCGGCCTCGCTCAGTGCGGCCGAGCACTCCGCCTCGTCCAGCCCGGTGGCCTCGCGCAGGATGCGCAGGGTGCGCCCGCGCAGCTTGGCGTTGGTGGCCTTCATGCTGACCATCAGGTTCGAGTAGGTGCGGCCCAGCTTGATCATCACGGCGGTGGAGAACGCGTTGAGCACCAGCTTCTGCGCGGTGCCCGCCTTCATCCTGGTCGACCCGGCGATGACCTCCGGCCCGGTGTCCACCGCGATCAGCACGTCCACGTCGACCACGGCCGTGGAGGTCGGGTTGGCGGACATCAGCGCGGTGTGCGCGCCGATCTCCCGTCCGGCGGCGAGCGCGCCCAGCACGAACGGGGTGCGCCCGGAGGCGGTCAGCCCGAACACGAAGTCACCGGCGCGTGCGCTGGCACGGATTTCCTCGCCGCCACCGTCGAAGTCGTCCTCGGCGTTCTCCACGGCGGCGCGCAACGCTCGCTGCCCACCGGCGTGGTGCACCTCGAACCACTCCGGCGGCGAGTTGAACGTGGGCACCAGTTCGGCGGCGTCCTGGCTGGCCAGCCTCCCGGAGGTGCCCGCGCCCACGTAGTGCACCCGGCCGCCGCGACGCAGCGCCTCGACGCCGAACTCCACCGCGCGCGCCACCTCGGGCAGCACCTCGCGCACGGCGGCGGGCACCGTGCTGTCCTCGTTGTTGATCAGCTGCAGTGCCTCGAGCACCGGCAGGGTGTCGATGTCCCCGGTTCGCGGGTTGCGCTGTTCGGTGGGCGACTCGACGCGGACTACCGACTCACGTGGCTGCGGCAGCATCATTTGCCCGTCTCCCGTGCCTTCCGGCGCCCGTCCGGGCGCGGACCGAGGCGGTGGGTGCCCACGGCCTCGTAGGTGGCCTCCAGCGCGGTGCGCGCACTGTCCAGGTGCAACTGGGCGACCCCGATGAACAAGCAGTCGATCACGGTCAGCTGGGCGATCCGGCTGGACATCGCGCCGGAGCGGAAGGTGGTCTCGCGCGCGGCCGTGGTCAGCACGTGGTCGGCGACCTCGGAGATCGGCGAGCGCGGGAAGTTGGTCAGCGCCACCGTGGTCGCGCCGTGCTCGCGGGCCACCCGCAGCGCCTCCACCGTGTCGGCGGTCGCCCCGGTGTGCGAGATGCCGAAGGCCACGTCGGCCCCGGTGAGCACGGCGGCGGAGGTCAGCATGATGTGCGTGTCGCTCCAGGCGAAGCTGACCCGGCCGATCCGGTGCAGCTTCTGTTGCAGGTCGGCGGCCACGAACGCGCTGGCGCCGACCCCGTACACGTCCACGCGGCCCGCGCTGGCCACCAGTTCCACGACCTTGCCCAGCGTGGCCACGTCCAGTTGCTCGGCGGTCTCCTCGACGGCCCGCGCGTCGGCGAAGGCCACCTTGCCGACCACCTGGGCCAGGCCGTCGGTGGGCGCGATGTCACTGCCCAGGTCGCGGTCCACGCGCGCGGCCGTGCGGGCGGTGTCCGCGGCCAGCGCGATGCGCAGCTCCGGGTAGCCGCCGACGCCGATCGCCTTGCAGAACCGGGTCACCGTGGTCTCGCTGGTGCCCGCGGCCTCGGCGACCTCGGTGATGCTGCGGTGCGAGACGACGGCCGGGTTCTCCAACACGACCTTGGCCACCCGCTGCTCGGCCCTGGCGAGGCCGGGCAGCAGCGAGCGGATGCGCACCAGCGGACTTGCCTCGCTGGTATCAATGACTGACTTGGCGGGGGCCACGTGGGAAACTTACTAACAGCAACCCCCGTGGTCAACGCCAGCATGGTCACGAGCCTGCTGACACTGCACTTTTGTCCTGCGGCTGAAGCCTAACGAGGCACCGCCGCGCGCCAGATGACACGACCGTGTACTCCCACGGCCGCGAGTTCGTGCTAGGCGGGCAGTTCCCGCCAGCCCGAGGCGACCAGCCCGGTGCGCCCGCGATCACTGTCCAGCAAGGTCCGGTGCCCCGAGCTGATCCGCAGGTGCGCCAGGTTCACGCCGCGGCCCTCGTAGTTCGGGTCCGTGGTGTACCGCCAGCGCACCAGCAAACCCTTGCCTGCCTGCGGGATCGTGGCGTGCACGTGCTGCCAGGACCGCTTCGCCTGACCGGACAGCGTGCTGCCCGCCACCGCCTGCCAGGTCCTGCCCCCGTCCGAGCTGTACTCCGCGAGCACCGGGTCGCTGGCCTCGGTGTTGACGAACGCGGTGTAGGCGAGGTCCACGGCGCCCTGGGCGTCCAGCGCGGGCGTGGTCAGTGTGCTGGTCGACCCGCCGCCCTGGCCGCTGAACCAGGACCGGCCGCCGCCGGGCGGGGACACCGGCATCGCCTGCGCCAGGGCCTGGGCCACCCCGCGCCGCGCGGGGTTGGTCGACGGCGTGTTCCTGGTCGGGTGCACGCGGTTGGTCAACAGGATGGCGAAGGACCGCGACCGCGGGTCGATCACCAGCGAGGTGCCCGTGTACCCGGTGTGCCCCAAGGTGTTCGGACCGGACAATCCGCCCATGTACCAGATCTGGTCCAGCTCGAAGCCCAGCCCGTGCGAGTCGCCGGGGAAGCGCTGGTTGAAGTCGGTCTCCATCAGCGCCACCCCGTGCTGGCTGAGGACGCGCTGACCGCGGTACGTGCCGCCGTTGAGGATCGCCTGCGACAGCACGGCGAGGTCGTCCACGGTGGAGAACACGCCCGCGTGCCCGGCGACCCCGCCCATGGCCCAGGCGTTCTCGTCGTGCACCGAGCCGCGCAGCATGCCGCGGGACGGGGTCGCCTCGAACTCCGTGGCCGCGATGCGGTCCAGCTTGTCGGGCGAGGGGTTGTAGCCGGTGTCCACCATGTGCAAAGGCTCGGTGATGCCCTTGCGCACCAGCACGTCCAGCGACTGGCCGGTGACCTTCTCCAGCACCAGTTGCATGCTCAGCATGTTCAGGTCGGAGTACACGTAGGTGGTGCCCGCGGGGCTCTGCGGCTTGCTGTCCAGGATCGCCTTGCGGCGCGCGGGCAGGTCCGGGTACTGCCACAGCGGCGGCACGGGATCGGGCGCCAGCCCGGAGGTGTGCGTGAGCAGCTGCTGGATGGTGATCTCGCCCTTGCCGTTGACGGCGTACTCCGGCAGGTACCTCGCGACCGGAGCGGTCAGCTCGATGCGGTGCGCCTCCAACTGCTGCACCGCCACGATCGAGGTGAACAGCTTGGACAGCGAGGCCAGGTCGTAGATGGTGTCGGTGCGCGCGGGCACCCACTTGTCCTGCGGCAGCTTGGTCGTGGCGTCGGCGTACTTCACCGCGTAGCCGCTGGCGTCCCGGCTGACCACGGTGCCGTCGTGCGCCATCAGTTCCACGGCACTGGGGAACAGGCCGTCCTGCCAGCCGCGCAACTGCTTGAGGTAGTCCGCGATCGGAGCCCCGTCCAGGCCGACCGAGGCGGGATCACCGCGGTGCAGCACGGTGTCGGAGGGGGCGAAGCCGCTGTACGGCCGGTCGAACCGTCCCAGTTGGACAGTCGAGGCGCTCGCGGTCACCGAGAACGCCACGAGCAGCACGGCAGGCAGGGCGAGTGCGCGAATCCGCATGTCCACCTCATCTGTAGAGCAGGTACTGCGTCCGGTCCCGGCGGAACGCCGCGAGCTCCCGCTGCCACGCGCCGACCACCTCGTCCACTCCGGCGCCGCCGTCCACCATGCGGCGCAGCCGATCCGCTCCGCTCAGCTTGTCCACCCAGTTGTCCGCGCGCCAGCCGAACACCTTCGGGTACAGCCGTTTGGCCGTCACGATCATCGCCACGGCGGTGCGGATCGCGTCCACCCGGCCCCGGTCGACCAGGTGTACCTGCACGCCACCACAGGTCTGGTTGGCGAACTTGTTGAAGGTCGGCACGAAGTAGCACTCGCGGAACGACACACCGGGCAGCCGCAACGCGTTGAGCTGCTCGGCCCAGCGCCAGTCGATGCCCGGCGCGCCGATCGTCTCGAACGGCCTGGTCGTACCCCGGCCCTCGGACAGCAGCGTGCCCTCGAACAGGCAGGTGCCTGGGTAGAGCAGGGCCGTGTCCAGGGTGGGCATGTTCGGGCTCGGCGGGATCCACTGCCCCTCGAACAGGTCCTCGCGGCGCCAGCCCCGCGCCGGCACGACCTCCAGGCTGGACAGCCTCTTGCCGCCGGTGTCGGCGGGCAGGAACTCCGCGTCGAACATGCGGGCCAGCTCACCCACGGTCATGCCGGGTTGCTGCACGACCGGCTTGAGCCCCACCAGCGTGGCGTACGCCGGGTCCAGCTGCGGGCCGAATGCCTGTCCGCCAATGGGATTGGGCCGGTCCAGCACCACGAAGGACGCGCCCGAGGACACCGCCGCGCGCATCGCCAGGTACATCGTCCAGGTGTAGGTGTAGAACCGCGCACCCACGTTGGCGATGTCGAACAGCACCGTGTCCACGCCCGCCTTGCGGTACATCGCGGCCAGCGAGTCGGCGGTCACGTTGTACGCGTCGTACACCGGGATGCCGGTGCGCGGATCGGTGTAGTCGCCCTCCGACCCGCCAGCCTGCGCAGTGCCGCGGAACCCGTGCTCCGGGCCGAACGCGGCCACCGGCTTGGCGCCGCGGGCCACCATGTCGTCCACCAGGTGCGTGAGGTCGCCCAGCACGCCGGTGGGGTTGGTCAGCACACCGACCTTGCGGCCGCGCAGCCGCCGGTAGCCCTCCGCCGCGAGCACCTCGGCGCCGGTCATCCGCCGTCGCGAGGCGGGCTCCGCGCTGACGGCGGGCGCGGCACCCACCGTCAGCGCGGAAGCCGCCAGGAAACCGCGCCTGCTCAGGCTCACCAGGTCAGCCCGGCGCCGTAGGCGTACCCGTCCGGGCCGGGAATGCTCACCGGGAGCAGCCCGCGCGGGCCGTGCTCGCCGAAGATCACCTTGGTCAGCGACTCCATGGACACCGCCGTGGACGAGTACGTGTCGATCCAGGTCCTGGCCTGCGGCACCGAGCCCGGGTCGTACGGGTTGCCCACGCACACCGCGATCACCGGCTTGCCCGTGGCCACCAGTTGGCGCACCAGGTCCTGCTGGCCCGGGTCCTTGTAGGCGCCGTTGGTCAGCACGACCACGGCGTCGTTGGCGCCCGCGGCCTGCACGGCGGCGCTGATCGCGGCCGGGGTGGGTGCGGCGCCCACGGTCAGCGCGGTGGCCTTGCTGCCCCGAGCCGTGACCGCGTTCGCCAGGGTGGCCGTCGCGGTCTGCCCCCAGCCGGTGACCAGCACCGACTTCGGCTTGGACTTCAGCGGCAGCAGCTTGTCGTCATTGCGCAGCACGGTCACGGTGTTGTCGGTGATCCGCTGCGCCGCTGCCTTGTTGTCCTTGCTGCCGACCACGCGGTCCACCGCGCTGATGTCGGTGAACGGCTGGAACAGCACGCCGCGGCGGTACTTCACGGTCAGGATGCGCCGCACGCTCTGGTCGATGCGCTGCTCGGAAAGCTCCCCGGTCCGCACCGCGTTGAGCACGCCCTCGATGGCCGTGCCGACGTGCTGCGGCATCAGCAGCATGTCCGCGCCTGCCTGCAGGGCCTTCACCGGGATCTCCGCGTCGGAGTACTTCTGGCGCACGCCCGCCATCTGCAGTGAGTCGGTGATGACCATGCCCTGGTAGCCGAGTTCGTTGCGCAGCATGCCGGTGAGCACGGTGGGGGACAGGGTGGACGGGTCCCCGGAGGTGTCGAGCTTGGGGAACACGATGTGCGCGGTCATGATCACGTCGACCCCGCTGGCGATGGCCGCGCGGAACGGCGGCGCGTCCACCTGCTCCCAGGTCGCCTTGTCGTGGTCGATCACGGGCAGCCCGGTGTGGCTGTCGGTGGCCGCGTCCCCGTGGCCGGGGAAGTGCTTGGCGGTCGCCGAGACCGTCCTGAACGCGGGGCCGCTGTCCTGGTAGCCGTGCACCTGCGCGGACACCATGTCGGAGACCAGCTCCGGGTCCGAGCCGAAGGACCGGATCCCGATGATCGGGTTGGCCGGGTTCACGTTGACGTCCGAGTCGGGCGCGTTGTCCATGTTGACGCCCATGGCGCGCAGCTCGCGCCCGGTGATCGCGGCGGCCTGCCTCGCGGCCCCGGTGTCCCGGCTCGCGCCCAGGGCCATGCTGCCCGGCAAGGTCGTGGCGGGGGCGCCGATCCGGGTGACCAGCCCCTGCTCCTGGTCGGTGGAGATCAACAGCGGCACGTGCGCGCCAGAGGTCAGCGCCGCCTGTTGCAGGCCGTTGGACAGCTTGGCGATCTGCCCGGGGTTGGCGATGTTGTCGCTCCACGCGAAGTAGATGAAGCCGCCGAGGTGGTAGCGCTGCACCACCTGCGCCGGGGTGTCCACGCCGAACTCGGTCTGGTTGCGGGGGTCCACCGTGTTCGCGGCCGGTCCGTAGCCGTAGGTCATGAACAGCTGGCCGACCTTCTCCGGCAGGGACATCCTGTGCAGCACGGAGTTCACCACGGCTTGGGTCACGTAGCCATTCTCCGTGCCGGTCTGCGCGTTCGCGGTCACCGCGGTCGTGGCCACGGTGGCGAGCGCGGTCGTCAGGGCGATGAGCGGACGTCTCAGCTGGCGCACGGCGGGCCTCCCGCAGTGGAAATCTTCTCACCGAATGGTGAATGACATCGGTAAGTTACTCACGTCACAGTGGGCAGGTCAACCACTGGGACCAGGCCTGATCAACCTCGGGTCCGATGTGCGCGCACACCCCTCGTCCCTAGCGTCGGCCGGGTGCGAATTCCCCCTGTGACACAGCGGATCGGCGTGCTCGCGGCGGCACTGCTCGGCACCGGACTGGCGGCCGTCGCGCCCGCCCAGGCGATGTCCGGTGGCACCGCCGTGACCGATCCGGACACCGCCCCGTGGGTGGCCACCCTGGCACTGCGCGCGGACGGACCGCTGCTGCAACTCGCTGGCTGCGGCGGTGCGCTGATCGCGCCCGACCGGGTGCTCACCGCCGCGCACTGCATCGACCACCTGGACCCCAGCCAACTCGACGTGCACGTCAACGCGCGGGTGCTCTCCGGCGAACCCGGCGAGGTGCGGCGTATCCGGGCTGCCGCCGCCCTGCCCGGCTACCAGATCCTGCCCTCGCCCTCCGCCCCGGACGACCCCAACGCGAGCAGCGCGCGCAACGACCTCGCCGTGCTGCTGCTCGACCGGCCGGTACTGGACATCCCGCCGCTGCCGATCGCCCGCGAACGCCCCGCACCCGGCAGCGCGGTCTCCGTGTTCGCGCACGGCACCACCGGCAAGCCCGCACCGGACTTCCGCAACGACGTGCTGCACCGCGGCGACCTCACCACCATCACGCACGGCACCTGCCAGGCGAGCACGCCCGCCACCGTGGACGAGCACTCGGTGACCTGCGCGCAGGACCCGGCCGGGCTGATCACCGGCTGCTTCCAGGACAGCGGCAGCCCCGTGGTCCAGTACGCGCACGGGCGGCCCGAACTGGTCGGCGCGTTCAGCTTCGGCGGCGAGACCGCGGGCAAGTCCTGCGGCCAGCCCGCACCGGAGGCGTTCGCCGACGCCACCGCCTTCCGCCACTGGGCCCTCGGCCCGCTGCGAGACCGCGAGCCCTACCCGGTCGGGTCCGCGCGCGTTTCCAGCACACCGCGAGTCGGCCAGGTCTTGCGCTGCACGGCCCCCACCTGGCACCCCGCCCCCGACACCGTCGAGTACGGCTGGGCCACGTTGACCCACGTCGGCCCGTTCACCATCCCCGCGCCGATCGGCCGCGGCGCGGAGCTGACCGTGACCCCGCAGCTGGTCGGCAAGCAGGTCGCCTGCACCGTGGTCGCCGCCAACAAGGGCGGCACCGTGCAGGTCCTGTCCGAGGGACTGGCCGTGAACGAATAGCGGGCCCCGTCCGAAGACGGGGCCCGCTAGTCAATCAGCACGGAACGATCGGGGTACCAAGCGTGCAACTGTTGTCGCACTCGAAGGGTGCTCGGCGTCCGGCGTCCCGGTACGCAGCCCCAGGCGACATGCCTCCCGCGGCGTGCTGTGCGTGGGTGCCCGATGTCCCGTGCACGGAGTTCTTCCGGGGTGGACGGGGCTTCTCCTCCGCTCCGTCCCTGGCCGACTAGAAGTCCGCACCTCCCTTTCTAGTGCGTGATGGCTGTCACAGCAAGGGCACGGACGGGTGCACCGTTCAAGTCGCTGTCCGTGAGGAAAACGCCCGCTCACGCCCGGTGCCCGAGGACGGCCGGGAGCGTCTACCGCCGAGCGGGGGACGCTCCCGCACCGACACGCCGCGGCGCCGTCTGCGGTGCGTTCCAGCCGGGGTCTCCTTCGGGTAGTTCCCCCGCTGGGGCCTTGTGATCTAGGCCTTGCGGCGCCTGCGAAGCCCGTACCAGGCCAGCCCGGCGGCAGCCACCGCGCCGATACCGATCGCCGTGGCCGCCACTGCCGTGCCCGAGGGCGTGGGGATCCGCGCCCGCAGCGAGACCGGGTCGGAGAAGGTCAGCACCGGCCAGCCCTGTTGGGCGGCCACCTTGCGCAGCGCGCGGTCCGGGTTCACCGCCGTCGGGTGCCCCACCGCGGCCAGCATCGGCTCGTCGGTCGCCGAGTCCGAGTAGGCGTGGCACTCCTCCAGCTTGTAGCCCTCCGTCTCGGCCAGCTCCCGGATCGCCACCGCCTTGTTCCCGGCGTAGCAGTAGAACTCCACCTCGCCGGTGTACCGCCCCTCCGCGACCACCATCCGGGTCGCCACGCAGTGCGTGGCACCCAGCATCTCGGCGATCGGCGCGACGATCTCCTGCCCGGAGGCTGAGACGACCACCACGTCGTGACCTGCGGCACGGTGGTCCGCGATCAGTTGGGTGGCCTCCTTGTAGACCAGCGGGTCCACGATGTCGTGCAGGGTCTCCTCGACGATCGAGCGCACCTGCTCCACGTCCCAGCCGGTGCACAGCGCGGTGATGTGCGCGCGCATCCGCTCGATCTGGTCGGCGTCGGCACCGGCCTGCATGAACACGAACTGGGCGTATGCGCTCTTGAGCACCGCTCTGCGGTTGATCAGCCCCTCCTGGAAGAAGGGCCGGCTGAAGGCCAGCAGACTGGACTTGGCGATGACCGTCTTGTCCAGGTCGAAGAACGCCGCTGTCCGTGCGCCGGTGCTGGGATCCACCGCGCCAGCATAGGTGGCGTCACGCGGTTGGCGGCGTGTCCTGGCCGCCGGAAGGCAGCGCCCTCAGCCGTCGAGGGGATACCATGGGGGCATCCGGCACCATGCCGGAGCGTTCAGTCCAACCCCCCGGGACTGAACCGTAGGCGACCCCCGTCCCTCCCCCCTGACGGGGGTCGTCCTCTATCCGGGACCAGGCGGTAGGCCCGAGGACGCCCCGCTCCATCGTGCCCCACAGGTACGACAATCCCGCGCCGCAACCGCCCGCGGACCCCCAGTTGTCCACAGCCGCAGAGTTGTCCACATCTGGATCTCCGAGCCCCCCGCTCCCCACTCCCGCCCCGCCATGGTGGTGCCAAGGCGCACGACCGAGGCGCCCTCAGGGACGGGGGAAGCGGGATGAACCAGGCGAAGCCGCTGGCGCTGGTCGGCGACGAGGACCTGCTCGGCGACCTGCTCAAGGTGGCCGCCGCGGCGGGCTGCGACCTGGAACGCGCCCCCGACGCGGGCTCGGCCCGCGGCAGTTGGGCCCGCGCACCCCTGGTGGTGCTGGACGGCCAGGCCGCACAGGGCTGCGAGCGGGTCGGCCTGCCCCGCCGCTCCGGTGTGGTCCTGATCGCCTCGGGCACCCCACCGGCCACCCTGTTCGAGCGCGGGGTCGCCGTGGGCGCGGAACGGGTCCTCGGCCTGCCGGAAGGCGAGTCCTGGCTGGCAGGGGCCTTCGCCGACGCCGTGGACGGGCCGAGTCAGGAACCCGGCCGGGTGCTGGCCGTGGTCGGTGGCCGGGGCGGTGCCGGTGCCTCCGTGTTCACCGCGGCGGTGGGGCTGGCCGCACTGCGCAGCGGGCGACGCACCCTGCTCGTCGACTGCGACCCGCTGGCCGGTGGCCTGGACCTGGTGCTGGGCGCGGAGTCGGCGGCCGGCCTGCGCTGGCCCGAGCTGGCCCTCGGCGGTGGCCGGGTCTCCGCCTCCTCGCTGCGGGCCGCCCTGCCCGGTCAGGACCGCGGGCAGGGCAGGCTCACCGTGCTGTCCTGTGACCGGGACAACGGGGAGTTGAACCCGCAGGCCGTGGCCACCGTGCTGACCTCAGCCCGGCGCGGTGGCGAACTCGTGGTGTGCGACCTGCCCCGGCATCGCAGCGAGCCCGCCGAGGTCGTGCTCGACCACGCCGACCTCGCGGTGCTGGTGGTGCCCGCCGAGGTCCGTGCCTGCGCCGCCGCCCGCCGCGTCGCGGGCCAACTGTTCGGTGAGGCCACCCAGGCCCAGGTCGTGGTGCGCGGACCCGCGCCCGGTGGGCTGAGCGCCGACGAGGTCGCACGAGCGGTGGGCCTGCCCCTGCTCACCGCCATGCGCTCGCAGCCCGGTCTCGCCGCCGACCTGGAACGCGGGCGCCCGCCCACCCGTGGCCGAGGCCCGCTTGCCGCCGCGGCGCGGGCCGTGGTCGAGGCCCTGTGCGAGGTCCCCGATGCCCGATGACCTCGTGGACCGGGTCCGACTGCGGCTGGCGGCCGGTGGCGTGGCCCTCACCCCGGCCAGGGTCGCCGAGGCGGTGCGTGCCGAGGTCGGCGGGGTCGCCAGCGACGTGGACGTGCTCGGCGCGATCGAGCGGGTGCACCAGGAGTTCGTCGGTGCGGGACCGCTGGAACCGTTGCTGCGCGACCCCTTCACCAGCGACGTGCTGGTCACCGGGCCGGATCAGGTCTGGGTGGACGGCGAGCACGGTCTGTGCCGGACCGGGATCCGGTTTCCCGACGACGACGCCGTGCGCCGTCTCGCGCAGCGGCTGGCCCTGTCCGCCGGGCGCAGGCTCGACGAGGGCCAGCCCTACGTGGACGCCTGGCTGCCGCACGCCGAGCAGCAGGACCGGGTCCGCATGCACGCCGTGCTGCCCCCGATCTGCGCCGACGGCACGGCCCTGTCCCTGCGCGTGCTGCGCCCCGCCGTGCACGACCTGACCGCACTGCGCCGCCTCGGCACGTTCACCGCGGACATCGAACGCGTGCTGCGCGCGATCGTGTTGGCACGACTGGCCTTCCTCGTGGTCGGGGCGACCGGGTCCGGCAAGACCACGCTGCTCGCGGCGCTGCTGGGCTGTGTGCCAGCAGGGGAACGTGTTGTCTGCGTTGAGGATGCGGGCGAACTCCGGCCCGACCACCCGCAGACCGTGCGACTGGTGGCCAGGCAGCCCAACGTCGAGGGCGCGGGTGAGGTGACGGTCCGCGACCTGGTCCGGCAGGCGCTGCGGATGCGACCCGACCGGATCGTGGTCGGGGAGGTGCGCGGGGCTGAGGCGTGTGAACTCCTCGCGGCGCTCAACACCGGGCACGACGGGGGAGCGGGCACCTTGCACGCCAACTCACCCGCCGAGGTGCCCGCCCGCATGGAGGCTCTCGCGGCACTGGGCGGTATGAGCCGTCCCGCGTTGCACAGCCAACTCGCTGCTGCCGTGCACCTGGTCCTGCACGTCAAACGGGATCGCTACGGCATGCGCAAGCTCGTCGAGATCGGCGTGCTCGACCGTCCCGCCGACGAGGTCGTGGTGTGCCCGGCCTGGCGCGAGGGCGAGCAGTTGGCGGGTTGGCCGCTGCTGACCGAGTTGCTCGCCTGCCAGAGGAGGCGGTGATCGTGCCCGTTGTCACTGTGCTGCTGCTGGCAGCGGCTGTGCTGGTCTGGCCGCCGAAGCACGGGCGCCATCGACTGCACGCGATCGCGCCGACCGTGCCACGTGCACGGCGCCGCCGCCCGCTGCCCCGGCCCAGCAGTGCCGTGCTCGCCGTGGCGGGTGCCTGTGTCGGCTGGTCGGTGCTCGGTGCGGGCGGCGCCATCGCCAACGCGGTGCTGTGCGTGACCTGCTGGCGCCGCTGGCACTCCCGGCGCGCCGTGCGCCGCCGGGCCCAGCTCACCGAGGGCATGGTCGGCGCGCTCACCGCGCTGGTGGCCGAACTCAAGATCGGCGCACACCCGGCCACCGCCGCCGAGCGGGCCGCCATCGACGCCGAACCGCAGGCGGCGAAGGCCATGATCGCTGTCGCCTCGGCGGCCAAGCTGGGCGGGGAGGTCGATCGGGTCCTGCTGGACAAGGCGCACGAGGAACCGAGCCTGCGCACGGTGCTCGCCAGGCTCGGCCACGCGTGGCGGCTGTCTGGGCGACACGGTCTACCACTCGCCGAGGTGGTGGACGCGGTCCGCCGCGACCTGGAGGAGCGGATCAGGTTCACCAAGCAGGTGCACGCGAGGATGGCCGGGCCCAGGGCCAGCGCGGCCGTGCTCGCGACACTGCCCGAAGTGGGCGTGCTGCTCGGCGAGGCCATGGAGGCGCACCCGCTGCACGTGCTCGCGGACACCGCGATCGGGCAGTTCGCGCTGGTGCTCGGCGCACTGTTCATCTGCGGTGGTGTGCTGTGGAGCGCCAAGCTCACCGAGCACCCGGTGGCGCCATGACCACCACAGCGCTGGTCCTGCTCGCCGTGGCGCTCGTGCTGCTGCCCGGACCGGCCCGGGCGCGCGAGCGGGTCCACTCGGTGCTGGTCCGCAGAGACGCCGAGCCCGTTGCGGTGCCACGATCCCCACCGGCCTGGCTGCCCTGGCTCGGCGCCCTCGCCGCAGGCACGATTGCCACGGTGCTGGCGAGCTGGGTGGTCGGCCTGGTGGTCGCGGGTGGGGTGGCGTTCGGGCTGCGGACCTGGCTCGCTGCCTCGCAGCGCGTGGTGACCGATCCACTGGCCCTCGCCGCGGCCTGGGACCTGTTGGCGGCCTGCCTCACCGCCGGCTTGCCGGTGGCCACCGCGATCCGTGCGATCAGCCCGGTTGCCCCGGAACCGAGCGCCACGGCACTGCTGCGGACCGCCGACCTGATCGCACTGGGCGCCGACCCCGTGCAGGCGTGGGCGCCAGCGCTGGCCGAGGCCAGCACGGCCGAACTCGCCCGCGCTGCCCGGCGGAGCGCTCGCTCGGGAACGGTGCTGGCTGGTGTGGCCGGCGGGCTGGCCGTGCGGGGCAGGGCAGCGGCAGCCGACCGCGCCGAGGCCCGTGCACAGCGGGCCGCCGTGCTGATCACCGCACCGCTGGGGCTGTGCTTCCTGCCCGCCTTCTTCTGCCTCGCAGTGCTGCCGGTGCTGCTCGGGCTCGCGGGCCAACTGCTGATCACTTGGTGAGAGGGGACAGAACTGTGGAGAGGATCCGCCGCCGGCTTTCGCTCGGTTCCGAGGACGGGATGGCAACCGTGGAATACCTCGTCGGGCTCTTGGCCGTCGTGGCCTTCGCGATGGTGCTCTACTCGGTGCTCACCGGCGATTCGGTCATCGCACGAGTGCACGAACTGGTCGAGCGAGCCCTGTCGGTGAACATCTGATGCGCGGCGACGGGGGCGGCGTCACCGTGGAGACGGCCATTGCGGTCTGCGCCCTGCTCTTCCTGTTGGTGGTGTGCCTGGCTGCGTTGGCAGCGGTCACCGGGTCGGTGCGCTGTACGGACGCCGCGCGGGAAGCGGCCAGGCTCGTCGCCCGCGGTGACCCGGCCAGAGCTGAGCAGGCGGTGCGGGCGATCGGCCCCAGCGGTGCCCGGTTGTCGGTGCGGGTGGACGGGGACGAGATCTCCGTGGAGGTGACCGCCAGCCCGGTGGGTGGGCTGCTGCCCGGCTGGCGGCTGCGCGGCCAGGCGCACGCGGTGCTCGAACCAGGTGCGACTGCGCAATGAGCGAGCCTGCGAGCGAGCCACTAGGCACAGGGCCCGTGCGGAGCGCCGGTGCTGCGACGAGTGGTCACCGGGACGAGGGCGGTGCGACCGTGCTGGCGGCGGTGATCGCCACGGCGCTGGTGCTGTCCACGGTGCTCGGGCTCCACCTCGGCGCTGCGGTGCTGACAAGGCATCGCGCCACCGCAGCCGCCGACCTGGGCGCGCTGGCCGCCGCGGCGCAGGCCGTCGCCGGTACCGACTCCGCCTGTCGCCGGGCGGCGTGGGTGGCCGACCGGTACGGGGTACGGCTGACCGCTTGTCGCCTGCGGGGCTGGGAGGCCGCCGTCGAGGTGACCGCTCAACCGCCCGGCTGGCTGGCTGCCACCGGTACGGCCAGTGCACATGCACGTGCAGGTCCGGCTGAAGTGTCGGAGGGCGGGTGAGGGCCGAAGGCGCGATGAGCGGTCAGCGACACGCGGTGAGTGGCGTCACACCCGTTCGCCACGGCGTGTCGGCGCCGCCCGTCGCGGAGCCAGGCGAGCGCTCGGCTGTCGGCCGCCGTTCGGCCCATCGGTCGGCGGCCCTTCACTCGCCGTTCCCCAGCTACCAGTTGTCGACAGCGGGTTACCGGGGGTGCCCCTCGTGCCGTTGAGTGTGTTGTGGGCGCTTGAGGCGCTCGCAGGTTCGAGAGAGACAGGTTGGCAGTACTGGGAACGGTGGCTCTCTCCTGAAGAAGGCCGCAAGGCCATGGAGGCGACAGAACATGGATTGGTCGGATAGCTGGCGCGGGGCGTTCCGCATCGAGCTGCGTGCTGAGGCGATGGGCCTCGCGTGGCGCGGTTGGCCGGTGCTGCCAGGTACCTATCCGGCGGGCTCGCAGTGGGCGGGCCGGGACGGTGTCCAGGAGGACGGTCCGGTGCCCGTGCACCGTGACTGGGCGGACCGGATCGGAACCAAGCCGGAGCAGGTCGCGGCGTGGTGGACCGGACGGCGCTACAGCCTCCTGGTGGCGACCGGGTACGTCGTGGACGCCATCGAGGTGTCCGCGGACCTGGGCCGCCGAGTGGCCAGTGTGCTCAGGACCACCGGGGTCGTGGTGCCGATCGCCGCCACCCCGGCGGGCAACTGGCTGTTCCTCATCCAGTCCGGTCAGGAACTGGGATCCGAGCTGGCCGCGCGCGGAGACGTCCTGCTGCACGGCCGCGACAGCTGGATCCCGTTGCCGCCCACTCCCTTCCAGCACGGTGTCGTGCACTGGAGGGTCAAGCCCGAGGTCTGCGGTTGGGCACTGCCCGATTCCCAGGTCGTTCAGGAGGCCATCGTCGAGGCCACCCGACCGGATCTGGCCGAGCTGCTGGATGCCTCTCAGCAGCTGGTCGCCGTGGACCGCTCGTTCTGATCGCCCGCCCGGCCGTGGTGGACTCCGTGTTGTCGTCCGGCCCCGACAACCCCGAGCACGGAGTCCAGCACGGCCACCGCGCCACCCTTGTCCAGCGGTTCGTTGCCGTTCCCGCACTTGGGCGACTGAACGCAGGACGGGCACCCAGCCGAACACTCACAAGAGGAGATCGCCTCCCGAGTAGCGACCAGCCATGGGACCAACGCGGCGAAGCCGCGGTCGGCGAAGCCGGCTCCCCCGGGATGACCGTCGTGCACGAACACCGTTGCCTCCCCGGTATCCGTGTGCAGCGCGGTCGACACGCCCCCGATGTCCCATCGATCGCAGGTCGCGAACAGCGGTAGCAGGCCGATCGCCGCGTGTTCGGCAGCATGCAGTGCGCCGGGGACGCGCGCCGGAACGAGCCCGGCGCCCCCCGGCGCACTGCCGCACAACAACTCCTCGCTCACCGTGTACCAGACGGCCCTGGTGCGCAGGGTCTGCTCCGGCAAGTCCAGGGCCACCTGGTCGAGCACCCGGCCCGAGGGCAGCTTGCGCAGGTAGCCGACGACCTGTGAGGTCACGTCCACCTCGCCCAGGCACACCGACACCCCGCCCTCGAAGCGCTTCTCCTCCACCGTGCGCACCACCGAGATGTCCACGACGTTGCGCGGCTGCGTGGTCCACTCCGGGTCCTCGGCGTGCACCAGGGCCAGGCCGCCCTCGAGGTCGAGCTGGTCCACCACGTACGAGCTGCCCTGGTGCAGGTAGAGCGCGCCGGGATGCACCGACCAGCAGGCGGATCCGGGGTCGACGGTGCCCAGCATGCGGCCGGAGTCGCCCTCGACCACGGCGATCTGCTCACCGCCGGAACCGCGGATGTCCACACTGGCGTGCGGCCGCTCGTGCGAGGTCCAGTACCAGCCGGTGGGCCGCTTGCGCAGCACCCCGTCGGCGACCAGCTCGTCCAGCACCGACCTGGCCACGTCACCACCGAACCCGGCGAGGCAGTCCTCGGTCAGCGGCAGCTCGGCGGCGGCGCAGGCCAGCTGCGGGGCCAGCACGTACGGGTTGGCGGGATCCAGCACGGTGGCCTCGACGGGGCGGTCCAGCACGGCGGCCGGGTGGTGCACCAGGTAGGTGTCCAGCGGGTCGTCGCGGGCCACGAACACCACGAGCGAGCCGTCACCGGCCCGCCCGGCGCGTCCGGCCTGCTGCCAGAACGAGGCCAGCGTGCCGGGGTAGCCCGCGACCACCACGGCGTCCAGCCCGGCGATGTCCACACCGAGTTCGAGCGCGTTGGTGGTGGCCACGCCGAGCAGTTCCCCCTGGGACAGCGCGCGTTCCAGCGCACGGCGTTCCTCGGGCAGGAAGCCCGCGCGGTAGGCGGCGACCCGGTTGGCCAGGTCCTCGTCCAGCTCGCCGAGGATGCGCCGGGCCATCAGCGCGGTCAGCTCCGCGCCACGCCGTGAGCGCACGAAGGCCAGGGTGCGGGCCTGCTCCACGACCAGGTCCGCCAGGATCCGGGCCGCCTCGGTACCGGCCGCCCTGCGCACGGGCGCGCCGTTCTCCCCGGCCAGGTCGGTCAGCAGCGGCGGCTCCCACAGCGCCACGGTGCGCTCACCGCGCGGTGAACCGTCCTCGGTGACGGCCTCGCAGTGCAGCCCGGACAGCCGCAGCGCGGAGGCCGCCGGGTCGGCGACGGTGGCCGAGGCCAGCACGAACACCGGTGAGGCGCCGTACTTGGCGGCGATCCGGCGCAGGCGGCGCAGCAGCAGCGCCACGTGCGAGCCGAACACGCCGCGGTAGGCGTGGCACTCGTCGACGACCACGAAGGCCAGCCGCCGGAAGAACGAGGACCAGCGCGAGTGCGCGGGCAGCACGCCCCGGTGCAGCATGTCCGGGTTGGTGAAGATCCACCGCGAGTGGGAGCGCACCCAGTCCCGCTCGGACATGGGGGTGTCCCCGTCGAAGGCGGCCGGGCGCACGCCCTCGGCCTGGAGCGCACGCACCGAGCGGAGCTGGTCGGCGCCCAGGGCCTTGGTTGGGGAGAGGTACAGGGCGGTCGCGCGGGGTTGCTCGAGCAGCCGGGAGAGCACTGGCAGTTGGTAGCCGAGGGACTTGCCGGAGGCCGTTCCGGTGGCGAGCACGACGTGACGGCCTTGCCAGGCGTGCTCGGCGGCCAGCGCCTGGTGCGTCCACGGACGGTGCACCCCCGAATCGCGCAGTGCACCCACCAGTTCGGCGGCGGCCCAGCTCGGCCACTCGGCGTGCTGGCCGGACCTCCGCTCCTGGTCAGTGACATGCGTCACTGGGGATTCGCCTGCCGGGGTGCCTGCCAGGACGCGTGCCAGCAGGGCCCGGCCGCGCTGGGACTGATCATCGGCTCCGACCACAACGGCCAGCTTCGCACACAGGTGCGACAAGCCCATCCGACCTGGATCGATTCCGTACGACACCCGTTGATAACGGACCGTAAACGGATCGGGACTGATCGTCGGGCTGACTTGCCAGACCAATAGACTCCGCCGGCATTGCATCCACTGTGAGGATGCACACGCTGCGTCGGGGCCGACGCACGAGGGCCGGCTCCTGGCGCTGAACGCTGAAACGCGCTTGAAGTAACCAGGAGGACGGATGTCCCGGCAAGTACTCGCGGAGGGCCCCCTGACGCTCTCCGGGGGTGACTACACCGTCGTCGGTGTGGTCGCCGTGGTCGCCCTCGTCGCCCTTGCTGTCGGGTATGTCCTGCTCAAGGAGGTTCTGGCCGCCGGCCAGGGCACTCCGAAGATGCAGGAGATCGCCAAGGCAGTTCAGGAGGGCGCGGCGGCCTATCTCAACCGGCAGTTCCGCACGCTCGTCTTTTTTGTCGCCATAGTCTTCGTACTGCTGTTCTTCCTGCCGGCGGACACCGTGGGCGAGCGCATCGGGCGCTCGGTGTTCTTCATCGTCGGGGCCATCTTCTCGGCCGCGATCGGCTACCTCGGCATGTGGCTGTCCACCCGCGCGAACCTGCGCGTGGCGGCTGCCGCCAACGAGGGTGAGGGCGGTCGCGAGAAGGCCATGCGGGTAGCTTTCCGCACCGGCGGTGTGGTGGGCATGAGCACGGTGGGCCTCGGCCTGCTGGGTGCCTCGATCGTGGTGCTGTCCTTCGCGGGCCAGGCCCCGAAGGTGCTGGAGGGCTTCGGCTTCGGTGCCGCCCTGCTGGCCATGTTCATGCGTGTCGGCGGCGGCATCTTCACCAAGGCCGCCGACGTGGGCGCCGACCTGGTCGGCAAGGTCGAGCAGAACATCCCCGAGGACGACCCGCGCAACGCCGCCACCATCGCCGACAACGTGGGCGACAACGTGGGTGACTGCGCGGGCATGGCCGCCGACCTGTTCGAGTCCTACTCGGTGACCCTGGTCGCCGCGCTGATCCTCGGCTCGGTCGCGTTCGGTGCGCAGGGCCTGCTGTTCCCGCTGATCGTGCCCGCCATCGGCGTGCTCACCGCGGTGATCGGCGTCTACATCACCAAGGCTCGCCCCGGCGAGAACGGCCTGTCCGCGATCAACCGCTCCTTCTACATCTCGGCGGTCATCTCGGCGGTGCTGTGCACCATCGCGGCCTTCGCGTACCTGCCCAGCACCTTCGGCCAGCTGCACGGCGGCCTGGCCAACACCGCGGGCAACCCGGCGCTGGTCGCCGCGATCGCGGTGATCATCGGCATCGTGCTGGCCGCGATCATCCTGTGGATCACCGGCTACTACACCGGCACCGAGAACAAGCCGGTGCAGGAGGTCGGCAAGACCTCGCTGACCGGTGCGGCCACGGTGATCCTGTCCGGCATCTCGGTGGGCTTCGAGTCCGCCGTCTACACGGCCGTGGTGATCGGTGCCGCCGTGTACGGCGCGTTCCTGCTCTCCGGCAGCGTGGCGGTGGCGCTGTTCGCGGTGGCCCTGGCCGGTACCGGCCTGCTCACCACGGTGGGCGTCATCGTCGCGATGGACACCTTCGGCCCGGTCAGCGACAACGCCCAGGGCATCGCGGAGATGTCCGGCGAGGTCGAGGGCGATGGTGCGAAGATCCTCACCGAGCTGGACGCGGTGGGCAACACCACCAAGGCCATCACCAAGGGCATCGCCATCGCGACCGCCGTGCTCGCGGCGACCGCGCTGTTCGGCTCCTACGTCAACGCGGCGGGGCTGGACGCGGCCGCGAGCCAGGTGCAGGCCGCCTTCGCGGTGTTCACCCCGAGCACCCTGGTCGGCCTGATGGTCGGCGCGGCCGTGGTGTTCATGTTCTCCGGGCTCGCCGTCAACGCGGTGACCAGGGCCGCCGGTGCCATCGTGTTCGAGGTGCGCCGCCAGTTCCGGGACAACCCGGGCATCATGGACGGCTCCGTCAAGCCGGAGTACGGCAAGGTCGTGGACATCTGCACCCGCGACTCGCTGCGCGAGCTGGCCACCCCCGGCCTGCTCGCGGTGCTGGCGCCGATCGCGGTCGGCTTCGGCCTCGGGGTCGGCCCGCTGGCCGGCTACCTGGCCGGTGCCATCGCCACCGGCACGCTGATGGCGGTGTTCCTGGCCAACTCCGGTGGGGCCTGGGACAACGCCAAGAAGCTGGTCGAGGACGGCAACCACGGCGGCAAGGGCTCCGACGCCCACGCCGCCACCGTCATCGGCGACACCGTGGGTGACCCGTTCAAGGACACCGCTGGCCCGGCCATCAACCCGCTGATCAAGGTGATGAACCTGGTCTCGGTGCTGATCGCCCCGGCCATCGTGGCGTTCTACGCCGAGGGCGTGAACCCCGCGTTCCGGATCGCCATCGCCCTGGTCGCGGTCGTGATCATCGGTGCGGCCATCGTGGTCTCCAAGCGTCGCGGAACCGCGATCGCGGACACCCCGGCGGACGAGGCCGTCAGCAACGGCGCAGGGGTCTGAGCACTCCCGGTGGCCCGTCCCGGCTTGCTGCCGGGGCGGGCCACCGGCCTGTCGGTACCGCGCCGGAACGGGTGGCGTGCTCTACCCTCCCGGCATGGACCAGGTGTCCTCTTCTTCGGCAGACTTCGCGCCGCCGGGTTCGGGCGACCTGGCCGGTCCGCTCTGCGGTCCAGGCCGGTGTGCCAGCGCGGAACACGGCTCTGACCAGGGCGGGAGCAGGGCCAGGGCTGCGCTGAGGGCCAGGTCCGCGGCTGGCCGGAGGACCCTGCCAGGAGCGGTTGGCGGACCTGTTCGGAGCGGCTCCAGCCGTGCGTCCGAGCGGATCCGGATTGTCCTCCGTGCAGGTGTTGGGGTCTACTCCCGATGGGTGGCAATGCTGTGTTATGTCACTCTGTCGGACAGGGGACTGGTGGTCCGCGCCCGCTGACGGGGCATAGTGGCGGGCTGGAGTAGCGGTGCAGAAGAGAGCGGGACGGCGTGGCAGGGTCGACTAAGGCGAACAAGAGCGGTGCCGGGACGAACGGGTCCGGCAACCGCCGACTGGTGATCGTCGAGTCACCGGCCAAGGCCCGCAAGATCGCCTCCTACCTGGGGCGCAACTTCGTCGTCGAGTCCTCCAAGGGGCACATCCGCGACCTGCCGCGCAAGGCGGCGGAGATCCCGGCGAAGTACAAGGGCGAGCCCTGGGCCAACCTCGCCGTGGACATCGAGCACGGCTTCGAGCCGGTCTACATCGTGACCCCGGACAAGAAGGCCACGGTCACCGAGCTCAAGGAACTGCTCAAGGACGTAGACGAGCTCTACCTCGCGACAGACGGTGACCGCGAGGGCGAGGCCATCGCGTGGCACCTGCTGGAGACGCTCAAGCCCAAGGTGCCCGTGCGGCGGATGGTCTTCCACGAGATCACCGAACCGGCCATCCTCGCGGCGGCGGCCAACCCGCGTGACCTGGACACCGACCTGGTCGAGGCCTACGAGACCCGGCGCATCCTGGACCGGCTGTACGGCTACGAGGTCTCGCCGGTGCTGTGGAAGAAGGTCATGCCGAAGCTCTCGGCTGGCCGCGTGCAGTCGGTGGCGACCAGGATCGTGGTGCAGCGCGAGCGCGAGCGGATGCGCTTCGTCACCGCCTCCTACTGGGACATCGGCGCGCAGCTGGACGCGGGCCCGGACGCCGAGCCGAGGCAGTTCGGCGCGCGCATGGTCGCGGTGGACGGGGTGCGTCTGGCCGCGGGCCGCGACTTCGGCCCCGACGGGCAGCTCAAGGCGGCGACCGGCGTGCGCGTGCTCAACGAGGCCGAGGCACGCCAGCTGGTGGACGGGCTGGCCGGTGCCGCGCTGTCGGTGGTCAGCGTCGAGGAGAAGCCGTACACGCGGCGGCCCTACGCGCCGTTCATGACCTCCACGCTGCAGCAGGAGGCCAGCCGCAAGCTGCGCTTCACCGCCGACCGCACGATGAGCACGGCGCAGCGGCTGTACGAGAACGGCTACATCACCTACATGCGTACCGACTCGACGACCCTGTCGGAGTCGGCGATCAGCGCGGCGCGCAGCCAGGCCACGCAGCTCTACGGGGCCCAGTACGTGGCCGACAAGCCCCGCCAGTACGCCCGCAAGGTCAAGAACGCGCAGGAGGCCCACGAGGCGATCCGCCCCGCCGGTGAGGTGTTCCGCACCCCCGGCGAGGTCGCTGGCGAGCTGGCCGCCGACGAGTTCCGGCTCTACGAGCTGATCTGGCAGCGGACCATCGCCTCGCAGATGCAGGACGCGCGCGGCACCACGATGAGCGTGCGCATCGCGGGCAGGGCCGCCTCCGGCGAGGAGTGCACCTTCGCCGCATCGGGCCGCACCATCACCTTCGCCGGGTTCCTCAAGGCGTACGTGGAGGCCATCGACTCCGAGGCCGGTGGCGAGGCCGACGACGCCGAGCGCAGGCTGCCCCAGCTGGTCAAGGACCAGGCGGTGACCGCGAACGAGCTGACCGCCGACGGGCACACCACCAGCCCGCCGCCGCGCTACACCGACGCGAGCCTGATCAAGACGATGGAGGAGCTGGGCATCGGCCGCCCCTCCACCTACGCCACGATCATCAAGACCATCCAGGACCGCGGCTACGTGTGGAAGAAGGGCTCGGCGCTGGTGCCCGCCTGGGTCGCCTTCGCCGTGGTCACCCTGCTGGAGCAGCACTTCGAGCGGCTGGTGGACTACGACTTCACCGCCGCCATGGAGGACGAGCTGGAGCGGATCGCCGCAGGCGACCAGCACCGCACCAACTGGCTGACCGGGTTCTACTTCGGTGGCGAGGTCGGCCCGTCGGGCTCGGTCGGCCGGGGCGGCGGGCTGAAGAAGCTGATCGACGCCAGCGTCGAGGGCATCGACCCGCGCCAGGTCAACTCGATCCCGCTGTTCACCGACGAGGGCGGGCACACCGTGGTGGTCCGGGTCGGCCGCTACGGGCCGTACCTGGAGCGCGAGGTGGACGGGGAGTCCCAGCGCGCGAACCTGACCGACGGGCTGCCGCCGGACGAGCTGACCCCGGAGGTGGCGGAGAAGCTGTTCGCCACCCCGATCGAGGGGCGCTCGCTGGGCAACGACCCGGTCACCGGGCACGAGATCGTGGCCAAGGAGGGCCGCTTCGGGCCGTACGTGACCGAGGTGCTGCCCGAGCAGCCCGACGCCAAGAAGGCGGTCAAGCCGCGCAGCGGTTCGCTGTTCAAGTCCATGTCCCTGGACACCGTGGACCTGGCCGACGCGCTCAAGCTGCTCTCGCTGCCCAGGGTGGTCGGCAAGGACCCGGAGACCGGTGCCGAGATCACCGCGCAGAACGGGCGTTACGGGCCGTACCTGAAGAAGGGCACGGACTCGCGCTCGCTGCTGACCGAGGACCAGCTGTTCACGGTCACCCTCGAAGAGGCGCTGAAGATCTACGCCGAGCCGAAGAAGCGGGGCCGCCAGGCCGCCGCGGCCCCGCCGCTGAAGGAGATGGGCAACGACCCGGTCTCCGGCAAGCCGATGGTGGTCAAGGACGGCCGGTTCGGCCCGTACGTGACCGACGGGGAGTACAACGCCTCGCTGCGCAAGAGCGACAGCGTGGAGGAGCTCACCGACGAGCGGGCCGCCGAGCTGCTCGCGGAGAAGCGGGCGAAGGGCCCGGCGCCGAAGAAGAAGGCGCCCGCCAAGAAGCCCGCCGCGGCAAAGAGTGGCACGGCCAAGAGCGGCACGGCCAAGTCGGCCACCGCGAAGACGGCGGCGGCGAAGTCCACCGCGGCGGCCAAGAAGCCCGCGGCGGCGAAGAAGGCGCCTGCCAAGACGAAGGGCTGACGCGGGTTAGGCTGGGGCCATGGCTGGCGAGTTCGGACCGGACGGCACCGAGGCTCCGCCGCCATTGCCCGCCTTCCCCGACCCGGTGGCCGGACTGGTCACCGGGGAGTCGCTGCCCCGGGTACCGGAGCCTGCACCGGCTCCGCCCCGCCCGGTGCAGGCCCCGCAGCCCGACGCACGGGCCGTGCAGGAGGCCATCCGCGCCGCCATGGCCCAGGAGCAGCGGCGCAAGGCCCGGCTGCGCCCGCCGAGTCAGCCCGCGCCCATCCCGCCCGCGCCCGCGATCCAGAACCCAGCCGGGAGCAAGTCCGGCGGTGCGGGCTGTGCCGGCTGCCTGGTCACCCTGGTGATCTTCGTGGTCGTGTTCTTCGCGGTCGTCTACACACTCGTCCGCTGACGTGCGCGAGGTCCTGGCGATCCCGGCGTTCCGGCGCCTGTGGACCTCCGCGTACCTGTGCTGCGTCGGCGACTGGCTGTCCCTGCTCGGCCTGTCCTCCCTGCTGGCCACCCTCACGCCGAGCGCGGAACTGCGCAGCTTCGCGCTGAGCGGGGTGGTCGCCACCCAGTTGCTGCCCGGCCTGCTGCTCGCCCCGCTCGCCGGGTGGCTCGCCGACCGGTTCGACCGCAGGCTGGTCATGGTCCTCGCGGACCTGGTGCGCTGTGGGCTGTTCCTGTCGGTGGCCGTGGTCGGCACGACATCTTGGCTGCTCGTCGCCAACTTCGCGATCGGCGCCTGCTCGATGGTGTGGATCCCCGCCAAGGACTCCTCGATCCCCACCGTGCTGCACCGCCCCGAGCAGGTGGAGGCCGCGAGCCAGCTCAGCCTCGTCACCACCTACGGCCTCGCGCTGCTCACCGGCGCCGGGCTGTTCTCGGTGCTGTCCGCCCTCGGCCCCGTGCTGGGCGTGCACGACGGCGGGCTCGGCATCGCCTCGGTGCTCGTCGTGCTCAACGGGTTGCTGTACCTCAGTTCCGCGCTGATCCTTGCCCGGCTGCCCGAGGTGTCCGGCCGGTTCGCCGCCCCGGCCCGGCAGCCCTCCGGCATGGTGCGCGAGGGCCTCCGCTACATGTCGCGGACCCGGTTGGTGCAGGGGCTGGTCGTCGGCATCGTCGGCGCCATCGCCGGTGCGGGCACCGTCCTCGCCGTGGCCCGGCCGTACGCCAACAGCCTGCACGGCGGTGAGGCCGCGTTCGGCACGCTGGTCATCGCCGTGTTCAGCGGGCTGGCCCTCGGCGTCTGGCTCGCTCCGGCACTCGCCAGGCGGCTGCCGCACCACCGGCTGTTCGGGGTGGCGATCCTCGCCGCGGGTACGGCGCTGCTGGCGGTGGCCGCCGCCCCGCACCTGTGGTTCGCGCTGGCCGCCGTCGGTGTGGTCGGCGCCTGTGCCGGGGTGGCCTTCCTGACCGGGCTGACGATCATCGGCTCGCGGGTCGAGGACTCGGTGCGCGGCCGGGTCAACGCGTTCGTGCAGGCCGTGGTCAAGATCGTGCTGTTCGGGGCGACCACCCTGGTGCCCGCCGCCGTGACCCTCGCGGGCACCCGCACCCCGATGCTGGTCGCGGGCGTGCTCGCCGGGTTGGCCGGGGTGTGGGCGTACCGGCTGATGTCGGACCGGCATGATGGACTGGTGACCGAGGTGGTGACTCCGCATGACCGTGTGGGCTGACGTCGTCGGGCAGCCTGATGCCGTGCAGGTGCTCAGCACGGCTGCCGAGGCCGCCGCTGACCTGGTCGCGGGCAAGCCGACCACCCCGGGTGCCATGACGCACGCCTGGCTGTTCACCGGACCGCCCGGTTCGGGGCGCTCGACGGCGGCCAAGGCGTTCGCCGCCGCGTTGCAGTGCGTGGCGCCCGGCGGTCCTCGCGGCTGCGGTGACTGCGCCGCCTGCCGCACGGTGCTCGCCGGTACGCACGCCGACGTGCGCGTGGTCGTCCCGGAGGGGCTGTCGATCTCCGTGGCCGAGATGCGCGCCCTGGTGCAGCTCGCCGCGCGCAGGCCCACCACGGGCCGCTGGCAGATCGTGATCGTGGAGGACGCCGACCGGCTCACCGAGGGCGCCGCCAACGCGCTGCTCAAGGCGGTGGAGGAGCCGCCGGACCGCACGGTGTTCCTGCTCTGCGCGCCCTCCGACCACCCCGAGGACGTGTCGGTGACGATCCGCTCCCGGTGCCGGTCCATCGCGCTGCGCACCCCGCCAGCCGCCGCCATCGCCGAGGTGCTGGAGCGCCGCGACGGCGTCGAGCCCCAGCTCGCCGGGTGGGCCGCTTCGGTGTGCGGCGGCCATATCGGGCGGGCCCGCCGCCTGTCCACCGACCAGGCCGCCCGCGAGCGTCGCGAGTCGGTGCTCGCGATCCCCTTGGCGCTGCGCCGGTTCAGCGACATCTTCCCCAACGCCGACACGCTGGTGAAGGCCGCCGAGGCCGAGGCCGTCACCGCCAACGAGTCGCGCAACGCCTCCGAGACCGAGGCGCTCAAGACCGCGATGGGCGCTGGCGGCACCGGCAAGGGCACCGCTTCGGCCACCCGTGGCGCCGCCGGTGCGCTCAAGGAGCTGGAGCGTAGGCAGAAGTCCCGCGCCACCCGCACCCAGCGCGACTCCCTGGACCTCGCGCTGGTCGACCTGATGGGCTTCTACCGGGACGTGCTGGTCACCAAGTCCGGGGCCGAGGTGGCCCTCAACCACCCCGACCGGGCCGCCGACGCGACAACGGCCGCCGCCTCGTGGACCGCGGAATCCACCCTGCGCCGGTTGGAGGCCGTGCTCTCCTGCCGGGATGCGTTGCAACAGAACGTGAAACCGCGCATCGCCATCGAGGCCATGGTCACCGCCCTGCACCGGGGTTGAGCCGGGGGCGCGGGCACGGGCGTGTCATGAAGGTGCCCCTTGGGACGTTGGGCGTCTCGAACGGCACCTTCATGACATGTGGGTGGGGCTCGCCGGGTCGCCGGGTCCGCCGCGAAGGTGGCTTTCACTGCGCTCAGCGCAGCGAAGGGCACTTTCACTGCACGACCGCGCCCACCCCTCTCGAAGTTGATCTTCGCGGACGCGTTGTCCACAGGCGGCGAGTTGTCCACATGTGGATCTTGAGCAAGATCAGGTGTCGGGGGTGGGCGGTAGACTGGTGACGGGGACGCCCCCCAGGGAGTGGCGGGGGATTGTTACCAGGTAGGGGCGGTCAGCGCTGGTGGCCGAGGGCGGCGGAGATGTCGTTGGCGGCGCGCACCACGTGCGGGCCGAGCGCGATGAGTTCGGCGACGGTGTGCTCGAGTGCGAGCGTGGACACGCTGATGCCGCCGATGACCATGCCGTTGTGGTTGCGCACGGCAGCGCCGACGCAGCGCACGCCGAGCTCGTTCTCCTGGTCGTCCACGGCGAACCCGCAGCTGCGCACCCGCGCGAGTTGGGCGCGCAGCCGGTCGGGATCGGTGATGGTGTACTGGGTCCAGCGAGTGGTGTCCACAGTGGATGTGTCCCGTGTGGACAGAACGGACTTGCCGATCGCTGTGCTGTGCAAGGGAAGCGTGCCGCCGATCCGGGAGGTCATCCGGTACGGCTTGCCGGACTCGACCTTGTCCACGTAGACGAGTTCCTCGCCGAGCAGCATCGCGAAGTGCACGGCGCAGCCGGTGCTGGCCTGCAAGCGGGTCAGCACGGGACGGGCGCGTTCCACGGAGTCGGCGGGCTGCAACACGTTCCCGGCCAGCACCAGCACCTTCGGGCCGATCCGGTAGTCGCTCTCGCCGGTGGCCACGGCGAAACCCTGCTCGATGAGGGTGCGCAGCAGTCGGTGCACGGTGGACTTGGGCAGCCCGGTCACGCGCGCCAGCTCGGTGATCCTGGAGTGCTCGGCCAGCGCCTCCAGTACCACGAGCGCCTTCTCGACGGCCCCCTCGCTCAACGGGCCATCCAGCCACCATCGACCACGAGCACATGCCCGTTGACGTAGTCCGAGGCGGGCGAGCACAGGAAGACCGCGGCCCCGACGAGGTCCTCCGGCCTGCCCCAGCGCCCGGCGGGGATCCGCCCGCGGATGGCCGGTTCGCGGTCCGGATCCGCTTGCAGCGCAGCGGTGTTGTTGGTCTGGATGTAGCCGGGAGCGATGGCGTTGACCTGGATGCCGTGCGGGGCCCACTCGGTGGCCAGCGCCTTGGTCAGCCCGGTGACGGCGTGCTTGCTCGCGGTGTAGCCGCTGACGTTGATGCCGCCCTGGAAGCTCAGCAGCGAGGCGATGTTCACGATCTTGCCCGCGCCACGGGGCAGCATCTGGGCGCCGACGGCCTGGCACAGCGCGAAAACCGAGTCCAGGTTCACGGCGAGCACGCGCTGCCAGTCGGCGAGCCCGACCTGGGCGGCGGGTTCGCGGTGGATGATCCCGGCGTTGTTGACGAGCACGTCGATCTGACGGCGAGCGGCGAGTTCGGCAACGGCCTGCGCGGCGGCAGCGGGATCGGTGAGGTCGACGGTGATCAGCTCGGCCCTGCCGCCGACGGCGTGGACCACCTCGGAGAAGTCCCCGCCGTGGCCGAGCAGCACGAGGTCGGCACCGGCCTGGGCGAGGCCGATCGCGATGGCACGGCCGATGCCGGTACGGGCGCCGGTGACCAGCGCGGTGCGGCCGTCGAGGCGGAACATCAGCGCAGGTCCGTCACGTCGACCGGGTCCATGTCGTCATAAGCCTGGTTCTCCCCGGCCATCGCCCAGACGAACGAGTAGGAGTGGGTGCCCGCCCCGCTGTGGATCGACCAGCTCGGCGAGATCACCGCCTGCTCGTTGGACAGCACCACGTGCCGGGTCTGCTCCGGCTCGCCCAGCAGGTGCACGACCCGGTGCTGTTCGGGCAGGTCGAAGTACAGGTAGCACTCAGTGCGCCGGTCATGGGTGTGCGGGGGCATGGTGTTCCACACGCTGCCCTCGGCCAACGTGGTCATGCCCAGCACGAGCTGGCTGGACCCGATGCCGTCCAGGTGCACGAACTTGCGGATCTCCCGCACGTTGGCGGTCGACTGCTCGCCGAGCCGCACCACGTCCACCTCGGCGAACCGGGCCACCGTGGTCGGGAAGTTGGCGTGCGCGGGAGTGGAGAACAGGTAGAAGTGGGTCTGGTCCTCCTCGGCGTGGAACACGACGTCCACGGCACCGCGGCCCACGTACAGGCAGTCGCGCAGACCGAGTTCGTACGACTCGCCGTCCACCACGACCCGGCCCGACCCGCGCACGGCCACCACGGCCAGCTCGCGGCGCTCGCAGAACGAGGTGGACCGCAGCTCCGCCTCGACGGCCAGCGGCAGCGGCGTGCCGGGCACCGGGGCGGCGCCGCCGAGCACGATCCGGTCGGCGTGGGTGTAGACCGTGCGCACCTCCCCGGCGCGGAACAGGTCCTCGACCAGGTAGTGATCACGCAGCGCTGCGGTGTCGAGGCCGCTGACCTGCGACGGGTGCGTCTGGTGCCGGACCTGCATGGGCAACCCCCTGGCGCTCGGCGTTCCGGAATGACACGATGACCGCCGTCCATGGAACTACGTTCCGTTCCATGGAACAACCCCCGGACCGATACCGCCGCCGGGCCGGGGTCAGGGCTCCCGCACGGGAGAAAGGCGGTGCCACCTTGTTCAGACAGTCGCTCGACCCCGCCGGGTCGCTGACGGCTTCGGCCCTGCTCGCACTGATCCCGCTGTTCGCGGTGCTGGTGCTGCTCGGCGGCCTGCGCTGGAAGGCGCACTGGGCCGGGCTGACCGCACTGGTCATCGCGCTGGCCATCGCCGTGCTCGGTTTCGGCATGCCGCTGGGCTCCGCGCTGGACGCGGGCACGTACGGCATGGCCAACAGCGTGCTGCTGGTCCTGTGGATCACCTTCAACGCGATCTGGATCTACAACCTGACCGTGCGCAGCGGGCACTTCGAGGTGCTGCGCCGCGCGTTCAGCTCGGTCAGCGAGGACTCGCGCATCCAGGCCATCGTCATCGCGTTCTCCTTCGGTGCACTGCTGGAGGCCCTCGCGGGCGGCGGCGGACCGGTGGCCATCTGCTCGGTCATGCTGATCGCGCTGGGCGTCGACCCGCTCAAGGCCGCCGCGCTGACCCTGGTCGCGGACACCGCGCCGGTGGCCTTCGGCGGACTGGGCAACCCGATCACCGCCCTCGGCCCGATCAGCGGCCTGCCGGTGGAGCAGTTCGGCGCGATGGCCGGACGCCAGGTGTCGATCCTGGCCGCGCTGGTGCCCTTCGTGCTGGTGTTCATCGCCGACGGGCGCCGCGGCCTGCGCGAGGTGTGGCCCGCCGCGCTGACCGCGGGCCTGAGCTTCGGCCTCACCCAGTTCCTGGTCTCCAGCTACGTGTCCTACCAGCTCTGCGACATCATCGCGGCCATCGTCTCGGCGGGCGCGGTGCTGCTGCTGGTCCGGGTCTGGCGGCCCTCGGCGAGCAAGTCGGGGCTCGGCCACCGCGAGGTGCTCACGGCCTTCAGCCCGTACGCGATCATCGTGGTGGTCTTCTCGGTGGCGCAGATCCCGGCGGTGAAGACGGCCCTCAACTCCGTGGTGTGGAAGTTCGCCTGGCCGGGGCTGTCGATCACCGGGGCGAACGGCAAGCCGGTGGACACCAGCTACACGCTGAACTTCTTCGGCGCGACCGGCACGTTGCTGCTGCTGTCCGGGCTGATCTCGCTGCTGGTGCTGCGCGTCGGGCTCGGCGCCGCGATCCGCATCTACGGGCGGACCGTGCGGCAGTTCGGCTGGGCGATCCTGGCCATCCTCGCCGTGTTCGCCCTGTCCTACGTGATGAACCTGTCGGGCCAGATCGGCACCCTGGGCTACTGGCTCGCGGGCACCGGCGCGTTCTTCGCCTTCCTGTCCCCGGTGGTCGGCTGGTTCGGCGTGACGATCACCGGTACCGACGTCGGCTCCAACACCCTGCTCGGCGGCTCCCAGTTCGCCGCCGCCCACCAGTTGGGCGCCTCCCCGATCCTGTTCGGCGCGGCCAACAGCTCCGGCGGGGTCATGGCGAAGATGATCTCGCCGCAGAACCTGGCCATCGGCACCGCCGCGGTCGGCCTGGTCGGCAGCGAGGGCGTGCTGTTCCGCCGCGTCTTCGGCTGGAGCCTGCTGCTGTTGCTGGTCATGTGCGTGCTCGTCTACCTGCAGTCAACCCCGATCCTCGGCTGGATGGTGCCCTGATGACCTCGCTCTCCCGTCGCACCCTGTTCGCCGGAACGGCCGCCGCGGCGCTGGCCGCACCGGGACTGGCCTCGGCCGCCCCCGCTCCCGCCTCGTACCGGCAGGCGCTGGACTACGCCGTGGCCAAGCTGCGTGCCGTCGCACCCACGGTCACGTCCTTCCCACAGGGCACGAAGTTCGAGAAGTGGACCTTCGACGCGGGCGGCGGCTGGGTCGGCGGCTTCTGGCCCGGTCTGCTGTGGATGGCCTACCTGGACAGCGGTGAGGACAAGTTCCGCGCGCTGGCACAGGAATCCGCGCTGCGACTCGCCCCGAGACGGACCGACACCGGGGACCACGACCTGGGCTTCCTGTTCAGCCCGTCCTGGGTCACCGCGTGGCGGCTCACCGGGGACAGCTCCTGGCGCGACGGCGCGGTCACGGCCGCCGACTCACTGATCAAGCGGTACAACCCGGCGGGCAGGTTCATCCGCGCCTGGGGCAAGCTCGGCACCGACGACCGGGCGGGCCGGGTCATCGTGGACACGATGATGAACCTGGACCTGCTCTGCTTCGCCAGCCAGGCCACCGGCGACCGCAAGTACGTGGACATCGCCGTGGCGCACGCGCAGAACACGGCCGCCCACCTGGTGCGCCCCGACGGGTCGACCTGCCACGTGTTCGACTTCGACCCGGCCACCGGTGCCCCGATCGGCCAGAACACCGTGCAGGGCTACAGCCCGACCTCCTGCTGGTCGCGCGGTCAGTCCTGGGCGATCTACGGCTACACGCGCATGCACCACCGCACCGGTCGCGCCGAGTTCCTGAGCACCGCCCGCGAGGTCGCCGACTGGGCGCTGGACCACCTCGACGCCGACGGCGTACCGGTCTGGGACTACCGGTCACCGTTGGCGCCCAACGACATCAAGGACTCCTCGGCGGGCGCGATCACCGCGTGCGGGCTGCTCGACCTGGCCAGGGCCACCGGGATCGCCCGGTACCGGACCACGGCGCTGCGCATCCTGGACGCCCTGTGCCGCACCTGCCTGACGACCCGGTCCACGCGGGCCGAGGCCGTGCTGGCCCGCGGCACGCGCAACCGCCCCAGCGAGGACGGCGTGGAGATCTCCTTGCCGTACGGGGACTACTACCTGATGGAGGGCCTGCTCCGGGTGCTGCGCCCGGACCAGGTCGAGAAGGCACTCGACCTGTGAGGCGGGCGGGGCCGCGCCGAGCTGGGCGCGGCCCCACGGCTCACTGCTTGGTGGGCCGCTTGGCCCTGCGGTACGGCAGCGCGGCGACCACGACCACACCGGCCAGCAGGAAGGCCGTGCCCGTCCAGAACAGCGGGATCGTGTCGTACGCGGCGTTTGTGTAGGCCAGCGGGGGCGAGCCCTGCGGGGCGGGCGGGGCCGCCGTGGTCGAGCCGCCGGGGCCGGGAGTGGAGCCGCACTCCACGCCGCCGGTCGGCGCGGCGGCGCGGGCCACCTGCTCACCCAGGGTCACCTGGGCCAGCGCGGAGGGCAGGTTCGGCAGCCCCAGCGCGTCGGTGGGCAGCAGTTGCAGGTCCAGCAGCCGCGCCGTGGCCCCGACCTGGTACCCGGCGAAGGGCTGGCCGGTCAGCGCCTGGGACTTCTTGTCCAGCTCGGCGATCTGCAACCGCAACACGCCGATGTCGATCTTCTTGAACCCGTCCGGGATGGCCGAGCCGTTCGGCAGCAGCTGACCGATGATCGGCAGCTTGCCGAGCTGGTCGGCGCCCGGCAGCGGCACGCCCACCGGCACGTCCAGCTTCGGGTTGGCCGCGTCCAGCGTGCCCAGGGTCTTGCCGCCCTGCACCACCTGCAACACCGGCGCCGTGTAGGCCACCGAGGAGCTCTTCTCGTCACCGCCCGAGGTCACCTGAAGGGTGGGCTGGCTGACCACGTTGATGTCGATCTCCATCGGGGTGCCCGCGAGGATCTTCACGCTGGCCACCTGCAAGGTGGAGGTGGACTGCACGGCCTTGTTCCTCGAACCCGGGATGTCGACCAGCTTCACCACCGAGCGCGAGCTCAGCGTGTTCGGCAGGCTGAGCAGCGAGCCCTTGCCGTCCTCGGTCTGCTTGCCGGAGAGCAGCCCGCCCAGCTGGCTCAACGGCGCGGACATCGACTTCAGCGAGTTCACCACCTCGCCCGCGGTGTTCGCGTCCAGCTTGGAGCTCGGGTTGATCAGACCGGTCAGGTCCGGCTTGCTCGGCAGCGAAGGGATCGCGTTGAGCACCGACAGACTCGCCAGCGAGGTCTGCGCGTCGGCGATCGTGTCCACGCAGGGACCCAGCGTGTCGCTCCAGCGGGCGTGCACGCTGCCGTTGAGCAGGCCCACCTTGAGCAGCGCGTCCAGCGGGGTCGACGGCGGGTTCAAGCCGCCCGTGGTGGCCTGCGGGTTGTCCGGCAGCGCCGTCTGAGCCAGGGCGCCCGGGGTCTGCGGGGCGTTGCCGCCCACCGCGAAACCCATCGGCGAGGCCTGCGCGATCGCCCGCTCATAGGCCAGGTACGCCTCGGTGTTGGCCTGCGCGCTGGACAGGCCGAAACCCGCCTCGGCCAGCGGCTGCTTGGGCAGATCCTTGGACAGGTCCGGCAGGATCGAGCCGGTGGGCTGCGAGTTCGGCAGCAGCCGGATCACCGCCAAACCGCCACCCGCGTCACCCACCGCGTGGCCCAGCGGCTGCGGGCCGAGCGCCGCCGAGGCAGGCGGCTGCCCCGGGTTCACGGGGCTGGGCACCGGCGTGGTCGTCGGCACCGCGAAAGCAGGCGTTGCGCAGAGCGCGAGCAGCGCGGCTGCTGCTGGCAGGGCCAGGGCGGTCGGCGGGCGTCTGCGCATCAGCGATGTCCTCCTCCGGGCGGTCGTGAGCCTGAGACCGGCGTCACGTACCTCCTAACGACCAGGGGGCCGGTGGGGTGACGGCCCGGTGCGTACCGCTATAGTGGGAACCAACGCCGCCTTAGCTCAGTCGGCCAGAGCAGCTCACTCGTAATGAGCAGGTCGTCGGTTCGATTCCGACAGGCGGCTCCAGACCTGGAGGACCCCTGTCTGCGGAAAGCGCAGACGGGGGTTTTTCGCTGTTTGTTGTGGGGGGACGACCCCCCACGCCCCCCGGTGTGGGGGCGCTGCCCCCACGGCCCCGGGTGGGTGGGGATGAGTTCGCTCCAGGTCCCCGTGTGAGGGCGGGGCCCCCACGGCCCCCTCGGGTGGGCGGCTAGCGCCTGCCCCTGTTGGGTGTGTGTCAGTGCCCACGGCCCTTCGGGCGTGGGGGTCCAGCGCCTACTGCCCGCTCGGACGGGCGGCCAGCGCTACGGCCCCCTGTAGACGGGCGGTCTTCCTGCACCTCCCGGTGGGGCTGGTGGCGGCACTTCCCTGGGATGGGACTCGGGTCAGTTGACCTTGGTCCATTGCTGGCAGCCGGAGGTCTTGAAGGCGCCGTCGGTGGCGGCGATGGTGACCGTGGTGGGCCCCTTCGCGTTGTCATTGGCGATGATCGAACTGAATTCGCCCGAGGTGTCCTTCTCCCGCGCCCAATAGCAGATGGGCAGTGCGCCGTCCGTGGGGCCAGCCGTCCGGTACGTGCCGGGGAGGATGTCCGTGCCGACTACGTGCACGCCGGGGCCGAAGCTGGTCGCTGGGCCAGTAGGCGTCGCGGTAGTGGTCGTGGGTGCGGCACTGCTCGTGGCTGGTGCGACCGCGGCGACCGGTGCGGTGGTGGGCGAGGCTGCGGGCTTGGTAGACGTGCTGGCGGCCAAGGCGGCGATCCACAGGGTGCTCAGCACCAATGCGAGGACCCCCAGCACGAGTCCCGCGATGGCGAACCCGAGACGATCCGCCTGCCCGCGCCGCACCCGCCCGATCCCGACCAGGCCGAACACCAGGCCGAGCACGCCGAGCGGGATGCTCGCCCACACCATCAGCAGGGGGACGATCGCGAGCAGGGCGCCGATCAGACCGGTGGTGAGCGCGGCGGTGCACAGGCCGTTTCGGGGTAGCGCTGCCTGCGGCGGGACGGGGTAGAGCGGTACTGGGTTAGGTTGCATCATGACTGCTCCTCACTGATGCCAGGACAGTCGCGGGCGCGGTCCCATCCGTTTCCCATCTTGCGAATTCCGGGGGCGCGGTAACGGGAAGGCGGGGCTGGGGCGAATAGTGGGGTGGTCATCCGGGGCGGGAAGCAGGTGTTGGGGTGAGCAGGTGCAGGCGCTGCGGGCGCGACCTGGCGGACAGGACGCAGCAGTTCTGCATCTGGTGCGGCCAACCCGTTGTCCGGCAACGAGAACTGGACTGGCGCCTGGTCGCGGCGGCAGGGGTCGTGCTGCTCCTGATCGGGGTGACGGCGTTCCTGCTGCTGCGCGGCGGGGAATCGGGTACGCCGGTGGCGCAGTCGCCGGTGGTCGCCGAAACCACCGTCAGCACGACGGAACCCACCACGAGGACCACGACGACCACCACCACCCCGCCGACGACGACGAGTTCGACGGTGTCGAACGATCCGGGGCAGGTGGTACAGCGCTACTACGACGCGATCAACAAGCGCGACTACCGGGCGGCGTGGAACCTGGGCGGCAGCAACCTGGGCAAGTCCTACGAGCAGTTCGCGGCCGGGTTCGACGGCACGGACCAGGACTCGGTGACGATCACCGCGGTGTCCGGGGAGACGGTGTACCTGCACCTGACGGCACGGCAGCGCGGCGGCACGGTGCTGTACTTCCAGGGCTCGTACGTGGTGCGCGCGGGGATCATCGCGAGCGCGACGCTGAAGGCGGCCACGAACTAGAACCCGGCAAGTAGTTGCTGCACACGGTCGGCCTCCGCCGTGCGGTGCTGCGACCGGTACAGCCGCATCGCCTCGACCAGCGCGGACCGGGCAGGGCCGAGCTCCGCCAAGGTCAGGCGGATGCGTCCGATGCTGGCCAGCGTGTCGGCCTGGGCGTAGGTGGTGCCCAGTACCCGGGCCAGTTCGGCGGACCGCTCGTAGTGGTGCAGCGCGATGCGCGGACGCCCCAGCCGTTGGGCGTGCCGTCCCAGGTGGTGCAGCGTGGCGGCCTCGCCCGTGCGGTGCCCGTGCTCGGAGAACAGCGCCAGCGCGTCCTGGCAGGCCGACTCCGCAGCTTCGTCCGCGCCGAGCTGTGAGTTGAAGGCACCGATCATGGCCAGTGCCCAGGCCTGGCGCACGGGGTGGCTCAGCGACCGGTACAGCCGCAGCGATTCCATGGCGTGCCCCAGTGCCTGCTGCACGGTGCCGCACCGCGCCAGCACCCCGGCGGCGCAGTGGTGCGTGGCCGCGCGGTAGTTGAGATCGCAGTGCCATTCGGCGATCGCCAGCGCCTGCGACACGTGTTCCAGCGCGTGCTCGTGCATGCCCAGCCGGGAGCACGCGTTGGCCAGCATCTGGTTGGCCAGGGCCAGCGCGGGCGGTTCGCCGAGGTGGTCGGCGGCGGCGAGGGCGAGCCGCCACACGCTGAGGTCGTCGTGCAGGTGCCCGCACCACCAGTGGAAGGCGTGCATCGCCCAGGCGATCTGCCAGACATGGGTGTGCAGCCCGTTGCCGTGCGCGATCTGCTGCGCGGCGATCAGGTTGGCGTGCTCCCGGCCGAACCACTCCAGCGCGGCCTGCCGTGACCCGAACACCAGCGGCACACAGCCCGGGGCGGGCGGTTCGAGCACGACGCGCTGGCAGTCCGGGTCCAGCAGCCGGTCCGCTTGGTGCGCCGTGTGCAGGTAGAAGTCCAGCAGGCGGAGCAGGCCCTGCTCACGGGACCGCCGGTGCTCCGGCAACTGCGCCTGCTCCCACGCGAACAACCGCACCAGGTCATGCACCTGGTACCGGCCGGGTTGGTGCTGGCGCACCAGGTGGGCGACCTCCAGCGTGCGCAGCAGGGCTCGGGTGCGTGCCGTGGACAGGGCGGCGAGCGAGGCCGCGGCGGCCAACCCGATGTCGGGTCCGGGCGCGAGGCCCAGCAGCCGGAACACCTCGGCGGCCTCGGGGGTGAGCGCGTGGTACGAGCAGGAGAACACGGTGCGCAGGCTCGTCGGGATGTCCCCGGCGTCGAAGGCGTCCAGCCGGGCGGAGGCGTCGCGCAGTTCCTCGGCCAGCAGTGCCAGCGGCAGGTCCGGGCGGTCGGCGGCGCGTGCGGCCACGATGCCCACCGCGCGCGGCAAACCGGCGCAGTAGTGCAGCAGGTCGGTGACCGCCTCGGGTTCGGTGTCGACCCGGTCCGCGCCGAGCTGGCCGACGAGCAGCTCTCGGGCCTCGTGCTCGGGCAGCAGCGGCAGGCGCAGCAGGTGCGCGCCGTGCATGCGCAGTGCGGGCAGGTGGTGCTGGCTGGTCACCAGCACTGTGCAGGCCGCACTGCCCGGCAACAGCGGGGTGATCTGGGTGGCGTCCAGCGCGTTGTCCAACAGGACCAGCATTCGCCGTTCGGCGACCAGGCTGCGGTACAGGCCGATCTGCGAGTCGGGGTCGGCGGGCACGCGTTCGGGCTGAACCCCCAGCGCGTCAAGGAAACCGCGCACCACCTCGCCCGGCGACTTCGGCCTGCCACCGGGGGAGAAGCCGCACAGGTCGACGAACAGCTGCCCGTCCGGGAACCGGTCGCGGTGGGCGTGCGCCCAGTGCAGGGCCAGCCAGGTCTTGCCCACCCCGGTGCCGCCGGCGATCGCGGAGATCACCTGCGAACCGTCCTCCTCGGCACGGTCCACCGCCCCGGTCAGCTCCGACAGCTCGGCCAGCCGCCCGGTGAAGGCCCTCGGCGCGGCGGGCAGCTGCCTGGGCACGGGGGTGTGGTGCCGGTCGTGGTGCAGGCACACCCCGCCGGAGATGACCCCGGCCTGCACCACCGGCCCGGTAACCGGGGCGTGCACCCCGTTCACACCGCCCCCGGTCTCGTTCCGTTGTTCTGCCACTGCGGCGACCCCCGACGCCAGTCCTGCCCGATCCAGGCATGGGAAAACACGGACCGGTCGCCACCCGAGTCACCCTCGTAATGCGGTGACGGCGACAGGCACATCCCGGGCGCGCCCGGCTTCTTGATCGCATTCGGGCGGCGATCGCCCGATGCCGGACATGATGCCTAGGTGATCATGGAATGGCGCCGTGTTCGCTGCTCGCAGCGGCGACCGGTCGCTGGACAGCGACGAACGGTTGAACGCGAACTGCCCGGCATAATTCAATCTGGGAATGGGTCGACTAGGGGAGAGTTGTTGATTCTCGGTGATCGGGCTAGTTGCCCAGTGTCACGAACACCCCGGTGGTCCTGGCCTGGTCCGCCTGCACGGTGACCTTGCCACGATGCGACACCTCGACCTGGTAGAACTTCTCGCCGACCGGCACATCGGGGACCGTGAAGGCGAAGACGCAGCTGAGGGATCCGGTGCCTTGCTGCCCGCTGACCAGCGAACCAACCGCCAGGACCTGGCCGCTCGCGCCGTAGACGGTGACGGCGGCGCCCTTGCCGATGTCGTTGTAGCCACCGGTCCCGTAGCACTCCGAGCCCGAGTTCACCCCGCTCAGGCTGGTACTGGTCAACGTCAGCGAGCCCTTGAGGCTGAAGTTGTCGGCGGGCGGTGTGGTGAGCCCGGGGAGCAGTGCGAAAGCCGCCCAGGTCAGCCCGACGACAATCGCGCCGGACGCGGCGCCGAGCAGGAAAGTGAGAATTCCGCGACTGGATTTCGGTGAAACCTCCGGTCCAGGGAACAACGGGGTTGCGGCCTGCGGTAAGCCGGTGGGAGACGTGCCTGGGAAATGCGGATCGGACATGCGCGCCTCGCACTGTGTGACGATTGCCCTGCCTCGGGTACACGACACATCGCACCGAGCTCGCTAGTCGTTACTGCCCCTCGAATGGAGCATTTTCGTATCAGGTCCCGCTGCCGATGCTCTTATCAGAAGCACCCGTCGATGTCTCGGCGGGTTGACGAGGGGATCCGACATGACCAGTCCCACACCCAGGAGCAAGGCGCGTTATGGCTGGGTGCCCGACCTGCCCGACGCCCGCGACCACGTCTACGCCGCCCCGCACGCCGCGGTGGCCAACCTGCCCGCCAGCACGGACCTGCGTTCGGTGCTGCCCGACAGCTACGACCAGGGCCCGATCGGCAGTTGCACGGCCAACGCCATCGGCGGGGCCTTCCAGTTCGCGGTGCGCAAACAGCAACTGCCCGACCTGATGCCCTCCCGGCTGTTCATCTACTACAACGAGCGGGCCATCGAGGGCACCGTGGGCACCGACTCCGGGGCGATGATCCGTGACGGGGTCAAGAGCGTTGCCAAACAAGGGGTTTGCGCCGAATCGGAGTGGCCGTACGAGGCCGTGCAGGCCGATGCCAGCGGCCACTTCCCGGCTGGTTCACGGGAGGTGACCAAGCCCTCGGACTCCTGTTACCAGCACGCGTTGCAGAACAGGGCCACCTCCTACCAGCGGGTGCCCCGCACCCTCGACCAGTTCCGCGGTTGCCTGGCGGCCGGGTTCCCGTTCGTGTTCGGGTTCACCGTCTACTCAAGCTTCGAGAGCAGCGAGGTCGCGAAGACCGGGGTGGTGCCGATGCCCGCCGCGAAGGAGTCGGTGCTCGGCGGGCACGCCGTGCTCGCGGTCGGCTACGACGACTCCCAGCAGCGCTTCCTGGTGCGCAACTCCTGGGGCACCGGCTGGGGTCAGCACGGCCACTTCACGATGCCCTACGCGTACCTGACCGACGCGAATCTGTCCGACGACTTCTGGACGATCCGCGTCGTCAGCTGAGCCGGTCACGCGGTGTGCTGTCCCAGCATCGCAGCGGCCCGCGCCACCGCGGGCCGCTGCGCCACGTTGCACAGCACGATCATGGCGATCAGCGGGATGTTGGTCGCCCACACCGCAGTGTCGAAGGGCAGCAGGTAGATCACCGCGAGGCGGGCGAAGAACTCCAGCACCATGCCCACGCCCCAGACGGTGCTGGCGGTGACGAGGTGCCCGCGGAACTCGGGGGAGGTGGCCAGCAGGTGCTCCCAGGCGGCGGCCTTCGCGCTGCTGCCCGCGAGGAACGGCTTCACCGCGGCCGCCATCATCGGCTTGCCGCGCAGCCCGGCCCCGATTACCAGCAGCCCGAGGGGCAGGATGCCGACCGACTCCTTGGCGAGCATGAACTGGGGTGAGCCGGTGAGCAGGCTGATCGGGATGCCGACCACCGTGAAGACCAGCACCACCAGTGCCAGGCGGTCCGGTGCGCCGTTGCGCAGGAAGCTCCAGATCGTGCGCCCGGCCGGGATCAGCCCGCTCAGCGCCAGCGCCCAGATCGTCGGCACGCCCAGGTTGCTCAGCAGGTAGTAGGCGCCCAGCGGCAGCAGGATGTCGACCACCAGCGGCAGCAGTCCGCGCAGGGCAGCCCTGCGCTCCTCGGTCTGGTCGCTGACGGGGAGCTTGGTCGTCGTCATGCCCCAACGCTAGGAATCCGTTGTGCGTCAAGGGCATGTCGTACGTCCGCTGTCGGCCATGACAGGTGTCACCGGTAAACGGGTTTGAGTCTGACGTAGCGTCAGTCCCTAGCGTCGCCGCCCATGGCTGTGCAGAAGAAGAGGACCTTCGAGGTCACCATGGAGCTGACCGCGGGCGAGGCCCCGGTCGCCGACCTGGGCAAGATGCTGGGGCAGACCGGCGTGAACCTGCGGGAGGTCAAGCGCGGGTACGACGAGGCCACCGCCGGGCAGCGCGGGGACATCGTGCCGGTGGTCGTCACCGTGTACGAGGACCGCTCGTTCACGCTGCGGCTGAAGACCCCGCCCACGGCGTTCCTGATCCGCAAGGCGTTGGGTGGCAAGGGATCGGCCCGGCCCGGTCAGGTCGATGCCGGCGAGCTGAGCCGGGAGCAACTGCGGCTGATCGCCGAGCGCAAGCTGTCCGACCTGAACACCACCGACCTGGCCGCCGCCATGCGCACCATCGCGGGCACCGCCCGCTCCATGGGAGTGCGGGTGGCCGACTAACCCGTGCGTCCCCCACCACTCCTCGGGGGGCGACCCCGGTTCCAGTCTACCCGCCCTCGCGCCCGGTTGATCTTGCTGGAGATCCACTTGTGGACAACTCGGCGGGTGTGGACAAACTGGGGGTTCCCGGGCCCCATGAAGGTGTCATTCGCCAGGTCGGACGGGCTGAATGACACCTTCGTGGCGGCTCAGCGGTTGGGGCGCAGGGTCCACACCACGGTCAGCTCGGTGGTGGTCACGCCCTCGGCGTTGGAGATCGTCACGTGCACCGGGAACTCGGGGCGCTGGCCCGCGTCGAGTTCGGCGATGACCTCCTCGGCGGCCCTGCCCAGCACCGCCTCGGCGCGCAGGTCCCCGAGCGCGACCTTCTTGTAGCGGATCTCGGCGTTGGCGACCAGCGGCACCGCCCGGCCCAGCTGCTCGGCGAAGGCGGCCATGACCACCGCGCCGGAGGCGGTCTCGCCGATGCCGAAGATCATCGCGGCGTGCGGGCCACCGACGTGGTTGTGCTGCGGGGCGGCGTCGGGCAGCACCGCGACGACCTTCTCGCCGCTGACGTGCTCGAACTGGACCCCGTTCGTGCCGACCCACGGCACGGCCTGCTTCATGCCCTCGCCGATCAGCGCGTAGTCGATGCTCATGGCAACGATGCTACTCGACGGTAACTTAGCTAGTGCGCGTGACCCAGATCACTGTCCTCCGCTGCGCCCGTGATGAGCCTGCTCAGCTCGCGGATACTGGCGGCCTTGCCATCCCTGAGCTGGGTGAACATGTAGACCTCGACCTCGACTGGCGTGCCGTCGGGCTTGGTGCCGCGCACGGTGTGCACGTCGGCCACGGTCGAGCCCTCGACGGCGATCTCCTGCACCTGCACCTGGACCTCGGTGAGGCCGCGTGCCCGCAGGTGCCGCACGTGGTCGGCGAACGCGGCCCTGTCGAGCACGTGCCCGTCGGTGTGCTGGACGTAGTCCTGGGTGAAGTAGGTGTCCACTGCCTGCTCCACATCCTCGATGCCGCCGAACAGCACGTCCTGCATGGCGTTCTCGACGAACTTCTTGGCGTCCATGGGGTTCCTCCTCGAAAAAGTGCGTGCAGCACGCACGTTAATCCGAAAAACAGATGCGTGCAAGGTGCAGGTATTCTGGGTCACGTGACGAACAGGGACGAGGCGCTCCAGGCCATCGAGCAGTCCGCGACGGCGTTGTTGCAGCGCGCCAACCGGGCTCACCTCTACGGGGAGCTGCTGCGCGCGGGCGGCCTGGATCTGGACGACGCGGTCTACCCGGTGCTCAGCGTGGTCGCCGACCTCGGTTCGGCCCGGGTCGCCGAGGTCGCGGCGGCCGCGGGCATCGGGCCGACCACCGGCAGCCGGCACCTGACCCAGTTGGAGCGGCTCGACCTGGTGCGTCGCGGCATCGATCCGCAGGACGCGCGGGCGGCCGTGGTGGAGCTGACCCCGGCGGGCAAGCGGGTCATCGCCAAGATGCGCAGGGCCAGGGTGGGGCTGTTCGCGGAGATGGTCGAGGACTGGTCGGACGAGGAGTTGTCCCAGTTCGGGGCGCACTTCCAGCGGTTCGTACTGGCGCTGGCGGAGCGCAGGCGCTGACTGCGACCGGGGTCACAGAGTATTTCGTTTGCTAAGAGACCTCCATGAAGTGCATGCTTGTATCCGGCAACTAATTGGATGCCGCAAGCAACAGGGGGGTGTGGTGGTAGCTCCGATCAGGGAGACCAGCGCCGTCACCGAGGACGATCTGCGCACCGCGGACGACATCGGCATGGCACTGGCCCGACTGCAGCGGCTGAGCGCCTGCGTGGCCGCACAGGCGGGCAAGGGAGGCATGGACCGGTCCGCGTTCATGCTCCTGGTCACCCTGGTGGCGAAGGGGCCGCTGCGGTCGAACGCACTGGCCGAGGCCGTGTGGGCAGACCCGTCCACGGTCAGCCGCCAAGTGGCGCAGCTGGTCAAGGAGGGCCTGGTCGAGCGCAAGGTCGACACGGAGGACGGCAGGGCCACGGTGCTCGCGGCCACCGAGCAGGGGGTGCGGCTGCTGGAGGACAAACGCAGCCGCCGCAACCAGCTCATCGCCGAGATGATCGGCTACTGGCCCGATGCCGACCGTGCCCGCTTCGCCGCGCTGTTCGCCCAGTTCATCGGCGACTACGAGCGCTTCCTACCAATCTTTACTGCCGAGTTCACCGGCAAGGTGGACTCGCGAGGGGAGAAGTGATGTCACAGTCCGCTGGCAACGCGACGCCGGTGGCGGCCGGCGTTGGCGTCGGCGGGTTCACGCACCGGCAGATCATCTCGGTGATCTCCGGACTGATGTTGGGCATGCTGCTCGCGGCGTTGGATCAGACCATCGTCGCCTCAGCCATGCGCACCATCGCCGACCAGCTGCACGGTCAGACCATCCAGGCGTGGGCCACCACCGCCTACCTGATCACCTCGACCATCTCCACGCCGCTGTACGGCAAGCTGTCCGACATCGTCGGGCGCAAGCCGATGTACCTCACCGCGATCTCGATCTTCCTGGTCGGCTCGGTGCTGTCCGGCATCTCCACCTCGATGTACGAGCTGGCCGCGTTCCGCGCGGTGCAGGGCCTGGGCGCCGGTGGCCTGATGTCACTGGCCTTCGCCATCGTCGGCGACATGGTGTCACCGCGTGAGCGGGGCAAGTACCAGGGCTACTTCCTCGCCGTGTTCGGTGTGTCCAGTGTGGCCGGACCGGTGGTCGGCGGCTTCTTCGCGGGGCTGGACAACCTGCTCGGCTTCGAGGGCTGGCGCTGGGTGTTCCTGGTGAACCTGCCGATCGGCATCATCGCGCTGGCCGTGGTCAGCAGGGTGCTCAACCTGCCGCACACCCCGGTCAAGCAGCGCGTGGACTACTTCGGCGCGCTCACCCTGACCATCGGTGTCGTGCCGCTGCTGATCGTGGCCGAGCAGGGCCGCGAGTGGGGCTGGGGTTCGACGGACTCGGTGCTGATGTACGTGATCGGTGGCCTGGGCATCGCCGCCTTCCTGTTCGTGGAGAACAAGATGGGCGACGCCGCACTGCTGCCGCTGCGCATGTTCCGCAACGGGGTGTTCAGCCTGGCCAACGTGCTCAACTTCATCGTCGGCATGGGCATGTTCGGCGGGTTGGCGGCCCTGCCGCTGTACCTGCAGATCGTGAAGGGCCAGACGCCGACCTCGGCGGGCCTGCTGACCCTGCCGCTGATGGCGGGCATCACGATCGCCTCGCTGGGCTCCGGCCAGGTCATCGCCCGCACCGGGCGCTACAAGTTCATGCCGATCGTGGGCTCCGCGGCGATGGGCGTCGCGCTGCTGCTGTTCGGCCAGATGACCCCGGACACCGGGCTGCTCGTCTGCTGCCTGATCATGGGCCTGATGGGCTTCGGCCTTGGCCTGTGCATGCAGACCCTGGTGCTGGCCATCCAGAACGTGGTCGCGCCGAGGGACATGGGCGTGGCGACCGCCTCGGCCACGTTCTTCCGCTCCATGGGCGGCACGGCCGGTACCGCGATCTCGCTGTCGATCCTGTTCGGCGTGGTGCAGGACAAGATCGGCACGGCGTTCGGCAACGCGGCGAAGACCCCGGAGTTCCAGGCGGCCACGCACGACCCGAAGGTGCTCGCCGACCCGGCCAACGCCGGCTTCCTCAAGAGCCTCAACGGCGGCGGGGGAACGGGCATCGACCTGGAGAACACCCAGTTCATCGAGCACCTGGACGCCCGGCTGGCGCGTCCGGTCCTGGAGGGCTTCTCCCAGGCGATCGACCTGGTGTTCGTGGTCGGCAGCGTGGTGACCGCGGTGGCGTTCGTGCTCGTCTGGTTCCTCAAGGAGGTGCCGCTGTCGAGCAAGTCCGGCATGCAGCGCTCCGCCGACGAGGAGGCCGAGGAGCGCACGCTCATGCCCGTCATGGAGTGAGCTGACCCGAAACGTGAGGGCCCCTGCCGGAATCCGGCAGGGGCCCTTCGCTCGTGCTCAGTGCTTGGCGAACGGCTCCATCTCGCCGTTGGCCACCGCGTCGGTGTAGCGCTTGTAGGAGCGCTGGATCTCGGCCTCGGCGTCGGTGCGGCCGACCCAGGTCGCGCCCTCCACGCTCTTGCCCGGCTCCAGGTCCTTGTACACCTCGAAGAAGTGCTGGATCTCCAGCTTGTGGAACTCGTTGAGGTGGTGGATGTCACGCAGGTGCTCCGACCGGGGGTCCTCGGCGGGCACGCAGAGCAGCTTGTCGTCGCCGCCCTTCTCGTCGGTCATGCGGAACATGCCGATGGCCCGCGCGCGGATCAGGCAGCCCGGGAAGGTCGGCTCCTGCACCAGCACGAGTGCGTCCAGCGGGTCCCCGTCCTCGCCAAGGGTGTCGTCCACGAACCCGTAGTCGGCGGGGTACTGGGTGGCGGTGAACAAGGTGCGGTCCAGGCGGATGCGCCCCGTCTTGTGGTCCACCTCGTACTTGTTGCGCACGCCCTTGGGGATCTCGATGGTGACGTCGAACTCCACAGTCCTCGCTCGTTTCGCCTCTTCGTGCGCGCACCTCGCGCGCAACTCGACACTCCGGTTACGCCACTAGTGTGGACCACGAGGTGTGCGGCGTCGGTATCGAAGTGGCCGCTGAGCAGTGTGAGTTTGGTCCGTGTTCGGCGCGGACCGCTGTGAGGAGGAACTCGTGGCCGGACCAGGCCAGCCGACGTCGGGATGGCCGACCTCGTCACCTGACGAGGGCGTTCCCGCTGGTCAGGGGGAGAATCAGGGCTGGCCGACCGCCGACGGGGACGACTCGGCACCCGGATGGCCCACTGCCGAACCGGCATCCTCCGAACCGGTGAACCTCACCGAGCAGCTGCCCCGCCCCGCGGTGCCGCCGCCCGCGGACCCGCCGACCCAGCCCGCGGTGGTCGTGCCCGCCGATCCGCCGACCCTGCGGCTGCCCAGCGAGCACACCACCAAGATGCCGGTGAACAACGACCGCGCCCGGCAGGACCCGCCCACCGTGCAGATGCCCGCGATGGAGGCCACGGACCCGCCCACGGTGCGTGTGCGGGTGCCCCGCCCGGCGCGGCCCTGGCCCGCGGCGGGTGCCCCGCAGGTGGACGAGAACGTGCCGCAGCCCCCGCCCCAGCTGCCCCCGCCGCCCCGCGAGGCCCCGGCCGAGGACGAGCACCACGAGGAGCAGCCCGAGGTCGAGGTGCCCGCGCAACGCCGCGGTGGCCGCAAGCTGGTGCTGCTCGGGTTCGCGCTGGTCGCCGTGGTCGCGCTCGGCGCGGGCGCCGTGTTCGGCGGTCCCACCGTGCTCACCGCGCTCGGCCTCGGCGGCCCCAGCACCACCACCGTCCCGCCGCCCGCCCCATTGGCGCCCACCCCGCAGCTGCGACCCGCCACCACGGGCACGGCCCCCACCTCGGACGGGGTCAAGGCGGCGCTGGCCGGTCCGGCCTCGTCCCCGGCACTGGGCACGCTCACCGGCAGCGTGGTCGACCCCACCACCGGCAGCACCCTGTGGGACAGCAACTCCGGGACCCCGCTGACCCCCGCCTCGGCGGGCAAGCTGCTCACCACCTCCGCCGCACTGCTCAGCCTGGACCCGCAGACCCGGTTCACCACCACCGTGGTCGCCGGGTCGGAGCCGGGCACCGTGGTGCTGGTCGGCGGCGGCGACCCCACGCTGTCCTCACTGCCCGTGGGCAAGGAGTCGGTCTACCCCGGTGCCGCCCACCTGGACGACCTGGTGGCTCAGGTGCGCAAGGCCGCGGGCGGACCCGTGCGCAAGGTGCTGGTCGACACCAGCCGGTACACCGGGGACGGCATGGCCCCCGGCTGGGACAGCAACGACATCGCCGGGGGCTCGTGGTCCCCGATCTCCCCGGTGATGCTCGACGGTGGCCGCAGCAAGCCCACCGAGCAGGACCCGCCGCGCACCCCCACCCCCGACCTGGACGCCGCGAAGGAGCTCGCCAAGCGGCTGGGCGCCGACCCGGCCCAGTCGGCCAAGGGCAGCGCGCCCAGCGGGTCCGCGGTGCTCGGCTCGGTCAGCTCCGCCCCGCTCACCGACCTGGTCGACAACCTGCTGGAGATCTCCGACAACGTGCTCGCCGAGGCGGTCGGCCGTGAGGTGGCCCGCTCCGCGGGTGACCCGGCCTCCTTCTCCTCGGGCAGCCAGGCCGTGCTGAAGGTGTTGCGGGACAACAAGTTCGACCTGACCGGCGTGACGATGGTCGACGGCAGCGGGCTGTCCACCAACGACCGGGTGACCTCGAAGCTGCTCAGTTCCATCCTGACCGTCGCGGCGGGTCCGGACGGCGGGGACCCGCGCACCGCCAAGCTGCGCCCGCTGCTCAACGGCCTGCCCGTCGCCGGGGGTACCGGCACGTTGGCGTCCCGCTACAAGGACGCCAACTCGGTCGCGGGCAAGGGCCTGGTGCGGGCCAAGACCGGCACCCTGTCCGGCGTCAACACCCTGGCCGGGGTCGTGCTCGACACCGAGGGCAGGGTGCTGGTGTTCGCGCTGATGTCCAACGGCTCGAACATCGACAGCGGACGGGCGGCACTGGACGTGCTGGCGGCGACCCTGCGCGGATGCGGCTGTCACTAGTGCGGCTTCTGCCCATCGGCGCCACCTGCCGGTAGCGTCGATGGGGTGAACACGGGAAACGCAGCCAGCGCCCTGCCCTCCGGTGGCACGCCGTCCCCCGTCGACTGGGGGGTGGCCGCGTCCACGGCGCAACGCCTGATCCGCTCCGGGCCCTCAGTGCCCCGCGAGGAGGCGGAGGCCGCCGTGCGCGAGCTCCGGGTGCTCTCCCGCGCCGCCGAGCAGCACGTGCGCGAGGTCACCGGACTGGGCCAGGACCTGCCCCTGCTGGACGGTCAGGTCGTCGACCGGCGCGGCTGGGTGCAGGCCGCCTGCGAGGGCCTGTCCGTGCTCACCGAGAACGCCCTGCCCTCCTCCCTGCCCCGCCCGCTGGCCGCCGTCGTGTCCGGCACCTCCGGGGTGCAGGCGGGCATGGTGCTCGCCTACCTGAGCACTCGCGTGCTCGGCCAGTACGACCCCTTCGGCGGGGAGGGCGGCCGACTGGTGCTGGTCGCGCCCAACATCGTCGCCGCGCAGCGCGCCATGGACGTGCCCGCCACCGACTTCAGCATGTGGGTGTGCCTGCACGAGTCCACGCACCGCTTGCAGTTCACCGCCGTGCCCTGGCTGCGCGGCTACTTCTCCGAGCAGGTCGGCAACCTGCTCTCCGCCGTGGACGACAGCGCCATCGGCGCCGCCAACCGGATCCCCGACATGGTGCGCGCCGCCAAGGACCGGCTGCGTGGCATCAGCTCCGCCGACGCCAGCCCGGTCGCCCTGATCGAGCTCATCCAGTCGCCCGAGCAGCGCGCCGTGCTGGACCGGCTGATCGCCCTGTCCACACTGCTGGAGGGGCACGCCGACCACGTGATGGACGCCGTCGGCCCCGCCGTCGTGCCCTCCGTGGTCACCCTGCGCAACCGGTTCTCCGCCCGCCGCAAGGGCGGTGGCCTGCTCGACCGCGTGCTGCGCGCCGTGCTCGGTGTGGAGGCCAAGGTCCGCCAGTACGCCGAGGGTGCCGCGTTCACCGGGCACGTCGTGGACGCCGCTGGCATGGCCGGCTTCAACCACGTCTGGGACCGCCCCGAGACCCTGCCGACCCGCGCCGAGATCGCCGACCCGGACCTGTGGCTGCGCCGCGTGCTGGGCTGAGGTGCTGGTGCTGGTGTCATGAAGGTGCCCTTCGCGACGTTGGGCGTCGCGAAGGGCACCTTCATGACACGGCCCAACCTACTCTTGACACGCTCTGAACTGCGCAAACTCGCCCCGCCGCGCTGACTTGTCCACAGGCGCCCCAGCTGTCCACAGATGCGCCGCCGTGCGGGTCTGGTGGGTGCCCGGCGGATAGACTTGAACTGGGGTCGCCCCCCGGAGAGGGTGGGGGCTGGACTGAGGAAGGCCGTGCCGTGGGGCAGCCGGACGAAGCGGTCTCGCAGGTGCGGACGGCGGTGCGCAGGCTGCTCACGGGGGCTGGGGCCACGGGTGAGGTGGCGGTGGCGGTGTCCGGGGGTGCGGACTCGCTGGCGCTGGCGGCGGCGGCCCGGCACGTGTCGAGGCGGCTGGACCTGAGGGTGCTGGGCCTGGTGGTGGACCACGGGCTGCAACCGGGGTCGGACCAGGTCGCGGGGCGGGCGGCCGACCAGTTGCGCGGGCTGGGGCTGGACGAGGTGCGCGTGCTCACCACGGAGGTGACCGGCCCGGGCGGTGTGGAGGCGGCGGCGCGCAGGGCGAGGTACGCGGCGCTGCGGGGTGCGCGGACGCCGGGCACCTGGGTGCTGCTCGGGCACACCCGTGACGACCAGGCGGAAACGGTGCTGCTCGGGCTCGGGCGCGGCTCGGGGCCGAGGTCGATCGCGGGCATGCGACCACTGGACCCGCCGTGGGCCCGTCCGCTGCTGGCGGTCTCCAGGGCGACGACGGTGCGGGCGTGTGCGGCGCTGGGCCTGACGCCCTGGCAGGACCCGCACAACACGGACCCGGCCTTCACCAGGGTGCGGCTGCGGCACGAGGCGTTGCCGCTGCTGGAGGACGTGCTGCGGGGCGGGGTCGCGGACGCGTTGGCGCGCACGGCGGCGCAGTTGCGTGAGGACAACGACGCGCTGGACGCGCTGGCGGCCGACCTGCTCGGGCGTGCGTTGAACGGCGCAACCCTGGACGCGGCGGTGCTCGCGGCGGAACCAGCGGCGCTGCGCCGGAGGGCGGTGCGCTCCTGGCTGACGGATCAGGGTGTGACCGACCTCACCGACGCCCAGTTGCGTGAAGTCGACGAGCTGGTCGGCAACTGGCGAGGTCAGGGCGGCGTGCGGCTCCGTGGCGGCTTGGTGGCGGGGCGCGCGCATGGCAGGCTGGGGCTAGACCGAGCGGAGTCATGACCTGGCGCCGCACCCAGGCCGGAAGAGGGGAAGCTGCCCGTGTACGAGGGCGATATCGCCTCCGTGTTGATCACCGAGCAGCAGATCAGCGACAAGACCGCCGAACTCGCCAAGCAGGTCGCCGAGGACTACCGCGACGCGGGCTCGGACCTCTTGCTGGTCGGCGTGCTCAAGGGCGCTGTGATGTTCATGACCGACCTGGCGCGGGCCCTGCCCGTTCCGGTCCAGTTGGAGTTCATGGCGGTCAGCTCCTACGGGTCCTCGACCTCCTCCTCCGGGGTCGTGCGCATCCTCAAGGATCTGGACCGGGACATCGCCGGGCGGGACGTCCTGATCGTCGAGGACATCATCGACTCCGGGCTCACCCTGTCCTGGCTGCTCAAGAACCTGGCCTCGCGCAAGCCGAAGTCGCTGGAGGTCTGCGCCCTGCTGCGCAAGCCCGACGCGGTCAAGGTCGAGGTGCCGGTCCGCTACGTGGGCTTCGACATCCCCAACGAGTTCGTCGTCGGCTACGGCCTGGACTACGGCGAGCGCTACCGGGACCTGCCCTACATCGGCACCCTGGACCCGGCCGTCTACTCGAGCTGATCAGCAGTTGTTCGTCGCGCACGGCCTGCGGCTGAGCGCGTCGAACAGCACGCTGCGGAACGCCGCCGCGTCACCGGCCTGGTACGCCTTGCCGCCGGTGGCCGTGGCGATCTGTTGCAGGGCGTCCATGTCCGCGTCCGGCCCCAGCCCGATCCCGATGATCTGCACGGGACGGCTCGGGTCGGCCTGCGTGCGCAGGGTCCGCAGCAGGCCGGCCAGGTCCAGCCCGCCGTTCTTCTCGTTGCGCCCGTCGGTGATCAGCACCTCGGTGTTGACCTTCGACGGGTCGTAGCCGTCCCGCAGGGTCTCGTAGGCCGCGAAGGCGGTGTCGTACAGCGCGGTGCCGCCGCGCACCCGTCCGGGCAGGCTGGCCGCCGCCTGTTGCAGTGCGACCCGCTGGCTGATCTGCCCCGCCTTGCCGCCGAGCGGGCCCAGCGGCACCAGTTCGGCCCAGTCGTTGGGCGGCGCCTGCTGGATCGAGAACGCCCACAGCCCCACGTAGGTCGAATCCGGCATCAGGGACATGCCGGCCAGCGCCCCGTCCCGGGCCACCTGGATCCGGCTCCGCCCGTCCGGCAGCGTGGCCGACATCGAGCCGGACACGTCCACCACGGCCAGGGTCCGGCCGTCCAGGTGGATCACGTTCCAGGCCCGCAGTACCCCGCTGACCTGCGTGCCGTTCGGGGCGGGCCGCAGGGTGGGCGTGGCCGCGCTGACCCCGTCCTTGCCGCCCCAGGTGGCCGAGGCGGTGCCCTGCGGGTCGCGGAACCCCGCCGCGCTGAACAGCCCCATCGCCCGTGCCGAGCGCAGCTCCTTCTCGAAGGCCGCGGCCGCCTGCTCGGTGCCCGAGGGCTCGCTGCCGGTGGTCACCCGCACCACCGGGTAGTCGAACAGCACGGTGCCCTCCACCGGGTACACCGCGACCGCCTTGGTGCCGCCCGCGCCCACGTTGAACGAGACCACCGACTGCTCCGTCGCGGTGAACACCGGGGCCGCGTCCGGGTTCGAGCGGACCGCGTCGAAGCCGTTGGACACCCCGTCCAGGGCGCCGCCGCGCAGCCGCAGCAGCACCGCGATCAGTGCCTGCGGGGGCACGCCCGCCGCGGCGCCCGGGGTCATGCTCTGGGCCACCGCCAGCGTCGCCACGCCCTCGGTGTTCACCAGCGGGTCGGTGATCACCGCCGGGATGCTGCCGTCGGTGAACCGCTGCCAGCTCACGGGGGAGCGCGGCAGGCCCAGCTGGGCGGCGCGCGGCGGGGAGGCGACCACCACCAGCGGGGAGGAGGCCAGCGACTCGTGCTGGGCGAGCTGGGGTGCACCGGCCTGGTCCCTGCGATCGGCCTCGGTGGCGGTGGACACCCACAGCGAGGAGTCCGGGATCCACAGCGCGGGCGGGTCGATCGGCCTGGTCGGCAGCGCCTGCACCACGTCGGCGGAGCCCTCCGCGACCACCTTCACCCGCACGCACAGCCCGTTGACGGCGTTCTGCTCCTGCTCGAAGCCGTCGGCGACGGCCTGGGCCACCGGCTGCACCGCCGGGGCCACGGCCACCCGCAACGGGACCTGCCCGGAGCAGCGCACCGAGTTCGCGGCGTTGGCCACGACCACCCCGGCCACGGCCACGGCCGCGACCAGGGTGGGCAGCAGGAAGTGGCGCAGCCGACCGCTGCGCCGGGGGCGGACGCTGGTGTCGAGGTGAGTGGGCATCGGTCTGCGAACACCTCCGGCTGGGCGTCCACTGCGGGCGCGGCGGCTCTCCCCGGCATCGTCGGCGGACGGGCCCCCGGCGATACCGTTCGGAGCACCTGGGTGCCCCGGTTGGCTCCACTGGCCCACCCGGTACGGCTGTTCGGGTGTTCACCACCGCACCGTTCGCCAGGCGGGTACCTGCGCCCTCTGGCGGACGGGTCCCCGTGGGTACGCGCCGGGGGCGTGCGCGGTTCACCGCGATCACCGATCGGGGAGCTTCGCGCAACGTGGCGCGGGTCACGCCGGGAACACCGCGCCGACCTCGTCCGTTGGCCGCTGGTGGAGCGGGCTCAGGACACCTGTCAACTTCCGGCCGAGGCTTGTCGGCGGCGGGCGGTACGCTAGGTGAACCGGGGTGTCCCGTCCTCGGGCGGTAGAGGCACCGCTCGTTGTGCAAGTCAGGGAGGGTCGAGGCCGCCCGACGGCCGTAGGTGAATGGACCGTAAGCGCGTTCTCCGCAACCCGCTGATCTGGATCGTGGCGGCAGCTGCACTGCTCATCGGCTACAACCTGCTGACGGACAGCACGCGGGGCTATTCCCTCGTGCCCACGTCGCAAGCACTTGAGCAGGTGACGAAGGGCAATGTCAAGGCTGCTCAGCTCGACGACAAGGAACAGCGACTGCGTCTTGACCTGACCAACCCGCTCGACGGGCGCAGTCAGGTGATGACGTACATCCCCGGCGGCCAGTCCGAGGACAACGTCTTCAAGCTGCTGCAGGACCCGGCGAACAAGGTCGGCAAGTACGACGTCGCCGTGAACAACGAGAACCCGTTCGTCCAGATGTTGATCATTCTGGTGCCGATAGGGCTGCTCCTGCTCGTCCTGATGTGGATGATGAACAACGTCCAGGGCGGCGGCAACCGGGTGCTCAACTTCGGCAAGTCCCGGGCCAAGCAGTTGTCCAAGGACATGCCCAAGACCACCTTCGGTGACGTGGCCGGTGCCGACGAGGCCGTCGAGGAGCTGGAGGAGATCAAGGACTTCCTCCAGAATCCCGGCCGCTACCAGGCACTGGGCGCCAAGATCCCCAAGGGCGTGCTGCTCTACGGGCCGCCGGGAACCGGCAAGACCCTGCTGGCCAGGGCCGTGGCCGGGGAGGCCGGCGTGCCGTTCTACTCGATCTCCGGCTCGGACTTCGTCGAGATGTTCGTCGGTGTCGGTGCCTCGCGCGTGCGCGACCTGTTCGAGCAGGCCAAGCAGAACGCCCCGTGCATCATCTTCGTGGACGAGATCGACGCGGTCGGCCGCCACCGCGGTGCCGGCCTCGGCGGCGGTCACGACGAGCGCGAGCAGACCCTCAACCAGCTGCTGGTCGAGATGGACGGCTTCGACTCGCGCGGCGGCATCATCCTGATCGCGGCCACCAACCGGCCCGACATCCTGGACCCGGCCCTGCTGCGCCCCGGCCGCTTCGACCGCCAGATCCCGGTGTCCGCACCGGACCTGCGCGGGCGCAAGGCCATCCTGCGGGTGCACTCCAAGGGCAAGCCGCTGGCCCAGGACGCCGACCTGGACGGCCTTGCCAAGCGCACCGTGGGCTTCTCCGGTGCCGACCTGGCCAACGTGATCAACGAGGCCGCGCTGCTCACCGCCCGCCAGAACGGCACCATCATCACCGGTGCCGCGCTGGAGGAGTCGGTGGACCGGGTGATCGGCGGTCCGGCCCGCAAGAGCCGGATCATCTCCGAGAAGGAGAAGAAGATCACCGCCTACCACGAGGCGGGCCACGCGCTCGCCGCGTGGGCGATGCCCGACATCGACCCGGTCTACAAGGTCACCATTCTGGCCCGCGGGCGCACCGGCGGTCACACGCTGTCCGTGCCCGAGGAGGACAAGGACCTGATGACCCGCTCCGAGATGATCGCGAGGCTGGTCTTCGCGCTCGGCGGGCGTGCGGCCGAGGAGCTGGTGTTCCACGAGCCGACCACGGGTGCCTCCAACGACATCGAGCAGGCGACCAAGATCGCCCGCGCGATGGTGGCCGACTACGGCATGAGCGCCAGGCTCGGCGCGGTCAAGTACGGGCAGCACGACGGCGAGCCCTTCCTGGGCAGGCAGATGTCGCACGCGCCGGACTACTCCCTGGAAGTCGCGCACGAGATCGACGAGGAGGTCCGCAAGCTCATCGAGGCGGCCCACAACGAGGCGTGGCAGGTGCTCAACACCTACCGCGACGTGCTGGACGACCTCGTGCTGGAGCTGGTGGACAAGGAGACCCTGCACCAGAAGGACCTGGAGCGGGTCTTCGCCAGGGTGCAGAAGCGGCCGCGGATCACCGAGTTCAACGACTTCGGCAACCGCACCCCCTCGGACAAGCCCCCGGTCAAGACCCCCGGCGAGCTGGCCAAGGAGCGCGGCGAGCCGTGGCCCCCGGCCGGTTCCGAGCCGGAGCCCGCGCCCACCCCGGTGGCCACGGTGCCCGGCGGCGGGGAACTGCCGCAGGCCCAGCAGAGCAGCCCGGCACCCAACGGCGCCGCCCCGTACGGCTCGGGGCCCTACGCGGGCAGGCCGAGCAACCCGTCCGGGCCGCCGAACTACGGTGCCCCGCCCGGCTGGACCCCGGCGACGGCGCCCAACGGCTCGTGGACCCCGAACTGGGGTCAGCAGGGTGACCAGCCCGGCGGCCAGGAGGGCAAGCCGAAGCAGGAAGACCCGAACGACGCGTCGTGACCAGCACAGCTGACCGGAACGGGTCCGTGGACGGAGAGCACCAGCTCACCGCCTGCGGACCCGTTCCGTCCGCCTGAGCCGAGGAACACCAGTGCCACACCCCTCGCTGCCCGCACCGGGCAGGTGTGTCGTGATGGGCGTGCTGAACGTGACGCCCGACTCCTTCTCCGACGGTGGTCGCTACCTCGACCAGGCCGACGCCGTGCGCCACGGGCTCGCCCTGTGGCGGCGCGGGGCCGACCTGGTGGACGTGGGCGGCGAGTCCACCCGGCCGGGAGCCGACCGGGTGGCGGCCGAGGTGGAGGTCGCCCGCGTGGTGCCGGTGATCCGCGAGCTGGCGGCACAGGGCGTGCCGGTGAGCGTGGACACGACCAGGGCGCGGGTGGCCGACGCGGCACTGGACGCGGGCGCCACGGTGATCAACGACGTGTCCGGCGGCCTCGCCGACCCGGACATGGCCAAGGTGGTGGCCGCCTCCGGCGCACCGTGGATCCTCATGCACTGGCGTGGGCACAGCAAGGACATGACCGCGCTGGCCGAGTACACCGACGTGGTGGCCGAGGTCCGCGCCGAGCTGTCGGCCAGGGTGGACGCGGCCCTGGCGGCCGGGGTCGAGGCGGAGGCACTGGTGCTGGACCCGGGCTTGGGCTTCGCCAAGCGGGCCGAGCACGACTGGGCCCTGCTGCACGCCCTGCCCGAGCTGCTGGGCATGGGTCTGCCGCTGCTGGTCGGGGCCTCGCGCAAACGTTTCCTCGGCGCGCTGCTCGCCTCGCCGGAGGGCACGCCGCGGCCACCGGACGGCAGGGAGGACGCCACCGCGGCGATCTCCACCCTGGCCGCCGCCGCGGGGGCCTGGGGAGTGCGGGTGCACGACGTGGACCGCTCGCTGGACGCCGTTGCCGTGGTGGCCGCCTGGCGGCGAGGGGGTACCGATGACTGACCGGATCACGCTGACCGGGCTGCGGGTGCGCGGGCACCACGGGGTGTTCGAGCACGAGCGCCGCGAGGGCCAGGACTTCCTGGTGGACGTGGTGGTGTGGATGGACCTGGACCGCGCCGCCGCCACCGACGACCTGGCGCAGACCCTGCACTACGGGGAGCTGGCCGAGCGCACGGCCGCCATCGTGGGCGGACAGCCCTACGACCTGATCGAGACGGTGGCGGGCAAGGTCGCCGACGAGGTGATGACCGACGGGCGGGTGCACGCGGTCGAGGTGACCGTGCACAAGCCCGCCGCGCCGATCCCGCTGACCTTCGCCGACGTGACCGTGACGATCCGCCGGTCCCGGCGTGCCGGGCGGGGGACCGCGTGACCAGGGCCGTGCTCTCGCTGGGGTCCAACCTCGGCGACCGGCTGGCGAACCTGCAACTGGCCGTGGACGGGTTCCGTGCGGAGCTGGTGGCCGTCTCCCCGGTGTACGAGACCGCGCCCTGGGGCGTGACCGACCAGGACGACTTCCTCAACGCCGTGCTGGTGGTCGAGGCCGAGGGCGTGGACGAGTGGGGCTGGCTGCGCCGGGGGCAGCGGCTGGAGGAGGAGTCGGGCCGGGTGCGCGTGCTGCGCTGGGGCCCGCGCACCCTGGACGTGGACGTGGTCACCGTGGACGGCGTGCGCTCCGAGCATCCCGACCTGGTGTTGCCGCATCCCGGCACGCACGAGCGGGCCACGGTCCTGGTGCCCTGGCTGGACGTCGAGCCCGAGGCGGTGTTGCCGGGACACGGCCCGGTGCGCGCCGTGCTGGCGGGTCTGGGCACCGAGGGTGTGCACCGTCGTGACGACCTCCGGTTGGAGACGTGATGAAGTTCACCAGGATTCGCGATCTGGTTGCCGTGGCGATCATCGCCGGTGTGCTGGCCTGGGTGGGCCTGCGCTCCCTGTACTCGGTGCTGCCCACCCTGCCCAAGCTGGCCGCGATCACCTTCGGGGTGCTCGCCGTGGTGGAGGCGATCTTCGCCTGGCAGTTGCGCGCGCGCATCGCCGAGGGCAAGGTGCAGCCGCTCACCGCCGCGCGCGCGGTCGCGCTGGCCAAGGCGTCCTCGCTGGTGGGCGCGCTGATGTTCGGGGTGTGGGGCGGGGTGGCCGCCTACCTGCTCCCGCAGGCCGCCACGGTGACCGCCGCCGCCAACGACTCGGTCACCGCGGTGATCGGGCTGATCGGTTCGGCGATGCTGGTGGGCGCCGCGTTGTGGCTGGAGCAGTGCTGCCGCACCCCGGATCCTCCGCACGATCGTGACAAGCCAGGCCCGCTGTGAACGCCGAATCGCCGACGGGTAGGTCTCAGTCGGGTAACTGACCGGTACCGTAGGGGTCATGACCGGCCGCAGCGGCTTGACCGATGGTGAGCACGGTGATGGTCGCGGTTACGGTCGGCTACTCCTGGTAGCCGTACTCGTACTCGCCATCGCCGCGACCGCCGTGCTCGTGCTGAGCAACGACGCGAGGTTCCTCCGCCTCGGTGTGCTCGCCGCCCTGTGGGCCGCGCTGGTCGGCGCCTTCCTCGCCGTGAAGTACCGCCGCGAGGCGGCCGCCCGCGAGGACGAGGTCTCCGACCTGCAGACCGTGTACGAGCTGGAGTTGGAGCGCGAGGTCGCGGCCCGCCGCGAGTACGAGCTGGAGATCGAGGCGGACACCCGCCGCAAGGTCGAGGAGGAGTCCAGGGAGGACCTGGACGCGCTGCGCTCGGAACTGCGTGCCCTGCGCGAGAACCTGGAGGCGCTGCTCGGCGGCGAGGTGCTGGTGGAGCGGGTCGCGCTGCGCGCCGAGTCCACCAGGATGCGCTCGCTGTCCGACCAGTCCCGGCTGCTGGCCGTTGGCGAGGACCGGATCCTGGCCAAGGAGGACCGCAAGGGCATCACCGTCGGTACCCGCAAGGAGAGCGTCAAGCGGGAGAGCACCCAGCGGGAGACGATCGACGCCAAGCTGACCGCGCCCACCGAGCTGATCGAGCGCATCCCGCACGACGCCCCGGTGCGCAAGGAGGCCCGCGCCGAGGCCCCGCGCCGTCCCGAGCCCAGCCGTCCCGAGCAGGCCCGCCAGCCGATGCGTGTGCAGGGCGCCGAGCCGGCGGGGCGTGCTCCCGCGCAGGGCCGCCGCGAACCGGTCCGCCCGCAGCAGCGCCAGCCGCAGCCCGCCGCCGCCTCGACCCAGGTCGTGTCCCGGCCGACCCCGCCGCCCGGGGCGGACAAGCCGCGCCAGCCCGAGCGCCGCCAGCCGGAGCCGAGGCAGACCGCCGTGCCCGGTGTGGTCGGCATGCGCGTGCGCCCGCCCGAGGTGCGTCAGCCGGAGGCACGTCAGCCCGAGCCGCGCCCCGAACCGCGTCAGCCCGAACCGCGTCAGCCCGAGCCGCCCCGTCAGCAGGAGCCGATGACCGTGGCGATGCGCTTGGGCGGCCCGGCTGGCCCGCCGCCCGCGCCCTCGGCCGCCGAGCCGCGCCAGCCCGCCGCCGCGCCGCAGCCCTCGCGCCAGGCCGAGGAGCCCACCGGCCGTCGTCGCCGCCCCGAGCCGGAGCCGACCCAGTACGTGTCGCGTCGCACGACCCCCGAGCCCGCGGCGGCCAGGCCCGCCGAGGAACCGCCCGCGCGGCACGGCGCCGGCAACCCCGCCGCGGCCAAGCCGCAGGTCTGGGACGACAGCAAGGAAGCAACGGGCGGTCGTCGGCGCAAGCCGGACCCGGCCCCTGCCCCGGCGACGGACGGCCCGGTGTGGGACCCCGAGCTGGGCGACTGGGTGCCGGACTCGCTGGAGCTGCCGGTGCCCACCCTGGGCGGCACCGGGTCGAACGGCGGCACGCCGCCCCCCGCCGCGAGCACGCCCGCCGCGCCGCCGCCCGCCGATGCCGGTGCGCACGCCGCGGGCAAGTCGGTCAGCGAGCTGCTGGCCGCGCTGGGCAACGAGGAGCCCACCCGCCGTCGTCGGCGCCGCGCCGAGGACTAGTGCGGTGTCCGGCGCCCGTCGTCGGTCCTGCCGCGCCCAGGCGGCGCCTCGCCGCACCGCCCCCGCGCCCCCCGTACACCCAGTACGAGGACACGTGGGCGGCACGCCGATCCATCCACCTGGATCACGACATCACCCGACGACGGTCTTGGACACCGCACTGGCCGCTACTAGTCGCCGCTACTTGTCGATGTCGCCGACGACCACCGCGAAGGACCCGAGCACGGTGGGCAGGTCGGCGACGGCGGTGCCGGGCAGCAGCCGGGTCAGCGCCTGCACGTTGTTGAACGAGGGCGTGCGCAGCTTGAGCCGCCACGGGGTCTTCTCGCCGCGTGAGGACAGGTGCACCCCGGAGATGCCCAGCGGGGCCTCCGTCCAGGTGTAGACCGAGCCCTCCGGGGCCTTCACCGCCTTGGGCAGCCGCAGGTTGACCGGGCCCGGGGGCAGCCGGTCCAGGCACTGGCCCGCCAGCCTCGTGGACTGGGCGACCTCGCCGAGCACGCACTCCACCCTGGCCAGCGCGTCGCCCGCGGTGCGCAGCACCGGGCGCACCTCCAGCTCGCGGTAGGTCGCCGACTGCTCGTCGCGGCGCAGGTCCACGTCCACCCCGCTGGCCCGCCCGGTCGGACCCGTGACGCCCAGCGCCAGCGCCGCCTGCGTGGACAGCACCCCGATCCCCCTGTGCCGTCGCACGAAGGACTCGTCCTGCACGGTGGACTGCCGGATCGCGGGCAGCAGTGAGTCCACAGTGGACAGTGTGTCGCGCACGGCACCGGTCCACCCGGCCGGCACGTCCTCGCGCAGCCCGCCGATCCGGTTGGCCATGAAGTGGATCCGCCCGCCGGTGGCCTGCTCCATGACCGCCTGCACCGACTCCCGGGCGCGCAGCGCCGCGGTCGTACCCGCCGTGTGCTCGCCGGTGAGCGCCCGGGTCAGCGGCGCCAGGAACACCAGGTGCGCCATCGCGCGGTTGAGCTCGCACAGCAGGGTCCGCAGCCACAGCGCGCGCGGTGGCACGTCCATGCCGGTCATCAGCTCGACGGCCAGGGCCACGGTCAGCTCGTTGCAGAACGCGGCCAGCCAGTCGTGCCGGTTCGCCAGGGTGAGCACCTGCCGGTAGTCGCGGACCTCGAACAGCTTCTCCGCCCCGCGGTGCAGGTGGCCCACCAGCGGCTCCGCCGCCCTGACCGTGGCGTCCTCCACCGTCAGCCGCAGCCGGTACGCGCCGTGCGCCGAGGGGTGCAGCGGTCCCAGGTCCACTACGTGGTCCACACCCAGGTGCCTGGCCCCCGCGCCCACCCCCACCGTGATCTGCTCCCGCACCGGTTCATGCTCGCACGCCCCCGCCTGTGCCATGAAAGTGCCGTTCCTGGCGTTCAACGCCAGGAACGGCACTTTCATGACATGCCCCTGGTTGTGAACGCTCACCGCCGACCATGGCGGGCTGGTCGCCGGCTGTAGCCCTATCGTTCTGTGCTGTGACCGCAGCCTCGCTCTCGCCGCCACCCCGGGCGCCGCGCAGCCTCACGGTGCTCGCCCCGGTGCTGGGCCTGATCGCCCTCGGGCTGTCCGCGCTGATCATGCTGGGCCTTGGCGCCTCCAAGGTGGGGCCGATGGGCGTGCTGGTCGGCGCGGGTGCCGCCCTGCTGCCGGTGGGACCGGTGGTGGCGGCGTTCCTGTGGGTGGACCGCTGGGAGCCCGAGCCGGCCAAGCTGCTGTGGCTGAGCTTCGCCTGGGGCGCCTGCGGGGCGACGGCCTGCTCGCTGCTGATCAACAGCACCGCGGAGGCCCTGGGCGACCTGGCGCTGGGCCACGGGCACGGGGACACGATCGCGGCCACGATCTCGGCGCCGATCGTGGAGGAGGCGGCCAAGGCCGCGTTCCTGATCGGGCTGCTGTGGTGGCGCCGCCAGGAGTTCGACGGCCTGGTCGACGGCATCGTCTACGCGGGCTTCACCGCGGCGGGCTTCGCCTTCACCGAGAACATCTACTACTTCGGCCGGGTGTTCGCCGAGTACGGCTTCGCGGGCGCCACGGGCGGGGTGATCGCCGCCTTCGTGCTGCGCGGGGTGCTCGCCCCGTTCACCCACCCGCTGTTCACCGCGATGACCGGCATCGGGGTGGGCATCGCGGCCCGCAGCACCAGCGGCAAGGTCCGGGTCTTCGCCCCGCTGCTGGGCTACGTGTGCGCCGTGCTGCTGCACTCGCTGTGGAACTCCTCGGCCACGCTGGGCGGGGCCACCGCCTTCCTGACCGTCTACTTCCTGGTGATCCTGCCGATCCTGGCCTCGATGATCGCGCTGGTGGTCTGGCAGCGGCGGCGTGAGCAGCGGGTGGTGGCGGCCCAGCTGCCGGGCATGGCGGAGGCGGGCTGGATCGCCAACAGCGAGGTGTCGCTGCTGTCCAGCCTCACCGGGCGGCGCGGCTGGCGTTCCGCGGTGCGCAGGCGGGCCGGTGCGCAGGCGGCCCGCGCGGTGGCCAGCTACCAGACGGCCGCCACGGAACTGGCGTTCCTGCGCGACGCCGTGCAGAGCGGCCGGGCCGGGGCGGACGCGGAGCAGCGCCAGCGGCACCTGTTGTCGGCGATGCTCAGCGCGCGGCAGGAGGCGGTGCGGGCACCGGGCGCGCTGACCGGCGAGTCGTGAAACTGCTCACCTGGACCGGATCTGGATCTCCGGCCCCGGCTACTCTCGGCCCGCCGTCCGGTACCCGCACCACAGCGGGCCTGGAACTGCACGACAGGAGTTCGCAGATGGGCACAGTGCTGTGACCCGCCCCGCCCGGCTCTCCGTCGGGATCATCTCCGCGGGCCGGGTCGGGTCCGTGCTCGGCGCCGCGCTGACCCGCGCCGGTCACACGGTGCTGGCCACCAGCGGGGTGTCCCGCGACTCGCTGCGCCGTGCGGAGGAACTGCTGCCCGAGGCCGCGCTGCTCGGCCCGGACGAGGTGGCCGCGCGCGCCGACCTGGTGTTGCTGGCCGTGCCCGATGACGCCCTGGCCGGGCTGGTGCGCGGCCTGGTGGCCACCGGCTCGCTGCGGCCGGGCCAGATCGTGGTGCACACCTCCGGCGCGCACGGCGTGTCCGTGCTGGCGCCCGCCGCCGAGGTGGGCGCGCTGACCCTGGCGCTGCACCCGGCGATGACCTTCACCGGCCGGGCCGAGGACCTGCACCGCATCGCGGCCTGCTGCGTGGGCGTCACCGCGGCCTCGGACGAGGAGGCGGCGTGGAGCGTGGGCGAGGCGCTGGTGGTGGAGATGGGCGCCGAGCCGGTGCGCGTGCCCGAGGCGGCCCGCGCGCTCTACCACGCAGCGCTGACGCACGGGGCCAACCACCTGGCCACCTTGGTCAACGAGTGCACGGACCTGTTGCGGGGCGCGGGGATCGCGCACGCCGACCGGATCATCGCCCCGCTGCTGTCCGCCTCGCTGGACAACGCGCTGCGGCACGGGGACCGGGCGCTGACCGGACCGGTGTCGCGCGGGGACAGCGGTACGCTGCGCGCGCACGTCTCGGTGCTGCGCCGGACCGCGCCCGAGGTCGTGCCGTCCTACCTGGAACTGGCCCGCCGCACGGCACACCGCGCCGCGGACGTCGGCCTGCTGCGGGCGGACGCCTTCACCGACGTGGTGTCCGTGCTTGATGAGGAGAGCAAGTCATGAACCTGACCCGGACCGACTACGCGCCCGGGCAGCTCACCGTCCACAGTGGACCGGACAAGCTGGGCCGGGTGACCAGGGCGCTGCGCACCGCGGGCAGGCAGGTCGTGCTGGTGCCCACGATGGGCGCGCTGCACGAGGGCCACCGCGAGCTGATCCGCAGGGCCCGCAGGCTGCCCGGCACGGTGGTGGTGGTCTCGATCTTCGTGAACCCCCTCCAGTTCGGCGCCGGTGAGGACCTGTCGCGTTACCCGCGTCCGCTGGAGGCCGACCTGGCGGCCCTGCGCGAGGAGGGCGTGGAGCTGGCGTTCACCCCCGGGGTCGAGGACCTGTACCCGGAGGGCGCCGCCGTGACGGTGCACCCGGGCCCGCTCGGTGACGAGCTGGAGGGCGCGGACCGGCCCGGCCACTTCGCGGGCGTGCTCACGGTGGTGGCCAAGCTGTTCAACATCGTGCGGCCGGACATGGCCTTCTTCGGGGAGAAGGACTTCCAGCAGCTGACGCTGATCCGGCGCATGGTGCGGGAACTGGACTTCGACGTGCGGGTGGTGGGCGTGCCGACCATCCGCGAGTCCGACGGGCTGGCGCTGTCCTCCCGCAACGCGTACCTGGACGAAGCCCAGCGGGCGGCTGCCGTGTCGCTGTCGGCGGCGCTGGCCGCGGGCAAGCACGCGGGGTTCGAGGGTGCCGAGGCGGCGCTGTCCGCGGCCCGCGCGGTGCTGGACAGCCAGCCCGAGGTGGAGCTGTCCTACCTGGAGCTGCGTGCTCCCGACCTGGGGCCGGCCCCCGCCACCGGAGACGCGCGGCTGCTGGTCGCGGCGAAGGTCGGCGGCACCCGGCTCATCGACAACGCCCCGGTGCAGCTGGGTGCTGTGCTGGCGAACCACTAGAGGGGGTCAGCGATGTTGCGGACCATGTTGAAGTCCAAGATCCACAGAGCGACCGTGACGCAGGCCGACCTGCACTACGTGGGCTCGGTGACGGTGGACGAGGACCTGATGCAGGCGGCGGACCTGCTGCCCGGTGAGCAGGTCTGCATCGTGGACGTCACCAACGGGGCCCGGCTGGAGACCTACGTGATCCCCGGTGAGCGGGGCTCCGGGGTGATCGGCATCAACGGGGCCGCGGCGCACCTGGTGCAGCCGGGCGACCTGGTCATCCTGATCTCCTACGGGGTGATGGACGAGATCGAGTCCATCGCCTACCGGCCGAAGGTGATCTTCGTGGACGACCGGAACAAGGTGCTGGAGCAGGGCGAGGACCCCGGCCACGCGCCGGAGGGCTCCGGCCTGAGCAGCGGGGCGGTCACCGCGCACGCGGAGACCTCGGACGCGGCCCGACTGGACGCGCTGATCCAGGCGGAGGCGTAACCACTCGTGCTGCTGTGCATCGACATCGGCAACACGAACATCTCGCTCGGGCTGTACGAGGGCGAGCACCTGCTGCACGACTGGCGGATGCGCACCGACGCGCGGATGACCGCCGACGAGCTGTCCCTGTCGGTGCGCGGCCTGCTCGGTGAGCACGCCGACCGGGTCACCGGGGTCTCGGCCCTGTCCACGGTGCCCGCGGTGCTGCGCGAGCTGCGGGTGATGCTGGACCGGTACTACGCGCGGGTGCCCAGGATCGTGGTGCAGCCCGGTGTGCGCACGGGGGTGCCGCTGCTGGTGGACAACCCCAAGGAGGTCGGCGGGGACAGGCTGGTCAACACCATGGCCGCGCACCACCTGTTCCCGACCTCCTGCGTGGTGGTGGACTTCGGCACCTCCACCAACATCGATGTGCTCAGCGCGCGCGGGGAGTTCCTGGGCGGGGTGTTCGCCCCCGGCATCGAGATCTCGGTGGACGCGCTGGCCGCCCGCGCCGCCCAGTTGCGCAAGGTGGAGTTGGTCCGGCCCAGGACGGTGATCGGCAAGAACACTGTGGAGTGCCTGCAATCCGGGATCATGTACGGCTTTGTCGGCCAGGTGGACGGCCTGGTCCGCCGGATCAGCGAGGAGCTCCAGCGGTCCCACCCCGGCCCGGTGACGGTGCTCGCCACCGGCGGGCTGGCCCCGCTGATCGTGGGTGAGTCCGAGACGATCGGCCACCACGTGCCGGAGCTGACCCTGCTCGGGCTGCGGCTGGTGTACCTGAAGAACCAGGGCTGACACGCACGGCTCGGCCCTGCACTCCCCTCGCTGACAGCCGGTAACGCCCGGCGGTGTTGACGGCCGGGCCCGCCCGGCAACGCAGGGTCGAGCCGTGCAACGGGGCGACCGGTGGCTCCGACGCCCCAGAAATGTCACCATTGATTACTCGCTGGCTGGTCACAGCATAGGCACACCGTGACTAATGTCAACCAAGCTAACATTCGGCGTAGTGGGGGGTGGGATGACACAGGACCAGACGGGCGGTTCGCTGGCCGAACGGCTCATCGTGCTGTTCGACAGCGTGCGCAGGCCGGGCGACGGCCGCAGGCACACCAACGCCGAGGTGGCGGAGTTCGTCACCGGGCGCACCGGCGAGCCGTGCTCCCGCCAGTACGTGGCCCAGCTGCGCAACGGGGAGCGGGACAACCCGACCAAGCACGTGCTGGAGGCGCTGGCGGAGTTCTTCACGGTGCCGGTGGCCTACTTCTTCGACGACGAGCTGGCCGGGCGGATGCGCGCCGAACTGGAGCTGGCCGCCGCGCTGCGGGACAACGGCGTGCGCCAGCTCGCCCTGCGGGCCACCGAGCTGGACCCGGCGGACCTGGGCGTGCTCACCGACATGATCGAGGCGATCCGCCGCCGCAAGGGCGGGCGCGGCGATGCGTAGCGCGGTGTCCGGCGGTGGCACGAACCCGCCACCTGGATCACGGCATCACCCGAGGAGAGCCACCGGACACCGCGCCGGCGGCGGTATCGTGCGGTCCACACCGGCCTGAGCCCGCGATGGACCCCGGGTCAGCGCGCTGCGGCCGGCTTGCGTGGCGCAGCCAGGAAGGGGACACCGTGGCCAGCGCGGCGGCGTGGGACAGGTGCACCGAGGCCATCGCGGGCCTGCGCGTGCCCAGCCCGTTCACGCTGGAGGCCTTCATCGCGGAGCTGTCCGCCCAGCGCGGCACCGCCATCGAGCTGATCCCGATCCGGCACGTGCCCGGCAGCCCGTGCGGGACGCTGATCAGCACCGAGGACACCGAGTACATCTACTACGCCACCAACACCTCCTCGCTGCACGCCGACCACATCGCGCTGCACGAGGTGGGCCACCTGGTGCTCGACCACCGCGGCACGACGGCCGTCACCGAGGAGGTGGCGCGGCGGCTGATGCCCACGCTCTCCCCGGAACTGCTGCGGCGCGTGCTCGGTCGCACGGCGTACTCCAGCGCCGAGGAACAGGAAGCCGAGCTGTTCGCCACGATGGTGCTGGAACGCGCCGCCCGTGCCGCACCCGAACCGGAGCCCGACCCCCGGCTGCGTCGGTTCACCGAGATCCTCGGGCCGTGATCACCGCGCTGTTCTTGGCCGTCGCCCTGATCTGCTTCGCGGCCGCGGTCTGGCAGGCCCTGCGCACCCGCCAGCGCCCGGTGCGCGGCCCGCTGACGATCATCATGGCCGCGGTGGGCTGTGCCTTCCTCACCCTTGCCCCGGACGTGCAGCTGCTGGAGAGCCAGCTCTGGCCCAGCCTGGGCCGCCTGCTGTCCAACGTGGCCACGCTCTGCGCCGCCGCGGGCATGGCCCTGCTGGTCGCCGCGCTGGCCACCCGGCCGGGCAGGCCGCCGCGCCCGGCCTGGCCGCGACTCGTGCCCCTGCTGGTCGCCGTCGCCGTGCTCGCGGTGTCGTTCTTCCTCAGCCACGGGCCGCAGGGGCTGGGCCTGTTCACCGGCCTGTACCGCAGCCAGCCGGGGCTGGTGGTCTACAGCCTGACCTACTCGCTCTACCTGGGCCTGGTGTTCCTGGACATCTCCTGGGCCTGCCTGAGCGTGGTGACCCGGGCCCGCGGTGCGCTGCGGGTGGGGCTGGTGCTGATGGTGCTCGGCCTGTTCGTGGGCCTGCTCTACTTGGCGTACAAGGTGTTCAGCGTCGCGCGCGAGGTGTTCACCGGGGAGGCGGCGGAGGGTTTCTGCACCGGCCCGTTCGCCGGGGTCGGGTGCACGGCCTCGGTCGGCTTCCCGGCGATCGCCGCCCTGCTGCTGGTCCTCGGCATCGCGATCCCCGCGCTCGGCCCGCGCATCGCCGGTGCCCTCACCGGGCTGCGCCAGTGGCTGGCCTACCGCCAGCTGCACCCGTTGTGGCAGGCCATGGTGAGCCGCATGCCGGAGATCGTGCTGGACACCCCGCGGGAGGAGGCGGGCCTGCGCTTCCGGCTGTACCGGCGGGTGATCGAGATCCGGGACGGCTACCTGAACCTGGCCGCCGACCTGGCCGGGCAGGACCGGCCGGCGGGCGACCCGGTGGCCGAGGCGGTGGCGGTGCTGCGCGCGCTGCGCGAGTACCAGCCGCGGGGCGACCGTCCGGCCGGGCACGGGCGCACGGCGGAGGCGGGCCTGCCCGAGGCGGCCGACCTGCGCGCCGAGACGGCCTGGCTGTGCCGGGTGTCGCGGGCGCTGCGGCGGGCGGAGCTCAGCGCAGCGTGAAGGTGTGCGCCACCCGCCAGCCGTCCTCGTGCGCCACCACCCAGACCTCGTCCAGGGTGGCCTTGAGCGGCAGGTGCTCGCGCGCCGTGGCCGCGACCTGCTCGGCCTCCTCGTCGGTGACGCCCATCGCCACGCTCAGGTGGGCCACCGGGTTCGGGCCGAACCGCCCGCCGTACGGGGCCACCCCCGGCCAGCGCGCGCGGACCGCGTCGGTCAGCGTGGTCAGGCCGGGGGAGGACAGGTACACGAAGCCCGGCTCGCGGCCCACCTCCTCGAACTGCACCACCGAGCGCGGTGTGCCGCCGACGACCTCGGCGAGCGCACTCACCTCCGCATCGTCCACTTCGGACACGGGGAGCCAGGGGTAGAGCAGGGACACGTGCGCGGAGATGCCCGGACGCACGGCATGCGGGTGGCTGCGCGCCACGGCGTTGAGGATCGGGTCGGCGGCGGGGACGGGGAGCACGATGGCGGTCTGGCCCGGAGTCGGCACGCCGCCATCCTCACACCCTCGGCGTGCGCACCGCCAGGGTCCGCAGCGGCAGGTCGAACTCCCCGCTGGTCTCCGGCCGCGCGCGCAGGTAGGCCAGCAGCTCCGCCCGGGTCCGCGCCCGCTCCGGCTCGGCCATCACCAGCACCGCCGAGTACGTGGACACGGTCTCCACCATGGACTCCGCGGTGCGCGGCTGGCTGTGCCGGAACCACTCCTGCTCGTGCTCGCCGAACGGCCCCAGGTGCAGTTCCAGCCCCTTGCGCGCGGCCAGCCGGTCCTCGGCGGGCTGGTAGATCGCCTTGAACCCGGCCAGCCAGTCGGCCTGGTCCTCGGTGTTCCAGAGCAGCCCGAGCACGCCGCCCGGCCGCAGCACCCGGCCGATCTCCGGCAGCGCGCGCTCCAGGTCGAACCAGTGGTAGGCCTGCCCCACCAGCACGGCGTCCACCGAACCGTCCGCCAGCGGGATCTGCTCGGCCGACCCGGCCAGCGCCCGCACCCCGGGCAGCGCGCGGACCAGTTCGGCGCGCATCGCCCCGTCCGGCTCCACGGCCGTCACCCCGGCCCCGGTCCCCGCGATGACCGCGGTCAGCTTGCCGGTACCCGCGCCCAGGTCGAGCACGCGCGGCGGGCCCCCGGCCGAGACCGGGTCCAGCACCCAGCGCACGGCGTCGACCGGGTAGTCGGGCCGGTGGGTTGCGTAGGCCGCGGCCTCGGCGCCGAAGGAGGAGGCCCGCCTGCTGATCGACTCGTCCGCTGCCATGCCACGACGTTATCCGGTTCGTGCCCGGCGGGGGTGTGTCCGTAACCTGGTAACCCGTGAGCGAACAGATCCCGGCCGTTGACGACCTTCCTGAGCAGCTCCGAGTCCGCAGGGAGAAGCGTGAGCGGATGCTGGAACGGGGCGTTGAGCCTTACCCCGTCGAGTTGCCCAGGACGCACACCCTGCGCGAAGTGCGCGAATCGCATGTGGACCTCCCCCCGGACACCAAGACCGGTGATCTTGTCGGGGTGACCGGCCGCGTGATGTTCCTGCGCAACACCGGCAAGTTGTGCTTCGCCACGTTGCGTGAGGGCGACGGAACCGAACTGCAGGCGATGCTGAGCCTGAACGAGGTCGGTGAACAGTCCCTTTCCGACTGGAAGGCCACCGTCGACCTCGGTGACCACGTATTCGTGCACGGTGAGGTCATCACCTCGCGCCGCGGTGAACTCTCGGTGATGGCCGACTCGTGGCAGATGGCGGCGAAGTCCGTTCGGCCGCTTCCGGTGGCGCACAAGGACCTGTCCGAGGAAACGCGGATTCGGCAGCGTTACGTGGACCTGATCCTGCGACCTGCCGCGATGGAGACGGTCCGAACCAGGGCCGGTGTTGTGCGGTCCCTGCGTGAATCCTTCCACCAGCGGGGTTTCCTGGAAGTGGAGACCCCGATGCTGCAAACGTTGCACGGCGGTGCCACCGCTCGGCCCTTTGTCACCGCCTCCAACGCCCTGGGCATTGACCTCTACCTGAGGATCGCTCCCGAGCTTTACCTCAAGCGCTGCGTGGTCGGCGGTATCGAGAAGGTCTTCGAGATCAACAGGAACTTCCGGAACGAGGGCATCGACTCCTCGCACTCCCCGGAGTTCGCGATGCTGGAGTTCTACCAGGCGTACGGCACCTACGACTCGATGGCCGTGCTGACCAGGGAGCTGGTGCAGGAGGCCGCCGAGTCCGTGTTCGGCACGCAGGTGGTGACCCTGGCCGACGGCACCGAGTACGACCTGTCCGGCGAGTGGACCACGCTGTCGATGTACGACTCGCTGTCCGAGGCGCTCGGCACCGAGATCACCCCGCAGACCCCGGTGGAACTGCTGCGCAAGCACGCCGATTCGCGCGAGCTGGAGACCGATCCCAAGCTGGGACACGGCAAGCTCGTCGAGGCGCTGTGGGAGCACCTGATCGGCGACCACCTGTACGCGCCCACTTTCGTCCGCGATTTCCCGGTGGAGACCTCCCCGCTGACCAGGGAGCACCGCAGCAGGCCCGGCATGGCCGAAAAGTGGGATCTCTACGTGCGCGGATTCGAGCTGGGCACGGGGTACTCGGAGCTGGTGGATCCGGTCGTGGAACGCCAGCGGTTGGTCGAACAGTCCCGCCTGGCGGCAGCCGGTGACGTTGAGGCCATGCCGGTGGATGAGGACTTTCTGCGTTCGCTGGAGTACGGAATGCCACCGAGCGGCGGGGTCGGAATGGGCATCGACCGCCTGCTGATGGCGCTGACCGGACTCGGTATCCGGGAGACGATCCTCTTCCCGCTGGTCCGGCCCGAATGAGGGTAACCTGCGACTCGGCATTGACGCTCACCGTCAGATATGGGCTAATCTGTCGGTCGTAGGCTTTCCCCGGCGCCGCCTGTGGACCTCATTCACCGGCGCACATTTGGGTGTAAGGAGGTCGAGCATGGCACAGAAAGTCACCGTGGCCCTGATCGATGACCTGGACGGGTCTGAGGCCAGCGAGACCCTCGAGTTCGGTCTGGACGGAGTGAACTACCAGATCGACCTCTCCTCGGACAATGCGAGCAAGCTCCGCGACGGTTTGGCGGAGTTCGTCGCATCGGCCCGCCGTTCCGGCGGTCGCAAGCGCGGTGTGGGCAAGCTCGCCGCCGTGGGCGCGGTCAAGGCCCGTCCCGCCGCGGCCGACCGCGAGCAGAACCAGGCCATTCGGGAATGGGCCCGCAAGCAGGGCAGGAAGGTGTCCGACCGCGGTCGCATCCCGGCCGACGTGCTGGACGCCTACCACCAGCAGGCGTGATCTGACGGGCTGGGGCCGCCAATCCGGCGATTGGCGGCCCCAGCCCGTTTCTCAGTTGGCGGGCACGCCGAATGCCTTCGCCACCTCGTCCAGGATCACCCCGGCACCCTGCAAACCGACCGCGGTCATCCAGGTCAGGTCGTCCACGTCCTGACGGGCGCCGGTGAGCCTGCTCCACAGCGGGTTCGCCTCGAAGACGCCCTTCTGTTTCGCCGAATCGCCCTTGTCGTCCTGCCAGGTGGACACGAACACCCGGTCGGCGTCCAGGTCGGCGATGCGCTCCTGGCTCAGGTCCGCGCTGATCTTGCCCGCGGGCACGGCCCTGGCGGTCGCGTTGAGCTCGAACCCTGCGTCGGTCAGCACCGTGCCGGAGAACGAACTCGGCGAGTACAGCCGCACGGTCTGCTCCCCGGCGAAGCGCACCACCGAGACGGTCGGGTTCTTGCCCAGTTTGGCGCGCACCGCGTCACCGATCCGCCGGGCCCGGTCCTCGTACGCCTTGATCTTGCGCTCGGCCAGCTCGGACTTGCCCAGCGCCCGGCCCAGCAGCCGGATGTTGGCCTTCCAGGTCGGGCCGGTGGTCTCGCTGAACACGGTCGGCGCGATGCCCTTGAGCTGCGGGTGGACCTGCTCGTGCCGCACCTTCGCCGAGACGATCAGGTCGGGCCGGGTCGCGGCGATCTTCTCCAGGCTGGGGCTGGTGATCTCGCCGACCGCCTGCGCGTCCCCGCCGTAGGTCCGCGCCTCGGCGCCGAGGTAGGCGGGCAGCCCGCCGGTGATGCCCCGGTAGTTCGTGTAGGCCACGACCTGGGTCTCCAGCGCGATCGCCGCGTCCACGTAGCTGGCGTCCAGCGCGGCGACCCTGGTCGGCTGCCTCGGGATGCTGACCTGGCCCATGGCGTCGGTCAGGGTCACCGGGAACGTGCCATCCCCGGTGGGGGCCGTGCTGGTGGACGCCGGCCCGCAGGCGGTCAGTCCGAGCAGTGCTGCCGTGGCCAGGAGAGCGGTAACCGCCCGTCTCGGCATTGTCTTTCCCCCGTTCGGTTAGGCTTACCTCAGTGAGACTACGGTGGCGGAGCGGAGACCAGCGGTGATTCAAGGTGTGACCGCCAGTACCGCGCTCACCGAGCGGCGGCGGCGTCGCGTGCTCGGACTGGTACTGCTGCTGCTCGGCGTCGTGGCCGCGAGCCTGGCCAGCATCGCCATCGGGTCCAAGTCGATCCCGCTGGACGCGGTGTGGCACGGCCTGGTGGCCCCGGGCGGCAGCGAGAACGACATCATCGTGCGGGCGCTGCGCGTGCCGCGCACCGAACTGGCCCTGCTCGTCGGGGCCGCGCTGGGCATCGCGGGCTCACTCATCCAGGGCCACACCCGCAACCCGCTGGCCGACCCCGGGCTGCTCGGCGTCTCCTCCGGGGCGGCCTTCGCCGTGGTGGTCGGCATCTTCGGCTTCGGGCTGACCAGCCTCTACGCCTACGTGTGGCTGGCCTTCCTCGGCGCCATGGTCACCACCGCCCTGGTGTTCCTGCTCGGCTCGGCCGGTCGCGGCGGGCCCACCCCGCTGACCCTGGCACTGGCCGGGGCCGCCGTCACCGCGCTCATGCAGGGCCTGATCTCCGCGCTGGTCGTGCTGGACCAGCAGAGCCTGGACGCCTACCGGTTCTGGCGGGTCGGCGCCGTGGCCGGTCGCGACTCGGTGATCATCGGCCAGGTGCTGCCGTTCCTGCTGCTCGGCGCCGTGCTGGCCTTCGCCAACGCGCCCGGCCTGAACGCGCTGTCCCTTGGCGAGGACGTGGCCCGGTCGATCGGCCAGCACGTGCGGCGCACCCGCGTGCTGGGCATCGCGGCCATCACGCTGCTCACCGGTGGGGCCGTGGCCGCCTGCGGGCCCATCGCGTTCGTCGGACTGATCGTGCCGCACGTGGCCCGCGCGATCACCGGCCCCGACTACCGCTGGCTGCTGCCCTACTCGGCGCTGATCGGCATGGTGCTGATGCTGGTCAGCGACATCATCGGCCGGGTCATCGCCTGGCCCGGCGAACTCCAGGTCGGCATCGTCCTGGCCATGATCGGCGCACCGGTGTTCATCGCCATCGTGCGCCGGAGGAGGTTGACGCGGCTGTGAGCGCGGTCCGGCATGTCATGAAGGTGCCCTTCACGGCGTTGAACGTCCTGAAGGGCACCTTCATGGCACCTCAGCGTGGGGCGGGGGAGGGCGCGTGACCGCGGTCGCCGGGCGGCCCGGGGTCCGGGTCGGTCCCTTCTCCTGGGTGTTCCGGCCGAGGCTGGTGCTCGTGCCGCTGCTGGCCGCCGCGCTGCTCGTGCTGGTCATGGCGCTGAACATCCGGCTCGGCGACTTCCCGATGTCCGTCGGCGACGTGCTGCGCACGCTGGTCGGCGGCGGGGACCCCACCGAGCAGTACATCGTGTTCGACCTGAGGCTGCCGCGCTCGCTGACCGGGCTGCTGGTCGGCGCCGCGTTCGGCCTCGCCGGGGCCATCACCCAGGCCATCTCGCGCAACCCGCTGGCCAGCCCCGACATCCTGGGCGTCACGCCGGGTGCCTCGGCGGGGGCGGTCGGCGTGGTGGTGCTCGCGGGCAGCTACGGCGGGGTCGCCGGCCTGGCCAGCACGATCGGCCTGCCGCTGGCCGCGCTCGCGGGCGGCCTGATCGCCGCGCTGCTGGTCTACGTCCTGGCCTGGCGGCGCGGGGTGGACGGCTACCGGCTGGTGCTGGTCGGCATCGGGGTCGAGGCCCTGATGATGAACCTGACCTACTGGCTGCTCACCCTCGGCGACGTCACCGAGGCGGGCCGGGCCATGGTGTGGATCACCGGCAGCCTGAACGGCCGCGGCTGGGGCGACCTCGTGCCGGTGGCGGTGGCACTGGCCGTGCTGGTGCCGGTCGCGCTGATCGGCGGGCACGTGCTCGGCGCCCTCCAGTTCGACGACGACACCGTGCGCAACCTCGGCGCCCGCGTGGAGCCCGCTCGGGCGGTGCTGATCCTCGTCGCCGTGGTGCTGGCGGCCGTGGCCACCTCCGCCGCGGGCCCGGTGTACTTCGTGGCGCTGGCCACCCCGCAGATCGCCCTGCGGCTGTCCGGCACCGCCCAGCCCCCGCTGGTGGCCTCGGCGGTGCTGGGCGCGACGCTGGTCAGCGTCTCCGACCTGATCGCCCGCGTCGGCTTCGGCGGCATCGAGCTGCCGGTGGGCGTGGTCACCTCGGTGCTGGGCGCCCCGTACCTGATGTTCCTGATCATCCGTCGGCGCCGGGAGGTCCGCGCGTGAGTACTGCCCGGTTGCGTGCCGAGTCCCTGCGGCTCGGCTACGGCGAGACCCTGGTCGTGGACGGCCTGGACCTGGACGTGGTCGGCGGCACGGTGACCGCCGTGATCGGCCCCAACGGCTGCGGCAAGTCCACGCTGCTGCGGGCCATGGGGCGGCTGCTCGCCCCGCGCGGCGGCCACGTGCTGCTGGACGGCAAGCGCATCGACAAGACGCCAACGCGCGAGGTGGCGAAGGTCCTCGGCGTGCTGCCGCAGACCCCGCAGGCGCCCGAGGGGCTGACGGTCGCCGACCTGGTCGCACGGGGTAGGCACCCGCACCAGTCCTGGTACCGGCAGTGGTCCTCCGACGACGAGCAGGCCGTGGCCGAGGCGCTGGCCATGACCGGCATGAGCGAGTTCGCCGAGCGCACCCTGGACCAGCTCTCCGGCGGCCAGCGCCAGCGCGCGTGGATCTCCATGGCGCTGGCCCAGGGCACCGAACTGTTGCTGCTCGACGAGCCGACCACCTACCTGGACCTGGCCCACCAGGTGGACGTGCTCGACCTGGTGCACCGCCTGCACAGCGAACTGGGCCGCACGGTGGTGATGGTCCTGCACGACCTCAACCTCGCCGCGCGCTACGCGGACCGGCTCGTGGCCCTGCGTGACGGCAGGGTCGTCGCCCAGGGCGAGCCGGGGGAGGTGCTGACCGAGTCGCTGCTGCGCGAGGTGTTCGACCTGGAGGCCAAGGTCATCGCCGACCCGGTCGCGGGCACCCCGCTCGTCGTCCCGGTCGGCTCCCGCCACCGCACGTCCTGAGCGGGACTCGTCGGCCTCCCTCCAGACCCGGCGAGTCCCGCTCAGCCGCACGCGAGTCCCGTCCTCAGGCGGACGAGTCCCGCTCAGGCACGCCGCAGGGCGCCCAGCGCGACGGAGATCAGCAGCCCGGCGAGGGCCACCCCGGTCACCAGCACGAGCGCGGGGCCGTAACTGGCCAGCACCTGGCTGGGCGTGGCGTGCGCCCCGACCGTGATCACGGCCGTCACCACCGCCAGGTTGATCGCCCCGCCGATCTGGAACGAGGTCTGCACCAGGCCGGAGGCGAGTCCCTGCTCCTCGTCTTGCACGCCCGTGGTCGCCTGGATGTTCAGCGCCGGGAAGGCCAGCGCGAAGCCCAGTCCGATCAGCAACATGCTGGGCAGGATCACCGCGGGGTAGTCCGGCACCAGGCCGATCCGCAGGTACAGGGCGTAGCCGAGGACGAACGCCACCAGCCCGGCGAGCACCACGCGGCCGGCGCCGAACCGGTTGACCAGGGCCCCGGTGCGCGGCCCGCCGAAGGCCACGATCAGCCCGGCGGGCAGGAAGGCCAGCGCCATGCCGAGCGGGGACCAGCCGAGCAGGGACTGCAGGTACATGGTGCCGATGAACTGGAAGCCGATGTAGGAGCCGAACACGGCCATCGCGGACAGGTTGGCGGCCAGCACGTTGCGGTTGCGCAGGATGCCCAGGCGCAGCAGCGGGTGCGCGACCCTGCGCTCGACCAGCACGAAGGCCACGGCCAGCGCGATCACCAGCGCGAACGAGCCCAGGGTGCGCGGTGAGGTCCAGCCCGCCTCCGGTGCGGACACGACCGTGTAGACCAGCAGCAGCAGGGCCGCGGTGCTGGTGACCGCCCCGCCGACGTCGTAGCCGCGGTGGGCGACGTCGGGGCGCGGGTGGTTCGGGATCAGCTTGACGCCCAGGGCCAGCACGACCAGGGCCACCGGCACGGGCAGCAGGAAGGTCCAGCGCCAGCCGACCTCGGTCATCAGCCCGCCGAGGATCAGGCCGGAGGAGAAGCCGCTGGCGCCGAAGGCCGTGTAGATGCTCAGCGCGCGGTTGCGCTCGGGGCCCTCGGCGAAGGTCGTGGTGATGATCGACAGGCCGGCGGGTGCGGTGAAGGCCGCGCTGACGCCCTTGATGAACCGGGCCGCGATGAGCAGGGCCGGGTCGTCGACGATGCCGCCGAGCAGGGACGCGAACGCGAACACGCCGAGCGCGACGAGCAGTACGGAGCGCCTGCCGAGCAGGTCGGCGGTGCGCCCGCCGAGCAGCAGGAAGCCGCCGTAGCCGAGCACGTAGCCGCTGACCACCCACTGGAGTGAGGAGGTGGTCATGCCCAGTTCGGTGCCGATCGAGGGGAGTGCGACGCCGACCATCGACACGTCGAGCCCGTCGAGGAAGAGCACTCCGCAGAGCAGGAACAGAGCCCCCCAGGTACGAGCGGACCAGCGTGTCGTCTCCGTGGCGGCGGGAGCGTGGACAGGTGTTGCCGTTGTGGTCACGGGTGCACAATCTACATGCAACTGCATCTAATGCAAGAGCATTTAATGTGATGGAAACTTATGACGCTGCATGCTAGGATGCGGACGTGACCGAGGATGAGCTCGTCGCGGGCTGGCGTGACCTGTTGAGCCGCTACCACCACACGTGGTGTGCGCTGGACAAGGCGCTCAGAGACGGTCACGAGCTCGGGGCCAGCGAGTTCGAGGTGCTGGACCACCTCGCCGAGTCGCCCTGCGACAAGCCCGCGCTGCGCATGCAGGAGCTGGGCGCGAGCGTGCACCTGAGCCAGAGCGCGCTGTCCCGGGTGGTCGCCCGCATGGAGGCCGAGGGGCTGGTCAGCCGCGCGATGTGCGCCACGGACCGGCGCGGTATCTACGTGGAGCTCACCGAGGACGGCCGCAAGCGGCACGCGGAGGCCATCGCCACGCACCGCTCGGTGCTCGCCGCGAAGCTGGCCTGAGCGGGACTCGCGGTCGGCTGGGCGGGACTCGCCGGGTCAGCGGGGTGCGCGGGGGCAGGTCGAGCACACGGGTTGACCTGGGGCTATGGCGTAGTGGAAGCAGCAGCTCTGGCGGTCACGGGTCCAGCCGCCGGGCTCCTGGCGCAGCGTGGACCCCGAGGTGAACGGGGCCATCCGCGCCGGGAGCAGCAGCGCCGAGTCGGCCACGCCCGCGGCCTCGTCGCCCAGCGCCTTGCCCGCCATCCAGGCCGCCTTGTCCAGTGCGTCGGTGGCCGCGGCCCACAGGGTTCGCCTGCCGAACCGCGTGGTCGGCCCGAACGCCTGCACGAACTGGTTGGCGTGCGCGGTGAACCGGGCCCGCAGCAACTCCGCGAGGGCCTGCTCGTCGCGCACGGCGGTGGCCTCGGGCAGATCCGCGCCCGGGTCCTCTGGCAGGCAGGCGAACTCGCTGCTCAGCAGGGCTATGCCCACCGGGTGGGGCCGGTCCTCGCCGAGCTGGAACGCCAGGTCGGCGGGCCGCAGCGAGGGCACCCGCCGGGCCGCGTGGAACAGCAGGCCCGCGGCGTAGCCGGGCACCAGCAGGTACCAGCCCAGCACGTAGCCCGCGGTGGTCCGCTCGGGCGCGTCCCCGTACCGGTCCTCCAACCACCTGGCCAGCTCGGACCGCCAGTGGTCGAAGCGGGCGGGCTCGGCGAGCAGGTCCGAGCAGGTCCACCACTCATCCGGGGGACACTCGGGCAGTCCGAACCGGATTTCAGCCCATGTGGTGACCGGACTCACATGCTTGAGGGAGTCGGCCAGGGTCGCGACGGCGCCGCGCACCTCCGCGAACGAGGTCATCCACACCCCCAGGAGCCGGGTTTCAGGCTTGCCTAACCTTACCTTCGGAGTCCACACGTCACCCGGCCACTGGTCCGGATTCGACGAATGGTGGCTTGTTCGCGCTCAGCGGACAGTGGGAATCTGCCTGGCAGAACTCACGTTGTGTCGTGTGTCAGGACACCCGCAGGGTCTCCAGCTGCAAGCGGCACTGAGCGCTACAGGTCCGCCCACTACAGTGGTCAGTGAGGTGCTGACCCCACCGAGGTGCACTACAAGGTGGGTGGAGGACCGCCGGCGCAGCTGTCAGGGAGTGCATATGTTCGAGAGGTTCACCGACCGCGCGAGGCGGGTGGTCGTCCTGGCCCAGGAAGAGGCCAGGATGCTCAACCACAACTACATCGGCACCGAGCACATCCTCCTGGGGTTGATCCACGAGGGTGAGGGTGTCGCCGCCAAGGCGCTTGAGTCGCTGGGCATCGCCCTGGAGGGCGTGCGCCAGCAGGTCGAAGAGATCATCGGTCAGGGCCAGCAGGCACCGAGCGGGCACATCCCGTTCACCCCGCGTGCCAAGAAGGTGCTGGAGCTCTCGCTCCGCGAGGCGCTCCAGCTCGGCCACAACTACATCGGCACCGAGCACATCCTGCTCGGGCTGATCCGCGAGGGCGAGGGCGTCGCGGCCCAGGTCCTGGTGAAGCTGGGGGCCGACCTCAACCGGGTCCGCCAGCAGGTTCTCCAGCTGCTCTCCGGGTACCAGGGCAAGGAGCCCGCTGAGACCGGTGGCCGCGGCGAGGGCACCCCCTCGTCCTCGCTGGTGCTCGACCAGTTCGGTCGCAACCTCACGGCCAGTGCCCGCGAGGGCAAGCTCGACCCGGTCATCGGCCGGGCCAAGGAGATCGAGCGGGTCATGCAGGTGCTGTCGCGGCGCACCAAGAACAACCCGGTGCTCATCGGCGAGCCCGGCGTCGGCAAGACCGCCGTCGTCGAGGGCCTGGCCCAGATGGTCGTCAAGGGTGAGGTGCCCGAGACGCTCAAGGACAAGCAGCTCTACACGCTTGACCTGGGCTCGCTGGTCGCTGGCTCGCGGTACCGCGGTGACTTCGAGGAGCGCCTGAAGAAGGTGCTCAAGGAGATCCGCACCCGCGGCGACATCATCCTGTTCATCGACGAGATCCACACCCTGGTCGGGGCCGGTGCCGCCGAGGGCGCCATCGACGCCGCCAGCATCCTCAAGCCCATGCTGGCCCGGGGTGAGCTGCAGACCATCGGTGCCACCACCCTCGACGAGTACCGCAAGCACGTCGAGAAGGACCCCGCGCTGGAGCGCCGCTTCCAGCCGATCCAGGTCGGTGAGCCCTCGCTGGAGCACACCATCGAGATCCTCAAGGGTCTGCGCGACCGGTACGAGGCGCACCACCGCGTCTCGATCACCGACGGTGCGCTGGTGCAGGCGGCCACCCTGGCCGACCGGTACATCAACGACCGCTTCCTGCCGGACAAGGCGATCGACCTGATCGACGAGGCCGGTGCCCGGATGCGCATCCGCAGGATGACCGCGCCGCCGGACCTGCGCGAGTTCGACGAGAAGATCGCCGACGTGCGCCGGGACAAGGAGTCCGCGATAGACGCGCAGGACTTCGAGCGGGCCGCCAAGCTGCGCGACCAGGAGAAGCAGCTGCTGGCCCAGAAGGCCGAGCGGGAGAAGCAGTGGAAGGACGGCGACCTGGACGTGGTCGCCGAGGTCGACGAGGAGCAGATCGCGGAGGTGCTGGCCAACTGGACCGGCATCCCGGTGTTCAAGCTCACCGAGGAGGAGACCACCCGCCTGCTCCGCATGGAGGACGAGGTCCACAAGCGGATCATCGGGCAGGTCGAGGCCGTCAAGGCCGTCTCCAAGGCCATCCGCCGCACCCGTGCCGGTCTGAAGGACCCCAAGCGCCCCTCCGGCTCGTTCATCTTCGCCGGTCCCTCCGGTGTCGGTAAGACCGAGCTGTCCAAGGCACTGGCGAACTTCCTGTTCGGCGAGGACGACGCGCTCATCCAGATCGACATGGGTGAGTTCCACGACCGCTACACCGCCTCGCGGCTGTTCGGTGCCCCTCCCGGCTACGTGGGCTACGAGGAGGGCGGCCAGCTCACCGAGAAGGTGCGTCGCAAGCCGTTCTCCGTGGTGCTCTTCGACGAGATCGAGAAGGCGCACCAGGAGGTGTACAACACGCTGCTCCAGGTGCTGGAGGACGGCCGCCTGACCGACGGTCAGGGCCGCACGGTGGACTTCAAGAACACCGTGATCATCTTTACCTCCAACCTGGGCACGCAGGACATCTCCAAGGCGGTCGGCCTGGGCTTCGCCGGTGGCGGGGAGCAGGGCTCGAACTACGAGCGCATGAAGCAGAAGGTCAACGACGAGCTCAAGAAGCACTTCCGTCCCGAGTTCCTCAACCGCATCGACGACATCATCGTCTTCCACCAGCTCACCCAGGACGAGATCATCCAGATGGTGGATCTGATGATCGCCCGCGTCGAGACGCAGCTGAAGAACAAGGACATGGCGCTGGAGCTCACCCCGCTGGCCAAGCAGCTGCTGGCCAGGCGCGGGTTCGACCCGGTGCTGGGCGCCCGGCCGCTGCGCAGGACGATCCAGCGCGAGATCGAGGACCAGCTGTCGGAGAAGATCCTGTTCGGGGAGCTGCAGCCCGGCCAGATCGTGATCACCGACGTCGAGGGCTGGGACGGGGAGGGCTCGGACGACAGGGCCCACTTCGTGTTCCGCGGCGAGGCCAAGCCGCAGCGGGTGCCCGACGCGCCCCCGGTGGACCTGGCCGCCCCGATCGAGGGCGAGGGCGAGCAGTCGGCCTGAGTTGACTGGACGGAAGGGCGGTTCCCGATCACGGGAGCCGCCCTTCCCGCGTCTCTGGACCGCGGGCCCACGATGATCACTTCTTTCCAGTGATCATCGTGGGACAAGGGAAGAGACCGGATCAGAGCGAAGACGCCGCGATCCGGAGGATCGCCAAGAGCGAAGCGGGCAGAGCCGTCCCCAGCGAACGCCCAAGCCCGCTCGGGGAGAGCCCGCGTCTTTCCAGCGGGCGAACCCGAGCAGCACCAGAGCGGGACTCGCGTGCTGGAAAGCGGGACTCGCGTGCTGGAGAGCGGGAGTCGCGGTGTGCGAGTCCAGCGGGCGACCCGAGCACCCCGCGACCGTGTTCAATGGATCTCATGGGGGCCGCTTCGCAGTACGACCAGCCGCGCAGCCGCAGCGGTCTGATGACCTTCCTGCTCGTGCTGGCCGCCGCCGTGGTCATCGCCGTGGTGGGCATCCGGCTGCTGGGCATCGACGGGGACTACTACCTGACCGTGGTGCTCGCGGGCACGCCGTACGTGGCCGCGGGCGGCGCACTGCTCGTCCTGCTCGCCCTGCTGCTGCGCCGCTGGGCGCTGATGGCGGTGCTGCTCGCGTTCACGGCCTGCCTGGGCGCCGCGGTGCTGCCCCGTGCCTTCTCCGCGGCCCGGCCGATGGGTGTGGGGCCCACGGTGCGGGTGCTCAGCCTGGACCTGTCACAGGGCAGCGCCGATGCCGAGTCGGTGGTGCGCCTGGTGCGTGACCACAAGGTCGACGTGCTGAGCTTGCAGGAGCTGACCCCGCAGGCCGCCACGGCACTGGACGCGGCCGGGCTGGCAGATGAGCTGCCCAACCGCACGTTCCAGCCCGAGGACGGCCCGCGGGGCTCGGGCATCGCCTCCCGCTACCCGCTGGAGGCCGGGTCGCCCGCGCTGCCCGCGACGTTCCCGCAGGTGTCGGCCACGGTGTCGCTGCCGCAGGGGCGCAAGGTCGAGGTGCTGGCCGTGCACACCCTGCCGCCCACCGACAACCCCAGTGCCGACACCTGGAAGCGTGAACTGGCCGGGCTGCCCGACACCGGGTCGGGCGTGGCCAGGGTGCTGGCCGGTGACTTCAACGCCACCCTCGACCACGCGGGCCTGCGCCGCCTGCTGTCCGGCAACTACGTGGACGCCGCGACCCAGGCGGGCGCCGGGCTCGTGCCGACCTGGCCCGCCAACCGGCAGTGGCCGCCCGCCCTGCTGCCGCTGGACCACGTGCTGGTGGACAAGCGCTGCCCGGTGGACACCTTCGAGGCGTTCACGGTGCCGGGCACGGACCACAGGGCGGTGCTGAGCCAGTTCGTCGCCGCTGTCATCAGTTAGGGCATTTGCCCTGTTCAAGGGGCCACGAGTTGCGGAAAACCCAGTGCGGACAAGGGTTTTCTCCTGCACGCTCAGGGCGTGAAGAGAACTCACGTGCGCGGCGCCCTCGTGGCGCTGCTCGCCGCGGCCGGTCTGGTCGCGGCGCAGACCGAGGCGTTCGCGGACCCCGGGTTCACCGCCCACCCGGGTGCCGTGGCGACCGCTTCGGTCACGAACTGGATCCCGTCCACCGCGGGTCTGCGGCGGCTGATCCCGGTCGGCACCTGTGCCGACGCCCTCGGCGGTTACGACAACGGCTACCGGACCGTCCCGGTCTACTGGGCAGGCGGGCCGGACTGTACGAGCCTCGCGCTCTCGCCCAAGCCGCCCGTGCCCACCAACGACAACGGCTCGCACCCCGACTACTTCACCCTCAGGGACGGGGTCGTGCTCGAGGATGGCTCCGTGCTCGGCGTCGGCTCGCACCGGCTGACCGGGGACGGGTACTTCACCGAGGGCTTCCTGGACCGCAGGTCCGCCAACGCAGTCGTGAGCCCGCCGACCACCTTCCCCGCGCCGGACGGTCAGCACGAGGACTTCAACGCCGTGGTCCGCGCCGGGCAGACGCTGGTGATCGCCGGTGACCGCTCGGTGAGCGGCACGCAGCATTCCGCGGTGTGGACCTCCACCGACAACGGCACGACCCTGACCCAGGTCGCGCTGCCCACCGACACCGCGGCCGCCTCGATCACCGGGCTCGCCGTCGACGGCACCACGATCGTCGCCGCGGGCAGCACCGGGGTGTTCTGGTACTCGACGGATTCCGGCCAGTCCTGGCAACAGTCCACAATGGACGAAACGGTCACGGTGTCCAGGGTGGTCGCGGTGGCCAGGACCGCAGCGGGCTGGCTCGCCATCGGCACCGGCAGCGCGCCCGCCGTGCTCACCAGCACCGACGGCACCCGGTGGGCCGCCGCCGACGCCAGCGCGTTCGGCACCGCCCAGCTCTCGGCCCTGACCACGGATTCAGCCGGAAACCCCGTGGTGGCAGGAAGTTCCGGCTCCTGTGGCACGGCGTGGACCGGCGACGGCGCGGGCGGCTGGGTCGCCGCCGACCTCGGCTGCACCGATGTGCCGCTGGCCGCGACCCGGCTCTCCGACGGCCGGATCCTGCTCGCGGGCAACCACGACCTCTGGTCGCGCTGATCGGTGGCGGTGGCCGTCCCGCACCCCGGGGCGGCCACCGGTCGACCGTCAGCTCCTGCAGAGGTCCCACATGGGGTTCACCGCGTCCTTGAACACCTGGCTGGGCCGTGTCCAGGCGGGCCGCGGTGTCCGCCCGCGTCGCGTCGATCAGCCGCTTGGCCGCGGTGCCTGCTGTTGGTCCCCCAGGAATGCGCTCGTCACTGCTCCAGGTCCCGACCCCGGAATGCCTGTGGGCAGAACGGTTTGCCGGAAATCCTGACCGCTGCCCCGGCACGCGGCAAGGTCGCACCTGCGTGACATGGTTGCCGCGCAAGGACGAGCGCATGCTGGGGGCCGTGCGGGCGGCCCCGCAGGGGTGGGCCGCCCGCGCTCACCGGATCAGGCGTGCAACGCCCCGGGGAACAGGTACCTGTCGGCGGGGATCGTCGCGCCGTGGAACCAGGCGTCGAAGAAGCCGCGCAGGTCCTGCCCGGACACCCGCTGCACCAACTGCTCGAACTGGGTCCAGGAGCCGTTCTCCTCGCGGTGCTGCACCTGCCAGCGCTTGAGCACGGTGTCGAACGCGCGCTCACCGATCTGCCTGCGCAGGGCGTGCAGCGCCATCGGGCCCTTCGAGTACACCGAGGTGAACTCGTTGCCAGGCCCCATGTCGTAGAGCTTGCCCGCCCAGAACGACGGGGAGTTGCGCAGCGAGGCCACCCGCTCGCGGTACTGGTCGTCCAGGTTGACCTTGTTCTTGGCCTCGTCCCACAGCCAGGTGGCGTAGCTGGCGAAGCACTCGTTGAGGCAGACGTCCTTCCACTTGTCCACCGACACCGAGTCGCCCCACCACTGGTGCGCGTTCTCGTGCACGATCGTGTCGAGATCGGTCCACTGCGCGTAGGTGGGCCTGGTCTGGGTCTCCAGTGAGAAGCCGATGTGGTCGGCCAGGAAGATGCCGCCCGCGGCCACCTGCGGGTACCTGCCGAACTTCGAGGACAGGAAGTCCAGGATCTCCGGCAGCCGCGCCTCGATCTCCTTCTTGTTCTCCGCGCCGGGTGCGTAGGCGTTGACCAGCGGGGTGCCGTCGGCCAGCTTCGACCGCTCGAAGGTCCACTTGTCGATGGCCACCGTGGTCAGGTACGAGGCGATCGGGTTCGGCTCCGCCCAGCGGAAGGTGGTCCAGCCGTCCTTGCTGCTCGACCCGCGCTCCAGCCCGTTGGAGATCACGCTCCAGCCGTCGGGCACCCGGGCGGACAAGTGGAAGCTGGCCTTGTTGGTCGGCGTGTCGTTCACCGGGTACCAGGTGGAGGCGGAATGCGGCTCGCCAGCGGCGAAGGCGCCACCGGTGCTGGAGAACTGCCAGCCGTTGTTGCCCAGCCGGGGATCCTTGATCGGCGCGGGCGTCCCGTCGTAGCGGACCTCGGTGCGGATCTCGGCGCCCTCGCGCAGCATGCGCTTGGGCGTGATCACCAACTCGTGGTCGCCGGTCCTGGTGAAGGCGGCCGGTGCGCCGTTGACGGTCACCGAGCGCACGGTGAGCCCGTTGAGGTCCAGGTTGAAGCTGCTCAGGTCCTGGGTGGCCGCGGCGGTGACCACGGTGTCGCCGTCCAGGTGGTGGCTCACCGGGTCATAGCTGATCGAGACGTGGTAGTCGCTGACCTCGTAGCCGCCGTTGCCGTCGGTCGGGTAGTACGGGTCACCCGCACCAGGTGCACCCGGCGTACCCGCACTGGGCGGGCTGGCCGCGGCGACCCCGCCGGTGAGCAGGACGGTTGTCGTCACGGCCACGGCCGTGAGCAGGGACCGACTCCATTGATTCATGCTCACGTTGCTACCGATGCACGACATCGCCCGACAAGCTACGAACGGAGGGAACCCGGCAGCAGGTACTGCTCCGGCGGTACAACCGTGCCCCGGAACCACGCGCCGAAGAAGCCGGTCAGGTCCCTGCCACTGGTCTTGGTGGCATAGTCCTCGAACTGGGTCCAGGAGGCGTTGCCCTCGCGGTGCAGCGCGGGCCAGCCCTTCAGCACGGCGTTGAACGCGTCCTCGCCGATCAGCCTGCGCAGGGCGTGCAGCGCCATGGGGCCCTTGTCGTAGACCGCGCCGAACTCGTTGCCAGCGCCCATGTCGTACAGCTTGCCGCCCCAGAATTTGGTGTCACCGCTGTGCTTGCGCACCGTGTCCCGGTAACGCTGGTCCAGGTTGACGCCCTGTTTGGCCTCGTCCCAGAGCCATTGCGCGTAGCTGGCGAAGCACTCGTTGAGGCAGACGTCCTTCCACTTGTCCACCGACACCGAGTCGCCCCACCACTGGTGCGCGTTCTCGTGCACGGTGGTGGTGAGGTCGGTCCACTTGGCGTAGGTGGGCCTGGTCTGCGTCTCCAGCGAGAAGGACAGCGCGTCGGCGAGGAAGATGCCGCCCGCCGCGTCCTGCGGGTACTTGCCGAACTTGGACGCCAGGAAGTCCAGGATCTCCGGCAGCCGTGCGGCCAGCGGCTTCTTGTCCTCCGCACCGGGGGCGAAGGCGCTGACCACCGGTGTGCCGTCGGCCAGTTGCCCGCGCTCGACCGCCCATTTGTCGATGGCCACGGTGGTCAGGTACGGCGCGATCGGCGTGGCCTCGTCCCAGCGGTAGGTGGTCCAGCCGTCCTTGCTCTCCGTCCTGCCCTCACGGCCCACCGAGATCGCGCTCCAGCCGTCCGGGACCCGTGCCGCGAGGTGGAACGGCGCCTTGTTGGCGGGCGTGTCGTTGACCGGGAACCAGGTCGAGGCCGAATGCGGCTCGCCCGCCGCGAACGCCCCGCCGGTGGCCGAGACCTGCCAACCCTCCACGTTCCTGCCGGTGGTCACCGGGGCGGGCGTGCCCTCGTAGCGGACCTGCACCGTGAAGGTCGTGTTCTCCGCGACCGCCTCGGCGGGCTTGACCACCAGCTTGTGCCCGCCGGAACGGCCGAACTCGGCCTTCCTGCCGTCCAGCAGCACCGAGCGCACGTCCAGGCCGTCCAGGTCCAGGCTCAGCTCGCTCAGGTTCTGCACGGCCTTCGCGGTGACCACGGTGTCGCCGTCCAGGTGGCGCGAGGCCGGGTCGTAGCTGATCGACACCTCGTACTTGGTGGCCAGGTAGCCGCTGTTGCCGCTGTCCGGGTAGTACGGGTCCCCGCTGCTCGCCGTGCCCGCCGCGCCGACCGTTCTCGGCGGTCTGGACTCCGGGGGCTGACCGCACCCGGACAACACGACCAGGGCCGCCAGCGCCGCCACCACCCGTTGAACCTGCATGCGGCCTGGTTTACCAGGTGATATGAGTGGTGCGTGTTTGACCTCGTGGAGTTCGGCGGCAGCGGGCCGGGAATCCTGTTGCTGCACGGGCTGATGGGCCGTGCGACGACGTGGTGGCCGGTGTCCCGCTGGCTCACCGCGTACGGGCGTGTCGCCGGTCTCGACGCACGTGGGCACGGCCGCAGCCCGCACCGCGGTGGCGGCTGGCAGACCGAGGACTTCGCTGCCGACGCCGCCGAGGCGATCGAGCGCGCCGGGCTGGGACCCGCCGTGGTGATCGGCCACTCCATGGGCGGGCTGCACGCCATGGTGCTCGCCGCCACCCGACCGGAGCTGGTCCGCGCGGTCGTGGTCGAGGACATCGCCCCTGATCAGCGTGGCCGCACCGCAGCGCCGTGGCGGGACCACTTCGCCACCTGGCCCGTGCCCTTCCAGTCCCTCGCCCACGTCCGCCAGTTCTTCGGGCCGGTCGGCGACTACTTCGTCGAGTGCGTGGAGGAGCGGGCCGACGGCTACCACCTGATCGCCGACCTGGCGGACCTGTACGGCATCGCCGAGCAGTGGGGCGAGCGCGACTACTGGCCGCTCGTGGAACGCATCCGCTGCCCGCTGCTGGTGATCGAGGCCGAGCACACCGCCATGCCCGCCGGGCAGCAGGCCGAGATCGCCCGCCGCGTGCACGGGGCCCAGCACTTGCTCGTGCCCGGCGCGGGCCACCTCGTGCACGTGGACGCCCCGCAGGTCTACCGCGGCGCCGTGGAGGCCTTCCTGTCCTCGGTGCTGGACTGAGCCGCGGGCGACTTGCCGCCGTGAAAGTGGCTTTCACTGCGCTGGACGCAGTGAAAGCCACTTTCACGGCACCGCTGGGCACTCACCGGGTCACCAGCACGTCCACCTCGCCGGTGGCCGTGTCGGTGATGCCGACCTCGGTGAGCCGGGCGCGGATCGGTTCCACCGGGTGCAGGGCGGCGAACCCGGCGGCCAGCGCGGGCGTGTCGAGCTCCTGGGCGAGCAGGCAGTGCGGCACCCAGGAACCGGGCATGTAGTACGCGGAGGGGTGCTTGACCTTCTTGGCGAGCACGTCGTGCACGGCGGAGTGCACGGCGAGCAGCTCGGTGTCCACCACGGCGCTGAGCACGAGCCCGTTGTCGGTGGTGGGGAAGGTGCCGAGGGTGTGCAGCCACACCGAGGGCAGGACGAGCAGGCCCAGTTCGCTGGTGAGCTCGGCGCGGGTCTGCCGGGTGAAGGCGCTGCCGAGGGCGAAGGTGACCTGCGGGCGGTGCCGCCGGTGGCCGCGGGTGGCCAGACTGGGCACACCGGCCCGGTCCAGCCGCTGCCACAGGGAGCGCACGGCGGTGTCCGCCTCGCCGTCGAAGAAGAACTGGAGGGCCTGCGCCATGACCCCGCATTGTGCAGGGTCAGCCGGGCAGTGTTAACCGGGCAGGGCCCCGACCGCGTCGCGGATCTGGTTGCCCAGCTCGGTCACCTGCCGCGCGCAGTGGGCGCAGCAGTAGAACATGCCCTCCACCTCGACCCCGTGGCCGACGATCCGGCAGTTGCACCGCTCGCAGCGGGGCGCGAGCTTCTCCATCGCGCACTCGAAGGAGTCGAACCAGTGGCTCTCGCCGGTGACGGTCCGGATCTCGAAGGCCATCCAGTAGTCGTTGCCGCAGACATCGCAGGTCGCCATGCCCACCAGGGTGCGGGGTACCCGCCGGGGCGGCACCGCGAGGCGTCAGTGCTCACCCGGTAGGGCGAACAGCCCGCTGTCGGTCTGCTCGACGAGCCCGTCCACCAGCAGCGAGTCCAGGCAGCGGTCCCGTTGACCCGCCTCCGACCAGGCGGCGTCGAGCTGGCCGCGGGTGACGGGGCCGGTGGCGCCGCGCAGCACGTCCAGCAGCCGGCCGCGCACCTGGCGGTCGGTACCGGCGAACTTCTGCACCGCCTTGACCGGTCCGGTGTAGGCGGGCCGCCCGGCCAGTTGCCAGGCGCAGGTGTCGTACACGGGGCAGTCGGCGCACTGCGGGTTGCGCGCGGTGCAGACCAGCGCGCCCAGCTCCATCAGCGCTGCGGAGTACTTGGCGGCGACCGCGTCCTGCTCGGGCAGCAGCTTGGCGACATCGGCCATGTCCCGCGTGGTGGCGGGCGGCCCGGCGTCACCGGCGCCGTGCACGGCCCTGGCCACGACCCGGCGCACGTTGGTGTCGACCACCGGGCAGCGCTGGCCGTAGGCGAAGGCGGCCACGGCACGGGCCGTGTACGCGCCGATGCCGGGCAGGCCGAGCAGGGTGTCGATGTCGGCGGGCACCACGTCCCCGTGCTCGGCGGCGATCACGCCCGCGGCCTCGTGCAGCCGCAGCGCGCGCCTCGGGTAGCCGAGCTTGCCCCAGGCCCGGACGACCTCGCCCTGGCTGGAAGCGGCCAGCGCGGAGGGCACCGGCCAGCGGGCCAGCCACTCCCGCCAGATCGGCTCCACGCGGGAGACCGGGGTCTGCTGGAGCATGATCTCGCTGACCAGCACACCCCAGCCGGAGCAGTCGGGATCCCGCCACGGCAGGTCGCGGGCGGTGCGGTCGAACCAGCTCAGTAACACGTCGGCGGCAGGCATCGCCGCCGATTGTCCCAGCCGGGTTCAGACCACCTCGTGCAGGGCACCGGTGTGCACGTCGTAGACGAAGCCGCGGATGTTGTCCTTGTGCGGCAGGAACACGCTGTGCCGCAGCCGGTTCATCGAGGTCCGCACGCTGTCCTTGACCTCGCGGAACGCCTCGACCGACCAGGTCGGCCGCAGTCCGGTGTCCGACTCCAGCTCGTCCTTGAACGAGTCCTCGGTGGTCATCGACAGGCCGCACTGGGTGTGGTGCACCAGCAGCACCTCGCGGGTGCCCAGTGCGCGCTGGCTCAGCGCGAGCGAGCGGATCACGTCGTCGGTGACCACCCCGCCCGCGTTGCGCAGCACGTGCGCCTCGCCCTGCTTCAGGCCGAACAGTTCGAACACGCGGATCCGGGCGTCCATGCAGGTCAGCACGGCGATGTGCAGCGAAGGCACCGCCGTGGACCGGTCGCCCGCGGTGCGGTCGACGAGTTGGGTGTTGCGCGCGAGCAGTTCATCGATTGCGGTCATGTCCACCTCTCTGGCCCCAGGTCAGCAGTGGGCACCTTGATTTCACCTGTTCGCAGCCGCTGTGAAAAGGGGTTGTTGAGCAGCGACACAACCGGATCGGGTGACCGTCGCCCTCCGTCGCCGGATGCCACCCCGGCGTTACGGTCGGCGCATGGTCGAGCCAACCGGTCCGCTCCCGGCTTCGGTCTACCGCCGCCGCCGTGCGATCGCGCTCGGCAGCTCGGTGCTGCTGGTCGTGTTGCTCGCGATCGGGGTGTCCACCTGGGTCAGCGGGGGCAGCCCCGCCGACCCGCGCGCGGTCGCCGACCAGCGCCCCGCCTCGACCAGCTCCTCCTCACCGCCCACCAGCGGCACGATCGTGCCCGCGGGCGGGTCCTCCTCGGCCTCGCCCTCCCCGTCCCCGGCGCCGACGACCACCAGCAGCGCCCCGCCGACCACGACCAGCCCGCCGCCGCCCGGCCCGTGCCCGGACGAGTCCGTCGCGGTCAGCGCGCGGGTGGCCCAGCCCAGCTACCGGGTCGGCCAGGCCCCGCTGCTCACGCTGGTGATCACCAACAGCGGCAAGCTCGCCTGCAACCGGGACCTCAGCCGCAAGCTGCGCGAGCTGGTGGTGCTCACCGGGGACAACAAGACGCGGCTGTGGTCCAGCGCCGACTGCTACTACGAGCCACCGCCCGAGTCGCGGCTGCTGCAACCGGGGGAGCAGGCCACCTACAGCATTGCCTGGGCCGGACTCACCTCGGCACCACAATGTGCGCCCAGCGGTGCGCGGGTGCCTGCCGGTGATTACGTGGTGGTCGGCAAGCTCGGTAAGCTGACCAGTGAACCCACGCCGTTCAAACTCACCTGATTCCCCCGATTGTGTCGTGGCTGCGCCTTAGAATTGCGAGGGTCGATCGGATACGGTGTCAGCGTACGGACAGCCGTTCGAGAGGAACCCATTACCGGTCATGGACAGGCAGCCGAACACGGGAGCGGGCCGATTCCGGCCTCTGCTGTGGCGTGCTGTCGCCGTGCTCGGCGGTGCGTTCGCGGGAACCGCGCTGGCCTGGCTACTGACCTCGGCGCCCGCGTCCGCGGCGCCGGTGCCGGACCAGCCCGCCACCGGCTCGGTCGCGGCAGTGCTCGACGGCGCGCTCAGCGCGCTGGACGCCCACCCGCTGCTGGCAGGCACGCACGTGCTGCCGACGGCGCCGGTCGTCCCCGGGATCCAGGTCGGCGCGGACCGTCTGGTCAGTCCGATCGTCTCCGTCGACCAGCAGCTCTCCCGAATCGTTGAGCACAGGCCGGTGCCCGCCCCCGCCCAGGCGGCCGCACCGGCGCACGAGCAGTCCCCCAGTAGGGCGGAGCGGTCCGCCGAGCTCGCACCCGTCGCGGTGGCGCCCACCGCGACGCGACCGGCGCCGATGACGGTGGCAGCCGTCGACCAGCGCCAGTCCGCCAGCTCAGCGCCCGTGCACCCGGGACAGCCCGATCCGGGGCACGGTCCCACCGCGTTGCCCACCGTCCCGCTGCCGGGCAGCTCCTGCGGCCACGACGGCCAGGGCGGTCCCACCGGCTGCTGCCTCAACGAGGGGCCGTCGGTCATTTCCGGTGCGGGTATCACCCGTCCGGTCAGCGCATTCGGTCAGCGCGTTCCCGCGGCCACCGGCCGCCAGCCGGGCGTCACGCCCGACTGATTTCCACGGCAGGCCGCCGCGTGCGGCTGTCCGTTTCGAACAATTCCCTTCCCGCTCGGGGTGATCTGCGCCCCGAATTGCTCATCCCCGCTCTGGGAATCCCCGAAGGAGATATTTCCATGCGTACCTGGTTGCGACGCGGAATTCCGGCCGCCCTGCTCGCCGGCAGTGTGCTGACCCTCGCCGCGGGTACCGCCTCGGCCGCGAGCACCCCGCTGGGCGACCCGACCGGCCTGCTGCCCACCGTGGGCAAGGTCGCCAAGATCGTCGAGCAGAAGGGCCTGCCGCCGCTGCCCGGCACCACCGACATCCACCTGCCGACCATGCCGATCGGCCAGCACCAGCGCGCCCTGCCGGTGCCGGGCCTGGGCGACGGGCTGTCGCTGAGCAACCTGCACCTCAACGGCGGGGACCTGTCCAAGCTGACCGGCCTGCCCGCCGCGGGCCAGCCGCGTGACCTGCCCACGCTGTCCGACGGCCTGTCGCTGAGCAACATCCAGTTCAACGACCAGAAGCTGCCCAAGCCCGCGCTGGGGCAGCTGGCCGGCGGTCAGCGCTCGCTGGACCCGAGCAAGATCGCCATCAGCGGGGTGCCCACCCAGGACCTGCCCGTGGTGCCGAACATGCCGATCGACCTGCTGCCCCAGGTCGGCGACACGGGCCGCTCGCTGCCCGACCTGACCGCCGCGGGCCCGGTGGACACCTCGCTCGTGCAGCACCTGGTGCACCCCGACCTGTCCCACTTGCCGCTGACCACCGTGGACCAGCAGCGCTCGCTGCCCGGCCTGGGCCTGAGCCACCTGCACGGGGTCACCGAGCTGCTCGGCATCGCCGGTGAGGAGCACGTGCACACGCTGCCCGCGCACACCGACGGCCGCAGCCTGGTGCCGACCAGCGGTGACCTGGCCGTGGCGAACGCCCTGCTCGGCAAGCTCGGCCACACGCCCCGCCTGCCGGTCAGCGGCCTGCTCCCCGCCTGAGCCCCACGTCGTTGCCGCGTGCCGTTCGAGGCGTCAGGTGCCTCGAACGGCACTTTCATGACATGTCACGGGCCGAACCAGCGCTCCTCGCTCATGCGGGGGGCGGCGGAGCTGGTGCCGATGACCAGCTCGGTGCTCAGCGTGACGGTGCGCGGGCGGGTGTGGTCGGCGGCGTTGACCAGCAGCTTGCCCGCCGCGCGGCCCTTCTCCAGCACCGGCTGGCGCACCGTGGTCAGCCCGGCCCGCTCGGCCTCGGGGATGCCGTCGAAGCCGGTGATCGTCAGGTCCTGGGGCACGCGCAGGCCGCGGCGGCGGGCCTCGGCCAGCGCGCCGAGCGCGAGGATGTCCGAGGTGCAGATCAGCGCGGTGAGGTGCGGGTCCCGGTCCAGCAGCTGCGCGGCGGCGGAGGAGCCGCAGGCGGTGTTGTGGTCGAACCGCTCCACCACGGGCACGGTCGTCCAGTCCACGTTGGCCGCCGCGAACGCCGTGGCCAGCGCCTCCAGGCGGGCGCGCTGCACGTGGAAGTGCGCGGCGTGCTGGCGGTCCACGGTGACGAACCCGTCGTTGCGGTCCCTGGCCAGCCGCATGCACACCACGCCGATCCGCCGGTGGCCCAGCTCGATCAGGTGCTGCGCGATCTGCGTGACGGCGGCCCGGTCGTCGATGCCGACCCGGTCCACGTTGTCCAGCTCGGGCTGGTCCACGACCACGGTGGGCACCGGCCGCTCCAGCACGGCGGCCAGGTGCGGGTCGTCGTCGGGCACCGAGTAGACGATGAACCCGTCCACCCCGGCGCGGTGCACGGCGGCCACGTCCTCGCGCTCCGGGCTGGCGGGCACCAGCAGCAGGCCCTGACCGGAGTCCTCGCAGGCCAGCGCCACGCCCTCCAGGAAGCCGATGGCCGCCGGGTCGCGGAAGGCGTAGGACAGGTTCTCGGTCAGCAGCAGCCCGACCGCGCCCGCTTTGCGGGTTCGCAGTGACCGGGCCACCGGGTCCGGACCGGGGTAGCCCAGCCTCCGGGCGGTCTCCAGCACCCGCCTTCGCAGCTCTGGTGAGAGCTGGTCGGGCCGGTTGTAAGCGTTGGACACCGTGGTCCGGGAAACCCCCAGCTCAGCGGCGAGGGAGGCCAGCGTCGCCGGGCGTCGCACATGCATAGACCGCGCCATGGAGTGACCGTAACGGTCCAGAACCAATAGGTGAAGCCAGGGTGATGCGTGTCCCCCTGAAAGCACCATCGGGGCACGTCAGGGGAATCTTTCCGATTCAGTCGTAGGTCTAGACCAAGTCAGCACCTCTCGGCAGGCCCTGTCGACTCCCTGACCACCAGTCTTGGCCGGAACACCCGGCTGTAGGACCCGCCTCGCCTTCGTGGGCTGTCCGGATCCAGCCGCTGCAACAACTCGTCCACCGCAGCCGCGGCCATCTGCTCGATCGGCTGGGCGAGCGTGGTCAGCGCGGGGGAGCAGTAGGAGGCGAACGGGATGTCGTCGAAGCCCACCACGGACAGCTCGGCGGGCACCCGCAGACCGCGCCGGTGCGCCTCGCGCAGCGCCCCGATGGCCATCTGGTCGGAGGAGCAGATCACCGCGGTCGGCGCCACCGTGTCCAGCAGCCGGCCCAGCGCGGCGGCACCGCCCGCCGGGTCGAACGGGCCGTGCGCCACGAAGCTGTCGGCGCTCTCGTAGCCCTCCTCCTCCAGCGCTGCCGACCAGCCCGCGCGCTTGAGCCGTGAGGGCAGCGAGCGAGAGGGGCCGCTGACGAAGCCGATCCTGCGGTGGCCCAGCTCCACCAGGTGCCGGGTGGCCAGGTAGCCCGCGAGCTGCTCGTCCACGGCCACGTCGGAGATGTCCAGCGCGGGCGTGGCCCCGTTGATGAACACCATCTCCACGCCGTCGTCGAGCAGCTTGGTGTAGTAGCCGGGGCGGGGTGCCTCGCCGACCGGGACCTCCACGTTGGTGATCTCCGGCGAGACGAAGACCATGCCCTCCACGCCCCTGGCCAGCAACATGCGCACGTACTCCTCCTCGCACATGTTGGCCGAGCGCGTGTTGCACAGCAGCGAGGAGTAGCCGGCGCGGGCGGCGCGGGTCTCCAGCGCCTCGGCGAAGGCCGGGAACACCGGGTTGGACAGCTCCGGCACGAGCAGCCCGATCACGCCGGTGCGTTGCAGGGCGCCGAGCCCGCGCGGGGTGTACGGCAGGTCGGTGAGCACCGCGAGCACCCGTTGGCGGGTCTCCTCGTTGACCCCGGCGCGGCGGTTGAGCACGCGGCTGACCGTCGACACGCTGACCCCCGCGATCCTGGCGATCTCGGCAAGTCCGGGCACGGGTCCTCCTCGGGCGGCACGTCGGGCAACAGCCTGCACCGGGTGGAAATTTTTTGCAATGCTCCACCCCCGTTTCGGCCCAACGGCTGCTCCGTTACGGCTTGGTTACCAGGTCACTCTTGACCGGCCACTGGTCACGGGTATGAAATCCGCGTCAACCTTGGCGCAAATCCTTGCAGTGTGAGGGGACGACAGCAACGATGCGACGCACAGCCCTCGTGACAGCCGTGGCCGCCGGAGTGGCCGGCGCGCTGGTGCTCACCGCCTGTGGCGGCTCGGCCGGTTCCGGCAAGGACAGCGGACAGGTGACCTTCTGGGACACCAGCGGCTCCAACGAACACCCGGTGTTCGAGAAGCTGGCGAAGGACTGTGCCACGAAGGGCGGCTACACGGTCACCGTGCAGCAGGTGTCCTTCGACCAGGCGCTGGCCAACTACAAGACGGCCGCGCAGGGCGGGCAGGGCCCCGACGTGCTGCGCTCCGAGGTGGCCTGGGTCGCGCAGCTGGCCAAGAATGGCCTGATCCAGGACCTGTCGGCCACCGACCTGGCCAAGGACACCGCCGACTTCCTGGACAGCCCGCTGGGTTCCACCAAGTACGAGGGCAAGACCTACGCGGTGCCGCAGGTGACCGACACGCTCGGCCTGCTCTACAACAAGAAGCTGCTGGCCGACGCCGGTGTGCAGCCGCCGAGGACCTGGGACGAGGCCAAGGCCGCCGCGGCGAAGCTGGGCGGGCCGAAGACCTTGTTCATCAACAACGACGCGTACTACGCGCTGCCCTTCATCTACGCCGCGGGCGGGGACCTGCTCGACGTGGCGAACAAGAAGATCGTGGTGAACTCGGCGGACAACGTGCGCGCGCTGGGCGAGGCCAAGGGCCTGCTGGACGCCAAGGCCGCGCAGACCGCACTGGACCAGGCCAACTCGTACAACAACATGAAGGCGGCCTTCGCCTCCGGCCAGGTCGCGATGATCATGGACGGCCCGTGGGCCGTGGTGGACCTGCTCAAGGGCGACGCGTTCAAGGACAAGGCGAACCTGGGCGTTGCCGAGCTGCCGGGTGAGCAGGCGGGCAAGGGCTCGGGCCCGGTCGGCGGGCACGACTACGCGATCCGCCAGGGCACCAAGGCCAAGGACTCCTCGGTGAAGTTCGTGCAGTGCATGAGCAGCACCGAGTCGCAGGTGACCGTGGCCAAGGAGCTGGGCCTGCTGCCGACCCGCAAGTCGGCCTACGACAACGCCGAGGTCAAGGCACAGGCCACGGTCGCGGCCTTCGCGCCGGTGATCAAGCAGGCGCACTCCCGGCCGTGGGTGCCCGCGGGCTCGCAGCTGTTCGACCAGCTCAAGATCGGCTACGCGGACGTGCTCGCGGGCAAGAAGGACGCCAAGGCCGCGCTGGACGAGGTCGCCAAGACCTACAAGGACCAGGTCGTCACCGACTACGCGGTGAACTGATGCGCGCCTCGATCGGGCGGTACTGGTACGCCTACGCGATGGCGCTGCCGGTGGTGGTGGTCATCGCCGTGCTGGTGCTCTACCCGCTGGTCCAGGGCGTCTACTTCACCTTCACCGACATCAACGAGTCCACGATCGCCAACCCGGTGCTGGACCGCGAGGCCAGCTACGAGTTCGTCGGGCTGCGCAACTACCTCAACGTGCTGTCCGGGGACGCCAGCTTCGGCGCGTTCTGGGCCACGCTGCTGCGCACGGTGATCTGGACCGGGACCTGCGTGGTGCTGACCTACGGCACCGGCCTGGGCCTGGCCCTGCTGCTGAACCGGCCGATGCGGTTTCGCGGGCTGTACCGGGTGCTGCTGATCCTGCCCTGGGCGGTGCCCGCGTTCATCAGCGCCTTCGCCTGGAAGTACATGTTCAACTCCCAGTACGGGATCATCAACCAGCTGCTGGGCTCGCTGGGCCTGCCGCAGCCGGTGTGGCTGGGCCAGAGCGACCTGGCCCTGGTCGCGGTGATCATCGTGAACGTGTGGCTGGGCGTGCCGTTCATGATGGTGGCCCTGCTGGGCGGGTTGCAGTCCATCCCGGCCGACCTCTACGAGGCCGCCGAGGTGGACGGGGCCACGCCCTGGCAGCGGTTCCGCGAGGTGACCCTGCCGGGTCTGCGCTCGGTGTCCAGCACGGTGGTGCTGCTCGGCGTGATCTGGACCTTCAACATGTTCCCGGTGATCTACCTGGTGGCCGGGCAGAACCCCAACACCCGGATCCTGGTCACCTACGCCTTCGAGCGGTTCTTCTCCGGGGCCTCGCGGGACTACGCGGTGGCCTCCACCTACGGCGTGCTGATCCTGTCGGTGCTGCTGGTGTTCGCCTCCTTCTACCGGCGTGCCCTGCGCAGGCAAGGGGAACTGGTATGACGATGACCTTGCAGGCCACCGCGAAGCCGGTGGTGGCCGCCAAGCGGGGACAGCGCTCGCGGGCGGCCAGCTTCGGGCTGCACGCCGCGCTGGTGGTCGCCTCCGTGATCGCGGTGTTCCCGGTGTTCTGGGTGCTGGTGACCTCGTTCAAGCCCGACGAGCGGGCCATCGAACCGAGCCCGCAGCTGGTCAACAACTCCAGCCTGGACAACTACGTGGACGTGGTGTCCGGGGCGGAGGGCAGCTTCGGGTACTGGTTCGCCAACTCGGTGCTGATCGCCCTGCTGACCACGGTGATCGCCGTGTTCCTCTCGGCCACCACCGGCTACGCGGTGAGCCGGTTCCGCTTCCCCGGCAGCCGCCCGCTGCTGGTGTCCTTCCTGGTCGTGCAGATGTTCCCGTTCGCGGTGCTGATCGTGCCGCTGTTCAACGTGCTGCTGGCGCTGGGGTTGCAGGGCACGAGCATCGGCCTGGTGCTGGTCTACTGCACGACCGCCGTGCCGTTCTGCACGTACATGCTCAAGGGCTACTTCGACACGATCCCCACCGACATCGACGAGTCGGGCCGGGTGGACGGGCTGTCCCCGTTCGGCGTGTTCTGGCGGCTCGTGCTGCCGCTGGCCCGGCCGGGCCTCGCGGTCACCGCGTTCTACGCCTTCCTGACCGCTTGGGGCGAGGTCGCCTTCGCCTCGGCCTTCCTCTCCGCCGAGGACACGTCCAAGACCCTGGCGGTCGGGCTCCAGGTGTTCGTGCAACAGAACCGGGTCGAATGGGGCCATCTCGCGGCCGCGTCCATCCTGGTCGCCATCCCGGCTGTCATCGTTTTCTACCTGGTGCAGCGGTTCCTGGTGGCCGGTCTGGCGGCGGGGGCTGTCAAGGGGTGACTACCCGGTCACTCCACGTAGGTCTAAACCAATTTGTGTTGCGCAAGGTACTGACGAGAGCGCTTGCAGGGGTTACCTTGGCGTTTCACGCATCACAGTGAAAGGGACCACACATGGCCGAGGTCGCCTACGACAGTGCTTCCCGGATCTACACCGGGAACCCGCCGGTGCGCGCGGTTGACCAGCTCAACCTCGATGTCGCCGACGGCGAGTTCCTCGTGCTGGTCGGTCCCTCCGGTTCGGGCAAGTCCACCGCCCTGCGCATGCTCGCCGGGCTGGAGGACGTGGACGAGGGCGCCATCAAGATCGGCGGCAAGGACGTCACCAACGTGCCGCCCAAGGGCCGCGACATCGCCATGGTGTTCCAGTCCTACGCGCTCTACCCGCACATGACCGTGGCCGAGAACATGGGTTTCGCCCTGAAGCTGCGTGGCACGCCCAAGCAGGAGATCAAGGACAAGGTCGCCGAGGCGGCCAAGATGCTCGACCTGACCAAGTACCTGGACCGCAAGCCCAAGGCCCTGTCCGGCGGTCAGCGCCAGCGCGTGGCCATGGGGCGCGCCATCGTGCGCGAGCCCAGCGTCTTCCTGATGGACGAGCCACTGTCCAACCTCGACGCCAAGCTGCGTGTGGAGACCCGCGCCAACATCGCCGCGCTCCAGCAGCGGCTGGGCACCACCACCATCTACGTCACCCACGACCAGGTCGAGGCCATGACCATGGGTCACCGGGTCGCCGTGCTCAAGGACGGCCTGCTCCAGCAGTGCGCCTCCCCGCGCGAGCTGTACGACCGGCCCGCCAACGCCTTCGTGGCCGGGTTCATCGGCTCGCCCGCCATGAACCTCAAGACCGTGCCGATCACCGCCGAGGGCGCCCAGCTCGACGGCCTGACCGTGCCGCTCAGCCGCGCCTCGTTGGACAAGGTGGGCGGGCTGACCGAGGTCACCTTCGGCGTGCGGCCCGAGTCGCTGAAGCTGGCCGGTGCCGACGAGCAGGGCATGGAGCTGACCGTCGAGCTGGTCGAGGAGCTCGGCGCCGACGCCTACGTGTACGGCTCGGTGCGCATCGGCGGCACCCCGGAGCGGTTCATCGTGCGCGTGGACGGCCGCACCCCGCCCGCCTTCGGCCAGACCGTCAAGGTGGCGCTGCGCGACGCGGGCGAGATCCACCTGTTCCACCCGGAGAGCGGCGCCCGCCTGGAGGCCTGAGTTCTGGTGGCGTGAAGGTGGCTTTCACTGCGCTGGGCGCAGTGAAAGCCACCTTCACGGCGTTCGGGGGTGGGGTCCGCGTGGCGGCGTCATGAAGGTGGCCTTTGAGACGTTCAACGTCGTGAAGGGCACCTTTGGGACGTTAGGGGTGTGTGGCGGGCCGCTCGCCTGGTCGCGCGGCGATGCCATGAAGGTGCCCTTCGGGACGCCCAACGTCGTGAAGGGCACCTTCATGACATGTGCGGTCCGCGTGGCCCGGGCTCGGCCGCGCGGCACAACCCGGGCCGAGGGGCGGACGTCTACCGGGTATGGCGTACGACTCGGAAGTGGGCCTGACGAAGGTCATCCTGGCGCAGCCCGGCGTGCTGGCCGCCACGGCGGTCGGCTGTGTGGTGCTCGGTTTCCTGGCGCTGCTGGCGGCCCTGCTGTTCGGCTGGAACAAGCTGCCCGCGGTGCTGGCGGCCTGCGGGCTGTCCCTGGCGCTGGCGGTCACCCTGGTGCGCGGTGACTTCACCAACGCGACCCCGCACCTGATCAACCCGCTGTCGGTGTGCCTGCGGAACTCGTTCTCGCTCAAGGGCAGCTGGGAGTTGCTCAACTTCGTCATGCTCATGCCGGTGGGCTTCTTCGGCGTGCTGGCCACCCGCAGGCCGATCCTGGTGGCACTGGGCTGCGCCCTGGTCAGCGCGGCCATCGAGGTCAGCCAGGCGGTGTTCGAGCTCGGCGTCTGCGAGAAGCAGGACTTCCTCAACAACAGCGTGGGTGCCGCCGTGGCCGCGCTCGCGGGCTGGCTGCTGCTGGCCCTGTTCGGTGGCCGCCGCACGGACCGTGCACGGCGGGCTACCAGCAGTTATTCCCTGGCTAGGTGATAACGATTTTCACTCCGTCGGTGGTTTTTGATCACTGATCTGACCTAAGCTGAACTCGACAACGGTTTCCATTGCTAGATCGTCACGCTGTCGAGGGGTGCCCCGATGACCGTCCGTTCCCGTCCGACCCTGCTGGCCGCCGCAGGTGCGGCCACCATCGCCCTCGCGCTGACCGGGTGCGCCTCCGGCCAGGCCGCGGGCGGCGGGGCAGGCGGTGCGATCGAGGTCGTCGCCTCGACCAACGTCTGGGGCAGCGTGGTCAAGGCGGTCGGCGGGGACGCCGTGCAGGTCACCTCGATCATCGACGACCCGAGCAAGGACCCGCACGACTACGAGGTCAAGCCCGCGGACACAGCCAAGATCAGCAAGGCGGCGCTGCTGGTGTCCAACGGGGTCGGCTACGACGACTTCTTCGCCAAGGCGGTCAGCGCGGCGGCGGCGAAGACCCCCTCGGTGGTGGCCTTCGAGGTCTCCGGCAAGGCCAAGACCGAGGACACCAACGAGCACGTCTTCTACGACCTGCCCACGGTGCGCAAGGTGGCCGACAAGGTCGCCGAGCAGCTCGGCGCGGTGCAGGCCGACAAGAAGGCGACCTTCCAGGCCAACGCCAAGGCCCTGGACACCAAGCTGGACGAGCTGATCGCGCGCGCCGCCAAGATCGGCACCGATCACCCGGGCAGGCAGGTGCTGGTGACCGAGCCGGTGGCCAACTACCTGCTGGCGTCGGCAGGGGTGCGCAACGCCACCCCGGAGGCGTTCGAGAAGGCCGTCGAGGCGGGCAGCGACATCCCGGTCGCCGCCGTGGGCGAGGCCACCGAACTGGTCAGTGGCAAGAAGGTCGCCGCGCTGGTGAACAACGCCCAGGCGGAGACCGAGGTCACCAAGCAGCTCAAGGCGAAGGCCGCCACGGCGGGCGTGCCGGTGGTGGACGTGACCGAGACGCTGCCCGCCGGGGTGACCGACTACGTTGTGTGGATCTCCAAGGAGGTCGACGCCCTATCGAACGCCCTGGCGAAGCAATGACGTCCAAGACCGTGCTGGCCGCCCCCGCCCGCAGGCGGGAGGCGGCACTGCGCCTGCGCTCGGCCCGGCTGTCCTACGGCGAGCGCGTGCTGTGGGACGGCCTGGACCTGGACATCCGACCGGGCGAGTTCCTCGCCGTGCTCGGGCCCAACGGCTCGGGCAAGACCAGCCTGATGCGTGTGCTGCTCGGCCAGCAGCAGCTGTCCTCGGGCAGCGCCGAGGTGGTCGGCCACCCGGCGGGCAAGGCCAACCACCGCATCGGCTACATCCCGCAGCAGCGCGCGTTGGACTCCCAGCTGGTGCTGCGCGGCCGCGACCTGGTCGGGCTCGGCCTGGACGGGCACCGCTGGGGCCTCGGCCTGCGCGGTCGCGCCGAGCGCAGGCGCCGGGTCGACCGGGTGCTGGCGGAGGTCGGCGCCACGGAGTACGCCGACCAGCCGGTGGGCCTGCTCTCCGGCGGCGAGCAGCAGCGGCTGCGGGTGGCCCAGGCACTGGTCGGCGACCCCGAGCTGCTGCTGTGCGACGAGCCGCTGCTGTCACTGGACCTGGCCAACCAGCGCGTGGTCAGCGAGCTGATCGACGCGCGCCGCCGCAGTGCGGGCACGGCCGTGCTGTTCGTGACGCACGAGATCAACCCGGTGCTGCCGCTGGTGGACCGGGTGCTGTACCTGGTGGACGGCCGGTTCCAGATCGGCAGCCCGGACGAGGTGATGACCTCCGAGAACCTGACCAGGCTCTACCGGACCCCGGTGGACGTGCTGCGGGTGCGCGGGCAGATCGTCGTCGTGGGCGCGCAGAACTCGGCGCACCACCTGCCGGAAGGGTCGTGATGGGGCAGTACCTCTCCGGCACGTTGGAGTTGCTCGGCTACGACTTCGTGCAGACCGCGTTGATCGCGGCGGCCGTGCTCGGGCTGGTCGCCGGCGTGCTCGGCCCGCTGATCGTCACCAGGAACATGGCCTTCTCCGTGCACGGCACCAGCGAGCTGGCCTTCACCGGTGGGGCCGCCGCCCTGCTGGCCGGGTTCAACATCGGCTACGGCTCGCTGGTCGGCGCCATCGCCGCCGCCGTGGTGCTGGGCCTGCTGACCCGCAAGACCTCCGAGCACGACTCCGTGATCGGCGCCGTGCTGTCCTTCGGGCTCGGCCTCGGCGTGCTGCTGCTGTCCTTCTACGGCGGCAACTCCACCAACAAGTTCGGCCTGCTGATCGGCCAGATCGTCGGCGTGGACTCGACCAGCCTGGTGCTGCTCACCTCCTCCGCCATCGCGGTGCTGGTGGTGCTGGCGGTCATCTACCGGCCGCTGCTGTTCGCCAGCGTGGACGGCGAGGTGGCCGCCGCCCGCGGGGTGCCGATCCGCCTGCTGTCACCGGTTTTCGCCGTGCTGGTGGGTGTGGTCACGGCCCTGGGCGTGCAGACGGTCGGCTCACTGCTCGTGCTGTCACTGATGATCACGCCTGCGGCGGCGGCCTGCCGGGTCACCGCGAGCCCGCTGCTGGCCACGGTGCTGTCGGTGGTCTTCGCCGAGGTCGCCGTGCTGGGCGGGATCGTGCTCTCGCTGGAGCCCGGCAAGCCGGTCAGCGCCTTCGTCACGGCCCTGTCCTTCCTGATCTACCTGGTGTGCCGTGCCGTCGGCGCCGTGCGCCAGCGCAGGATCGGCAGCCGACGGCCCTCCGCGGTGGCCGTGGCCTGAGCGTCCTCACTGGACTCTCATCCACGGTCGGCACGCTGGGGGACATGCACATCCCCGTTGTGGTCGGCGCGCTGGCGCTGACCGCGCTGCTGCTCGGGCACGGCCTGATCCCCAGCGGGATCGGCACCTGGGTCGACGCCCTGCTGCCCTGGTCCGGCCTCGCGCTGATCCCGCTCGCCGTGCTGGCACTGGTGCTGAAGTCCGGCCGTGGCGCTATCTCACTGCTGGTCCCGCTCGTCGTGCTCGCGCTGTTGTTCGGCCGGGACCTCGTGCCGCTGCCCTCAGGGCCGGTCGACCTCCGCGTCGCCACGCAGAACCTGGACGCCGACAACCCCGCGCAGTGCAAGGCGTTGCAGGCGCTCAGCGAGGCGGACCTGTTGGCAGCGCAGGAAGTCACGGCACAGTGCGGCTTGGACTACCCGCACCACTTCGCCGTCGGCACAGTGGCGCTGTGGAGTCGGTACCCGATCACCGATTCCGCGCGGCTGGACCTGGATCTGGGCTGGTACCGGGCTTTGCGCGCCACCGTGAACGCCCCGCACGGCCCGGTCACGGTGTTCGTCGCGCACCTGGGCTCGGTGCGGCCCGGCGCCACCGAGGACCGGGACCGCTCGCTGCGCAGGCTCGCCGAACTGGCCCGGGCCCAGTCCGGTCCGGTGCTGGTCCTCGGTGATCTGAACACCGCGAGCACGGACCGGGAAATGGCTCTGTTCCAAGGTTTCCAGGACGCGCGCTCCGGATTCGGCTTCACCTGGCCCGCCGCCTTCCCCGTGGTCCGACTCGACCACGTGCTGTACCGGGGCTTGACGCCCGGCAGCGCGACCACCTCGGCGGCCAACGGCAGTGATCACCGCGCTGCCGTCGCCGGGTTCACCACGTCCGGGCAACTCGCCCCGCGAGCCGGTACCGCACCCGTCACGAGGTAGCGGTCCACGTTGTCCCGCACGCACTTGGACTGCGTGTACGTCGTGTGCCCGTCGCCCCGGTAGGTCAGCAACGCGCTGCCAGGCAGCTGCCTGCTCACGTGCACGGCCCCGGCGTACGGCGTGATCGGGTCGTGCTCGCTGTTCACCACGAGGACCGGCGGCGCCCCGTGCACCCTCAGCGGGTGCGGCGGGTCGGCCACCGGCCAACCCTGGCACCCGATGAGCCGGTACCGGTCCACGTCGCCGATGCGCAGGTGTGGCGCCAACCCCGCGGCAGCCGCCTGGATCGCCGACAGCTCGGCGAAGCTGTGCACGGAGTAGTCCCAGTCCTGGCAGATCGCGGCCAGCACGGCGTTGTTGGCGCTCGCCGGTCGCGCCGCCGTGCGGGGCGGGTGGCCAGCGGCGATCATGGCGCCCAGCCAGGGCCAGCCCTGCGCCGGTGCGTAGAGCGCCAGGTAGGTGTCCGAGTCGAACGCCGCGAGCTCGTCCCCGGCCAGCTTGGCGCGCGCCGCCTCGAAGACCGCTGCCACGTCCTGGCCGTGCAGCGGACATGCCGTGTTCTTGGTGCACCACAAGGCAAAGCGGTTGAACGTGTCCTCCGCGCTCGCGGTGGCCGTCAGCAGGTGGGTGAGCGCCGAGCCGCTGTGGTCGATCGTGGCGTCCAGCACCATTGTCCGGATCTTGGTGGGGTAGAGCTCCGCGTACCGTTGGCCGATCTCCGTGCCGTACGAGGTGCCGTACCAGTTGAGCGGTTCACCGCCCAGCGCCACGCGGATCGCCTCCACGTCACGGGCCAGGTCGGTGTCACTCAGGTGGGCCGTGCACGCCGCAGCCGCCTTCTTGTTGGCCGCCAACAGGTTCTGGAACTCCTGCGGGCTCGTGGGCATGGACTGGGGCGTGTCCACGAACCCGCACGAGTCGACAGGGCTCGCGCCGACACCGGGCGGGTCGAAGCCGACGAGGTCGAACTTCGCGAGTAGCTCCGCCGAGAACGGCGGGCGCTTGAGCACCATGTCCACACCGGACAGACCGGGTCCGCCGGGGTTCACCAACAGGGTGCCCACTCGCTGGGCGGGATCTGCCCTGCGTCGGGCCAGTGCAAGCGTTGTTCCTTGTGCGGCAACGGTTGTGCACTCGGCAGCGGGGTCGGCGGCGCAGGGTTTCCAGTCCACGGTGGATGGTGTGAGGTGCAGGCTCGTGGTCAGTACGAGCGCGGCGAGCAGTGCCTTCATGGCCGCTGATGTTAAGGGTCCTTGACATGGTGGTGTCAAGGACCCTTAACATGTGCCCATGGAGAAGTTCAGAGCGAGCACGGGCTTCGTCTGGGCGATGTCCGGCTACGTGGTCTACGTGCTCGGCATAGGACTGGGCCTCGGCCTGGTGGGCTGGCGGCCGTCCGGGCTGCTGGGCGCCGCCGTTGCGCTGCCCGCCGTGGTGGCCGTGGGCTACGCGGTTGTCAGCCAGATCCGCTGGGGCGGTCGCCGTGAGGGCCTGGAGCGGCACGTGCAGCTGGAGTCGCTGGGTGTGGCCTTCGTGGTGACGATGCTCGGCGTGGTCACCTACGCCCTGTTGGAGTCGTTCGCCCAGTTCCCGCCGCTGTCCCTGTGGTGGGTCTGGGGCTACGGCATGGCCTCCTGGCTGGTGATCACCTTGCTGGTCTCCCGCAAGTACCGGTAGCCGCCGGTGCGCAACAACCTGGCCCGCCTGCGGGTGGAGCACGGCCTGACCCAGGAGCAGCTGGCCACCCGGCTCGGCGTGTCCCGCCAGACCGTCATCTCCATCGAGAAGGGCAAGTACGACCCGAGCCTGCCGCTGGCCTTCCGCATCGCGGCGGCGTTCACCTGCCGCATCGAGGACGTCTTCGTGCCCGAGGAGGAGGTATGAAGCTGGGCGCAGTGGGACGCGCTGCCGCTGGCCCCTGAGTACCTACCCTGAGACCGAGGTCCGGGACTTTCCCGGTGTCGCCCGCGCGGCGCGCTGGCTACCGTTGTGCCATGAGCATCGAAGGTGTGTCCCCCGAGCTGGTCCGCGTGTCCAACCAGGAGCGGGAGCGCGCCGCCGCACTGCTCCAGGACGCCCTGGACCAGGGGATGATCACCATCGACGAGTTCGGCGAGCGCAGCGCCATCGCGGCGGCGGCGCGCACCCGGGGCGAGCTCGGCACGGTGCTCGCCGACCTGCCCACCGCGCACCCCGTGACCCCCGCCAGGCCGGTGGAGCGGCCGCTGGAGCTGAGCGCGGGCATGGGGGACATGCGCCAGGTCGGCCAGTGGATCGTGCCCAGCCACATCAACGCCCGCTGCTCCATGGGCAACGTCAAGATCGACTTCATGCAGGCCATCTGCGAGCAGCGCGAGGTCTGGCTGGACGCCCAGTGCGGCTGGGGCAACATCAAGGTGATCGTGCCGCGCGGCTGGACCGTGCTGGTCGGCGAGATGTCGGTGGGCAGCGGCAACTTCAGCAACCGCACCGAGCCCGGCTCACCGGGCTACCCGGTGCTGCACCTGAGCGGCCGGGTCAGCGCGGGCAACATCAAGATCCGGCACGGGCGCCGCTGAATTCACTGGCGGGCGCCGCTACCGTCGAGGGCGTGGACGGGTTACAGGAGTACTACGCGCGCGGCGAGGAGGACGCGCGGCTGCGCGCCGGTGCTGGCTTGCTGGAACTGCTGCGCACCGAGGAACTCGTGCGGCGGTACCTGCCCGAGGCGCCTGCGTCCGTTGTGGACATCGGCGGTGCGACCGGGGCGCACGCCAGGTGGCTGGCCCGGGACGGCTACCAGGTGTACCTGGTGGACCCGGTCGAGCTGCACGTCAGCGCCGCGTCGGCGATCCCCGGGGTGCGGGCGACCCTGGGCGATGCCCGTGCCCTGGACGCGGAGGACGGCAGTTACGGGTTCGCGCTGATGTGCGGGCCGCTGTACCACCTGCTCGCCGCCGAGGACCGGGCCGCGGCCTGGCGCGAGGCGCGCAGGGTCGTGCGGCCCGGCGGCCACGTGGCCGCCGCCACGATCAGCCGGTTCGCCGCACTGCACGACGGACTGCACCGCGGCCTGTTGGCGGACAACGGCTTTCGCGAGATGGTCGGCCGGGATCTGGCCACCGGCGTGCACCGGCCACCCGAGGGCAGCCCGTTCGACTGGTTCACCGAGACCTACTTCCACCACCCGGCCGAAGCCGCCGAGGAGGCACGCGCGGCGGGCCTGACCGAGGTGAGCACCTTCGCCATCGAGGGCACCGGCTGGCTGATCCCGCACGCGGAACTGGACGCGCGGCTGCGCGAGGAGCGGGAGCGCGAGCGGCTGCTCTGGGCATTGCGGCAGACCGAGACCGAACCCTCGGTGCTCGGCGCGTCCGCGCACCTGCTCACCGTGGGCCGCAGCTAGCGCGGTGTCCAGCAACCCTCGCCGGTCCTTCCGCGCCCAGGCGGCGCCTCGCCGCACCGCCCCCGCGCCCCCATACAACCAGTATGGAGACGCGGGTGCGGCACGCCGATCCATCCACCTGGATCGCGAAATCACCCGACGAGGGTCTGTGGACACCGCACTAGCGCAGGAACTCGTCGAAGATCAGCTTGTCCACCGGAGCCACCCGCTCGCGGTCGGCGTAGGTCAGCCACGCGACCTCGGCGATCTCGTTGCTGGCCGCGATCTCACCGGAGTACTCGGCCGCGTAGCAGGACATCCGCACCAGCACGCCCTCCCGCTGGCGGTCCGCCTGCGCGGTGAACACGCCCATCGGCCGCGCGGTCTCCGCGGCGATGTCCACCGCCAGCTCCTCGCGGATCTCGCGCACCAGGGTGTCCAGATCCGACTCGCCCGGTTCGCGCTTGCCTCCGGGCAGGTAGAACACCGTCTTGCCGTGGCTGCGGGCGCACAGCACCCGGTCGCCCTCGATGCGCAGCCAAGCCACCTTGTCGATCACCGCTCCAGCCTCCGCCTCGCCTGCTCACTGCGCACCTGGAGGATGCCCGGCGCCGAGGGCGGCGCCGGCCAGACCTGCAACAGGTAGTCGTCCACCGGGTCCTCGTCGTGCTCCTCGGCGGTGTCCAGCTCGTGGCCCGCGTCCATGCCCCGCGCGTGGTAGCGCAGCCGGTAGTTGCCCGGCCCCGCGGGCAGCTCGCCCAGCGGGTGCGCGTCCTCACCCGCCCATTCCACCAGCGCCACGGTGGCCGTCGCCGGGCTGAAGTCGATCTCCACCACGTCCTCGTAGGCGGCCAGTTCGGGGCCGGGGTCCGCCTCGGCCACCACCACCCGGAAGCCGACGTGACCGGTGTGCAGGCCGGTCAGCAGGATGGCGTCCCCGCCGTACACCCCGATGATGCCCACCGGGTTCGCGGTGAAGCAGCGGTCCCAGTCGGGCAGCCCCGGCGTGCCGTCCTGCAGGTAGATCTGCCCGGCGTGCACCCACGCCTGACCGTCAAACGCCGTCACCCCACAAATTCTTGCACTAGTCCCCTGAGCGGGTGTCACACGGTTCGTGGAGCCCGCGACCCAGCGTGTTGACCCACTCGTTGCACACGACTTGCCCGCGTCCCTTACCCTTGTGATGTCTACGTCGTCCATCCCCCCTGATGACGTAGGCGCACGCTGCCCCGGCACCTACCCCCCTGGTCCGGGGCAGCCCTATGTCCGGAGTCAGAACTGGTAGTACAGGAAGGGGCTGAACGTGCCGCTGGCCAGCAGGATCGCGGCGTAGGGCAGCCCGAGCACGATCACCGCGGTGCGCAGGCCGAACGCGAACCTGCTGCGGCTGGACTCCAGGAACGGCCCGGTCGGCCGGGCGGGCATCAGCACGATGCACAGGGCCAGCAGCAGGATCAGCCCGCGCTGGTGGGTGAGCGCGACGCCGACCACGTCGCCGAGGCCCTGCACGTCGGGGATCAGCATGTGCCCCATCATCACCAGGGCCTGACCGAGGTCGGCGGCGCGGAACAGCACCCAGCCGAACACCACCAGCAGCAGGGTCGCGGCCCTGCGGGCGATCCGCGCCCAGGGCGCCGCGGGGGCCTTGCCGATCTCGAAGCCGCGTTCCACGATCAGCAGCGCGCCGTGGAACAGGCCCCACACCAGGTAGGTCCAGTTGGCGCCGTGCCAGAAACCGGTCAGCACGAACACGATGAACAGGTTCCGGTACGTCTTGCCGATGCCGTGCCGGTTGCCGCCGAGCGGGATGTAGACGTAGTCGCGGAACCACCGGGACAGCGACATGTGCCAGCGCCGCCAGAACTCGGTGACGGTCACCGAGGAGTACGGCCGCGCGAAGTTCTCCGGCAGCCGGAAGCCGAGCATGCGACCGAGCCCGATGGCCATGTCCGAGTAGCCGGAGAAGTCGAAGTACAGCTGCATCGTGTACGCGATGGCGCCCAGCCAGGCGATCGCGAAGGTCATGTTCTGCGAGGTCGTGTCGAAGGCGGCGCTGACCAGCGGACCCAGCGAGTCCGCGACGACCACCTTCTTGGTCAGGCCCAGCGCGAAGCGGGGGAAGCCCGCCGCGAGGTCGTCCAGCCGGTGCAGGCGGCGCTGGGGCAGCTGGTCGGCGATCTCCCGGTAGCGCACGATCGGCCCGGCCACCAGCTGCGGGAACATCGCGATGTAGGCGATGAAGGCCACCGGGTCGCGCAGGGCCGTGCGCTCACCGCGGTAGACGTCCACCACGTAGGAGATGTGGTGGAAGGTGAAGAAGGAGATGCCGATCACCTGGGCGATCTGCACGACCTCGACGCCCCCGCCGAACCAGCCCGCGATCGCGTTGGCCTGCGCGCTGGCGAACCCCGCGTACTTGAACACCGCCAGGCAGGACAGGTCCACGCCCACCGTGCCGACCAGCACCGCCCTGCGGTCGATCGGTGCGAGCCGGTCGCGTTCCAGCAGGAAGGCGGCGCCGAAGTTCAGCGCCATCAGCCCCAGCAGCAGCAGGATGCCCTCGCCCGCGCCCGCCACGTAGAACACCAGGCTGGCCACGGCGACCACAGCGTTGCGCCAGCCACGCGGGGTCACCAGGACGGCGGCCAGCACCAGTGGCACGAAGTACCACAGGAACAGCGGGCTGACGAAGGACACGGCTCTGCCTCAGGTCACGGACTGGGTCGGCCGAGACCCTATCCCGCCGAACGGGTGAGCGTGGCCCGAACCCGCTAGACGCGACCGGCGATCCTGCGCCGGCGCGCCACCTCGGCCAGCACCACCCCGGCGGCCACCGAGGCGTTGAGCGACTCCACGCCCGCCGACATCGGGATCGACACGGTCTGGTCGCAGGTCTCCCGCACCAGCCGGGACAGCCCGCGCCCCTCCGAGCCGACCACCACGATCAGCGGCCCGGTGGCCAGCTCCAGGTCGTCCACGACGATGTCCGCGTCGGCGTCCAGGCCGACGATCATCAGCCCCTGCTCGGCCCACTCCTTGAGCGTGCGCGTCAGGTTGGTCGCGATCGCGATGGGCATCCTGGCCGCGGTGCCCGCACTGGTCCGCCAGGCCACCGCGGTCATGCCCGCGCTGCGCCGCTGCGGCAGCAGCACGCCCTGCGCGCCGAAGGCCGCGGCGGAGCGGATCACCGCACCGAGGTTGCGCGGGTCGGTCACCCCGTCCAGGGCCACCAGCAGCGGCTGCTGCCCGGACTGCTCGGCGGCGTCGAGCAGCTCGTCCGGGTGCGCGTACTCGTAGGGCGGCACCTGCAGGCCCAGCCCCTGGTGCATGGCCCCGCCGGTGATCCGGTCCAGCTCGCCGCGGGCCACCTCCAGCACGGAGATGCCCCGGTCACCGGCCAGCCGCACCGACTCGACCACCCGCTCGTCGGTGTCGATGCCCAGCGCCACGTACAGCGCCGTGGCGGGCACCCCGGCCCGCAGGCACTCCACCACCGGGTTGCGCCCGGCCACCGTCTCCGGCGCGGTGGCCGCCTTCTTCTGCTGGCGGCGCTGGGTCTCCGCGCGGTTGGCCGCCGCGGTGGCCTTGCGCGCTGCGGGGTGCCCCGGCCGCGCGGTGGCCTTGGGCGTGGGCCCCTTGCCCTCCAGGCCCTTGGACTTCTGGCCCCCGGTCCCCTTGACGGCGCCCTTCTTCGTGCCCGCCTTGCGCATCGCGCCGCGGCGCTGTGAATTGCCCGCCATCAGTTGTCCTTCAACGTCCACGTCGGACCGTCGGGAGTGTCCTCGACGGTGATGCCTGCCGCGAGCAGGCGGTCGCGCAACATGTCGGCGGTGCCGAAGTCGCGCTCGGCCCTGGCCCGCTGGCGCTCCTCCAGCAGGTGGCCGACCAGCGAGTCCAGCGCGCGCGTCGCCCCGCTGTCCGCGCCCGCGACCTGCGCCCAGTTCGGGGCCAGCGGGTCCACGCCCAGCAGCCCCGTCATCGCCCGTACCGAACCCGCCGCGGCGCGGGCCGACACCTCGTCACCGGAGTCCAGTGCGACGTTGCCCTCGCGGACCGCGTTGTGCACGGCCGCCAGCGCGGACGGGGTGGCCAGGTCGTTGTCCATGGCGGCGGTGAACTCCGGGTGCGGCGCCCCCGGCTCCACGCCGCCGGTCTGCTGCACCACACGGCGCAGGAAGGACTCGATGCGCCGGAAGGCGGCGACGGCCTCGTCCAGCGCGGTCTTGGAGAACTCGATCGTGGACCGGTAGTGCGGGCCGACCAGGTAGTAGCGCAGCTCGGCGGGGCGGACCTGGGTCAGCAGTTCCGGGATGGCGACCACGTTGCCCAGGGACTTGGACATCTTCTCGCCGCTCATGGTCACCCAGGACCAGTGCATCCAGTACCGCGCGAACCCGTCCCCGGCCGCCCTGGACTGGGCCTGCTCGTTCTCGTGGTGCGGGAACACCAGGTCCATGCCGCCGCCGTGGATGTCGAACTCCGGCCCCAGGTAGAAGGTGGCCATCGCGGAGCACTCCAGGTGCCAGCCCGGCCTGCCCGCACCCCACGGGGTGGACCAGGAGGGCTCGCCCGGCTTGGCGGTCTTCCACAGCGTGAAGTCGCGGGGATCGCGCTTGCCCTCGCCCGCGGACTCGCCCTGCTGCACGGCGTCCAGCTTCTGCCCGGACAGCGCCCCGTACTCGGGGAAGGAGGCCACCGAGAAGTAGACGTCACCGCCCGCCGCGTAGGCGTGGCCCGCGTCGATCAGCCGCTGCATCAGCTCGATCATCTGCGTGACGTGCGAGGTGGCGCGCGGCGCGATGGAGGGCGGCAGGCAGCCCAGCTCGGAGTAGGCCGTCTCGAAGGCGCGCTCGTGCGTGGCCGCCCACTCCCACCAGGGGCGGCCCGCGGCCTTGGCCTTGGCCAGGACCTTGTCCTCGATGTCGGTGACGTTGCGCACGAGCAGCACGTCGTTGCCGAGGTGGGTCAGCCAGCGCCGCAGCACGTCGAAGTTCAGCGCACCCCGGATGTGACCGATGTGCGGCACGCTCTGCACCGTGGCCCCACACACGTAGATCGACGCCGTGCCGGTACGCGCGGGGTGGAACTCCCGCGTGCTGCGCGTAGACGTGTCATAGAGGTGGAGGCTCACGCAAGAATGGTACGGGCTGACGGTTGACGCAGGTTCAGCCGCACTCGGTTGTCATCGTGTTCTACCAACCGTGACCTCAGCCGATGCCGTGTGCCTGGAGCGCCTTGAGCAGTGAGTCGGGCCGCTGCGAGGTGGGCAGCGGGTCCACGATCGCCACCGCCGTGCCCAGCACCGCGGCACCGCCGTCGGCCTCCTCGCTGTCGCCGACCATCAGCGCGCGCTCGGGCTCGACGCCCAGTCGCTCGCAGGCGATCGTGAACAGCTTCGGGTCCGGCTTGACGTGGCCCTCGCGGAAGGACATGACGATCTCGTCCACCAGTTCGGCGACCCCGTAGTGGGCCAGCACCGGGGTGATGTCCCAGCCGATGTTGCTGACCACGGCGATCGGCAGCCCGGCCGCCCGCACCGCGCGCAGCGCCCGCACCACGTCCGGGTAGGGCACCCAGTTGTCGGCGCTGCACATGCGCTCGTAGAGCTGCTCGGCCATGCCCGGCCGCTCGATGCCCGCTGCGCGCAGTGCGGCCACGTACACCGTGCGGTGCACCTGCTCGTCCAGGTCACGCCGGTGCCACGCCTCGTGCAGCTCCTCCGGCAGGCCCTCGGAGATGCCGACCGGGGCGGTCAGCTTGCGCATCAGCTCGACCTGGTCGTCCAGCTCCAGCGGGGCGCCGGCGTCGTCCATCAGGCCGTCGAGCGCGGTGTCGCCGAGTTCGAGTCGGAACAGGGTGCCGGAGAAATCGAACAGAACGCCGTCAAGCTCCACACCCGCAACCTACGTGGTCTGGACCTGCTGTCCCAAGCGAACGTGACGAGTCTCCGGTAGCAGCAGCACGCAGACCAGGCTGACCACCGCGGACGCGGCCACGTAGTAGCCGACCGCCAGCGGACCGGAGGACCCGGCCAGTGCCGCCGCCACGGTCGGCGCCAGCGCGCCGCCCAGCACCCCGCCGAGGTTGTACGCGAAGGAGGAGGCCGAGTACCGGTACCGGGTGTCGAACAGCTCCGGCAGGTACGCGCCGAGCGGGCCGTACACCCAGCCCATCGCGGCGAGGCCCAGCGCGAAGGCCAGGCCGATCAACGCGGTGGACCCCGTGTTCATCAGCGGGAACATCACCAGCCCCGTCAGGCCGGTGAACACGCAGCCGGTGATCAGCACCGGCTTGCGCCCCAGCCGGTCCACGGCCAGGCAGGACAGCACCGTGCTCAGCGCCATGGCCCAGATGGCCAGCACCTGCAGGCCCAGCGCGGCGCCGCGGGACAGCCCCAGGCCCGTCGTGCTGTAGGACAGGCCGAAGGTGGTCGTGACGTAGAACACGACGTAACAGGTGATGATCACGCCGCCGCCCAGCAGCAGCCGGGCGGGCGCCCGCCGGACCATCTCCACCAGCGGCAGGGAGCTGCGCTCCTGGCGGCGCAGTACCTCGGCGAACACCGGGGTCTCGGAGATCTTCAGCCGGACCACCAGCCCGACCAGCACCAGCAGGGCCGAGGCCAGGAACGGCACCCGCCAGCCCCAGGCCCGGAACGCCTCGTCGGTCAGCGCTGCCGAGAGCAGCAGGAAGATCCCGTTCGCGGCGAAGAACCCGATCGAGGGGCCCAGCTGCGGGAAGGCGCCGAACCAGCCGCGACGGCCCTCGGGCGCGTTCTCGGCGGCCAGCAGCGCCGCCCCGCCCCACTCCCCGCCCAGGCCCAGGCCCTGTAGGAAGCGCAGCAGCACCAGGATGATCGGGGCCGCGGCGCCGATCGTGTCGTAACCGGGGACCAGGCCGATCGCCACCGTGGACAGGCCCATCGTCAGCAGCGAGGCCACCAGCATGGACTTGCGGCCGACGCGGTCGCCGAAGTGCCCGAACAGCAGGGATCCCAGCGGGCGGGCCAGGAAGGCCACCGCGAAGGTGGAGAACGCGGCCAGCGTGCCGTTGAGCGGGCTCAGGTTCGGGAAGAACGTGGAGTTGAGCACCAGCGCCGCGGCGGTGCCGTAGATGTAGAAGTCGTAGAACTCGATGGCGGTGCCGACGAAACTCGCGACCGCGATCCGAGCGGACCCATGTGCGCTGGCCATGCCGTGACACTAGGGCAGCGGCTCACTCCGGGTGCGTCATGAAGGTGCCGTTCAGGACACCTAATGCCGTGAAGGGCACCTTCAGGACATGGCGGCGGGGGCCAGTGGGGCGTGGCAGCACGGGGCGTGGCGCCGCGCCGGGCTCGCGGTGCCGTCATGAAGGTGCCGTTGCAGACGCCTGACGCCGTGAAGGGCACCTTCGGGACGTCACGGGAGCGGTCGCCGGGCCCGGACCCGCATCACGAAGGTGCCCGAGACGCGCCGCGAAAGGACCATTCGCTGCGTTCAACGCAGTGAAAGCCACCTTCGCGGCGGCTGTGGCACGCTCACCGCGCCGTGAAGGGCACCTTCATGACACCGCGGGCGGGCCTCAGGCGGCGGTGCCCACCACGCGCTGCGGGGTGAGCCGCACGACCACGCGTACGTCCTCGGGGCCGTCGGCGGTGTAGTCGGCGCCGGTGTACTTCTGCGACAGGGAGTTGATCAGTTCGCGCCCGCCCTCCTCGGTGAGCGTGACCTCCCCGCGCACCTCGATGTAGCTGTACGGCTGGGCGATGTCGAAGATGCTCACGCTGACGCGGGGGTCGCGGCGCAGGTTGCGGTCCTTCTTGCGGCCGACCACGGTGGAGAAGAGCAGGTCCGCGCCGTCGCGGGCGACCCACACCACGGAGGTCTGCGGGCTGCCGTCCGGGTTGATGGTGGCGATGGTGGCGAAGTTCGGGCCGTCGACCAGAGCGCGGCCAGCGTCGTTCAGAGAGGAAGCCATGATCCTCAGCCTAGGACTGTTCGAGCTCGGAGGTCAGCTGGCGCACCGCGTGCCCGCCGCGGGCACCCCGAGGTCGTCGAGGTAGCGGCGGATCAGGTCCTGGCCGCAGCCCGGCACGGAGATGCTCCCGCCGTGGCCCAGCTGGTCGACGACCACCAGCGCGGCCTTGTCCCCGAGCTGACCCGCCACCGAGTGCGCCCAGTCGGTGGGCGTCGCCACGTCGATGGCGTTGCTCACCAGCAGTGCCGGGGTCGAACTCGTTGACCTGGCAGGGGTTCCGGCTCCCGGCGCGGTGCCTGGCCAGCCCACGCAGAGCGCGGTGTACTGGCTGGAGTTGGTGTTGTAGCCGGTGATCGGCGCGGCGCGGCGTTCAGCGGCCAGGTCGCCCGCGGCCTCGGCGGGACCGGGCACGGCCAGCGCGAAGTCCTGGCAGACGATCGGGTCGGTGTAGGGGACCGACTGCGGCAGGTCGCCCGGGCCGCCGCCGTGGTCGGGGATGGGGTTGCGGCCCTCGGCGAGCTGGGCGAGCTGGGTGGCCAGGGTCGGGAGCCGGTGGCTGTCCATGTTCAGCTGCACGGCCTGGACGACCCCGTCGGCGGACCACTCGCGCCCGAAGAACGTGCCGGGGATCTGCCCGGCCTCGGCCTTGGCCTGGGCCTTCCTGAGCACCGCGGCCACGTCCTGGCCGTGCAGCGCGCAGCTGGTGTTCGCGGCGCACCAGCGGTCGAACGCGGTGAACCCGGCCTCGCTCTCGGCGGCGGCCGTGGTGACGAACCGGCGCCGGTCCTTGGCCGGGTCCATGACGCCCTCCAGCACGGAGGCGCGCACATGCTGCCCGAACCGGGCCAGGTACTTCTCGCCGATCAGCGTGCCGTACGAGTGGCCGTAGATGTTGATCTTCGGCAGGTGGAGTGCCTGGCGCAGGTAGTCGGTGTCCCTGGCGACGCTGTCGGCGTCCAGGTGCGTCAGGGCCGCGGCGGGCTTGGTGCCGCACGCCTTGCGGAACGCCGCCTGGTCGGCCTCGAGCCCGGCCATGCCCGCGGCGGTGGTCGGCGGCAGGACGGGCGGGAGCTTGAAGTTCTTCGGGTCCTTGATGTCGCACATGAGGGGACTGCTGCCACCGACACCGCGCGGGTCGACGGCGATCAGGTCGTAGTCCGGGCTGAGCATGCGCAGGCTGGCGAACGCGATGTCGCCGGTGGCGCCTGGACCGTCAGCGAAATTGGCGATCGTGCCCTTCACCGAGGACCTGTTGGCGGCCCTGAGCCGGTACACCGCCACCGAGATCGTGTCGCCATTCGGTTTCGCCCAGTCGATCGGCACCGTGATGGTTCCGCACTCGACCTCGGACCCGACGTCATCGCGCGTGCACTGAGCCCAGTGCACCGTCGGCGTCACCGTGGGAGCAGGCGCGACCAGCCCTGTCACCGCGGCGACCACTCCGCCGACGATCCACTGCACAGGCATGCGATTCTCCGAATCCGCTCGAGGACGGCCCCATTTCTACCCACGGGTGGGCAGCGGGAGCGTCCTGCTGCGGAATGACCGGAATATCAGCCCTGAGACCTAGGCGGGTACGACCAGGCCGCTGGCGATCGCGGCGACGCCCTCACCGCGCCCGGTCAGGCCGAGGCCGTCGGTGGTCGTGCCGGACACCGAGACGGGGGCGCCCACCGCCTCGGACAGCACGCGCTGGGCCTCCTCGCGGCGCTTGCCGATGCGCGGGGCGTTGCCGATCACCTGCACCGTGGCGTTGCCCACCACGAAGCCCGCTGCCGACACCCGGCGGCGCACCTCGGCGAGCAGTTCCACCCCGTGTGCCCCGGACCAGCGGGGGTCCCCGGTGCCGAACACGGCGCCGAGATCACCCAGACCGGCGGCGGACAGCAGCGCGTCGCACAGCGCGTGCGCGGCCACGTCCCCGTCGGAGTGACCGGCGCAGCCGTCCACCCCGTCCCAGAGCAGTCCGGCCATCCAGCAGTCACGGCCCGGCTCAACCGGGTGCACATCGCTGCCGACACCGACGCGGGGGAGGGAGTTCACTCGTGCGCTTCCTTGGTGAAGAGGGCTTCGGCGAGGACGAGGTCGAACGGGGTGGTGATCTTCATGGCGTGCGGGTGACCGGGCACGGTGTGCACCGGCTCGCCCAGCCGCTCGACCAGCCCGGCGTCGTCGGTGGCCCCGGTGGCGCCCTCGTGCGCCCTGCGCAACAGGGCGGGCTCGAAGCCCTGCGGGGTCTGCACCACCCGCAGCGCCGACCGGTCCGGAGTGGCCACGACCAGCCCGTCCGCGTCTACCTGCTTGACGGTGTCGGCCACCGGCAGCACGGGGATCACCGCGGCCGATCCCGCGCGCACGGCGTCCACCACGGCGCGCACGACCTCGGGCGGGGTGAAGGCGCGGGCCGCGTCGTGCACCAGCACGACGCTCGCGTCGGGGACACGGGTCATCGCCTCGTCGAGCGCGAGGCGGACGGAGTCGGAGCGCTCGCCGCCACCGGGGACCACGTGCACCGCCGGGGCGAACACGGCCAGCGCTTCGGTGACGACATCCAGGTGGGCGGCCGGAGCGGCCACCACGACGTGCTGCACGCACCCGGCGGCCAGTAGGCCGCGCACGGCGTGCACGAGCAGGGGCGCACCGCAGACAGGCACCAACGCCTTGGGCAGTTCGGCGCCGAGACGTTCACCCCGGCCGGCCGCAGGCACAAGCGCGACCACACTCATACCTGCGGCTCCGGGGCGTCTTCAGTTCGGTGAATCAGGAGGCGGTTGCGAGGACCTCGTCGAGCATGACCTCGGCCTTGTCCTCATCAGTACCCTCGGCCAGCGCCAGCTCGCTGACCAGTATCTGCCGCGCCTTCGCCAGCATTCGCTTCTCACCGGCGGACAGCCCGCGGTCCTTCTCGCGCCGCCAGAGATCGCGCACCACTTCAGCCACCTTGTTCACATCGCCGGAGGCGAGCTTCTCCAGGTTGGCCTTGTACCGCCGGGACCAGTTGGTCGGCTCCTCGGTGTGCGGAGCACGCAGGACCTCGAAGACCCGGTTCAGCCCGTCCTGGCCCACGACGTCCCGCACACCCACGATCTCGGCGTTGTCTGCGGGCACGCGGACCGTCAGGTCACCCTGGGCGACCTTCAGGACGAGGTACTTCTTCTCCTCGCCCCTGATCAGACGGGTCTCAATCGCTTCGATGAGAGCGGCACCGTGGTGCGGGTAGACGACGGTCTCTCCGACCTTGAAAACCATGTGTCCTCTGCCCCTTTCGCTGACCCAAGCTTAACACGTCCGGCAATCCCCGCATCCGCCGCCGGTGATCCGTTACCGCAGGTCAGCGGCTGGACGGGGGGTTGACAAACCCGCGTCGACCGTGCTGGCCGGGGGTGTGGAGTCCACAGTGGACGACGTGTCCGCCGCCACCTCGGGACCACCGCGTGCGCGGGCGGTTCCGGGCTGTGGTTAGGCTTCCGCTTGCCAGAGGAGTCATCCAGGAGGGATCGCCACCGTGAACTCGAAGCTGCGCCTGCTGCCCGCCGTGCTTGGCGTGTCCGCGGCCGTGCTGCTCACCGGCTGCGGGGCGGGGCAGATCACGCAGACCTCCACGCAGGTGGCCGGGGTCAACGGCGCGAACGGCACCGTGGGCACCCTCGCCGTGCGCGACGCCCAGCTGGCCTTCCCGGTCAACGCGAACCGGTACTACTCGCGCGGGGACAACGCCCCGCTGATCATCACCATCGCCAACTCCGGTGAGCTCGGCGACGAGCTCAAGGCCGTGACCAGCCCGCAGTTCGCCTCGGCCACGATCAGCGGCACCACCGCCATCGCCGCCCGCAACTCCGTGGTCGCGGGCAAGGACCTGGACGACAACCCGGCACCGACGGCGACCACCGTGCCGAGCTCCTCCGCCGCGACGCCCACCAGCGCCAGCGGCTCGCCCAGCGCGACCACGACCACCGGCACCAGCACCACCGGTGCCAGCGCGACCGGCAGCAGCGCCCCGACCACGAAGCTGCCCGTCGGCAAGATCCGGATCGTGCTCACCGGGCTCAAGCTGGACAAGCTCACCCCCGGCCAGACCGTGGACGTGCGCTTCACCTTCGCGGTGTCCGGGGAGCTGACCCTGCGGCTGCCGATCGGCGCCAGCGCCGACCCGCGCCCGGAGGGCAAGGAGGGCTGATCCACGGGGGCCGTGCCGCTACTTGTCGGTGCCCGGCCCTACCGTGGTCGGTGTGGTGAAGAACGCACGTCCGGCCAAGCCGGGCTACCGCTGCGCCGAGTGCGGGCACGAGCTGGCGAAGTGGTTCGGCCGCTGCCCCGAGTGCCAGGCCTGGGGCACGATCGAGGAGCGGGCCGCCGCCAGGCCAGGGCTGGCCAGGGTCGCGGCCGGAGCACCCAGCTCACCGGCCAGGCGCATCTCCGAGGTCGACGTCGAGACCACCCGCGCGCAGCCCACCGGGGTCGGTGAGCTGGACCGCGTGCTCGGCGGCGGCATCGTGCCCGGCGCGGTGGTGCTGATGGCCGGGGAGCCCGGGGTGGGCAAGTCGACCCTGCTGCTGGAGGTCGCGCACCGCTGGGCCGAGCAGGGCAGCTCGCCTGTGTTGTACGTCACAGGGGAGGAGTCGGCCGGTCAGGTGCGGCTGCGCGCCGAGCGCACCGGCAACCTGCACCAGGAGATCTTCCTGGCCGCCGAGAGCGACCTGTCCGCGGTGCTCGGGCACGTGGAGGCGGTCAAGCCCGGGCTGATGATCGTGGACTCGGTGCAGACCGTGCAGTCCACCTCGGACACCGGGACGGTCGGCGGGGTCACCCAGGTGCGCGCCGTGGCCGCCGCGCTGATCGCGCTGGCCAAGGAGCACTCGCTGCCGGTGGTGCTGGTCGGCCACGTCACCAAGGACGGCTCCATCGCGGGCCCGCGCGTGCTGGAGCACCTGGTGGACGTGGTGCTCCAGTTCGAGGGCGACCGGCACTCCACGCTGCGCCTGCTGCGCGGGGTGAAGAACCGCTACGGGCCCGCCGACGAGGTGGGCTGCTTCGAGCTGCGCGACGACGGCATCGAGGGCGTTCCGGACCCCTCGGGGCTGTTCCTCAACCGCAAGGACGTGGGGGTGCCCGGCACGGCGGTCACCGTGGCCATGGAGGGCAAGCGCCCGCTGCTGGCCGAGGTGCAGGCCCTGGTGGCCAAGTCGCACCTGCCCTCCCCGCGCAGGGCCGTCAGCGACCTGGACTCCGGCCGGGTGGCCATGATCCAGGCCGTGCTGGAGCGGCGCGGCAAGGTCAAGCTCAGCGAGCAGGACGTGTTCACCGCGGCGGTGGGCGGCATGCGGATCACCGAGCCCGCCGCCGACCTGGCCGTGGCGCTGGCGGTGGCCTCGGCGGCCAGGGAGGTGGCGCTGCCCGCCGACGTGGTGGTGCTGGGTGAGGTCGGGCTGGCGGGGGAGATGCGCCGGGTCACCGGGGTGGGCAGGCGGCTGGCCGAGGCGGCCCGGCTGGGTTTCACCCGCGCCCTCGTGCCGCCGGACGCCGGGCCGCTGCCCGAGGGCATCCGCACCCTGGTCGTGCCGGACCTGGGGGCCGCGTTGCAGGTGCTCTACGACGTGGCTCAGTAGACGATCTCGTCCACCACCGAGGTCCGGGTGGTCGTGGTGGTCCTCGGCAGGTCACCGCTCTGGTCGTGTTCGGCCACGACCAGCCCGGTGTCCGGGTCCAGTTCCAGCTCCGTGGTGGTCCCGGCCCGGCTGAGCCGGAACGAGGTCTCCGTGACCACCATGCCGGGCACCAGGGCCAGTGCCTGGTAGATGGTGCTGCGGACCGGGGCGGGCACGATGCCGCTGCGCAGTGCGGCGGTGGCGTACACCACGACCTGTAGGTCGGGGTCCCTGCCGCGTCCCGCGGTGTCCGCGCGCAGCTTGCGGTACAGCTCCTCGCGATCCGCGGGCAGGGCCGCGAGCCACTCGGGGTTGGGGGTCATCCAGCCGCCGGGGTGGGCGCCGAAGAACTCCCCACGCGGTGCGCGGTGCACCGCTGTCTCCGGTACGACCGGGTCCAGCCCGAACTCGCGCCCGCGTTGCTCGTCCCCGCGCACCCACTCGTAGGCGCCCGTGGTGATCCGCAGCTGCACCCACTCCTGCTCGAAGTCTGCGGGTATCCAGGTCCGCGACCGGTGCTCGACCTTCCGGACGAGACCCGGGTCGTGCAGCGAGCCGTTCCTGTCCACTGACATGACGCTGGACAGTTGCCACGAGTGGGTCTCCCGCAACAGGAACTGCCCCGGTCGCACCTCAGGATCACGCAGCTGCATCGCGACCACCCCCCTGCTCTCACGGTACCGCGAGGAACTCCAGCAGCAGGGCCGTGATCTCGGCGGGGCGCTCCAGGCTGGGCAGGTGGCCCGCCCAGTCCAGTTCGAGCAGGCGTGCCCCCGGCACCCGGTCGGCCACCTCACGGGCGATCCGCTGGTAGGTGGGCAGGTCGTGCCGCCCCGACACCACCAGGGTCGGCGCCGTGATCTCCCGGAGGTCCACGAGCGCCGACGTGCCCCAGGTACCGGGCTCGGTCGCCATCCGCGCCGAGTTCAGGCGCATGGCGCGCACGGCCTCGCGGGCGGAGTCGTCTGCTGCGGGGCCGAGCCAGGTCCGCGCGAACAGCTCGGCGATGCCCGGCACGTCCTCGGCGGCGGTCAACCTCGCCTCGGCCTGGAGGTAGTCGTCCATGTCCGGGCCGGGCTGCCCGCCGGGTGTGCCCGCGCACAGCAGCGCCAGCCTGCTGACCCGCTCCGGGTGGTCGGCGGCCAGCACCTGCGCGATCCGCCCGCCGAACGAGGCGCCGACCAGCGCGGCCGAGTCGATGGCGAGCGAGTCCATCAGCGCGAGCACGTCCTCGGCGTCGGTGTACGGCCCGGTGCCGCGCGGGGTCTGCCCGTAGCCGCGGAAGTCGGGGCGCAGCACGCGGTGCCGCTCGGTCAGGGCCGCCCACTGCGGGTCCCACATGCGCCGGTCGCAGGCGGTGGAGTGCAGCAGGACCACGGGCGTGCCGGAACCGGCCACGTCGTACGAGAGGGCCACCCGGTCAGGCTATCGACCGGGTGGCCCTCTGATGCGCGAACTACCTGCTGGCGCTGAGCAACTGGGCGCAGCGAATCAGGCCCAGGTGCGAGTACGCCTGCGGGTGGTTGCCCAGCGAGCGCTCGGCGACCGGGTCGTACTCCTCGGGCAGCAGACCCGTCGGGCCCGCGCAGTCCACGATCTGCGCGAACAGCTCCTCGGCCTCGGTGCGCCTACCGGAGAGCAGGTACGCCTCGACCATCCACGCCGCGCACAGGTGGAAGCCGCCCTCGTCCCCGGGCAGGCCGTCGTCGCGGTGGTAGCGGTACACGGTGGCACCGCTGCGCAGCTCCGCCTCGATGGCGGTGACCGTGGACTGGAACCGCTCGTCGGTCGGGTCGATCAGCCCGGCCAGGCCCACGTGCAGCGAGGCCGCGTCCAGGTCGGTGCCGTCGTAGGCGGTGGTGAACGCGCCCACCTCGGCGTTCCAGCCGTTCTTGACCACGTCGGCGGCGATCGTGTCGCGCAGGGCGGGCCAGGACGGGTCGAACTCGCGGCCGTAGGTCTCGGCCAGCCGCACCGCCCGGTCGATGGTCATCCAGCACATGACCTTCGAGTAGACGTTGTGCCGGGGCGCGTGCCGCTCCTCCCAGATGCCGTGGTCGGGCTCGTGCCAGCGGCGGGAGACCGCCTCGGCCATCGCGCAGACCATGCGCCAGTCGTCGTCGGTGAGCTTGCCGCGCACCTCGGTCAGCTTGGCGACCAGGTCCACCACCGGCCCGAACACGTCCAGTTGCACCTGCTGGTTTGCCAGGTTGCCCACGCGCACCGGCCGCGAGCCCGCGTAACCGGGCAGCGTGTCGATGACGGCCTCGGGGCCCAGCGTGGTGCCGTGGATCGTGTACAGCGGGTGCAGCCGCTCCGGGCCGGGCAGCGTGGCCAGCACGCCGTGCACCCAGCTCAGGTAGGCCTCGGCCTCGCTGGTGGAGCCCAGCGAGACCAGTGCCTGCGCGGTCAGCGCCGCGTCCCGCAGCCAGCAGTAGCGGTAGTCCCAGTTGCGGACCCCGCCGATCTCCTCGGGCAGCGAGGTGGTGGCCGCCGCCATGATCGCGCCGGTCTCCGAGTGGCACAGCCCGCGCAGGGTCAGCGCGGAGCGGGCCACCAGGTCGCGCTCGAGCTCGGGCAGCTTGAGCCCGGACAGCCACTCCGACCAGTAGCTGCCCGCGCGGTTGCGCCGCTCGGACTCGCTGACCGGGTTGGCCGACAGGTCGTCGGTGCCGCAGCGCAGTTCCAGCACCACGGGCGCGTTCTCACCGGGCTCGATCACGGCGGTGGCCGTCTCGTGCATGCCGTCGGAGGCGATCTGCCAGGTCAGCCCGGGGGCACGCAGCACGATCGGGTCGGTGGTGCCCAGCACGCGCAGGCCGTCGGCCTCCACCGCGATGCGCACCGGGACCTGCCCGAACTCCGGGCGCGGCGCGAACTCCACCACGGCCTTGGTCGAACCGGACACCACGCGCACCAGGTCGGTGCGGTGCGGTGCCGCGTAGTGGTCCAGGTAGTCGGTGACCAGCAGCCGCGACCAGCGCGTCTCCACGGTCATCGTGCCCGGCAGGTAGCGCTGGCCCAGCGGCAGTCCGTTGCGCTCGGGCCTGATCGAGAACATGCCCGCGCCGGGGCCGCCGAGCAGGTCGGCGAACACCGCGGCCGAGTCCGGCTCGGGGTGGCACATCCAGGTGAGCCGGGCGTCCGGGGTCACCAGCGCCACCGAGCGCTCGTTGGCCAGCATGGACAGCCGCTCGATGGGCGGTGCCTGCTCGCCGTACAGCCAGGTGCGCCGCTCCTCGACCAGGAACGCCAGCACCGTGGCCACGTCGGTGGTGTCGTTGATCTTGTACCCGGCCAGGGTCTCGCCGGTTCCGACGTGGATGCCCAGGTCGGGGCCGGTCAGCCGGGCGAAGGCCTTCTCGTCGGTGACGTCGTCACCGAGGAAGATCGCGGCCGTGGCGCCGACCTGGTGGCGCAGCACGTCCAGGGCGTGGCCCTTGTCGGTCTGCACCACGGCCAGCTCGATCACGGCCTTGCCCTCGGTCACCTGCACGCCGTCCCAGGCGGCCGGGCCGGTGCGCACGGTGGCCAGCACGCGTTCGCCGACCTCGGGGGCCGCCCGGCGCACGTGCACGGCGATGCTGGCGGGCTTGACCTCCAGGTGCACGCCCTCGGCACCGGTGACCAGCTCGTCCAGGCTGGACTGGATCCTGCGGTGCAGGTCCTTCGCCTCAGCGTCGATGGCGTGCACGAACCCGACGTCGAACTCGGATCCATGGCTGCCGACCAGGTGTACTTCTCCGGGCAGTCTGGACAGAGCTGCCAGGTCGCGCAGGGCGCGGCCCGAGATGACGGCGGCCGTCGTCTCGTGCAGGCCGGCCAGTGAGCGCAGCGCGCCGACCGACTCTGTCGACGGGCGGGCCTGCTCGGGGTCCTGCACGATCGGTGCGAGCGTTCCGTCGTAGTCGCACGCTACGAGCAGCCGCGGGGTGCGCGCGATCTGGACGAGCGCGCGTCGGAGCTCCGCGGGGAGGGCCTCGGCGGTCACGCCTCCTCCTCAGGCTTTCGGGGGATGGTCGGGGTATGCAGATGTGGGCCAGACTCTGAATTGAATCAGTGCGCTGGCGCCGTGCCCAGAGCCTCGAGGAAAGACCGCGCCCAGCGGTCGACGTCGTGGGTCAGGACCTGACGGCGCAGCGCGCGCATCCTACGGCGCCCCTCCGCCGGGTCCACGGTGAGGGCTGCGTGCAGAGCGTTCTTGACCCCGTCAAGGTCGTGCGGGTTGACCAGGAACGCGCTGGTGAGCTCCGATGCCGCGCCGGCGAACTCACTGAGCACTAGCGCGCCACCGAGGTCGTACCGGCAGGCGACGTACTCCTTGCAGACCAAATTCATACCATCTCGGACAGGCGTCACAACCATCACATCTGCGGCACTCATGAACGCGCAGAGCTCCTTGCGATCCACCGATTGGTGCAAGTAGTGCACGGCTGGGTGACCCACCCGGGAGAACTCTCCGTTGATCCTCCCGACCACCTGCTCGATCTCGCTGCGCATCTTCTTGTAGTGCTCGACCCGCTCCCTGCTTGGGGTGGCCAACTGCACCATGACCACGTCCTCGGCGGAGAGCCTGTCCTCGGCAAGCAGCTCGTGCAGGGCGTGCAACCGCACGTCAATGCCCTTGGTGTAGTCCAGCCGGTCCACCCCGAGCATGATTTTCTTCGGGTTGCCCAGCTCGGCGCGGATCTGCTTGGCCCGCTGCTGGGTCTCCCTGCTGCGCGCGATCGCGTCCAGCCCGGCGGCGTCGATGGAGATCGGGAAGGCACCGACCCGGACCGTCCGGTCACCCACCTGGACGACACCCGGACGTGTACGCACGCCGACCGCGCCCCGGCTGGGCTCCAGGCCGACCAGCCTGCGTGCCAGCCAGAGGAAGTTCTGCGCCCCGCCCGGCCGGTGGAAGCCCACCAGGTCGGCGCCGAGCAGTCCTCGGATGATCTCCGTGCGCCAGGGCAGCTGCATGAACAGCTCCACCGGCGGGAACGGGATGTGCAGGAAGAAGCCGATGCGCAGGTCGGGCCGCTGCTCGCGGAGCAGCTGGGGCACCAGTTGCAGCTGGTAGTCCTGCACCCACACGGTCGCGCCGGGGGCCGCGATCGAGGCGCAGGCGTCGGCGAACCGCCGGTTGACCTTGACGTAGCTCTCCCACCAGGACCGGTCGAACACCGGCGGCGCCACCACGTCGTGGTACAGCGGCCACAGCGTGCCGTTGGAGAAGCCCTCGTAGTAGTCGCGCACCTCGGCCGAGGACAGGCCGACCGGGTGCAGCCGCAGGCCCTCCTCCTCGAACTCCTCCACGTCGGCGTCGGCCACACCCGGCCAGCCGACCCAGGCCCCGCTGCGCGAGCGAAGGAAGGGCTCCAGCGCGGTCACCAGGCCACCAGGGCTGTGCTTCCAGCGCTGTGTGCCGTCCGGTAGCCGTTCCAGGTCTACCGGGAGCCGGTTGGCGACGACGATGAAGTCCGAGCCCGTGGTGCTCAAGGCGGAAACGCCTCCTTGTCGGTGGAACACGCGGCGCAGCCCTGTCGAGGCTAGCCAGCCCCGGCCGGGGCCGCGTCCTGCCGACGGGGCTACCCCCTAGTGGTACCGGTCACGCCGCTGCCAGGAGAACCTGCGTTCCAGTCTGCCCAGCCCACTGCGGACAGGTTGCGCCAGGAACTCGCCGAGCACCACCCCGGCGGCCAGCGCCAGCCCGATGCCCAGCGCCACCACCAGCGTGGACAGCCCGGTCATGTCCCCCTGCACGATCAACTGGTACAGCCCCCGGTACGTGGTCAGCCCGGGCAGCAGCGGGGTCATGCCGGACACCACGACGATCAGCGGGGCGATGCCCAGCCGGCGCGACATCAGGGCGCCACCGAAGCCGATCAGCACGGCGGCCAGGGCCGTGGCCGTGATCATGTCTATCCCGCTGGCCTGCAACACCGCGTAGCAGCCCACCCCGCCCGCACCGGCCAGTCCGGCCACCGGCAGGGCCCTCGGCTGGGCGTAGCTGGCCAGCGCGTAGCAGGCGCAAGCGGTTGCGCCGGTCACGACCTGGATCGGCACCGCGCTGAACGCCAGCGGGGCGGACTGCACCAGCGTGGCGTTCACCCCCAGCTGCACACCGATGCGCAGGGCCAGCACCACCCCGGCGATCAGCCCCGCCGTCATCAGCAGGGTCTCCATCGCGCGGCCCGAGGCGGTCACGTTGTAGCCGGTGATCGCGTCCTGCACCGAGCTGACCACCGACAGCCCTGAGAGCAGCACCACGATGCCCGCGGCGACCACCAGCGCCATCTGGCCGACCGGCACCAGGTCGGAGGCCGTCACCACCAGCGCCGCCCCGCAGGCCACCGCCCCGCCGACCACCTGCTGGTAGAAGAACGGCAGCTTGCGGCGGTTGAGCAGCCGGCCGATCCGGTCCACCACCGCCGTCACCAGCGCGGCGAACAGCGCGAGCACCGCGTTCCCGCCCAGCAGCAGCGCCACGGAGGCCGCCATGCCCGCCCAGGCGGCGGTGGCCACCCAGCGCGGGTAGGGGTGCGGGGCCTTGGTGATCAGGTCCAGCTCGGTGGCGGCCGACTCCGGGGTCAGCGTGCCCGCGCCCAGTTCGCGCACCAGCCGCTCCACGGCGGCCAGGCGGGTGTAGTCCAGGCCACGTGACCGCACGACGCGCATGGAGGTGACGGGTGAGGCGGCGGTGCCGCGGTGGCAGCAGACCGAGATCGAGGTGAAGATCACATCCACCTCGCAGTGCGGCAGGCCGCAGGCCTCGGTGACCGTGAGCAGGGTGGCCGTGACGTCGGCGGCGGCCGCCCCGCTGGCCAGTTGCACCTCACCGATGCGCAGGGCCAGGTCCAGCACCAGGTTGACGGTGGAGTCAGGGGGTAGCTCCGGCCCGAGTACCGGACTGTCCTCGCTGGTCAGGGGCTGTCTCGGCAGGAATCCGGCCCGATCGCGCCAGAACCTGCCCCGCGCCCCGGTCCTGCGCCGCACTCGGTTACCTCCTCGTTGTTCTCAATGGCCAGATCGGGTGGCTTCACCCGACCGTTGCACGACCGCGTACGTGTTGTCGGACACGCTCACCCGGGTTACCCCGTTCGAATGACTCGCGACACTCATCGTGGGCGGTGCTTCGCCGCTGGTCACGGCACTCGTTGATCTGTCAACACCCACTCGGCAGGCTGACCATCCCTCCACTTGGAGGAACGTCTGTCTACCCTGAGCAGAGCATTCGCCGCAGGTGGCACGCGCTGTTGGCCTTTACGATGAGCATGGCCGGAGAGCACGGCCGCGGGCCCGCAGGGCCGACCGTGCCGGCGTAGCTCAATTGGCAGAGCACTCGCCTTGTAAGCGAGGGGTTGCGGGTTCGAGTCCCGCCGCCGGCTCCACCGTGAACGGGAAGTAGTGCCGCCGTGGCGCGTGTCGCGCCGCGGCGGCATCACCCGGCAGAGTGGACCAAGATCCAGTTCCACCCACCCGTGAGTCCCGCTCGGCCGCGCCCGAGTCCCGCTCTCGGGCGTGCGAATCCCGCTGTGCCGAGGCCGGGGTGATTCCGGGGCTGTGCGCTGAGCGGGACTCGATCCCGTGTGAGCGGGACTCGGCCTACAGTGAGCGGGACTCGCGAATAAGTGCGGTGAGTGAGGATGGCTCGATTATCGGGTGATCCCGTTCGTCTGATTCGGGGGTGTACTGGCACGGACCGTGACCTTCACACATACCATTCTGGTGAGGTCACCTTCGGCCGGTCGGATCAGCCACTCCGTGCGGTCAACCGTGAAACTTGTAACCCGGCCGACAAAGCAAGGCGTTTCTGTGTGTCGAAATTTGTCGTCACCCGGTCTGGTTATGTCCAAAACATCCCACGAATTGCCTGTTCGGGGAGCTTGAGGGTTTCACAGTTGACCGGTTCTGGCGTCACCGTAATGGCCCTGTCCCGTGAGCTGGACTGGCCCTATCTTTCGTTGCTTGTACGACGGGGGCAGTACTGGGGGCCCGGTCGGCCGTCATTTCTTCTGCCGTGACGTAAAGGTGGGATCGCCCCGCCAAATGGTGGTTCGTGTGGAGGGGAAACCGTGGTTGCTGTGCAGACAGCCGTGCGGTCGCTACCGCAGTGCTTCGAAAGGGCCTGTGATCGACATCCGGAGGCCATTGCTGTGGCCTGCGGAAACGTTGAACTGAGCTATCGAGAGCTGGACCGGGCCGCCAACCGGCTTGCTCACCTGCTGCGCTCGCGCGGCGTGTCCGAGGGTGATGCGGTCGGTATCCTGGTGGAACGCTCGATCGACACCTACATCGCGCTGCTCGGTGTGCTGAAATCGGGTGCGGCATATGTTCCGCTGGACTCGTCCTTTCCAGCAGATCGACTGGAGTTCATTGCCCAGGATGCGGGGTTGTGCCAGTTGGTCACGACTTCCGGTACCAGCGGTGCTGTGGGCCATCTGCCCTGCCCGTTGCTGGAAATAGACGGTACATCTGTCGTCGGTATGTCGGACGAGCGTCCACAGGTATACCTCGAGCCCGAGCAGTTGTGTTATGTCATCTACACATCGGGTACCACGGGAAAACCGAAGGGCGTCGCGGTCTCGCACGCCAGCATCGTGAACTTCCTGGACGTGGTGACCCCGATCTACCAGGTGCGGGCGGAGGACCGGGTCTACCAGGGTTTGTCCATCGCCTTCGACTTCTCCGTGGAGGAGATCTGGCCCGCCTGGCTGGCCGGCGCCACGCTGGTGACCGGGCCGGGCGACGACCGCCGGGTTGGTGCCGGGTTGTCCGAATTCCTCGCGGAGCAGGACATCACCTTCCTGTGCTGCGTGCCGACCCTGCTCACCACGATCGACGCCGAGCTGCCCACCCTGCGCAGCCTGCTGGTCAGCGGGGAGGCCTGCCCGCAGGACCTGGTCCGCCGCTGGTCGAGACCCGGCAGACGCATCCTCAACGCCTACGGGCCCACCGAGTCCACCGTGACCGCGACCTGCGGGGAGCTGAGCCCGGACCGGCCGGTGACGATCGGCACCCCGCTGCCCTCGTACCGGGTGTACGTGCTGGACGAGCAGCTGCGGCCGGTGCCGGAGGGCCAACCCGGGGAGATCTGCGTGGGCGGACCGGGCGTGGCGATCGGCTACGTGAACCGGCCCGGGCTCACCGCGCAGCGCTTCGTGCCCAACCCCGTGCTGGCCGACCGGGAGCACGCGCCGAGGGTCTACCGGACCGGGGACCTCGGGCGGTACACCCCGGACGGCGAGATCGAGTACCTGGGCCGGATCGACACGCAGGTCAAGGTGCGCGGCTACCGGATCGAGCTGGCCGAGATCGAACAGGTGCTGCGGGAGGAGCCCGCGGTGGAAAACGCTGTCGTGACCACCCTGGAACGCGACGGGGTGGTGACCGACCTGGTCGGCTACGTGACCCTGCGCGGGGAACAGGACGAGCGGTTGCGCGAGCGGCTGCTCGCGGTGCTGCGGCGCAGGCTGCCCACGTACATGATCCCTGCCTTCGTGGAAGTGCTTGCGGAGTTCCCCTTGCTGGCGGCGGACAAGGTGGACCGGTCGGCACTGCCCGCGCCCAGCTCACCCCCGCTGGGGCGCAGTGCCGCACCACTGGTGCCCCCGACCGGCCCCGTGCAGTGCAAGCTGGCGGAGCTCTGGTCGGAGGTGTTGGGCGGCACGGACATCTCCATCGACGAGGACTTCTTCTGCGACCTGGGCGGGCATTCCATGAGTGCCGCACAGCTGATGTCCAGGCTGCGCAAGGAACCTGAGCTGCGTGGTGTTGCCATGGGCGACCTGTACGCGCACTCCACGATCCGCGCCCTCGCGGCGTTCATCGAGGCCAGCGAGCCCGCCACGGAGGTCGAGGCCGAGCCCGCGCTCAAGCACTCCAGCCTGCGCGTGGCGCTCTGCGGGGCGGCGCAGCTGGTGCTGCTCTACGGCTGGATCCTGTTGCTGGGCATGCCTCTTGTGCTCTTCCTGTACGACAACAGCGCGATCCTGCCCGCGCTCGGCTGGCTCGCGGCCTCCTACCTGCTGCTGCCGATCGTGGGCGGCCGACTGCTCATGACCGGGCTCAAACCGGGCCGCTACCCGTTGTGGGGACTGACATACCTGCGCTTCTGGTTGTACGGCAAGGTTGTCGGGATCGCACCGCTGCCGCTGTTGGCCGGATCTCCGCTGCTGGCGCCCTACCTGCGGCTGATGGGTGCGCGGATCGGCCGGGACTGCCACATGTCCTCGGTGGTCGGCCTGCCCGCGCTGGTGAACATCGGTGCGGGCGTGAGCATCGGCTACGGCGCGCGGGTGCAGCCCTACCAGGTGGAGGCGGGCTGGCTGCGGCTGGCGCCGATCCGCCTGGGCACGGGCAGCTACCTGGGTACGAACTGCGTGGTGCTGCCGGGTGCGGAGATCGGCGCGGACGCCTCGGTCGGCGACCAGTCGCTGGTCGCGGCGGACCAGGTGATCCCGGACGGCGAGCACTGGTCGGGCTCGCCAGCGACACGCCAACCCGCGGCGCCCCCGCTGCTGGCGGCCATGGCCGCCAGCGCCCAGGACCGGCGCTGGCCCGTGCTGGTGCTGCTCGGCTACCTGGCCGGTGCCGTGCTGTTCATGCTGATGCCGGTGCTGATCGCGGTGCCCACCGTGCTCGTGGTCGCGTTGACCACCCACCACCACGGGCTGCTCAACGGCATGATCCTCACCCTGGTCGGCGGCCCGCTGGTGCCGTTCACCACCTGCGTGCTGGTGGTCCTGGTCAAGCGCGCGGTCATGCCGGGCCCGAGGCCGGGGATCCACCAGGAGCGCAGCGGGTTCGGCGTCCGCAAGTGGATCAGTGACGGCATGATGGCCACGAGCCTGAGCGTGACGCACGCGCTGTACTCCACGCTCTACCTGGTGCCGTTCCTGCGCGCACTGGGCGCCCGCACCGGGCGCTGGTCCGAGGTGGCCACGGTCAACTTCGTGGACCCGGACATGCTGATCATCGGCGAGCGCAGCTTCGTGGCCGACATCGCGGTGGTCGGCCCGGCGGTGTTCCACCGCGGCTGCGTCGCGCTGTCCCCGGCCGAGGTGGGCAGGCGCACCTTCGTCGGCAACGGCGCGCTGGTGCCCGGCGCGGCCAAGCTGGGCGACAACAGCCTGCTCGGCGTGCACTCCGTGGCACCGGCCAAGCCGGTGGAGCCCGAGACCACCTGGCTCGGCTCCCCGGCGATCTTCCTGCCCACCCGGCAACCGAGCCAGATCTTCCCGGACCGGCTCACCTTCCAGCCGACGAAGTGGTTGATCGTCGCGCGGCTGCTGATCGAGTACTTCCGGGTGACGCTGCCCGGCACGATCGCCAGCCTGACCGTGCTGGCTGGCTACTACACGGCGGTGCAGCTGGCCAGGTCCTGGCCCGCGTGGGCCGTGGCGGCGGTCAGCCCCGCGCTGGTGCTCGGCATCGGCCTGGCGTCCACCCTGATCGTGGCCCTGCTCAAGTGGGTGGTGATCGGCCGCTACCGGCCGAGGACCGAGGCCCTGTGGAGCATCTGGGTCCGCCGCACCGAGCTGATCACCGGGCTGTACGAGAACCTCGTCGTGCCCGGCTTCCTGGCGATGCTGACCGGATCTCCTTTCGCAGCACCGGTCCTGCGCCTGTTCGGGGCGAAGATCGGCCGCCGCACCTGGCTGTCCACCACTTTCCTGACCGAGTTCGACCTCGTCGAGGTGGGCGACGACACCGCGGTCGGCGAGTTCACCTCCCTGCAGACCCACCTGTTCGAGGACCGCGTGATGAAGATGTCCCGCGTCCGCATCGGCGACGGTGCCTCGGTCGGCGTGCGCTCGGTCGTGCTCTACGACGCGGTCGTCGGCGAAGGCGCCAGCCTGGACGCGATGTCCCTGGTGATGAAGGGCGAAACCCTGCCCGAACACACCCGCTGGCGCGGCATTCCCGCCCGCACCCAGACAACCACCGAACCGAGAAGGTCGTGATGACCCCGTTGCTGACTGGTCCGGACGTGGAGGGAGACCTGCCAGGCCCGCGCTCGGCTGAGTACCTCAGCCGACAGGCCCAGGTCGAGTCCAACGCCCGCACCTACCCCCGCCACCTGCCCATCGCCATCGCCGACGCGTCCGGCAGCTTCGTGCGCGACGTCGACGGCAACGTGTTCATCGACTTCCTGGCCGGCGCGGGCGTGCTCTCACTGGGCCACAACCACCCCGAGCTGGTCCGGGCCATGACCGATCAGCTGGGCAGGCTCACCCACGCGCTGGACTTCCCGACCCCGGCCAAGCAGGAGTTCGTGCAGGCCCAGCTGTCCATGCTCGACCCCGCGCTGCGGGACAGGATGAAGGTGCACCTGTGCGGGCCGACCGGGGCCAACGCCGTGGACGCCGCGGTGAAGCTGTGCAAGACGGCCACCGGTCGCGGCGAGGTGATCGCCTTCCAGGGCGGCTTCCACGGCAGCACGCACGCCGCCATGGCGCTGACCGGGCTGGTCGCGCAGAAGCAACCGGTCGCCAACGGGGTGCCGGGTATCCACTTCTTCCCGTACTCGTACTGCACGCGCTGCCCGGTGGGGCTGAGCCAGGACAGCTGCCTGACCAACTGCGTGTCCTTCCTGGAGCGCTCGCTGGCCGACGGCAACAGCGGGCTGCCCCGCCCGGCCGCGGTGATCATGGAGATGGTGCAGGGCGAGGGCGGGGTGATCCCGGCGGTGCCGGAGTTCGTGCGCCGGGTGCGGGAGCTGACCCGGTTGCTGGAGATCCCGCTGATCGTGGACGAGGTGCAGACCGGCTGCGGCCGCACCGGCACCTGGTTCGCCTTCCAGCGCTACGGCATCGAACCGGACGTCATCGTGGCCTCCAAGGCGCTGAGCGGGATCGGCTCCCCGGTGGCGATGATCATGTACGACCGTGAGCTGGACAGCTGGGCGCCTGGGGCGCACACGGGCACGTTCCGCGGCAACCAGCTGGCCTTCGCGGCCGGGGTCGAGGCGATCCGCGTGGTGCGCCGGGACGACGTGCTGGGCAACGTGGACCGGCGGGGCTCGCAGGTGGCGGCCCGGCTGGGCGTGCTGGCCGAGCACCCGTGGGTGCGCGAGGTGCGCGGGATCGGCCTGATGTGGGGCATCGAGCTGGCCGATCCGGTGGACGGGCGGCCCGCGGGGGAGTTCGCAAGGGCCGTGCAGGCCCGTGCGCTGCGCAACGGGCTGATCGTGGAGTTGGGGGGCAGGCAGGACAGCGTGGTGCGCCTGCTGCCCCCGCTCAACGTCACCGCCGAGGTGGTCGACAAGGCCTGCGCCATCCTGGTCGAGGCCATCAAGGAAGGCTGCTGACATGGCGCTGGTCGTGCAGAAGTACGGCGGCTCCTCGGTGGACAGCACGGACCGGATCCGTGCCGTGGCCCGGCGGGTGGCCGACACCCGGCGGGCGGGGCACGAGGTGGTGGTGGTCGTCTCGGCCATGGGCGACACCACCGACGACCTGCTCGAACTGGCGGGGCGGGTGACCGCCGAGCCACTGGCCCGCGAGCTGGACATGCTGCTCAGCTCCGGGGAGCGGGTGTCCAACTCGCTGCTGGCGATGGCACTGGAGGACCTGGGCCTGCGGGCGTGCTCGCTGTCCGGGGAGCAGGCGGGGATGATCACCACCGGGGCGCACGGCCGGGCCCGGATCACCGAGGTCCGGCCGAGGCGGGTCCGCGAGGAACTCGCCAGGGGCGCGGTGGTGCTCGTCGCCGGGTTCCAGGGCGTGCACCTGCCCACCGGGGACGTGACCACGTTGGGGCGCGGTGGTTCCGACGCCACGGCGGTGGCGCTGGCCGCGGCGCTCAAGGCCGATGTCTGCGAGATCTACACCGACGTGGACGGGGTGCTCACCGCCGACCCGCGCATCGTGCCCAACGCGCGGCGGCTGGACCGGCTCAGCTACGAGGAGATGCTCGAACTCGCCGCCAGCGGGGCGAAGGTGCTCATGTCGCGCTGCGTGGAGTACGCGCGGCGCAACGGGGTTCCGCTGCACGTGCGCTCGGCCTACGGCGGCGAGCCGGGCACGACGGTGTTCGGCTCAGTGGAGGAGCAGACCGTGGAACAGGCGTTGATCACCGGTGTCGCGCACGACAGGTCGGTGGCGAAGGTCGTGGTGGCGGGCCTGCCCGATCGCCCCGGCTTCGCCTCGGCGGTCTTCCGGGTACTCGCCGACCAGCAGATCGAGCTGGACGTGGTGGTGCAGAACGTGTGCACCCAGCCCGGCCGCACCGACCTGACCTTCACGGTGTCCGAACAGGACGGTCCGGCCGCGGTGGCCGCGCTGCTGGCCAGGCGGGGCGAGCTGAGCCTGCGGGACGTGCTGTACGAGGAGCACGTCGGCAAGGTCTCGCTGGTTGGTGCGGGAATGCGCGCTCAACCCGGGGTGGCGGCCACCTTCTGCGAGGCGCTGAGCTCGGTCGGCATCAACATCGAGATCATGTGCACCTCGGAGATCCGGATCTCGGTGCTGTGCAAGGACTTCCAGGTGTCCGACGCGGTGCGCGCCCTGCACGACGCCTTCCAGCTCGGCGGCAGCGAGCAGGCGGTGGTGTACGCGGGCAGCGGGCGCTGAAACCCGGTGGACCGGGCTCGCCCCGGTCGGTGACACTGCGGGCGTGCAACCTCGCGTCCGGCTCGAACCGGTCAACGACCACCTCGTGGAGCGACTGCTGGCGCTCGCCGTGGCCGAGGCGGAACCGGAGGACGTGATGCCCGCCGTGCCGGCGGGACCCGGGTGGCCGCCGCTGCGGCACAAGGCGTTCCGGGCCTTCCACCGCAAGCACTTCGACGGGCTGGGCGGCGTGCACCGCACCCAGATGTACGCCGTGCTGTCCGAGGACTCGGTCGTGGGCATGATCCGGATGAGCAGGCTGGACGAGCCGGGCGTGGTGGAGACCGGCATGTGGCTCGGCCGGGGCTCACGGGGCCGGGGCCTGGGCGCCGCCGCGCTGGCGGCCCTGCTCGCGGAGGCCGAGCGTGCCGGGGTGCGGCGGGTGGTCGCGCGGACCACCGCGGACAACGCCGCCGCCCTCGGCGCGCTCAGCGGGCTCGGTGCCCGCCTGCGCGCCGAGGGCGGTGCCGTGCACGCCGAGTTCGAGCTCAGGGCAGCCGGGTGATGCGCTCGGCCACGCCCTGCAGGGTCCTGGCCACGTGGCCCAGCACGGTGGCGGTCACCCGCAGCACCCTCGGCGGTGCCGGGGACACGACAATGGGCGACACGGGCGGTTCCGGAGCTATTCCGGCCCGCAGGTCTGCCCGTTCTGACATTGCCAAGCGGTGTAGTGACACCAATTTCTGATCGGTCGGTCTCAGTTCTCTCAGATAACTGGTCAGCAGGTCGTGCGGAGGAATGCGATTCCCCCGTTCGTAGTCAACCAGTCCGCTGTGCGCACTCATTCCCACCCGTTTGGCCATCGCCCGCAGGGAGAGCCCCCGCTCCAGGCGGAGCCTGCGCAACTCGGCGCCGAGACGGATCGCCGCTGCCCCAGTTTCCCTCATGTCCTGCCCCTTCAGACCGACGCTGACCAGTGTGTTCTCTCGTCGGACGACAGAGTGTTCGACACGGGACCCCGTCAACGCATCCTCCGAAAGAGTTACGTCCGCGTTCGCGAATCGACCCAGTTCTGTTCGGTGACCGAGTGGGCACGCTCCGTTGTTCTCACGGTGTTCTGAAAGTGGTCGTGAACGCCATTCGACCGGTTTGCGGCTGATAGAAATCCGTCAGCGGCGAAAGTGAATGCCGTCGGTGTTCGAACCCTGGAGGATCGGATGAAGCTCAAGACGACGACCAAGATGAAGAAGATCACCGTGCGCCGTGCGGGCGACGTCCGCCTGACCTCGGCCGCCTGCCAGTGCCCGTACCACGTGGTCAACGCCTGACACACGGCATGACACCGGCCCGCGTGCGCCCACTCCGGCGCACGCGGGTCCCGTGAGGGAGGGCGGCCATGGTCTCGTTCCACCAGCTCAGCTTCGTGCCCGAGGGGGACGAGGTGGTTGTCGGCCGGATGGGCACCGGTTCCTACGCGGTGCTGCCCGCGGACGGCGCCGCGTTGCTGGGCAGGATGGCCGAGGGCATGGCCCCCGACCACGCGGCCCGCTGGTACGAGGACACCTACGGTGAACCCGTCGACGTCGAGGAGTTCCTGGAGACCCTGGACGAGCTCGGGTTCGTGCGGCACGAGGGGGAGGCCGCCGACAGCACCGCGGGCGCGCTGCGCTGGCGCTGGCTGGGCCGCGCGCTGTTCTCCCCGGCCGCGTGGGTGTGCTTCGCGGTGCTGCTCGCCGCCTGGCTGGTGGTGCTCGCCGGGCAACCCGACCTGCTGCCCGCGCCGGGGCAGATCTTCTTCACCTCCTCGGTGATCGTGGTGCAGCTCGTGATCACCTTCGGCCAGGTGCCGCTGCTGTTCCTGCACGAGGGCTTCCACGTGCTCGCCGGGCAGCGGCTGGGCCTGACCAGCCAGCTGGGCATGAGCAACCGGCTGGCCTACATCGTGTTCGAGACCAAGCTCAACGGGGTGCTCAGCGTGCCGCGCGCCAAGCGGTACCTGCCCTTCCTGGCGGGCATGCTGTGCGACCTACTCGTGCTGGCCTGCCTGGACCTGCTCGCCGCGGCCACCCGCGAAGCGGACGGGTCCCTCTCGCTGGCCGGTCGGCTCGCGCTGGCCATGGGCTTCACCGTGGTGATGCGCTTCGCCTGGCAGTTCCAGCTTTTCCTGCGCACCGATCTCTACTACGTGTTCGCCACCGCCTTCAACTGCTACTCCCTGCACGAGGCGAGCAAAGCCTTGCTGCGCAACGCTTTCTGGGGCCTGCTCGGTCGTGCGGACAAGCTCGTCGACGAGAGCGCGTGGACCGAGCACGACCGCAGGGTCGGCCGCTGGTACGGGCCGTTCCTGGTGCTCGGCGTGACCACCGCGCTGGGCATCGCCGTGTTCGCCAGCGTGCCGGTGGTCGTCGAGTACGCCACCACCATCGGCGGGCGGCTGGTCTCCGGCAGGGTGGACGCCGCCTTCTGGGACGGCGCGGTGTCCCTGCTGGTCAACCTCGGTCAGCTCGCCCTGCTGGCCCACCTGTCCCGGCGCAAGCGCCGCGCCCCGATCCGGGAGATGACCTGATCATGAGTGAGCACCTGGTGATCGTCGGGAACCGCCGCGCCGACCGCGAGCGCCGCTGGGCCCAGGAGGGGCCGCACACCGCCGTCGGGCGCTGTCACCGTCGGCTGCGCGGGCCCTACACCGGGGTGGACGAGGTGCTGGCCGCGCTGCTGGGAGAGGCCGCCGCCGAGCACCCCGACCTGGTCGAGCAGCATCGCGTGGAGCTGCTCTACGGCATGCCCGAACTCGCCGAGATCATCGGGCCCGCGCCGAGCACGCTGGCCGCCGACTCCCCGTTCACCGAGCGGACCCGGTTCTTCGGCTCCGGCATGATCCGCTGCATGAGCCAGGGGGTGGTGACCTTCCTGCTGCGGCTGGCCGAGCACCGGCCGATGAGCCTGGTGTTCGAGGACCTGCACGAGGCGGAGCCGACCACCCGCGAACTCGTCACGATCCTGGTGCGCCGCGCGGATCCCGCCCGGTTGCGGGTGGTCGTGTCCGGTGCCGAGTTGTCCGTGGACGGCCTGCGCACGGTGCGGGCCGAGCCCAGTGAGTCCACTGTGGACGATCGGAGTAGTGCGGAGCTGGTGGCCGCCTACATCGCCTCGGACGGCACGAGCGAGGACCCGGCCGAGCTCGCCGCCTACCGGGCTGCCGACCCGGCACTTGTCGCGGCACAACACGATCGGCGCGCGGACGAGCTGGAACCGGGATCGAGCTGGGGCACGAAGGTCGGCGCGATCACCTACCACCGGGAGCGCGGCACCGACCCGGGTGGTGCGGGGCGGGAGGCACTGGCGCGAGCCCTGCAGTTCTGTGTGGAGGTGGGCTTCTCGGCGGCCATCGCGGATCTGGGCATGCGCGGGCGTGCGGTCACTGATCCTGTTGCACAGCAACGTGTGTACTGCGAGTTCACCTGCCAGGCCGCTGCCGCGCTGGTGCCGCTGGGTGACCTGGAGGGCTCGCTGCGCCTGTACGAGGACCTGCGGCACCGCTACCCGTTGCCGCGCGTGCACATGACCACCAGCTACGCGATCGCCATGCTGTACACCAGGTTCTTCACCCCGCGCGACCACGAGAAGGCGTTGGAGTGGCAGAACAACGCGCTGGCCATCGCCAGCCTGCTGCCCGACGAGCGGGAACGCCTGGTGTTCACCGGCTTCCAGAACAACGCCCTCGCGCTGATCGAGATGCACCGGGGCAACCTGGGCCGCGCGCTGGAGCTGATCAACACCGGGATCGACCGCCTGGACCGGGAACTGGACCCCGACCAGTGGGTGCTGCACCGCTCGCAGCTGCTCTACAACCGCGCGCGGCTGCTGCTGGCCACGGGCCGGCTGGACGAGGCGTACGCGGACTACACCACGCTGGTGGGCCTGGACCCGTACTACACCGACTACCTGTCCGAGCGGGCCAAGGTCTCCCGCAAGCGCGGGGACTTCGCCGCCGCGCTGGCCGACTACGACCACGCCGTGCGGCTTGCCCCGCCCTTCCCGGAGCTGTACTACAACCGGGCCACCGCCCGCATCGAGGTCGGTGACACCGGGGGCGCGCTGGCGGACCTGGACTACGTGCTGGAGATGGAACCCGACGAGGTGGACACCCGGATCACCCGCGCGGACCTGTTGCTGGGGCTGGACAGGGTGGACGAGGCGGAGGCCGACGTGCTGGCCGGGCTGGCGCTGCTGCCAGGGGAACCGAGGCTGCTGTGCATGGCGGGCACCATCGCGCTGGAGCGCGGGGAGCCCGAGCGGGCACTGCGCGCGCTGGACGCGGCGCTGGCGGCCGACCCGGACTACCCGGCCGCGCTGGTGAACCGGGCCGCCGTGCACTTCGACGCGGGACGGTTGGAGCACGCCGTCGAGGACCTGACCAGGACCCTGGAACAGGTCGGCGCGGACCCGGACGTGCTGTTCAACCGCGGGGTCGCGCTGCGCGCCAGCGGTCAGGTGGAGCTGGCGCTGCGCGACTTCGACGCGGCACTGGAACTGCCCGGCGCCGACGAGGCGGAGCTGCGCGGGCAGCGGGCCGCCTGCCTGGCCGATCAGCGCCTGCGGTCGGGCCACTCCACGGTCTCGTCGTAGTCCTCCCGGGGGCGGTGCGGGGGAGGCGGGGTCATCCTGACCGCGCTGGGCGCCAGCCCGGTCAGGATCCCCGTGATCACCAGCCCGATCACCAGGTTGATCAGACCCGTGGTGATCTTGCTGTCCCAGTTCACCGGCAGGCTCAGCGGCAGCACCACGGCGATCAGCGTGAGCAGCACCATGATCCAGGTGAAGAAGGTGGTCGCTCTCGGCGTGGTCAGCAGCAACAGGTGCAGCAGCCCCGCGGCCAGCAACGCGATCGCGGCGGAGACGATGGCGTAGGTCACGGTGTTCGCCCCGCCCCACACCCCGTCGCCCTTGGGGGCGAGCACCTCCGCGTGCACGAGGCCCCGGCCGATCAGGATGCCCACGATCGAGATCAGCCCGGCCACCAGCGCTGTCGCCGCGGCACCTGCCCACAGCCGACCGGACTGCACGGTGATCGGAGCGTCCCCGTAGTCGGTCATGTCCGTCCGTCCTTCCACCTGGCGGGCTTGCACCCCCGATTGTCCCGCCGATCACAAGCCCGCGCCGCGCGCCGCGCCGGAAGATCATCCAACGGCCGCCCTCGGCCCTGGTCCAATGGCGCGACCTCGCCGTCCGGAACGGGGTTCGCGCAGGTCGTAGCATCGGGGGGGGGCTACCGGGAGGTCGCGCCGAGGTCGTAGGACTGCCGTGCGGCCAGCACCGAGGTGATGTTGCGCTCGGACCAGTCCTTCACCGCGCGGATCACCGGCATGAGGCTGGCGCCCAGTTCGGTCAGCGCGTAGTCAACCCGCACCGGCACGCTGGGCGTGACCTCGCGGGAGACCAGGCCGTCCCGCTCCAGGGTGCGCAGGGTCTGGGTGAGCATCTTCTGGCTGGCCCCGGCGATCTTGCGGGACAGGTCGCTGTAGCGCATCGGGCCGTTCGACAGCGCGCTGAGCACCAGGCTCACCCACTTGTCGCTGATCCTGGCCAGCAGTTGGTGCGCCGGGCAGGTCGCCAGGAACGCGTTGTAGGTCTCCCGCGCCTCGTTCCTGCGCGCGGTGGCGGTCAGCGTGGGCACCGGGCCTCCTCCGGGTAAGTTACGCACTTTTAAGTATGTACTTACCAGAAGAGAGTATCAGCTTCTAAGTTGGTGCCCATGAGAGCAGTCATCACACGAGAGTTCGGTGGTCCCGAGGTGCTGGAGATCGCGGAGGTGCCGGTCCCCGAACCGGCTGAGGGGCAGGTCCTGGTCAAGGTCGGCGCCGCCACCGTCAATCCGGTGGACCTGGCCACCCGGTCCGGGGCGCTGGCGGCACTGCTCGGCGAGGTGGACCAGGTCGGCCTCGGCTGGGACGTCGCGGGCACCGTGCACGCCGCGGGCCCAGGCGCGGGCTTCGCCGTGGGCGACACCGTGATCGGCCTGCGCGACCGGCCGGCCACCCCGCTCGGCGCCCAGGCCGACCACGTCCTGCTGGACGCGAGCGCCGTGGCCGCCACCGCACTGCCCACCGTGGCGGCGGCGACCCTGCCGCTGAACGGGTTGACCGCCGCACAGGCACTGGACCTGTTCGAGTTCGAGCCCGGCAGCACCCTGCTGGTGACCGGTGCCGCCGGCGCCGTTGGCGGTTTCGCCGTGGAGCTGGCCGCCCGGCGTGCGATTCGTGTTGTGGCACAAGCAGATCCGCGCGACGAGGAGTTCGTGCGCGGGCTCGGCGCCGAGTGGTTCGTGCCCCGCGGTGGCGATCTGGCCGGGGCGGTGCGCGCACTCGTGCCAGGTGGGGTCGACGGTGTGCTGGACACCGCCGTGCTGGGTGCGCCCGCGCTCGGTGCCGTGCGCTCCGGCGGCGTGCTCGTCGCGGTGCGCATCGGGGCGGAACCCTTGGCAGAGCGCGGGATCCGGGTCGCCACCGTGCGCGTGCACGCCGACGGCCCCCGGCTCGCCGAACTGTCCGCGCTCGCCGAGCGGGGCGAGCTCACGCTGAGGGTCGCTCACACGCTGCCGCTGCACGAGGTGCGGCACGCCCACGAGCTACTCGCCAAGGGCGGCCTGCGGGGACGAGTCGTGCTGGTGCCGTGACGACTGGTGGGGGAGACTCGGTGCTGAACGGAACTTGTCAGGGGTGCGTGGGAGGGTGGTCGTGAGTCGAGCTGAGGAGGCGGGTCGAGTGACGGCCGCACTGCTGCACCACGAGATGGGCCCCCACACGGTCGACGACTGGTTGACCGCCGAGCCGCCGCAGGACGGGACCCGGCTCGAACTGATCTGGGGCTACTTCCACGTGAGTCCGGCACCGGCAGGACAACACCAGTACGCGGCGGACGAACTCCGCGCGGTGCTCAAGGCCGCCCTGTCCCGCCGTACCGACCTCTACGTCGTGACCGCGGTCGCGGTGGGGATCAGCACGCGGGCCCGCACCGGGCTGGTCCCCGACGTGGTGGTGCTCAACACCAGGCCGGTGGGCACCAGCTTCCGGGCCGGGGACGTGGAACTGGCCGTGGAGGTGTGGTCCCCGGGCAACACCGCCGAGGAGCGGGCGAACAAGGTGGCCGCCTACGCGCTGGCCGGGGTGCCGTTCTTCTGGGCGGTGGAGCTGAACAAGGTCGGCGGCGTGACCGTCACCGCGCACCGCCTGGAGAAGGACGGCTACGTGGCGGAGACCACCGCGGTGTCGGGCGCGGAGGTCACCCTCAGGACCGCACCCGAGCCGGTGACCTTCGATCCCGCCGACCTGAGTCCCTGACCCGTTCTGCCTAGACTCGGCGGTGCCGCCACGTGAACCACTACGGGAGGGGCACCACGTGCCGTACCAGGCTGCCGACCAGCGCTACGACCGGATGGACTACCGCAGGTGCGGTCGCAGCGGGCTCAAGCTGCCCGCGATCTCGCTCGGGCTCTGGCACAACTTCGGCGACGACCGCCCCTACGAGTCGGGGCGGGCCATCGCGCGCCGGGCCTTCGACCTGGGCATCACCCACTTCGACCTGGCCAACAACTACGGGCCGCCGTACGGCACGGCCGAGCGCAACTTCGGCCGCATCCTGGACGACGACCTGCGCCGCTACCGGGACGAGCTGCTGATCTCCACCAAGGCCGGGTACGACATGTGGCCCGGGCCCTACGGGGAGTGGGGCTCGCGCAAGTACCTGCTGTCCTCACTGGACCAGTCGCTGACCCGGATGGGCCTGGACTACGTGGACATCTTCTACTCGCACCGGTTCGATCCGGAGACCCCGCTGGAGGAGACGGTCGGCGCGCTGGTCTCCGCTGTGCAGCAGGGCAAGGCGCTCTACGTGGGCGTCTCCTCCTACTCCCCGGCCAAGACCAGGGAGGCGGCCGAGCTGCTGCGTTCGGCGGGCGTCCCGCTGCTGATCCACCAGCCCTCCTACTCGCTGCTCAACCGGTGGATCGAGCCCGAGCTGCTGGACACCCTGTCCGAGGTCGGTGCGGGGTGCATCGCGTTCTCCCCGCTGGGCCAGGGAATGCTCACCGACAAGTACCTCGACGGGGTGCCCGAGGGTTCCCGCGCGAGCCAGCAGAAGTCCCTGTCCACCAGCCTGCTCACCGAGGAGAACCTGGGCCGGATCCGGGCGCTCAACGAGATCGCGGCCGGGCGTGGTCAGAGCCTGGCGCAGCTGGCGCTGAGCTGGGCGCTGCGCGACGGCCGGGTCACCTCGGCGCTGATCGGCGCCAGCTCGGTGGCCCAACTGGAGGACAACGTGGCCGCGCTGGACGGGCCGCCGCTGACCGAGGACGAGCTGACCCAGATCGACAAGTACGCCGTGGAGTCAGGAATCGACCTGTGGGCTCCCTCCCACCAGGCTGGCTGAGGGCAGTCGCACGGTGAACACGGTGTCGCCCGGCCTGCTGGTCAGCGACACCGTGCCACCGTGCGCGGCCACCAGTGAGTGCACCACGGACAGGCCCAGGCCTGTTCCGCCGCTGCCCCTGGTCCGCGAGTCGTCCACCCGGTAGAACCGGTCGAACACCCTGGCCTGGGCCTGCTCGCTGATGCCCGGCCCGGCGTCGGCCACCTCGACCACCGCCCAGTCAGGCTCGGTGCGCACCCGCAGCGCCACCGCCGTGCCGGGCTCGGTGTGCACCGCCGCGTTGGTCAGCAGGTTGTCCAGCACCTGCCGCAGCCGCATCGGGTCGGCGTCCAGCCGCAGACTGTCCACCTGGGAGTCGAAGCTCAGCGGGTGCTCGGGCCGCCCCGCGTGGAAGCCCTCCGCGGCGGCCATGGCCAGCTCGACCAGGTCCACCCGCTCCGGGCGCAGCGGGGTCTCGGTGGCGTCCAGCCTGGCCAGCAGCAGCAGGTCGTCCAGCAGTGCGCTCATCCGGCCCGCCTCCTCGCGCATCCGGCCCATCAGCCGGTCCCGCTCGGCGGGCTCGTTGGCCGCCGCGTAGGCGAACAGGTCCGCGTAGCCGCGAATGGAGGTCAGCGGGGTGCGCAGCTCGTGCGAGGCGTCCGCGACGAACTGGCGCAGCCGCTGCTCGGCGGCCGAGCGCGCGGCCAGGGACTCGTCGATGTGCGCGAGCATCACGTTGAAGGCGGTGCGCAGCTCCTCGACCTCCAGCCCGCCGCCGGTGCCCTCGGCCCTGGTCGACAGGTCCACCGAACGCGCCGTCAGGTCGGTCGAGGCGATCTCGTGCGCGGTGAAAGCCATGTCCCCCAACGGTTGCAGACCCCTGCGCAGCACGGCGGCCCCGGCGCCGACGAGCACCGCCAGCGCCGCGAAGAAGGTCAGCGCCTCCACCAGGGCGAGGGTCTTGATCGTGTGCTCGGTCTCCTCCTGCGAAATGGCCAGCACCCGGACCCTGCCCGGCACGGAGATGGCCAGCGCGCGGTACTCGTTGCCCGCCAACCACACCGTCTGCCGCGCCGCGCGCGAGCCCGTGTGCACCGACTTGGCCATGGCCTCCAGCATGCTGGTGTCCGAGGGCAGGTTCGTGCTCTCCACGGCTACCGGTGCGCCGTCGTCGCCGAACCGGTAGACCACGCCCACCAGCGTGTCCCGGTTGGAGGGACGCGTGGGGCGGGGCGCCAGCTGGGTGTTCCGGTACTGCACCTGAAGGTCGTCCAGTTGGGAGTCCAGCCGGTGCAGCAGGGACTCCCGCATCACCGACACCGTGATCGCGCCGACCAGTCCGAACACGACCAGTGCCAGCACACCCAGCGCCAGCGCGAGGCGGGTGCCCAGGCGCAGGCCCCGCCACGCGGTGGCCACCGGGCTCACGCGCCGTTGCGGCGCACGACGTAGCCCACACCGCGGATGGTGTGGATCAGTGACTGCTCACCGGTGTCGATCTTGCGTCGCAGGTGGGAGATGACCAGCTCCACCACGTTGGAGCGGCCGCCGAAGTCGTAGTCCCACACGTGGTCGAGGATCTGCGCCTTGGTCAGCACGGCGGGGGAGCGGCGCATCAGGTAGCGCAGCAGCTCGAACTCGGTGGGCGTGAGCGAGACGGTCCTGGTGCCGCGCCGCACCTCGCGGGTGTCCTCGTCCAGCTCCAGGTCCTCCACCCGCAGCACCGAGCGCTTCCAGCCGGGGCCGGTGGTACGCCGCAACACCGCGCGCAGCCTGGCCATCAGCTCCTCCACCGCGAAGGGCTTCACCAGGTAGTCGTCCCCGCCCCTGGTCAGCCCGGCGACCCGGTCGGCGGTGCCGTCCTTGGCCGTCAGGAACACCACCGGCACCATCGCCCCGGACTCGCGCAGCCTGTCCAGCACCGTGAACCCGTCCATGTCGGGCAGCATCAGGTCCAGCACCACGATGTCCGGGTTGAAGCTGCCCGCCTCGGTCAGCGCCGCGGCTCCGTTGCCCGCGGTCCTGGCCTGCCAGCCCTCGTAGCGGGCCACCGTGGCCACCAGGTCGGCGATCGCCGGTTCGTCATCCACCACGAGCAGCCGGACCGGCGGCTCGCCCTTGTCCGCACGCACCTGGACATCGTGCTGCACCCGGGCCGGACCGGGCGAGCCGAACCCACCACTCGTGGCGCATCGACAGGAATTCGACAGCCGACGCAAAGGCGGCTCCCACCAGCCCCGCGCACCCTGGAGGTATGAGCAGAGTCGAGCAGCTGCTGGGACGACCGGTGTCGATCGAGGTCCGCGACGGGGTGCCCGCCGACGGGGCCTACGACTGCCTGGCCGAACTGGACCGGCGGTTCAACCCAGGCCTGGCCGACAGCCAGGTGTGCCGCCTGGAGCGGGGCGAGCTGGCGGAACTGCCCGTGGACCTGGCCGAGGTGCTGGGCATCTGCGCCTACTACGAGCGGCTCACCGGTGGCGCGTTCAGCGCGCGCACGCCCGGCGGGCGGCTGGACCCCGGCCCGGCGGCGCTGGGCTGGGCGGTGCGGCGGGCGGCCGACCGGCTGCGGGCCGGGGGCTCGGCGAACTTCTGCCTGAACGCGGGCGGGGACGTGCTGGCCGTGGGCGAGCCGGAACCGGGCAGGCCGTGGCTGGTGGGCATCCGGCACCCCGAGCTGGCTGACCGGGTGTGCGCGGTGCTGGGGGTGCGCGACCTGGCGGTGGCCACGCGCGTGCCCGTCGAACGGGGCCCGGATGGCGGGCTGCTCGCGGTCAGCGTGGTGGCGGCGGACCTGGTCACGGCCGGGGTGGTGGCCGCGGCGGCCTACGCACTGGGCCCGGACGGGGTGTCCTGGGCCGACTCGCAGCCGGGCTGCCTGGTGTTCGCGGTGGACGCCGAGCACGTGGTGCACCGCTCGGCCGCACTGGACGAGCTGATCGTGGTCGAGGTCAGCTGAGCCGGGCGACCCGCATCCCGTCCAGCAGCAGCTTGAGCCCGTACTCGAAGGTCTCGTCGCTGACCGAGCTGTCCAGCGTACTGCTGTTCCCGCTGCTCAGCAGTGGGAACAGCAGCGGGTCGGGGCGGTCCTCGGCCAGCCTGCGCTCCGCGATGGCTTGCAGGGCCTGCTCCTCGATCACGAACCCGGACACGAAACTGATCAGCGTGGTGATCGCGCGCAGCCCCTCCCGCGCCGAGAACCCGGCCTCGGTCAGCACGCGCAGCACCGTCTCCAGCATCCGGTACAGCTCTGGCGCCGGGGTGTGTGCCCCGGACAGCACCCGGCCCCCGTCGCGGTACCGCAGGGTCATCGCCCGGTAGCCGCGGGCCAGTTCGGCCAGCCAGTCGGCCCAGGACTCGTGCTCGCTGGCAAGCGGCATCCCGGACAGCGCCTCATGCAGGATCGCGGTGGCCATCTCGTCGATCAGCTCGCGCTTGTTCTTGACGTGCCAGTACAGCGCGGGCGCCTGCACGCCCAGCCGGGTCGCGATCCCGCGCAGGGTCAGCCCGTCCAGCCCGACCTCGTCGAGCAGCTCCAGCGCGGCCCGGATCACGGCCTCCCTGCTGAGTTTCATGGTTGACAGCTTAACGTCGTTAGATCCATGCTTAACGACGTTAAATTTAACGACGTTAAGCGTGGGGGTTCTGATGATCGACGTCGTGGTCGTCGGCGGGGGTCCGACCGGCATGATGCTGGCCTGCGAGCTGCGGCTGGCCGGGGTGCGCACGGTGGTGCTGGAGCGGCTGGCCGAGCCCAGCGGGCAGTCCAGGGCGCTGGGGCTGCACGTGCGCAGCGTGGAGGTGCTCGCGCAGCGCGGGCTGCTGGACCGTTTCGTGGAGTCCAGCCCGCGCAGGGGGTTGGGCGGCCACTTCGCCGGCGTGTTCAAGCTGCGCTACGACCTGCTGGACACCGCCCACCCGTTCGCGCTGGGCACCCCGCAGGCGACGACCGAGCGCTTGCTCACCGAGCGCGCGCTGGAGCTGGGCGCGGAGATCCGCCGGGGCAGCGCCGTGACCGGGCTGAGCCAGGACGAGCAGGGCGTCACCGTGGAGCTGGCCGACGGGCAGCAGTTGCGTGCGAGCTACGTGGTGGGCTGCGACGGCGGGCGCAGCACGGTGCGCGGGCTGCTCGGTGTGGACTTCCCCGGCACGCCGTCCCAGATGGACATGGTGCTGGCCGACGTGGAGCTGACCGAGTCCCCCGGCGAGGCCCCGTTCGGCATCCGGCCCAACGGGGTGCTGGGCTGCTTCCACCTGGGCGACGGGCTGTACCGGGTGACGGTGAACGCCGCGGAGGTGGCCGCCGACCGCAGCGTGCCGCCGACCCTGGCGGAGATCAAGCAGCGGCTGCGCGAGGTCGCGGGCACCGACTTCGGTGCGCACTCGCCGCGCTGGATCTCGCGCTTCGGCAACGCCAGCAGGCAGGCGCGGCGGTACCGGGTCGGCCGGGTGCTGCTGGCCGGGGACGCGGCGCACATCCACCTGCCCGCCGGCGGCCAGGGGCTGAACCTGGGCCTGCAGGACGCGTTCAACCTGGGCTGGAAGCTGGCCGCGCAGGTCAACGGCTGGGCCCCGGAGGGCCTGCTGGACACCTACCACTCGGAGCGGCACCCGGTGGGCGCCCGGGTGCTGGAGAACACCCGGGTGCAGGGCCAGTTGATGCGCTCGGAGTCCCTGCGCGACTTCCTGTCCGAACTGCTCGACCAGGAGGACACCTGCCGGTACCTCACCGGGATGATCAGCGCGGTGGACATCCGCTACGAGGTCGGCGAGGGCGCGCATCCGCTGCTGGGCAAGCGGATGCGCGATGTCGGGCTGAAGTCGGGGCGGCTCTACGACCTGCTGCGCACCGGGCGCGGGCTGCTGCTGGACCAGACCGGGCGGGGGCTGTCGGTGCCGGGCTGGGCGGACCGGGTGGACGTGGTGGCCGAGTGCGGCGAGGAGCTCGACGCGGGGGCGGTGCTGCTGCGCCCGGACGGCCACGTGGTGTGGGTCGATGGCGGCCCGCGTGACCTCGAAGCGGTTCTGCGCCAGTGGTTTGGTGCCCCGGCGACGCTGCGTCGCTGATCAGGGTGCTGGTAGTCCAAAAGGGTGGGTGGTTGTGACGGCTCGCACGCGCTCTGTTAGGTTGTAGGCGCAGACCAGGGAGCGGTCGGTTTGCCAAATTCCTTGGCACTGGTCCACTTCCGCTTCGTTGACGTTGATCAAGAGCAGTCCGGGGTTCCCGCTCGGGGTGAGTCCCGTACCGCTGTTGGTCAAGTCGTCGAGGCGCGGCCCCCACCCGGGCGCAATCGGGAGCACCCGGGTGGGGGCCGCTTCGTCTCCACGGCCCGGCACCCGGTGCGTCCTCTTCATACGTTCGGGCCGTGTTTCTCCTTTGTTCACACCAGATCGGGCAGGAATAAGGGGCAATTTGGCCCGTGCGGGCAGACGGGCCCTCGGTCACGCCGGTAGCTTGCGCTGGAGGAGGAGTCACCTGATCTGGGGGGACACGCGTGGCCGCGGCGGAGGATCGGCTGCTGATCCGCCTGCTCGGTCAGGTGGAGGTGATAGGGCTGGACGGGCCGTTCGTCGTCGAGGACGCACAGGCGCGTGAGCTGCTGTGCCGGCTGGCGCTGCGGCCCGGCCTGCTGGTGACCACCGACCGGGCCGAGGCCGCCGACGAGCTGCGGGTGCTGCTGGACAAGGCCGACCCCGGTGGGAGCACCGAGCTGCTCGCCGAGCCGGGGGGCTATCGGTTGCGGGTGGACCCCGAGCGGGTGGACGTGCAACTGGACGAGGTCATCGCCGAGGCCGATCCGTCCGCCATGCCCGGTTGCGCCCGCCGTGAGCTGATCGGCCGCAGGATGCTCGCACTGCACCGGCTCGGCCGCCGCAGCGAGGCACTGGCCGTCTACGAGCACCAGCGCACCGGCCACACCGACCAGCCCGCCGACCCCGAACTGCGCACGCTGTACGACCGGATCCTCTACGAGGACCCCGCGCTGACCCCGGCCGTGACCGAACGGTCCCGGACCGAGGTCGTGCCCGCCCAGCTGCCGCCGCCCCCCTCGGGCTTCACCGGTCGTGAGGACGAGCTGGCCGCGCTGGACCAGCTGCTGGCCGAGGACGGCCGCCCGCTGAGCGTGGTGGTCGGCGCGGCCGGTGCCGGCAAGACCGCGCTCGCCGTGACCTGGGCCAGCCGGGTCGCCGACGGCTTCCCCGGCGGCCAGCTCTACGCCGGGCTGCGCGGGTTCGACCCGGACCGCCCGCCGGTGGAGCCCGCCGAGGTGCTGCGCCGCTTCCTGCTCGCGCTCGGCGTCGCCGCCGAGGACGTGCCGGTCGACCTGGCGGAGCGGGCCGCGCTCTACCGCTCGCTGCTCACCGGCAGGCGGGTGCTGGTGCTGCTCGACGACGCCCGCGACTCCGAGCAGGTCCGCCCGCTGCTGCCCGGCGGGGCGGGCTCGCTGGTGCTGGTCACCAGCAGGCGCAGGCTGGACGGGCTGGTCGCCCGCGACGGTGCCGCCTACGTGCCGGTGGGCACCCTGTCCCGCGCGCAGGCCGTCCGGCTGATCGACGAGGTCACCGGGGTGCGCTGGTCCCAGCACGACCCGGTGAACGCGCGCCGGGTCGCCGCCATGTGCGGGCACCTGCCGCTGGCGCTGCGCATCGTCGGCGCCCGGCTGGCGGTCTCCCCGCGGGGCAGCCTGGCCCGGCTGGCCGAGGAACTGGCCGACGAGCGGTACCGGCTGCGCGCACTGCACATCTCCGACGCCGACGAGGTGCAGATCAGTGTCGGCCGCGCCTTCGACGTGTCCTACCGCAGGCTCGCCCCCGAGCACGCCGCCGTGTTCCGCATGATCGGCCTGCTGCCCGGCAGCCAGTTCGGCCCGCACCTGATCGCCGCGATGAACTCCTGCTCGCCCGCCTCGGCCAGGGCAACCCTGCGGGCGCTGGCCGCGGCACACCTGGTGACCGAGCTGGGCCAGGACTGGTTCGGCATGCACGACCTGGTGCGGCTGCACTCCCGCGAGGTGGCCGCCACCGAACTGCCGATCGCCGACGCACTGGCCATCGCGCACCGCGGGCTGGCCTACTACTGCGTGGTCGCCGACCGCGCCCGGCGGCTGATCCGCCCGCCGGTGGACCGGCTCGCACCCTCGGTGGGCAGCCCGCTGGTCACCCCCGAGCTGCGCACCCGAGGGCAGGCCCTGGCCTGGTTCGAGCGGGAGCGCGCCAACCTGATCGGCGCGCTGCGCGAGGCCCAGGCCGCCGGGCTCAACGACCCGGTGTGGCGGCTGGCCAGGCTGCTGTTCGACTTCCTCGCCGTCCGCTGCCCGTGGGAGGACTGGCGCACCAGCCACGAGCTGGGCCTGGCCGCGGCGCGGGCCGCGGGCGACCAGGTCGGTGAGGCGCTCATGCTGTCCGGGCTTGGCGTGCTGCACGGCAGGCTGGGCCAGCACGAGCGCTCCTTCACCGAGCACGACGACTGCCAGCGGCTGGCCATGGGCGAGGGCGACCTGGCCGCGGTGGCCCTGGGTGCGGGGCTGGCCGGGTCCGCGCTGTTCCACCTGGGCCGGCACACCGAGGCCACGCAGCGCTCGCGGCAGGCCCTCGCACTGCACCGGCTGCTCGGCGACCGGTACCTACAGGCCCAGCCGCTGAGCAACCTCGGCGAGCTGGCGCGGCTGCGCGGGGACTACCGGGCCGCGCTGTCCTGCAACAACCAGGCCCTGCTGATCTACGAGGAGTTCGGGGACGAGGAGCGGCAGGCCTGGGTGCGGGTGCACCTGGGTGAGACCAACCTCGGCGCCGGGCTGCTGGACCGGGCGCAGACCTGCTTCGCGGAGGCGGTCCGGCTCTCCCGGGTGTGCGGCTCCTCGCTGCGCGAGGGCTACGCGCTGCGCGGCATCGGGGACGTGCACCTGGCCAGGGGCGACAAGCCCGCGGCGCGCGCGGTGTGGCAGGACGCGCTGAAGTCCTTCGGCCACATCGGTTCCCCCTGGGTGGCCAGCGTGCGGGTGCGGCTGGCGAAGCTGCTGTCCTGACTCGTGTCCTGACTCGCAAACCGGCGAGCGCTTTCCCTCGATCGGGCGCTGGCTGCTGTGAGATGCTGCTGTGAGTGGTTGCCCCTTGGTCTGAACGGGGGACTGTGCTCACCCGTGTCCGATGAGGTCGCGTAAGTTGTCCCCGCCGCAGGCCAGGCCGCAGCAACTCCAGGGAGCCGCCCAGCATGACAGGCGCCGCATGACGCAGTCGCGCTCGATCGAACGGACCGGCCCGCTGCTGGAGTTCGGTGTGCTCGGACCGGTCCAGATCCTGCTGGACGGCAGGCCCGCGCCGCTGGGCGGCAGCGGGGTGCGCAGCCTGCTCGCACTGCTCGTGCTCGACGCCAACCAGGTGGTCGCCTTCGACCAGATCGTGGACGCGCTGTGGGGCGAGGACCCGCCGGACACCGCCCGCACCATCGTGCACGGCTACGTCTCCAAGCTGCGCCGCATCCTGGGCACCGCGGGCGGCCCCGCGAGCATCCTCACCCGGCCGCCCGGCTACCTGTTGCAGGTCGAACCCGACCAGGTGGACCTGCACCGGGCCCGCACGTTGATCGCCCAGGCCAGCGGGCGCCCCGCCGCCGAGCGCGCCGAGCTGCTGCGCGCGGCGCTGCGGCTGTGGCGCGGCCCGGTGCTGGTCGACGCCCCGCTGGCCACCGGCCTGCCCGACCTGGACGAGCTGCGGCTGGTCGCCGTGGAGGAGCGGGTCTGCGCCGACCTGGAGCTGGGCAAGCACGCCGAGGTCGTCGGCGAGCTGCGCCGGCTGGTCGAGGAGCACCCCTCCCGCGAGCGGCTGCTCAGCCTGCTGATGCTCGCCCAGTACCGCTCGGCGCGGCGCATCGACGCGCTGGTGTCCTACCGCCGCTTCCAGCGCTACGCCTCCGAGGAGCTCGGCGTGGACCCCGGGCCCGAGCTGCGCCAGCTGCACGAGCAGGTGCTGCGCGACGACCCCGCGCTGCGGCTGCCCGGCACCGGGGCGCACCGCCCGCTGTCCTACGGCACGGTCATCCCCGCCCAGCTGCCGCCCGCGAGCAGCTCCTTCGCCGGGCGCGACGTGGAGCTGTCCTGGATGGACGGCCTGCTGCACGCCGGTCCCGGCGGCGAGGGCGCCATCACCCTGGCCGGGCTGATCGGCCCGCCCGGCATCGGCAAGTCCGCGCTGGCGCTGACCTGGTCGCACCGCACCGCGGGCGCCTTCCCCGACGGGCAGCTGTTCGCCGCGCTGCGCGGGTTCGACTCCGCGCAGCCGCCCACCTCGCCCGCCGAGGTGCTGACCCAGTTCCTGCTCGCACTGGGCGTACCGGCGGAGGCGATCCCGCTGGACACCGACGAGCGCGCCGCCCTGTACCGCTCGGTGCTCGCCGAGCGCCGCGTGCTGGTGCTGCTCGACGACGCCCGCGACTCCGAGCAGGTCCGCCCGCTGCTGCCCGCGGGCACCGGCTCCCTCGTGCTGGTCACCAGCAGGCGCAGGCTGGACGGGCTGGTGGCCCGCGGTGGCGCGCGACTGCTCACCCTGGACACGCTCTCCAGCGAGGCGGCCATCCGACTGCTCGACACCAGCGGCGGGCACCAGCGCCGCGGCGAGGAGATCGAGGCGCTGCGCACGCTCGCCCGGCTGTGCGGCCACCTGCCGCTGGCGCTGCGCATCGCGGCGGCCCGGCTCGCGGCGAGTCCACAGTGGACGGTTCAGGACCTGGTCGCCGAGCTGGCCGACGAACAGCACCGCCTGCGCGCGCTGGACCTGGAGGACGCCGACACCAGCGTGCGCGGGGCCTTCGACGTGTCCTACCGGGCGCTGCACCCCGACCTGGCCGAGACCTTCCGCGTGCTCGGCGTGCACCAGGGGCCCACGGTCACCCCGTACCTGGTCGCGGCGCTGTGCCGGACCGACCTGGTCACCGCCCGCAGGCGGCTGCGCGAGCTGGCGGGCGCCCACCTGATCACCGAGACCAGGGCCGACCGGTTCGTCATCCACGACCTGCTGCGCCTGCACGCCAGGGAACTGGCCGAGACCGAGCTCACCGCCGAGCAGCGCGCCGAACTGGGCAACCGGCTGCTGGACCACTACCTGGTCGTGGCCGACCACGCGCACCGGCTGATCCGCCCGCCGCGCGACAGCTACCGGCCCGACCTGCCCGCCGACCCCGGCGAGACCCCGGTCATCGCCACCGCCGACCAGGCCCTGCGCTGGTTCGACGCGGAGTGGCCCGGCCTGGTCGCCGCCGTGCGCTTCGGCGCCGCGAAGGGCCTGCACCGGCGCGCCTGGCAGCTCGCCCTGTGCCTGCGCTCCTACCTGTACCTGCGCGGGCTCGCCGCCGACTGGGCCGACCTGTTCCGGCTCGGGCTCGCCAGCGCGCAGGCCGTGGGCGACCGGGCCGGTGAGGCGCTCATGCTGCGCGGGCTGGGCAACGCCGCCGAACTGGTCGGCGGCTACACCGAGGCGCTGCGCAACTACGAGCGCGCGCACCAGATCGCCCGCGAGCTCGGGGAACTGGCGTTGCAGGCCACCGCCGAGGACAACCTGGGCGGCATCCACACCGAGCTGCGCCGTTACGAGCAGGCGCACACCCACCTGGGCCGCGCGCTCGCGCTGTACCGGACACTCGGTGACCAGCAGGGTGAGGCGGTGGCGCTGAACAACCTCGGCGTGCTGGACCAGGACCAGGGCCGCTACGACAGCGCCTTCGACAACTACCAGCGCGCGCTGGGCCTGCACCGCGCTGGCGGCAACGACGAGGACGCCGCCCGCGCGCTGGCCAACCTGTGCTGGGTGAGCCGCCAGCTCAAGCGGTACGACGAGGCCGAGGGCTACGCGCGGGAAGGCCTGCGCCTGGCGCAGAAGCACGGCATGGCCTACGTGGAAGCCATGCTGCACCACCAACTCGGCGAGCTCTACCTGGACCAGGGTCGCAAGCAGCCCGCCCGCTTCGAGCTCGGGCTGGCCCTGGACGTCTACCGGCGGATGCGCTCGCCCTACGCGGCCGACACCGAGCAGCTGCTCGCCCGGCTGGCTGTTTAGTTGACTTTTAGTGCCCGTACAGCGCGGTGTGACAGGTTGGTGGCGGGCGCTGGACCGGTTTCCGGATCCGGTGCGGAGGGGTGATGCTGGGGGACCCAGAGGGGGGTCTGTCACCCTGCGGCCGGGCGGTGCTTGGGGAGAGCACCGCCCGGCCGCATCAACAACTCAGCACTTCTCCTGCTGGCCCTGACGTGACCGCTGGCACAACGGCCCCAACTCGGGTCGCTTCGCGCTCAGCCCGTCACCGGAGGTGACCCCGCGCAGCCGACGGCTGATCCACGGCACCAGGAACTGCTGTGCCCAGCGCAGGTCCGCGCGGTGCCGCGCGAGCCCCACCAGCTCCTGCGCGGGCGGCCAGGGCTCGTCCCAGGCCTGCTCGGTGCGCACCCCGATGGTCTGCGCCACGAGCAGCGCGATCCGCCGGTGCCCCTCCGGTGAGGGGTGCAGCCGGTCCTCGGCCCAGGCCCTGCGGTCCTGCAAGGCGGTCAGCGGCCACAGGTCCACCACCAGGCAGCCGTACCGGTCGGCGATCGCCCGCAGCTGCACGTTGTAGGTCGCGATCCGGCCGCGCAGCCGCTGCAACACCGGCACGCCCTTCGTGTCGATACCGGTGAAGATCACGACCTTGCTGCCCGCCTCGGTGAGCTGCCGCACACACTGCTCGAACAGGGCGGCCACCGCGTCCGGGTCGGCGCCCGGTCGCAGGATGTCGTTGGTGCCCCCGCACAGCGACACCAGCTCCGGTCGCAGCGCCACGGCCGCGGGCACCTGCTCCGCCAGGATGTGCCGCATCTTCTTGCTGCGGACCGCCAGGTTCGCGTAGCGCAGGTCCGGGTTGCCCGCCGCCATGATCTCGGCGAGGCGGTCCGCCCAGCCCCGGTAGGCCCCGTCCGGGCCGGGGTCCTCCAGCCCCTCGGTGAAGCTGTCCCCGATGGCGACGTAGCTCTGCCAGCTGTGCACGATCCGTCCTCCCCTTCCAGGCAGAAAGGTTGGCCTCGCCAACCAACTGGACAGCTTGCACCCTCGGGTTCGACCTACGCCACCGTCGGTTACGGCACCGTAGGTCGGCGGATGCGGCTAGGATCTGGCCGTTCGCCGGTGATCGTGGAGGAGTGGCGTCGTGAAGAAGTACCGGCTCGCCGCCGTGCTGGCCGCGGGTGCGCTCGCCGTGACCGCCTGCGGATCGGGCGCCGCCAGCAGCAGTTCCGCCCCCGCGCCGAGCACCCCGGCCCGACCGTCCTCGATGGACAACGTGGACCCCTGCTCGCTGATCTCCGCGCAGGACAGCGGCAGGCTCGGCATCGCGGGCAGCGCGCACTCCGCGTTCATGGGCGGGTCCACCAGCGCCTGCGGCTGGCTGCTGCCCCAGGGCTACTTCGCCACCATCGGCCTGTTCCCCTCCGTCGGCGTCAACGACATCACCTTCGGCGGGACCGCCACCGACACCGCCGTCAACCAGCGCCAGGGCCGCAGGGTCACCGGCACCGAGGCCGGCAAGTGCCAGCTCTACCTGTCGGCCGCCGCGCACTCCAGCGCGCAGATCGAGGTCAGCAAGATCGGTGGCGGGGACACGCCAACCGCCTGCTACGACGCGTTGAAGGTGGCCTTCGTCATCGACCCCAAATTGCCGCTGAATGCCTGAAACGTCCGCAATGCCCGACTCGCGCTGAACCGTTCGTGTGACTTCGCGCCCATGGGGAACCTGGGCCAACTGCCCTACGTCCGAGTGGGCGATTCGCTAGCATCAGTGCACGGCAGCGAGCATCGGGTGGGGAGAGCCATGTCGACACCAGGCGCAGATCAGGGCGCGGGCAACACCGCGAACTACGCCCAGCAGCAGTTCTCCAAGGAGAACGGCGCCGACATCTTCGGCTTCGGGGCGATGATCACAGCCATGGAGGGCGTGGCCGCCGCGGCGACCGCGGGCAGCTTCGCCGTCGACGGCAACACCGCCGAACTGATCAACAGCAAGCTCTCCGACATCCAGAACGCGGTGTCCGCGGCTCGGGCGACTATGGCCAACATGCAGGCGGCCACCCCCCTCGGCCAGGGCTACGCCCAGCAGATCGGCAACCGGAACACGCAGATCGCGGTCGGCGGTTCGGGCTCGGCCGAGGAGACGCTGGCCAAGTTCGAGCAGAGCCTCGACGAGCTCAAGCGCACCATCCAGACCAGCGTGAACAACTACCACGGTGCCGACCAGGCCGGGAAGCACCGCGTCGACGGATCGGGAAGTTACGCGTGAGGCGTTCAGTTGTCCTGGCGCTGTCCTGCGCGGCCGTACTCACCGCGGCAGCCGGTTGTGGGGACATAACGGGGTCTGCCTCGCCGCAGACCACGACCGCGCAGAGCACCGGTACCACCGCGCCGAGCACCAGCTCCTCGAGCGGCTCGGTGGTCAACCCGTGCAAGCTGTTCTCCGATGCCGACCTCAAGCAGCTTGGCATCACCGGCCAGCCCACGACCGCGGGCCAGGACTGCCTGTGGGTGCTCTCGGGCGGCGTCGCCGTGAACATCGGCCTGCACGAGGGCACCGCCGTTGACGGGCTACACCTGCCGGGCGCGAGCGATCCCAGCAAGGCCACCGTGGGCAGCAGGTCAGCGGTGAAGATCGTGAACGAGAAGACCAACATGTGCGCCTATGGGTTGGCGCTCCCACAGAACTCCAGCGTGACCGTCATCGTCGCCAGCATTCCCGGTCGCGCCAGCGCCTGTGACTCAGCCGAACAGGTTGCAAAGATCATCGAGCCGAAACTGCCGTCGGCCTGACCAGGATTGTGATGAGGGGGTAGTAGCGATGACTCAGCCGGCGGTTCCGGGTATCAACCAGAACTACGCGAGCAATTCGCACGACGAGTTGAAGGCTCAGGTCGTCAACGACAACAACCCGGCGAACGCCTACGCGGTCGGCGACACCTGGCACAAGATCGCGCACTCGCTGCGGCAGTCCGCGGTGGACCTGGACGCGGCCATCAACGGCTCGCAGTCCCACTGGGAAGGTGCTGCCGCCGACATGGCGCGCGCCCACCTGGCGAAGGTCCGCGACTGGAGCGCCGACAGCGCCGACAACTTCAGCAAGACCGGTGACGCGGTGCACCAGCAGGCGGACGCCTCGGCCAAGGCCAAGGCGGACATGCCGGAGCCGGTGCCGTTCAAGCCGAAGGACATGATCCAGGACGCGGCGACCAACCCGATCAAGATGCTCACGCTGCCCTTCGACATGTACTCCCAGCACGAGAAGTCCGTGGACGCCAAGGACAAGGCGATCGAGGTCATCTCCACCCGGGACACCACGCTGCAACACGCCTCCTCGACCATCCCGCCGTTCCTGCCCCCGCCGGACCTCGGCGGCAACGGCGGGGCGGGCACGACCATGCCGAGCGGCAGTACCGGTGGCCCCGGCGGCAGCTTCGGCGGCGCGGCCTACGGGGTCGGCGCTCAGGGCGGCGGTGGCGGCAACCGCGGCTACTCGGGCCAGGGCGGCGGCCAGAGCGGCCACCAGGTCCCCGGCCAGCTGGGCCAGGGCGGCTACAACCAGCCGGGCGGCTACCCGAACACGCAGTACACCGGCCCGACCCAGATCGCTGGCTACACCCCTGACCTGCCCCAGGGCGGCTACAACCAGAACCCGCAGGTGCCGCAGGGCTACAACCCGAACGCGTCCCCGAGCACGCAGGGCGGCTTCGGCGGTGCCTTCGGTCCTGGCGGCGCCGGTGGTTACGGCGGCGGTGCCGGGGGCGCTCGCGGCGCGGGTGCCGGCGGCACCTCCTCGGCCGGCGGCGGCCGTCCGGGCGCGGGCTCCTCGGCCGGTGCCGGGGCGATGGGCGCCGAGGACGCGGCGCGCGGCGGCGCGGGGGCCCGTGGCGGCGCTGGTGCCCCTGGGGGCATGGGTGGCGCAGGCGGGCGTGGCGGCAAGAAGGAAGAGGACAAGGTCCACAAGCGGCCGAGCTACCTGGTCGAGACCGACGACGTGTTCGGTGACGGCCAGATGGTCGCCCCTCCGGTCATCGGTGAGAACCCGACCGGCGGGTACTGATGTCCACCATCGCGATCCTCCCGCTGGCCGCCTTCGACATCCTGTGGGCGGACCTGCGGCTGGGGTCGGTGCCCTACCCGTTCGAGGTGCCCAGCCACGGCGAGACCCTGGACGAGCGGGCCCGTATCCGCGGCGCGGTGTACGCGGACCTACAGGAGCGCCGGCTGGTCACCGACCGGCAGCTGGATCCCGACCTGGAGGACGCGCTGCGCCTGCTGCGCAGGCCGTACCTGCAACTGGACACCATCTCCACGGTGGACAACGCGCAGGGCGTGATGCTGCGCGCCGCCGCGGTCGCGCACGGCCAGCGCGCCGTGCTGGCCGTGCAGCAGGACCGGGCGATCCGGCTGGACTACATCCGGGACACGGCGATGGCCGCCTCACTGGTCGGCCTGCTGCCGCCCACCCCGGCGGCACCCGGCGAGCCGGTGTCCCTGCCCGCGGCCCAGGTCGCCGCCCCCGGGCAGCGGGTCAACGGCTGGGCCGAACCGGGCGGGTCCTCGGCCACCGAGCAGCAGCAGGCCCTCTCCGCGATCCTGGCTTCGCCGGTGCTGCGGTTGGGCCAGATCGCGGGCGCGACCTTCGACCAGCAGGGCAACGCCCGCCGACTGCCCGGGCTGAGCTGGTTCGACACCGAGGCGGGCCGGTACGTGGGTGTGTTGGGCCGCGGCCGGGACGGGCAGCAGTGGGCCACCGTGGCCCCCGCCGACGGGAACCGCCTCGTCCACCGGCTCGGCGAGATGATCAGGCTCGCCAGCCGCGTTTGACCTGGTAGGCCGAACAGAGCAGGGTTCGGCACGGAAGGCTGCGCCCGTACGGGGTAACCTGTTGGCCTTCTCGGTCGCAGTTACCCCACGAACGAGTGACTGGGTGCTCCATTCGGTAGCACGAGCGCTGTGCTCCGCGATGAGCCGACCGAGGACGGTCCTCGTGGCAGGAGACACCCGTGCAGTTTCTGCGTACCCGCCGTTTCCCGCTACGGTCTGCGGTGTCGGCCAGCGCCGCGATCGCCGCGGTGGTCGGCGTGGCGGTCGGCGTCTGGCTCGCCTCCGGCGGTGAGCAGGCCCCGGCCAGCAAGGTGGACCGCGGCGGCAACCCGTTGCCCACCAACGAACAGCAGGGCGGCGACCAGGCGCCGATGGACGGCTTCCCGGTGACGGTGATCGTCTCCACGGTCACCGTCAACGGCACGCCCACGGTCAAGACGATCACCGTGAGCAAGACGCCCGCGCCCAGCAGCTCGGCACCGGCCCCGCAGCCCCAGCTGGGCAGTGGCAGCGGCGGCGGTGGCACGACGACGGCCACCAGCACGACGACGACCACGCCGCCGGTGCTGATGACCACCCCTGTCGTGCCCACGACGAGCCAGGGCCCGAGCACCAGCTCGCCGCCCGCCTCCGGCCCCGTCCCGAACCACGCGGTGAGCTGAGCCTCAGCCGCCCGCGGCCAGTTGCTGTTCCACCGGCTCGGCCTGCGGCTCGGCCACGTAGTGCGTGCGCAGCCGCAGCTCCGCGGCCTGCCCGGCGCCGATCGCGTCCAGGCCGAGCAGCGCGGCACCGACCACCGGGGGCAGGTCGACCACGTGCACCTCGGCCAGCGGCGCCACCTCGTGGCAGCCCGCGGTGATCTCGCCGATCACCTCCGCGCCCGCGTTGGCCAGCACCCCGCCGCCGAGCACCACGTCCACCCGCTCGCCGAGCAGGTCCAGCCGCCGCAGCGACACCGTCGCCAGCACGGTGACCTCCTCGACCAGCCGCCGCACCACCTCGCCCGCGACCCGGTCGCCCTCGGCGGCCACGCGGAACAGCAGCGGGCACAGCTCGTGCACCACCTCGCCGCTGATCTCCTCGAAGTGCAGGCCCGCCACCACGTCCTGGATGTCGTCCATGCCGAAGTGGGCCAGCAGCGCCGGCAGCAGGGCCGTGTCCGGTCCGCGCCCGTCGGCGGCGCGCACCGCCCACCACAGCGCCTCCCCGCCCAGCTGCGAGCCGCCGCCCCAGTCGCCGGAGATACGCCCCAGTGCGGGGAAGCGGTGCACCCGGCCGTCCCGTGCCACGCCCACGCAGTTGATGCCCGCGCCGCAGACCACCGCCACGCCGACCCCGTCGGTGGTGCCCGAACGCAGCAGCGCGAAGGTGTCGTTGGCGACCACCGAGCTGTCCGACCAGCCGAGCCGGTCGAACTCCCGTTGCAGCACCTCCTCCTCGCGGGGCAGGTCGGCACCGGCCAGGTAGGCCGCGGTGTGCCGGGCGAAGGGTTTGGCCGTGCTCAGCCCCGCCTTCGCCGCGGCCTCGCCCGCCATCCGGTCGAACGCCTCCAGGCTCGGCCGCAACCCGATGTTCTGCGGGGACGCGCCGGGGCCGCGCACGTGTGCCAGCACGGTCCCCTCCTCGTCCACCAGCAGCACGTCGGTCTTGCTGTTGCCACCGTCGATGGCCAGTACCGCCGCCTTCATGCCTTCGCCCACGGCAGCAGGTCCTTGTTCTGCGCGACGAGCTCGTCGGCCAGCCGGTCGGCGATGGCGTGCTGCCCGATCAGCGGGTGCGCCAGCAGCGCGTCGGCCACCCGGTCCCGGCCGCCGTGCACCGCCGCCTCCAGCGCCAGGTACTCGTACCCGGTGACGTGGGCGATCAGCCCGGCGTACGCGGGTTCGACAGGGCGCACCGGCAGCGGTTTCGCCCCAGCTGAGTCCACAATGGATGGTACTTCGATCACGGCGTCATCGGGCAGGAACGGCAGCGTGCCGCCGTTGCGCACGTTCACCACGTGCTCCTCGCCCGCGGCGCGGCTGGTCAGCGAGTGCACCAGCTGTACGGCCGCCTCCGAGTAGTAGGCGCCACCGCGCTTGGACAGCTGCTCGGGCTTGGTCACCACGGACGGGTCCGCGTAGATGTCCAGCAGCTGCGACTCCACCTCGCTGACCACGTCGGCGCGCGGCTTCTCCTTGCGCTGCTTGGCAACCACCTCGTCGTGACCGTAGAAGTACTTGAGGTAGTAGGAGGGGACCACGCCGAGTCGGCGCATCAGCGAAGCGGGCAGGCCGATGTGCTCGGCCAGGCCCTCCGCGTGGTCGGCGAGCAGCTGCGGCAGCACGTCCTTGCCGTCCACGTGCACACCGCGTTCCCAGGTGAGGTGGTTGAGCCCCACGTGGTCCAGCCGCACCTGCTCGGGACGCAGCCCCAGCAGCGCGGAGGTCCAGCGCTGGAAGGTGATCGCCACGTTGCACAGGCCCACCGCCCGGTGGCCCGCCTGCAGCAGCGCGCGGGTCACGATGCCCACCGGGTTGGTGAAGTTCACGATCCACGTGTCCTCACCGGCGATCGCCCGCACCCGTTCGGCGATGTCCAGCACCACCGGCACCGTGCGCAGGGCCTTGGCCAGTCCGCCAGCGCCGGTGGTCTCCTGGCCGACGCAGTCGCAGACCAGCGGGAAGGTCTCGTCCGAGCGCCGGGCCTGCTGGCCGCCGACCCTCAGTTGCAGCAGTACGGCGGACGCACCCTCGACACCCTCCTCCAGCGAACTGGTGGTGCGCACCTTGGCGGGGTGCCCGGCGTGCGCCAGCAGGCGCCTGCTGAACTCCCCGACGATCGACAGCCGGTGCGCGTCCGGGTCGACCAGGACGATCTCGTCGACCTCCAGGCTCGTGCGACGGCCCGCGATGCCGTCGACCAGCTCCGGGGTGTACGTGGAGCCGCCCCCAACGACGGTCAGCTTCATCCCTTGACTCCTGTGAAGGTGATTCCCCGGACGAAGGACTTCTGTGCGAACAGGAACAGCACGATCACCGGCACCAGGACCAGCACGGTGGCGGCCATGGTGAGGTTCCACTGCGTCTGGTGCATGCCCCGGAAGGAGGCCAGCGCCAGGGACAGGGTCCAGCTGTCCTGCTTCTCGCCCACGTACAGCAGCGGGCCGAAGTAGTCGTTCCAGGTGTAGAGGAAGGTGAACAGCCCGGCGGCGGCGAGACCGGGCTTGGTCATCGGCACCAGCACCCGGTACAGGATCTGGATCTCCGAGCAGCCGTCCATGCGGGCGGCGTCGAAGTAGTCCTGGGGCACGGTGACGAAGAACTGGCGCAGTAGGAAGATGCTGAACGCGTCGCCCAGCAGGTAGGGCACGACCAGCGGCCACAGCGTGCCGGTCAGGCCCAGGTTGGCCCACATGCTGTAGATCGGTACGGCGACCACCTGGGGCGGCAGCATCATCGCGGCGATCACGATCATGAACGCGAAGTTGCTGCCACGCCAGCGAAGCCGGGACAGGGCGTACGCGGCGGGCACGCTGGAGACCAGCATGAACGCGGTGGCCAGCAGGGAGTACAGCATGCTGTTGGCGAAGTACTCCAGCATCGGGGCCTTCTGGAACACCGTGAGGAAGTTCTCCGGGTGCCAGTCGCGCGGCCACAGGTCCGAGGTGAGCGCCTGCTGGTCGGACATGAACGCGGTGAGCACCACGAACACGATCGGCAGGGTGAACACCAGGCCCAGGGCCAGTCCGAAGGAGTGCACGGCGATCCAGTGCAGGACCTGGCGCCGGCCGGCCCCGCGGCGGCGCACGGCGGTCGCTGGGGCGACCTGGGTGAGCGCGGTCATCAGACCTCACCTCCGCGTGCCGAGCGCAGTTGCCGGATCATGATCGCGGTGAACGCGAAGGACACCACGAACAGCAGCACGGCCATGGCCGAGGCGTAACCCATGTGGTACGAGCGGAATCCCTCGTTGTACATCCACACCGGGAAGGTCAGCGTGCTGTTCGACGGGTAGCCGATGATCTTGCTGTTGCCCACGGCCTCGGCCGAACCGGAGGCCACCGAGCCCGCGACCACCGCCTGCGTGAAGTACTGCAGGGCGAAGATCACCGAGTTGATCACGCCGAACAGCAGCACCGGTGAGATCGAGGGCAGGGTGATCCGGCGGAACTGGGTCCACGGACCGGCCCCGTCGATCTGAGCCGCCTCGTACAGATCCTTGGGCACGTCCAGCATGGCGGCCAGGATGATGATCATCAGCTCGCCGGAGCCCCACAGGGTGAGCAGGGTCAGCGCGGGCTTGGACAGGTTGGGGTCGTTGAACCACAGCGGGCCCTGCACACCGATCCAGTGCAGCACCGTGTTCACCGGGCCGGTACCGGGGTTGAACAGGAACACGAAGGTCAGCGTCGCGGCCACCGGGGGCGCCAGCGAGGGCAGGTAGCACAGCGCGCGGATGAAGCCCGCGCCGTGCCGGACCTTCGTGAGCACCGAGGCCACGCCGATCGAGAACAGCACCCTGGCGGCGGTCAGCACGACCACCAGCCACAGCGTGTTGTACGCGGCGGTGCCCACCACCGGGTCGGAGGTGAACATGAACGCGTAGTTGCGCAGCCCCACGAAGTCCGCGGTGTTCAGCCCGTCGTAGTTGGTCAGCGAGAACCACACCGTCGCTGCCAGCGGGTAGGCGAAGAACACCAGCACGCCCACCGCCCACGGGGCCATGAACAGCGCGGCCCACCACTTGTGCCTGCTCCGGTGCCCCGGCCTCCGCGAAGCGGAGGCCGGGGCGGCGGTGCCCGGCGTGTCACGCACCAGGGTCGCGGTCATCAGTTGCCGCCGAGTGCCTTGGCGTCGTCGATCGTCTTGTCCACCTTGGCCAGCTCACCCTTGAGGTCGGTGACCTTGCCGCTCTGCCAGGAGTTGGCGAAGTCCTCGACGGTCTTGATGTACGCCCCGCCGTTGGGGCTGGCCGGGTTGGAGGCCAGGTTCGGGTTGTCGAAGATGTCCAGGAAGGTCTTGAACTGCGGGGGCAGCTTCAGGTCGGGGCTGTGCAGCGCGTCCTTTGTGGACGGAACGTTGTTCAGCCCGTTGGCCAGCTGCACCAGCGCGCCGGTGTCGGTGGACAGGTACTTGACCAGCTCCCACCCGGCGGCGGAGTTCTTGGCGCCCTTGGGAATGCCCACGATGGTGCCGGTGGTGTAGCCCCCGCCGTACAGGTTCGCCCTGTCGTCGGCCACGGGGGAGGGGGCGGTGCCGTAGTTCAGCTTGGGCGCGTCGTTGTTGATGAACGCGGTGCGGTACTCACCATCGAACATCATCGCGACCTGGCCCTTGTTGAAGCCGTGGTCCGCCGAGTACTCCTGGCCGAGGCCCGCGGTGAACTTCTGCAGGTTCTCCCAGCCGTAGAAGTCGACCAGCTTCTTCTGGAAGGTGAACAGCTCCTGCCAGCCGGGGTCGGTGGCCAGGTCGGACTTGCCGTTGCCGTCCACCCACTTCGCGCCGAACTGCGGGGCCCAGATCTGCGGGTGGTTGGCGTAGAAGCCGATCTGCGGGATGAAGCCGATCGTCTTGATCGAGCCGTCCGGGTTGCGCTGGGTGAGCTTCTTGGCGTCCTCGAACAGCTCCGTCATGTTCTTGGGCGCGGCGGTGATCCCGGCCTGCGCGAACAGGTCCTTGTTGTAGTACAGGCCGTTGACGTCGGCGAGCATGGGCATCGCGCAGCGGGTGCCCTGGTAGGAGGTGTAGTCCCGCACCGCCTGCGGGATCTGGTTGAGGTCCAGCTTGTCCCGGTCCAGGTGCGGCTTGAGGTCCTGCCAGGCCTTGCTGGAGCAGAACTGGCCGATGTTGTCGGTGGCGAAGGAGATCGCCACGTCCGGCGGGTTGCCGCTGCGGATCGACTGGGTGATCTTGTCGTCGTCCTGGTTGCCCTGGCTGTTCACCTTGATGTTCGGGTACTTGGCGCGGAAGCCGTCCAGGGCCTTGTTCAGCACGCCCAGTTCGCGGTCGGCGAAGTTGCTGTAGACGGTCAGGGTGAGTTGCTGGTTGGGGTCGAACGCCGCGGCGGCGCCGGAGTTCGACCCACCGCCCGCGGTACACGCGGACAGCAGCACGCCTGCGGTGGCGGCACTGATCAGGGCAGCGCCTCTTCTGGTGCGCATCGGCCCTCCTGGGGACGGGGATTCGGCGGGGGAGGTACAGCGGCGGCGGAATCGTCCACTCAGGACGAAGATCGGGTTGCGGGTGGCAGCATGTCCTCGGTGGGCAGGCCGAAGACCTGTTCGCGGACCACGGCCAGCGCGGAGTGCAGCGCGCCGGCGCGCACCGCCTGGCCGCCGACCAGTGCCAGCTCCACGGGGGTGCGCGGGATGACCAGCCTGCGCAGCTCGCTGGCGACCAGCTCGCACAGCACGGATCCGCCCGCCTGTGCGACCTCACCGGACAGCAGCACCAGCTCGGGGTCGACCACGGAGACGACCCCGGCCACGCCCGAGGCGATGCGGCGCGCGAGGTCGGCCAGGAACTCGCGGCCCGCGGCGCCGGAGGCCAGCGCCCTGGTCACCGCGCCCAGCGCGTTGCGGGCGGAGATGCCGTGCGCCTTGGCCAGCCGGGTCACCGCGACCGAGCTGAGCAGCTCGCCGTAGCGGTCGCCCTGCCTGCCCGCGCCGGTGTCCTGTTCGGCCAGGTCGGGCACGCGCATCCAGTCGATCTCACCGGCACCGCCGGTCGCCCCGCGCAGCAGCACGCGGTTGATCACCACCGCGGCGCCGGTCGCGTCCACCGGCCAGATCAGCACGAAGTCGCGCACGTCCCTGGCCCGGCCCGCGATCATCTCCTCGACCGCGACCAGGTTCACGTCGTTCTCCACGGTCACCGTGGTGCCCAGCAGCTCGGTCAGCCGGCCGGGCAGGTCGAAGCCCTCCCAGCCGGGCAGGTGCGGGGCGAAGCCGAGCTGGCCGGTGGCCGGGTCCACCGCGCCCGGGCTGCCGACCACCACGTGGTGCAGGTCGGACAGGTTCAGGTGGGCCTCGGCCAGTGCCTTGCCCACGGCCTCGGTGAACGCGGTGAGCACGTCCCCGCCGCGCGGCATCGGGGCGTGGTGCTCGGTCAGCGTGGTGCCGGAGATGTCGGCGATGGCGATGTCCACCGAGTCCGGGGTCAGGTCGATCGCGGCCACGTGCGCCAGGGCCCCGTTGACCGCCCACAGCTGGGCGCGCGGGCCGCGTCCACCGCCGCGCAGGCCGTCCCTGCGGACCACGTCGTCCAGTTCGAGGCGCGTGAGCAGCTGAGCGGTGGCAGGCTTGGACAGGCCGATCAGGTTTTCCAGTTCGGAGCGGGTCAGCGGGCCGTTGCGCAACAGGGCGTCGATCGCGGCGCGGTCGTTGATCTCGCGCAGCAGCCTCGGGCTTCCGGCTCGCACTGGGTAACTCCTGTCTGTTAACTTTCCAGACGATTTCCGGTCACGCTAGTGACCACGCTCACCCCGGTCAATGCCCAGTTCAGCCGGTGCCCGCCCGGTGACGTCCCGTGAGATGTATGCGTTAGGGCCACCTAACCTGGCAGGCTGGGGTAGTGACCGATCAGGAGACCGCCAGGGAAGAGACCTTCGCGACGCTGCTCGGAGGCCGGGGCGGTGCCCTGGACGCGACCCTGCCCTCGGTGGGCTTCGTCGCGGGCTGGCTGCTCACCGACCAGTCCATCGGCTGGGGCGCGGCCATCGCGCTGGGTGTAGGCGCCGCGGTCGGGCTGGTCAGGGTGCTGCGCGGGGACCGGATCCGCGCGGTGCTGGTGGGCATGTTCGTGGTCGCACTGGCCGCCACGGTGGCGCTCTACACCGGGCGGGCCGCCGACTTCTTCCTGGTCCAGCTGGTCAGCAACGCCGCGTCCGGCATGGCCTTCGTGGTCAGCTGGGCCATCCGCTGGCCGCTGGTCGGCGTGGTGGTCGGCGTGCTCGTCGGCCAGAAGGCCCGCTGGCGCCGCGATCCCGACCTGGTCCGCGCCTACGGCCGCGCCACGCTGGTCTACGCGGTGCAGTACGTGCTGCGCGTGATCGTCTTCGGGCTGCTGTGGTGGCAGGACGCCGTGGTGGCGCTGGGCGTGGCCAGGGTGGCCATGTCCTGGCCGCTGTTCGTGCTGATGCTCGGCCCCACCTGGTGGGTGTTCCGGCGCACCCTGCCCGCCGACCACCCCGGCCTGCGCCACCCCAGAACAGCTTGACCCGCTCGCGACCAGGCGCGGCATGGCCGCGAGCGGGTTGGGAGCCGGCACGAGGAGCTGGGGGTGACTCCTGTGCCGGAGGTCCTCGTTGTCTATCGAGCGGCACGGCGGCGGGCTAGAGCGTTTCCACGTTGCCTGTTGCAAGAAACACCCGGCAGCCGAAGGGCCTTGCTACGTCGATTGGCGCACCGCCCGCCACCAGCGCCGAGTACACTCCCGGCGGGCCACAAGGTCCGCAAAGGCCGCTCGTGGTGCCGGGGTAACTCATGCAGCGTGGCAAGGCGGACGGTGCCAACGTCCTGTTCGGTCAGGAGTTGCGGCGACTGCGCCAGCAGCACTCGCTGTCCCTGCGCGACCTCGCGCAGCTCGTCCGGTTCACCCCCGGCTACCTGAGCAAGGTGGAGAACGGCCGCGCGCCCTCGGTGGAACTGGCCAGGGCCTGCGACCAGGCGCTGGGCGCCGACGGGGCGCTGCTCGCGCTGGCCAGCGCCGAGGAGACCGTGCGGCCCGCGCAGCTGCCCGCCTCGATGGCCCGCTTCGTCGGCCGCGACGACCAGCTCGGCCAGCTGGACGAGGCCCTGATCGGCAGCGGCAAGCCGGGCAACCCGACCGTGATGATCATCGACGGGCCGCCCGGCGCGGGCAAGACCGTGCTCGCCCTGCGCTGGGCGCACCACGTGGTGGAGCGCTTCCCCGGCGGCCAGCTCTACGCCGACCTGCGCGGGCACTCGCCCGCCGACCGCCCGGTCAACCCGGACGACGTGCTCGAGGAGTTCCTGATCACCCTCGGCGTGCCCGCCAGCGGCATCCCGAGCGGACTGGACCGGCGGGCCGGGCTGTTCCGCTCCATCCTGGCCAACCGCCGCATGCTGGTCGTGCTGGACAACGCCGCCGACTCCGGTCAGGTCGAACCCCTGCTGCCCGCCTCGGCGGAGTGCGCTGTGGTGATCACCAGCCGGGAGCGGCTGTCCGGGGTCGCACTGCGCACGGACGCGCTGCGGGTCACGCTCGGCCCCATGCCGCCCGCCGAGGCCGTCGCCCTGCTGGGCCGGGTCATCGGCGCGGACCGGGCCAAGGCCGAGCCCGCCGCCGTGGCCGCGCTGGCCGCCCGCTGCGGCTACCTGCCGCTGGCCCTGCGCATCGCCGCGGAACGGGTCGTCACCCAGCCGCACTACTCGGTCGGCGACCTGGTCGAGGAGCTGGACAGCGGTGGTCGGCTGGAGGCGTTGTCCACCTACGACTCGGTGGCCGTGCGCTCGGTGTTCGACTGGTCCTACCGCCGGCTGGGCGAGGAGGCGGCCCGGCTGTTCCGGCTGCTGGGCCTGCACCGGGGCCCGCACATCAGCACGGCAGCCGCCGCGGCGCTGGCCGGGGTCCCGCTGAGCACCGCGCGCAGCCTGTTCGAGCGGCTGGCCAGCGCGCACCTCGTGCAGGGCACCGTGCGCGACCGGTACCAGGTGCACGACCTGCTGCTGGAGTACGCGGGCGACCTCGCCGCCGCCGAGGAGGACGAGAAGGAGCGGGTCGCGGCCGTGCGCCGGCTCGTCACCTGGTACGTGCACACCGCGCGGGCCGCCACACGTGTGCTGGCCCCGTTCCGCGTGGAGCGGCTGGAGCCCGAGCCGCTGGCCGAGGGCGTGACCGCGCTGGAGTTCGACAGCGAGGCCGCCGCCCTGCGCTGGTGCGAGGCCGAGCTGGCCAACTTCGAGCCGGTGATCCAGCTGGCCGTGGACACCGGGGTCAACGTGCCCGCCTGGCAGCTGGCCATCTCGCTGTGGAGCTACCTGTTCCTGCGCAAGCCGTGGAGCGTCTGGACCAGGACGCACAAGCTCGCCCAGCAGGCCGCCAGGGCCGTTGGCGACAACTACGCCGAGGGCTGGGTGGCCACCAACCTGGCCGAGGCCTACCGGCGGATGGGCGAGTACAACGAGTCGGAGCTGCTCTACGAGCGGGCGCTGCGGCTGCGCCAGCAGGTCAACGACCGGCACGGGGAGGGCTGGTCGCTGGCGGGCTCGGCCTTCCTGGCGATCGACCGGGGCGACCCGGAACTGGCCAGCGACCACGCGGCCAAGGCGTTGGCGATCTTCACCGAGTTCGAGGACAACCAGGGCATCGGCGCGATCCTGACCACGCTGGGCGAGGTGCACCGCTGCTGGGGCCGCCTGGACGAGGCGCTGGCCACGATGAACGAGGCGCTGGCCCTGTACGAGCGGATCGGCTCGCTGGAGGGCGAGTCCTGGGTGCTGACCAGGATGGCCGACATCCAGTTGGTGCAGGGCGACCACGCGGCGGCACTGGCCACGCTGGAGCGTGCCCTGCGGGCCTGCCGTGACGGCAAGGACCGCTGGGGTGAGGCCGACGTGCTCGCCCGCAGCGGGGACATCCAGCTCGGGCTCGGGCAGCTGGACCAGGCGCAGCACTGCTGGGAGCAGGCTTTGCAGCGGTACGAGGAGGTCGGGGACCAGCCCCGGGCCAGCGGCCTGCGCGCCCGGATCCGCGCCCTCTGACCGGCGAGTCCCGCTCAGCGGGCGGCGAGTCCCGCCGAGCAGGCCCTCGGACCTAGTGGCTCGCCTCGGAACCTTGACCGTGTCTCGCCGGCGACCACCCAGCTGCGCCCGCCGACGCGGGCCGTGTCATGAAAGTGCCGTTCAGGACACTAGATGTCCCAAACGGCACTTTCATGACACCGCGGCCTCGGGCCGGACCGGATACCAGGTCAACGATGCGCGACGCGCCACTAGCCGAACATCGGGGCGCGGAGCAGGGCGGCGGCCGGCCCGAGCAGGTCCAGGGCGGCGAGCCAGGCCGCGCCGGCGGCCCCGTCGGTGGCGAGGACCACGCTGGCGCCGCACTCCACCGCCAGCGCCTCGTGCAGCTGCTTGCCCAGCGGGGTGTCGGCGTTGACGAGGCTGCCGATCAGCACCACGGGGGTGCGCTCGCCGGGGGAGCGGGCGTCCTGCACCGTGCGCACCAGCCAGCTCACCGCGCCGGTGATGATCTCCTCGGCGAGCGGGTCGCCCCCGGACGCGGCGGCGCTGACCAGCGGGGCGAACCGGGCGAGCCGGATCGGGGCCTCCCCGTTCACGGTGGTGATCAGCCGGGCGGCCACGGAGCGGCGCAGCACGGGGTCGCTGGGCAGGTCCTCCCACAGGGACATGCACTCGGCGAGCACCGAGCGGGCCAGCGCCCCCGGCGCCGAGCCGGTGGCCAGCGTGCGCAGCGTGCCGCGCACCGCCTCGCGGCCGAGCCAGAACGAGGAGCCCTCGTCGCCGAGCAGCCAGCCGTAGCCCCCGGCCAGCGCGACCTGTCGGTGGTTGGCGATCCTGGCCGCGATCGAGCCGGTGCCCGCGACCAGCACGGTGCCGTCCGGTTCGGTCGTGCCCGCGGCGAAGGCGGCCTCGCAGTCGGTGACCACGCGCAGCGGGCAGCGCAGGCCGGTGGCCGCCCAGGCCCGGTTGAACAGCCCGGCTACCCGTTCGTCGGCGAGCTTGGAGGACCCGGCCAGGCCCAGCACGCCCGCGGCCACCTGGGCGGGTTGGCAGCCGGCCTGGTCCAGCGCGGCGCGGATGGCCGTGGCCACCTGGTCGGCGGCGACCTCGGGCGGGTGCGAGGTGGGGTTGGCCCCGCCCGCCCTGCCGAACCCGGCGCGGTGGCCGTCCGGCGCGACCACCAGCGCCCTGGTCGAGGTACCTCCCGCGTCGACGCCCACCAGGTAACCCTCGGTATCAGCCACGTGCACCTCGCGCATTCATCGGATCAGTTATCGGGAAAATCTGGCTCAGGCCCTGGACTTGTCGACCTGTGGACGGATATACATCGGAGGTCTTCGGACCGCCGTGTCGGCTGAGCGAGGAGGACCGATCCGTGCAGCTGCTGCGCCTGGGCGCCCCGGGCACCGAGCACCCCGCCGTGCGCACCGACGAGGGTGTCGTGCACGACCTGCGCCCGATCACCCCCGAGGTGGACGGTGCCTTCCTCGCGGCGGAGGGCATCGCCAGAACGCGGCGCGCGCTGGCAGCCGGCGAGCTGCCCGTCGTCGAGGGCGAGCACCGGGTCGGGCCGCCGCTGGCCGGGATCGGCAAGATCATTTGTATCGGCCTGAACTACTCCGACCACGCCGCCGAGACCGGGGCCGAGGTGCCCCGTGAGCCGGTGATCTTCCTCAAGACCCCGGACACGGTGGTCGGCCCGCACGACGAGGTGCTCGTGCCGCGCCGCTCGGTCAAGACCGACTGGGAGGTCGAGCTGGGCGTGGTCATCGGCCGCACCGCCCGCTACCTGGACAGCGAGCGGGAGGCCATGGACTGCGTCGCCGGTTACGTGCTCTCGCACGACGTGTCCGAGCGGGAGTTCCAGATCGAGCGCGGCGGCACCTGGGACAAGGGCAAGAACTGCGAGACCTTCAACCCGCTGGGACCCTGGCTGGTGCCCGCCGACGAGGTACCCGATCCGCAGCGCCTGCCGATGCGGCTGTGGGTCAACGGCGAGCTCAAGCAGGACTCCTCCACCAAGAACATGATCTTCGGCGTGGCCGAGGTCGTGCGCTACCTCAGCCAGTTCATGGTGCTGCGCCCCGGCGACCTGATCAATACCGGGACTCCGGCCGGAGTAGCGCTGGGCCAGCCCGAGCCCAAGCCGTTCCTGCGTGCGGGTGACGTGGTCGAACTGGAGATCGACGGGCTCGGCCGCCAGCGCCAGCAGTTCGGGCAGGCCTGAGATGCCGCTGATCACCGACCTGGACGTGCTGGACATCCGGTTCCCCACCTCGCGGGAACTGGACGGTTCGGACGCGATGAACCCGGATCCCGACTACTCCGCGGCCTACGTGGTGCTGCGCACCGGAGAAGGCCCGAACGGTCACGGCCTGGCCTTCACCATCGGCCGCGGCAACGACGTGCAGGCCGCCGCCATCCGCGCGCTGGCCCCGCACGTGGTTGGCCGCGAGGCACCCCGCACCGCCGCCGACCTGGCCGCGCTGTCCGCCGACCTGGTCGGCGACTCGCAACTGCGCTGGCTCGGCCCGGAGAAGGGCGTCGTGCACATGGCGATCGGCGCCGTGGTCAACGCCGCCTGGGACCTGGCCGCCCGCGCCGCGGGCCTGCCGGTGTGGCGCTTCCTGGCCGCGATGAGCCCGGAGGAGATCGTCGGGCTGATCGACTTCCGTTACCTGTCCGACGCGCTCACCCCGGACGAGGCGCTGGGCATCCTGCGCGCCGCCGAGCCGACCAGGGCGCAGCGCGTCGCGGAGCTGACCGAGCGTGGGTTCCCGGCCTACACCACCTCACCCGGCTGGCTGGGCTACTCCGACGAGAAGCTGTCCGCCCTGGCCAGGCAGGCCGTGGCCGAGGGCTTCGACATGATCAAGCTCAAGGTCGGCGGGGACCTGGATGACGACGTGCGCAGGCTCAAGCTGGCCCGCGAGGTCGTCGGCGACGGGGTGCGCATCGCGGTGGACGCCAACCAGCGCTGGGACACCGAGGTGGCGATCCGCTGGATGCGCGAGCTGGCGCCGCACCGGCCGTACTGGATCGAGGAGCCCACTTCCCCGGACGACGTGCTCGCGCACCGCGCCATCGCCGACGCGCTGGCCCCGATCAAGGTGGCCACCGGCGAGCACGTGCAGAACCGCGTGGTGTTCAAGCAGCTGTTGCAGGCCGGTGCGATCGACGTGCTGCAACTGGACGCGTGCCGGGTCGGCGGTGTCAACGAGAACGTGGCGATCCTGTTGCTGGCGGCCAAGTTCGGCGTCCCGGTGTGCCCGCACGCCGGTGGGGTCGGCCTGTGCGAGCTGGTCCGCCACCTGTCCCTGTTCGACTACGTGGCGGTCTCGGCCTCCATGCAGGACCGGGTCATCGAGTGGGTCGACCACCTGCACGAGCACTTCACCGACCCGGCCACCGTGGTCGACGGCCGCTACACCGCGCCGAACGCCCCCGGCTTCTCCGCGCAGTTGCGCGAGGACACGCTGAACCGGTACCGATACCCCGACGGTCCTGTGTGGACGGAGGAGGGCGCATGACCGACTTCACCGGCCTGGTCGCCGTGGTCACCGGCGGGGCCTCCGGCATCGGCCTGGCCACCGCGAGCCTGCTCGCCGAGCGCGGTGCGCGGGTGGCCTGCCTGGACCTCAACCCCGAGGCCGTGCCCGAGCCGCTGACCGGCGTGCCCTGCGACGTCACCGAGGACGACACCGTGCGGGCCGCCATCGACCGCGTCGCAACGCGGTTCGGCCGGATCGACGTGCTCGTCAACAACGCGGGCATCGGCGCGCAGGGCGACGTGGCCGCCAACCCCGACGCGGAGTGGCACCGCGTGCTGGACGTCAACGTGGTCGGCATCGCGCGGGTGACCAGGGCCGCGCTGCCCTGGCTGCGGCAGTCCCCGTCGGCGGCCGTGGTCAACACCTGCTCGATCGCCGCCTGGGCCGGGCTGCCGCAGCGCGCCCTGTACTCGGCCAGCAAGGGCGCCGTGTACGCACTGACCCTCGCGATGGCCGCCGACCACGTGCGCGAGGGCATCAGGATCAACTGCGTGGCACCGGGAACGGTGGACACGCCGTGGGTTTCGCGCCTGCTCGACTCGGCCGCCGATCCGGCTGCCGAGCGCGCGGCACTGCGGGCGCGCCAACCCACCGGCAGGCTCGTGTCGGCGGCCGAGGTGGCCAACGCGATCTGCTACCTGGCCAGCCCGCTGACCGGATCCACCACCGGCACGGTGCTCGGCGTCGACGGAGGCATGCACGGCCTGCGGCTGCGGCCGCCGAGCTGATCGAGTCGAACAGAGGGAACACCATGAAGCGCAGCATCCTCACCGTCGCGGTGTGCGTGGCGCTCGCCGGGGCGCTGGCCGCGTGCAACAGGGGCACCGACGCGGCCACCGGCGGCGGGGCGGGGCCGGTCGGCATCGACCTGCCCCGCGCCGACTCCGACTTCTGGAACTCCTACGCCAAGTACGTGCCCCAGCAGGCCAAGGACCTGGGCATCAACCTGATGCCGCCGACCAACTCGCAGAACAACGTCAACACCCTGGTGTCCAACGTGCAGACGCTGACCAACCAGGGCGCCAAGGCCGTGGTGATGGCCCCGCAGGACACCGGCGCCATCACCACCACCCTGGACCGGCTGAACCAGAAGAAGATCCCGGTGATCACCGTGGACACCCGCCCGGACAAGGGCGGCGCCTACATGGTGGTGCGCGCGGACAACAAGGCGTACGGCGAGAAGGCGTGCAAGTACCTCGGCGAGCAGTTGAAGGGCAAGGGAAAGGTCGTGGAGTTCGAGGGCGACCTGTCCTCGATCAACGGCCGGGACCGCTCACAGGCGTTCGGTGACTGCATGAAGCAGAACTACCCGGGCATCACGGTGTTCGCCGAGCCCACCAACTGGGAGGGCGGCAAGGCCTCGGCCGCGTTGCAGACCGACCTGACCGCGAACCCGGACATCAACGGGATCTACATGCAGGCCGGTGGTGTGTTCCTGGCGCCGACCCTGCAACTGCTCAAGTCCACCAACCACCTGTTCCCGGCCGGCGATCCCCGGCACATCACGATCATCTCCAACGACGGCATCCCGCAGGAGTTCGAGGCGATCAAGCAGGGGCAGATCGACGCCACCGTGTCCCAGCCCGCCGACCTATACGCGAAGTGGGCGCTGTACTACGCGAAGGCCGCGGTGGAGGGCAAGTCCTTCAAGCCGGGCGCCACCGACCACGGCAGCACCATCGTGGACGTCGGCAGCGGCCAGTTGGAGGACCAGCTGCCCGCGCCGTTGGTGACCAAGGACAACGTCGGCGACTCCAGCCTCTGGGGCAACCAGATCGGCAAGTGATGACACAGCCAGCGGCACAGGCCCGCGACATCAGCAAGCGGTTCGGCCGGACCCTCGCACTGGACGGGGTCGGCATCACCGTGGCCGAGGGCAGTACGCACGCGCTCGTCGGCCGCAACGGGGCGGGCAAGTCCACCCTCGTGTCCGTGCTGACGGGGCTGAACCGGCCGGACAGCGGGCAGGTCAGCTTCGGCGGCGAGCCCGCGCCCCCGGTGGAGGACCGGGAGGCGTGGCGGCGCAGGGTGGCCTGCGTCTACCAGAAGTCCACGATCATCCCTACGCTGACCGTGGCGGAGAACCTGTTCATCAACCGGCAGGCGCTCGGCGGCGGCTCGCTAATCAGCTGGCCGCGGCTGCGCCGCCGCGCCGCGGAACTGCTCGACGAGTACGCCGTGGCCGTGGACCCCGCGGCGATGGCCGCCGACCTGACCGTGGAACAGCGGCAGCTGGTGGAGATCGCGCGGGCGCTGTCCTTCGGCACCCGGTTCATCATCCTGGACGAGCCGACCGCGCAGCTGGACGGACCGGCCATCGAGCGGCTGTTCGCCAGGATGAGCTCCCTGCGGGAGGGCGGGGTCACCTTCCTGTTCATCTCCCACCACCTGCAGGAGATCTTCGAGATCTGCCAGGAGGTGACGGTCTTCCGCGACGCCAGGCACATCCTGACCAGTCCGGTGCGTGGACTGTCCAAAGAGGACCTTGTCGAGGCCATGACCGGCGAGGCCAGCGGCCTGCGCACCGAGGGAAATCGTTCTCCAGTAGCGGAAAACTTGACTCCCGTGCTGAAGGTCAGTGGACTCGGCCTGCCCGGCCAGTTCCAGGAAGTGGACCTGGCCATCCGCCCCGGTGAGGTGGTCGGCATCGCCGGGTCGGCCAGCAGCGGCAAGGTGGCGCTGGGTGAGGCCATCGTCGGCCTGCGCAAGCCGGTGCACGGCGAGGTCCAGGTCTCCGGCAGGCGGCTGCGCCCCGGCAGCGTGCCCGCCGCACTGGCGGGCGGCATCGGGTTCGTACCCCAGGACCGGCACAAGGAGGGGCTGGTCGCCGGGCTGAGCGTGGCCGAGAACGCCACCCTGCCCATCGCGCACAAGCTCGGCCGGTTCGGCGCGATCTCACCGGGCCGTCGGCGCGCGGTCGCCGAGTCCATGATCACCGACCTGGCGATCAAGACCGCCGGCCCCGAGCAGGACGTGGCCGGGCTGTCGGGCGGCAACCAGCAGAAGGTGGTCATGGCGCGGGCACTGGCCGACCAACCCAGCGTGCTGGTGCTGATCGACCCCACGGCCGGGGTGGACGTGCGGTCCAAGGAGAACCTGCTGGACGCGGTGGACCGGGCGGCCGGGTCGGGCACCGGGGTGCTGGTGATCTCCGACGAGTTGGACGACCTGCGCCCGTGCGACCGGGTGCTGGTGATGTGGCACGGGGCGGTGGCCGCCGAGTTCGCCGCCGGGTGGACCGATGGGGAACTGGTCGGCGCTATCGAGGGAATCGGGGAGAGCAGTGAGTGAGTTGTCAGCCCAGTTGCCCGCGGCCAAGCCGAAGTTGCAACTGGCCCGGTTCCGGGACCTGGCCCTGGTGCCCGCGATCCTGGTGCTGCTGGTGGTGGGCTTCATCGTCAGCCCGATCTTCCTGACCGCGGGCAACCTGCTCGACGTGGTGCAGCAGCAGACCGAACTGGGTCTGGTCGTGCTCGCCGAGGCGCTGATCCTCATCGCCGGGCGGATCGACCTGTCGCTGGAGTCCACGGTGGGCTTCGCGCCCGCGCTGGCCGTGGCGCTGATCGTGCCCGCCTCCAGCCACGGGCTCGGGGTTGGGCTGCCGGAGTGGACCGCGATCCCGCTGTGCCTGCTCATCGGCGCGCTGATCGGGCTGGTCAACGGGGCGCTGATCCTCAAGCTGCGGCTGTCCGGCTTCGTGGTGACACTCGGCATGCTGATCACGATCCGCGGGGTGCAGCTGGGTGCGACGGGCGGCCAGAACCTGTTCGACCTGCCCGCCTCCGTCAGCTACCTGGGCAGCGCCACCTGGCTCGGGCTGCCCGCCTCGGTGTGGATCACCGGCCTGCTGTTCGCCGTGGGCATCGTGGTGCTCGGCTTCTTCCGCCAGGGCCGTGCCCTCTACGCGATCGGCGGCAACTCGGACGCGGCGCGGGCCGCGGGCATCCGGGTGGACCGGGTGGTGTGGACCGTGCTGGTCCTCGGCGGGGTGCTGGCCGCGCTGGCCGGTCTGCTGATGGCGGGCAGGCTCGGCTCGGTGGCCGCGGCCCAGGGCCAGAACATGATCTTCACGACCTTCGCCGCCGCGGTGATCGGCGGGGTGAGTCTCAACGGGGGCAAGGGAACCCTGTTCGGCGCCCTGTGCGGGGTGCTGATGCTCGGGCTGGTGCAGAACATCCTGACCCTGGCCCACGTGTCCCCGTTCTGGTACGGCGCGATCAACGGTGGCATCATCCTCGTCGCGCTGATGCTGTCCAGGCTGACGACCGGGAAGGCCCAGGACTAGATGACGCAGACCATCGCACTGCACACCAGGCTCAAACCGGGCTGTGAAGCCGAATACGACCGCGTGCACGCCACCATACCGTCCGAATTGGACGGTGCACTGCGTGAGGCCGGGGTGCACTCCTGGCGGATCTGGCGCAGTGGCAGGGAGTTGTTCCACCTCATCGAGGTCGCCGACTACGCCGCCATGCGTGAGCAACTGCGCGAGCACCCGGCCAACATCCCCTGGCAGGCGCGCATGGCCGAGCTGCTCGACGTGCCCGACGACTACTCCGGGGCCGAGCCCTCGGTGCGGCTCGTCTGGGAGCTGCCGTGATCACCTTCGGCGCCGCTCCCATCGGCAACCTCTACAGCGCCGTCAGCGACGCGGTGGCGGCCGAGACCCTCGCCGCTGCCTGGGACTGCGGGATCCGCGCCTACGACACCGCCCCGCACTACGGGCTCGGGCTGTCCGAACGCCGACTCGGCGCCGCGCTCGCCGCGCACCCGCGTGACTCCTACACCCTGTCCACCAAGATCGGCCGCGTGCTCGTCCCGGCCTCCGGTGCCGGATCCGACCTGCCCGTCGGCGGATTCGACGTGCCAGCGACGCTGCGCCGCGAGTGGGACTTCAGCGCCGACGGGGTCAAACGCTCCCTTGAGTCCTCTTTGGACAGACTTGGCCTCGACCGGGTGGACACCGTCTACCTGCACGACCCCGACGACCACTGGCGCCAGGCCCTGACCGAGGCCTATCCCGCGCTGGCGGACCTGCGCTCGCAGGGCGTGGTCCGGTCCATCGGCGTGGGCATGAACCAGTGGCAGGTGCCCGCGCGGTTCGTCCGCGAGACCGACCTGGACCAGGTGATGCTCGCCGGGCGCTACACCCTGCTCGAACAGGGGGCGCTGGCGGAGTTCCTGCCGCTGTGCCTGGAACGCGGCGTGTCCGTGGTCGCCGCCGCCGTGTTCAACTCCGGCCTGCTCGCCAGCCCCGAGGTGCCCGCCGACGCCACCTACGACTACGGCCCCGCCCCCGCCGAGCTGGTGGCCCGGGCCCGGCGCATCGCCGCCGTCTGCGCCGACCACGCGGTGCCGCTGCCCCAGGCCGCCCTGCACTTCCCGCTGCGCCACCCCGCCGTCACCTCGGTGGCCGTCGGCGCGCGCACGCCCGAACAGATCCGCCAGAACGCCAGCTGGCTCGCTACCCCGGTCCCCGACCAGCTCTGGTCCGACCTGCGCGCCGCTGACCTGCTCCTACCCGTATAAATCCCCCGCCACTCCCAGGGGGGCGACCCCAAGTCCAGTCTACCGCCGGGCAACCCCGTGACCAGGCAGAAAGGGCGAGCTGTGGACAACTCAGCGGCCTGTGGACAACTGTGCCGGAGCGTGCCGTGAGGGTCGACGCGCACCACCACGTCTGGGATCTCACGGTTCGCGATCAGCCCTGGACCACGGGGGTGATCCGGCGCAGTTTCGGTGTCGAGGACCTCCTGCCGCTGGCGAGTCAAGGCTCCGTTGAGGCGACTGTCCTGGTGCAGACCGTGACGGTGCCGGAGGAGACCCCGGAGTTCCTGGCGCTGGCCGAGCAGTGGCCGCTGGTGCAGGCCGTCGTGGGCTGGACGGACCTGACCGCCGAGGACGTGGCGGACCGGTTGGCGGAGCTGACGGGCGGCACGGGCGGGCGGTGGCTGCGCGGGATCCGCCACCAGGTGCAGGGCGAACCGGACCCGGACTGGCTGTGCCGGGCGGAGGTTCGGCGCGGCCTTGCGGCTGTCGGGCAGGCGGGGCTGGTGTACGAGCTGTTGACGCTGCCGCACCAACTCCCGGCGGCGGTCCGCACCGTCAGTGAACTGCCGGAGGTCCGGTTCGTGCTCGACCACTGCTCGAAGCCGCCCATCGCCAGTGGCGAGCTCGAACCGTGGGCGGGGGAGATCCGGCGGTTGGCCGCCTGGGAGAACGTCGCGTGCAAACTGTCCGGGCTGGTGACCGAGGCAGATCACGCGAACTGGTCGGTGGCCGATCTGCGGCCGTACGCGGAGGTCGTGCTGGCGGCCTTCGGGCCGGACCGGGTGATGTTCGGCTCGGACTGGCCGGTGTGCCTGCTGGCCGCCGAGTACCCGGAGGTGCTCGACGCGACCGAACAGCTCACGGCGGAACTGAGCGCGGCCGAGCGCGAGCGGGTGTTCGGCGGCACCGCGACCGAGGTCTACCGGCTCAGGCCAGGTCCTTGAGCCACTGCTCCACCCCGGCCACGTGCACGGTCGACCAGGACCGGGCCAGCTCCGCCTGGTGCGCGGCCAGCGCGTCCACGATGGCCCGGTGCTCGGCCACGGTCCGGTCCACGGCGCTGGCCTGCGTGATGCCCCGCCAGATCCGCACTCGCACGGTCGGTCCGGCCAGGGTGTCCAGCAACTGCGCCAGGTAGGCGTTGCCGGAGGCCTGCACGACCCGGCGGTGGAACTCCAGGTCGTGCTCGACCAGTTCCTCCACCGACTTGGCCGCCGCGGCGGCGTCGCACAGCCCGCGCAGCGAGGCCACCTCGTCCTCGCTGATCCGCTGCGCGGCCATCGCGGCGGCGGCGGGCTCCAGGATCCGGCGCACCTCCAGCACCTCCTGCACCGAGTCCTCGCCCCGGTGCAGGTCCAGCACGAAGGACAGGGCGCCGAGCAGGTCGTCGGCGCGCAGGCTGGACACGTAGGTGCCGTCGCCCTGGCGCACGTCCAGCACCCGGACCAGGGACAGCGCCTTGACGGCCTCGCGCAGGGAGTTGCGGGACAGCCCCAGGCGCTCGGCCAGGTCGGCTTCCCTGGGCAGGCGGTCACCCGGCCGCAGTTCCCCGGAGACGATCATCTCCTTCACGCGCAGGATCGCGTCGTCCGTGACTGCCACGCCCGCCTCGAATCGCTCGACAAGACCTCGGATGTTTGCGCCCAGTATGCGTCATGGTGCTCCCCGAGACGTGGATTGCTCCATTCGGCGTAAGGTTGGTTGTGTCCGTTCCGCAACCACCCCCTTGGCGGAGCGGGTTTTTCACTCAGTATTTCTGGTTATGGTGGACAATTAACTGGACGTGCTGCTCTGCTGGCCGTACCGTTCTAATGGTCTGGACCAATGGAGGGTTCTGTGGAAGCCGTAGTCGCAGCCCCGAGGGCGCTCGTCGGGCGCGCCCTGACCGGTCCCGTCTCCGTGCGGGTCCGGGACGGCCGGATCGTCGAGGTCGTCGAGGGGCGGGCCGCTGACGCGGAGGTGCTGCCCACCGGGCTGCTCACCGCGGGCCTGGTCGACGTCCAGATCAACGGTGCCTTCGGCGTGGACTTCGCCGACGTGGACGCGGCGGGCATGCGCGCCGTCGCGGGCTTCCTGCCGCGCACCGGGGTCACCCGGTTCCTGCCCACCCTGATCACCGCCCCGGTACCCGCGATCGTGCGCCAGTCCCGCGCGCTGGTCGCGGCCATGGCGGCGCTGCCCGAGCACTACGGTGCCCGTCCGGTCGGGCTGCACCTGGAAGGCCCCTTCCTCTCCCCGCAGCGGCACGGTGTGCACGACCCGGACCTCATGGTCGCACCCGGCACCGACAACCTGGACCTGATCCTGCGCGACAGGGCCGTCGCCGAGGCGCTGCGCATCGTGACCCTGGCCCCGGAGCGGCCCGGCGGCACCGAGGCGATCCGACGACTGGTCGAGGCGGGCGTGGTCGTCTCGGTCGGGCACAGCGACGCCACCGCCGCGCAGACCACGGCCGCCGCCGACGCGGGCGCCAGCATGGTCACCCACCTGTTCAACGCGCAGACCCCGCTCAGCCACCGCGAACCCGGTGTGCCGGGCATCGCGCTCACCGACCACCGGTACACGCTCGGGCTGATCGCCGACCTCGCGCACGTGGCCGGACCGGTCTGCCGACTGGTGTTCGCCGCAGCCGGGGAGCGGGTCATGCTGGTCACCGACGCCGTGGCGGCGGCGGGCATGCCCGCGGGGCGCTACCGGTTGGGCGGCGCCGAGGTGCTGCTGACCGAGGCCGGGGTGCCGCGGTCCCCCGAGGGAACCATCGCGGGCAGCGCGCTCACCCTGGACCGGGCCGTGCGCAACATCGTCTCGCTGGGGGTCGCGGAGGCCGACGCGCTCACCTCGGCCACCGAGATCCCGGCCGACGCCATCGGGGCGAAGGACCTGGGCCGCATCGCGCCCGGTGCGGTCGCCGACCTGGTGTGGTGGGACGAGGACCTGCGGCCGCGCAGGGTCTGGGTGGACGGCGAGGTCGTGTACGACGCCGATGAGGTCGGCGGCCTGGTCGCAGCGGGCAGCTGACACGGCCCACCACCGGCGAGTCCCGCTCGCTGGCGGGCGTGTCCCGCTGTGGGGCGCGCGAGTCCCGTTCTCCGGTGCGCGAGTCCCGTTCAGCCGACGGTGAGTCCCGCCCACCGGCGTGGCGGTGACCGTTCAGCGGCGTGACCGGTGCCGCTCAGCTGCGTGCGAGTCCCGCTCGCTGGCGGGCGTGTCCCGTTGTGGGGTGCGCGTGTCCCGTTCAGCCGACGATGAGTCCCGTTCAGTGGCGTGGCGGTGACCGCTCGGCCGACGGGGCGGTTCCGCGCTCCAGTGCGCGGGGGCGGCGTGTCCCGTTCTCCAGCGGCCGAGTCCCGCCCAGCGGCGCGCGAGTCCCGCCCACCCGCGTGGCGGCGGTGACTGCTCAGCGGCGCGCGTGTCCCGTTCTCCGGTGCGCGGGTCCCGGTCAGCCGACGGTGAGTCCCGCCCAGCAGCGTGACCGGTGCCGCTCGGCCGCGCGCGAGTCCCGTTGTGGGGTGCGCGAGTCCCGCTCAGCCGACGGTCAGTCCCGCCCAGCGGCGTGGCGAGTCCCGCTCAGCCGCGCGTGAGTCCCGCCTACCGGCGTGACCGGTGCTCCTCAGCTCAGGAACGCGCTGGCCATGGCGCGGCCGAACGCGGTGATCCGCTCCGGCGGGTAGAGCTCGCGCTCGGCCAGCACCAGGCGGCCCGCCTGCTTCATCAGCGCCAGCAGGCTCTCCGCGAGCAGTTCCACGTCCACCTCGCGCTCACCCAGCGCCCACCGGCACAACGCGGCGAACCGGTCCCGCAGTTGCCGGTCGGCCCGCTCCACGTGCCTGCGCACCGGCGGCGGCACGCCGTCCACCGGCAGCAGGATCGCCCGCCACGTGTCCGGGTGCGCCGTCACAGCGCGCAGGAAGCCGTCCAGGGTGGCGGTGAACAGCTCCACCGGGTCGTGCTCGGCGGGCTCGCGCGGCAGCAGTTCGGCGAGTTGCGCCAGCGCACGCTGCTCCTCGCGGGTCAGCAGGGTGCGCAGAATGTCCCCGGTGTCGGCGAACTGCCCGTACACCACCGGCCTGGTCACGCCCGCGGTCCTGGCCACGGCGTCCACGGAGACCGCGCCTACCCCGTCGGTGTTGATGATCAGCAGCGCGGCGTCCAGCAGCTGCTCGCGGCGCTCCTGCGGGGGGAGTCTGGCGGCGTAGGGGCGCTTGCTGCTTGCCGTGGTCACGGCGGCCAGCGTAGCCTGCAAAAGCTACAGCACTGTAGCTTTCTGGAGCCGGGAGTCGCCATGCTCGACAAGCCGCTGCGCCTGCCCTGTGGGGCCACCCTGCCCAACCGACTCGCCAAGGCCGCGATGAGCGAGCAACTCGCCACCCGCACCGGCGCGCCCACGGAGGCGCTGCGCCAGCTGTACCGGGTGTGGGGCGGCAGCGGTGCTGGCCTGCTGGTCACCGGCAACGTGATGGTCGACCGAACCGCGCTCACCGAGCCTCGTAACGCCATCCTGGAAGATGAGCGTTACCTGCCCGCGTACCGGAGCTGGGCCCAGGCGGCCAAGTCCGGCGGCGCGGCGGCGTGGATGCAGATCAACCACCCGGGGCGAGTGGCCAGCCTGCCGCTGCTGAGGCAGCCGGTCGGACCGTCCACAGTGGCCGTCGGCATTCCCGGCATGAACCTGCGCAGGCCGCGCGCGCTGGACAGGGCGGGCATCGCTCGGGTTGTCGCGGCCTTCGCCCGAACCGCCGAACTGGCGTGGCAGGCCGGGTGGGACGGGGTGCAGGTGCACGCCGCGCACGGTTACCTGCTGTCACAGTTCCTGTCCCCGCTGGCGAATCGGCGCGAGGACGAGTACGGGCGGGACGCGGCCGGGCGGCGCAGGCTGCTGCTGGAGGTCGTGCGCGCGGTGCGGGCCGCCGTGGGCCGGGGCACGCCCGTGTCGGTCAAGCTCAACAGCGCGGACTTCCAGCACGGCGGGTTCAGCCAGGCCGAGTCCTTGGACGTGGTGCGGGCCCTCGCCGACGAGGGCGTGGACCTGCTGGAGATCTCCGGCGGCAACTACGAGTCACCGGCCATGATGGACCACGCGGAAGGGCACTTCCTCGGGTTCGCCGAGACCGCACGCGAGCGCACCGAGATGCCGCTGATGCTCACCGGCGGCCTGCGCGACCCCAAGACCATGCGCCGCGTCCTGGACAGCGGCGCCGTGGACGTGATCGGCCTGGCCCGGCCGCTGGCCTTCGTCACCGACTACCCTGCGCGACTGCTCGCCGCCGACGAACCCGTGTCGCTGCCCCGCAGCGCCCCGCGCACCGGCTACCGGCCGGTCGACGCCTATCTCGAACTGGGCTGGCACAACGCCCAGTTCCGGCGGATCGCCGCCGGGCGCTGGCCGCAGGCGAAGCCAGGGCTGGGCACGATCGCCGCGGGCCTGGGCAGATTGACCGCCACCGCACTCACACAGGGCGGGACTCGCTGACCGCTGAGCGGGAGTGACGCTCCCCAGAGCGGGACTCGCGTGCCTCAGGACGGGACTCGCGTGCTGGTGAGCGGGACACGCCGACAGTTCGGCGTGTCCCGCTCAGTGGAGTGTGAGTCCCGCTCAGCGGGTCTTGGTGACCTTGTTCAGGCCGCGCGGGCTGTCCGGGTCCCCGCCGCGCGCCAGCGACAGGCCCAGCGCGAGCCGCTGCACCGGCAGCACCTCCAACATCGGCGCGACCTCCTCGGCCGACTCGGCCACCGGGATGCGCAGGGCCGCCGACACCTTGGCAGCCGCCGACCCGACGGCGAACACGTCGGCGCCGCGCGAGTGCACCACGTCCAGCACCTCGCGCATGGCGGCCCCGCCCTGACCCGAACTGGTCACGGCCAGCACGCCGGTCTCGGCGTCCACGGCGGCGACCGGGCCGTGCAGCAGGTCTGCCCCGCTGTAGGAGCGCGCCGACAGGTAGCTGGTCTCGGCCAGCTTGAGCGCCGCCTCGGCAGCGGTCGCCGAGGAGTAGCCGCGCCCCGTGGTCAGCACGCGGTTGACGAACCTGAACCGCTGTACGGCCTCGTCGACAGCGGCCTGGGACTCGTCCAGGGTGCGCTGCGCCAGCTCACCCAGCTTGGCGGCCTGCTCGCCCTTGCCGCCGCGCACCGCGTCGATCAGCAGGTACAGCGCGAGCAGGGTCGCCGAGTAGGTCTTGGTCGCCGCCACGGCCACCTCGGGGCCCGCGCCGACGTCCACCGACAGCTCGGCCGCCAGGTTCAGCGGGGAGTCCGGGGTGTTGGTCACCGCCACGGTCAGCGCGCCCTGGCGACGTGCCGACTCGGTGACCTCCAGCAGGTCCGGGGAGCCGCCGCTCTGGCTGACCGAGACCAGCAGCACGTCGGTCAGGTCGGGCCGGGCCCCGTACAGCGTGGTCGTGGACGGGGACACCAGCCCGGCGGGCAGCTGGAGCAGTACCTCGATCAGGTACTTGGCGTACAGCGCGGCGTGGTCGCTGGACCCACGCGCGGCCAGCAGTGCGAACCTGGGCCTGCGCTCGGCGATCTTCGCGGCGACGCCCGCGAGCTCGGACTGGCGCGCGACCAGGTCCGCGTAGATCTTCGGCTGCGCGGCGATGTCCGCGCTCATGTGCTGGCCTGGCTGCATCACGGTCCTCCTCGGGGGTCCCGCTAGGTCTAGACCAATACTAGTGGATGGCTCAGCCCTTCACCGCCCCCGCGGTGACGCCCGACACGAGATTGCGCTGCACGATCAGGAAGAAGATCAGCACGGGCACGGTGAACACGGTCGAGGCCGCCATCGTGCCACCCCAGTCGGTGCCGAACTGGGTCTGGAAGCCCGACAGCCACACCGGCAGCGTGTAGTTGCCCTGGTCCTGCATGAAGGTCAGCGCGTACAGGAACTCGTTCCAGGCCGTGATGAAGCTGAACACCGAGGTGGCCACCAGGCCGGGGCCCAGCAGCGGCAGGGTCACCCGGCGGAAGGCCGCCCAGCGCCCGCAGCCGTCCACCATGGCCGCCTCCTCCAGGTCCACCGGGATGCCCTTCACGAAGCCGCGCAGCGTCCACGCGGTGAACGGCAGGGTGGCCGCGAAGTACACCAGGATCAGGCCGGGCAGCTGGTTGAGCAGGTCCGCCGAGCGCATCATCAGGTACATCGGGATCAGCAGGGCCTCGAACGGGGCCATCTGCGCGACCAGGACCAGCAGCACGAAGCCCTTGCGGCCGCGGAAGCGCATGCGCGCCAACGGCACCGCCGCGAGCAGACCGGCGATCAGCGCGAACAGCACCGCGCCCAGCGAGGTGATCACGCTGTTGCCCAGCGCGGTCAGGAAGCCCTCCTTGCTGATGCCGTCCACGAAGTGCTGCAGGGTCAGCCCCAGCGGCACCAGGTCGTAGCTGTCCGACAGCAGCTGGTTGGCGGGCTTGAGCGCGGTGGTGACCATCCAGTACGTGGGGAAGGCGAACAGCACCGCCACGAGCACGCCGACCACCGACACCGTGATCCGCTTGACACGCAACACGATCAGTCCACCCCCTCGCTGCGCAGCATCAGCCGCAGGTTCTGCCAGGTCACCGCGACCAGCAGCACGATCATGATCACGCTGACCGCCGCGGCCACGCCGAAGTGGCTGGTGGCGATGCCCTTGAGGAACTGCAACACCGGCAGCGTGGTGCTGCCGCCGTCCGGCCCGCCCTGGCGGATCGCCCACACCTGCGCGAACACCTTGAAGTCCCACAGCAGGGACAGGAAGGTCACCACGTTGACCAGCGGGCGCAGTGCCGTCCAGGTCACCGCGCGGAAGGTCTGCCAGCTGCTGGCCCCGTCCAGGCCCGCCGCCTCGTACAGGTCGGCCGGGACACCGACGATGCCCGCGTACAGGGTGAAGGCCACGAACGGGATGCCCTGCCAGGCGATCAGGATGACGATCACGGCCATGGTGCTCAACCCGGTGGAGAACCAGGAGAAGCCCGCGAACTGGTGGAAGCCCAGCTGCACCAGGGTCTTGTTCAGGATCCCGTAGTTCTGGTCGAACATCCACTGGAACACGGTGGTCGCCGACAGCAGCGGCATCGCCCAGGCGAACACCAGGCTCAGCTGGAGCACCAGCCGCACGCCCCGGCTGGCGTGCCGCATCAGCAGCGCCACGCCAAGACCGCCCAGCACGGTGCTGGCCACGCAGGCCGCGGTGAACACCAGGGTGCGCCCGGTGATCACCCAGAAGTTCGGGTCGGACAGGATCTCCCGGTAGTTGTCCAGGCCCTTCCAGACGACCTCGCCCTGCACCAGCTCGCCCAGGTCGAGCTGGCGGAAGCTGGTCAGCACCACGGACAGCACCGGGTAGCCGAGCATGACCAGCACCGCCAACGTGGCGGGCAGCAGCAACAGGTACGGGATCGCCTGCTGCCCGAGCAGCCGCTTGCGGGGCCGCTCGGGCGCGGTGGCACGCGGTGCCGGCGGGGGAGCCCCCACCGGCACCGCGGTGTTCGTGGTCACCGTCATCGGCTCAGCTCGAACTGCCGAGCGTCTTGGTGATCGCCGAGTCGGCGTCGGACACGGCCTGGTCCAGGCTCTTCTGCCCGGTCAGGTAGGCGGTCAGCGCCGTCTTGAGCGGGTTGTCGGCCTCGACCGCGGCCCACTTGGGCGTGATCGGGGTGACCTTGCCGTTCTTGGCGGCGGTGGCCATGGCCTTGCCCGCCGGGGTGCTGTTCAGCGCGGTCGTGTCGGTGGAGGTGCCCGGCACCGAGCCGCCCGCGGCCAGCTGGCCCTGGTACTTGGCGCTGGTGATCAGCTTCAGCCAGTCCTTGGCCAGGTCGGCGTTCTTGCTGTTGGCCGGGACGGCCAGGTCCGAGCCGCCCAGGAACACCGGGGCCGTCTGGCCCGCGGTCCTGGACGGGATCGGGAAGGCGCCGAACTTGTCCTTCAGCGCCGGGTTGGCCTTGAGCACCCCGGCCAGCTCCCAGGAGAAGCCGATGAAGGAGGCGGTGTCGCCCTTGGCCACCACGTCGGACTGCTGCGGCTTGGCCTCGTCGGTGTCCTTGGCCGCCTTGGTGCCGGAGGCATCCACCAGCTGCTTGTAGAAGGCGAAACCGGCCTTCGCCTCGGGGGTGTTCAGCGCGGACTTCCACGTGCCGCCGTCGGACTTGGCGACGTCACCGCCCTGGTCCCAGATGAACGACAGCAGCGTGTACCACTCCTGGCCGGGCAGGTACAGCGGGTCGATGTTCGGCAGGGACTTGAGCTTGCCCAGGTCGGCCAGCCACTCCTCGTTGGAGGTGGGCGGGGCGGTGATGCCCGCCTGCTGGAACAGGTCGGTCCGGTAGATCACCACGCGGTTGGCCGCGTAGAAGGGCACGCCGTACTGCTTGCCGCTGTCGGCCCCGGACTCCTTGAGCGCGGGCAGCCACTGCGCCCCGTTGAGGTCGCCCACCGCGCCGGTCAGGTCCAGCAGGGTCTTCTGCGAGGTGTACTGCGAGACCTGCGTGTTGCCCAGCTCGATGACGTCGGGGCCGCCGCTGGTGCCGGTCAGCGCGGTGGTCAGCTTCTGACCGATGCCGTTCCACTGCTGGACCTGGTAGTCGACCTTCACACCGGGGTGCGCGGCCTCGAAGTCCTTGTTGATCGCGCTGACCGTGGCGTCCGGGGCCGAGCCGCTCATCAGCCAGACGGTCAGCTTCTTGTCACCGCCACCCGAGGCGCCGGAACCGCAGGCCGCCGCCACCAGCGCCAGTGTCACCGCCCCCACGGTGGCCATCACGATACGAGAGGTAGTTCTCCGTGAGGTAGTTCTCCGCAGCACGTGCTTCCGCCCTTCCACCCCGGCTCCGCCGCCGGACGAGCTCACCTGTGTCGCCAATTTGGTGTAGACCAATGCGAGAAAGGGTGTGCCGCGCCACAGTCGATGTCAAGGTGGTTGCCAGACCGTTGCAAAGTCATCCGACGAATGACCGGGGGTGTGATCGCACGAAGAGCGGTTGACAGGGCATCCTGTTCACCGGGGTGTGGGGCGACAAGCCAAGGAGGAGGAGGCCATGCTCGAGACGTCAGCCGACGCCGGGGCCAGGTCGCGGGTGCAGCGCGAGCCCAAGTACTGGGGGCTCAAGCGGCACCTGCTCGAACTGCTGCGGTCCATGCCGCCCGGCTCGCCGATCCCGACCGAGCGCTCGCTGGCCGCGGACTTCGACGTGTCCAGGACCACCGTGCGCCAGGCGCTGGCCGAGCTCACCGTGGAGGGCAGGCTGCTCCGCGTGCAGGGCAAGGGCACCTTCGCCGCCGAGCCCAAGGTCGCCCAGCGCCTGCAGTTGAGCTCCTACACCGAGGACATGCGGGCACAGGGCCGCCAGCCCTCCTCGCGGCTGCTGGAGGCCAGCGAGGAGGCCGCCGACGCCGAACTGGCCCGCTGGCTCGGCGTGCGGGCCGGGGCCAAGGTGCTGCGCCTGCACCGGCTGCGCCTGGCCGACGGGGAGCCGATGGCCATCGAGACGACGCACCTGGCGCTCGGGCGGTTCAGGGGCCTGCGCCGCTACGTCAGCTCCGGCGGCTCGCTGTACCAGGTGCTGCGCGAGCGGTTCGGGGTGGAGATGGGTCACGCCGAGGAGACCATCGAGACCGCGCTGGCCACCCCGGAGGAGGCCGAGCTGCTCGGCGCGGACATCGGCCTGCCGATGCTGCTGCTGTCCCGGCACTCCTTCGACACCGAGGGCAACCCAGTGGAGTGGGTGCGCTCGGTCTACCGGGGTGACCGGTACAAGTTCGTGGCCACCCTGAACCGGCCCATCGACGACTGAGTTGTGCACACCCGCCGAGTTGTCCACATGTGGATCTTGAGCAAGATCAACTGTCGGGGGTGGGCGGTAGACTGGTGACGGGGTCGCCCCCCTGGGAGTGGCGGGGGATGAGTACAGGTCAGTGGTTGCCCGGCGGCACCGGCGCGCCGCTGCCGCCCACCAGGAAGTCCAGGTCGACCCCGGTGTCGGCCTGGCCGACGTGGTCCACGTAGAGCCGGACCCAGCCGCGCTCGGCGGCCCGGGGCGGCGGGGTCCACTCCGCCCGCCGCCTGGCCAGCTCCTCCTCGGGCACGGCCAGGTGCAGGCTGCGCGCGGGTACGTCCAGCTCGACCAGGTCCCCGTCACGGACCAGGGCCAGCGGGCCGCCGACCGCTGACTCGGGCGCCACGTGCAGCACCACGGTGCCGAACGCGGTGCCGCTCATCCGCCCGTCGGAGATCCGCACGGCATCGTCCACGCCCGCGTCCAGCAGCCGCTTGGGCAGCCCGAAGTTGCCGACCTCCGGCATACCGGGGAACCCGCGCGGGCCCACCCCGGTGAGCACGAACACCGAGTCGGCGTCGCAGTCCACGGTGTCGATCCGAGCGTGCAGGTCCTCGACCCCGTGGAACACCACAGCGCGCCCGGCGTGCCGCAGCAGGCGGGGTGAGGCGGCGGCAGGCTTGATCACGGCCCCGTCCGGGGCGAGGTTGCCGCGCAGCACGGCCAGCCCGGCGTCGCTGCGCAGCGGGTCGGCCACCGAGCGGATCACCTCGCGGTCGAACACCTCGGCGTCGGCGGTGTTCTCGGCCAGGGTGCCGCCGGTGACCGTCGGGGCGTGCGGGTGCGGCAGCCGGTCGCCCAGCTCGCGCAGCACGGCGGGCAGGCCACCGGCATAGCAGAAGTCCTCCATCAGGTGGCGGCCAGCGGGCATCAGGTCCACCAGCAGCGGCACGTCCCTGCCGAGCCGGTCCACGTCGTCCAGGCCGAACGGCACGCCCAGCCGACCGGCCAGCGCCAGCAGGTGCACGGCGAAGTTGCTGGAGCCGCCGATCGCGGCGTTGACGACCACCGCGTTCTCCAGGGCCTGCCGGGTGGCGATCGCGGACAGGCGTACGTCCTCCCGCACCAGCTCGACGATGCGGCTGCCCGACACGTGGGCGAGGGCCGCGCGCCGGGAGTCCACCGCGGGCAGCGCACCCATGCCGGGCAGCGACAGGCCCATGGACTCGACCCAGCAGGCCATCGTGGAGGCCGTGCCCATCGTGTTGCAGTGACCCGCGGAGCGGGACATGCACGCCTCGGCCGCGCTCATGTCGGCGGCCGACATCGCCCCGGTGCGGCGCGCGTCGGCGAACCGCCACACGTCGGTGCCCGAACCGAGCTGCCTGCCGCGGAACCGGCCGTTGAGCATCGGACCGCCGTTGACCACCAGGGTCGGTAGGTCCACGCTGGCGGCGCCCATCAGCAGGGCGGGCGTGGTCTTGTCGCACCCGGTGAGCAGCACCACCCCGTCCAGCGGGTTGGCGCGCAGCGTCTCCTCGACGTCCATCGACACCAGGTTGCGGAACAGCATGGTGGTCGGCCGCATCAGGACCTCGCCCAGTGAGGTCACCGGGAACTCCATGGGCAGGCCGCCCGCCTCGTACACCCCGCGCCTGACGTGCTCGGCCAGGCCGCGCAGGTGCGCGTTGCACGGGGTGAGGTCGCTGGCGGTCTGGCAGATGCCGATCACCGGCCGCCCGTCGAAGGCGTGGTCGGGATGACCCTGGTTGCGCAGCCACGACCGGTGCGTGAAGCCCAGCACGCCCTCATCGCGGAACCAGCCGTGACTGCGCAGCGAGTCGACCATGGAGCCGACGCTAGTGGCGACCAGGGGCCGTGTCAGCCCCAGCGCACGGCGTTGGCCGAGGAGCTGCCGACCACCAGGCCACTGTCGTTGACGGCCGTGGCGAAGGTGATGGACCCCTCCACGGCGTTCGGCAGCAGGCCGAGGTTGGTGGCCGTGCCGTCCGCGGCCCAGCGCACGGCGGTGTAGCGGCCCTGCGAGTCCTGCGTCTCGCCGACCACCGTGCCGTCGGCGTTGACGGCGTACGCCTCGCTCTGCGCGTCGGTCGTGCCCGGCAGCACACCGAGGTCGGTGACGGTGCCGTCGGTGTTCCAGCGCACGGCGTGGTTCACCCCGTGCCCGTTGCGGTACACCCAGACCGTGCCGACGACCACGCCGCTCTCGGTCAGGCCGCGCGCCTTGCCCGACTCGCCGCCCGGCAGCAGCGGCAGCGCGGTGACGGTGCCGTCCGCGCTCCAGCGCACCGGACGCGAGACGTAGCCGGGGGTGGTCGAGTAGCCCACGGCCGTGCCCGCGCGGTTGACCTTCAGCGCGCTGCTGAACTTGTCCCCGGGCAGAGCGGGCAGCTCCGTGACGGTGCCGTCCCAGCTCCAGCGCACGGCACGGCCCTCGTAGGAGGCCCAGGAGGCGCCGCAGTGCCCGGCGGCGACCTCGAAGTCGCTGATGGCCTCTGCCGTGCAGTACGTGGTGCCCTCGAGCGCGGCGAGCTGCTTGATCACGCCGTCGGAGCCCCAGCGCACGGCGTGGTCCGCGCCGCTGGACGAGGAGCGCCCGACCACGGTGCCGGAGTTGTTGATCGCGGTGGCGGAGCTGCCGGTGTCCCCGGGCAGGGTGCCCAGGTCGACGGCGGTGCCTTCGGCGGTCCAGCGCACGCCGTGCGAGGTGTTCCCGGTGTTGGACCAGCCCGCGGCCGCGCCGCTGTTGTTGACGCCCCACGCCCCGCTGGCCGACCCGCCCGGCAGCGCGGGCAGCTGCCGCACGCCCGGCTCGGCCGAGGCCGTCGCGGGAACCAGCACGGTCACGGCCACGGCCGAACCGCAGAGCAGACCGAACACACGTCCGAACTTCACGGTGTAACCCCCCTGTCCTGGACCCGCGCTGTGCGGGCCCAGGACAGGCTAGACATTTCGGGCGCCATCAGGAATAGGGATTCACAGGATCTCCATCACTGCGCCCACAGATCGCACTGGTGGCTGGCGACCAGGTCGATCGGCCCGGTGGCGCCGGGCGCGAGCCGTTGCGCCTGGGCGCCACCGGCCTGCGGCCAGTGCGGCAGGCCGGTGCCGTTCGGGTCACCCGTGCGCACGAAGTTCGCCCAGTACGCGATCAGCTGATCGCTGAGGGCGCGTTCGGCCCCGGACAGCGCCGGGTTGTCGAGCAGGTAGTAGATGTTCGAGGCGTGCGTGGTCGCCGGGGTCACCTCCGGCGGCAGCGGCCGACCGTCCGCCACCGGTGCGGCCGGGTCGTCGAACACGTAGCCGAAGGCGGGCTTGTCCTTGGCGTACAACTGGTTGCTGGTCAGTGCCGGGCAGATCCAGTCGGCGTCGGTGTAGAGCCTGGACAGCCCGGCGAGCGGGGACTGCCCCGGCGCCAACGCGTAGCGCCGTGCGACCCGCTCGCCGAAGGTGTCGGTCAGCACGCGGTTGTAGCCGTCCCGGTCCAGGTGCGCGCTCTGCCAACCGTCCACGGTGATCTGCACGTGCTCGTCGTGCGTGGTGCCGTTCAGCACGGCGGCGTGCGTGAACAGCCCGCGCCGCAGGGCGTCCAGCGGACGGATCGGCAGCACGTCCGTGCCGTACGGCAACAGCCCGAACTGCGGCCCGCTCTGCGCGAGCAGCTCGCCAGAAGGCTTGTCCCGCAAGCACTTGAGGTCCGAGCAGTGCAGGTTCGCCGCGGCGGTCATGGCGGGACCGTGCATCTGGTCCAGCGGCAGCCAGGTGGACACCGCGCCGGAACCCGGTGCGAGCGCACCTGGTTCGTGCCGCATCGCGCAGGAACCGCTGACCAGGATCGCCTTCTGGAACAGGCCGGCCGCCGAGGGGGAGGCAAGCTGCGAGCAGGTGCTCATCGCGCCCGCCGACTCGCCGCCCACCGTCACGTCGTGCGGATCACCGCCGAAGGCCGCGATGTTGCGCCGCACCCAGCGCAGGGCGGCCTGCTGGTCCTGGAGGCCGAACTCCACCTCGCCGCCCAGCTCCGGGTATGGGAAGGCACCGAACAGGCCTAGTCGGTAGTTGATCGTCACGACCACGGCGTCGGCGGCGGTGGCCAGCCCGGTGAACGGGTACTGGCTGCCCGAGCCGGTGAGGAAGCCGCCGCCGTGGATCCACACCAGTACCGGCCGCGGCCCCGAGCGCGGTGTGGTCGGCACGGAGACGTTCAGGTACAGGCAGTCCTCGCTGCCGCTGACCCGACCGCCCTCCTGTTGCAGGCAAGGCGAGCCAGGCTCACGTGCGTCCCTGACCCCCGCCCAGGGATGCACGTGAGCCGGTGCGGCGAACCGCAGGTCGCCGACCGGCGGGGCCGCGTACGGGATGCCTCGGAACTCCAGGAACCGCCCGGTCTGTTCCCCTCTGACAGACCCGGCGTCGGTGTGCACCACGGTCGGTGTGCCGGGTGCCGTGGTCAGCGACAGCGCGGTCAGTGCCGCGGTGAGCAGCCTGATCACGACTCGGCCCCGGCCGGGTAGGCGCGCTTCTTCGCCTCGTCCAGGTACCACAGCCCGGCGAAGGCGGCGAGGATCGCCAGCACCGAGACGGTCCACATCCACGGGGTGGGCAGCAGTACCGGGAAGGCCAGGGCGTGGAAGCCCCAGCCGCAGAGCTGCATCACGATCGGCACCACACCCTCATGCACCCCGACCAGCACGCAGCCGGTCATGAGCAGGTCGTACGTGGACTTCTGCACGGTCATCCCCCAAGTCGATACGATCGCATCGATGCGATCGTATCGCATCGATGTGCGGCATACTAGCTAGGTGAGAGCCGAGGACACCCGCCGCGCGGAGGTGCTGGAGGCGCTGCTGCGGATCACCAGGCGGGACGGGCTGGACGCGGTCAGCGTGCGCACCGTCGCGGCCGAGGCGGAGCTGTCCATGGGCTACGTGCAGCGCCAGTTCCCCACCAAGGACGACCTGCTCAAGGCCGCATTCGAGTACAGCCTGCGCACCGTCAACGCCCGGCTGGACAAGCAGATCGCCGAGGTCGTGCCGGGCTGCCCCGGCCAGGTGCTCCTGCGCAGGGTGGCCGTGGACCTGATCACCGGTGCCCCGGAGCACGTGGACGAGGGCCGGGTGTGGATCGCCTTCCTGGCCCGCGCCGTGGTGTCCGCCGAGCTGGCCGAGGTGCTGCGCGGCCACTACGCCGCAGGGCGTGATCTGTTCACCGCCGTGCTGCTGTTGTCCCAGCAGTACGGGGAGCTGAGCCCCGAGGTGGACGCCGAGCACGAGGCCGACGCCCTGCTCGCCCTGATCGACGGGCTGGACGCACACGTGCTGATCGGCCGCATCGACCTGGCCGCCGCCCAGCTGGCGATCACCAACCACCTGGCGCGGCTCTACCGCTGACCCCCGCCTTGCGGCCGACACCCGCACGCAGGAACCTGCACCCATGACGAGCTCGGGCACAGGTGTGCGGTGGGGCAGCGGCCAGGCCAGAGGGGTGCTGGCGGCCACGATCGTCGGTTCCGGCATGGCCATGCTGGACGGCACGATCGTCAACGTGGCGCTGCCGAAGATCGGCGCCGAACTGGGCGCCTCGGTGACCGGCCTGCAGTGGGTGATCGACGGCTACCTGCTGTCCCTGGCCGCGCTGATCCTCGTCGCGGGCTCACTCGGCGACCGCTACGGCAGGCGCCGGGTCTACCAGCTGGGCGTGGCCTGGTTCGGCATCACCTCGGTGCTGTGCGGGATCGCGCCGACCACCGAGGTGCTGGTGGCCGCCCGCGTGCTCCAGGGCGTCGGCGGCGCGCTGCTCACCCCCGGCTCGCTGGCGATCCTCCAGTCCGCCTTCGCCCACGACGACCGGGCGCGGGCCATCGGCGCCTGGTCGGGCCTGTCCGGGGTGGCCACCGCGGTCGGCCCGCTGCTGGGCGGGCTGCTCGTGCAGGCCGGGTCCTGGCGGCTGGCGTTCCTGATCAACGTGCCGGTCGCCCTGCTCTGCCTGTGGCTGACCCGGCGCTACGTGCCCGAGTCCTGCGACGGGGAGCTGACCGGCCGCCCGGACTTCACCGGCACCGCACTGGGCGCGATCGGGCTCGCCGGGGTCACCGCGGCGCTGGTCGAGGCACCCGCCCGTGGCGTGGCCGATCCGCTGGTGCTGGTCGCGGGCCTGGTCGGCGTGCTCGCACTGGTGGCCTTCTGCGTGTTGCAGGCCCGCTCCGCCGACCCGCTGGTGCCGCCGGAACTGTTCGCGGACCGCACGTTCCTGCTGTCGAACCTGCTGACCTTCCTGCTCTACGCGGCGCTGGGCGGGGTCATGATGCTGATGGTCATGCAGTTGCAGGTGTCCCTGCACTACTCCCCGGTGGCCGCGGGCCTGTCCGGCCTGCCGATCACCATCCTGATGCTGCTGCTGTCGGCCCGCTCCGGACGGCTGGCCCAGCGCATCGGCCCGCGCCTGCAACTGGTGGTCGGCCCGATCCTGGTCGGCGCGGGCATGCTGCTGCTGCGCATGGCCGAACCCGGTGCGTCCTACCTGACCGGTGTGCTGCCCGGTGTGCTCGTGTTCGGCCTGGGCCTGGCGGCCGCCGTCGCCCCAGTGACGGCCACCGTGCTGGCCGCCGCCCCGGACCGGCACGCCGGGGTCGCCTCCGGGGTGAACAACGCCGTGGCCAGAACGGGTTCGCTGCTCGCGGTGGCCGTTTTGCCCGCAGTGGCGGGGATCCGCGGCGACCAGTACACCGATCCCGTTGCGCTCACGGCAGGTTGGCAGCTCGCGCTGCTGGTGTGCGCGGCGGCGGCCGCGGTGGGCGGCCTGTTCGCTCTGGGCGTGGACAACGGGGTTTTGCGCAACCAGCAGCCGCCACCGCCCGCCGAACTGGACGGCGCGCTGGCCTGCGGAGTAGACGGCCCGCCAACGCACCTCACCGACAAGTCCACTGTGGACGGTTGAGGGTGTTCGTGCTCACCATTGGCGAACCGGGGGAGCACCGCTCACGTCTGGATCGTTGGACGTGCAGCGGAGGAATGGAGACATGGACAAGGAGACCAGTAAGACTCGGCTCGAGCTGAAGCCGACGCAGGTGGTCGCGGGTGCGCTCGCGGCGGTGACGGCGGCCCTGCTGGGCAGCAACCTCGGCGTGGCGGGCACGGTGCTCGGCGCCGGGCTGGCCAGCGTGGTGACCACCGTCGGCGCGACGCTCTACCAGCACTCGATCGACCGGGCCAGGGACACCGTGCGCTCGCGGGTCGGCGGCCGCGGTGAGGACCCGTCGGAAGCGGAGACCGTCAAGATCCGCACCGAGGACCTGCCCGGGGCCGAGCCGGAGCGCACCGGCTGGAGCAGGCGCCGCTGGGCCACCGTGGCCCTCGGCACGGTGGCCGCGTTCTGCCTGGGCATGCTCGTGATCTTCGGCATCGAGGCGGTGCGCGGGGCGCCGGTCTCCGGCGGCAACAACGGCACCACCCTGGGTGCCCTGTTCAACCAGCCGACCGAGACGCCCGCGAAGCACCCCGCGCCGGGACCCACCACCACGAGCGTGCCGCCGAGCGGCACCCCGCCCACGGAGACGACCACCGCCACGCCGCCGACCTCGACCACGGAACCCAGCACCACGACCACCCCGCCGCCGCCGACGACCACTACGACGAGCCCGGCCGCGCCGAGCACCACCGCGCCCAGCGCGCCACCCTCGCGGGCGCCCACCACCGGATAGCCGCATACGCACTGCGTCATCTAGCGGTGTCTACTTCACCCGGACGTGTGCGGAGTGTCTTACAACGGTGACGTTACGTATTAGTCAATTGTTAATTGCTACTCGGCGTACCCAGGCAACCGTGTCTTGTGACACGCTTCGCACCCAATCAGGCCTTGTCGTAACAGGTAACGGGTTCGTAACTACACCCGTCGGGCTGAGTAAGTGTCAGCCGATGGGGTGAGTGGGGAGGAGGTCGGTTGGCGATGACTCCCGCGCCAGCAGTCGCCTGCTCCCGGACGAGGAGTGGGGGAGGGTGGGGCGACCCCTGCCGCCGCCCCACCACCCGTCCCCCTACAGACCCCGGGAGGGGGGTCCCTGCAACCACGACCTCCCGGGTTCCCTGCACCCGAAGATGAGGGAGACGACTGATGAACCGCACACGTGCGGTCCGTGTTGTCGGCGCCGCCCTGCTCGCACTGGGCGTCGCCTCTGCTATCAGCGTACCGGCCTTGGGGGCGTCTGTGCCTGCCTCCCCGACACCCTCCTCGGATGATTTCTCGTTGTCACCCGATGTGGTTACGTCGTTGCAGCGTGATCTGGGTCTCGACCCCGCTCAGGCCCAGCAGCTCTTCGCACAGCAGGACCACGCCGCCCGGCTCGCCGACTCCCTGCGCGGCAAGCTCGGCGGGGCCTTCGCGGACTCCTGGTTCGACCAGGTCAGCCGCAGGGCCGTGGTCGACGTCACCGACGCCCGGCAGGCCGCCCAGGTCACCGCGGCCGGCGCCAAGGCCCGCGTGGTCCGGCACACCGAGGCCCAGCTCAACGCCGTCAAGGACCGTCTGGACGCGCTGGCCGCCCCCGACTCGGTCACTGGCTGGTACGTGGACCTGCCCGGCAACAGCGTGGTCGTCGAGACCACCGGCACCGATCAGCGGGTAAGCGCGTTCCTGGACCAGGCCCGCTCGCTGGGCGACTCGGTCCGCGTGGTCACCGGCTCCGCCAAACCCGAGCTGTTCTACAACGTGCGCGGCGGCGACGCCTGGTACGGCTCCAACTTCCGCTGCTCGGTGGGCTTCAGCGCCACCGACAGTTCCGGCGGCAAGCACTTCGTCACCGCTGGTCACTGCACCAAGAGCGGCGGCAGCGCCTCCGGCTACAACCGGGCCGCGCTGGGCACCATCAACGGCAGCCACTTCGGCACCGGTGGGGACTACGGCAAGGTGGACGTCACCAGCAGCCAGTGGACCCTGCAGGGCCTGGTGACCAACGGCAGCTCCACCGTGGCCGTGAAGGGCTCCACCGAAGCGGCCGTCGGCGCGGCCGTGTGCCGCTCCGGCTCCACCACCGGCTGGCACTGCGGCACGATCCAGGCCAAGAACCAGACCGTGCGCTACGCCGAGGGCACCGTCACCGGCCTGACCAAGACCAACGTGTGCGCCGAGCCCGGCGACTCCGGCGGGGCCTGGATCAGCGGCAGCCAGGCCCAGGGCGTCACCTCCGGCGGATCCGGCAACTGCAGCTCCGGCGGCACGACCTACTTCAGCCCGGTCGGACCCGCACTGAGCACCTGGGGTCTGCGCCTGACCACGAGCTGATCCGCAGCGGGCCACCCCTGCAGGCCCGCCCCCAGTGCCCCCGAGGCCGGCGACCCCTTCCCGCCCCGCCTCGGGGGCACACCTACGCCCACCCCCGGCGAGTCCCGCTCTGCCGCGCGCGAGTCCCGCTCTGGGGCTGGCGAGTCCCGCGCGGCGGGTGGCCGCTGGGCGGGACTCGGCCGCGGCTCAGCGGGACTCGCGCGCCGGTGAGCGGGACTCGCCGGGGTGGGGCAGGCGGGCGGCCAGCGTGGCGGCGGCGGAGCGCGGGTCCTCGGCCTCGGTGATGGCCCGCACCACGACGATGCGCGTGGCGCCCGCGGCCAGCACGGCGTCCAGCCGGTCCGCGTCGATCCCGCCGATGGCGAACCACGGGCGCCGCGAGTCCACCTGGCGGACCAGGTCCAGACCCGGCGCGGGACGGCCCGGCTTGGTCGGGGTCGGCCAGCACGGGCCCGTGCAGAAGTAGTCCACCCCCGGCTCCTCGGCCGCGGCCCGCGCCTGCGCCAGGTCGTGGGTCGAGCGGCCGATGGCCACGTCCTCGCCGAGCACCCGGCGGGCCACGGCCACCGGGATGTCGTCCTGGCCCAGGTGCAGCACGTCCGCGCCCGCGGCCAGCGCGATGTCGGCGCGGTCGTTCACGGCCAGCAGCGCCCCGTGCCGCGCGCACGCCTCGGCCAGCACCTCCAGCGCCGCCAACTCCTGGCGGGCCTCCAACGGGCCCGCACCGCCCTTGTCGCGCAACTGCACGATGTCCACGCCCCCGGCCAGCGCGGCGTCCACGAACTCGGCGAGGTCGCCCCGCTCGCGACGTGCGTCGGTGCACAGGTACAGCCGCGCGTCGGCGAGCCGCTTCCTGATCTGGTCTGCGTCAAATCCCGGCACGGGAGCCGACTGTATAGGTGCTACGGTGGAACCCGGTCCGCACGGGAGCCTGGAGGAACCGGGCTGAGAGGGGGCTTGCCAGCCCCGACCGTCGAACCTGATCCGGGTCATGCCGGCGCAGGGAGCGTGATGGTTGTGTCCATGAGGGTTGCCGTCGTGGGTGGCGGCGTCATCGGTCTGTCCGTGGCCTGGGCCGCGGTGCGCGCGGGCCACCGGGTGGTGCTGATCGACGCGGCACCGGCCAGCGGTGCGTCCTGGGTCGCGGGCGGCATGCTCGCCCCGGTCACCGAGGCCTGGCCCGGCGAGGAGCACGTGCTGGCACTGGGCAGCGCCTCGCTCGCCCGCTGGCCCGGGTTCGCCGACCGGCTCGCGGCCGACGCGGGCCGGGATCCGGGGCTGCGCACCGAGGGCACGCTCGTCGTGGCGGTGGACAGCGCCGACCGGGCCGAACTGGCCCAGCTCGCCGACTACCTGGCCAGCCTGGGCCGCCAGACGCACCGGCTCGGGTCACGGGAACTGCGCGGGCTGGAGCCCAGCATCGGCACATCAGTCCGAAGTGGACTGTCGGTGCCGGGCGATTTGGCCGTGGACAACCGGATGCTGCTCGCGGCACTGCGGGCCGCCGCCGTGTCCGGTGGGGCAGAACCGATCGCCGTCGCGGCCACCTCGGTGCGGGCCGGTGCGGTCGAACTGGCCAACGGGTCCACCGTCGGCTGCGACGTGGCCGTGCTGGCGGCCGGGGCGTGGAGCGGCGGCCTGCACCCCGCGCTGGCCGCCTCGGTGCGACCGGTCAAGGGCGAGGTCATCCGGATGCGGGCGCGAGCGGGGGCGCTGCCGCCGCCGAGCCGCACGGTCCGCGCCCTGGCCCAGGGCAGGCAGGTGTACCTGGTGCCGCGCAACGACAACGGACTGGTGCTGGGCGCGACCCAGTACGAGGCGGGCTTCGACACCGAGGTGACCGTCGGCGGGGTGCGGGACCTGCTGCACGACGCGGAACTGGTCGTGCCGGGCATCGCCGAGTACGCGGTGCTGGAGTGCGCGGCGGGCCTGCGCCCCGGCAGCCCGGACAACCTGCCGCTGCTGGGCTGGCTGGAACCCGGGGTGCTGGCCGCGACCGGCCACCACCGCAACGGGATCCTGCTCGCGCCGATCACCGCAGAGTCCGTGCTGGACCTGCTCGCGGGCCGGGACGTACCCGCCGAGGTGCGCGCGGCCGACCCGCTGCGCGCGACTGCCTACTGTGGAGGAAGTTGATGCTGGTCCTGGTGAACGGGGTGGAACGCGACCTGCCGGAGACCGCCACCGTCGGCCTCGTGCTCGACGAGCTGGGCGCGCCGCGCACCGGGGTCGCCGTGGCGCTGGACGGCGAGGTGGTGCCGCGCGCCAGGTGGGAGCGGACCCCGCTGGCCGCCGGGTGCGCGGTCGAGGTGCTCACCGCGGTGCAGGGAGGCTAGGCGTGGACGACCCCTTGGTGATCGCGGGCCGGGAGTTCGGCTCGCGGCTGGTGATGGGCACGGGCGGTGCGGCCAACCTGGCCGTGCTGGAGCGGGCACTGGTGGCCTCGGGCACCGAGCTGACCACGGTGGCCATGCGCCGGATGGACGCCGCGGGCGGCACCGGGGTGCTGGACCTGTTGCGCAGGCTCGGCATCGAGCCGCTGCCCAACACCGCTGGCTGCCGCACCGCGGCCGAGGCGGTGCTGACCGCGCGGCTGGCCCGCGAGGCCCTGGCCACCGACTGGGTCAAGCTGGAGGTCGTCGCCGACGAGCAGACCCTGCTGCCCGACCCGGTCGAACTGCTCGACGCCGCCGAGCAGCTGGTCGAGGACGGCTTCACCGTGCTGCCCTACACCAACGACGACCCGGTGCTGGCCCTGCGGCTGGAGCAGGTCGGCTGTGCCGCGGTCATGCCGCTGGGCAGCCCCATCGGCACCGGCCTGGGCATCCGCAACCCGCACAACATCGAGCTGATCGTGTCCAGGGCCTCGGTGCCGGTGGTGCTGGACGCGGGCATCGGCACGGCCTCCGACGCCGCGCTGGCCATGGAGCTGGGCTGTTCCGCCGTGCTGCTGGCCACCGCCGTGACCCGGGCGCAGGACCCGGAGCGCATGGCCGCCGCGATGCGCGCCGGGGTGGACGCCGGGCGGCTGGCCCGCCTGGCCGGGCGCATCCCGCGCCGCTTCTGGGCGCAGGCGTCCAGCCCGGATGTCCCGTGAGGTTGCCCTCTCTGGCCTAGTCGGGCCACTGTTCGGGTTGAGCAGTGTGCTCAGCACCGCGCGCACACGTCATCATGGTGGGAAGTCCCGCTACCCGAGGAGTGTGCGAAGTGCCGGTGCCGACGACCGCCGCCGAGGTCGACGAGACCACGCGGCTGTACCTGGCCGTGGGGCGGTTGTCCCGCATCCTGCGCCGCAGCGGCTCCCCGGGGCTGGGCCAGGGCTCCATCTCGGCGCTGGCCACCCTGGTCTACAACGGGCCGATGCGCCTGGGTGACCTGGCCAACCGGGAGGGCGTGGCCCCGCCCACCCTGTCCCGGATCGTCGCCGCGCTGGTGGAGTCCGGCTACGTGCTGCGCGAGGCCGACCCGCAGGACGGCAGGGCCTCCCTGGTCAAGGCCACCCCGGAGGGTGAGCGGGTCATCTCCGGGGTGCGCTCGACCAGGATGCACGAGTTGCAGAACAGGCTCGCCCGGCTCACCGAGGAGCAGCGCGCCGCGCTGGCCGCCGCCGTGCCCGCGCTGGAGGAACTGGTCGCCGAGGACATCTAGGCCGAATGGCTGAAGTGCCGCACGGCCGGGTAGGGGGACCAGTCCGTGCCGGGGTCGCCGGTGCGCACGAACCCGCTGACGGCTCGCTGGAACTGCTCGGTCAGCGGCTGCCGCTGCTGCGCAGTGGACCCGGCCAGCGCCGCGCTGGTGTCCCAGACCGGCGCGTTGCCAAACAGGAACGGCAGGTCGACGCAGTGCGTGGCGTACCACGGCGCGGCGCCCGCCCAGTCGAACTTGTACACGTACGCCGGGGAACCCGCCTCGGTCTGGCGCTGCGCCAGCGCGAGCTTGCCAGGCTCGAACAGTGGTGAGTCCCCGCGCGGCCCGCCGAAGAAGGTGTGCTCGTCCGCGGTCGTGCCGATCATCACCTGGAACCGGCTCAGGTCCACCTCCTCCGGCAGCTTGGGCAGGCCGTTGCCGCCCAGCACCGGGATGAACGGCGGCGGCACCATCGCGACGCCGCGCAGGGTGGTCTGCACCTCCGCGATGCGCTGCCACGGCGCGGTGCCCGGGTCCTCGCCGAGCGCCTCGGTCAGCCACTGCGTACTCAGCGCGGCCTGCTCCGCCGTGGCCGGCAGCAAGCCCAATGGCGCGCTCTGCAGGAACACCCTGTGGAACAGCGGCGCGCTGTCCTCGTTGGCCATCAACAGGTGTGTGGACATGGCGCCCGCCGACTGGCCGCCGACCGTGATCGCCCCCGGGTCCCCGCCGAACTCCGCGATGTTCTCGTGCACCCAGCGCAGCGCCGCGATCTGGTCCAGCAGCCCGAAGTTGCCCCCGCTGACGTCGAGGTAGCCCAGTGCGCCGAGCCGGTAGTTGATCGTCACCACCACGATGTCCCCGGCGCGGGCCAGTTCCGTCGCGTCGTAGCAGGGCAGGTTCGCGCTGCCGGTGAGGAAGCCGCCGCCGTGGATCCAGAGCAGCACGGGGCGCGGGCCGCCGGGCGCGGTCGGCCGGTACACGCTGAGGTTCAGGCACTGCGCCTCGTCGAACACGGGGTCGGGCCAGGCCGGGACCACCGGTGGGCCGCCGATCGCCTGAGGTGCCGCCGCGCCGGGCCTGGTCGCGTCCCGCACGCCCGGCCAGGGCCGCACCGGTTCGGGTGCGTGGAACCGCTCCGCCGTGGCGTAGGGCACCGCCCGGAAGACCGCGACCCCGTCCTGTTCGCTGCCCCGCAGGGTTCCTGAGCTGATTGTCGTCTCCATCGCTCAAGACCTACTCGGGTCCCGCGAGCGCCTACAGTGAACAGAGGGGATCTGGCGGATTCAGGGCACGGGGGAGGCTGAAATGACGGAAACCGCACTCAGCCCGCTGGACGTGCGCCTGGTCGCCGCACTTCAGGTGAACGGCAGGGCCAGCTGGGAGCAGCTCGGCGAGGTGCTGCGGGTGTCCGAGCGCACCGTGGCCCGGCGGCTCAACCCGCTGCTGGGCTCCGGGGCCGTGAAGGTCCGCGCCGTGCGCAACCCCTTCGCCATGCCCGAGGTGACCCCGCTCGTGCTGCGCGTGCGCTGCCGCCCCGGGCACGTGCTCGCGCTGGCCGAGGCACTGGCCAGGCGCGAGGACTGCCTGGAGGCCAGCGTGCTCGACGGCGGGGACGAGGTCGTCGCGATCATGTTCATGGCCGGGGCCGAGCGGCGCAGGGCCTTCCTGCTCAAGTACCTGCCCGCCAGCAAGTCCGTGCGGTCCTGGTCGGTGTACACCGTGCTGCGGGTCTTCCTGGAGTCCCTGTGGTGGCACGCCGACGTGCTCACCGACGAGGAGGTCACCGCGCTGCGCCCGCACGGCCTGGTGCCCGCCGCCTTCGAACAGGTTTCCGACCCGGTGGAACTGGCCGTCATCGAGGCACTCTCCCGGGACGGCAGGCTCGGCTACCCCGACCTGGCCAGGCTCGTCGGCACCTCGGAGTCCACCGTGCGCCGCCGGGTGGCCCGCATCGCCCGCCGCGGTGCCCTGCGCATCGCCACCGAGGTGGACATCGCCCTGCTCGGCTACCAGGTGGAGGCCAACCTCTGGCTGTCCGTGCCGCCCGCCGCCATCGACCGGGTCGGCCTGCTGCTGTCCCGGCACCCCGCGACCCGCCTGGTGATGGCCACCAGCGGCCCCTGCACCCTGTTCGTCTCCGTCTACTGCCGGGACCTGGCCGAGCTGTACCGCCTGCTCACCGAGTTCGTCGGCGAGCAGGCCGAGGTCACCCACCTGGAGACCACACCGATCATGCACGTGCTCAAGCGCAGCGGCTCCGGCACCCACTGATCATCCCGGCCTGTCAGACCCCCGGCATAACGTTGAACCGGGGGACCTCGTTCCTCCCCCTGGGGGAGCCCGAACCCCCCGACATCGAGGCTACGGGGTGGGTCTGACAGTCAGATCGGGTCCGCGGACAGGCGCCAGAAGTTCGACACCGGGCCGACCCCGCCGCCGAGCGGGTAGGCCGCCTCCACGGCGCGCACCACGAAGCGCTTGCCGAAGGCCACGGCCTCGGGCATGTCCGCGCCCTTGGCCAGGGCCGAGGTGATGGCGGAGGCGAGCGTGTCCCCGCCGCCGTGGGTGTGCCGGGTGTCGAAGCGGGGACCGGGCAGTTCGACCACGTCGGCCCCGTCGTAGAGCAGGTCCATGCAGTCCGGGTCGCTGGCCAGGTGCCCGCCCTTGATCAGCACCCACTGCGGCCCCAGCTCGTACATGGCCTTGGCGGCGTCGAGCATGCCCGCCCGCGAGGTCACCTCGATCCCGGTGAGCAGCCGCACCTCGTCCAGGTTCGGCGTGACGAGGCTGGCCCGCGGGAACAGTTCCCCGCGCAGGCCGTCCAGTGCGTCGTCGTGCAGCAGCTGGTCACCGTGCATCGAGGCCGACACCGGGTCCACCACGAACGGGATCTCCCGCCCGCGTCCGATGCCGACCTCGTCGCAGGCCCCGGCGATGGCCGAGATGATCCCGGCCGAGGCGAGCATGCCGGTCTTGGCCGCGCCCACCCCGATGTCGGTGACCACGGCCCTGATCTGCGCGGCGACCACCTCGGGCGGGATCTCGGTGAAACCGGTCACCCCCAAGGAGTTCTGCACGGTCACCGCGGTCACCGCCGTGGTGGCGTGCACCCCGCAGCTGAAGAAGGTCCTGCAGTCGGCGTGCATGCCCGCGCCACCGCCGGAGTCGGTCCCGGCGATGGTCAGCGCGCGCGGCGGTGTCGAGCTCATGCCTCGACAACCGGGAGGTAGACCTGCCTGCCTTGCGCCGCGAACTCCTCGGACATCTCCGCCATCCCAGCCTCGATCGCTTCCACTGACGTCAGGTTGTGCTCCTCAGCGTACTTGCGCACGTCCTGAGTGATCTTCATGGAACAGAACTTGGGCCCGCACATGGAACAGAAGTGCGCGGTCTTGGCCGGTTCGGCGGGCAGGGTCTCGTCGTGGAAGGACCGCGCGGTGTCCGGGTCCAGCGACAGGTTGAACTGGTCGTTCCAGCGGAACTCGAACCTGGCCTGGGACAGCGCGTCGTCCCGCTCCTGCGCCTTGGGGTGGCCCTTGGCCAGGTCCGCCGAGTGCGCCGCGATCTTGTACGTGATCACGCCGGTCTTCACGTCGTCCCGGTTGGGCAGGCCAAGGTGTTCCTTGGGCGTGACGTAGCAGAGCATCGCGGTGCCCGCCCAGGCGATCTGCGCCGCCCCGATGGCCGAGGTGATGTGGTCGTAGGCCGGGGCGATGTCGGTGGCCAGCGGGCCCAGCGTGTAGAAGGGCGCCTCCCCGCAGAGCTCCTCCTCCAGCCGCACGTTCTCCACGATCTTGTGCATCGGCACGTGGCCGGGACCCTCGATCATCACCTGCACGTCCAGGGCGCGGGCCCGGTGCGTCAGCTCGCCCAGCGTGCGCAGCTCGGCGAACTGCGCTTCGTCGTTGGCGTCGGCGATGGAGCCCGGCCGCAGCCCGTCACCCAGCGAGAAGGTCACGTCGTAGCGGCGTAGGATCTCGCACAGCTCGTCGTAGTTGGTGTAGAGGAAGTTCTCCTGGTGGTGGGCCAGGCACCACGCGGCCATGATCGAGCCGCCCCGGGACACGATGCCGGTGACCCGCTTGGCGGTCAGCGGCACGTAGCGCAGCAGCACGCCCGCGTGCACGGTCATGTAGTCCACGCCCTGCTCGCACTGCTCCACGATGGTGTCCCGGTAGACCTCCCAGGACAGCTTCGTCGGGTCCCCGTTGACCTTCTCCAGTGCCTGGTAGATCGGCACCGTGCCGACCGGGACCGGGGAGTTGCGCATGATCCACTCGCGGGTCTCGTGGATCCGCTTGCCGGTGGACAGGTCCATGATCGTGTCGGCACCCCAGCGGGCGGCCCACACCATCTTGTCCACCTCCTCCTCGATGGAGGAGGTCACCGCCGAGTTGCCCATGTTGGCGTTGATCTTGACAAGGAACTTCTTGCCGATGATCGCCGGCTCGGACTCCGGGTGGCAGCGGTTGACCGGGATCACCGCGCGCCCGATCTCCACCTCGCGGCGCACGAGCTCCGCGTCCACGCCCTCGCGCAGCGCGCAGAACGCCATCTCCTTGGTGATGATCCCCGCCTTGGCGTAGGCCAGCTGGGTCACCGCCCCGTTGACCGGCTCGCGCTCGGCAACCCAGCCCGCCCGCAGCGGTTCGAGTCCACTGTGGACGTCGATGGTCGCCGACTCGTCGGTGTAGGGCCCGGAGGTGTCGTAGAGGTCCAGGTGCTCGCCGTTGCTCAGCTCCACCCGGCGCTGCGGCACGCGCAGGCCGTCCGGTCCTTCGAGGTAGACCTTGTGCGAGCCGGAGATCGGGCCGGTGGTCACAGTGGGCCGGACGTGGCTGTCCAGGGCAGTCTTCTGCGATGTCATCGAGATCCTCCCTACGCTGGCATTACCCAGTACAGGTTCAGGCGGTCGGCGGCACCGGGTCGTGATCGACTCCAGCCGCCCTCTCAGCCCGCTGTGGCGCGAGCTCCCGCGGTGATGTGAAGTTGTCGGGTCCCGAGGCTAGCGACTGCTGCCCGTTGATGCCAGCGTGCGTGCCCGAGACGATCACGGCGTACCTTCTGGGGCGTGCCCGCCGATCAACCGTTTCCACCGGGCGCGCGGCGGGCCGTGCGCCCAGCCAGCGCGAAGCCCTGCCCCGCGTGCGGCGAGCTCGCCGGACGCGGTTACCCGAGCTGTCCGGTGTGCGCTGAGCTGGTCGACCAGTTCTGGGCGGCGGACTGGCGGGCCCTGCTGGCGGCCAAGTCGGTGGCCCCCGGCGGCACCGAGGAGCGGGAGTTGGCCGAGCTGCTGCTGGCCGACGAGGTCGGCAGGCACCCGTGGACCTGCACCGACTGGGCGATGACCCTGTTGCGCTGCTCCGCGTGCGGCGCGGAACTGGGCGCCGGGCCGCTGTCCTGCCTGCGCTGCAAGGTCGCCGACGAGGGCCGCTGGGCGTGGGACCACATGGGCTTCCCGACACGGATGACCGGCAACGAGCACGCGCTGCGGGTGGCCCGTGCGGTGCTGCGCGCCCCGCACCGCCAGCGCGACACCGTGCTGCGGGGCTGGCGGCTGTCCCTGCCGTTCCTGCTGGTCGGCGAGCTGCCGACCAGCGGCCAGGCGCAGCGGATCCGGGCCTTCGTGCTCGCCGAGCGCGACGAGGAGCTCGTGCGCTGCCGCTCGCTGGAGGAGATGGCGGGCCTGCCCGGTGTTCCCTGGCGCCGCATCTCCTGATCGCCGAACAACCTGGCGCTAAACCCGCCCATCACCCTATAAACGTCCGGCTTCTGCCCGTTCTTACCTTGATATTTTCTGGGACGAAAGTACCGTATTTGGTGTTCGTAACCACTGGGGAACGAGGAAGAACACCATGCGCTTCACCGCAGCTGTGCTGACCGCCGCGACCGCCGCCGTGCTCGCGGCCGCCCCGGCCGCCGCCGCTACCACCACCCCGCAGGTGGTGACCATCGCCGACTCCGACGGCGCCACCTACAAGGTCAAGCTGGTCCGCCAGGCCGACATCGACAACGCCCGCGCCCTGCTGGCGCACCGCACCGACGTCCCGCGCATCCCGAACGGCAAGATCGTCTACGGCCAGACCGACGTGAACACCGGGCACAAGTGGTCCATCGACCCGGCCGACTTCGCCTGGGCCGACGTCACCACCGAGGTGTGCGACGGCCGGGTCGTGGACGTGGACACGCACACCATCACCGGTGACCGGTTCTGCCCGTGGACCAGCACCGTGCTGTCCGTGCAGCCGGTCAGCTAACGGGACTGCAACGCCAATCGGACGCCGAGTCCGATCAGCACGAAGCCGGTGAGCTGCTCCAGGCGCTGGCGCACCCGCGCCTGGCGCAGCCACCGGCCGAGCTGGCCGATCAGCGCGATCACCGCCAGGTACCAGACCGTGTCCACCAGGACCCACACCACCGCGCAGGCCACGAGCGGCAGCTGGCCCGGCCCGGAGAACTGCGGCAGGAACGAGATCGCGAACACGCCGATCTTCGGGTTCAGCGTGTTGACCAGCGCTCCGCTGAGGAACCCGTTGTGCCGCAACGGTTTCGTCGGAGGCTCGGTGGGTTTGGCCAGCAGGGCGCGCACGCCCAACCAGAACAGCACCAGCACGCCGACCACGCGCAGCACCTCGTAGGCGAGCTGCGAGGCCACCAGCAGGGCGGACAGCCCGAAGGCCGCGGCCAGCGCCCAGAACAGCACGCCCAGTTCCATGCCCGCCAACGTGGCCAGACCCGCGCGCTGCCCGTTCAGCACGGACTGTCGCAGCAGTACCGCCGTGCCGGCGCCGGGCACCATGGCCAGCAGCAGGGACGCGATGATCAGCGCGAACAGGTTGGCGAACATCGCCACATGGTGGGCTGATCGGCCTTGCCCGCCAACCGAATTAGCCTGGTGCCATGAGTGGCGAACGTGACCTGGCCGTCCTGCTTGCCTCGATGCGGGCCTATCAGCAGCCCGGCGACTACGTGTTCGCCGTGGCCCCCGAGGGCCTCGACCTGACCGCGTTGCGGCCCGTCGTGACGGTCACCGAGCCGGAGGGGCTCACCGTGGTGGTGCGCCGCGAGCAGGCCGACGCCGCCGGGCTCCGGTACGACTACCTCGCCGCCTGGCTCACCCTGCGCGTGCACTCCGCCCTGGACGCCGTCGGCCTCACCCACGCCGTCAGCGGGCGCCTCGCCGAGCACGGGATCAGCTGCAACGTGGTCGCCGGCTACCACCACGACCACCTGTTCGTGCCCGCCGACCGGGCCGCCGAGGCGCTCGCCGCCCTCGACGCCCTGTCGGCCTCGCACACGCCGTCGACGGAGTCAGGCTGAGCGAGTCGTCCTACTCATGAACGTCCCCCGCCGCTCCCTGGGGGGGCGTCCCCGGCACCAGTCTACCGCCCACCCCCGACAGTTGATCTTGCTCAAGATCCACGTGTGGACAACTCGCCGCCTGTGGACAGCTCAGTCCTCGTCCTCGGCGAACGGGTCCTCCGAGGTCGCCGGGTCCCAGGACAGCCCGGGCACGCCCCAGCCGTTGCGCTTGAGCATGCGCTTGGACTCCTTGGCGTACCGGCCCACCAGGCGGTTCAGGTACAGGAAGCCGTCCAGGTGGTCGGTCTCGTGCTGCAGGCAGCGCGCGAAGAAGCCGGTGCCCTCGACCTCCAGTGGCTTGCCGTGCTCGTCGAAGCCGGTGACCTTGGCCCACTGCGCCCGCCCGGTCGGGTAGGACTCGCCGGGCACCGACAGGCAGCCCTCGAAGTCGTCCTCCGGGTCGGGCATGGTCTCGGGGCGCTCGGAGGTCTCCAGCACCGGGTTCACCACGACGCCCTGGTGCCGCACGCCCTCGTCGTCGGGGCAGTCGTAGACGAAAACCCGCAGGTCCACGCCGATCTGGTTGGCCGCGAGCCCCACCCCGTTGGCCGCGGCCATCGTCTCCTTCATGTCCTCGACCAGGGTGCGCAGGGCCTCGTCGAAGTCCTCAACCAGGCGCGTCGGGTTGTGCAGTACGGGGTCGCCGACGACGCGGATCGGGTGAATCGCCATGTCCCGACCCTATGGGCAGGTCTGGAAGATCATTGTCAGGGGTACTCGGTAAGGTCTGGCGCCATGCGCGCGGCCCCGCACGACCGGTGTGTCCCCGTGACGCGCCGGTGCGCGGGCCACCGCGCCGAGGTGATCACGTGATGTAATGGCCGCTGGGAATCACACGGCTGTGATTCCTGCGACCGCAGGGATCCGCGACCGTGAGGGGCGAGGAACCAGATGGACGCCGCAAAGGCCCTGGTACCGGCAGGCGAGCCGGACGACGGCCTGACCACTCGTGAGCGCGCGATCCTGGCGTTCGAGCGTCAGTGGTGGAAGTACGCAGGTGCCAAGGAGCAGGCCATCAAGGAACTGTTCGACATGTCGTCCACCCGTTACTACCAGCTGCTCAACGGGCTGATCGAGAAGCACGAGGCGATGCGGGCCGATCCCATGCTGGTCAAGAGGCTGCGCCGGCTGCGCGCGGGCAGACAGCGCGTCCGCGCGGCCCGCCGACTGGGCATCGAACCGCGATGAGCTCCATGGAACCGGGAAGCCCGGCACGTCCCGCGCGCATCGCGGGTTTCGCATTGCTCGGTGTGGCCGCCATCGCACTGGTCATGGGCGTGGTCTCACTCATCGTGAGCAACAACTCCAGCAGCGACGCCGCGGGCACCACCACCACCACCACCACACCGCCCGCCGCGACCAGCAGCGCCGCGCCCGCGCCGACGAGCCAGAGCAGCTCCGCGCCGCCCGCGACGACGACCAGCGCGCCGCCGCCCACCACGACCACCACCCAGGCGCCGCCCCCGCCGCCGGACAACGGCGGTGGCCAGCAGACCCCCTCGGTGCCGGTGCGGGTCTACAACAACAGCACCATCAAGAACCTGGCCGCCAAGGCCGCCGAGGAGCTCAAGCAGAACGGCTGGAACGTCACCGCCTCGGGCAACTACTCGCAGGGCATCATCCCGAGGACCACGGTCTACTACCGGCCGGGCACCGACGAGGAGAACGCGGCCAAGGTCCTGGCCCAGCGCTTCCAGCTGCACGTGGAGCCGCGCTTCGACGGCATCCAGGCCGCCGACCCCGGGGTCATCGTCATCCTCACCAACGACTACCAGGGCCCACCCGGCAAGAGCTGAGCCCGCCAGGCCCGCGACCACCCGGTCGCGGGCCTTCGTGTTTCACCGCCTGGAATCGGCGTACGCCTCCAGCGCGGCCAGCTGGGCCGGGTCCAGCGAGGGCCGCACCGCCGCGCGGGCCTGCGCCAGGTGCTGGCCGGTGACCTCGGCGGCCTCCAGCGACTCGCGCATCGCGGTCAGCGCCGCCTCCCTGACCAGCGCGGCGCAGTCCGCGGCCGAATAGCCCTCCAGCTCGGCGGCCAGCGCGGCCAGGTCCACGTCCTGGGCCAACGGGGTCTTGCGCGAGGCCGAACGCAGGATCTCCGCGCGCGCCTCGGTGTCCGGCGGCGGCACGTACACGACCCGCTCCAGCCGACCGGGCCGCAGCAGCGCAGGGTCCACCAGTTCGGGCCGGTTCGTCGCACCGACCACCACCACGTCCCGCAGCGGCTCCACACCGTCCAGCTCGGTCAGCAGCGCCGCCACCACCCGGTCGGCGACGCCCGAGTCCGAGGACTGCCCTCGGCGAGGGGCCAGCGCGTCCACCTCGTCCAGGAACACCAGGGTCGGCGAGGCCTCCGCGGCACGGCGGAACAGCTCGCGCACCGCGCGCTCGGACTCGCCGACGAACTTGTCCATCAGCTCGGCGCCCTTGACCGACAACACGTTCAGCCGGCCACTGCCCGCCAGCGCCCGCACCAGGAAGGTCTTGCCGCAGCCGGGCGGGCCGTACAGCAGCACCCCCCTGGGCGGCTGAACTCCCAGTCGTGCGAACGAATCCGGGTACTGCAACGGCCACAGCACGGCCTCGATCAGCGCCTGCTTGACCTCCGCCATGTCCCCGACGTCCTCAAGGGACAGCCCTCCGGTGCGCAGACTGTCCGAAGTGGACATCGAGATCGGGCGCACGGTCTCCAGCGCACCGAGCAGGTCCTGCTGACCCACCCGCAGCACCTGGTCCACGGCGCGGTGGCGCATCGCCGCGCGCACCGCGGCCTCACGGCGCAGCGCGGCCAGATCCGCGGCCACGAAGCCAGGTGTGCGATCGGCGACAGCGCCCAGGTCCACATCGGACTCCAGCGGCACCTCACGCAGCAGCACGCGCAGCAGCTCGACCCGTGCCTTGCCGTCCGGCAGCGGCAAGGAGAGCGAACGGTCGATCAGGTCCGGGGTGCGCAGTCGCGGGTCCACGGCCTCGGGGTGGGCGCTGGTCACGACGAGCGCGAACCCGGGCTGGCGCACGGCGGCGCGCAGCGTGTCCAGCACCACCGTGGCCACCGGTGGCGGGCTGCTCGACGGCAGCAGGGCGTCCACATCGGTCAGCAGGAGTACGAACGGTCGTTCACCTTGTTTGGCGGCGACAGCCTCGGCGATCCGCTTCGCGGCGGCATTCGCCTCCAGCACCGCGACACTCGGCGCGGCCAGCTCCACGACCTCGGCGTCCACGGAGTGCGCGACTGAACGAACGAGCGTGCTTTTACCCACCCCCTCCGGGCCGCTGACCAGCACGCCCAGCTGCGGCACAGCCCCCAACTGCGCCAGCAACTCCGGGCGGCGGAAGGTGAGCGTGAGCCACTCGGACAGCAACTGCGCGCTGTCCTGGTTGCCCACCAGGTCGGCGATCGGCACGGGGGAGGCCGCGGGCAGCGCGGGCCGTTCCAGCACGGGATCGGGCACGATCTCGGCGTCGAGGACCAGCTCGGCGTACTCGACCTCCGGCTCGGGGCTCGCCGCGCCGCGCCAGGTCAGCACCGTGCTCGGGCCCACCGCGACCGGGCTCGCCGGAACCGTCCCGGTCACGGTGAGCAGCTCGTTGGTCCAGGTCATGCCGATGGCCGCGGACAGCCTGCGCCGGGCCTCGGTGACGTCCGAACCGGGCGGCGGGGCCAGGTCCTGCGGCAGCAGGGACACCGCGTCGCCCACGGTGAGCACCTTGCCGGTCAGCGCCAGCCGCAGGGTGTCCGGCGGCACCGAGGCCGCGGCCAACCGCGAGCCGGACACGGTGACCGAACGTGCGTGCACCACCTCGACCGGGGCGATCACCACCTCGGCGCCCTCGACCACCCCGAGGTTGGACAGGGTGACGTCGTCGACCAGGACCACCCCGTGCGCGGCGTCCTGGCTGCCCGCGGCGGCCAGGGCCGCGCTGACCCGGGCCCCGGTCAGCCGCACCGCGTCCCAGGCCCGCAGGCCCAGCGCGTCGAGCACCTCGGGGTGCAGGCGGACGACACCACGCCGGGTGTCCAGTGCGGACGGTGAGAGCCGCGCGGTCAACGTGATCACGCGGCCAGCCTACGGGCCGCCGGGCTAGCGGTCCTGGTTTCGCCGCAGCCCCAGCTGGCGCCAGCCCCTGCGGGGTTCCCCGTCCTCGGACTCGGAGCGGCGGCTGCCGTTGAGCCAGGGCTCACCGTTGCGCCGGGGCAGCCGAACCCCGCGCATCCGGCTGGCCGCGCCGGCCACCCGGCGCTGTAGCGGCGGGCGCAGCCCGAACCGGCGCGCGGCACTGCCCGCGCGGCGGATCGCCCTGCGCTCCCGCGCGGGCACGGTCCACGCCTCCGGGTGCTGGGCCAGCCAGCGGTAGCGGTACACCGCGTACGGGATGTGCGCGAGGTAGACCAGCATCGCCACGGCCAGCGCGATCAGCGGGTACAGCAGCACGGTGGCCGCCAGCAGCACCACACCCACCAGCAGCGGTGCCACCAGCCGGGGCGAGACCTTGATCGTCTTCAGCGAGAGCGTGGGCACCCGGCTGATCATCAGCGCGGCCACGAAGATCGTCCACAGGGAGACAAGCACCTGGGAGGTCCACCAGCCCTCGCCCGCCTCCAGCGAGACCATCAGCGGCAGCAGCGCCAGCAGCGCCCCGGGCGGCGCGGGCACGCCGACGAAGAACTCCTTGGTGAACGGCGGCTTCTCGGTGTCCTCCAGCAGGGTGTTGAACCGGGCCAGCCGCAGCACCATGCAGGCCGCGAAGATCAGCGACACCACCCAGACCACGTTGTTGCTGCCGCGGTTCCACACGAACAGGATCAGCGCGGGGGCCACGCCGAAGGACACGGCGTCGGCCAGCGAGTCCAGCTCGGCGCCCATCTTGCTGGTGGCGTCGAGCAACCGGGCCAGCCGCCCGTCCAGGCTGTCCAGGATCGCGGCGGCGCCGATGGCGTACACCGCCCACTCGTAGTGCCCGGTCAGCGCGAACTGCACGGCGGTCAGGCCGGAGCACATCGCCAGCACGGTGATGGCGTTGGGCAGCAGCCGCACCCCGGGCCCGGTCGGTACCACCGGCTCAGCCCTCGCGGCCGGTCAGCGGCGGCAGTTCGGCGAGCACGGTCTCGCCGCCGATGGTGCGCTGGCCGGGCTCGACCAGCACCCGGCTGCCCATCGGCACGTACAGGTCCACCCGGGAGCCGAAGCGGATCAGCCCGTAGGTCTGGCCCGCCGCGACCTTGTCGCCCTCGGTTGCGGTGCAGACGATCCGGCGCGCGATCAGCCCGGCGATCTGCACCACGACCAGGTCGTGGCCGTCCGGGGTGTGCAGCACCACGGTGTTGCGCTCGTTGTCCTCGCTGGCCTTGTCCAGGTCGGCCGACAGGAACTTGCCCGGCCGGTAGGAGACCTGGCGCACCTCACCCTGCGCGGGCGTGCGCTGCACGTGCACGTCGAAGATGTTCAGGAAGGCGCTGATCCGCAGCATCGGCCGGGCGGGCAGGCCCAGTTCGGCGGGCGGCAGCGCCTGCTCCACGTGCGCGATCGTGCCGTCGGCGGGTGCCACGGCGATGCCCGGACGGGTCGGCGTGACCCGCTTGGGCTCGCGGAAGAACCACGCACACCAGGCCGTGGCCAGGAACCCGAGCGCGCCGAGGCGACGGGACAACAGGCGCAGCACCAGCGCGCCCACCGCGAAGCCGAGCACGATCGGGCGCCCGCCCGGGTGCATCGGCGGCACCGTCTTGCGGGCCAGTTCGACAAAGTTGCCCAGGGAGAAGCCCTCGGGTGCGTTCTCGCTCATCAGCTCGGCTGTCCGTCATCCTCGGTAGGGGAGTGAACCGGCCACACGCTACCGCTCGTGCGCCGGGAGCTGGCGGCGGAGCTAGCGGCGACGGGTCAGTTCCGTGATCAGCCGCAGCACGGCGAGCAGCACGATCGCCCCGATCAGCGCGATGCCGAAACTCTCGAAGCTCCAGGTGAAGGCGGTCTCCCTGCCGGTGACCGCCTGGTACAGGTAGCCGCCGAGGAAGGCCCCGGCGACGCCGACCAGGATGCTGACGATGCAGCCCTGCGGGCGGCGGTCCCGCCCGCCGACAACGAGGTTGGCCGCCCAGCCCACGACGGCGCCCAGCACGATCCATCCGATGAGACCCACGACGCGACTCTACGGGGCCAGCGGCAGCACGGTGACGAGATCGCCCGCGGCCAGCTCGGCCAGCGGCTCCGGCACCTCGATCAGGCAGTCGGCCAGGGCCAGCGCGCCCAGCAGGTGCGAGCCGGGGCCGCCCACCGGGGACACGGTGCCCGCGACCGGGTCGTGCACCCCGCGGCGGAACTGCCGCCTGCCCGCGGGCGAGCGCACCGGCTCGGTCAGCCGTGCACTCAGCCGGGGACGGCCCGGGCTGCGGTGACCCATCGCGGCGCGCAGCGCGGGCCGCACGAACACCTCGAAGGACACCTGCGCGCTCACCGGGTTGCCCGGCAGCGTGACCACCGGCACACCCCGGTACCGCCCGGCGCCCTGCGGCATGCCCGGCTGCATGGCCACCTTGCGGAACTCCACCCCGTTGCCCGCGAGCGCGTCCTTGACCACCTCGTAGGCCCCCGCGCTCACCCCGCCCGAGGTCAGCACGAGGTCCACAGTGGACAGATGCTCGTCCAGTGCCGCGTGGAAGGCGGCCACGTCGTCGGGCACGAACCGCAGCAGCGTGGGCAGCGCGCCCGCCGCGGTCACCGCCGCTGCCAGCATGACCCCGTTGGACTCGTAGATCTGCCCGTGCAGCAACGGGGTTCCCGGCTCGACCAGCTCCGAGCCGGTGGACAGCACCAGCACCCTGGGCCGCCTGCGCACCGGCAGCACGGCGGCGCCGACCGCCGCGGCCAGCCCGAGCTGGGCGGCACCCAGCTCGGCGCCAGCGCGCAGCACCACGCTGCCCGGCCGCACGTCCTCACCGGCGCGGCGGATGTGCGCCCCCTCGGGCACGTCCCCGTGCACCAGCACCCGCTCCGTGCCCCCGTCGGTCAGCTCCACCTGCACCACCGCGTCCGCGCCCGGCGGCACCGGTGCGCCGGTCATGATGCGCAGCGCCGTGCCGTGCGCCAGCTCGGGCAGGTCCACCCGGCCCGCGGGGATGTCCCCGGCCACCGGCAGCTCCACCGGCGCGTCCGCCACGTCGGCCGCCCGCACGGCGTAGCCGTCCATCGCGGAGTTGTCGAACGGCGGCAGGGCGATCGCCGACACCAGGTCCCGCGCCAGGACCAGGCCAAGGCAGTCCGCCAACGGCAGTTCCGCCACCGGGGTCACGCCGACCAGTTCCACGACCGCGGCCAGGTGTTCGTCGACGCCGATCATCCTCGGTGCTGGGTTCGCCACCGCTTCATCCTCCCTTATCGGATCCGCACTTCGCGGGTACCGCCATTCGTGTCAGCCGAATTGGTGCCGCACAACGGGTCGGCGCGTCCGAGCGGGTTAAACGGGCTCTGGCAAGAGCACCCGAGAAGCAGATGGCAGGGGGCCAGCAGGTCGGTAGCGTTTCGGGAGATCCAATCGGCGCTTCCGGCGCCGTGCGCCACATCTTCAAGGAGGACGCCGTGGCTGTCGGCACGGTCAAGTGGTTCAACTCGGAAAAGGGTTACGGATTCATCGCTCAGGACAGTGGTCAGGATGTGTTCGTCCACTACTCGGCGATCCAGATGGACGGATTCAGGGCACTGGCCGAGGGCGACCGGGTTGAGTTCGAGGTCCAGGCGGGCCGGGACGGCCGCAGCCAGGCCGCGGACGTCCGCAAGGTCTGACACCGGACAGTCGGTCACACCACCTGATTCTCGACGGCCGGTCCGCCGCGCGTGCCCGTGGCGGCCCGGCCCGGCCGGTTTCCAGCAACCGGCGGCGGGCCGAATCCGCAGCGCGTTAGGCTTCCCGGCGTGTCGGACGACTTGACCGGTAAGCGCCTCGGCCACTACCGCATCGATGCGGTGCTGGGGCGCGGCGGCATGGCCATCATGTACCGCGCCACCGATGTCAGACTCGGTCGCAAGGTCGCGCTCAAGGTCATCTCCGAACACCTCACCGAGGACCCGGAGTTCCGCGAGCGCTTCGTGGACGAGGCGCGCAACACCGCGGCCATCGACCACTCCAACGTCGTGCCGCTCTACGACTTCGGTGAGCTCGACGGCCTGCTCTACATCGCCATGCGCCTGGTCGACGGCTCCGACCTGGCCAGCCTCATCGCCGACGGCCCGCTGTCCCCCTCCCGCGCGCTGATCATGGTCAGCCAGGCGGGCGAGGCGCTGGACATGCTCGCCGGGCGCGGGCTGGTGCACCTGGACGTCAAACCGGCCAACATGCTGGTCACCAGCCGGGAGTCCGCGGGCGAGCACGTCTACCTCGCCGACTTCGGGCTGACCCGGCGCGGGGCCACCGGCCACCGCACCCGGGGCGGCGACTTCCTGGGCTCGCCCACCTACGCCGCGCCCGAACACCTGCGCGGTGAGCCGGTGGACGGCCGCACCGACCTGTACTCGCTGGCCTGTGTGCTGTTCGCCTGCCTGACCGGGCGGCCCCCGTACAAGGGCGGGGTCTCCGAGGTCATCCAGGGCCACCTGGGCAGCGAGCCGCCCTCGGTGACGGCGCTGGTAGCCCTGCCGCCGGGCATCGACGAGGTCATCCGCAAGGGCATGGCCAAGGACCCCAACCAGCGCTACAGCACCTGCCGCGAGCTGGTGGCCGCGGCGCGCAGCGCGCTGGTGGCCGTGGCCCAGCCGGGCTCGCCCCCGCCGCAGCTGCGCTCCGCCGACTCCGGCGGCGGGCTGCCGGTGGCCTCGCCGGTGCACTCCGGCGCGGTCCAGCCCCCGCCCGCGCCCGCGGGCCCGCCCTCCGGTCCGGTGCGCATGGGCCAGGTCGGCGGGTACCAGCAGCAGGGCGACCAGGGCCGGTACGGCGGCTACCCGGCGGGCGGCGACCAGCCGGTGCGGCTGCGCCCGCCCGCGCCGGTCAGCTCCTCCGCCTTCCGCGAGGACCGCTCCGGCGCGGTGCGCTGGGCGGTGCCGGTGCTGGTGGGCACGGCGGTGCTGGTGGTCGTGGTGGTCCTGATCGTGTGGTTGACCGCGGGTCACTGAGCTGCGTTTCTTGCACTCGGCCCCGGCGAGTGCTAAACCTGCACTAGCACTCACGCAACCTGAGTGCCAACGATGAGGTCGGGACGGTGAGGCCTCCGGGAATCCCCGGGTGCCGTCCGTCGCGGGCACCGAGCCTGGCCGAGCACCGTGTCATCCACCACCGGAGGACCACACCGCAATGGCCAAGATGATCGCGTTCGACGAGGACGCCCGCCGCGGTCTCGAGCGCGGGATGAACACCCTCGCTGACGCCGTCAAGGTGACGCTCGGCCCCAAGGGTCGCAACGTCGTCCTGGAGAAGAAGTGGGGCGCCCCCACCATCACCAACGATGGTGTCTCCATCGCCAAGGAGATCGAGCTCGAGGACCCGTGGGAGAAGATCGGGGCCGAGCTCGTCAAGGAGGTCGCCAAGAAGACCGACGACGTCGCGGGTGACGGCACCACCACCGCCACCGTGCTGGCCCAGGCGCTGGTGCGCGAGGGTCTGCGCAACGTCGCCGCCGGCGCCAACCCGCTCGGCCTCAAGCGCGGCATCGAGCAGGCCGTCGAGGCCGTTGCCGAGCAGCTGCTGAAGACCGCCAAGGAGATCGAGACCAAGGAGCAGATCGCTGCTACCGCGTCCATCTCCGCCGCTGACTCCACCATCGGCGAGCTGATCGCCGAGGCGATGGACAAGGTCGGCAAGGAAGGCGTCATCACCGTCGAGGAGAGCAACACCCTCGGGCTCGAGCTGGAGCTCACCGAGGGCATGCGCTTCGACAAGGGCTACATCTCCGGTTACTTCGTGACCGACGCCGAGCGCCAGGAAGCGGTCCTCGAGGACCCGTACATCCTGCTGTTCGGCTCCAAGATCTCCTCGGTCAAGGACCTGCTGCCGCTGCTGGAGAAGGTCATCCAGGCCGGCAAGCCGCTGCTGATCATCTCCGAGGACGTCGAGGGCGAGGCCCTGGCGACCCTGGTGGTCAACAAGATCCGTGGCACCTTCAAGTCCGTCGCCGTCAAGGCGCCCGGCTTCGGTGACCGCCGCAAGGCCATCCTGCAGGACATCGCCACCCTGACCGGTGGCCAGGTCATCTCCGAGGACGTGGGCCTCAAGCTGGAGAACGCCGACCTGACCCTGCTGGGCAAGGCGCGCAAGGTCGTCGTCACCAAGGACGAGACCACGATCGTGGAGGGCTCCGGCGACGCCGAGGCCATCCAGGGCCGGGTCAAGCAGATCCGCGCCGAGATCGAGAAGAGCGACTCGGACTACGACCGCGAGAAGCTGCAGGAGCGCCTGGCCAAGCTGGCCGGCGGTGTTGCGGTCATCAAGGCCGGTGCCGCCACCGAGGTGGAGCTCAAGGAGCGCAAGCACCGCATCGAGGACGCGGTGCGCAACGCCAAGGCCGCCGTGGAGGAGGGCATCGTCGCCGGTGGTGGCGTCGCCCTGCTGCAGGCCGCCGAGGCCGCCTTCGCGGGCCTGAACCTGGTCGGCGACGAGGCCACTGGTGCCAACATCGTCAAGGTCGCCGTCGAGGCCCCGCTGAAGCAGATCGCCGTGAACGCCGGCCTCGAGGGTGGCGTCGTGGTGGAGCGCGTGAAGGGCCTCAAGCCGGGCGAGGGCCTGGACGCGGCCACCGGTGAGTACAAGGACCTGGTCGCCGCGGGCATCATCGACCCGGCCAAGGTGACCCGTTCGGCGCTGCAGAACGCGGCCTCGATCGCGGCCCTGTTCCTCACCACCGAGGCCGTCGTCGCCGACAAGCCGGAGAAGACCCCGGCCGCTCCGGCCGGCCCCGAGGCCGGCGGCATGGACTTCTGAGTCCAGCCACCAGCTGATTCGCACTGCCCGGGAGGGGCGGCCCGCTGTGGGGGCCGCCCCTCCCGCACATCTACGGCGAGTCCCGCTCTCCAGCGCGCGAGTCCCGCTCTCGGGACGGCGAGTCCCGCTCTGGGGAGCACGAACCCCGCTTTGCAGCGCGTGAATCCCGGCGACCGATGCGGCAGTGCTGCCCTGAGAGCGGGACTCGTGGGCCTGAGGCCGGGACTCGCGCGCCTGTGGGCGGGACTCGCGGGGAGAGCGGGCTCAGTTGCTGGCGCCGAGGCACATGAACGGTCGGCGCAACGGGTCGACGGCCGTCGCGTCGGCCAGGGCCACGGCGGGACGGGCGCCCTCCGACACACGGCGGTGGTAGAACGCCATGCTCTCGGCGGCGGTGTGGTCGCCGACCCGCGTCACGGCGGCGGTCACGGTGCGCACACCTGCGGCGAGCAGGGCACCGGCGAACCCGAGCGCCTCGTCACCCGGCCGGATCCGGCTCAGCGCGAGCTCACACGCGGCGAGCACGACCTGCTCCGGTGGCCGTTGCAGCCGTGCCGTCTCGTGGGCGAACAAGGCCCCGTCCACCAGCTCCAGCCGGGAGAACAGCGCATTGCCGGGCTCGTGCGCCCCGTGCGCGGCGACGTGCGCCATCTGCGCCCCGTCCAACGCCTTGAGCACGGTCTCCACCGTGGCGCGGTCCCCGTCGATGACCTGGGCGCCCGGCCGGTACTGGGTCAGCTGGGCGACCTCACCCACGGCGGCGGGCAGGTCGGGGCCGCCGACGAGCACGCTGCGGCCCACGGGACCGGCCTGCGCCTGCGGGGTGCTGGAGGCGGCCAGCCAGGCCGTGGCCGAGGGCGCGACGACCACGGGCCGCCCGCACAGCGAGGGGAGTGCGCCCCAGGCGACGGGGTACAGGGGGCCGGTGGGCACGACGACCAGCTCGCGGTCGCCGATCACCTCGGCGAGCGGGCGCATCAGCTGGTCGTCGAGAAGCTGCGCGCGGCGCCTCGCGGAGGCCGACACGACCTCGACCAGCGCCCTGGGCAGGTGGTCGGGGGCCAGCGCGTCCAGGTCGGCGTGCAGCTCACGGGCCGCCTGCCGGGCACCGGCCACGCTGCCGAGCCGGACCAGCCTGGGCCGTCCCGCGACGAGCACAACGGCGACCATGGCGTCACCGGAGGCCGCGAACGTCACCAGCGCGCGGTCGTCCAGCCGCTGGGCCACCTCGTCCATCGAGGCGACCGGCCGGGGCGTGCCCCACACCTTGCTCTGCCAGCCGAGCCGGGCGGCCTCCTGTTGCAGCGCGGAGTGCCGGGCCGCCAGGTCGCGGACCTTGCGGCCCTCCACCTTGGCCTGCTGCATGGCCCGGGTGAGGCTGCGCAGCTCCACGACCCGCTCGGCCAGCTCCGGGTCCTCGACGGTGGGCTGCGGCTCGTAGCGGTACACCTGGGCCCGCGTGCGCTCCAGCCAGCTGAACAGCCGCCTCGCGTCGGCGCTGCCCCTGCGCCCGTCGAGCACCAGGCGCACGGCCAGCTCGCCGAGTTCCCTGCCGTGCACGGCGGTGCCGCACACCAGGTCCAGCCCGCCCATCCGGTCCCGGATCTTGCCCAGCTCGGTGAACCCGGACCTGGCCTGGCTCAGCGCGGCCCGCCGGTCGCCGGTGGACTCGGCCAGTTCGGCACGGCACAGCCTGCGCAGCATCCGGTTGTCGATCGAGGTGAACCGGCCCGGTGGGCGCAGCGCGGCCAGCAGCTGCCCGGCGCGGTCCCGGTTGCCGCGGCGGACCTCGACGCGGACCGCGAGCAGCCGCGCCACGGCCGATTCGTCGACCAGGCCCAGCTCGTGCAGCTCGGTGGACAGCGCCAGCGCGCGATCGATCAGGCTCTTGCGCGCCGGGCGCTGACCCGCCAGTACCTCGGCGGTCTCCGCGCGCAGGGCGGTCAGCGTGGCCAGCGCGGCGAGCGCGGGCTTGGCCTGCCGCAGGTAGCGGCGGCGTGCCGCCGCGGCGAACCGGCCCGCCAGCCGCGGGTCGCTCTCCAGCAGGGCGGCGGCGGCCCGGCGGGTCTCCGCCTCGGCGAGGTCACGCATGCTGCCCTGGGCCTGCAGGTCGGGCAGCACCTCGTCGAGCATCCGGGCCGCTTCCTCCCCGAGCCCGGCGAACAGCAGCACCTCGGCCCGGTCGACCTGCAACTTCGACAGGGCGCTCGGCGCGACCTTGCGGAACAGCCGCTCGGCGTCCTCGTAGTAGCGCAACGAGGTGGGGATGTCCCCGGCCTTGTAGTGCAGCTCGCCGAGGTTGTTGGAGGTGATCGCCCGGGTGATCGGGGAGTCGTAGGCGTGCCCGATCCACATGCAGCGGCGCAGGTCGTCGGCCGCGGTGTGCGGGGTGCCCAGGTTGATGTGCACCAGTGCGCGCGCTGTCAGGGCGTTGACCAGGCCCATTTCGGCACCCGCGCCCAGCGCCATGGCCCGCTCGGTGGCCACCACCGCCGAGTCGAGCACCCCGATCGACTCACGCAGCCAGCCTGCCCGTTGCAGGATGGACCCGCGCTGGCGCTGCACGCGGGCCTCGGCGGCCATGCGATCCGCCCCCGCGGGCATCACGGTGATCAGCTCGGCGGCCAGGTCGAGGGACTTCATGCCCTCCTGGACGCTGTGCAGTTCGGAGTCCGAGTACGCCAGCGAGGTGAGCACCTGCACGCGCAGTGCGAGGTGCTCGACGTCGGCGGGGTCGACCTCGAGCTGGTCCAGCAGGCGCAACGCCTTGCGGAAGCCCTTCGCCGAGTTGCCGAAGGACTGGCCAAGCGCCAGCCGGTAGCCGACCGACCACAGCCGCTCGGCCCCGCTGAGCACCGCCGCACGGTCGGGCTCACCCGCGCGCGGGCGCGCGAGGACGGCTGTGGGCGGTGACGGCACCCGTACATACCAGCACACCCCGGCGGAAAGGTGGTGTCCACCGTCGGGGGGAAGATCGCACCGTTACAGCACCAGGGTCGGCGTGACCACCGTGCGCCCGCGACCACCGTGGCCCGAGGCCAGGTGGATCACCAGCTGGGTGGTGCCCTTGGGCACCTGGTCCACCGCGAACCGCCCGCCCTCGTCGGCCGCGGTCGTGGTGGACGTGTGACCGGCCACCCTGACCTCCACGGTGTGCGGCCCGCCCGGCACCAGCCAGCCGTCGAACCGGTAGCCGCCACCTGCCGGGGCGAAGCTGACCATGATGGTCAGGTCTTCCACGGTGAAGGTGACCGTGTTCGGGCCGGCGCCCCGGACGCCGGCCAGCTCCTGGTCGCGCTGCCAGCGGGCCACCTCGACGTCGAGGTCCTCCAGGGCGATCGCGAACTGCACCCGCTCGACCAGGTCGGCGGGCATCGGGTCGACCTTGTCGAACAGCACGTCCAGTTCGGCCAGCAGGAGGAGGTCCTCCTCGGTCGGGTTGTCGTCCTGGCCGTTGGCGGTCGGGTTGTTGTCCTGGCCCGCGTTCATTGAGGCCCCCCTTCCCTGTTCAGCAGGTCACGTAGCTGGTTGAGGCAGCGACCCCTGGTCGGGCCGATGCTGCCCCGAGGCATGTGCAGTGCTTCGGCCACGGCGTCGTACTGTGCCCTGCCCGCGAGCACGGTGAGCTTGAGCAGGTGCTGGCACCGCTCGGTGAGCTGGGCGTAGGCCGCCCACAACCGGCGGTCCCGGTCGTCGCGCAGCGCCTCCTGCTCGGGGCCGTCGTTCTGCGTGGGGATGTCGCTGAGGCCCTCGTTGGGCACCGGCGACTCCCGGTCGTACCCGGTCGTGCGGGCCCGCTGGGCCTCCCGCCGGGTGGTGGTGATCAGCCAACCGGCCAGCGCCCTGGGGTGCTCCAGCCGGTTGAGGTGGCGCAACAGGGCCAGCCACACGGTCTGCACCACGTCCTCGGCGCTGACCCGGTCCAGTCCCTGGCTCCTGGTCACGTGCCACACCAGTGGGGTGAGGTCGGTGACCAGCGTGTCCAGGGCCCTGCGGTTGCCGCCCTGCGCGGCGACGAGGCATGCCGCGTGGCGGTCGTGGCCGCTGAGGCCCTCCCAGGTGTCCACTGCCATTCCGTGCACCTCCGGATCTGAGGTACTTCGGCGCAGTCCGGTCCCCCCGTCGCGGTAGCGCTCCTTCACCTTGCATCCTGCCCTACCCGGCACAGCCCCCCGCGCCCAGTACGGCCAGCTCACGTCGCGCTTGACGACGGCCACGCCCCCCGGCGTGCTCCCGTGTCCGACCACCGCCGCCCCGATCCGCACCGCGGGCCCCGGATGAGCCCGACTCAGACAGGTGGGGCGGGAAACTACTCAGATACATCACGAATCAGCAACGCCTGGTCGGCGCCGGCCGCGACCCCCGTGACCGGCGCCGGTCCGCCTCAGGCGCGGTGCCCTGCGCCCTGCTCGGCCTTGATCTCGGCCGGCTTCCCGGGCGCGGCCTGCGGCTCGTGCTTGTCCGGGTGGCCCATGCCCGAGTCGCCGTCCTCGGTCACCGGGTCCAGTTCGATGGGCGGCGGGGCGTCCGGGTGGCCCATGCCACGGACCTTCGCGACCCCGCTCATCGCCTGCTCGACCTCGTCCACGATCAACGGGTCGGGAGTGGCTGCGATCTTCATGCTGTCGTCTGTGGTGCTCATGGTGCTGTTCCCCTCTGTTGGTTCTCCCCGGAGGGTTCCTCCCGGGGGCTTTGCGCCCAGTGGACCAACGCCATGGCGATGCGCTCCCACTCGCGTCACCATGCGTGTCGATTGTGACTGCTCGTTGGCTCGATCAGCCCAACGATTATTCAAGAGACCGCTCGAACGGAGTAGATACTCACCACAAGTGATCCCTTAGGGGCGATGTGTCCCGGGCACGACAAAGGGCGGGGTGTCCGCCGGTACCGGTCCTCCCAGCCGGTACCGGCGGACACCCCGCCCTGTTCGTCGCGGCGCGCGGACCGCCGAAGTCCGCGCGCCTGGACCCTTCACACCCCCGCTGACGTGAAGGCTCCCCACTGGCGGTCGCGCGCTCCCTCGCCGTGGGACTACGGTGCCCCCTCGACACCTGCCCCGCGACGCCCCTTGGTCGCACACCGCTGGTGGTTCTCACCCGGCACGACCAGATCCCCGCGACCGGTCGTGCCACCCCCGACCCGCGCCCCCCGGCGCGTGGTGCAGGTCCCGCCCGTCCCCCGTGGCTCGGTGAACTGGCCGGACACCAGAGATGAGCCGGGTGTCCCGGCGCAGATACACGGGTGGGAAAAATTCTCGGACCGAATCCGATCTTGGTCCTCCGGCGCTGGTGCCCCCTGCCCACCTGGCCTTATGGTCTAGACCATGTCGGACTTGCTGCTCGAGGTCATCGCGCTGGACGCCCGCGACGCCGAACAGGCCGAGGCGGGCGGTGCGGACCGCATCGAACTGGTCTGCGACATGGCCGCCGACGGGCTCACTCCCACGGCCGCCACCGCACGCCGGGTGCTCGCCGCCACCGACCTGCCGGTGCGGGCCATGCTGCGCGACGCCGCCGGGTTCGCGCCCGAGTCGCTGACCCGGCTCTGCCGCGACGCGGTGGCCCTGCGCGAACTGGGCGTCACCGAGTTCGTGCTCGGCTTCCTGGACGACCGGGGCGCCGTGGACGTCGGCGTGTGCCGCACCGTGCTCGGTGAGCTGGACGGCGCCCGCTGGACGTTCCACCGCGCGCTGGACAACGCCGCCGACCCGCTGGCCGCCTGGGACGAGGTGGTCGAACTGGGCGCCGACACCGTGCTCACCGCGGGCAGCAAGCACGGCGTGGCCCAGGGCATCCCGATGCTGCGCGAGCTGGCCGCCCGCCAGTGCGAGGGCGCGCCCGTGGTGATGGCGGGCGGTGGCCTGCGCGTCGACCAGGTGAGCGGCCTGCGGTCCGCCGGGGTCCGCTGCTTCCACGTGGGCAGCGCCGTACGCCCGCAGGGCTGGGACCAACCGGTCAGCGCCGAGGCGGTGCGGAGCTGGGTTGAGCTGATCTCCGGGGACTAGCCTCGACCCGGTGCTGAGGCTGGTCGCGGTGCTGGTGGTGCTCGCCGCGCTGCTGACCGGCTCGGCACCGGACCTCCACCCGGCGCGCGGACTGCTCGCGCCCACGCCGCCGATGGGCTGGAGCAGCTGGAACCGGTTCGGCTGCGCCGTGGACGAGCAGGTGGTCGAGCAGGCCGCCGACGCGATGGTCGCCAGCGGCATGCGCGCCGCCGGGTACCGGTACGCCAACGTGGACGACTGCTGGATGGCCCCGGTCCGGGACGCGGCGGGCAGGCTGGCCGCCGACCCGGTCCGCTTCCCGCACGGCATCGCGGCCCTCGCTCGGTACCTGCACGGCCGGGGGCTGTTGCTCGGGCTGTACTCCTCGGCGGGCGAGACCACCTGCGCCGGGCTGCCCGCCAGCCTGGGGCACGAGGACCTGGACGCGGCGACCTTCGCGGCATGGGGCGTGGACTACCTCAAGTACGACCACTGCGGCAGCGACGCGGAGACCGCACCGGCCCGCGTCCAGGCCATGGCCGAGGCCCTGGCGAAAACTGATCGAACGATCGTGCTGTCAGTCAGCGACCTCGGGCAGAACGAGGCGTGGCGGTGGGGTGCGGGTGTCGGCGCCCAGTTGTGGCGGACCGCGCCCGACATCGCTGACGACTTCGCCAGCGTGCTGTCCATCCTGGACCGCCAGGCCGCGCTCGGCGGCTACGCGCGACCGGGCGGCTGGAACGACCCGGACTCGCTGGAGGTCGGCAACGGCGGCATGACCGAGGCCGAGTACCGGGCGCACTTCGCGCTGTGGGCGGTGCTGAACGCGCCGTTGATCGCGGGCAACGACCTGCGCTCGATGAACCAGGACACCGCTCGCATCCTGCTCAACCCCGATCTGATCGCCGTGGACCGCGACTGGGCAGGTGTGTCGGGGCGGCTGGCCTGCACCGTCGGTTCGGTGCAGGCGTGGGTCAAACCCATGTCGGACGGCTCGGCCGCGGTGGTGCTGCTCAACCGCGGTGCGTCCCCGGCCGAGGCCGGGTTCGCCGCGCGCTGCCTCGGCCTGCCCGCCAACGGTCCGTACCTGGTCCGGGACCTGTGGACCGGGCAGCAGCGCGAGACCGTCGCCCTGCACTACGGCTCCGTGCCCGCCCAGTCGGCGCTGGCCTACCGCGTCTGGGCTGCCCGCTGATCGTCTTGGTCTAGACCTTGTCCGAATTGCTGTGGTCGACCTAACATGCCGTCATTGCCTCTAGCGAAACGTTCGTTGCGCACAGTGCAATATCGGGGAGGTAGGCATGAAGCGGATCGCACTGCTGGTCGCCGTGGGCGCACTGGCCGTGGCCGGGTGCGCCCCAGTGCAGTCCGGACCGAGCGGCGGTGCTGCCGACGAGAAGTCCGGGCAGTTGCGCGTGTGGCTGTTCGACGAGGTCAACCGCGGTCCCAAGCAGGCCGTGGTGGACCAGGCGGTCAAGCAGTTCCAGTCCGAGCACGCGGGTGTCACCGTCGACGTGCAGTACATCCAGATCAGCACGCGGGCCGAGCGGTTCAAGGGGGCCTTCGGCGACCCCAAGAGCGCGCCGGACGTGGCCGAGTTCGGCAACACCGACCTCGCCGGGTACGTGGCCGCGGGCGGTTTCGCCGAGGTGGGCGCCGACCTGGACAAGTGGCCGGACGCCAAGGACCTGAGCCCGAGCATCCTGGACACGGCCAAGGTCGGCGGCAAGGTGTACGCGGTGCCCTGGTACGTCGGCGTGCGGGCGCTGTACTACCGCACCGACGTGTTCAGCGAGCTCGGCCTGACCCCGCCCAAGACGCTGGCCGAACTCGCCCCGCTGGCCAGGAGGATCCGCGCCGCCAAGCCGGACCTGTTCGGCATCTCGGTCGGCGGCAAGTACACCTACGGCATGCTGCCCTTCCTGTGGGCGTCCGGCGGTGACCTGGCCAGCCAGCAGGACGGGAAGTTCACCAGCGCGGTCGACAGCACGAACGGTCGTGCGGGAATCGGCCGCTACACCGAGCTGCTCGCCGAGGACATCTGCCCGCCGCAGCAGTGCGCGCAGAACGGCGGGGACGCCAGCGTGCAGGCGTTCGTCTCCGGCAAGGCGGCCATGACCATCGGTGGGGACTTCAACCGCGGCGCCATGAAAGCCGGTGCGGTGTCGGGCAAATACGCGGTCGTGCCGCTGCCAGGCATGACCGAGGGCTCGGTCGCACCCGCGTTCGCGGGCGGCAACCTGCTGGGCGTCACCAAGAGCACGGCACACCGCACGCTGGCCGTGCAGTTCCTGCAACTGCTGGGCGGCAAGTCCTTCCAGCGCAAGATGTTCGACGCCATGGGCAACCTGCCCACGTTCACCGACGTGCAGCGCGCCGTCGCCGAGGGCGATGAATTCGAACGACCGTTCGTGCGGACACTGGACGCGGGCCCCCGTTTCGTGCCCGCGACCCCGGCCTGGGCCAAGATCGACGCCCAGGCGGTGCTGCCCACGATGCTGCAACAGATCGCCACCAAGGCCCAGGACCTCACGGCGGCCACCGCCACGGCTGCCCAGCACATGAACGAGGCATTCGGCTCATGATCGGGATCAGCCGGGACGGCCGGGCGGCGCTGGCCTACCTCGCCCCGGCCGCCCTGGTGCTGATCGGCCTGCTGGGCTACCCGATCTACCAGCTGGTGCTGATCTCCTTCTACGACTACGGCCAGGAGCAGGTCAGCGGTGGCGCCCCGCTGAACTGGCTCGGGCTGGGCAACTACGCGAAGTTGTTGTCCGACAGCCAGTTCTGGACCGTGCTGGCGCAGACCGTCGGATTCGCCGCCTGCTGCGTGCTGGGCACCCTGCTCGTCGGTGCGGCGCTCGCGGTGCTGGCCACCCGCGTCCGCGCTGTGCCGAGGGCCCTGTTGTTCCTCGCCGCGCTCGGGGCCTGGGCCACGCCCACGGTCGCCGGATCCACCGTGTGGCTGTTCCTGTTCGACGCCAACTTCGGCCTGGTCAACGAGGTACTCGGCCTCCAGGGCTTCTCCTGGACCTACGACCGGTGGGTCGCCTTCGGGCTCGTTGCCGCACAGGTCGTCTGGTGCTCGTTCCCGTTTGTCATGGTCACGCTCTACGCCGGGATCAAGGCGATTCCCGGTGAGGTCGTCGAGGCGGCGGCCCTGGACGGCGCCTCCGTGCCGCGCACCGTGCGCAGCGTGATCCTGCCGCTGCTGCGCCCACTGCTCGTCGTGGTCACCATCCAGTCGGTGATCTGGGACTTCAAGGTGTTCACGCAGATCTACGTGATGACCGGCGGCGGTGGGGTCGCGGGCGGCAACCTCGTGCTGAACGTCTACGCCTACCAACAGGCGTTCGCGGCCTCCGAGTACGGGCTCGGCTCGGCGATCGGCGTGGTGATGACCGTGCTGCTGCTTGGTTTCACCGCGATCTACCTGCGCGCGCTGCGCCGCAGTGGGGAGGCGCTGTGAAGCGGCCGGGCAGGACCCTCGCCGAGGTCCTCGCGGTGCTCGCCGCCGCGGCGATCGCGTTCCCGCTGTACTGGATGGTGCTCTCCGCGCTGAAGCCGGAGAGCGAGGTGATCTCCAGCGACCCCAAGCCGTGGACCCTGCAACCGAGCCTGGACAACTTCACCCGGGTGCTCACCACGCAGGGCTTCGGCCGCTACTTCCTCAACAGCGTGCTGGTGGCGCTGGTGGTGGTCGCCCTGTCGCTGCTGATCTCCTTCCTGGCCGCCACCGCGTTGACCCGCCTGCGCTTCCGAGGGCGCACCCTGCTGCTGGTGATGCTGCTGGTGGCGCAGATGGTCCCGGTCGAGGCGCTGACCATCCCGATGTTCTTCCTGATGCGCTCGGTGGGTGACGCGGTGCCCGCGTTCGGCCTCAACCAACTCGGTGGACTGGTGCTGGTACACCTGGCGTTCAGCCTGCCGTTCGCGATCTGGATGCTGCGCGGGTTCGTCGCCGCGGTGCCGGTGGAGCTGGAGGAGGCCGCCACCCTGGACGGGGCCAGCCGCCAGCGCTTCCTGTGGCAGGTGCTGTTCCCGCTGGTGGCACCGGGCTTGGTCGCCACCAGCGTGCTGTCGTTCATCCACGCGTGGAACGACTTCCTGTTCGCCAAGACCTTCATCATCTCCGCCTCGGAGAACCAGACCCTGCCACTGGCCCTGCTGGCCTTCTTCAAACCGGACCAGAACGACTGGGGCGCGATCATGGCAGGATCGACTCTGATGACCGTGCCCGTGCTGGTGTTCTTCGTACTCGTGCAACGCAGGCTGGTCTCCGGCCTCGCGGGTGCCGTGAAGGGATGAGGCGTGTCCGGATTCGACGTGCTGCTGCCCAAACCGTCCAGTGTGGATGAACATCCCGGGGTGTTCGTGCTGGGCCGCTCCGCCACCCTCGGCGGGGACGCGCAGGCGGTCAGCTGGCTCCGCGAGGTGCTCGGTGCGGCGACGGGCTTCGCGCTCGCGCCTTCGACCACGCCCGACATCGCCGTCAACGTGGTGTCCACCGTGGATGGTTACCAGATTTCCGTTTCACCTGAGTCTGTTGTGGTAACTGCTGGGGATGAGGCCAGCGCATTTCACGCTGCTCAGACCTTGCGGCAGCTCTTGGGGCCGCAGGCGTTCCGTGCCGCCAATGTGCACAGTGGACAGTGGGAGATCCCCTGTGGCATTGTCACCGATCGGCCGAGGTTTGGTTGGCGTGGCTGCCTTCTTGACGTGGCAAGGCACTTCATGCCCAAGGACGGTCTGCTTCGGTTCATCGACCTGCTCGCCGCGCACAAGCTGAACGTGCTGCACCTGCACCTGACCGACGACCAGGGGTGGCGCTTCGAGGTCAAGCGCTACCCGAGGCTGACTGAGGTCGGTGCCTGGCGGGCGGGTTCACGGGTCGGCGCGCACAGGGACAACGTGCACGACGGCCGACCGCACGGCGGGTTCTACACCCAGGACGACCTGCGTGAGGTCGTGGCATACGCGGCGCGCAGGCACATCACCGTCGTTCCGGAGATCGACATCCCGGGGCACAGCCAGGCCGCGATCGCCGCGTACCCGGAGCTGGGCAACCTCGGCACCGAGTTGCCCGTGTGGCCCCTGTGGGGCATCAACGAGAACGTACTGAACACCAAGGAGTCCACTGTGGACTTCTTCCGTGACGTGTTCGACGAACTCGTCGAGGTGTTCCCCTCCGAGGTGATCTGCCTCGGCGGGGACGAGGTGCCCACCGTGCAGTGGACCGAGGAGCGCGCTGAAGAGCTTGGTGTGCAAGGAGTGGCGGGTCTGCACGGCTGGTTCATCCGGCAGATCGCCGACCACCTGGCCAAGCGTGGCCGGCGCGCCATGGGCTGGGACGAGATCACGGAGGTGGGCCCCCTGCCGGATGGCGTGATCGTCACCTCCTGGCGCGGCGAGGAGGCCGGAATCGCTGCGGCACAAGCGGGTTACGAGGTGGTGATGTGCCCCGAGCAGAAGGTTTACCTGGACCACCGCGAGTCCGATCGGGAGGACGAGCCGATCCCGGTCGGTGAGGTGCACACCACCGCGGACGTCTACGAGTACGAGCCCGTGCCCGCCGAGCTGACCGGCGGCGCCACCGCGCGCGTGCTGGGGGCGCAGGCGCAGGTCTGGACCGAGCACCTGGACTCGCCCCGGCGCGTGGACTACGCGGCATTCCCCCGACTGGCCGCGTTCGCCGAGGTCGTCTGGTCCAGCAGGGCGGGCAAGGACACCGACGAGTTCCTGCGCAGGCTGGCCGAGCACCACCTGCCCCGCCTGGACGCGCTGGGCGTGGAGTACCGCCCGCTGGCCGGGCCGCACCCGTGGCAGACCAGGCCGGGTGTGCCGGGCAGGCCGCGGTAGTCGAGTGTTCCTCACAGGTTGAGTCCATTCGTGCGACGGCGGTGGTGGTATGAAGGCACACCACCGCCGTTCGGTCGAATGTTGTTCTGCACCAAGGGTAATTCCTCGTCAACAGCTGTCCAGAACGGCCGTTCGGCTCACCCGGATGTCAGCTAGCCAGCCAACCCCGCTCGGTTGAACACTGGATGTCCGGGACGATACGGGGGGAGCCATGCCGGGTGCGGAGCAGAGCAGATCGTCACCGGGGCACACCGGTCTGCTGAGCGGTTCCTGGTGGGCCGGGCTGCCCGCGGGCTGGGTGGTCTACTCCGTGCTGGTCGAGGCGGCCGCACTGACCGCGGCCGCGCTCTGCCATTTGCACGTCACCGCGACGAACACCGACCTGCTCAGGTTCGGTGGGCTGGTGGTGCTCGGCGTGGTGCAGGCGGAGCTGTCCCGGCGCATCGAGCGCGATCGTCGCAGGCTGTGCGGGAACATGCACATCACCATGACCTCGGTCTGGTTGATCGCCGGGGTGCTGGTGCTGCCCCGGCACCTGCTCGTACTGCTCTGCGCCGTGCTGTACCTGCACATGTGGTTGCGGTGTTGGCGCACGCTGGACAGCATCTCCACCCGCAGGACCGTGTTCGGCGCCTGTGCCGCCCTGGTGAGCTGCCTGGCCGCCTCCGCGGTCGCGGTCGCCGCCCCGCTGGCCGGGGGACCGGCCGGTTTCTCCTTCTACACCAACATGTCCTGTGTCGCGGCCCTGGTGGTCTTCGAGCTGGTCGACGCCGTGCTGCTGGCCGTGTCGATCAAGCTCAGGACCCGTGGCGCCACCCCGCTCGGTGAGCTGTTCGGCACCTGGGACGACAACGCCCTGGAGATCACCACGCTGTGCCTGGGCGGGCTGACCGCACTGGTACTGGTGTGCCAGCCGCTGTTCCTGCCGCTGCTGCTCTGCCCGGTCCTGTTGCTGCACCGCAGTGTGCTGGTCAAGCAGTTGGAGACCGACGCGACCACCGACGTGAAGACCGGTCTGCTCAACGCGGTCACCTGGCACCGGCTGGCCAGCCGGGAACTGGACCGGGTGGACCAGGTCGGCGTGCTGATGGTCGACCTGGACCACTTCAAGCGGATCAACGACACCTACGGCCACCTGGCCGGGGACGCGGTGCTCCGCTCGGTGGCCACCGCGGTCAAGGCCCAGGTGCGCGCGGGCGACGCGGTCGGCAGGTTCGGTGGTGAGGAGTTCGTGGTGCTGCTGCCCGGCGCGGACGAGCGAGGGGCCATCGCCACCGCCGAGCGGATCAGGGCGACCGTGTCGGCGCTGAGCGTGCCCACCCCCGTGGAGCACATCTCGATCACCGGGCTGTCCTGTTCGATCGGGGTGGCGGTGTTGCCCACCACCGGCACCTCCATGGAGCAACTGCTCCTGGCCGCGGACACCGCCGTGTACCGGGCCAAGCGCACCGGGCGCAACCGCGTGGTCGCCAGTTCCGGCCACCCGAGGGCGGCCTGAGTGCCGCCGCCGGGCGTGCGGGCCCACCCCCCGACGGCCCTCGCGCCCGGCCCCCCGACTCACCCCCGGTAGATCAGTCGTCATCGGCCTCCGGTGCCAGCAGCCAACAGGCGCCGTAGAGCACCACGCCGAAGCCGAAGAAGCACACGGTCATGGCCACCATCGCCACGCGCAGCAGGGTGGCGTCCACACCGAGCAGCTCCGCAGCGCCGCCGCACACCCCGGCGAGCATCCGGTTGTCCCTGCTGCGGCGGAACTTGCGAACCTGCTGGCCGGCCTCGTTCAGGATGTTGTTCGTCATGACCACAACACTGCCCTCCCGCGTGCCCCCTGCCATCGGGGAACGTCCCTGGTTCGGACCCTGAGGGCACCCCTGGGCAGGACGCGGGGCCGAACGGGCAAGCGCGTGCTGACCCCTTGACGTACCCCGGTCCGGGGCACACACTCGACTGTGCTACCTGATGCTCAACACGAGTTAACAGTTAGGTTGCACAACCGAGACTCCTGGTTCGCCGGTGGCGCCCCCCGAAGCGCTGCCGGCGAACCAGGCCCCACAGCGACCTCGCCCGCGCACCCTGGCGAGGCCTCGGCGAGGGTGGGCGGACGGGGTGTGTAGGGGCCGTCCGTCCACCCTCACCGTCCGCCACCCCATGAGTCTCGTTCTGACGATGCGCGAGTCCCGTTCTGGTGGTGGTGAGTCCCGTGCTGGGGCGTGTGAGTCCCGTCCTCGAGACGGTGAGTCCCGCTCTGCGGCGCGCGGTGCCCGCGTTGGTCTTCGTGAATCCCAGCCTGGCGATGCGCGAGTCCCGTCTTGGTGGCGAGTCCCGCCCTCGAGACGGTGAGTCCCGTTCTGGCGGTGGTGAGTCCCGCGCGGGCGACGGCGAGTCCCGCCCTGGCGTGTGCGAGTCCCGCGCCGGAGCATCCGCGCTCTGCGCTGTCACGCGATGGTCCCGCCGTGTATGGCGTGGTCAGTCCATGACCACGTTGGGTGAGACCAACTGCCCGATCCTGCCCAGTCCGCGCACGAGCACCTCAGCGGCCTCGGTGTGACGCCCCTCGGCGACGAGCAGGTCGCCGAGCTCCCTGGTCGTCGCCGCGAGCACGACCCGTGACCCGGCATGCAGCAGCGTCTCCATCGCGGAGCGCAGCAGTGGCTCGGCGGTCACCCGATCCGCCTTGTCCAGCGCCAGCAGCGCGAGCGTGTGCTGGGCCCTGGCCTGCACGAGCGTTCCCGCTCCTGCGCTGGCCAGGACCTCGGTGAGCAGGGCACGGGAAGTTTCCGCACGACCGTTCGTTCTGTTCAGTTCGGCGGCGTCCACCTGGCAGGCCAGTGCGTCCTCGACCAGCCCGGCCGCCGCGAACCCGCGCTGGGCCGCCGCGAGGTCGTCCAGGCTGCCGCGAGCCCGCAGGCAGTGCGCCACCGCAGTGCCCAACGGGACCTGCCGGTACACCTGCCACGCTTGCTCGGCGACCAACGCGGCCTGATCGATCTCGTTGTCCACCAACAAGGTTCGCGCCCAGGCCAGGTACATCGCACAGGAGCCTCTGGGATCGGGCAGCGGGCCGAGGCCGAGCGCCGTGGTCGCTGCCCGCCTTGCCTGCCGTTCGTCGCCGGCCCGTAGTTGGCACTGCGCCAGCAGGGCGTTGAGCAGCAGCAACGACACAGGGTCGAGGTGGTTCGCCGCGTACAACCCGTCGGCGGCCGACTTGACCAGGTGTGCCGCCACGTTGGCCTCCTGCCGCCCGAGCAGACAAAGTGCACGACCGATCGTGCAGTCGACGAGCGCTGTCAACGGGGCCTCAGCCAGCAGGTGTGCCGACCGGTCGAAGTGCTCGTCAGCGGCTTGGCCCGCCGCAAGCGCGAGGTGCCCGCGCACCAGGGCCACCCGGGCAGGCCGCCGAGGCTCCACCTCGATCAGCGCCGACACGTCACCGGCCAGTGCGGCCTCGATCACGGCGAGGTCGGCGGCCACGTGCCGGTCCGGGGACTGCCCGGTGCGCAACTGCTCCTCCGCGACGCCGAGCCTCGCGGCGAAGTGCCGCAGGGCGTCACCGGAAGGCACTCGTCGACCACTCTCCACAGAGGACACATATGCCGCCGTGTACCTCGGCTCGGCCAATTGGCGCTGTGTCAGGGACAATCCCGTGCGCAAGCGGTATATGGTCTGTCCTATGTGGTCGGTCGTCATCCGGTCTCCTCGGCCGCGACCACAGCGCGACGCAGCACCGCGATGCCCGCCGCCAGTTGCCCGACGCCCAGCAGCAGCGCACCGAGAACGCGCGCGGTGGCCACCGCCTCCCCGCAGAGCCCGGCACCGATCTGCAGGTCCAGCGACCGCCGTAGCGCGGACTCGGCGGCGTCCAGGTCGCCCCGGTCGCGGGCGATCAACCCGATCAGCCGGTGCGCCTCGCCGAGCCCCTCGGCGTACTCGAACTCCTCGTGCAGGCGGCGCGTTTCCTCCGCCAGTGCAGCGGCCTCGTCCAGATCACCCAGCCGCCGGGCCAGGTCGCACGCCTCCAACGTGGCGCCCGCGTACTCGAACACGGCACCGGCTTCCGACAGGATCCTTCGTGCCTGGGCCAGTTCCTCGCGTGCCTCGGGCAAGCGGTCCATCCGGCCCAGCACATAACCCCGCGACCACAGGCAGCGTGCCACCAGCACCTCCATGCCCAGTTCGCGGTAGAGCCGGGTCGCGGTGACCAAGCCCCGCTCGGCCTCGGCCAATTCGCCGACGGCCTGCCAGAACTGGCCAGCGTTGAGGTGGTACATGGCGATCCACTCGGGCTCGGCGGCGTGCGCGAGGAGCAGCCGACCCCGTTCGGCGGCCTGTCGCGCACGTTCCACGGCGCCGCTGGCCAGACACGGGTGGATCAGCGCGCTCTCCAGTCGCAACTCGGCGTCAGGCTGGGCGGACGGGCGTGCCCGCAACTCGCCCAATGCCTTCTCCAGCAAGGTGATCGCTGCCTCGGCGGACTCGATCCGGTAGCGTGCCGCCGCCTCGACCGCGATCACCGAGGCCCATAGCGGGCTGCTCAACTCGGTGAGCGTCGGGCCCAGCGTGCGCAGGTCGGTCAGGGCCTGACCTGCCTCACCGAGCGTCATCCTCGCCTCGGCCAGGCACCGCGTGGCCAGTGCCGCCTCCTCGACCAGGTGCGCCTGCGCGGCCTCCCGTGCGATCTCCGCGAACTCGGCGATGGCCGCCCAGACCTGGCCGGCCGCCGACCGCCTCCGTACCTGGGCCAGCCGCTCGCGCAAGTCCTCGGCCAGCCCCGCCGGCCGCCCGTGGCGCAGGTCGTCCTCGGACACCCCCAGCCGACCGGCCAGGTAGCGCAGCACCTCGTCGGTCGGCGTCTTGCGACCGGCCTCCAGAGCCCACAGGTAGCCACGGCTGAACTCCGGTTCGGCCAGCTCACGCTGGGTGAGCCCGCGCTCGGCGCGCAGCCGCCTGAGGTGCTCGCCCAGGTGCGCCGACCGATCCATGCGTGCAGGCTAGACCCCGGCGCGGCCACGCATTCGGACTAGCGGCGGGTACAGTCCGGCATCCAGGTCGTGACGGAGGTGCGCCGTGCGTGACGTCCTCGCCGAGGTGAGTTCTCAGTGGCAGGGTGGGCGGCCGAGTGCGCTGGGCACGGTGGTGGCCACGTTTCACTCCGCGCCGCGTGCGCCGGGTGCGGCGATGTTGGTGGCCGAGGATGGGCAGGTCTGGGGCAGTGTGTCCGGCGGCTGCGTGGAGGGCGCGGTCTATGAGCTGGCCCAGCGGGTGATGGCCGAGGGCAGGCCGGTGTTGCAGCGCTACGGCGTCAGCGAGGAGGACGCCTTCTCCGTTGGACTGACCTGCGGCGGGGTCCTGGACGTGTTCGTCGAGCCGGTGGACGCCGAGCACTTCGCGGAGTTGGCCGAGCTCACCGAGTCGATCCGCGCGCAACGACCGGTCGTGCTGGCGACCGTGGTGCGCCACCCCGACCCGCAGCGCGTGGGCCGGCACCTGGTGGTGTGGCCGGACCGCACCCTCGGCGGCCTGGGTTCGTCCCGAGTGGACGATGCGGTCACCGATGACGCGCGGGGCATGCTGGCCAGCGGTCGCAGTGGCCTGCTGCATTACGGCCCGGACGGCCAGCGCCGTGGTGAGGGTCTGGCGGTGTTCGTGAACTCCTTCGAGCCGCCGCCGAGGATGCTCGTGTTCGGCGCGATCGACTTCGCCGCCGCGGTGGCCAGGCTCGGTAGTTATCTGGGTTATCGGGTCACGGTGTGTGACGCGCGCCCGGTTTTCGCTACCCGTGGCCGGTTTCCCGAGGCCGACGAGGTGGTTGTTGACTGGCCGCACCGGTATCTGACCACGCAGGCGGCCGCCGGGCGGGTCGATCAGCGCACGGTGGTCACGGTGTTGACCCATGATCCGAAGTTCGATGTGCCGTTGCTGGAGGTGGCGTTGCGGCTGGATGTGGCCTATGTCGGTGCGATGGGGTCGCGTCGTACGCATGAGGACCGTGTGGCGCGTCTGCGGGCGGCGGGTGTGTCCGAGTGGGAGTTGGCCCGGTTGTCCTCGCCGATCGGCCTGGACCTGGGTGCTCGCACGCCGGAGGAGACCGCCGTGTCCATCGCCGCGGAGATCATCGCTCTGCGGTGGGGTGGGCATGGGCGGCGGTTGGTCGAGGTCAGCGGGCCGATCCACCGCTCGTCCTGAGGGGCTGGGCGGGACTCGTCGACCTGTGGGCGGGACTCGCGGTCCGGTGCGCGGGACTCGGCTGCGGGGGAGTGGGATTCGCGGTCCGGTGGGCGGGACTCGGCCTCCCCAGGGCGGGACTTGGCTGCGGCAGGGCGGGACTCGTCGACCTGTGGGCGGGACTCGCGGTCTGGTGGGCGGGACTCGTCGTCGGCTGGGCCGGACTCGCGCGCAGGAGAGCGGGACTCGCGTGTGCCAGGGCGGGACACGCCGTACCGGGAGCGCCGACACGCGGTACCGGAACGTCCGACACGCGCCGTTGCCGCGACCGGTACACGTCCCTGGCCGCTGACCGACCGGTGCCGCCGTATCGGGTCAGGCCAGGGCGCGGATCCGGTCCAGGCGGGTGAGCCAGCGCTGGCTCGTGGCGGGGTTGGCGGTGACCGCGGCGAGCAGGTCCGCGCTTGGCGCGGGCGCACGGCGCGGCACCGGCAGCCAGCCGTCCACCGGCCGCAGGGGCTGGTCCACCACGTCGGCGGTGAGTAGTGACAGCGTGCCGAGCCCGCAGGCGAAGTCGAGTTCGGGCAGCGCCCCGGCCAGCGCCAGCCCGGCGGCCAGCCCGACGCTGCTCTCCACGGCCGAGGACACCACGCACGGCAGCCCGCACGCCTCGGCCACCCGCAGCGCGCGCCGCACCCCGCCCAGCGGAGCCACCTTCAGCACCGCCACGTCGGCGGCCCCGGCCACGGCGACCCGCAGCGGGTCCTCGGCACGCCTGATCGACTCGTCGGCGGCGACGCGCACGTCCACCCGCCGCCGCACCTGGGCCAGTTCCGGCACGCTCGGGCAGGGCTGTTCCACGTACTCCAGGCCACCGGCCGCCTTGTCCAGCGCCGAGATCGCCCGCACCGCCTCGTCCACCGACCAGGCGGCGTTGGCGTCCACCCGGATCGCGCCGGACGGGCCGAGCGCGTCCCGCACGGCCTCGACCCGCGCGCAGTCCCCGGCCAGCGGGGAGCCCGGGTCGGCGACCTTGACCTTGGCGGTGCGGCACCCCGATGCCGCCACGATCTCGTGCGCCCGCTCCGGGCTGACGACCGGCACCGTGCAGTTGACTGGGACCCGGTCGCGCACCGGTTCCGGCCAGTCCTGCTCGGCGGACTCCAGGGCGCAGTCCAGCCACAGGGCGGACTCGGTGTCGGTGTAGTCCTCGAAGGCGCAGAACTCGCCCCAGCCGGACTCGCCGCGCAGCAGCACGCCCTGCCGCTCGGTGATGCCGCGGAACCGGTTGCGCATCGGGATCGCGTAGACGTGCGCCTGCACCGGGCTAGTCCACCTCCGGCAGTGCCGGGCCCAGCAGGTCGTCCGCATCGACGATCTTGTACGCGTAGCCCTGCTCGGCGAGGAAGCGTTGCCGGTGCGCGGCGTAGTCGGTGTCCAGGGTGTCGCGGGAGACGATCGAGTAGAAGTGCGCCTGCCGGCCGTCGCCCTTGGGCCGCAGCAGCCTGCCCAGCCGCTGCGCCTCCTCCTGCCGGGACCCGAAGGTGCCCGACACCTGCACCGCGACCGAGGCCTCGGGCAGGTCGATGGAGAAGTTCGCCACCTTGGACACGACCAGTGTGCGCAGCTCGCCCCGGCGGAACGCGTCGAACAGCTCCTCGCGCTCCTTGTTCTTGGTGGAGCCCTGGATCACCGGCGCGTCCAGCGCGGCGCCCAACTCCTCCAGCTGGTCCAGGTACGCGCCGATGACCAGGGTCGGCTCGCCCTTGTGCCGGTCCAGCACGGCCCGCACCACCGGGATCTTCGTGTTCGCCGTGGAACAGATCTTGTACCGCTCCTCGGGCTCGGCGGTGGCGTAGGTGAGCCGCTCGTTGTCGGTCAGCGTCACCCGCACCTCCACGCAGTCCGCGGGCGCGATCCAGCCCTGTGCCTCGATGTCGCGCCAGGGCACGTCGTAGCGCTTGGGACCGATCAGCGAGAACACGTCACCCTCGCGGCCGTCCTCGCGCACCAGGGTGGCGGTCAGCCCCAGCCGCCTGCGTGACTGCAGGTCGGCGGTCATCCGGAACACCGGGGCGGGCAGCAGGTGCACCTCGTCGTAGACGACCAGTCCCCAGTCGCGGGAGTCGAACAGCTCCAGGTGCCGGTACTCGCCCTTGGTCTTGCGGGTGATCACCTGGTACGTGGCGATGGTGACCGGGCGGATCTCCTTGCGCTCCCCGGAGTACTCGCCGATCTCGTCCTCGGTCAGTGAGGTGCGCGCGACCAGCTCGCGCTTCCACTGCCTGCCCGACACCGTGTTGGTGACCAGGATCAGCGTGGTGGCCTGGGCCTGCGCCATGGCGGCCGCGCCGACCAGGGTCTTGCCCGCACCGCAGGGCAGCACGACCACCCCGGAGCCGCCCGCCCAGAACGCCTGGGCGGCCAGCCGCTGGTACTCGCGCAGCTGCCAGCCGTCCTCGGCCAGCGAGATCGGGTGCGCCTCGCCGTCCACGTACCCGGCCAGGTCCTCGGCGGGCCAGCCCACCTTGAGCAGCGCCTGCTTGAGCCTGCCGCGCTCACTGGGGTGCACGACCACCGTGTCGGGGTCCACCCGCTCGCCCAGCATCGGGCTGATCTTCTTGTTGCGCAGCACCTCCTCCAGCACCGCGCGGTCCAGCGACAGCATGGTCAGGCCGTGCGCGGGGTGGTTGACCAGCTGCAACCGGCCGAACCGGGCCATGGTGTCGACCACGTCCACCAGCAGCGGCTGCGGCACCGGGTAGCGCGAGTAGCGCACCAGTGCGTCCACCACCTGCTCGGCGTCGTGGCCCGCGGCGCGCGCGTTCCACAGCGCCAGCGGGGTGATCCGGTAGGTGTGCACGTGCTCGGGGGCGCGCTCCAGTTCGGCGAACGGCGCGATCGAGGTACGCGTCTCCTCGGCGAGGGGGTGGTCGACCTCCAGCAGCAGGGTCTTGTCCGACTGGACGATCAGGGGGCCGTCGGTCACCGGGCGGGCTCCTCCCCGTAGTGGGTCCCACCAGTGTCCCAATCCCGGAGGCCGTTCGGCCAATCCGGGGTGGCCGACGAGGTTGGATCACTCCCGGCAATTGACTGACTGCCCACGGTGAACCATGAACATCACTTGTCGGATTCGGCTCGGTAAAGAATTGGTTATGGCCTTGGGCTGGGCGTTAAAGTCCATTTCCGTCTGGGGGGCTCTGTTCCGGTGTAACCAGGCGATAACCGCACGTCAAGTGCCGAACAGTGAAGGCTGTCATGACCACTCCGCCCGTTCCGCCCGGCCCTGGTTTTCCGCAGGATCCGGCGGGACAGAATGTTCCGCCCGCATCCGGTTTTCCGCAGGGAACCGGGCCCGTTCCGCCTGCCCCCGGTTTTCCGCAGGGGACCGGTCCGGTGGCGCCCGTTCCCGGCCAGCCGCAGCCGTTTCCGCAGGCCCCGGTGGGTACCGCCGCGCCGAAGCGGCGCAAGCCCTGGCTGCGCTTCGTGATCGGTGCGGGGACCCTGATCGTCGCGGTGATCGCCTACGTCGGCATCCGCCTGGTCATCGGCGGCGTCGCCAGCAACTTCAACGACGCGCACCAGACCGCGGTCGGGGAGTGCGCACAGGTCAGCGGTACCATGTCCAAGCCGCACTACACCAAGACCGACTGCGGTTCGGCGGACGCCAACTACACCGTGGCCAAGGTGCTCAGCTCCTCCAGTGCCACCTGCGGCAAGGACTTCGACGAGTACTACGAGACCAATGCGGTCAACCCGGTCAAGCTGTGCCTCGCGCCGGTGTTCGTCGACGGCCAGTGCTACAAGTTCAGCACCGTCGCGACGTCCATGGGCTACCCGAAGGTCGCCTGCACCGACAGCAGCGCGCTGCAGGTGAAGGTGGTCAAGGGGGACGGCGCCGCCAACTGTGAGGGCGGGCCGGAGGCCACGCTGGCCTACAGCGAGATCAAGACCACCTACTGCCTGGCCAAGCCCACCGGGGCCTGAGCAGGCGGCGAGTACCTGAGCCGGGCCGTCCCACGCGGGGCGGCCCGGCTCTCGCGCGTCCGCGGGTGAATGGTCACGGCCAATCGACCGTGAATCGTGCACATCGCTGGTGGACGATCACCGACTGTGGTGGAATGCTCACCGCGTCGACACGGCCGACGCCGGGTTTGTCCAGTTCTGGGCCGACTCGTTCCTCTGGGGTGGCAATCAAGGACAACGATGTCCCGTACATTTCTCGGCGCGGTCGCACTGCTCGTTTCCGTCTCCGCCGTGACCGGTTGTTCGGTCTTCGGCGGCGGCGAGTTCCAGCCGATTTCGGGGCTGAGAATCATGACGCCCTCCGCACCGGGCGGCGGCTGGGACATCACCAGCAGGAAGATGGCCGACGTCCTGCAACAGGAGAAGCTGGCCAGCGGGGTCAGCACCTACAACGTGGACGGGGACGGCGGCATCGCCGGGCTCAACCAGCTCGTGAACAGCGCCGACGACGCCACCGTGATGACCACCGGCCAGGTGATGGTCGGCGCCACGGTGGCCGCCAAGTCGGCCAAGTCCCTGCGCGACACCACCCTGATCGCCCGCACCGTCGCCGAGAGCGAGATCTTCGTGGTGCCCGCCGACTCCAAGTGGCTGACCCTGGAGCAGTTCCTCACCGACTGGGCCGCCAATCCCAAGGGCACGCCGATCACCGGCGGCTCCGCGGGCGGGGACGACCAGATCCTGGCCTACCAGTTGGCCGACCAGATCGGCATCGACCCGAGCCTGGTGCGCTACGTGCCCAACTCCGGCGGCGGCGAGTCGGTGAACAAGCTGCTCTCCGGTGAGGCCAAGGCGGGCATCTCCGGGGTGGCCACGTACGCGGCGCAGGTCAAGTCCAACAAGCTGCGCGCGCTGGGCGTGTCAGCGGACCGCCGGTCCACGGTGCTGCCTGACGTCAAGACCCTGCGCGAGCAGGGACTGGGCGTGACGCTGACGAAGTGGCGGGCCCTGGTCGCGCGGCCCGGTCTGTCCTCCAGCGCCAAGCAGCGGCTGGTCGACATGGTGACCCGCCTGCACGAGTCGGCGGCCTGGCAGCGCGTGGTCTCGGCCAACGACTGGCTCGACCAGTTCCTGACCGGCCCCGACCTGGACCGGTTCGTGGACCAGGAGACCAGCAAGGTGTCGGGGCTGCTGGCCCAGGTCGGGCTGCGCGGCGGCGCCTAACCGCGCTGCTCGTTCGGCGGCATCATGGACTGCACGTCCAGCCGGTTGGCGAGCATCTGCGAGGTCTGCATCATGTCGGCCACGCGCTGCAGGCGGACCGCGTTGAGCGTGGTCGGGAACGAGCCGACCGAGATCAGGTCGGCGGTGGCCGCGTCCACCCCGGCGTAGTCCTTGAGCACGGTCTGCACCTGCAACCGGTCCGAGGCCTGCTGCTGGGCCTGGGCGAGCACCTTGCGGAAGGTCGACATGGTGTTCGGGTTGCCGTCGGCGAACTTCTTGAGCGAGGCGTAACCGGAGATCGGGAAGTCCAGGGTGGCCCCGCGCGCGGCATCGGTGACGATGGTCGCGCCCAGCGCCTTCTGCGCCTTGGTGATGAACGGCTCCACCATCCAGGCGGCGTCGACCTCGCGGTTCTGCAACGCGTCGGCCATGGTGGCGAAGGGCACCGTCTTGAACTGGATCTTGTTCTGGGCAACGCCAGCGGTGTCCAGCACCGACTTGGTGGTCAGCACGCCGAGGTCGTCGGGCGCGTTCACGGCGATCCGCGGCGAGGGCTTCTGCGAGGGGTCGTCGTAGCCGAGCGAGGGCAGGCTGACCAGCGCCATCGTGTTGGCGCCCGCCTGGTACGCCTCGCCCTGCAACTGCAACTGGGTACCGGCCCCGGCGGCCTTGAACAGGCTCACGTGGGTGGCGAAGGCGACGTCCAGCTTGCCGTCGGACAGCGCCTTGATCGCGTCGGCGTCACTGGGCTCCTGCTGGAGCTCGATGCGCAGACCGGCGTCGGCGAACAGGCCGCTGTTGACCGCCTTGTACAGCGGGGCCACGTCCACCTGGGCCTCGTAGCCCACCCGCAGCGTGGGGTGCTCCAGCGAGGGGGAGCCGCTCGAACCCGAGGACATCAGGCTGCACCCGCTCGCCGTGGCGCTGAGCCCGAGGACCCCCGCGAGCAGCACCGCGGTCCGACGTACCGCTCCGATGGCCATGCACACCTCATTAGTTGGTCAGCGTCGCCCCCGACAGCTTCGGGCACCGACCAGGTCGATACCACCGTGCGGGGATCGTAGCCACCCGGACGTATGAAGGCACCCCCGGCGGCGGACACGGTGAGTGCATCTGGAGTCTTCCGATGGGTGGGGGGCGCCACTACGCTTCTTGGGCTAGTGGCGGTGGTCGGTGAGGACCACCGCGGCTAACAGTTGCCGGGGATCTGGCATTACGCCCTGCACTGTGCTGCAATTCGGCCCACTCCGGGTCCAACCTCGGTCCGGGGAAGGCCAGGACACTGCTGCTGGAAGAGGATGCCCACGGTGGCCCGTCGCGAGAGAGGTCCCGGTCGACCAGGCCGAACTGAGTCGGCGCGCACAGAAGGCACCGGATCGGGTGAAGGACTGACTGCGCAGCGTGATGATGTGAGTGAATCAGTAGAAGAAGCAACACCCGTCGAGGCCGAGGCGTCCGACCAAGGTGTGACCGAGTCCGGCCGCTGGCGGCTACGCAATTGGCGGCTGCGGACAAAACTGCTGGTCGTCCTGCTCATCCCCACCGTGCTCGCGCTGATCCTTGGCGGGGTGCGTGTCCGCGCGGATGTGTTGAACCTCACAGACGCCCAGCGGCTGGCCAAGCAGGTCCAGCTGGAGGTCACGGTCGCCGACCTGATCCAGCAGTTGCAGCGCGAGCGCGACCTCACCGCGCGCTTCGTCGCGGACAACCGCAACGGGGACCGGGTGGTGCTCGACCGCCAGCGCGACCGCGTCGTCGCCGGGGTCAACGCCTTCCGCGACCAGCTCAACCAGCTCGGCCCCGGCATGGACCCGTCGACCCGCGACCGGTTCAGCACCGCCTCGGACCAGATGTCCCGGCTGACCAACCTGCGCAAGGCGGTGCAGGAGTCCTCCTACCCGGCGGACGCCACCTTCAACGCCTACAGCGACTTCATCCTCAACCTGCTCGACCTGTCCGGGCAGACGGTCTCCTCGATCAGCGACTCGGACCTGGTCCGCCTGCAACTGGCCACCAACGCCGTCGCGCGGGTCAAGGAGCAGACCTCCCGCAAGCGCGGCATCCTGCTCCAGGTCTTCACCACCGGCAAGTTCTCCTTCGCGCAGAAGCGCGCCCTGCTCGCCGCCGACGCCGAGCTGGACGCCGCCAAGGCCGACTTCAGCAAGTCGGCCACCCCCGACCAGCAGCGCATCTTCGACGACACGGTGACCGGCCTGATCGTCGACAACGCGAACAAGCTGGAGGAGTCGGCGCTGATCCGCGGGGTGGCCAGCAACGGCTCCCTGGACGGGCTCAACGCCACCCAGTGGGACGTGGACTCCACGCTGACGGTCAACCTGACCAACTCCGTGCAGGCCGCCCTGCTGGACCAGTTGCAGAGCCAGACCAACAACCTGGCCGCCACCTCGCAGGACTCGGCGATCCGCAACTCGGTGCTGGTGCTGGCCGCCCTGCTGCTCGCGCTGGTCATGGCCCTGTTCGTGGCCCGCTCGCTGCTGCGGCCGCTGCGCGTGCTGCGCCGTGCCGCCCTGGACATCGCCGACCACCGGCTGCCCGAGGAAGTGCAGCGCATCCTCACCGACCCGAACCCGCAGGAGGCCGCGCGCGACGTGGTCGAGCCGGTGCCGGTGCACACCAAGGAGGAGGTCGGCCAGCTGGCCAGGGCCTTCGACGCGGTGCACGGCGAGGCGGTGCGCATGGCGGCCCAGCAGGCCCTGCTGCGCGACAACGTCAACGCGATGTTCGTCAACCTGTCCCGGCGCAGCCAGACCCTGGTCGAGCGCCAGCTGGGCCTGATCGACCGGCTGGAGCAGGACGAGCAGGACCCCGACCAGCTGGCCAACCTGTTCGAGCTGGACCACCTGGCCACCCGCATGCGGCGCAACAGCGAGAACCTGCTGGTGCTCTCCGGCACCGACCTGGGCCGCAGACTGACCCGGCCGGTGCCCGCTGGCGACGTGGTCGGCGCCGCGGTGTCCGAGGTGGAGCAGTACGCCAGGGTGCAGGTGGCGCCCACCCCGGAGCTGACCGTGCAGGGCCGGGCCGTCAACGACCTGGTGCACCTGATCGCGGAGCTGCTGGACAATGCCACGGTCTTCTCCGACCCCAACACCAAGGTCACCGTGCGCACCGCCAAGACGCGGCGCGGCGAGCTGGCCATCGAGATCCACGACCGCGGGGTCGGCATGTCCGGGCCGGACATCGAGGACGCCAACCAGCGGCTTGCCGACCCGCCCGAGGTCGACGTCGCGGTGTCCCGCCGGATGGGTCTGTACGTGGTCGCCCGGCTGGCCAAGCGGCACGAGATCAAGGTCCGGCTGCGCGCCAACGAGGACATCGAGGGCGGCACCACCGCGCTGGTCGTCGTGCCCAGCACGCTCGTGCTGGCCCCCGGTGCCACCCCGTCCCCGGCGGGCACCACCGGCGAGCGGCCGCCGGCCCAGGCCGGTGGCGGCATCGCCAGCGCCTTCGGCGTGGCCCGCAGGCAGGCCCAGCAGGCCGCGGCCGGGAGCGAGCCGGCCGAGCAGGACGCCGGGTCGGCCGCCGAGGAGCCGGGGCTGCCGGTGCAGTTCGTGCAGGGCGAGGCCGAGCACGGCGGGGCCACGGCCGTGCCGAAGTGGAGCCCGCAGGCCCTGGCCCCCGCCGAGTCCACCCAGCAGTGGGCCGACACGCCCAGCGGGTCGCTCAACCTGTTCGCCGGTTTCGAGGAGCAGGACGAGCCCGAGCCCGCCTCCGAGGCGGGTGAGCCCACCGGCGTGTTCACTCGAACGGATGATCCTCTCGGGCATGCTGGAGCCGCGGAACCGGCTCCGGTTCCCCGCGCCCCGGTGGCCTCCTCGCCGCCTTCGGACGGCGCGGTGCCAGCCAGGGAGGTTGAACACGACTTGGACGCCCCGACCGAGCGTCTACCGATCTACGAGGCACTGCTGTCCCAGTGGTTCCAGGCCGTCGAGAACGAGACCCCGGACCTGGAGGGCCCCTTCGGGGTGCCGGCGCAGCCCGGAACCGGTCTGAACGACCTGCCCGCGGGCCCCGCCACCGCGTCGATCAGCGGTGGTCCCAGCGGCAACGGCGTCGCCCCCGCCCCGACGGCCAAGCCCGAGGCGCCCGCCGAGCCCGAGGCCGCCACGCAGGCCGAGCAGCCGGCCGCCTGGCCCGAGCCCGAGCCGGCGCAGGCCGCCCCGCAGGCGCCCGCCGAGCCGGCCGCTGCCGCCCCGCTGCCGCGGCGCACCCCCCGCGCGTCGAGCCGCCCGGTCGTGGAGCAGCCGACCGCGCAGTACGAGCCGGTCCCAGCGGAAGCCCCCGAACAGGTGACGTCGGAGCCCGCGGCCCCGCGTCCCGCCGCGGCCAGGAGTAACGAATGGACATCTCCTGGCGACGAAGGGTGGCACGCGGCAGAGTCCCTGCTGTCGCGGGTACCGGACAGCACCACCACCGCTGGCCTGCCCAAACGTGTGCCGAAGGCGCAGCTGATCCCCGGATCGGCGGCACCGAGGACGCCCGCTGCGCAGCCCACGAGGTCGCCGGCGGCACCACGATCTGCTGACTCGGTGCGGGGTCGCATGTCAAGCTTCCAGCAGGGCGTGCGCCGTGGACGGCACGCACTGATAGACGCCTACTCTGGCGATGCGCCCCAATCGCCCCAGAGCAGTGAGGACGAGGAGCAGGAGTGACAACCGCCTCTGTACAGCAGCCCGGCAGCTTCAGTTGGCTGATCACCGACTTCGTCCGGCGGGTGCCCGGCGTGGCACACGCCGTCGTGGTCTCCGCCGACGGGCTGCTGCTCGCCGGTTCGCACGGCCTGCCGCGCGACCGCGCCGAACAGCTCTCCGCTGTGTCCTCCGGCCTGATCAGCCTCACCCAGGGCGCCGCGCGCTGCTTCGAGGGTGGCGCGGTGAACCAGACCGTGGTGGAGATGGAGCGCGGCTACCTGTTCCTGATGTCCATCAGCGACGGGTCCTGTCTGTCCGTGCTGGCCGCGCCCAACTGCGACATCGGGCTGGTGGCCTACGAGATGACCCTTCTCGTCGAGCGGGTCGGCCAGCAGCTGACGCCCGAGTTGCGGGCTCAGCTGCAGGGCGTGGTCCGGAGATAGCCGCGGCGGGGGTGAGAAGAGATGGCCAAGGGTTCTGGCGTACCCGGCGGCCGGTTCGGTAAGAAGTTCGATTACCAGGCATGGGCCGCCGAGGGCTTCCGCTTCTCCGACCCCGATGCGGAAGGCCTCGCCGACGCCGAGGACGAAGCGCACTACGAGCTGGATGAGGTGCTGGATGACTCGCCACGACACCAGCTGCACGACGCCGCCGAACAGGGGTTAGGCGACATGGCAGCGCACGGTCTTGACGATCCGCCCCAGCACGGGCTGGACGCGGTGCCCAACCGGTTCGACATCGACGGGTACGGCAACGGCCTGTTCGGCGGGCCGGGGGCTGACCTGTTCGGCGAGCACGGCTTCGCCGAGGGCACGCCCACGAACCGGGGGGCCTACGGGCTGCCCGAGGACATGCCCGGAGCACATGCCTTCGGTTTCGCGGAGGAGCGCCCGCCGGAGCGCACCGGGGGGTATCGTGGCGGTCCGCCGTCGGGGCCGATCTCGGACCCCATCTCGGGGCCCCTCTACGATGCCGACGGTTACGAGGTGCACTTCGTCGATCCGGAACCCGAACCGGTCGCGGAGCCACCTGAGCCCGTCGTGGAAACCGGCTCGTTGGTCCGTCCCTACACCAGGACCGGCGGTCGGACCAGGCCGGACTACGACCTGGCGATCGAGGCACTGGTGTCCACCAGTGACCTCGGCCGTGACAGGGACGCCGCAGTGACCGCCGAGCACCGGTCGATCTGCGGTTTGTGCATTGAGACCCGCTCGGTCGCGGAGATCGCGGCGCACCTGCGGCTGCCCCTCGGGGTGGTCCGGGTGCTCATCGGTGACATGGCCAGCATGGGTCTAGTCCTGATTCACCAAAGCGGCCTGGTCGTGGGGGACAGGCCGTCCATTGAATTCCTTGAGAGGGTGCTCAGTGGGCTCCGCAGGCTCTAGTCCCCAGATCGCCAGGCAGGCGACCACCTCGGCCAAGATCGTGGTGGCCGGTGGGTTCGGTGTGGGCAAGACGACGTTCGTGGGTTCGGTGTCGGAGATCGTTCCGTTGACGACGGAGGCGGTGATGACCGAGGCCAGCCTCGGCGTCGACGACCTGTCGGCGACGCCGAACAAGGTCACCACCACGGTCGCGATGGACTTCGGCCGCGTGTCCCTGGACAGCGACCTGATCCTGTACCTGTTCGGCACGCCCGGACAGCACCGGTTCTGGTTCATGTGGGACGACCTGGTCCGCGGCGCGATCGGTGCGGTCGTGCTGGTGGACACGCGGCGGCTGGCCGATGCCTTCGCCTCGATCGACTTCTTCGACGACCGGCAGCTGCCCTACGTGGTGGCGGTCAACTGCTTCGACGGGATGCTGCACCACCGCATCGACGACGTGCGCGAGGCGCTGACCATCGACCAGTCGGTGCCGATCGTCACCTGTGACGCGCGCAACCGGGAGTCGACCAAGCAGACACTGATCACGCTGGTGGAACACGCCATGCGCCAGTGGATGTCGGTCCGCGCGGGCTGACCGGGATTCGACCGCCCCAGAGCGGGACTCGCCGTGCTTGCGGCGAGTCCCGCTCTGTCGCACGCGAGTCCCGTCCTGGGGCGCGTGAGTCCCGTCCTGTCGCACGCGAGTCCCGCTCTGGGGCGCGTGAGTCCCGCTCTCCGGGGACCCGAGTCCCGCCTCAGCGGTCCTCGTCGACCAGGGCGGCCGAGGTGATCAGGTGCACCGGGTAGCGCCGTACCTGGCCCGCCGAGCGGTCCACGCCCTCCAGCACGCCACCGGCCACCGACACCGGCTGCACCACGCGCTGGCTGGCCACCCCGCGTGAGTCCACGAAGCCCAGCCACACGCTGCGGCCCTGTTCGGCCGCGGCCCGCAGCAGCTCCAGCGTGGCGGGCACGGCGGTGCCCCTCGGCGTGGCAGCCGCCCGGTCACCGGCCCGCAGCTGCTCCAGCAACCCGGCGAGCTGGTCCTCACCGATCGCGCCCGCCGGGGCCTGCCTGCGCGGCTTGGCCTTGGCCGGGACCCGCCGGCCCGGCGGGCGCAGGTCCAGCACCGTGCCGTCGGCGCTCTCCGCGGCCGGGGAGAAGCCCGCGACCCGCAGGCCGTCCAGCACCTCGACCAGCGCCAGCGGGCTGACCAGGACGGTCGGCGCGATCCTGCGCAGCTCCAGCTGGACCGCCGCCGCGCTGGCCAGCACCTCGCTGATCAGCACCGGGTCGTCGCAGCGCAGGAACGAGCCCGCGGCCCCGCCGCGCAGCCTGCCGTGCCTGCGGGCCACGTCGTCGATCAGGTAGCTCAGCGACTGCGGCACCGGCGTCCTGGACCGGGTGGTGAACAGCTCGTGCAGTTCGGTGGCGGTGCGCCCGGCGTCCAGTGCCCGCCGCACGCTGGCCTCGCCCACCCGGTACACCGTCGCACCGCCCGCGGACTCCACGTCGGCCACCAACGCCATGTCCGCGGCCAGCCCCGCCTCCAGCGGGCCGGGCGCCACCACGGTCAGATCGGCCTGCACCAGCACGTGGTCCAGCGGCTCGGGCATGGCCTCGGCCATCCGCTTGGCGGCCATCGCCGGGCCCTCGGCCAGCAGTGTCCGCGCCGCCGTGGTCACGGCCCCGACCGCCATCAGCCCGAGCACGGTTGCCTCGGCGTAGGTCCAGCGCACCAGCTCGTCGCGCAGCCTGCCGCCGCGCCGGGGCGCCCGCCAGGCGAGCACGGCGGCCACCTGGTCCGGGTCGGCCACGCTCGTGCCACCCGGCAGCTCGGCCAGCGCCTCCAGCACCCGGCGGCGCTCACGGGGCGCCAGCGGCCTGCGCAGCTCGTCGGTCAGCGGCCCGATCGGCTTGTCGCGTTCGTCACGCGTGCCGACCAGTCCCGGCAGCCGGGGCAGGTCCAGCCAGGCCGCCGCCAGCGTGGCCCAGCGCTGCTCGGGCGCGGCGACGAGCCAGTTGTCGGTGAGCGTGGTCGGAACCCACTCCGGCTCGCTGCCCTCGCTGTCGGCGGCCAGCCCGGCGCCGACCACCAGCTCGGCCAGCAGGGCGGCCCGCGCCTCGTCCACGTCCAGCGCCTTGGCCAGCCTGCGCAGCTCCCGCACGCCGATGCCGCCCGCCCGTAGCACCGGGGCGGGCTCCTCCGACCACAGCCGCAGCAGCGCCTCGCAGTGCCGCACCACCTCCAGCGCCTCACCAGCGCCGATCGAGTCCGCAGTGGACTGGCCGCGCGAAGTCGTTGTCAGCGCCGGTTCCTTGACCTGGACGGTCCCCAGTGGACGCTTGCCCCGGACGGCCAGCCCCACCTCGCGCGGCAGCTCCACGGTCTCGTCGTCCCTGCGCAGCAGCAGGCCCATCGCCAGCATGCGCTGCACCGGGTTGCTCGCCCGCTCCAGCGGCACCACCTGGCCCGCGTCCCTGGTCTTGCCGATCGGCGGTCCCGCCGCCAGCGTGGCGAGCAGCCTGCGGTCGGGCTCGGCCAGCCCGGCCAGCACCGCGTCCAGGTCGGTGTCGGCCAGTGCGGGCACCGAGCGGCCCAGGCCGCCGGGGAACTGCGGGGCCACCTCCCTGGCCGCGGGCAGCACCGACAGCTCCCCGTCGCCGCCCCAGGCCAGCGCGCGGGTGCGCAGCGCCTTGATCGCCGCGTTCACCCTGGTCGCGGGGGCCTCGCCGGAGAACAACTGCACGATTGTTCGTGCGGTTGTCGGCGCTGTGTCCGCGTCCAGCACCAGCAGCGCCTCCAGCACGGTGAGCGTGAAGGTGTCCAGGTCCTCGCAGGCCCTGGCCACTGACGCCCTGATGCCCGCCCTGGTGGCCAACACGGCGGTGTCGGCGGGGGCGGGGGTCGCGAGGTCGGGGCGGGCGCGCAGCAGCGCGACGAGCGTGTCGTCGTCCTGTGCGCGCAACCAGTCCGCGAGTGAGAGGCCGGCCATCGTGCACCACGGTAGCTGTGAGCTGCCAGTAGCGTCGGGCACACTAGGTTTATCCCGAACCCGCTATCGAGGAGGAACAGTGGCGAAGGCCCGCCCCGAGCGCATCGACCCCACCTGGCCGCCCGTCCCCGAGGGCGAGCACCCGGTCAGTGAGCTCGCCTCCGACCGCCAGGGCGCGCTCTCGCCCTTCGGTGAGCTGACCTTCCCGGTCGAGGTGGACGCGCTGCCCTACGAGCACCCGGTCACCGAGATCAACAGGTGAGTGGCGGGCGGGCGGCCCGCACCGCTTCCGAGCCGCCCGCGTTCCGCAAATAGCCCCGGACTAGGCTCGTTGCCTCTTCAGCGGTACTGCAAGCAGGAGGAAGCGATGCCGGTCCCCGGCCCCGGGTACTCGATCACGATCCGAGTCGAGGCACCGCCCTCCGCGAGCGCGGCCGGCGACCTGACCAGTGCGGTCGGCAGGGTCGGCGGCGTGATCACCGCCTTCGACGTCGTCGAGTCCCACCCGGACGGTGTGGTGTTCGACATCACCTGCAACGCGATGTCGGAGAACCACGCCAAGGACATCACCGCGGCGCTGAGCGTGCTGCCGGACGTGGTGGTGCGCAAGGTCTCCGACCGGACCTTCCTGGTGCACCTCGGCGGCAAGATCGAGGTCAGCTCCAAGGTCGCCCTGCGCAACCGCGACGACCTCTCCCGTGCCTACACCCCCGGCGTGGCCCGGGTCTGCCAGGCGATCGCGGCCAACCCCGAGGACGCCCGCCGCCTGACCATCAAGCGCAACACCGTGGCCGTGGTCACCGACGGCTCGGCCGTGCTGGGCCTGGGCAACATCGGCCCCGCCGCCGCGCTGCCGGTGATGGAGGGCAAGGCCGCCCTGTTCAAGAAGTTCGCCGGGGTGGACGCCTGGCCGGTGTGCCTGGACACCCAGGACACCGAGGAGATCATCCGCGCGGTGGAGCTGATCGCCCCGGTGTACGGCGGCATCAACCTGGAGGACATCGCCGCCCCGCGCTGCTTCGAGATCGAGGCGCGCCTGCGCGAGAAGCTGGACATCCCGGTCTTCCACGACGACCAGCACGGCACCGCCATCGTGGTGGTCGGCGCGCTGCGCAACGCGCTTCGCGTGGTGGGCAAGGACATCGGCAAGTGCAAGATCGTGGTCTGCGGGGTCGGCGCCGCGGGTTCGGCGATCATCCGCCTGCTGCTGCACCAGAAGCCCGCGGACGTGCTGGCCGTGGACATCCACGGCATCGTGCACTCCGGCCGGGACAACCTGGACTCCAACCTGGAGCAGATCGCCTCCTGCACCAATGTCGAGGGCCGCTCCGGCAGCCTGCACGAGGCACTGGTCGGCGCGGACGTGTTCATCGGCGTCTCGGCCCCCAACCTGTTCGGCGCCGAGCAGGTGGCCACCATGAACTCCGACGCCGTGGTGTTCGCACTGGCCAACCCGGACCCGGAGATCGACCCGGTGGAGGCCCAGCAGCACGCCGCGATCGTGGCCACCGGCCGCAGCGACTACCCGAACCAGATCAACAACGTGCTGGCCTTCCCCGGGGTGTTCCGCGGTCTGCTCGACGCGCACGCCAACACGATCACCGACACGATGCTGGTGGCCGCCGCGAACGCGATCGCCGACGTGGTGGAGCCCGAGCGGCTCAACGCCTCGTTCATCGTGCCCAGCGTGTTCGACTCGGCGGTGGCGCCCGCGGTGGCCGAGGCCGTGCGCAAGGCCGCCATCGGGGAGAACTAGTGCGGTGTCCAAGTCCGTCGTCGGGCGCAGGACTCCGTACTAGCATCGCCGCGTGAGTGAGCTCAGCCACGTCGACGCCAGTGGCGCGGCGCGCATGGTCGACGTCTCCGGCAAGCAGCCGGGCGCACGGGTCGCGGTGGCCACCGGTGTGCTGCGCACCACCGCCGAGGTGCTCGACCTCCTGCGTTCGGACGGCCTGCCCAAGGGGGACGCCCTGGCCACGGCCAGGATCGCGGGCATCATGGGCGCCAAGCGAACGCCCGACCTGGTGCCGCTGTGCCACCCGATCGCGCTGACCGGGGTCAAGGTGGAGCTGGACCCTGGTGTGGACGAGGTGCGCATCACCGCCACGGTGAAGACCACCGACCGCACCGGGGTCGAGATGGAGGCGCTGACCGCCGTGACCGTGGCCGGGCTCACCCTGCACGACATGGTCAAGGCGGTGGACCCGGCCGCAGTGCTGGATGCGGTGCGGGTCGAGCGCAAGGAGGGTGGCAAGACCGGCACCTGGACCCGTCCGGAGGACCGATGAGCAAGCAGGCACGTGTTGTGGTGGCCTCGACCCGGGCGGCCACCGGGGTGTACCCGGACCGCACCGGGCCGCTGATCACGACCTGGCTGGCCGAACGCGGCTACGAGCCGGGTGAGCCGGTGGTGGTGGCCGACGGGGAGCCGGTGGCCCAGGCGCTGCGTACCGCCCTGGGCGAGCAGGTCGCTGTGGTGATCACCACGGGCGGTACCGGGCTCACGCCCACCGACCACACGCCGGAGGTCACCCGCCCGCTGCTGGACTACGAGGTGCCCGGCCTGGCCGACGCGATCCGGGCCGCTGGCCTGCCCCAGGTGCCGACCGCGGTGCTGTCACGCGGGCTGGCGGGTGTGGCGGGGCGCACGCTGGTGGTCAACCTGCCCGGATCGACCGGTGGCGTGAAGGACGGGCTCGCGGTGCTCGACGGGGTGCTCGACCACGCGGTGCAGCAGCTGCACGGCGGGGACCACGTGCCGGCGCCCCAGGCGGCCGGTGAGCCCGCGGTCGTGGTGCGGGCGGAGGTCACCGAGTCGCCGATCTCGGTCGACGAGCACGCCGAGTTGGTCTCCCACCGGGCGGCCGGGGCCGTCGTGTCCTTCGCCGGTGTCGTGCGTGACCACGATCACGGTCGATCCGTGGATGAACTGGAGTACAGCGGGCACCCTACTGCCGGATCGATCATCGCCGAGGTCGCGGCCTCGGTGGCGGCCCGTCACCCCGGGGTGCGCGCGGTGGCGGTCAGCCATCGGATCGGCCAGTTGGCGATCGGGGACGCCGCGCTGGCCTGCGCCGTGTCGGCGGCCCACCGCAAGGAGGCGTTCCTGGCCTGCGCCGACCTGGTGGACGAGGTCAAGCTGCGGCTGCCGGTGTGGAAGCGCCAGCAGTTCAGCGATGGCAGCGAGGAATGGGTCAACCTGCCCTGAACGCCCGCGGGGACGCCAATCGGCCGGAACCCGCCCGAAGGCGTGTCCCGGCCGATTGCGGCGTCACTTGGTGGCGAGCTTCTGACCCACCAGGATCAGGTTCGGGTCGCTGCCGATGACGTCCTTGTTCTTGTTGTACAGGTCCTGCCAGTCGCCCTTCAGGTTCAGCTTCTGAACCAGGGTGGACAGGGTGTCGCCCTCGACCACGGTGTAGTCGCCGTTGCCGCCGAGGACCGGGGCCTGCTGCGGGGCGGCGGCCTTGGGGGCCGGAGCCTGCTGCTTGGGGGCCGGAGCGGCCTTCCTGGGGGCCGGAGCCGGGGCCTGCTGGCGCGGAGCGGACGCGGTGCCGCCGCGCCTGCTGCAGTTCGGCCACGCGTTGGGGCCCTGGCTGGCCAGGACGCGCTCGGCCACCGCGATCTGCTGCTCACGGGTCGCACCGTTGGCAGTCGGGGCGTAGGCGCCACCACCGTAGGCACGCCACGTGCTGGCCGTGAACTGCAGGCCGCCGTAGAAGCCGTTGCCGGTGCTGATCGCCCAGTTGCCGCTGCTCTCGCACTGCGCAACCGCGTCCCAGTTCAGGCTGTCGGCCTGAGCCGTGCCCGCCGCGATGGTCATCGGGGCGGCGACGATCGCACCAGCCAGGGCGACCTGGGTCACGGTACGAGCGGCGCTGGACTGCTTGCGGTGCTTGCCACGGTAAGAGCTCATTGACCTCTCGCCTACAGCGCCTGCGCTATCGATCTCGTTGGGTCGACGCACGCCTCACGCGCGCGCCGTCCGGTGCAAGGTGCACACCGACTGCATCCCCAAGGGCGGTTCTCGGGCGCCCAAGGGGTGGTTCCCCCGCCCCTGTTCGGTAGTTGTCTTTCGCTCGGGGTTGTGTCCGCTGAGCCGCCGAACAGGGTTTGGCGCTTCGGCTCTGCGGGTGGTGCGTGGTTGGTCGGGTCCAACCGAGAAGCGACCGTACGTAACCGCAGCGGGAATCCCAAACCTTCCGCGTTGTGACCGTCGTCATAGTAACGCGGCGCAACCTGGCTCGATCTTGGGTATTTCCGCTGGTCAGATCGTCGTTATCTGGCCGTTTCCAAGTCGAGATCGATCACCCAACGTGAGTCCTGGGTCACGTGGTTTAGCCCGAATGAACACCGGTTTGCGCAAAGGTGTCGGCGCGTACGCGGACCGCTCGAAGGGGTCGTGAATCGATTCAGCAAGTGTGCTCCCGAAGGGCGTTAGTCTGACCTCGGCGGCCCCGCGTGAGAGGAACTCGATGAGCACCGAGATCGAGTTCCGCGTACTCGGCCCACTGGAGGTCCGAGTGGGCGGTAGACCGGTCGTCGTGGCCGCCGCGAAGCAGCGCGCCCTGCTGGCCGCACTTCTGCTGAGGGCGAACCAGGTGGTGCCCGCCGGTGAGCTGATCGGCTGCCTCTGGGGTGAGCGCCCGCCCGCCGGGGCGCGCAACACGCTGCGGACCTATGTGATGCGGCTGCGGCAGTCCCTGGGCGAGGCCGCCGTGCTGCGCACCGCCCCGGACGGCTACGCGATCGACGTGCCGCCGGGCGCGCTGGACGCGGACCGGTTCCGGGAACTGGTCGGCCGGGCGCGCTCGGCCGAGGACGAGTCCGCCTGGTCCCTGCTCACCGGGGCGCTCGCACTGTGGCGCGGGCCCGTACTGGCCGACACCCCGATGGATTCCTTGCGGCACAACGAGATCATCCGGCTGGACGAGGAGCTGCTGCACGCGCGGGAACGGCGTGCCGAGGTCGGCCTCCGGCTAGGGCGGCACGCCGAGCTCGTGCCGGAGCTGCGCGAGCTGGTCGCCGAGAACCCGGCCCGCGAGCAGCTCGCCGCGCACCTGATGATCGCCCTGTACCGCAGCAGCAGGCGCGCGGACGCGCTGCACACATATAGAGAGGTGTACGACTACCTCGCCGAGGAGCTGGGGGTCGACCCCGGCGCCGAGCTGACCGCCGCCCACCAGGCCGTGCTGTCCGACGACCCGGCTCTGCTCACTCCCTTGCCCGCCAAGCAGTCCACGGCCTCGGTGCCCGCGCAGCTGCCCCCCGATGTGATCAACTTCGTGGGTCGCGCCGAACTGCTGCGGCGGATCCGCGAACAGCTGGCCACCGACCCGCCCCCGCAGGCCACCCCGGTCGTGCTGCTGACCGGTCCGCCGGGTATCGGCAAGACCGCGCTGGCCGTACACCTGGCGCACCAGGTGAAGGCGCTGTTCCCGGACGGCCAGCTGTTCGTCGACCTGCGCGGCTACGCGCGCGGGCCCGCGCTGAGCGCGGGGCAGGTGCTGGCCCGGTTCCTGCGCGCGCTGGGGGTCGCCCCGGAGGCCGTGCCCGCCGACGAGGACGAGCAGTCGGCCACCTACCGCTCGCTGCTCACCGGGCGGCGCATGCTGATCGTGCTGGACAACGCGGCGCACGCCCCGCTGGTGCGGCAACTGCTGCCGGGCGACCCCGGCTGCGCCGTGCTGGTGACCAGCCGCGACGCGATGCGCGGACTGGTCGCGGCGCAGGGCGCGCGCCAACTCCAGGTCGGCGCGCTCGCCCCGGAGGAGTCCAGCGCACTGCTGGAGCGCATGGTCGGCAGGCAGGCGGTGCTCGCCGAGCCCGAGGCCGCGAGCGAGCTGGCCGAGCTGTGCACGCACCTGCCGCTGGCGCTGCGCATCGCCGCGGCCAACCTGCTCGGCGGCGGCGAACCCCAGTTGGCCGACCAGGTCGCGCAACTGCGCGAGGGCAACCGGCTCGCCGAGCTGTCCGCCGAGGGCGACGAGACCGTCACGGTGCGGGCCGCGTTCGACCTGTCCTACGAGGCGCTGACCGTGCAGGCACAACAGGTTTTCCGCTTGCTCGGGCTCATCCCGTGCGCCGACTGCACCCCCGACGCGCTGGCCGCACTGCTGGAGGTGCAGCACGACCAGGCCCGCAGGCTGCTCGACCGCCTGCTGTCGGCGAACCTCGTGCAGGCGCCGACACCGGGCCGCTACCAGCTGCACGACCTGCTGCGCGCCTACGCGCACGAACGGTCGGCCGCCGAGGACGAGCCGTCGGCCAGGCAGGCGGCCGTGCACCGGCTGCTCGCCCACAACCTCTTGCTGGCCAACGAGGCCGCCCGGCTGCTCGGCCCCGAGATCCCCCGGCTGGTCGACCAGCCCGAACCCACGTCGGCGCCCCGGTTCGGCAGTCGCGAGCAGGCACTGGAGTGGGTCAGCAGCGAGCTGTCCAACCTGGTCGCCCTCGTGCAGCACGCCGCCGCGAACGAGCCGAAGCGGGTGGCCTGGCAGCTGGTCGACGCGTTGCGGGTCTTCTTCTACGTGCAGCGGCTGACCTCCGTGTGGCACACCGTCGCCGTGGTCGCGCTGGACGCGGCGGTGCGGGCGGGGGACGAGGTCGCCGAGGCCGCCATGCACCACAGCATCGGCGCGCTGGACTGGAGCATGGGGCGCGCGGGCGAGGCGGCGCAGCGCTCCACCCGCGCGCTGGAGATCTTCCGCAGGCACGGCCGCACCGACGGCCAGTACTCGGCGCTGACCAACCTGGCCATCGCCCTGCTGGAGACCGGTGACCTCGCCGGGGCCGCGACCAGGTTCGCCGAGGCGCTGGACATCGCCCAGGAGCACGCCGAACCGGCCAGGCAGGCCCCGGTCCTGCTCAACCTCGGGCTGGTGCGCATGACGCTGGGCCAGACCGAGGACGGCCTGGCCTACCTGGCCAGGGCGCGCGCGATCTGCGCCCAGTTCGGCATCGAGCACGGCGAGCTGGCCTGCCTGTCCAACCTGATGCAGTACTCGCGCGACCTGGGCTGCTTCGAGCCGATGGAGCAGTACTTCTCCGACGGCGTGGCGCTCAGCCGCAGGCTGGGCATGCCCGACGCCGAGTCCGGCCTGCTGGAGGCGATGGCCCAGGTGCACCTGGACTTCGGACGGCTGGACGAGGCGTTCGAGCTGGTCGGCGCCGCGCTGGAGCTGGCATCGCGTCCCGGCATGGTGCAGTGCCGCATCGCCGCGATGAACACGCTCGGGCAGGCCCAGCGGCTGGCCGGTCGCAGCGGTGAGGCGGTGGCCAGCCACCGCGAGGCGCTGCGGCTGAGCAGGCAGGCGGAGTTCCGGGTCGGCGAGGTGCAGGCGCTGATCGGGCTCGGTTACGCGCTGGGCGGTTCCGAACAGGGGCTGGACTGCGCGCGGTCGGCGGTCAGCGTGTCCCGGCGCCACCAGCTGCTGCTCTACGAGGGCCACGGGCTGCTCGCGGTGGCGCAGGCCCACCTGATCCGGGCCGAACACGTCACCGCCGGGGTGCACGCGGAGCACGCGTTGAGCCTGTTCCGGCGCACCGGGTTGAGATTGTGGGAAGCCAGGGCGCTCGGAGAGCTGGCGAAAGTGCGCGAAGCAACGGATGATCACGTGACCGCGGCGGTGTACCGCGGTCAGTCCGATGCACTGTTCGCGGAGATGGGGTTGAAGGAGCAGACGTGACCGCCTACTTCGGGGTGCTCGGTTCCTTGGAGGTGGTGGTCGACGGCCGCGTGGTTGAGGTGCCCGCTGCCAAGCACCGCGTGCTGCTCGCCGTGCTGCTGCTCAACGCCAACCAGGTCGTGGAGCCGGGCGAGCTGGTGCACCACCTGTGGGGCGAGGACCCGCCCGCGGGCGCCCGCAACACCCTGCGCACCTACGTGATGCGGCTGCGGCGGTTGCTCGGACCTGAGGTGGGTGTGCGCACGGCGCCGAGCGGATACGCGGTGGACGTGCCCGAGGATGGACTGGACCTGCACCGCTTCCGCGAGCTGGTGGAGCGGGCCCGGTCGGCGCAGGACGCCCTCGCGTGGGACCTGCTCACCGAGGCGTTGGCCTTGTGGCGCGGGCCGATGCTCGCCGACGTGGCGCTCAACTCTCCCGCGGTCGAGGCCGTGGCGGAGGAGCACCTGCTCGCCGTGGAACTGCGCGCCGCGGCCGGACTGGCGCTGGGGCGGCACTCCGAGTTGGTCGACTGGTTGCGCGAGCTCACCGCCGAGCACCCGAGCCGGGAACGGCTGTGGGCGCACCTGATGCGTGCGCTGGACGGGGCCGGTCGCCGCGCCGAGGCGATTCGCGCCTACCAGACCGTGGCCACGCACCTCGCCGACCAACTGGGCATCGACCCAGGTGTGGAGCTCCAGCAACTGCACGAGCGGTTCACCGCGGTGGTCGTGCCCGCCCAACTGCCTTCCAACGTCATCGACTTCGTGGGCCGGCGCGAGCTGACCGATCGGATCGTCACCGAACTAGGTGTACGAACGGTCGTGCTGACAGGTCCGCCCGGTGTGGGCAAGACCGCGCTGGCGGTGCACGCCGCGCACCTGGCCAGGGCGCACTTCCCGGATGGGCAGCTGTTCGTGGACCTGCGCGGGTACTCGACCGAGGCGGCGCAGAGCACTGAGCAGGTGCTGTCCCGGTTCCTGCGCGCGCTGGGCATGCCCGACTCCGAGGTGCCGGTCGGCCTCGGCCCGCTGACCCACAGCTACACCAGCCTGGTGGCCGATCGCAGGCTGCTGGTCGTCCTGGACAACGCGGCCGACCCCGAGCAGGTGGCCCGGTTGCTGCCCACCGCACCGGGCTGCGCCGCGCTGGTCACCAGCCGGGACCACATGCCGGAACTGGCCGCCCCCAACGGTTCGCTGGCCCTGGAGGTCGCCGAGCTGGCCCCGGACGAGTCGCGGGAACTGCTCGCACGAATGGTCGGTCCGGTGGACGAGGGTGAGATCGACGAGCTGGCCAGCCGGTGTGCGCACCTGCCGCTGGCACTGCGCATCGCCGGTGCGAACGTGGCCACCATGGCCTACCCGGACATGGCCTCCTACCTGACCTTGCTGCGGGACGAGGACAGCCTGTCCGCGCTGGCCGTGGAGGGCGATGAGCAGTTCGCCGTCCGCACCGCCTTCGACCTGTCCTACCAGGCACAGAAACCCGCCGACCAGCGGTTGTTCCGGCTGCTGGGGCTGTTGCCCGGCGCCGACTTCACGGCGGCCGTGGCCAACGTGCTCACCGGGGACACCGACGCCGTCGGCGGGCTGCGCAGGCTGTGGGCCGGCCACCTGGTCGCCGAGCCCGAGCCGGGCCGCTACCAGCTGCACGATCTGCTGCGCAGCTATGCGCACGACCGTTCGTACACCGACGAGCAGGGCGCCGAGCGGGAGGCCGCGCTGAGCCGGGTCCACGAGCACTACCGCACGGTGGTGGCCGCCGCCGCGCTGGTGATCAGCCCAGAGAGCACGAGCCTGCTGCCGGAGCCGATGGACCTGCCCGCGCCCTTCGACTCCCGCCCGGCGGCCCTGGACTGGATCGGCGCGGAGCTGGCCAACCTCGTCGCACTCGTCCGGCACTGCTGCGAGCACGGCCGCACCCGGATCGCCTGCCGGATCGTCGACGACCTGCGCGGCTTCTTCTACGCCCGGCCGCTGGTCGCCGAATGGGAGTTGATCACGCGCACCGCCCTGGCCGCCGCCGCGCGGGAGCCGGACGTGCTGCTGCGCGCCGCGATGCGCTACAACCTGGGCGCCCTGCACTGGAGCACCGCGCACTACCGCGAGGCCGTGGAGCAGTACAAGTCCAGCCTGGCCGTCTACTCGACAAGGCAGTGGCCCGACGCCGAGCGCGCCGCGCTGATCAACCTGGCCATCGCGCTGTGGGAGCTGGGCCGCCTGCGAGAGTGCCAGCCGCACTTCGAGCGCGCGCTGGAACTCGCGCGGCAGCACGGCAGTCCGATCATGCGCGCCTCGGTGATGCTCAACCTGGGCAACGTGCACCTGACCCTGGCACAGACCGGTCCCGCCTTCGAGTTGCTGACCGAGGCGCGCGGGATCTGTGCCGAACTCGGTGTGTACCACGGGGAACTCGCCTGCATGCGCAGCCTGCTCTACCTGGCGCGGGAGATGGGGGAGTACGGCCGGGCTCAGCAGTACATCGAGTGGGTCGTCGCCCGCGACCAGGAGGACGCGCTGGACGACCGGCACATCTGGGACGACGTGGCCAAGGTCTGGTTCGACCTGGGCCGGCGGGACGAGGCGATCGCCATCGCGCGGCGGCGCCTCGCCGAGGACACCGGGGGCAGCCACGCCAAGGACGACGTGGACCTGCTGGTGCACCTGGCCGACATGTACGTCGAGGTCGGCCGCGCGGCCGAAGCCCTTGAGCTGCACGAGAAGGCGCTGGCCGCCTCCACCGAGCACGACAGCCGCGACACCTGGGTGTCCTGCCTGACCGGCGTGGCCCGCGACCACCTCGACCTCGGTGCTCCCGAGCTGGCGCTGCACGAGGCCCAGCGCGCCGTGGTCGTCGCCGAGGAGTTCGACCTCGGTCTGCGCCTGGGCCGCGCCAAGCTCGTCGCCGCACAGGCCCGGCTCGCACTGGGCCAGCACGCCGCCGCCCTGGACATGGCCACCCAGGCCCTGCACTGGCACGAGTCGCACAGCCTGCGGATCTGGTCCGCCCGAACCCTGTGCGTGCTGGCCGAGGTGCACCGCGCCAGCGGGGAACAGGAAAACGCACGATCGTGCTGGAACCAGGCGCTGGCCCTGTTCGAGGAACTCGGCGTGCCCCAGGGCGGCGAGGTGCAGGGCTCCCTCGGGGGCTGCCGGTGAGTTCGGGGGAACTCGGCGTGTCTGTCGGGCAGATACCGAAAGACACGGCTTGACCGGATTTGCTAGAGGACAGTGAACAAGGCTCCTAGTCTGTTGGGCCTGACACTTCGCTGACGGAGAGGAGCCGAGCGTGCCCGGTGACGTGCGCTTCCGGATCCTCGGGCCGTTGGAGGTCTCGCTGTCGGGGCAGCCGGTGCCGATCCGGGCGGCCAAGCACCGCACCCTGCTGGCGGCCCTGCTGCTGCGCGCGAACCGGGTGGTCCCGGTGGAGGCGCTGGTCGAGCGGCTGTGGGCGGACGACCCGCCAGCGAGGGCCAAGGGCACGTTGCAGACCTACGTGCTGCGACTGCGCCAGGCGCTGGGCGACCCGGACCTGGTGCGCACGGCGCCGGAGGGCTACTACATCGACGTGCCACCGGGCGCGGTCGACCTGGAGCGCTTCCGCCAGCTGACGGCCGAGGGCGCGCGGGCCACCGACGCGGGTGACCTGGCCGCCGCGGCGGAGGCCCTGGACGCGGCGCTGCGCCTGTGGCGGGGTGCCCCGCTGGCCGACGTGCCCTCGGACTCCTTGCAGCGCAACGTGGTTCCGCAACTGGTGGAGCAGCACCTGCAGGTGCTTGAGCGGCGCATCGACATCGAACTGCGGCGCGGCAGGCACACCGAGCTGATCGCGGAGTTGCAGTCCCTGACGGCCAAGCACCCGACCCGGGAGCGGTTCTGGGCGCAGCTGATGCTCGCGCTGTACCGGGGCGGGCGGCAGGCCGAGGCCCTGGCCGCGTACCAGTCGGTGGCCAGGCACTTCGCCGAGGAGCTGGGCATCGACCCCGGTGAGCAGCTGCGCAGGCTGCACCAGGGCATGTTGACCAACGCCCCGGAGCTGCTCGCCCCAGTCCAGCCGGAAACCGCACGACCGGTCGTTTTCCCGTCCCAGCTGCCCGCCGACATCCCGGACTTCGTGGGCCGCACGGAACTGGTGGACGGCCTGGTCCAGGCGTTCGACCAGGGGTCGGTGACCGGCCCGGTGGTGTTCGTGGGCCCGCCCGGCGTGGGCAAGACGGCGCTGGCGGTGCACGTGGCGCACCGGCTGCGGGCACGCTTCCCGGACGGCCAGCTCTATGTGAACCTGCGCGGCTACGCGCTGGGGCCCGCGCTGAGCACGGCACAGGTGCTGTCCCGGTTCCTGCGCGCGCTGGGCGTGCCGCCGGAACAGATCCCGATCGAGGTGGACCACCAGGCGGCGACCTTCCGCGCGCTGGTGTCCGACAAGCGCATGCTGGTGGTGCTGGACAACGCGGCGACCGCCGAGCAGGTCCGCGTGGCGCTGCCCGCGGGGCCGGGCTGCGCGGTGCTGGTGACCAGCCGCAACGACCTGCGCGTGCGGGCCCAGCTGCCCGGTGCACGAACGGTCGTGCTGGAACCGCTGGCCCCCAGCGAGTCCCTGGCACTGCTCGACGCGGTGCTGGGCACCGGGACGGACCGTGCCGAGGGCAGCTCGGCCGAACTCGCCGCCCTGTGCGCGCATTTGCCGCTGGCGCTGCGGATCGCGGCGGCGAACCTGGCCAAGGCCCTGCCCTCGGGCATCGAGGACTACGTCGCCGAGCTGCGCAACGGCAACCGGCTGGCGGTGCTCAGCATCGACGGGGACGAGGGCACGGCCGTTCGTGCGGCGTTCGACCTGTCGTACACGACCCTGGACGCCAAGTCCCGCGAGTTGTTCCGGGCACTGGGCCTGGTTCCTGGGCCGGACTTCACCGCACCGGCCGCCGCGGCGCTGGTCGCCTGCTCACCGGGTGAGGCGGCCGGGCTGCTCGACCAGCTCGCCGCGGTGCACCTGGTGCAGCAGCACAGCCCGGGCCGCTACCAGTTCCACGACCTGATCCGGCTCTACGCCTCGCAGCGCGACCACGAGGAGAACACCACGGCGGAGCGGGAGGCCGCCGTGGGCAGGCTGTTCGACCACTACCTGGACGCGGCCGGTGCGGCGGCCCGGGTGGTGCACCCGGACCTGCTGCGCCTGCCGCCCAGGGACCCCGCCCAGCGGGCCGCCCTCTTCGCCGACGTGGCCGAGGCCACCGAGTGGCTGGACGCCGAGCGGGCCAACCTGGTCGCGGCCATCGGCCACGCGGCGCGGCAGGACATGGCCGAGCACGCCGTGCGGATCACCGACTCGCTGCGCGGCTACTTCCTGTCCAACCGGCACAACGTGGACTGGTTCGCCTCGGCCAACGCCGCGCTGTCGGTGGCCCGCCGCGGCCGGGACCGCCGCGCCGAGGCCGCGATGCTGCACAACCTCGGCACGGCGCACTGGAACCTGGACCAGCACGACGAGGCGATCGGCTGCTTCTCCGCGGCGCTGGCCGCCTACCGGGAGGTCGGCGCCGAGGACGGCATCGCCGCCGCGCTGAACAACCTGGGCGCCGCGCACATCGAACTGGGCCAGTTCGCCGAGGCTACCGAGCACCTGGAGGCCTCGCTGGAGGTGGCCAGGCACGCCGGGTTCCGGGAGACCGCGGTGGTGACCCACGGCAACCTCGGCTTCGTGCACCTGGAACTGGGCAGGCTGGCCGAGGCCATCGAGTACTCCTCGCGGGCGGCCGAGCTGTGCGGGGAGGCCGGGCTGTCCAACTGCGAGGCGACCAGCCTGGCCAACCTCGGCGCGGCACTGCTGGAGCGGGGCAGTCCGCTGGCCGCGATCGAGCGGTTCACCGAGGCGCTGGCGAAGTTCCGTGCCCTCGGCAAGATCAACGAGACGGTCGAGGCGCTGCACGGACTGGCCAGCGCCTACCAGCTGACCGCGCAGGCCGACCTCGCGCTCGAGCACGCGCACGAGGCGCTGACCACGGCGCGCCGCACCGGGAACCGGCGCTGCGAGGCGATGAGCCTGGCCGTGCTGGGTATGACCTGGCACTCCACCGGGCGCTACGCCGAGGCCATGGAGTGCTTCGAGGAGGCCGTCGAGGTCATCGGCGAGATCCGGCACCCGCGCACCGAGCTGCGGGTGCAGATCGGCATGGCGATGGCCCTGCCCGCGGTGGGCAGGCTGGCCGAGGGCCTGGAGCAGGCCAGGACAGCGCTGGACCTGGCGCGGGCCAAGAGCCTGCGGCTGTACGAAGCGCGGACCTCGTTGCTGGTGGCGCACTTGCTGCTGCTGCGCGGGGACACCGAGCAGGCTCACGGCTACGCGGTGGACGCGCTGGAGATCTACCGCGAGGTCGGCAACCCGATCGGTGAGGCGTGGTCCATCCACGCCCTGGCCAAGGTGCACCGGGCGCGTGGCGAGGAGGAGCTGGCCACCAGCTACCTGCAGACGGCGCTGAAGATGTTGGACGGCAACGCGATGGCCTGGGCCGAGCGGATCCGCGCCGCGTTGGCGAGCTGAGCCTCAGCCGCCCGCGAAGGGCGGCAGCACGTCCAGCTGCTGACCACTGGCGAGGCGGATTCCCTTGTCGTGCACGGCGATGCCGTCCAGCAGCAGGCTGCACGCTGGCAGCACCCTGGCCACCGCCGAGCCGTGCCGCTCGGTGATCATGCGCAGCGCGTCGTCCACAGTGGACTCCGGGTGCAGCGGGAAGTCCTCGTCCCCGATCCCGGTCGCTGCCTTGGCGCCCGCGAAATAGCGCACGTTCAGAACCATCGCGTCATCCTCCGATAGCGCTCATCGGCCGGTCGGGCTGGGTGAACCCGTCGTCGTTGATGCCGTGGCCCTTCGCCTTGCCCCACATGGCGATCCGCCACAGCTCGGCCAGTTCCTCGTCGTCGGCGCCCGCGCGCATCGGGCCGCGCAGGTCGGTCTCGGTGGTGGCGAACAGGCAGGTGCGCAGCGCGCCGTCGGCGGTCAGCCGGGTCCGGTCGCAGGCGGCGCAGAACGGCCGGGTGACCGAGGCGATCACGCCGACGGTGGCCGGTCCGCCGTCGACCAGCCAGCGCTCGGCCGGCGCCGCACCGCGCCGCTCGGACATCGGAGTCAGCTCGAACTCCTTGCCCAGCAAGGCGAGGATCTCCTGCGCGGTCACCATGTCCGAGCGTCGCCAACCGTGCTGGGCGTCCAGCGGCATCTGCTCGATGAACCGCAGCTGGTAGCCCTGGTCCAGGCAGTACCGCAGCAGTTCGGGCGCCTCGTTCTCGTTGACCCCGCGCAACAGCACGCTGTTGACCTTCACCGGGGTCAGCCCCGCGTCCCTGGCCGCGGCCATGCCCGCCAGCACGTCGGCGAGCCGGTCCCGGCGGGTGATCGCCGCGAACCGGTCGGGGCGCAGGGTGTCCAGCGAGACGTTGATCCGGTCCAGCCCGGCGGCCCGCAGCTCGGCAGCCCTGCGGGCCAGCCCGATCCCGTTGGTGGTCAACGAGGTGCTCGGCCTGGGTTCCAGTGCGGCGGTGGCCGCCAGCACCTCGGCCAGGTCCTTGCGCAGCAGCGGCTCCCCGCCGGTGAACCGGACCTCCCGCACGCCCAGCCGGTGCACCGCGATGCCGATCAGGCGGCTCAGTTCGGCGCCGGTGAGCAGGTCGGGGCCGGGCAGCCAGTCCAGGCCCTCGGCGGGCATGCAGTAGGTGCAGCGCAGGTTGCAGCGGTCGGTCAGCGACACGCGTAAATCGGTGGCCACCCGGCCGAAGGTGTCGATGAGGCGATCGTCCTGCGGGCGTGCCTCAGTCGAGGGCGTGCGCCGCACACCGGGCAATCCGAGTTCAACAGGTGCCATCGTGCTTTCCAGGGTAATCGCACTCTCGGTCGGTGTGACCCGCCCGGCACCGGTCCCACTACGCTGGACCGCCGCGGAACGCCGTTCAGCGGTTACTATGTCTTCACGACAGAGTGTCTTAGCAACTAAGTTGGTCAGGGTGGTGGCGATGTCGGACGCGACGCAGGCCCGACCGGTCTACCCGGTCAGCCAGGAGGACATGGAACGGTTCTCCGCGCTGGGCAGGGACGGCAGTGCGGTGACGGTGATGTTCCACTCCCGCATCGCCGAGAAGCTCGGCCTGTCCGCCACCGACCACAAGTGCCTTGACCTGGCACTTCGCGGGGGCGGGCCGCTCACGGCCGGGCGCATCGCGGAGTTGTCGGGGCTGTCCACCGGGGCGGTCACCGGGGTCATCGACCGGCTGGAGCGGGCCGGTTTCGTGCGCCGCGTGCGCGACCCGCACGACCGGCGCAAGGTGCTCGTCGAGGTGACCCCGGTCAACGAGGAGCGCTTCGCCCCGCTGTTCAAGGGGGTCAGCGAGATGGTCGAGCGGGTGCTCTCGCACTACAGCCCTGAGCAGCGCGAGGTCATTCACGCGTATCTCAGCGAGGTCAACGAGTCGATGCGCGAGGAAGTCACCAGGGTCGGCGAACTCGACTAGATCACCGATCCGCATCTGCGGCGGCACAATTGTTTCTGAACCGCGGATGCGGGATTAGGCTGCCCTGTGTGACTCGACCCGAACCGCCCAGCTACCGCGTCGCCGAGGCGGCGGTACTGCTCGGTGTGAGTGATGACACAGTCCGGCGGTGGATCGACGGCGGCCAACTCGGCGCGGGCACCGACACCGCGGGGCGCAAGGTCGTCGACGGGGCCGAACTGGCCGCCTTCGCCCGGGCCCAGGCCACCGCCGTGCCCGACCCGTCCGGGGTGGGCCGCTCGGCCCGCAACCGGTTCGTCGGGCTGGTGACCTCCATCGTGCAGGACCGGGTGATGGCCCAGGTGGAGATGCAATGCGGGCCGCACCGGGTGGTCTCGCTGATGAGCACCGAGGCGGTGCACGAGCTGGGGCTGGCCCCCGGCTCGCTGGCGGTGGCCGTGGTCAAGTCCACCCAGGTGATCATCGAGACCCCCGGAGGCAGTTCGTGAAACGAACGATCGTGCTGGTCTGCGCCGCGGCCACCCTGCTCGCCGGGTGCGGCGGCGGGGCGAGTACCGGCAGCGGGCCCAGCAGCACGGCCGCCCAGCAGACCGGCACGGTCACCGTGCTGGCCGCGGCCTCGCTCACCGCCTCCTTCAACCAGCTCAAGACCCAGTTCGAGGCCGCGCACCCCGGCGTCACGGTGAAGATCTCCTACGACGGTTCCGCCGCACTGGTGCAGCAGATCACCAACGGGGTGGGCGCCGACGTGTTCGCCTCCGCCGACCAGGCCAACATGGACAAGGTGGTCAAGGCGGGGCTGAACGACGGGGCCCCGCAGGTGTTCGCCCGCAACAAGCTGGAGATCGCCGTGCCGCCCGCCAACCCCAAGGGCATCGCCGGGTTCGCGGACCTGGCCAAGCCGGGGGTCGTGCTGGTCGTGTGCGCCGACCCGGTGCCCTGTGGCGCGGCCACGAAGAAGGTGTCCCAGGCCACCGGGGTCACCCTGCACCCGGCCAGCCAGGAGACCGCCGTCACCACGGTGCTGGCCAAGGTGCAGGCCGGTGAGGCGGACGCGGGCCTGGTCTACGTCACCGACGTCAACTCCGCGGGCAGCAAGGTCAAGGGCATCCCGTTCCCCGAGGCGGACAAGGCCGTCAACGACTACCCGATCACCGTGCTGCGCAACGCGCCGCAGTCGGCGCTGGCCAAGCAGTTCGTGGAGTTCGTGCGCGGCGGCAAGGGCCACGAGGTGCTGGGCAAGGTCGGCTTCGAGACCCCGTGAGCCGAGGTTTTCCCAAGCTGCTGTGGATTCCCGCGCTGATCGCGCTGGGACTGGTGGTGCTGCCCGTGATCGGCCTGCTGACCAGGTCCGATCTCGGGCAACTGCCCGCCCTGGTCACCTCGCCCGCCGCGCTGGACGCCCTGTGGCTGTCCGTGCGCACGGCCGCGATGTCCACCGTGCTGTGCCTGCTGCTGGGCGGCCCGCTGGCCGTGGTGCTGGCCAGGGGCAGGTTGCCCGGCCTGCGCCTGCTGCGCGCGATCGTGCTGCTGCCGCTGGTGCTCCCACCCGTGGTCGGTGGCCTCGCCCTGCTGTACCTGTTGGGGCGCAACGGGTTCGGCGGTCAGCTCCTGGAGGCCACCCTCGGCGTGCGGCTGACCTTCACCACCGCCGCCGTGGTCGTCGCGCAGACCTTCGTCGCGATGCCGTTCCTGGTCATCGGACTGGAGGGTGCGCTGCGCACGGCGGGGGAGCGCTACGAGGCCGTGGCCGCCACGCTCGGCGCCGCACCGCTGACCGTGTTCCGCCGGGTCACCGTGCCGCTCCTGTTGCCCTCGCTGGGATCCGGCCTGGTGCTGGCCTTCGCCCGCGCACTGGGCGAGTTCGGCGCCACGATCACCTTCGCGGGCAGCCTTCAGGGCACGACCCAAACCCTGCCGCTGCTGGTGTACCAGCTCTCCCAGTCTGATGTGGACGGTGCGGTGGCGGTGTCGCTGCTGCTGGTGGTGCTGGCCGTCGTGGTCATCGCGGTGGCCCGCCCGCGCGCTGTGGAGGGGCGCCTGTGAGCGAACCATCAGGCGCTGGGCCGAGCGTCGGCGAGGTGCGGCGATGAGCGAGCTTTCCCTTGACGTCACGGCAAGTCGTGACAAGTTCAGCCTTGAGCTCGCGCTGGATGTGCGGCCGGGCGAGGTGCTCGCCGTGCTGGGCGGCAACGGCGCGGGCAAGTCCACCCTGCTGTCCGTGCTGGCCGGGTTGCTGCGCCCGGACCGGGGCCGCATCGAGCTGTCAGGCCGTGTGCTCAACGACACCGCCAAGCGTGTGCACCTGGCGCCACACCGGCGCGGTGTCGGCCTGCTCGCCCAGGACCCGTTGCTGTTCCCGCACATGACCGTGCTCGCCAACGTCGCGTTCGGACCCACCTCGCGGGGAACCGCCCGCCGCGCGGCACTGGACGCGGCCCGGCACTGGCTGTCCGAAGTGGACGCCGCCGAGTTCGCGGATCGCAGGCCCGGCCAGCTTTCCGGCGGGCAGGCCCAGCGCGTGGCCGTCGCCCGTGCGCTGGCGGCCGAACCCGAGCTGCTGCTGCTGGACGAGCCGTTCGCCGCACTCGACGTGGACGCCGCGCCCGCACTGCGCGCGATGCTGCGCCGCGTGCTGCGCGGCTCCCGGCGCACCACCCTGCTGGTCACCCACGACCCCCTGGACGCGCTGGTGCTCGCCGACCGCGTGATCGTGCTCGCCGAGGGCCGCCTCGTGGAGCAGGGCGCCACCCGGCAGGTGCTCGGCACGCCGCGAACCCGGTTCACCGCCCGGATCGCCGGGCTGGACCTGGTCGCGGGCACCGCGGACCCCGCTGGCCTGCGCGCCCCCGACGGCACCCTGGTCACCGGCCTGAGCCAGGACCCGATCCCGGCGGGCGAGCCCGCGGTGGCCGTGTTCGCCCCCGCCTCGGTCGCGGTGCACGCCACCAGGCCGCACGGCAGCCCGCGCAACGTGTGGCCCGCCGTGGTGGCCGGGCTGGAGCCGCACGGGGACGTGATCCGCCTGCGGGCGGTGGCCGCGCCCGGCGGGCCGCCCTGGGTGGACGGGCTGGCCGCCGACCTCACCCCGGCCTCGGTCGCCGACCTCGCGCTGGAACCGGGGGGCAGCGTCTGGCTGGCCGTGAAGGCAACTGAGGTGGCCCTGCACCCGGTGGCCGGGGGATCATGACGTCATGGCCGTGAGCTGGAACTACCTGATGGACATGGACGGCGTGCTCGTGCACGAGGAGCACATCATCAGCGGCGCCGACAAGTTCCTCGCCGAGCTGCGGGAACAGGCCGTGCCGTTCATGCTGCTCACCAACAACTCCATCTACACCCCGCGCGACCTGCGGGCCAGGCTGCTGCGCACCGGGCTGGACGTGCCGGAGTCGGCGATCTGGACCTCGGCGCTGGCCACCGCGAAGTTCCTGGACACCCAGCGGCCCAACGGTTCGGCCTACGTCATCGGCGAGGCCGGGCTGACCACGGCGCTGCACTCCATCGGCTACGTGCTGACCGACAGCGACCCGGACTACGTGGTGCTCGGCGAGACCCGCACCTACAGCTTCGAGGCGATCACCAAGGCGATCCGGCTGGTCGACGCGGGCGCCCGGTTCATCGCCACCAACCCGGACGAGACCGGCCCCAGCCGGGAGGGCCTGCTGCCCGCCACCGGCTCGGTGGCCGCCCTGATCGCGCGGGCCACCGGTCGCGAGCCGTACTACGTGGGCAAGCCCAACCCGCTGATGATGCGCTCGGCCCTGCGCGCGATGGGCGCCCACTCGGAGAACACGCTGATGATCGGCGACCGGATGGACACCGACGTGCGTTCCGGCCTGGAGGCGGGCCTGCAGACGATCCTCGTGCTCTCGGGCATTTCGGGCGCCGACACCGTGGAGCGCTTCCCGTACCGGCCCACCAAGGTCATCGACTCCATCGCTGACCTGGTCGGGCGCGCGAGCGAGCCGTTCTGACCCGAGTTGTCCACAGGCGCCGAGTTGTCCACATGTGGATCTTCGGCAAGATCAACTAGGGGGCGGCGCGGGTAGACTGGAGCTGGGGACGCCCCCCGAGGAGTGGTGGGGGACGCACTTCAGAGGTCGGCGGCCTCCTCGCACCACATCCGCACCACGGGGGTCTCCCCGCTGGCCAGCGGGGCGCCGTTGAGCCGGTCGGCCAGCCGCTCGGCGCGGTCGCGTACCAGTTCCGCCCTGCGCGCGAGGCTGCCGTGGCCGCCGTTCTGCTCGGCGGCCAGCCGGTCCAGCAGGTCGGCACGTAACCGCAGCCACCGCACCTGCTGCCAGGCGCTCCAGTCGCGCTCCGTGCTGATCTGGCGCATCGCCTGGTCCAGCGCGGCGGCGACCCGCTCCGCGTCACCGTCCGTGTTCACGTGCTTGCTCACGGGCGTGAGATGCCAACCTCGTTGATCTCGTACGCCAGAGCGGCCGAAACTCACCCTGCTGGGGGACATTCACCGCTCGCCGGGTTGCCCTGCGCCGCGCTCGGGGCACCGCCTATCGTCGTCACCGTGAGCGACGATGAGCGGGACCATTCGGTGTACGTGGTCGGCGACGTCCATGGTCACCTCGACAAGCTGATCGCCGCACTGCACGAGGCCGGGCTGGTGACGCGGGACGGCCACTGGGCGGGCGGCCGGAACCGGCTGTGGTTCCTCGGCGACTTCGTGGACCGGGGACCGGACGGCATCGGGGTCATCGAACTGGTCATGCGGCTGGGCGAGGAGGCGACCACCGACGGCGGGCAGGTGCACTCGCTGCTGGGCAACCACGAGGTGCTGCTGCTGGGCATGCACCTGTTCGGGGACACCCCGGTGCCCTCCGACTACGGCTTCCGCAGCTTCGCCCGCAGCTGGCACCTCAACGGCGGCCAGCTCGCCGACCAGACCCGGCTCACCGACCGGCACGTGCGCTGGCTCACCGACCGCCCCGTGGTGGCCGTGGTCGGTGAGGACCTGTTGCTGCACTCGGACACCACGGCGTACCTGAACTGGGGCGAGACCGTCGAGGAGGTCAACGAGGCGGTCAGCGGGGTGCTGCACGGGCGCGACCTCACCGCCTGGTGGGACTGCTGGCACCGGATGACCACCCGCTACGCCTTCCGCGGCGCGACCGGGGCCGATGCCGCCGACCAGCTGCTGACCCGCTTCGGCGGCAGCCGGATCGTGCACGGCCACAGCATCATCGCCGACCAGCTCGGCATCCAGCCCGCCGAAGTGGACGGACCGCACTCCTACGCGGAGGGCAAGGCGCTCGCTGTGGACGGTGGCCTGTTCGACGGCGGGCCCTGCCTGGTCGTCGAGCTCTGACACACCCCCGAGCGGGGGTGGCCGCGCGCACCCCGGCGGGCCAGGATGGTCCGATGGTCGCGCTGCCCGCCTACGCCTCAGGGACCTCCGAGGTGCCGCTGCTCGGCGACACCATCGGGGACAACTTCGATCGAACGGTCGTGCACTTTCCCGACCGGGACGCGCTGGTGGAGCACGCCACCGGCCGCCGCTGGACCTACGCGCAGCTGAAGGCCGAGGTCGACGCCGTGGCGCTGGGCCTGGCCGCCCGCGGCATCGGCAAGGGCGACCGGGTCGGCATCTGGGCGCCGAACTGTGCCGAGTGGACGTTCGTCCAGTACGCCACGGCCAAGATCGGCGCCATTCTGGTCAACATCAACCCCGCGTACCGGGTGCACGAGCTGGAGTTCGTGCTCAACCAGTCCGGGGTCGTGGCGCTGGTCGCCGTGTCCTCGTTCAAGACCTCCGACTACGCGGCCATGATCGAGCAGGTGCGCCCGCGCTGCACCGCCCTGCGCGACGTGCTGCTGATCGGGAGTACACAGTGGACAGAGCTGGTCGAGGCCGGTCGCGCGGGGGATCCCGCGGCGCTGGCCGCCGCGCAGTCGGCCCTGTCACCCGATGACCCGATCAACATCCAGTACACCTCGGGCACCACCGGGTTCCCCAAGGGCGCGACCCTGTCGCACCACAACATCCTCAACAACGGCTACTTCGTCGGCGAGCTGTGCGGCTACACCGAGCAGGACCGGGTGGCCATCCCGGTGCCCTTCTACCACTGCTTCGGCATGGTCATGGGCAACCTCGGCGCCACCACGCACGGCGCCTGCATGGTGATCCCGGCGCAGGCGTTCGACCCCAAGTCCACTTTGGACGCCGTGCAGGCCGAGCGCTGCACCTCCCTGTACGGCGTGCCGACGATGTTCATCGCCGAGCTGTCCCACCCCGAGTTCGACAGCTACGACCTGTCCAGCCTGCGCACCGGCATCATGGCGGGCTCGCCCTGCCCGGTGGAGGTGATGAAGCAGGTCATCGACCGGATGGGCATGCGCGAGGTGACCATCTGCTACGGCATGACCGAGACCTCGCCGGTGTCCACGCAGACCCGCGCGGACGACTCGGTGGACCGCAGGGTGTCCACGGTCGGCCGGGTGCACCCGCACCTGGAGGTCAAGGTGGTCGACCCGGGCACCGGGCTGACCGTGCCCCGTGGCGAGCAGGGGGAGCTGTGCACCCGCGGCTACTCGGTGATGCTGGGTTACTGGGGCCAGCCCGACAAGACCGCCGAGGTGATCGACGCCGCGCGCTGGATGCACACCGGGGACCTGGCCGTGATGGACGAGCAGGGCTACGTGGGCATCACCGGGCGGATCAAGGACATGGTGATCCGCGGCGGGGAGAACATCTACCCGCGCGAGGTGGAGGAGTTCCTCTACACGCACCCGGACGTGCTGGACGCGCAGGTGATCGGCGTGCCGGACGAGCGCTACGGCGAGGAGCTGATGGCCTGGATCCGGATGCGGCCCGGGGCCGAGCCGATCACCGCCGAGGTGGTCCGCGAGTACTGCGCTGGCAAGCTGGCGCACTACAAGGTGCCGCGCTACGTGCACGTGGTGGACGAGTTCCCGATGACGGTCACCGGCAAGATCCGCAAGGTGGAGATGCGCGAGCGGGCTGCGGAGATCCTCGGTCTGTCCTGACCGTGGCGGCGAACCAGACGATCGGGGGGTAGCGGCGCGGTTGCGAAGCTGGACACTGTGCGTACCGGTACGGTGACCCTGCGCCGCACTGTCCCGCCGTGCCGGCCCGCGTCAGACCTCGTCGGAGGAGAGCCAGCATGGCCCCACGATCCCTGCTCCGCATCGCACTCGGAGTCACCGCGTTGTTGTTGCCCGCCGCCGTGCTCGGCGGCGCGGCGGCCGCGACACCCGGGGACGACACCCCGCTGATGTGGCGGGTCCCGGTCACCGGAAACCAGGCCGCCCAACTGGTGTCCGCCGGTTTCGACGTCGCCGAGAGCGGTGGTGACGGCTCGGTCTTCGTTGTGGGCAACCAGACCACGGCCACCGTGCTGCGCCAGCTGGGGTACCAGCCGACCGTGCACGACACGATCTACAAGGATCTGCCCTCGGCCGCCGAGCAGCGCAGCCTGGCCGGGGACACCTTCTACGGCGGCTACCACACGGTGCCCGCGCAGGAGGCCCACCTGCGGCAGGTGGCCAGTGCGCACCCGGACCTGGCCACCACCTACGACGTCGGCGACTCCTGGCTGAAGACCAAGAGCAAGGGCGGCCACGACATCCAGGCCATCTGCCTGACCAAGAAGCAGTCCGGCGACTGCGAGCTGACCACCAACTCGAAGAAGCCGAAGTTCGTGCTGATCGCCCAGATCCACGCCAGGGAGATCGCCACCGGTGAACTGGCGTGGCGCTGGATCGACTACCTGGCCAACGGGTACGGCAGCGACAGCCAGGTGAAGTCCATTCTGGACAGTACCGAGGTGTGGGTGGTGCCGATCGCCAACCCGGACGGGGTGGACATCGTGGCCTCCGGCGGCAACTCGCCGAAGATGCAGCGCAAGAACGCCGACAACTCCCGTGGCGGCTGCACCGGCACCGACGTGGGCATCGACCTGAACCGCAACTCCACGTTCCACTGGGGTGGGGACTCGAACTCGCCCTGCGACGAGACCTACCAGGGGCAGGTGAAGGGTTCCGAGCCCGAGGTGAAGGGGCTGGAGAGCTTCTTCCGCGCGATCTACCCCGTGCAGCGCGGCACCGGGGACAACGACCCGGCGCCGGACACCGCGCGCGGCACGATGATCACCCTGCACAGTTACGGCAACGACATCATCGTGCCCTGGGGCTGGACCGAGGATCCCTCGCCCAACGACAAGGCACTGCGCGCGCTCGGCCAGAAGATGGCCGCTGGCAACGGATACGTGGTGGACACCAACGGCGGCACGGTCGGGTACATGACCACCGGCACCACCGACGACTTCACCTACGGCGTGCTCGGCGTGGCCAGCTACACCATCGAGGTCGGCCCGAGCAGCGGTGGCTGCGGCGGCTTCTTCCCACAGTTCTCCTGCCTGGACAGCAAGTTCTGGCCGGAGATGAAGGGTGCGTTCACCGCCGCCGCGGTGGCCGCCGGGGCTCCGTACCGGCAGTAGCCAGTCCCGCGAGCACCAGCGAGCACACCGCCTCGAAGGCGTCCTGCACGCCCGGCTGGTCCCACGACCCGGAGTGCACCGGGTTGTGGAACCGGTCCGTGGCGTCCCAGACGGCCCGAGCGGTGACCAGCGGGTCGGCGGCGGTGAACTGCCCCGCCGCCACCCCGTCGGTCAGGATCCTGGCCAGTTGCCCGACCATGCGCTCGATGTGCGCGAGGACCGGCTCGGAGGTCGTGGCCTCCAGCGACTGGTAGGTCGCGAACATCTCCGGGTCCTCGAAGGCCTTCCTGCGCTTGGCCGCGAACAGGGCGGTCAGCCACTCGTGCAGCCGCTGCGGTGCCGGGGTGTCGCTCTCGGCGATCTCGGCGAGCCCGGCGTGCGCCCGCTCCAGCCAGTTGCTGGTCACCGCCGCCCGCAGCGCCGCCTTGGTCGCGAAGTGCCGGTACACGCTGCCGTGGCTGACGCCGAGGGCGCGGGCCACGTCGACCACTGTGGCCTTGCTCGGGCCGTACCTGCGCAGGACCTCCTCAGCCGCCCGCAGGATCTGCTCGGCGGTGAGGGCTGAGTCAGCCACGGCTTTCGCTGTCGAGGTCCTTCATCGCAGCCGCAGCATACCTGTCACCTGCCGCCGCACCGGCCGGAACCGCCTGCTCGATGGCGGTCAGGTCCGCCTCCGACAGGTGCACCTCCAGTGCGCCCAGCGCCTCGGCCAGCCGCTCCCTGCGGCGCGCGCCGATCAGCGGGATCACGTCCTCGCCGCGGGACAGTGACCAGGCGATGGCGATCTGCGCCACCGTGACCCCCTTGGCCTTGGCGACCTGCCGCAGGGCCTCCACCAGGCGCAGGTTGTGGTCCAGGTTCTCGCCCTGGAACCGCGGGCTGGCACTTCGGAAGTCGCCCTGTCCGCTGGTGTGGCCGGAGGTCCAGTGCCCGGAGAGCAGGCCGCGGGAGAGCACCCCGTAGGCGGTGGTGCCGATGCCCAGTTCGCGGCAGGTGGGCAGGATCTCCCGCTCGATGTCGCGGGACAGCAGTGAGTACTCGATCTGCAGGTCGCTGATCGGGTGCACGGCCGTGGCCCGGCGGATCGTCGCGGCCCCCACCTCGGACAGCCCGATGTGCCGCACGTACCCGGCCTCGACCAGTTCCGCGATGGCGCCCACGGTGTCCTCGATCGGCACCTGCGCGTCCAGCCGGGCGGGCCGGTACACGTCGATGTGGTCGGTACCCAGCCTGCGCAGGCTGTAGGTGAGGAAGTTCTTCACCGCGGCGGGCCGCGCGTCGTAGCCCAGCCACTCCCCGGCCGGACCGCGCAGCGCGCCGAACTTGACGCTGATCCGCACGCGTTCGCGGCCCGCCTCGGTCAGCGCCCTGCCGATGAGCAGTTCGTTGTGGCCCATGCCGTAGAAGTCGCCGGTGTCCAGCAGGTCCACACCCGCGTCCAGCGCGGCGTGCACCGTCGCGATGCTCTCCGTCTCGTCTGCCGGTCCGTACATGCCGGACATGCCCATGCAGCCCAGTCCGATCGCGGAGACCTTCGGGCCGGTGCTGCCGAGTTGGCGAGTCTGCATGTCGTCTCTCCTCGTGTCGTGTGCCGACACAAGTATGGGTTGTGGGCTGACAGATTTCAATATCTGTCAGCTGGCGAGGTTGTCCACAGGCGGCGAGTTGTCCACATGTGGATCTTGAGCAAGATCAGGTGTCGGGGGTGGGCGGTAGACTGGACTCGGGGTCGCCCCCCAGGGAGTGGCGGGGGATGAGCTGGTGGGAGCGTGACGATCCGCTCCAGGAGTCCACCGTGGATGTTCACTCGACCGTGTGGCCGGTTACCCGTTGCGCTGCGCAGGGTGAAAACGATTAACGGGGTGACGGGGAACCGCACCCAGGAGGTCGAGTGAGCCATCGGGACACGCCGCCCAGCGGTGGCGGCTGCTTCGCACTCGTGCTGTTCGTGCCCGCGGCGGGCGTGGCCGCACTGGTGGCGGTGGCGACACTGCTCGGCGGCCAGGACGAGGCGGCCCCGGCAGGTCGCACGGCGCTGCCGGTGCACACGACGACCTACACCGTGCCGAGCCAGGTGGCCAACACGAGCACGGTGACGGCGGAGAGCTCGGCGCCGCAGCAGCTGGTGATGCGCGAGCGCGTCGGCACGGACAAGCCGAGCAGCACGACCGCGGCGGCGCCGACGACGACAAAACCGGCTGCGGTCTCGATTCAGGTGGCCGTACCGCCGGTGGCGACCATGACGGTCACGGTCGAGGTGCCGACCGTCCTCGCCGCGACGACCACCAGCGCGGTCAAGCCGACGCAGCAGACCGCCGAGCAGCACAAGCCGGAGTGCAAGCGTGGGGACGAGTGCAGGCCCCAGTCGAAGCCGCAGCCCCCGCGCCATCCCAAGCGGTGATCAGCGGGTGATCCCGGTGTGGCCGAGCGAGTAGCGGCCCGGCTGCGGCCAGACGCACAGGCCGTGCGGGCCGTTGCCCACCGGGATCTTCTTGATCAGCGAGCCGTCCTTGGTGGACAGCACGTAGACGACCCCGTTGTAGCGGCCGGACAACCACAGCTGCGAGCCGTCGGCGGTCACGTTGCCCATGTCCGGGCTGCCCCTGCCGGGGATCTGCCACTTGGTCTGCACCTCACCGGTGTAGGCGTTGAGCACGCTCACGCTGCCCTCGTGCCGGTTGGTGACGTAGAGCTGCTTGGCGTCGCGGGACAGGTACAGCCCGTGCGCCCCGTGGCCGGTGGGGATGAACCGCAGCACCTTGGTGGCGGCCCCGTCGAGCACCCACAGGCCGTTCGCGTCCGAGTCGGCGATGTAGTACACCGAGCCGTCCGGGGCGAGCTTGATGTCCTGCGGGCCCATCACGGTGTGCCGCTGCGGCATGTCGATCATCCGCAGCAGCTTGTGCGTGGCCACGTCGATCACGGCGGCCCGCCCGGCGAACTCGCAGGTGAACACCGCGGTCCTGCCGTCGACGCTGAAGTCGGCGTGGTCGATGCCCGCGCAGTCCGGGGTGGCGGTCTCGTCCTGCACCTTCCAGCTCCGCGGGTCGTACCAGACCAGCTTCTTCAGCCGCTCCGCCACCGAGACCGCGGACTTGCCGTCCGGGGTGAAGTACATGTTGTACGGGTCGACGACGGGGAACTGCTTGCCGACCTCGCCGGTGGCCGGGTTGAACGGCAGCACGTGATCGCCCACGTCGTCGGTGGCGTACAGGGTGCGCATGTCGTAGGAGGGCACCACGTGCTGCAACTCGGTGCCCGCCTTGTGCTTGGCCACCACGGCGAAGGTGGCCGGGTCGATCACCCAGACCTCACCGGAACCGCTGTGCGGCACGTAGACCAGCGGCCTGTCCTGCTTGATCTTGTCCTCGACCATGCCCGCGCCGGTCGCCGCGTACACGTTGTGCGCGTCGGTCACCGGCGGCATGCCGGGTAGACCGTCCACAACGGACTTCGGGGTAGTCGGTGTCACCGAGGTCGGTGTCGTGGTGGCCGGCGGTGTGGTGGCCGGGGTCGTCTCCGCCTCGGAGGACGAGCAGCCCGCGGCCAGCACGGACACGCAGACGAGCGCGCACAGCGCCCGGAGTCGAACGGACACCCCTCACCTCAGCAATTCGGTGGTGGTCACCGGGGTCAGGCCCCGAGTGGCGAAATCGGCGAGAATCCCCGGCAGCGCGGCGATCGTGCCCTCGTGCCCGAGGTGCATGCTCACCACACTGCCCGCCTTGGCCGCCGCGGTGGCCCGCCGGATGGCCGCGGCTCCCGGATCGGTCCAATCCAGGGAATCCACGTCGTAGGAAAGTACACGGGCGTAGCCCGCCTTGCCCGCGGCCTCCAGCTCGCGCTGGGTCGCGTGCTGCCCCTGCGACTGGCGGAAGTAGTTGCCCGGAGTACCGGCCACAGTGGACAGTGCGTCCCGGCAACGCTCGATCTCGCCGAGCATCGGGCCGGGGGCGAACCGCTCCAGGTCCGGGTGGCTCCAGGTGTGGTTGCCCAGTTCGTGCCCGTGGTCGCGGACGGCTCGGATCGCGTCGGGCACGTCGCGCACCCAGCTGCCGACGGCGAACACCGTGACCTTCGCGTGGTGCTGGTCCAGCAGTGCGAGCACCCGGCGGGTGATGTCCAGCGAGCCCGCGCCGTGGAAGGTCAGCGCGACCTCGGGGCGGGCACCGCTGCCGCGCACGACCTCCACCGCGGGGCCGCCCGCGTGCGTGGTGGTCGTCGTGGGGGGCGGTGTGGTGGTCGTGGTCGGCGGGGGAGCGCTGGCTGTGGTTGTGGTCGGTGCGGGACCCGCCTCGGGCTGAGCGCCGCACGCCGTGAGCGCGGCGGCTGTCGTGACCGCGCCGTAACCGAGCGCTGCCCGCCGCGAAATGCGCCTCACCACTGGGTTCCCTCCTGCGACGTCGAGTGGGGCTCAGTCTCGCAGCTCGCGGACCCCGTCAGGACGACAGGGTCTGGTAGATGACGACCGCGTTCAGCCCGACCACGACGGTGGCGATCAGTGTGGCCAACACTGTGGTGAGGCGGGAGTTCACCGACTCGCCCATCACGGAGCGGAGCGAGGTCAGCACGACCAGCGGGATCAGCGCGAACGGGATGCCGAAGGACAGCACCACCTGGGAGACGACCAGGGCGCGGGTCGGGTCCAGGCCGATCACCAGCGCCGCGATCGCGGGCAGCAGGGTCACCACGCGGCGCGCCAGCAGCGGGATCCGCTTGCGCAGCAGGCCATCCATCACCACGGCACCGGCGTAGCAGCCCACCGAGGTGGAGGCCAACCCCGAGGCGAGCAGGCCGAACGCGAACAGCAGCGCCACCCCGCCGCCGAGCGCGTCACCGACCGCGCTGTGCACGCTGGTGATCGTGTCCCCGTCGGTGCGCCCGCGCAGCGAGGTCGCCGCGAGCAGCACCATGGCCAGGTTCACCGCACCGGCCAGCACCATCGCCACGCCCACGTCCAGCTTGGTCGCGCCGAGCAGCCTGCGCCGCACCGGTCCCGGTTCGGTGCCGCCGAACCGGTCCCTGGCCAGCGCGCTGTGCAGGTACACCACGTGCGGCATCACCGTGGCGCCGAGCATGCCCGCCGCGATCAGCACGCTCTCACTGCCCGCGAAGCGCGGCACCAGCCCGCCCAGCACCCCCGAGGGCGAGGGCGGGGCGAGGACCAGCCCGGCCAGGAAGCCGATCGCGATCACCAGCAACAGTCCGGTGATCACCCGCTCGAACGGCTTCTGCCCGGCGCGGTCCTGCACCGCGAGCAGCACGGTGGACACCACGCCGGTGATCAGGCCGCCGAGCAGCAGCGGCAGCCCGAACAGGATCTGCAGCGCGATCGCGCCGCCGAGCACCTCGGCCAGGTCGGTGGCCACGGCGACCACCTCGGCCTGCGCCCAGTACGCCAGCCGCACCGGCCCGGGCATCCGGTCCCGCAGTTGCTCGGGCAGCGACTGGCCGGTGACCAGGCCGAGCTTGGCGGACAGGAACTGCACCAGCCCGGCCATCACGTTGGACACCACGACCACCCACACCAGCAGGTAGCCGAACTGGGCACCGGCCTGGCTGTTGGTCGCCACGTTGCCCGGGTCCACGTAGGCGATGGCGGCCACGAAGGCGGGACCGAGCAACGTGACGCGTGAGCGCACCCGGGACGCGAGCGAGACCATTATTGCAACTTACTTTCAATAAGCCCCGCCGGTCCACCGCGCGCCTGCTCACAGCTGTGCGAGTTCCGCCTCATCCTCGGCACCGAACTGGTCCTCCAGCCGCTCGGGGGAGTAGTCCAGGTCGATCTGGGACACCGGTGTGCCCCGTGCCGACTCGATCGCGCCGAGCCTGCGCTGGGCTCGGTCGGCAGCGTAGGTGACGAACTCGTCCACGCCCAGGTCGAAGGCGTCGGCTTCGGTGTGGTCGAGCACCCACTGGATGGCCGACAGCGCGTGCGGCAGCAGCTCGCCCATGCGCTGCTGCACCACCTCCCAGTTGCCGTCCTCGGCGGCCACGTGCCTGCGGCAGGTGAAGGTGCCCCACGCCATGTGCCTGCGTTCGTCGTCCCCGATCCGCCGCACCAGTTCCTGCATGCCGGGCAGGATGCCCTTGGTCTTGCACACCTTGTTCCAGGCGTAGTAGCCGGTGAGCGCGAGCGTGCCCTCGACCACGTGGTTGTAGGTGACGCTGGCCCGGACCTGCGCCGCCGGGCTCGCGTCCCGCTCCAGCAGGCGCAGCGACTCCGGCAGCGCCTCGTAGAAGATCGAGCGGTACCCGGGGTTGTCCGCCACGTAGCCGTGCAGGTCCCCGGTCAGCCCGACCGCGTCCATCCAGCGCCGGAACACCTCGACGTGCTTGCTCTCCTCGAAGCAGAACTGGCTCAGGTACATCTCGTCGCCGAGCCTGCCCTCGGTGGCCATGGCCTTCAGGAAGGGCTGGATGTCCTCGGTGACCGCCTCCTCGCCCGCGATGAACATCGCGCACAGGTGGGTGGCGCTGTCCCGCTGCGCCTCGGTCAGCGCGGCCCAGTCCTCCGCGTCCCGGCTGAAGTCGATGTCGGCGGGGTTCCAGAACTTGGCGTTGCCCTTGGCGAACAGCCGCAACGGGAACGAGTCCCAGTTCAGCCCGCCGCCGCGCAGGGAGTGAAAGCCGGTGCGGTGCAAGGAGTTCACGCTCATGAGCTGTTGTCCTCTCGCAGTAGTCGGCGCATCAGGTCGGTGATCGTCGAGGCGGCCAGCGCGGGGTCCCCGGTGGGCATCAGCAGGTGGCTGACGGTCAGCCGGACCCCGGTCTCCGCGTACAGCAGGGCCTGTTCCGGGGGCAGGCCGGGGCGGTGTGCGAGCAGGTGCGCCGACAGCTGCTCGACCAGTGGCAGCAGCACCGGCAGCGCCCGCGTGGTCAGCAGCGGCAACAGGTCCTCGGCATCGGTGCCGGTGAGGATCGAGTTCACCAACCGGTCCTCGGTGGCGTGCCGCAGCGCGTAGTCGATGGCGCACTCGATGCCCGCGAGCAGGCCCCCGGCGGCGGTCAGCCGGGCGGCGATGCCGTCCACGAACTCCGCGGTCTTGTGCCGTGCGACCGCGGCCACCAGCTCGTCCTTGCCGCCGAACTCGTTGTAGACGGTCTGCCTGCTCACCCCGGTGGCCGCCGCCACATCGGCCATGCGCAGGCCCCGGAAGCCGCGTTCGGCCAGCAGCTCGGCGGTGGCGGCGAGCAGCTGTTCGCGCAGGCTGGCCCGCACCCGGTCGGCAAAAGATGTGACCTGACTCACGCCCTGAGCTTTACATATCCACGTTCTGTGTCAAGTGTTTGGACGTGATTTGACGCTCTGTCAAAGGCTAGGGTGCGAGGTGTGCCGTTGACCGTGGGCTTCGACCTGGACATGACGCTCATCGACGCGAGGCCGGGCATGGTCGTGGCCATGAACGTGCTGGCCGAGCAGACCGGTCTGCCGCTGGACGGCGAGTACTTCGCCGCCAACCTGGGGCCGCCGCTGGCGATGATCTTCCGGGGCTTCGGCGTTGCGGAGGAACTGATCCCTGACCTGGTGGCCCGCTACCGGGCGTCCTACCCGGAGCTGGTGATCCCCACGACGGTGGCCATGCCGGGGGCCGCCGAGGCGATGGCCGCGGTGCGCGAACTGGGCGGCCGGGTGCTCGTGGTCACCGGCAAGCACGGCGGCAACGCGCGGCTGCACCTGGAGGCCCTGGGCTGGCAGGTGGACCACCTGGCCGGGGAGCTGTGGTCGGCGGCCAAGGGCGTGGTGCTGGCCGAGCAGCACGCCTCGGTCTACGTGGGCGACCACGTCGGGGACGTGGAAGGTGCGCTGGCGGCCGGTGCCGTGCCGGTCGCGGTGAGCACCGGCCCGTGCGACGCGGCGGAACTGCTGGCGGCGGGTGCCGAGGTGGTGCTGCCCGACCTCACGGCCTTCCCGGCCTGGCTGGCGGACAACGCCCACCGGTTCGCCGAGCCGATGGCGGGCTGACTACTCGCGCTACTCGCGGGACCTGTTCTGCAGGAACACCGCGACCATGCCCATGGCGAAGCCGATCGGGCTCAGCAGCACCCCGACCAGGTTCAGCCACAGCGGCAGGTCGCGCACCCCGCTGGCGTACATCCCGAAGATCACGGCCAGTGCGACCAGGCCGATCGCGAACACCACCATGGACAGTGGCATCAACTTGCCGCCGGGCGCAGAGCGAGTCATGCGTTCAGCCTAGCTCGCGATTGACCCGACACGGTCGGCCATGCCCTACGCTTGAGGTTCGCGCCCTGGGCACGGTCCCCGGGCGCGTTCGCTGTGTGGAGCGGGAGGGTGAGGACAGTGCCGACCGGCAGGGTCAAGTGGTACGACGCGGAGAAGGGGTTCGGCTTCGTTACCCAGGACGGTGGCGAGGACGTCTACGTGCGCGCGTCCGCACTGCCGCCCGGGGTCGAGGGCCTGAAGACCGGTCAGCGCATCGAGTTCGGTATGGCCGAGGGCAGGCGCGGGCCGCAGGCGCTGTCCGTGCGGCTGGTGGACGCCCCGCCCTCGGTGGCCGAGGCCAAGCGCCGTCCCGCCGAGGAACTGCACGGCCTGGTCGAGGACATGATCAAGGTCCTGGAGGCCAAGATCCAGCCCGACCTGCGCAGGGGCCGCTACCCCGACCGCAAGACCTCCAAGCTGGTGGCCGAGATCGTGCGCGGGGTCGCGCGCGACCTCGACCCGTGATCAGCGGGCCGCCGAGAGCACCCAGGTCGCGTCGCTGGGGAAGCCCACCGTGCCGTCCGGGTTCTGCACCGCGAACGGGCTCAGCCGGTGCACCGTCGCGGTCACCAGCTGGTCCGCCGCGTCGGGCAGCGCCAGGGTGAAGGCCAGCCGGTCGCCCTTGATGAACAGCCCACTGCGCCCGACCTGCGACTTGCCCGCGCCGTCGCGGTACTCGAAGGTCACGGTCCAGACCTTGTCCCCGACCTCCTTGGGCACCGAGATCTGCACCGGCTTGCTCGGCGGCACCCGCAGCGCCGCACCGGCCTGCGGGTAGGCGGGGCACTCGCCGAACTGGCCGTTGCCGCAGTACAGGCTGGGGCCGGTCGCCGCCGACTGGCCTCCCGCGAAGAAGGTCACCTCCGGCGGGGGCGGCGGCGCGCAGGCCGTGACCGCGAGACCGGCGCCCGCCAGCAGCAGCGGCACAAGACGTTTCGAGCTCACGTGCACCGAGGTTACGTGGTGGGCAGGTGCGGCTCGGCGCCCGGTGCCGCCCTGCGGTTGCGCCGGGTCACCGGGTCCGGGTGCAGCGGCCGGTCCCCGCCCATGCCGGGGATCAGCGAGCTGCCGCGCCGGGTCATCGCCGTCTGCGCCAGGCCCACCGCCAGCAGCAGGCCGACCACGGCGAAGCCGATCCAGTACTCGGCGGGCAGCAGCACGCCCAGCGCCCCGCCGAGCACCCAGCCGAACTGCAGGATCGTCTCCGAGCGGCCGAAGCCCGAGGCCCGCGACTCCTCCGGCAGGTCGTCCTGGATGGTGGCGTCCAGGCTGATCTTGGCCAGCGCGCTGCACACCGAGGCCACCAGCGCGAGCAGCACCACGGTGGGGATACCGGGCAGCACCGCGGCCACCGCCGTCATGCCAAGGGCCGTGCCCAGGCAGCTCAGGATCACCTGGTCCGGCTTGCCGAAGTGCAGCCGCGCGCCGATCCCGTTGCCCGCGAAGTTGCCCAGCCCGGCCGCCGCGCCGATCATGCCGAGCAGCAGCAGCTGGTCGAACGGCGAGGAGTCGTGCTCGGTCTGCGCCTTGATCACGAACGCGGCGAACAGGGTGAGGAACCCGGTCAGCACCCGGATCGTGCCGTTGCCCCACAGCGCGACGACCACCTGCCTGCCCATCGGCTGCCGGGTCTTGCGCGGTTGCGCGCTCAGCGAGGCGGGCACCTCGCCCTCGGTGACCTCCACCCAGGACGGGATGCGCAGGCACAGCACGGCGTTCACCACGCACAGCACGGCGGTGAACCACAGCGCGCCCGGCGAGTTGAACAGCTTGGCGAAGCCCGCCGCGAACAGGCCGAACACCCCACCGGCGGCCAGCCCGAACACGGTCAGCCGGGCGTTGGTCTTCACCAGCGTGATGTCCGGCGGCAGTACGCGCGGTGTGACGGCGGCCTTGAGCACGTTGAAGGACTTGGACAGCACCATCGTGCCCAGCGCCGCCGGGTAGAGCAGCCAGTCGTCGAAGTGCAGCGCCATCACCACCGACAGCAGGGCCTGCCCGAAGCAGGACACCGCCAGCGCGATGCGGCGGCCGTGCTGGATCCGGTCCAGCGCGGGCCCGATCACCGGGGCGATCAGCGCGAAGGGGGCCACCGTGATCAGCAGGTAGAGCGCGACCTTGCCCTTGCTCTCCCCGGTCGCGGCGGAGAAGAACAGGGTGTTCGCCAGCGCCACGGCCATCGTCGCGTCGGTGGCGTAGTTCAGCATCACCGCCCAGGTCAGCGAGGCCAGCCCGGACTTGTCCGCCCCGTCGGCGTGCAGGGCGCGCTTGAACGCCTGCACGCTCTGCTGGGTGAGCTGCCTGCTGCGGAACACCGCGACCCTGGTGACGGTCAGCTTCTTCGGCAGTTGCGGGGCGCTGGCCGCCGTGGTGGGCGGATCCGCCGGTACGAAGCCGAGGTTGCTGGTCGGGTACGCGTTCGTCGGCGGTGCCGGAGGTGGTGCGGGTACCGCCGCGGTCTGGGCGGGCGGCGGAGCGGTCCGGTAGGTCGGCTGCTCCTGCTCGTCCTGCCACGGGTAGTGCGGCTGCTGGAGCGGACGGGTCACCGGCTTGGGCGCGCGAGTCCACTCGGCGAGGAACTCAGGGTCCTGCTGCACCGACTCCTTGCGCTTGCGGCTCGCACCACTCCACCCGCGCCGGGCGGGCGGCTGTTCGGGGGAACCGGGGCGGGTCACCCCCCAATCCTGCCGCACTACGCGCCCGGACGTACGAACCTCACCCGGTACGTGTCGGGCCAGTACTTGCCTGTGACCAGGAACTCACCGCCCGGCAGCGCCGCGATCCCGTTCAGCACGTCCTCGTCCGCGCTGCCCCCGGCCGGTCCCAGCGCGGACAGATCGGCCACGGCCAGCACCTGCCCGGTGTCCGGGTCGATGCGCAGGACCGAACGCGAGTGCCACACGTTGGCCCACACCGAGCCGTCCACGCACTCCAGTTCGTTGAGCTGACCGGTCCAGTGCACGGTCGTGCTGCCAACGGGTTGGAAGGTCCTCAGGTCGCGGAAGGTGAGCCGGTCACTGCCATCGCTGCTCACGAACCGGCTCCCGTCGTGGCACAGCCCCCAGCCCTCACCCTGGTAGCTCGCCCGCCCGACCTGGGTCAGGCTGTTCCTGTCCCACTCCAGCGCGACCCCCTGCTGCCAGGTCAGCTGCCAGATCCGGTCGCCGACAACGGTGATGCCCTCGCCGAAGTCCTCCGGGGCCAGCGGCACCCGGCGCAGCTCCCGCCCGGTCGCCGGGTCGAGCGCGCGCAGGCTCGACTGCCCGGCCAGTCCGGTGCTCTCGTACAGCACCCCGTCGGCCACCTCGTAGCCCTCGGTGAAGGCCGCACGGTCGTGCGGAAAACTCCCGAGCACCTCCACCCGCAGCACTTCGGTGCCGGACCGCGCCGCACACGAGGTGAGCAGCACCGCCGCAACTGCCAGCACGACCGTTCGCACACCGCAGAGCCTGACACGCGTGCGCCCTCGGGTGAGCCGTGCGGCACAATCGACGGGTGACCGCTACGCCCACCCGTGAACACGCCGACGAGCAGTCCCCGAACCCGGTGCTCGCCTCCGTCGTCGAGTTGGCCCGAGCTGCCGCCCAGCAGGAGGCAGGCGACGAGCCCGTCGGCGCGCACGCCGGGATCCTCGCGGAGGACGAGGCCTCGGTCACCCACCTGTTCGACGCCGCGCACCCCGGCTACGACGGCTGGCGCTGGGCGGTGACCATCGCCACGGTCGCACCGGAGGAGCCGGTCACGGTGAGCGAGGTCGTGCTGCTGCCCGGCCCGCAGTCCCTGGTCGCCCCGGACTGGGTGCCCTGGGGGGAGCGGGTGCGCGCCGGTGACCTCGGCGTCGGCGACCTGCTGCCCACCGCCCCCGACGACACCCGGCTGGCCCCCGGCTACCTGGCCTCCGACGACCCCGCCGTGGAGGAGGTGGCCCGCGAGGTCGGCCTCGGCCGGGTGCGCGTGCTGTCCCGGTTCGGTCGGCAGGACTCGGCCAAGCGCTGGGAGGGCGGCGAGTTCGGCCCGCGCAGCGACATGGCCCGCAGCGCACCGGCCAACTGCGGCACCTGCGGCTTCTACCAGCAGATCGCCGGTTCACTGGGCGCCGCGTTCGGCGTCTGCGCCAACGAGATCGCCCCGGCCGACGGGCACGTGGTCAACGTGGGCTACGGCTGCGGCGCGCACTCCGAGGCCGAGGTCGACACCGGTTCCCAGGTGCCCGTCGCCGAGCTGGTCTACGACGACTCCGAGCTCGAGATCGAGTCCTGACCGAGTCGTCCCGAACGCCCGGCCCCTGCGAGGAGAGTTCGTGACCGACTTCGGCATCGCTGAGCTGCGCACGTCCGTGCTGGAGGCCTGGCGCGGTTCGCCGACCAGGTTCCGCGAGGACGCCAACGCCGAGGAGGACCTCCGGCTCGGCGGCTACCGGGACCGGCTGCTCGTGGAGCTGGCCCAGAACGCCGCCGACGCCGCGGGCACCGGCGGAACGCTGCGACTGTCCGTTGTGGACGGTGAGCTGCGCGCGGCCAACACCGGCGCCCCGCTGACCGCCGAGGGCGTGGCCGCGCTCGCCTCGTTACGGGCCTCCGCCAAGCGCGGTGCACGAACGGTCGGACAGTTCGGCGTGGGCTTCGCCGCCGTGCTGGCCGTCACCGAGGCCCCGCGCGTGGTGTCCACCAGCGGCGGGGTCGCCTTCTCCGCCGAGCGCACCCGGCAGGCCGCCGCCGACCTGCCCGGGGTCGCCGAGCGCGGTGGCGCCGTGCCGGTGCTGCGCCTGGCCTGGGACCTGCCCGAGGACGAGCCCGCGCCGCCGCAGGGCTTCGACACCGAGGTGCGGCTGCCGCTGCGCGCCGAGGTGTCGGTCGAGGACCTCCTGGCCGGGTTCGCCGTGGAGGCCCCGGACCTGCTGCTGGCCCTGCCCGGGCTGAGCAGGATCGAGGTCGGCGAGCAGGCCTGGTGGCGCGAGGACGGCGCGGACGGGGTCGTGCTCGTGCACGGGCCCACCGGGCAGGCGCGCTGGCTGCTGTGCCGTGCCTCCGGCGAACTGGACGCCGATGCCGTCGAGGGCCTGGGCATCGAGGCCCGCGAACGTCCTGAGTGGACGATCTGCTGGGCCGTCCCGGTGGACGAGCACGGCGTGCCGCAGCCGCTGGGCGAGGACGTGCTGCACGCGCCCACCCCCACCGACGAACGACTGTCCCTGCCCGCCCGGCTGCTGGGCAGCGTGCCGGTGGAGTCCTCCCGGCGCAGGCTGCTGCCCGGACCGGCCACCGACGCGGTGCTGGCCAACGCCGCACGAACGTTCGTGCAGTTGGTGCTGGCCCTCGCCCCGGAGCACCGCATCGCCCTGGTGCCGGTGCCCGACTTCCCCAAGTCCGAGGTCGACGGCACGCTGCGCGCCCTGGTCACCGCCGAGCTCCGCGCCGCGAGCTGGCTGCCCGCCCATGAGGACGGCGTCCTGCTCGTTCCGGCCCGCGCCAGGGTGCTCGACGTGCTCGCCCCCGAGTTGGCCGAGCTGCTCGCCGAGGTCGTCGACGGCCTGGCCGCCGCGGAGCTGTCCAACCAGACCTGCGCCCGGCAGCTGGCGGCACTGGAGGTGCCCCGGATCCGGCTCGCCGAGGTGGTCGCCCTGGTCTCCGGCCAGGACCGCGAACCGGCCTGGTGGGCCGGGTTCTACGCCGCGCTGGCCCCGGTCGCCGAGCAGGACGCCACGGCCCGCGAGGAGCTGGGCGGGCTGCCCGTGCCGCTGGTGGACGGGCGCACCGTCACCGGCCCGCGCGACGTGCTGCTGCCCGACTTCGACCAGGAGACGATCGGCGCACTGTCCACAATGGACGTCATGGGGCTGCGGGTCGCGCACCCCGAGGCCGTGCACCCGCTGCTGGCCCGTCTCGGCGCCAGGGACGCGGGCCCCGCCGACCTGCTGGACGCCATGCGCACCGCCGTCGAGCGCAGCATGGAGGACGCCGAGTCCGGGTTCGACACCACCGCGCTGGTGGACACCGTGCTGTGGCTGACCGAGTCCACCGGCTCCCGGCGGGGGGAGCGGCCGTGGCTGGCGAGCCTGGCGCTGCCCGACACCGAGGGCGAGTTCCGGCACGCCGACGAGCTGATCCTGCCCGCCAGCCCGCTGCGCGAGGTGTTCGACGCCGAGGTGATCGGCAAGGACGCCCCGGTGGGCGTGCTCGCCGAGGAACTCGCCGGGCGCTGGCCCGCCGAGGTGCTCGCCGCCGTCGGGGTGATCGACTCCTTCGTGGTGGTCTACGAGGAGTCGCCCGGCGGCCCGGACCACGAGCTGGCCGACGAGGAGCTGTGGTGGCAGGCCGTGGACGGGGACCTGAACCCGCCCGCCGAACTGCTCGGGGTGCGCGACCTGGACCTGGTCGACGACCAGCGCTGGCCGCAGGCCCTGCGCCTGCTCGCCGAGCAGCCCGAGACCTGGCAGGCGGTGACCCGGGCGGGCGGCTACACGGGCTGGTGGCTGGCGCGCAACGCCCGGCTGGCCGGTGCCGCCCCGCGCGAGTGGCGGCTGCCCGCGGCCGAGGCGCTGACCGGCTTGTACGACCCGATCCCCGACGTGGGTGTGCGTGCCGACCTGCTCGCCGCCATCGGCGTGCGCGCCGAGCTGACCGCCACCGGCCCCGCCGACACCGCGGACGTGCTGCGCCGCCTGGCCGACCCGGACCGCGCCGTGCCGCCCGGCGTGGCCATGCGGGCGCACCACGTCATCGCCGAGGCCGTGCGCGGTGGCCTGGTCGAACCGTCCGAAGTGGACTTGCCGGACGAGGTGCGGGTGCTCACCGGGCGGGTCGTCAGCGGTGAGGGCGCGGTCGTGCTGGACTCGCCGTGGCTGCTGGCGGCCTTCGCGCCGGAGCAGGTCGTCGCCGCCGACCCGGACGACGCCGAGGCCCTGGCCGAACTGCTCGACCTGCCACTGGCCGCCGACGAGGTGGACGCCGACGCGCTGATCGGCAACGGCCTGCCCGTGGCCTGGGCCGATCTCGGTGCCGTCGTGGCCGCCAGCGAGCTGCTGGACCGCCCGGTGCCCGAGGGCCTGGTCGTGGTGCACGACGAGCTGTCGGTGCGCCGAGGTGGCGCCGAACACCGCGTGACGTGGTGGGTCACCGAGGACGGGGTGGTGCACGCCGAGGACAGCCCGGCCGGACTGTCCCGCGCCCTGGCCTGGGCCGTGGACCGCTGGGGCGACCGGCACCTGCTCGCCGCCCTGCTGGACGACCCCACCGCCGCGACCTACCTCGCCTGACCGCGAGTCCCGCTCTCCTGCGGGTGAGTCCCGCTCTGGGGGTGGTGAGTCCCGGGCTGGGGAGCGTGAGTCCCGTTCTGAGGGTGGCGAGTCCCGGGCTGCTGCACGTGAGTCCCGTGCTCCGGTGGGTGAGTCCCGGTCTGGGGTGGGTGGGTCCCGTTCACGGGACGGTGAGTCCGGTTCTCGTGGGTTGTTGCTCGGGTCGCCCGCTGGACTGATGCGGGCTCTCCCGAGCGGGCACGGTCATCAGTACTGGATGCTGTGCCCGCTTCGCTCTTGGCGCCCCTCCGGGGCGCGGCGTCTTCGCTTGGGTCCGGTCTCTTCCCTTGTCCGAAGATGATCACTGGACAGATGTGATCATCTTTGGCCTGCGGTCCAGAGACCGGCGCGAAGACGCGGGACCGGCGCGAAGACGCGGGACCGGCGCGAAGACGCGGGGCGCGGGGTGGGCGAAGCTGGGGCGGGACTCGCGCTCCGGTGGGCGGGACTCGGCGTCGGCTGGGCGGGACTCGCGTGCCCCAGCGCGGGACTCATGCTCCTGGAAGCGGGATTCGCGTGCCCCGAGGTGGGACTCGGGCTCCGGTGGGCGGGACTCGTGGGCTCCAGGGCGGGACTCGCGTGCCTCTGGCCGGGACTCGTGCGCCCCTGGCCGGGACTCACGGGTCGGTGGGCTCAGATCAGGCCGTCGCCCTCCTGGGCGCCGCGGGCGCCGCGCCGGGCCGCCGCGCGTTGCCAGCGGAACACGGCGTAACCGGAGAAGCCCAGCACGACACCGGCCAGGCAGGAGTAGGTCCACAGCTGGGGTGCGCCGGTGACCAACAGCACGAGGAAGGCCACCAGGAACAGCGCGGTACCGGCCACCACCACCGGCACCGGGTCGGTCAGCGACTTGGGCAGCGGCGGCGGGGTCCGGGGGTTAACCGGCTCGTTACGGTGTTCCTCTTTGGACTTCTCGGCCACGTCGGGCAGGCTACCCCGCCATGGGCGTGAACGGGCTGGACCGGTTCTTCAGGATCAGTGAGCGGGGCTCGACGGTGGGCCGCGAGGTGCGCGGCGGGCTGGTCACCTTCGTGACGATGGCCTACATCGTGGTGCTCAACCCGTTGATCATCGGCAGTTTCTCGGCGGCCGACGCGGGGGCGCACCGCGACGCACTGGGCGGCATCCTGCCGGTGCCGCAGGTCGCCGCGGTCACGGCGCTGGTCGCCGGGGTGATGACCATCCTGATGGGCCTGCTGGCGAACTACCCGTTCGCCATCGCCACCGGGCTGGGCATCAACAGCCTGGTCTCGGTCACCATCGCCCCGCAGATGACCTGGCCGGAGGCGATGGGCCTGGTCGTCATCGAGGGCCTGGTGATCGTCCTGCTGGTGTTCACGGGATTCCGCACGGCGGTGTTCAACGCCGTGCCGCCCGCGCTGAAGTCCGCCATCGCCACCGGCATCGGCCTGTTCATCTGCTTCATCGGACTGGTGGACGCGGGCTTCGTGCGCAGGCTGCCCGACGCCGCGCACACCACGGTCCCGGTCGGCCTTGGCATCAACGGGTCCATCGCCTCCTGGCCCACCGCGGTGTTCGTGGTCGGCCTGGTGCTCACCGGTGTGCTGGTGGCCAGGAAGGTGCGCGGCGCGATCCTGATCGGGGTGCTCGGCTCGACGGTGCTGGCCATCGTGGTCGAGGCCCTGGTGCACGCGGGCCCCTCACAGGGCGTCAACCCGAAGGGCTGGGACCTGGGTTATCCCGCGCTGCCACAACAGATCCTGGGCCTGCCCGACCTGTCGCTGGTCGGGCAGGTGTCCTTCGGGGCGTGGACCCGATTGCCGATCATCACCGTGGTGCTGCTCGTGTTCACCTTGGTGCTGGCCGACTTCTTCGACGCCATGGGCACGATGACCGGGCTGGGCAAGGAAGCCGGGCTGGTCGGCAAGGACGGGCAGTTGCCCAACGTGGGCAGGGCGCTGTTCGTGGAGGGCCTGGCCGGTGCCGCGGGCGGCCTCGGTTCGGCCAGCTCCAACACCGTGTTCGTGGAGTCGGCCTCGGGCATCGCCGAGGGCGCCCGCACCGGCCTGTCCAACGTGGTCACCGGCCTGCTGTTCCTGGCCGCGATGTTCCTGACCCCGCTGTACCAGGTGGTGCCGGTGGAGGCGGCGGCCCCGGCGCTGGTGGTGGTCGGCGCCATGATGATGAGCCAGGTCCGCGACATCGACTTCAGCGACTTCACCATCGCGCTGCCCGCGTTCCTGACCATCGTGGTCATGCCGTTCACCTACTCCATCGCCAACGGCATCGGCGCGGGCTTCATCAGCTACGTGCTGGTGCACCTGGCCACCGGCAAGGCGCGCCGGATCCACCCGCTGATGTGGGTGGTGGCGGCGGCCTTCGTGGCGTACTTCACCGTCGGACCGATCCAGGCTGCGCTGAACGGGTGAGCCGGGACACAGAGTTAGTGAGGTATGCTAACTACATGGGTGAGCCCGACCCGACCGAGCCCTCGCTCGCCAGCCGGTTGCGGCTGGCGGTCGTGCGGCTCAACCGCAGGATGCGGGCTCAGCGCACGAGTTCCACGGTGTCGCTGACACAGGTGTCGGCGATGTCCTGTCTGGGCAAGTGCGGGCCGTTGACGCCGGGGGAGCTGGCCGCCAAGGAGGGTGTTCAGCCACCGTCGATGACCCGGGTCATCGCCACACTGGAGGAGAGCGGGCTCGTCTCACGGCGGCCGCACCCCACCGACGGCAGGCAGGCGATCGTCGAGCTGACCGAGCAGGGAAGCGCCTACCTCAGGGCCGAGGTCTCGGCCAGGGAGGCGTGGCTGGACCTGACCCTCGCCCGGCTCACAGAACAGGAGCGGGAGCTGCTCTCCCGCGCGGCGGAGATCATCGACAGGATGGCGGGTCAGTAACGGGTGTCGGCATACGCGGAGAGCACCGGCGAAGAGCAGGTTTCCACCCCTCCTGCACCGATTCCCGATCCCGCAAGCGGATCTTCGGCAAACCCGGCGCCACCTCCGCGCAGCACCGGCATGTTCGGTTCCCTGCGTGAGCGCAACTACCGGCTGTTCGCCAGCGGGCAGATCGTCTCGCTGATCGGCACCTGGATGCAGCGCGTGGCCCAGGACTGGCTCGTGCTGGAACTGTCCGGCCGCAGCCCCGTCGCGCTGGGCATCGCCGCGGCCCTGCAGTTCTTACCCACGCTCGGGCTGTCCCTGTGGGCGGGCGTGCTCGCCGACCGGATGGACAAGCGCAGGCTGCTCATGCTGTTGCAGGCGTCCATGGGGCTGTGCGCGCTGGCGCTCGGGCTGCTCGACGTCACCGGGCTCGCGCAGCTGTGGCAGGTCTACCTCTTCTGCTTCGTGCTCGGCTGCTTCTCCGCGGTGGAGACCCCCGTTCGGCAGTCCTTCGTGGTCGAGATGGTGGGCAAGGCGCAGGTCACCAACGCCGTCGCGCTCAACTCGATGACCTTCAACATGGCCCGGATCGTCGGACCGGCCATCGCCGGGATCATGATCACCCTGATCGGCACCGGCTGGGTCTTCCTGGTCAACTTCGCCAGCTTCGCCGCCGTGCTGGCCGGGCTCGCGCTGATGGACGCGGCCAAGCTGCACCGCGCGACCCCCGCTCCCCGCGAACGCGGGCAGCTGCTCGAAGGCCTGCGCTACGTGCGCGGACGGCCCGATCTGGTCATGCTCATGGTGCTGGTGTTCCTGGTCAGCACGTTCGGCATGACCTTCTTCACCACGCTCGCGGTGGCCGCCGCCAACGTGTTCGGCCAGGGCGCCGACGGCTACGGCCTGCTGTCCACGATGCTCGCCGTTGGCACGCTCACCGGCGCGACGCTGGCGGCCCGCCGCAGCACACGAGGACGGCCGCGGCTGCGGCTGCTGTTCGGCGGCGCGCTGGTGTTCGGCGTGCTGGAGATCCTGCTCGGCCTGATGCCGACCTACCTCAGCTTCGGGCTCATGCTGATCCCGATCGGCGCCGCGCTGATGACCTTCACCACCACCGCCAACAGCACCGTGCAGCTCGCGGTCTCCCCGCAGATGCGCGGTCGCGTGATGGGGCTGTACATGCTGGTCTTCCTCGGCGGCAACCCGATCGGTGGACCGATGACGGGCTGGCTGGCCGAGCAGTTCGGCGGTCGTGCGCCGTTCATCGCGGGCGGTCTGGTGTCGCTGGTCGCGACCGTGGGCTGCGCGCTGCTGCTCGTGCGCCGCGGTGGTGTGACGGTGCCGAGGCCGCGTTGGCTGCGCGCTCGGGGCTGAGGCCGTCCCGGACTCGCCAGCCCGCCTGACCCCTGACCTCACCCGCCTGGGTGAGTCGCGGGCGGCTGTCCGGAGCTGAGGGCAAGTACGTCTCGCCTGGTCGAGCGCTCTGTTCGCGCCGTTCGCCGCAGTGCTCTGGTCTGACTGGCGGCGGCGGTGCACGCCGGACTGTTGACCGCCTAGTGAAGTTAGGCTAACCTAATTCTTGTCCGCTTCGTGGTGGGAGCGGCAGTCAGTTCGGGAACAGATGAGGCCCCGGGTCAACCGACCCGGGGCCTCATCGCTCGTTCAGGCCAGCGCCCGGCGCAGCACCTCGGCGGCCTGGCTGATCGCGGCCTCCGCGGCGTGGGTCCCGCGCAGCGCGTTGAGCATCACGAAGTCGTGGATCGCGCCCAGGTAGCGGGTCGCGGTGACCTCGACCCCGGCCGTGCGCAGCTTGGCGGCGTACGCCTCGCCCTCGTCGCGCAGCACGTCGGCCTCCGCGGTGATCACCAGCGCGGGCGGCAGCCCGGTGAGCTGCTCGGTGCTCGCGCGCAGCGGCGAGGCGGTGATCTCCGCGCGGGCGGACTCGTCGGTCGTGTACTGGTCCCAGAACCACTGCATGGCGTCGCGGCGCAGGAAGTAGCCGGTCGCGAACTGGTGGTACGAGTCGGTGTCGAAGGCCGCGTCGGTGACCGGGTAGAACAGCACCTGCTGGCGGAACCGCACCCCGCCGCGCTGCTTGGCGAGCAGGGTCACCGCGGCGGTCATGTTGCCGCCGACCGAGTCGCCCGCGATCGCGATCCGCTCGCTGTCCAGCCCGTGCTCCGAGCCGGAGCGCTGCACCCATGCGGCGACGCTGTAGTTCTGCTCGATGGCCACGGGGTACTGCGCCTCGGGGGAGAGGCTGTACTCCGGGAAGACCACGGCGGCCCCGGTGCGCACCGCCAGTTCGCGGATGAGCCGGTCGTGCGTGTGGGCGTTGCCGAACACCCAGCCCGCGCCGTGCAGGTAGACGATCACCGGCAGCGGCCCGGTCGTGCCCTGGGGGCGCACGATGCGCACCGGTACGCCGTCGGCCACCAGGTCCTCGACGTCCACGGCGGGCTTGTCCACGTCCCCGGCCTGCACCTCGTCCACGGCCTTGCGGCCCTGTTCGGGGCCCAGGTCGAACAGATAGGGCGGGTTCGCGGTGGCTTCGACGAACTCCTGGGCCGCCTGCTCCAGAACGACGCTCATGACTTCCTCCTCGGTTGGCCTGGCCGGAAACATAGTGCACGATTACATCGTGCACAACTAAAGCTGGCGCGTTAGGGTTGTGTCATGGACGACAGGCGGGACTCGTTGCTGCTGGACGACCAGCTCTGCTTCGCGCTGTACGCGGCGAGCCGGGCGGTGACCGGTCTGTACCGGCCGCTGCTGGACGAGCTGGGGCTGACCTATCCGCAGTACCTGGTGCTGCTGGTGCTCTGGGAGAACGGGGACTGCCCGGTCAAGGACCTGGGCGCCGCGCTGCACCTGGACTACGGCACGCTCTCGCCGCTGCTCAAGAGGTTGGAGGCCACCGGGCTGATCCGCCGTGAGCGGCGGCCCGAGGACGAGCGCTCGGTGCGCATCGCGCTGACCGAGCAGGGCCTCGCGCTGCGCGAGAAGGCCAGGGACGTGCCCCCGGTGATCGGCGAGGCCATGGGCCTGCCGCCCGAGGAGTTCGACGCACTGCGTGCCGCACTGCGCAAGCTGACGAGCTCGGTCACGGCGTACCTGGGTTGAGACAGGCGTCGGGGCCCTCCCCGTGGGAAGGGCCCCGACTTCTCGGCAGCTTCGCTTGTCGGAGCATCCACCGCCGGGCTCAGGAGGGCGTCAGGCGCCCAGCTGCAGACCGTTCTGACCGGCGCGCGCGGCCTCGAAGCGCGCGGCCACGTCCTCCCAGTTGACGACGTTCCACAGGGCGTTGATGTAGTCCGCCTTGAGGTTGCGGTACTGCAGGTAGTACGCGTGCTCCCAGATGTCGAAGGCCAGCAGCGGGGTGGTGGCGATCGACAGGTTGGAGTGGTGGTCCTTCAGCTGCTGGGTGATCAGCCGCTTGCCCACCGGCTCCCAGGCCAGGATGCCCCAGCCGGAGCCCTGGATGGTGCTGGCCGCGGCGTTGAGCTGTGCGCGCAGGCCGTCGAAGGAGCCGAAGAACTCGTCCACGGCGCTGGCCAGCTCGCCCACCGGCTTGTCGCCGCCGTTGGGGCTGAGGTTCTTCCACCACACCTGGTGCAGGGCGTGGCCTGCCAGGTGGAACGCCAGCGTGGTCTCCAGGCCGACGATGGAGCCGAAGGAGCCCTTGTCCCGGGCCTCGTCGATCTGCTCCAGGGTGTCGTTGGCGCCCTTGACGTAGGCGGCGTGGTGCTTGCTGTGGTGCAGCTCGTTGATCTCGCCGATGATCGCCGGCTCCAGAGCGCCGTAGTCGTAGTCGAGATCGGGAAGCACGTACGGGGCCATGACCCCCTCCTCATCGCACTGATGCAACTCTCTCTTAGTTGCAAACTAGTCGCAACTAGTCGGGGGCGCGATGTCGGGGGGTTCACGCGCGGCCGGGGAATAGGACAGCGGCGGGTCCCAAGTGGAGGGGCGGGACCCGCCGCTGGCCTCCCGACCGGGCGATTGGAACGTCACTGACGACCGGGTGGCACCTGGGTAGGCGCCGGGACCCGGCAACGGGTTGCTCGTGTGCTCAGCCGATGGGCCAGGTGTGCACCGGGTCTCCGGCGTGCATCAGCTCCACGTAGCGGCGCAGCATGCCGACCAGGGCGGAGTGCCTGCTGTTGCCGCGCTGCTCCAGCAGCGCCACCGTCTCGCGCTGCCAGGTGGAGCCGGTTCTGCGCGCCACGCAGCGGTGCTCGATCACACCGAGGTAGCGCTCGCGCGCGGCATCGGACACGCCGAGGTCGCGCAGCCCCTCGTGCGCCATCGGCAACAGCCTGCGCAGCACCAGTTCGTCCGGCGGGATCCAGCCGATGCCCGGCCAGTACAGCTGGCTGCCCAGGCCGTGCCGTGCACCCGCGTACAGGTTCTCCTCGGCCGCCTGGAACGACATCTGTGTCCACAGTGGACGTTCCTGTGAGCACAGTGCCCGCTGCGCGCCGTAGAAGAACGCCGCGTTGGCCAGGATGTCCACCACGGTCGGCCCCGCGGGCAGCACCCTGTTCTCCACGCGCAGGTGCGGCACCCCGTCGACCAGGTCGTAGACCGGGCGGTTCCAGCGCCAGATCGTCCCGTTGTGCAGGCGCAGTTCGTTCAGCTTCGGCGCCTGCCCCTGCGACAGCACCTCCAGTGGGTCCTCTTCGTCCAGTACGGGGAGAAGTCCCTGGAAGTAGCGGGCGTTCTCCTCGAACAGGTCGAAGATGGAGGTGATCCAGCGTTCACCGAACCACACCCTGGGCCGCACGCCCTGGTTCTTCAGCTCCTCCGGCCGGGTGTCGGTGGCCTGTTGGAACAACGGGATCCTGGTCTCGTGCCAGAGCGCCTTGCCCAGTAGGAACGGCGAATTGGCCGCCAGGGCCACCTGCACCCCGGCCAGGCACTGCGCGGCGTTCCAGTGCGCCGCGAAGTCGTCGGGACGCACCTGCAGGTGCAACTGCACGGAGGTACAGGCCGCCTCCGGCAGGATCGACTCGGCGTAGCTGCGCAGCCGCTCGGGTTCACCGCTGGAGATCGGTTGACCCTCCATGCTCAGCACCATCTCCTCGCCGCGTGCGGCGAAGATCTCGTTGTTGAGCAGCGAATACCGCCGATTGGCGGTCAGCCAGCGCGGGTCGAAGTGCTCACGCCGCAGCGTGGGCAGCACCCCGATCAGCACCAGCGCCGCACCGGCGTCCTTCGCCTTGGTGTCGGCGTTGTCCAGGGTCTGCCGCAGCTCGCGTTCCAGGTCCAGCGCCTCGTTGCCCGCCAACGGCCGCGGCGGGACGTTGATCTCCAGGTTGTGCTGGCTCAGCTCGGTGGTGAACGAGGGGTCGTCGATCTTCTCCAGCACCACCGAGTTCGCCATCGCCGGGCGCAGCGCCTCGTCGACGAGGTTGAGTTCTATCTCAAGACCCATTTGCTGCTGCGAGAACGAGAAAACATCATCCGCGAGCATTCTGGCCAATGCGTCCAGACATCTCTGGACCTTCTCGCGGTAACGCTGGCGGTCCTCCCGGCTGAAAGATCGGTCGGACACGTCCTTGCCCATGCCGCCTCCCACTTCGGTCTGCCCGGTCAGCAGGCGCCTGAAGCGAGAGCCCACCGTGACACACGGGTTATCCGGTCGCTAGCGGCCAAATCGGTGCTCTCTGTCACATTGGCATAACGGGTTGTAAGAACGAGCTGGTCGGGGTGAGTGGGATGCCCGGGGCCGGCCGGGCCCAAACTTCCGCTGGTCGAGAAATGGCAGACTTCCCCCCGTGGCGCAGGTGATCGAGATCGACGACCCCTCCGACGCCCGGCTCGAGGACTTCCGGGACCTGTCAACCGCCGACCGGCGGCCTGACCGGCCGGGTGGTCGCGGCCTGGTGATCGCCGAGGGCGTGATCGTCGTGCAGCGGCTGCTCGCCTCGCCCTACCCGCCGCGGGCCCTGCTCGGCGTGCCGCGCCGGATCGCCGAACTGGAGCCCGAGCTCGCCGGGGTCGACGTGCCCGCCTACGCCACCTCCGCCGAGGTCATGGCCGAGGTCGTCGGCTTCCACCTCAACCGGGGTGTGCTGGCCGCCGCCGACCGGGCCCCGCGCCCCACCGCCGAGCAGCTCATCGCCGGGTCGCGGCTGCTCGCGGTGCTGGAGGGGGTCGGCGACCACGAGAACCTGGGCGCCCTGTTCCGCAACGCCGCCGCGCTGGGGGTGGACGGGGTGCTGCTGGGTGCGGGCTGCTCGGACCCGCTGTACCGGCGCAGCGTCCGGGTCTCCATGGGCCACGTGCTGCGGGTGCCGTTCACCGAGCTCAGCCCGTGGCCGGACGGGTTGGACCTGTTGCGCCGACACGGGTTCACCGTTGCCGCGATGACCCCCAGGCGGCAGGCCCGCCCGCTGGCCGCGACCGGCCTCGGCGGCGGCAAGGTGGCCGTCGTGCTTGGCTCGGAGGGGCCGGGGCTGACCGAGGCGGCCATCGAGGCCGCCGACCTGACCGTGCGCATCCCGATGGCCGCAGGCGTGGATTCCCTCAACGTGGCCACGGCGGCGGCGGTAGCGTTTCACGCGCTGGGCAACCCGTGACCATCGAGGAGCGACGAGTGCAGCTGCATGCGCGGGCCGGTCGAGCGGTCCTGGTCGGGCACGACGGCACCGCCGAGCGCGAGGTGGACCCCAGGTCACTGGCCCTGCCCGCCGACCTCGGCGACGCGCTGCACGAGTGGGCCCAGGTGGCGCTGGCCCTGGTGCCCGAGGACAACCAGCCGGTCGGCGGGGTCGCGGGCGACCTGGTGACCCGGCGCGGGCGCCAGCTGGCGGGCAGGCTGGCCACCGAACTGGGCATGCCGGTCAGCTACACCGACCCGGTCTCCGGCGAGGTGCTCGAGGTGGCACCCGCACCGAGCCCCCTGCCCGACCCGGTCGAGGAACTGCCCGAGCAGCAGGCCGAGCCCGCCGAGCCCACGCCGTGGGGCACCGGGTTGACCGTCACCGCGGTCACGGCGGCCGTCGTGGTGGTCGCCGTGACCGCGCTGTCGTCCTCCCTGGCGCAGGCCAGCCCCTGGCTGGCGGTGGTCGCCAACCTGGTCGTGGTCGGCGGCCTGTCCCCGTCGGTGTGGCTGGCCCGCGCCGTGCCCACCTGGCGCTGGGTCGCGCTCGGCGTGGCCTGCGGCCTGCCCATCGCCTGGGTCCTGCTGCTGCTGAGCCTGCTCGGCCCGCACAGCTGATCAGGCCAGCGAGGCCAGCCAGGCGCGGTGCAGGTCGGCGAACCGGCCCGTGCCCCCGACCAGGTCCTCCGGCGAACCGTCCTCCACGATCCGCCCGCCGTCGACCACCAGCACCCGGTCGGCGATCAGCACCGTGGACAGCCGGTGCGCGATGATCACCGAGGTGCGTTCGGCCAGTACCGTCTCCAGGGCCGACTGCAACACCCGCTCGGTGGGCACGTCCAGGCTGGAGGTGGCCTCGTCGAGCACCAGCACGGACGGGTCGGCCAGCACCGCGCGGGCGAAGGCCACCAGTTGGCGCTGCCCGGCCGACAGCCGCCCGCCGCGCTTGCGCACGTCGGTGTCGTACCCCTCGGGCAGGGCGCTGATGAACTCGTGCGCGCCCACCTCCGCGGCCGCCGCCTCGATCTCCGCACGGGTCGCCTCCGGGCGGCCCAGCGCGATGTTGTCCGCGACCGACCCGGCGAACAGGAAGTTCTCCTGCGTCACCATGGTCACCGCCGAACGCAGGTCCGCGTCGGCCACCTCGCGCAGGTCCACCCCGTCCAGCCGCACCGCGCCCGCCGAGGGGTCGTAGAAACGCGCGACCAGCTTGGCCAGCGTGGACTTGCCCGCACCGGTCGCGCCGACCAGCGCCACCGTCTGACCGGCGGGCAGCACCAGGTCGAACCGGGGCAGCACCACCGGGGTGTCCGGCCGGTAGCGGAACTCCACGGCCTCGAACCGCAGTTCCCCCCGCGTGCCACCGGTCGGCAGCGGCACCGGGCTCGCCGGTTCGGGCACCGAAGGCGCCTCCTCCAGCACCCCGGAGAGCTTCTCCAGTGCCGCGATCGCCGCCGCGTAGGCGTTCGTCAGCTGCGCGAACTCGTCCAGCGGGTCGAAGAAGCGCCGCAGGTACAGGGCGAAGGCCGCCAGCACACCCAGTGCGAGATCGCCCTGCGCCACGCGGATCGCGCCCCAGGCCAGCGCGACGGCCATCGCCACGTTGCCCAGCAACCGGACCAGCGCGATGTAGCGCGCGAGCACCAGCAGTGCGTTCGTGTTGGCCGCGCGGTACTCCTCGTTGACCCCGTTCATGATCGACTCGTTGCGGGGCTCGCGGCGGAACGCCTGCACCGCGCGGATCCCGTTGAGCGTCTCCACGATCTGCACGATCACCCGGGCCACCGCCCCGGTCGAACGGCGGTACGCCTGGTGCGAGCGGGTGCGGAACCACTTGGTGAGCAGCACCAACGGCACGATCGCGACCAGCACCACGCTGGCCAGCTGCACGTCCAGCACCAGCATGGTCGCCGCCACGCCGATCACCGTCAGTATCGAGCTGAACAGCCCGTCCAGCCCCATCTCCAGCAACTCGTCGATGGAGTGCACGTCGTTGGTGAGCCGGGCGATGACCTTGCCCGAGGTGTAGGACTCGTGGAAGGACAGGGAAAGCCGCTGCACGTGCCGGAACACCCGCTGCCGGACGTCGAGCAGCAGGTCCTGGCCGATCCGCCCGGACACCCGCAGGAAGCCGTACTTGGCCGCGGAACTGACCAGCCCGCACAGGGCGTAGCCGGCCACGCACCAGGTCAGCGTGCTGCCGCCGCCCGCGAGCACCTCGGGCACGCCCCGGTCGATGGCCGCCGCGATCAGCAGCGGACCCGCCAACTGGGCCGCGTTCTCCAGCAGCACCAGCACGAGCGCCAGCGCCGCCGCCCAGCGGTGCGGGCGCATCAGCGAGCCGAGCAGCGCGCGTGAGCGGGTCCGCAGCCTGGCCCCGGTGACCTGGTCGAGGTCCTCGACCTCCTCGGCGGCAACCCCCCGCCAGGACTCCTGTACCGCCGTCACGGGACCGACACCTCCTGATCGTCCATAGTGGACAGAAGTCGGCGGTATTCGGCGTTGTCCGCCAACAACTCGCTGTGCGTGCCGATCGCGGTGATCCGGCCGTCGGCGAGCAACGCCACCCGGTCCGCCAGCTGCACGGTGCTCGGCCGGTGCGCCACCACCAGCGCCGTCACCTCGCGCAGCACCTCCCGCAGCGCGCGCTCCACCTCGCCCTCGGTGTGCACGTCCAGCGCGGACAACGGGTCGTCCAGCACGAGCACCGCCGGTCGGCCCGCCACGGCACGGGCCAGCGCCAGCCGCTGCCGCTGCCCGCCGGACAGCGACAGGCCCTGCTCGCCGACCCTGGTGTCCAGGCCCCAGGGAAGCGCTTGCACGAACTCCTCGGCCTGCGCCACCCGCAGCGCCTCGCGCACCTGCTCCTCGCTGGCCTCCGGCACACCCAGCGCCACGTTCTCCCGCACGCTGGCCGAGAACAGCACGGGCTCCTCGAAGGCCGTCGCCACCACCCCGCGCAGGTCGGACAGTGCCAGGTCGCGCACGTCCACCCCGTCCACGGTGATCCGGCCACCGGTCACGTCCGCGAGCCGGGGCACCAGCGCGGTCAGCGCCGTCTTGCCCGAACCGGTGGCGCCCACCAGCGCGACCGTCTCACCGGGACGCACCACCAGGTCCACGCCGCGCAGCAGGTCGCGGCCCTGGCCGTAACCGAAGCGCACGCCCTCGAAGCGCAGCAGCCCGCGCACCGGCTGGGCCAGCGGCACCGGGTGTTCCGGGTCGGTGACCGTCACCTGGGTGTCGCGGACCTCCCAGTACCGCTCGCAGGCGGAGGCGGCGAGGTTGGTCTCGGCGAGCAGCCAGCCGATGGAGTCGAAGGGCCAGCGCAGGAAGGTGCTCACGGTCAGCGCCGCGACCAGCGTGCCCACGGTCATCGTGCCGTTCGCGATGCCCAGCGCACCGGCCAGCAGCTGACCGGCGATGGCCAGCTCGGGCAGCGCGATCAACACCGCCCACAGCGCGGCCATGATGCGCACCTTCCGCAGTTCGGTGCCGCGCAGCAGGCGGGCCTGCTCGTCGAACAGCTTCGCCATGTGCCTGCCCCGGCCGAACGCCTTGAGCACGCGGATGCCCAGCACCGACTCCTCGATGGTGCTGGCCAGGTCCCCGTCCTGGTCCTGGGCTTGGCGCGCGGCCACCTTGTACTTCGTCTCGAACAGGTAGGACAGCAGGATCAGCGGGGCGCCGCAGCACAGCACGATCAGGCCCAGCACCGGGGAGAGCACCGTCAGCAAGCCCACCCCGGTCACCAGGATCAGGCTGTTGACCACCAGGAAGATGCCCGCGAAGGCGATCCAGCGGCGCACGGTGCTCATGTCGTTGACCGCGCGGGACAGCAGCTGACCGGACTGCCAGCCGTCGTGGAAGCCCACCTGGAGCCGTTGCAGGTGGCGGTAGAGGTCCATTCGCATGCGGGCCTCGATGCGGGTGCTCGGCACCAGGTTCAGCCTGCGCCGCACGTACATCAGCCCGGCCTCGACCCCGCCGAGCAGCAGCATGCCCGCCACCAGCCAGGGCAGGCTCGCCAGCTCGCCCCTGGCCACCGGCCCGTCGATGATCCGCTGGATCACCAGCGGGATGGCCAGCCCCGCCAGCATCGCGAGCAGCGCGGCCACCGCCGAGCCCACCAGCCACCAGCGCACGGGTTTCACGTACGGCCACAGCCGCAGCAGCGTGGTCGGTGTCGAGTGGCGCACCGGGTGGTCCCCGACGGCATCCATGGCGCAGTCCCCCCTCACGGTCATCTCGACCATACGGAGGACCTCTGACAACGACATCCGAATTTCCCGGTGGCATAATCCGCGCCATGACCAGCCAGGAGCCGGTCCGCTACCTGCGCACCGAGCCCACGATGGCGTTCCCGGAGGGCCGGTTGCTCGCCCGCCGGGAACGGCAGCTCTACGTGTTGGCGCCCGACGGGTGGACCCACCTCGGCGTGGACCGCACCGTCACCGCCAAGCCGCTGACCCGCGAAGAGGCCGAGGACTGGTGTGAGCGCGAGGGCATCGACTGGGCCGCGTTCGAGCAGCTGTAGGCGGCACCTACCTCAGCACGTCCCCCGCCACTCCCTGGGGGGGCGACCCCGATCCCAGTCTACCGCCCGCAACCCCTACCTGATCTTGCTGAAGATCCACATGTGGACAACTCGCCGCCTGTGGACAACCCGGCCGGATCAGCGCTGCGAACGCACCCCGAGCAGCACGTCCTCCCAGGAGGGCACGATCGGGTGGTTCTTCTTGCCACGCCTGGGCGGGGCCTCGGCCTTGCGGCTGTGCTGCTCCGGCTGGGGGGCCTGCGCCGCGGGTGCGGGCGGCTGCTCGGGCTCGGGATCGGTGATCTCCGGGGCGGGCGGCTGCTCCTGCTTCGCGGCGGGCGGCTCCGGGCTCGGCTCGGCGACCTGCGGCTCAGCCGCGGGCACCGCGTGGTCCGCGGGGTGCTGCCCCAGGTCGGTGTGCTCCAGCTCCAGGGCCTGCCTGGCCAGCTCGGTCACCGGCCGCACGGTGCGCAGCGGGCGGCTCGGCGAGGGGTCGAGCAGGTCGATGGCGTGGTCGTCGATCGCGGTCACGGTGCCACCGTGCGCCCCGGGGTGGAACGCCCAGTGCGCGCGGTTGTCCGAGCGGCCAGCCTGCCAGTGCAGCTGGATGATCCACTTGCCGTCCTCGCCGCGCCAGGAGTCCCACTCACCGCAGGAGTAGTCCTGCCCGCGCAGCCCGAAGGAGTGCGCGATGATCTCGCCGAGGGTCTGCACGTCCGGCCCGTCCTCACGGATCGGGTGGGCGCGCTGGGCCAGCTCGGCGGTGCGGGACCGCTCCAGCAGCACGGGGTAGGCGAAGCGCTCGACCCGGTGCACCGGCAGCCCGGCCGCGGTCGCGACCTGCTCCACCGACTCACCGGCCCGGATGCGGGCCTGGATCTCGCGTGGGCGCATCTGCGTCTCCGTCTCCGCGGCGATCTGGCCCAGCCGCGCGGCGTCACCGCGCGCGGCGGCGCGCAGGCGCTCGTCGCAGGGGATCGTGTAGCGCTCACCGCGCACGGGGTCTTCGCAGATGACGGATGTGCCGTCGTCGTCGAGCCCGACGACCCGCAGCGCTCGCATCACGGCCTCCCCGATGTCTCACCTCGCCAACTGCCCACGTTAGTACGGCGCGCCTACTTGACGCGGTAGGCGCGCCGAGTCTAACGGGATCCGACCTCGATCTTGCCGGATTTACCCCATGGGACGCACGACGAGCGCCCGAGGTTCACCGGTACGGACCTTGATCTTCAGGCGGTTGCCAGCGAGATCGTCACTGACAGGCCGCCGTCGATGCCTGGCTCGGCACTGGCCGTGCCGCCGTGCGCCGTCGCGATGGACCGCACGATCGACAGGCCAAGGCCCGCGCCCTCGCGGCCACCGGTCCGGTCCCTGGCCAGTCGCCGGAACGGCTCGAACAGGGCGGCCACCGACTCGGCGGGCACCCGCTCGCCGGTGTTGCGCACCACCAGCCGCCCGGTCTCCACCAGCACCCGCACGCTGCCCTCGGGCCGGTTGTACTTGATCCCGTTCTGCACCAGGTTGGTGATCATCCGCTCCAGCAGCACCGGGTCCCCGGGCACGGTCACCTCGCTGCCCTCGCGCTCCAGCCGCACCCCGTGCTCGGCTGCCAGGTTGTTGTGCGCGTCGAGCACGCCGACCACCAGTTCGTCCAGGCGCACCGGCACGTGCCCGGTGAGCCCGCGGTCGCTCTCCGCCAGCACCAGCAGGCCCTCGATGAGCCGCTCGTTGCGCTCATTGGTCAGCAGCAGCTGAGCCCCCAGCCTGCGCAGCTCCACGTCCTTGCTGGTCTCCAGCGCCAGTTCCACCAGCATCCGCTGCACGGCCAGCGGGGTGCGCAGCTCGTGCGAGGCGTTGGCCGCGAACCGGCGCTGGCCGTCGAACCCCGCGGCGAGCCGGTCCAGCACCTCGTCGAGGGTGTCGGCCAGCCGCCGCAGCGGATCGTTCACCGCGCCGGGCTGCCTCAGCCGCTGCCCCAGGTTGTGCGGCCCGAGCTGGGAAACGGCGGTCGTGATCGTGGTCAGCGGGCGCAGCGCCCACAGCAGCATCCGCCGGGACAGCCAGAAGACGAGCCCGACTGTCGCGACCGTGAGTATCCAGAAGAACGTGGCCGTCGTTGGAGTGCCGCCCTGCAACTGGAACCACAGGAAGCCCCCGTAGTAGTGACTGGTCAGCAGCCAGCCGAGCAAGTCCAGGAGTTGCCAGCCCAGCAACCCCACCAGCAATGTCCCCGCCATGGCCCAGCCGACCCGGCGGCGCATCGAAGGACCCTGGTTCAGCCACCGAAGCGGTAGCCGGCGCCGGGCACGGTCGTGATCACCGGTGGCTCGCCCAGCTTCCTGCGCAGGGTCATCACCGCCACCCGGACCGCGTTCGTGAACGGGTCCGCGTTCTCGTCCCATGCCTTCTCCAACAGCTCCTCGGCGCTGACCACCGTGCCGCCCGCGCGCATCAGCACGGCCAGCACGGCGTACTCCTTGGGGGACAGGGCCAGCAGTTCCCCATCCCGGTACACGCGGTGGTGCGGCTGGTCCAGCACCACACCGGCCAGTTCCAGCACCGGCGGCAGCGCGGGCCGCGCGCGCCTGCCCAGCGCCTGCACCCTGGCCACCAGCTCGGCCAGCGCGAACGGCTTGGTCAGGTAGTCGTCGGCACCCAGCCCCAGCCCGTCGACCCGGTCCCTGATGCTCACGGCGGCGGTCAGCATCAGCACGCGGGTCTCCCCGCCACCGCCGACCACCTGCTGGCACACCTCGTCACCGTGCACCCCGGGCAGGTCCCGGTCGAGCACCAGCACGTCGTAGGCGTTGACGGCCAACCGCTCCAGCGCGGCCTCCCCGTCGTAGCAGACGTCCACGGCCATGGACCGCCGACGCAGGGCCTCGGCGACCCCGTCGGCGAGCTGGCGTTCGTCCTCGGTGACCAGTACCCGCACCCCAGGAAGTATCCCGGACAACGGCATAAGCGCCAGATAAGCGCCGCGCTTACCGGTCGCGAATCCTGTGCCACCTACAACTGGTGCAATGCGCCGCTTTCTCGTCCTCGTGCTCAACCTACTGGCCGTCGCCTATCTGCTCTGGCAATACCCCGAAGCGCAGGGCGATTTCGCCGTATACCGGGTTGGTGGGGAAATCCTGGCGAATGGTGGCTCCCTCTATGCCGGACCGGTCTGGGGCGACCTGCTGTTCACCTATACGCCCTTCGCGGCGCTGACGTTCACGCCCTTCACGGTGATTCCCTACGCGCCGGGCAGCCTGCTGTTCACGGTGCTGACCTATCTCGCACTCGCGGCGGTCCTGCTGGTGGTGCTGCGCCGCCCGAGCCGGGTCGCGGTGGTGCTGCCGCTGACCCTGCTGCTGGAGCCGGTGCGCGCCACGCTCGGCTTCGGTCAGATCAACATCCTGTTGCTGCTGCTCGTGGTGCTGGACTGCCTGGTGGACTCGCCGCGGTGGCCGCGCGGGCTGCTCGTCGGCATCGCGGCGGCGATCAAGCTGACCCCGTTGGTGTTCCTGGTGTTCTTCCTGGTGAAACGGGACCGCAGGGCCGCGGTGGTGACGCTGGTGACCTTTGCCTCTTGTGCGGTGCTGGGCTGGTTGTTCGCTCCTGCGAGCTCACTGGACTTCTGGACCAGGGCCGTTTTCGACACCAACCGGATCGGGTCACTGGCCTTCTTCGGCAACGAGTCGCTGCGCGGCATGCTGGCCAAGGTCGCCGTCATTCCACCGGCAGTGCAGTTCCTGCTGTGGGCACTGGGCAGCGTTGTCGTGCTGTACCTGGCAGTGCGGGGTATACGCCGCGCCGGGACAGGTCAGGCACTGGTGCTGTGCGCGCTCGCCGGGCTGCTCATCTCGCCGATTTCCTGGTCGCACCACTGGGTCTGGCTCGTGCCCGCGGTGCTGCTGCTGGCCGACCGGCGCCTGGCGCTGACCGGTGTGGTGCTGATGGCGCTGTGCTCCATCGACCCGGTCGGCGGGCTCGTGCTCGCCGTGGGCGGCTACTTCTGGTTCGCGCTGGCGGTGCTGGTGAAGGCCGCGCGCCCGGCCGTACCGGACGCGCGGCCCACCGAACTCAGCCCAGCTGGCCGACGACCCAGTCCACAGCCCGCGTGAGCGTGCTGACGTCCTCGGGGTCGATCGCCGGGAACATGCCCACCCGCAGCTGGTTGCGGCCCAGCTTGCGGTACGGCTCCACGTCCACGATCCCGTTGGCGCGCAACACCTTCGCCACAACGGCCGCGTCGATGGACTCGGCGAAGTCGATCGTGCCGACCACCTGCGAGCGCAGCGCCGGGTCGGTCACGTACGGGGTGGTGTACTCGGTGGCCTCGGCCCAGGAGTACAGCCGCGAGGAGGAGTCCGCGGTGCGCTTGGTCGTCCAGTCCAGGCCGCCCTGGGCCAGCATCCAGTCGATCTGGTCGGCCAGCAGGAACAGCGTGGCCACCGAGGGCGTGTTGTAGGTCTGGTCCTTGGTGGAGTTGTCCAGCGCCGTGGTCAGCGACAGGAACTCCGGCACCCACCGGTCCGAGGCGCCGATCTCGGCCACCCGCTCCAGCGCAGCCGGGCTCATCAGCGCCAGCCACAGGCCGCCGTCGGAGGCGAAGCACTTCTGCGGCGCGAAGTAGTAGACGTCGAACTCCTCGGCGCGCACCGGCAGACCACCGGCGCCCGAGGTGGCGTCCACGGCGATCAGCGCGCCCTCGGACCCGGCCGGGCGGGTCACCGGCACGGCCACACCCGTGGAGGTCTCGTTGTGCGCCCAGCCCACCAGGTCCGCACCGGCCTGGTAGGCGATCTCCGGGGCGCTGCCCGGGTCGGCCTTGACCACGATCGGGTCGGCCAGGAACGGGGCCCCCTTGGTGACGGTGGCGAACTTCGAGGAGAACTCACCGAAGGTGAAGTGCTGCGAGCGCTCGCGCACCAGACCGAACGCGGCGGCGTCCCAGAACGCGGTGGTACCGCCGTTGCCGAGCACCACCTCGTAGCCCTCGGGCAGCGAGAACAGCTCGCGCAGCCCGGACCGGACCCGACCCACCAGGGACTTGACCGGCTTCTGCCGGTGCGAGGTGCCCATCAGCGCGGCCCCGTCGGCGGCCAGCGCGGCCAGCTGCTCGGGGCGGACCTTGGACGGGCCGCAGCCGAAGCGCCCGTCGGAGGGCAGCAGTTCGGCGGGCAGTTTCAGCGTGGCGGGATCAGCGGTCTGGGTCATGCCGGCGCCTCCGGAAGGGCGAGCGGGTACGGTGACCGGCGCCGTTGCCGGGCCCACAGTGTTGCAAACCGGTGTCCTCAGTGTGACGTCCGGGTGTGCCGCACCACACAACTCAGCCCTGCTCCAGGCCCTCCAACAGGATCACCTGCGCCCGGGTGGCCAGCTCGTCCCAGCGGTCCGCGGGCAGCTCCAACTGCTGGCGGACCCGCCGCCTGCCGCCGACCAGCTGCAGCAGCGCCGTGTCCCCGGTGATGTCCTGCACCCCGAAGTCCCCGAAGAACCTGTGCAGGCCCATCGTGAACCAGCGCAGCGCCCCGTCCAGGTCGGCGGCCTCCTCCAGCACCTCGGCCGCGCACACGTACGCCGCCGGGTCGTTCGGGTTCGCGGCCATCAGGTCGTCCAGCTGGCGCAGCGCCGCCTCGGGCCGCCCGGTGTCGAACAGGAAGCCCGCGTAGTAGGCGCGCACGTCCCCGGCGACCTGCCCGCCGTCGGCGATCGCCGCCTCGAACAGCTCGCCAGCCCGATCCGGCCGACCCGCGGCCGCCCACCCCTCGGCGGCCTCCACCAGGTACTGCGCGCGCTCCTCGGGGCAGGCCGCCGCCAGCGCCTCGGCCTGCTCCGCCTGCGCGGCCGGACCCTCACCCTGCACGACGAGCAGGGTAGTACCTGCAGGCCACTCCGCGTGATCACGATCTGACCCGCGGCAACCGCACTTGTCGGTACCTCGCGGTAGCGTCGAACCAGGGGACCTCGCGCCCCCCAAGGGGCCCCTGGGGACCCCCGAAAACCACGTTACTGCGGACCTCCGACAGTCAGCGGTGGGCGATGCTGTCCCAGCCCTCGACCTCCTCGGGGCGGCGGGCCTGCGGGCCCACGTACTGGGCGGAGGGCCGGACGAGGCGGCCGGTGCGCTTCTGCTCCAGGATGTGCGCGCACCAGCCCGCGGTGCGGGCGCAGGTGAACATCGCGGGCATCATGTGCGGCGGCACCTCGGCGAAGTCGAGGATGACCGCGGCCCAGAACTCCACGTTGGTCTCGATGGCGCGGTCCGGGCGGCGTTCGCGCAGCTCGGCGAGGGCGGCCTGCTCCAGTTCGGCGGCCACCTCGTAGCGGGCGGCGCCGAGTTCGCGGCAGGTGCGGCGCAGCACCCTGGCCCTCGGGTCCTCGGCCCGGTACACGCGGTGCCCGAAGCCCATCAGCCGCTCGTGCCGGTCCAGGATGCCCGCGACCACGCGGCGCGCGTCCCCGACCCGCTCCACCTCCTCGATCATCGGCAGCACGCGGGCGGGCGCCCCGCCGTGCAGCGGTCCGGACATGGCGCCGATCGCCCCGGACATGGAGGCGGCCACGTCGGCCCCGGTGGAGGCGATGACCCGCGCGGTGAAGGTGGAGGCGTTGAGGCCGTGCTCGGCGGCGGAGACGAAGTAGGCGTCCACGGCCTTGATGTGCGCGGGATCGGGCTCACCGCGCCAGCGGGTCAGGAACCGCTCGGTGATGGTGGTGCACTCGTCGATCCGCTTCTGCGGCACGGCGGCCCGCCCGATGCCGCGCGCGGACTGCGCCACGTAGGACAGGGCCATCACCGAGGCCCTGGCCAGCTGCTCGCGGGCCTGCTCGTCGGTGATGTCCAGCAGCGGCTGGTAGCCCCAGATCGGCGCGAGCATCGCCAGCGCGGCCTGCACGTCCACCCGGACGTCCCCGGTGTGCACCGGGATCGGGAACGGCTCGGCGGGCGGCAGCCCCGGCCCGAACCGGCCGTCCACCAGCAGCGCCCAGACGTTGCCGAAGGTGACCCGGCCTGCGAGGTCCTCGATGTCCACCCCGCGGTAGCGCAGCGCACCGCCGTCCCGGTCGGGTTCGGCGATCTCGGTCTGGAAGGCGATCACGCCCTCGAGCCCGGGGCGGAAGCCGTTGTCTGTCTGTTGCGCGGCGGTCATGGTGTCCGTCCTCTACCAGCGAGCGTCCCCGACTCCCGCACGTCGCGCGGTCGGTGGCACACTGCGGCGACCGCGCCGCACCGCACGGGTTGGCGCAACAGTGCTCCTCGATCCGGGGATCGGCAATCGCTGGGGGTCGTGTCCTGCCTCACTGTTACTGATGAACATCGCGTCACGTCCGTGTTTCCGCAACGTTCTGGCTGTCGGCCCGTGATAGGTCTCATGCCATGCACCTGACTCCCCACGAGCGGGACAAGCTGCTGGTCCACGTGGCCGCCGACCTCGCGCGCAGGCGCCTGGCGCGGGGTGTGCTGCTGAACTACCCGGAGGCGGTCGCGCTGATCACCGACCACGTGCTGGAGGGCGCCCGCGACGGGGAACCGGTCAGCGCGCTGATGGCCAGCGGCAGGCAGGTGCTCAGCCGCGAGCAGGTACTCGACGGGGTGCCCGAGATGATCGACTCGGTACAGGTGGAGGCGACCTTCCCGGACGGCACCAAGCTCGTCACGGTGCACGACCCCATCGTGTGAACGGAGGCCGCATGTACCCAGGTGAGCTGATCCCCGGCGAACAACCGGTCCCGCTCAACCCAGGCCGCCCGAGGATCACCCTGCTGGTGGTCAACCGCGCCGACCGGCCGGTGCAGGTGGGCTCGCACTACCACTTCGCGGCGGTCAACCCGGGGCTGGACTTCGACCGGGACGCGGCCTGGGGCCACCGGCTGGACATCCCGGCGGGCACCTCGGTGCGCTTCGAACCGGGTGTGGAGCGCACGGTCGACCTGGTGCCGCTGGGCGGACGCCGGGTGGTGCCGGGACTGCGCAAGGAATGGGCTGGTGAGCTGTGAACTCGATCGACCGGCACCGGTACGCGGAGTTGTTCGGGCCGACCACGGGGGACCGGATCCGGCTCGCTGACACGAACCTGCTCATCGAGGTCACCGAGGACCGCTGCCTCGGGCCGCAGGGCGCTGGCGACGAGGTGGTCTTCGGCGGCGGCAAGGTGATCCGCGAGTCCATGGGCCAGTCCACGGCCACCCGCGCGGAGGGCGCGCCCGACGTGGTGATCACCGGCGCGGTGGTGCTGGACCACTGGGGTGTGGTCAAGGCCGACGTGGGCATCCGTGACGGGCGCGTCGTGGGCATCGGCAAGGCGGGCAACCCGGACACGATGGACGGGGTGGACCCGGGGCTGGTGATCGGGCCGAGCACCGAGGTCATCGCGGGCAACGGCCGGATCCTCACCGCGGGCGGCATCGACTGCCACGTGCACTTCATCTGCCCGCAGCTGGTGGACCAGGCCCTGGCCACCGGGCTGACCACGCTGATCGGCGGCGGCACCGGACCGGCCGAGGGCAGCAAGGCCACCACGGTCACGCCGGGTTCCTGGAACCTGGCGCGGATGTTGCAGTCCATGGACTTCCAACCGGTGAACATCCTGTTGCTGGGCAAGGGGAACACCGTCAGCGAGCCGGGGCTGTGGGAGCAGCTGCGCGGTGGCGCGGGCGGGTTCAAGCTGCACGAGGACTGGGGCACCACACCCGCGGTGATCGACGCCGCGCTGCGGGTGGCGGACGCCTCCGGGGTGCAGGTGGCCATCCACACGGACACCTTGAACGAGGCCGGTTTCGTGGAGTCCACTGTGGACGCCATCGCCGGGCGCTCGATCAACGCCTACCACACCGAGGGCGCGGGCGGCGGGCACGCGCCGGACATCATCAAGGTGGTCGGCGAGCCCAACGTGCTGCCCTCCTCCACCAACCCGACCCGCCCGCACACGGTCAACACCCTGGACGAGCACCTGGACATGCTGGTGGTCTGCCACCACCTCAACCCCTCGGTGCCTGAGGACCTGGCCTTCGCTGAGAGCCGGATCCGGCCGACCACCATCGCCGCCGAGGACCTGCTGCACGATCTGGGCGCCATCTCGATGATCAGCTCCGACTCGCAGGCCATGGGCCGCATCGGCGAGGTGGTGATCCGCACCTGGCAGACCGCGCACGTGATGAAGGCCAGGCGGGGCGCGCTGCCCGGGGACGGGGCCGCCGACAACCTGCGCGCCCGCCGCTACGTGGCCAAGTACACGATCAACCCGGCCATCGCGCACGGCATCGATCACGAGGTGGGCTCGGTGGAGGTGGGCAAGCTGGCCGACCTCGTGCTGTGGGAGCCGAAGTTCTTCGGCGTGCGACCGCACCTGGTGCTCAAGGGCGGGTTCGTGGCCTGGGCCGCGATGGGCGACGCCAACGCGTCCATCCCCACCCCGCAGCCCGTGCTGGCCCGCCCGATGTTCGGTGCGGCGCCACGGGTCGCCGCCGCGAGCAGCGTGCACTTCGTCGCGCGGGCGGCGATCGAGGACGGGCTCGTGGACCGGCTCGGGCTGAGCACGCCGCTGCTGCCGGTCGCCGACACGCGCCGTCGCGGCAAGGCCGACATGCTGCTCAACGACGCGTTGCCGGAGGTCCGCGTGGACCCGGACAGCTTCGCCGTGCACGTGGACGGGGAACTGGTCGAGCCCGCGCCGGTCACCGAACTTCCCTTGGCCCAGCGCTACTTCCTGTTCTGATGGCGATCTGCACCGCGGCGCTCGTGCTGGCCGACTCCCGGTTCCCCGGCGGCGGGCACGCGCACTCGGGCGGGATCGAGGAGGTCGCCGCGCGCGGGATGTTGCGTGACGAAAGGGATCTGCGCTCGTTCCTGGTCGGACGGCTGCGGTCCGCGGGGTTGGTCGCGGCGGTTTTCGCCGCTGCCGCAACGGATCTGACCCGGGACTGGACCGAACTGGACGTGGAGTTCGACGCGCGCACGCCCTCGCCCGCGCAACGTGCCGCCTCGCGGGCACAGGGCCGCAGCACGCTGCGCGCCGGGCGGGCGGCCTGGCCCTCGCCCGCGCTGGACAAGCTCGTCGCCGAGGTTCCCGCCCCGCACCACGCCGTCACGGTCGGCGCGCTGATCGGTGCGGCCGGTGGCACGCCCGCCGAGGCCGCGCACTGCGCCGGGTACCTGGCCGTCAGCGGACCGGCTAGCGCGGCGGTCCGGCTGCTGGGTCTCGACCCGTTCGCGGTCAACGCCGTGGTCGCCGGGCTGGCGCCGGAACTGGCCGCTGTCACCGAGTTGGCCGAGCGCGGTCATGCCTTGCCCGCCGGGGAACTGCCCGCGCCGAGCTCGCCCGCGCTCGACCTGTTCGCCGAGTCCCACGAACGGATCCACCGCCAGGAGGTGCGTCTCTTTGTCAGCTGACCACGACCACCCGGTCAACTTCGACCCGACCTCGACCGGTCACGACCCGCACCACGCGCACGACATCGCCGACCGCGCGTTCCGCATCGGCATCGGCGGACCGGTGGGCAGCGGCAAGACCGCGCTGGTGGCGGCGCTGTGCCGCGCACTGGGCGGCGAGCTGGAACTGGCCGTGGTGACCAACGACATCTACACCACCGAGGACGCCGACTTCCTGCGCCGGGCCGGGGTGCTGGACCCCGAGCGGGTCGAGGCGGTGCAGACCGGCTGCTGCCCGCACACCGCGATCCGCGACGACATCAGCGCCAACCTGGACGCGGTGGAACGCCTGGAGCAGCGGTTCCGGGGGCTCAAGCTGGTGATCATCGAGAGCGGCGGGGACAACCTCACCGCCACGTTCAGCCGGGGACTGGTGGACCGGCAGGTGTTCGTGGTGGACGTGGCCGGTGGCGACAAGGTGCCGCGCAAGGGCGGGCCGGGGGTCACCACCGCCGACCTGCTGGTGATCAACAAGATCGACCTGGCCGAGCTGGTCGGCGCGGACATGGCGGTGATGGTGTCCGACGCGCACCGGATGCGCGGGCACCGGCTGCCGGTGATCACCCAGTCGCTGACGGCCACGCCCGAGGCCCCCGAGGTGTCGGACTGGGTGCGCAAGCAGCTGGCGGGGCAGCACGGGTGAAGGCCAGCGCGCGGCTGGTGGTCGAGGCCGACCCGGCCGGTCGCACGACCGTCCGCGAACTGGCCTCGGCCTCGCCGCTGACCCTGCTGCCGCAGCGGGGCCGGGTGCGCCGCGCGGGCGAGCCGGCGGTGGTGCACCTGGTCAGCTCGGCCACCGCCCCGCTCGGCGGGGACGACCTGCACCTTTCAGTGCTGGTCGGCCCCGGCGCGGCGCTGCGGCTGAGCGGTGTGGCGGCCAGCCTGGCCCTGCCGGGGCACCGCGGCGAGCCGAGCCGGTACACCGTGCACATCGAGGTGGCCGAGGGCGGGGCCGTCCAGTACCTGCCGGAGCCCACCGTGATCACGGCGCGGGCCTGGCACAGTGCGCGGTTGACGGTGAACCTGGCAGCCACTGCCCGAGTCCGCTGCCGCGAGGTGCTCGTGCTCGGCCGCAGCGGGGAACGGGCGGGGCGGTTCACCGGCGAGTCGCACGTGCTTCGAGACGGCACCGCACTACTGCGTCAGCGAATCGAGATCGGTGACGAGGAACTGTTCCGCAGTGCCGCGTATTTGGCCGGTCGGCGGGTGCTGGCAACCGAGACCGTGGTGTGGGGTGCCGATCCGGAGAATGCGCTCAGCTCGGACTGGTGGTCCCTGCAGCCGATGGCCCGGGGTGGATCACTGGCAACGGCGCTCGCCGAGGACGCTGTCGCCGCCGAGCAGGGGCTACGGGCCGCGCTGACCGGTCATCCGGGGCTGGCCGCGCAAGCCCCCGATTGAGTTGCGTCACCTTTCTGATTCGATCCCTGATTCGATTCGGAACCCCAGCGTGGTGAAACCGAGTTGTGGATCACGATTCCGGGTGGTGGGCATCACCTCGCAGGCGGTTCCGGTTCCCGCGCAAACCCCGTACGGTCCACCGAACACGGTGGTGCCACGAGTGCCCCGATGCTCCTTGCGCTCTCTGTGCTGTTCTAGGAGGTCGTCAATGCCGGATGCCCAGTCCAACGTCGCGCTACCCGCGATGCGCGTGTCCTACGAACAGGGGTCGCTGGAGGAGAAGTTGCTCGCCGCCACCTGGCACGAGCAGTTGGCGCTGTGGCTGGACGAGGCGATCCGGGCCGGTGCGCCCGAGCCCAACGCCATGGTGCTGGCCACCGCGGACACGCAGGGCCGACCGTCCTCGCGCACCGTGCTGGCCAAGGGCCTGGACGAGCGCGGGCTGGTGTTCTACACCAACTACACCTCGAACAAGAGCCACGACCTGATCGCCACCCGCTACGCCTCGGCCACCTTCCCGTGGCTGGTCATGCAGCGGCAGGCCACCGTGCGCGGCACCGTGGAGAAGGTCAGCGCCGCGGAGACCGCCGCGTACTGGAACAGCCGCCCGCGCGGCTCGCAGCTGGGTGCCTGGGCCTCCCCGCAGTCCCGCGTGGTCAACGACCGCACGGTGCTGGAGAGCGCGCTGGCCAACATCCAGCGGCAGTTCGCCGACGCCGAGCGAGTACCGGTGCCCCCGCACTGGGGTGGCTGGCGCATCCGCCCGGAGAGCGTGGAGTTCTGGCAGGGCCGCCAGGACCGCATGCACGACCGGCTCTGCTACCGCCTCGGGCGCGACGGTTGGACGGTCAACCGTCTCGCGCCGTAGGTGCATGAGTCGAAACTGGACCCCCCAAACGGGTTATTTGTTGTTCTAAACTAACGGATCGTGACCGCAGAGACCTCTGATCCCGCAGCTCCGACCGCCGAGCCCGCCCGATCCAGAGGCGGGTTGTTGGCGAAGGTGGTGCTGGACACCCGGCCACTGCGGATCCCGGCCTACCGGCGGCTCTGGCTGTCGACCGTGGTCACCGCGATCGGCAGCCAGCTCACCGCCGTTGCCGTGCCCAAGCAGGTCTACGACCTGACCAAGTCCTCGGCCTACGTGGGCCTGGCCGGGGCGGTGGCCCTCGTGCCGCTGCTGGTGTTCGGCCTGTGGGGCGGGGCCATCGCCGACGCGGTGGACCGGCGCAAGCTGCTGATCGTCACCAACGTGGGCATCTGCGTGACCTCGGTATTGCTGTGGGTGCAGGCCGCGGTCGGCCTCGGCTCGGTCTCCGTCGTGCTGGCGCTGCTCGGCCTGCAACAGGTGTTCTTCGCGGTCAACATGCCCACCCGCAGCGCCTCCATCGCCCGCCTGGTGCCCGCTGAGCTGCTGCCCTCCGCGGGCGCGCTCGGCTCCACCGTCATGCAGTTCGGTGCCGTGATCGGCCCGATGCTGGCCGGGGTGCTGATCCCCGTGCTCGGCCTGTCCACCCTGTACCTGATCGACGCCGTGGCGCTGACCGCCGCGCTGTGGTCGGTGTGGATGCTGCCCTCGCTGCCCCCGCTTGGTGGGGCGAGCCGCAAGGTGGGCCTGCGCGCCGTGGTGGACGGGTTCCGCTACATCGCCACGCAGAGCGTGCTGCTGGCCTCCTTCCTCGCCGACATCGTGGCCATGGTGTTCGGCATGCCCCGCGCGCTGTTCCCGGAGATGGCCGAGCAGACCTTCCACGACCCCGCGGGCGGCGGCAACGCCCTGGGCTGGTTGTTCGCGGCCATCCCGATCGGCGCACTGGTGTGCGGCCTGCTCTCCGGCTGGCTCTCCCGGGTCGGCAGGCACGGCGTGGCGGTGGCCGCCTCGGTCTGCGTCTGGGGCCTGGCCGTCGCCGGGTTCGGGATGAGCACCTCGCTGTGGGCCGCCGTGGGCTTCCTCGCGCTGGCCGGTGCCGCCGACATGGTGAGCATGGTGTTCCGCGGCGCGATCCTCCAGTCCGCGGCCACCGACGAGATGCGCGGCCGCATGCAGGGCGTGTTCACCGTGGTCGTCGCGGGCGGCCCCAGGCTGGCCGACGTGCTGCACGGCACGGTGGGCGCCGCGCTGACCCCGGCCGCGGCGGTCACCGGTGGCGGGGTGGCCGTGGTCGTGATCATCGTGATCGCGGTGCTGGCCCTGCCCGCGTTCTGGCGCTACCGGGCGCCGGTGGGCTGAGCCGGGCGGCTTCCAGGCGGCGAGTCCCGGGCTGCTGCACGTGAGTCCCGTTCACAGGACGGTGAGTCCCGGTCTGAGGGGCGTGAGTCCCGGGCTGTTGCACGTGAGTCCCGCTCTGGGGGTGGCGAGTCCCTGGCTGGGGAGCGTGAGTCCCGGTCACAGGGGCGCGAGTCCCGCTCTCCGGTGGGTGAGTCCCGTTCACGGGACGGTGAGTCCCGTTTTCGTGGGTTGTTGCTCGGGTCGCCCGCTGGACTGATGCGGGCTCTCCCGAGCGGGCACGGTCATCAGTACTGGATGCTGTGCCCGCTTCGCTCTTGGCGCCCCTCCGGGGCGCGGCGTCTTCGCTTGGGTCCGGTCTCTTCCCTTGTCCGAAGATGATCACTGGACAGATGTGATCATCTTTGGCCTGCGGTCCAGAGACCGGCGCGAAGACGCGGGACCGGCGCGAAGACGCGGGGCGCGGGGTGGGCGAAGCTGGGGGCGGGACTCGCGTGCAGGTGGGCGGGACTCGGCGTCGGCTGGGCGGGACTCGGGCTTCCCCGGGCGGGACTCGTGGGGTGGTTAGGCGACGCGGGGGGCCAGGCCGCGGGCGAGGGTGTCCACCAGGGCTGCGGCGTACTGGCCGTGCGGGTCCAGGTCGGGGTCGAACACGGTGACCTCCACGCCCATGCAGCCCGGGGCCACGGTCAGCCCGGTCAGCAGTTCGGCCAGCTCCGCGTGCTCCAGGCCACCGGGGTCGGGCGCGTCCACCGCGGGCATCACCGAGGGGTCGAGGATGTCCACGTCCAGGTGCACCCAGAACCCGTCCAGCTCGTCCAGCCTGCGCCGCGCCCACTCCGCCGACTCGGCGGCCCCGGCCTCGCGGATGCCCGCCGCCGTGCGGTGCGCGATGCCCAGCCCGGACAGCTCGGCCCGGTCCTCGTCCTCCTCGCGGATGCCCAGCACCACCACGTCGGCGTCCTCGAACAGGCGGCAGGCCACGTCGGCCTGACCGCGCCCGGTGGCCAGCGCCAGGTCCTCGCCCGCGGCCGAGCCGATCGCCGTGGAGTTGCCCGGGTGGCGGAAGTCGCTGTGCCCGTCGAGGAAGGCCAGCCCGTAGCGGCGGTTCTCCCGTTCCGCCCGGTGCCGCAGCGCCCGGCCGGTGCCCAGCAGGATGCTGCAGTCCCCGCCGAGGACCAGCGGGAAGGTGTGGTCCAGCAGCTTGTCCAGCCGCTGCGCCAACTGCTGGGAGTAGGCGTTGATCGCCGCCGCCTGACGCACCCCGTCACCGGGCTGCCAGCCCGACACGTCGTAGCGCGGGGCGGTCAGCTCACCCGCGTCGTGTGCCGCCAGCCTGCCCAGCAGCCCAGCGCCGCGCAGGGCCGCGGGGGCCTTGGCGCAGCCCGGCTCGAAGCCCGGAGCGGGTGGGCGCAGGCCCAGGTTCGTCGGTGCGTCGAGAACGGTGATTGCCACTCCTCCCACCCTAGGTACGCCGGTCGGGTGACGGGTGACCGTAGCGAACCTGGCTTCGATCGGTGAGCCGATCGTTACTCCTGACACCGGATGCCGCCATCCGGCCGTCACGGACGCCGCCGACTGGCTACGGTGTCACGCGTGCTGAGCGTTCGTGGCCTGACCAAGGTGTACGCCGGTCGTCCCGTGGTCGACCAGGTCGGTTTCGACCTGCAACCCGGAACCGTCACCGCCTTCCTCGGGCCCAACGGTGCGGGCAAGTCGACCACCCTGCGGATGATCTGCGGGCTGACCCCGCCCACGGCGGGCGGTGCGCTGGTCGGCGGGCGGCCGTTCACCGCATGGCCGAACCCGTGCTACGCGGTGGGCGCCCTGCTGGACGCCTCGGCCACGCACCCCGGCCGGACCGGGCGCGGGCAGTTGCAGATGGCGGTCAACCTGACCGGCCTGCCCGCGCGCCGCGTGGACGAGGTGCTCGACATGGTCGGCATGACCCAGTACGCCAACCGCAAGATCGGCACGTACAGCCTCGGCATGCGCCAGCGCATCGCACTGGCCCACGCCCTGCTGGCCGACCCGCCGCTGTTGCTGCTCGACGAGCCGATCAACGGCCTGGACCCCGACGGCATCCGGGCGATCCGCGCGCTGATGAAGATGCACGCCGCGCGCGGGGGCTCGGTGCTGGTGTCCAGCCACCTGCTGTCCGAAGTGGACCAGACCGCGGACCGGGTGCTGGTGATCAACGCGGGCCGGATCGTGGCGGACGGGCCGGTGTCCATGCTCACCGCGCCCACCCACCGCTGCCTGGTCCGCGCCAAGGACATGGCCAAGCTGGCCGAGGTGCTGTCCTGGCAGGAGATCGCCGTGCAGCCGCAGCCGACCGGCTTCCTGCTCGCCGACGCGACCGTGGACCGGGTCTCCGAGGTGACCTTCGCCGCGGGCATCCCGCTGCTGGGGCTGCGCGAGGAGGAACGCAACCTGGAAGAGATGTACTTCCAGCTCACCGAGGGAGTCCACCAGTGACCGGCCCGTACCCGCCACCGCCCGGCCACAACACCGGCCCGTATCCCACGGGCGGTTACGTGGTTCCCGGCCAGGGCCCGGTGCCCGACATCTCGGCCCCGCAGAACGTGCCGAGCGGCCCGTACCCCACCGGCGGCTACGTGGTTCCCGGCCAGGCCCCGGTACCGGACATCTCCGCCCCGCAGAACGTGCCGACCGGCCCCTACCCGGCGCCCACCGGTACCGGGCCGTACCCGGTGCCCCCGCAGGACCCGGCCGCGGCCCCGCCCGGCGGCTGGAGCTACGGGCCGCCCCCCGGGGTCCGCCCGGACCTGCTGAACACCCCGATCGGGCAAGCCGGTGCGCTGGCCAACTCCGACTGGCAGGCCAAGGCGAGCCGGGGCGCGTCCTTCCCGGTGCTGGTGCTCGCCGAGTTGCGCAAGCTGGTCGGCACCTTCTCCGACCGCCTGATCATCGCGCTGTCCCCGCTGCTGCTGGTCGGCGTCACCCTGCTCGGCGTGCAGCTCAGCGTCACCCTGGGCCCGTCATCGGCGGCCAGTCAGCTGCTCGGCCTGTTGATCGCGGTCGAGGCCGGTCACCTGATGGTGCACACCACGATCATCAAGACGATGTGCGGGGAGTGGCACTACCGCAGCATCCAGCTGACCCTGTTGCTGCAACCCCGGCGGCTGCGCTTCGCCGCCGCGCAGGTCAGCATGCTGGGCCTGGTCTGGATCGCGCTGACCGTGCTTCAGTTCCTGGTGTTCTACCCGATCGCCACCTCGTGGATCGGGCACACCGACTTCCAGCTCTACCTGGACCAGCGCATGGGCTGGGTGTTCGGGCTGACCGCGCTGGGCACCCTGCTGAGCCTGCTGTTCTGCCTGGTCGTCACGTACCTGATGCCCAACCCCACGGCGGCGGTGACGGTCTACTTCCTCGGCAAGTTCGGGGTCGGGCTGTTCCTGGCCAACCCGATACTGAACTACATCAACCCGTACGCGGCGCTGAACCTGGCCACCGGTTCCAGCGACGACGTGCTGGCCGCGTGCACCGGCACCGCCCTGTGGATCGCCCTGCTGTGGCTGGGCATCGGCGTCAACCAGCGGCGGGACGCGCGCTGAGGCTCAGCCGACCCGGCTGCCGCCGCCGGGGTCGAGCTTGCTCAGCAGGGCCGTGGCGTACTTCTCCGCCGAGGCGCAGGTCTGCCTGAACTCGGTGGTCTCGGTCCCGGTGTAGGTCAGCGTCAGCGGGACCGGGGCCCCGGTGTCGATCGCCAGGTTGCACTTGCGCGGGCTGGACCGGTAGGTCTCGTTGTACTTGTCCGGGTACTCCACCGCGTAGTACGTGCCCTGGAGGATGAACCGGCGGAAACCGCCCAGGGAGGACGTGGCCGCGGGGTCGGAGGTCTCGCTCGCCCGCGAGCGCCAGTAGTCCCCGAACGGCTTGTGGGCCGAGGCCACCTGCAACTGCGCGTCGCGGGTGTAGATCGAGCAGGTCTTGCCGCTGCTGTCGGTGGACGGCTTCTCGTACTTGTCCAGGGTCATGCCGATCTGCACCAGGAAGTCCCTGGTGACCGGCCCGCAGCCGCCGTCGGCGGGCAGCACCGGGTTCCGGTTGGTCATGAACACCGTGGTGTCGTAGGGGATGACGTCCTCCGACAGGGTGGCCGCCTTGCCCGGCTCCGCGGCCGGCTGACCTGGTGCACCGCAGCCGGTCAGCGCCGCGGCGGCGAGCCCGACGACCAGCAGGTCCCGCTTGCGCATGGGGGCATTCCACCACATCACGGGTCGGTCCCGAGGTCGACTCGGGCAAGCTCGCGCCCGTATCGCGGCCCCGCCACTACCTCTAAGCTCGCACGCGTGAGCGGCCCCACCGGTGCACAGTTCGAGATCACCTACGGCACGGCCCGGGCGGTGGTCACCGGGATCGGCGCCGGTCTGCGCGTGTTCGAGGTGGCCGGCCAGCCGTACGTGGAGACCTTCGCGGAGTCCGAGGCGCCGCCGATGGGCAGCGGCAACGTGCTCGCGCCCTGGCCCAACCGGGTGGCGGGCGGGCGCTGGCGGTTCGACGGGGCCGAGCAGCAGCTGGAGCTGACCGAGCCCGCGCGGGGCAACGCCAGCCACGGCCTGGTCCGCAAGGTGCCGTGGCAGGTGATCACCCACACCGGATCGCTCATCTCGCTGGGAGTGGAGGTGGGCGTGCAGCCGGGCTGGCCGGTGCCGCTGCGCGTGACGATCAGCTACGCGCTGGACGCGCACGGGCTCACCGTGACCCACGGGGTGCACAACATCGGGGACCGCGCCGTGCCCTTCGGCATCGGCACGCACCCGTACGTGCGGGCGGGGGCCAGCGCCACCGACGACTGCACGCTGCGCCTGGCCGCGACCACCAGCCTGCCGCTGGACCCGGAGTCGATGGTGCCCTGCGGGCCGCAGGTCGGGCTCAGTCGCACCGAGGTGGACTTCCGCCGCCCACGCTCGCTGCGCGGGGAGCGCCTGGACCACGCGTTCGGCGGCTGCGTGCCCGGGGCCGACGGGCTGGTCCGGCACCGGCTCACCGGCCCGAAGACCGCCGTGGAGCTGTGGGCCGACCCGGACTTCCGCTGGGTGCAGGTCTACACCCCCGACGAGTTCCCCGGCCGGGGCCGTGCCGTGGCGATCGAGCCGATGACCTGCCCGCCGGACGCGCTGAACTCCGGCATCGACCTGATCACGCTCGCCCCGGGCGACGCGTGGTCGGGCCGCTGGGGGCTGATTCCGCGCTAGTGCCGCGCCGTGCGCAGCGTGGCCTTGTGCGCCCGGTTCGCGGCCATGAGGTGGTCGAGCGCGTCCAGGGTGCAGAGCAGGTCGTCGATGTGCGCGGACAGCCGGTCGCGTTCCTGTGCCATCCGCTCCAGCGCGGCGTCGGAGTTCTCCTCGCTGGGCGAGTCGACGCAGGGCAGCAGTTGGAGGATGGTGCTGCTGGACAGGCCCGCGGCGTACAGCCGCTGGATGAACGCGACCCGTTCGACCTCCTCGACCGTGTAGTGCCGCTGCCCGCTGGGGCTGCGGGTGCTGGTGAGCAGCCGCTGCTCCTCGTAGTAGCGCAGGGACCGGACGCTGACCCCGGTTCGGGTCGCCAACTCCCCGATGCGCACCGCACCCTCCCGTGTGTGACCCGCGGCACAAGGCTTTGCCTCTGACATGGATGTCAGGTTTTAGCGTAGCCGGCATGACAAGCCTTTTCGACAGCTACCGGCTCGGCGACCTGACCCTGCCCAACCGGGTCGTGATGGCCCCGATGACCCGGGTCCGGGCCACCGCTGAGGGCCTGGCGACCCCGTCGATGGCCACCTACTACGCCCAGCGCGCGACGGCCGGGTTGATCGTGACCGAGGGGGTGCAGCCCAACGTGGTCGGGCAGTCCAACCCGGGCACGCCGGGGCTGCACACCGAGGAGCAGGTCGCCGCGTGGCGCCCGGTGACCGCGGCCGTGCACGCCAACGGCGGACGCGTCTTCGCCCAGCTCATGCACGGCGGACGGGTCTCGCACCCCGACACCACCGGCCTGCAGCCGGTCGGGCCCTCAGCCGTGCCCGCCGTCGGTGACGTGTTCACCCCGACCGGGCCCCAGCCCGTGCCGGTGCCGCGCGCCCTGGACCTCGCTGAAGTGCCCGAGCAGGCCCAGTCCTACGCCCAGGCCGCCCGCCGTGCCGTCGACGCAGGGTTCGACGGGGTCGAACTGCACGGCGCCAACGGCTACCTGATCTCGCAGTTCCTGTCCTCGAACGCCAACCTGCGCACGGATCGCTACGGCGGCTCGGTGCCCAACCGGATCCGGTTCGCCGTCGAGGCGGTGTCCGCGACGGTCGAGGCCGTCGGCGGCGCCAGGACCGGCATCCGGCTCTCCCCTGGCGCGAACTTCTGGGGCGTCGAGGAGACCGAGGTCCTGGAGCTGTACACCGAGCTGCTGTCCGAGCTGGCCCGCCTGGACCTGGCGTACGTCCACCTCGAAGCCACCACCGGGGACGAGACGCTGCTGGCCCTGCGCCACGTGTGGCCGGGCACCCTCGTCATGAACCCGGTCTACCCGATGGGGGCGAAGGTCACCGGTCGGTCCGATGCGGATCGCTGGCTCGAACTGGGCGCCGATCTCATCAGCTTCGGCCGCGCCTTCATCGCCAACCCCGACCTCGTCGAGCGGCTGCGCACCGGCCTGCCCATCGCCCCCTTCGACGAGGCCACCTACTACCAGGGCGGGGACGCGGGCTACCTGACCTACCCGGCTTACCAGCACACGGCCTGAGCTAGTGCCGCGCGGGCAAAGCCTTTAGCGTTGCGAACCATGACGCTGGCCATCACAGGTGGATACGTGGTTCCGGTCGAGGGCGATCCCATCGACGGCGGAACGGTGCTGATCTCCGAGGGCAGGATCATCGCGGTCGGCCCGGACGCCGACGTGGACGTGCCCGAGGACGCCGAGGTCGTGGACGCGGCCGGGTCCTGGGTGCTGCCCGGCTTCGTCGAGTCGCACGGACACCTGGGGGTGTGCGAGGAGGCCGAGGGCTGGGCGGGCGAGGACACCAACGAGATGACCGACCCCAACGGGGCCCGGCTGCGTGCCCTGGACGCGATCAACCCGGCGGACCTGGCCTTCGCCGACGCCCTGTCCGGCGGGGTGACCACGGTGGTGATCAAGCCTGGTTCCGGCAACCCCATCGGTGGGCAGACCGTCGCGGTCAAGTGCTGGGGCCGCACCGTGGACGAGATGCTGCTGCGCGAGCCGGTCAGCGTGAAGAGCGCGCTGGGCGAGAACCCCAAGCGGGTGTACGGCAACAAGGACAAGACCCCGTCCACCCGCCAGGGCGTGGCCGCGATCATCCGCGACGCCTTCACCAAGGCCCAGGACTACAAGGCCAAGCGCGAGCACGCGGCGGCGGAGAACAAGCCGTTCGACCGGGACCCCACGCTGGAGGTGCTGGTCCGGGTGCTCGACGGCGAGCTGCCCTGGTGCCAGCACACCCACCGCGCCGACGACATCGCCACCGCCATGCGGCTGGCCGAGGAGTTCGGCTACCGGCTGGTGATCAACCACGGCACCGAGGCGCACCTGCTCGCCGACCTGATCGCCGAGCGCGGCCACCCGGTGATCATCGGGCCGCTGTTCACCAGCCGGTCCAAGGTGGAGCTGCGGCACCGCTCGCTGCGCAACCCCGGCATCCTGGCCAGGGCCGGGGTGGACCTGGCGATCATGACCGACCACCCGGTGGTGCCGATCCACTTCCTGGTGCACCAGGCGACCCTGGCGGTCAAGGAGGGCCTGGACAGCGAGACCGCGCTGAAGGCGATCACCAGCAACCCCGCCCGCATCATGGGCCTGGACGACCGGGTCGGCGCCCTCAAGCCCGGCCTGGACGCGGACATCGTGCTCTGGAGCGATGATCCTCTCAACGTCATGTCCCGCGCCCTGCGTGTGTGGATCGGCGGGCGCGAGGTCTACACCTACGACGAGCACACCGGCGAGGGCGTCACCGCGAACCCGTACCACCGCGACCGCTGACCCACGGAGCGCAAACACGCCGTACCGGAAGCGCCGACACGCGGTATCGGAAGCGCCGACACGCGGGGGACAGCGCGTGTCGGCGCTTCGCGTACCGCGTGTCGGACGTTCCCGTGCGGTGTGTTTGCGCTTCCGGTACGCCTCAGCGGGCGAGCTGGCGCGCGATGACCATGCGCTGGATCTGGTTGGTGCCCTCGAAGATCTGCAACACCTTGGCCTCGCGCATGTACCGCTCCACCGGGAAGTCCCGCGTGTAGCCCGCGCCGCCCAGCACCTGCACGGCGTCGGTGGTCACCTTCATCGCGGCGTCGGTCGCCACCAGCTTGGCGATCGAGGCCTGCCTGCTGAACGGCAGCCCGCGGTCCCGGCGGCGGGCCGCCTCCAGGTAGGTGGCCCGCGCGGACTCCACGGCCGCGGCCATGTCCGCCAGCAGGAACTCCATGCCCTGGAACTGGATGATCGGCTTGCCGAACTGCTTGCGCTCCTTGGCATAGCGCACGGCCTCGTCCAGCGCGGCCTGGGCCAGACCCACGGCGCAGGCCGCGATGCCCAGCCGGCCGGAGTCCAGCGCGGACAGCGCGATGCGCAGACCGCTGCCCTCCTCGCCGATCCGCCTGCCGACCGGCACGCGCAGCCCCTCCAGCCGCAGCTGCGCCACCGGTGAGCTGGTCAGCCCCATGGTGCGCTCGCGCGGGGCCGCGGACAGGCCCTCGCTGTTCCCGGGCACGAGCAGGCAGGAGACCTCGTCCTCGCCGGTCTTGGTCATCATCGTGTAGAAGTCGGCGACCCCGGCGTGCGTGATCCACGCCTTGGTGCCGTTGACCACGTAGTCCTCGCCCTCGCGCACGGCACGGGTGGTCATGCCCGCCGGGTCGGAACCCGCCTGCGGCTCGGACAGGGCGTAGGCCCCGAGCAGCTCCCCGCCGATCATGTCCGGTAGCCAGCTCTCCCGCTGCTGCTCGGTGCCGAAGGTGGCCAGCGCGTAGCAGGACATCACGTGCACCGACATGCCCTCGGCCACGGTCAGCCAGCTCGCGGCGATCTCCTCCAGCACCTGGAGGTACACCTCGTAGGGCTGTTCGCCACCGCCCCACCGCTCCGGGTAGGGCAGCCCGAGCAGCCCGCTCTTGCCCAGTACTCGGAACGCCTCGCGCGGGAAGCGGGACTCCGCCTCCCAGTTCGAGGCGTGCGGCGCGAGCTCTTGCTGGCAGATCTCCCTGACCAGCGACAACAGGTCCTCGGCCTCGGTGGTGGGCAGCATCCGCTCGGCGGGCATCGTGTGCTCCTGGGGCTGGCAGGGGCGGGTTCGGTACGGAAAACAGTACTCTGGGACGTACTCCAGTACTACTTTTTCGTGCCGGGAGTCATACCGCAGCCCGGGTGCGGTGTGGTTACCTGCTCAGGTGCTGAGTGAGCGTTCCGTCCGCCGACCGCCCACGGCCCGCCAGGCTGAGCTGCTCGACCGGCTGGAGGAGCTGTTCCTCGCCGAGGGCTTCGCCACCTTCACCCTGGACGAACTGGCCGCCCGGCTGCGCTGCTCCAAGTCCACCCTGTACGCGCTGGCCCCCAGCAAGGAACAGCTGTCGGTGCAGGTGGTCGGCCACTTCTTCAAGAAGGCCACGGCACGCATCGAGCAGCGCATCGCCGACCTGCCCGACGTGCGTGAGCGCATCGGCGGCTACCTGACCGCCGCCGCCGACGAGCTGCGCCCGGCCACCCGCGAGTTCATCGCCGACATCGCCGCCTTCCCGCCCGCCCGCGCCACCTACGAGCTCAACGCCAGGGCCGCCGCCGCGCGGATCCGCGAGCTGATCGCGGAGGGCGTGCGGCTGGGCGAGTTCCAGGACGTGCACGTCGCGCTGGTGTCCGAAATGGTCGGTCTCACCATCGAGAACATCCACCTGGGCACGATCGCCAAGCGAACCGGGCTCTCGGACGCGGAAGCGTTTGCGGCCCTGTCCCGGTTCCTGCTCAGCGGGCTGGCGCCCAAGCGCTGAGACCAGGTTCAATGTCCCGACCGTCGCGGTCGAGTGGCCGGATGACAACGTTGACGAGGGAGTAGCTCGTGATCGTGGTGGCTGGTGAGGGCCTGGTCGACCTGGTGCCGTCCGGGACCGGTGACGGCGCGCTGCTGCCGCGCCTGGGCGGCGGTCCGTACAACGTGGCCATCGCGGCGGGCAGGCTCGGCGTGCCGGTGTCCTTCCTGTCCCGGATCTCCACCGACGCCTTCGGCGATGCCCTGGTCGAGCGGCTGACCGAGTCCGGGGTGGGCCTGGGCCTGGTGCAGCGCGGTCCCGAGCCGACCACGCTGGCCGTGGTGACCCTGGCCGCTGACGGCTCGGCCCGGTATGGCTTCTACGTCGAGGGCACCGCCGACCGGCTGGTCGCCGACCCCGGGCCGCTGCCCGCCGAGGCCGCCGCCCTGTCCTTCGGCACGCTGTCGATGGTGCTGGAACCGGGCGCCAGCGCGTACGAGTCGGTGCTGCGCCGGGAGTCCGCGCGCGGGCTGCTCACCGCACTGGACCCCAACGTGCGGCCCGTGCTGATCCCCGACGCCGAGGCGTACCGCAAGCGTTTCCAGACCTGGCTGCCGCACGTGGGGCTGCTCAAGGTGTCCGTGGAGGACGCCCGCTGGCTGGCGGGCCTGGACGAGGACGCCGACGTGCTGCCGCACCTGCGGGCCTGGCAGCAGGCGGGTCCGGCTGCGATCGTGCTCACCAGGGGCGGCGAGGGGCTGGCCGCGCTCACCGGACAGGGTGAGCTGGTGGAGGTGCCGCCGGTGCGGGTCACCGTGGCCGACACCATCGGGGCGGGCGACACCGTGCAGGGCGCGGTGCTGGCCTGGCTGCACCAGCACGGCGCGCTCTCGGCGCGGGCGGTGCGCGAGCTGAATGCCGAACAATGGCGCGCGGCCCTGGCGTATGCCGGGGCCGCGGCCGCAATCACCGTGTCCAGGGCTGGGGCCGAACCTCCCTATGCCGCTGAATTGGTCCGGGGTGAAGCCTGATCACCAGCAGTGGTGGTGCCACCACCAGGTGCCGAGGGAGACGCCGAGTCCCAATCCGAGCACGATCATTTCGAACCTCCGCGTTGTGAGCGAAAATCCTTCGTTTACGGCCGTGGCTCAAAATTACGTTGTGCATTCGTGTTTGGGGTTGCCCGATGGTGTGGATCTTCGGCTACCTGACGCATCGGTAACCCTTTCGGGTGCTTCAAGATGCACGAGAACGGACCAGTGTGTTGGGCTGATCGGCTGAACCTGAGGGTGACCGTGCGGCTGTGGGGTCGATAGGGGTGGATCGGCGTGGCGTCCGCGTGGTGGCGCACGCCACGGTGACCACCTGATCGGGTCAGCCGCCGGGGGCGAAGCGGCCTCGACATGGTGTGATACCTGTCCCATCGCACGCGGTAGCACGCACGCCGCGCTGTGCGCGGGGCCGACTGGCCACTAGCGTGGCAGCCGACAGGACCCCAACGGGGCGGTGCTGCGGTGCGGTAACCCCGGTTCCGTGTGCTCGCGTGATCCACTCGGCTTCACGAGCCTAGCGGCGCCCCGTCCGAGCGTGAGAGGGACATTAATGCCCGACGCGACGACTGCGCCGAATTCTTCACCCCGTACCGTCGCGCTGCGCCATGAGGGCGGAGAGCACGAGATGCAGGTGTCCGTCCCCACTGAGGGCGCACCCGGCATAGATCTCGGGAAACTGCTTGCGAAAACCGGGATGGTAACCCTCGATCCCGGTTTCGTGAACACGGCCTCCTGCTCCTCCTCGATCACCTACATCGACGGTGACGCAGGAATTCTGCGTTACCGCGGATATCCGATCGAGCAGTTGGCCGAGCGGTCGAACTTCATCGAGGTCTCCTACCTGCTGATCTACGGCGAGCTGCCGACGCAGGCACAGGTGGAGGACTTCAGCCAGAAGATCAGCAGGCACACCCTGCTGCACGAGGACCTCAAGCGGTTCTTCGACGGCTTCCCGCGCGACGCACACCCCATGCCCGTGCTGTCCTCGGCGGTGTCCGCACTGTCGACCTTCTACCAGGACAGCCTGAACCCGTTCGACGACCACCAGGTCGAGATGTCCACCATCCGCCTGCTGGCCAAGCTGCCGACGATAGCGGCCTACGCCTACAAGAAGTCGGTCGGCCAGCCGTTCCTCTACCCGGACAACTCGCTCGGCCTGGTGGAGAACTTCCTGCGGATGACCTTCGGCTTCCCCGCCGAGCCCTACGACCTGGACCCGGACCTGGTCCGCGCGCTGGACCTGCTGTTCATCCTGCACGCCGACCACGAGCAGAACTGCTCCACCTCCACGGTCCGGCTGGTCGGCTCCTCGGAGGCGAACCTGTTCGCCAGCATCTCCGCGGGCATCAACGCCCTGTTCGGCCCGCTGCACGGCGGCGCCAACAGCGCGGTGCTGGAGATGCTGGAGAAGATCCGCCAGGAGGGCGGTGACGTCGAGGCCTTCGTGCGCAAGGTGAAGAACAAGGAGGACGGCGTCCGCCTGATGGGCTTCGGGCACCGGGTCTACAAGAACTACGACCCGCGCGCGGCGATCATCAAGAAGACCGCCGACGAGATCCTCGGCAAGCTGGGCGGCGACGACCAGCTGCTGGACATCGCCAAGAAGCTGGAGGAGACGGCGCTGGCCGACGACTACTTCGTCGAGCGCAAGCTGTACCCCAACGTCGACTTCTACACCGGCCTGATCTACCGCGCGATGGGCTTCCCCACCCGGATGTTCACCGTGCTGTTCGCGCTGGGCAGGCTGCCCGGCTGGATCGCGCACTGGCGCGAGATGATGAAGGACCCGGCCACCAAGATCGGCCGTCCGCGTCAGCTCTACGTCGGCCCCGCCTCGCGGGACTTCGTCGCCATCGACGAACGCTGAATCGATCGCTGAACCGTTACTGATCACCGCCCCGGGCCTGCCGACCGCCAACGGCAGCATCCCGGGGCGGACCCGTGTCCAGGGTTCGGCACGCCCCACACCCGCGAGTCCCGGCCTCCAGTGCGCGAGTCCCGGTCTGGGGGCGTGAGTCCCGCTTACTGGTGCGCGAGTCCCGGTCTCCTGCACGCGAGTCCCGTTCACAGGACGGTGTGTCCCGCGCTCCTGCGCGCGAGTCCCGGTCTGAGGGGCGTGAGTCCCGCGCTCCGGTGGGTGAGTCCCGTTCTGGGGTGGGTGAGTCCCGTTTTCGTGGGTTGTTGCTCGGGTCGCCCGCTGGACTGATGCGGGCTCTCCCGAGCGGGCGTGGGTGTCGGCTGGGGACGGCTGTGCCCGCTTCGCTCTTGGCGCCCCTCCGGGGCGCGGCGTCCTCGCTTGGGTCCGGTCTCTTCCCTTGTCTCAGTTCGCCCGCTGAAAAGACGCGGCCGAACTGAGCCGGCGGTCCAGAGACCGGCGCGAAGACGCGGGACCGGCGCGAAGACGCGGGGCGCGGGGTGGGGGAGTGAGGTGGGCGGGACTCGTGCGCCAGAGAGCGGGACTCGCCGAACCCTGGGCGGGACTCGTGGGCCTGTGGGCGGGACTCGCGGCGGGTTAGTCCTCGCGGTGGGGGTAGGCGAGGGCCACGCTGATCAGGGCGGGGCCCAGCCAGGGGGTGAGGGCGGGGCCGAACGGGGTGGTGAGCAGGCCCAGCAGGGTCACGGCGGTGAAGGCGGCGGTGCAGGCGAGCCGGGGGCGGGTCATCAGGCGCGGGCCCACGCTGCGGGCCGCGGACAGGCTGCACAGCGGCACGGCGATCAGCGCGAGCACCGGCAGGGCGGGTGCGAGGACCACGAGCGGCCACTGGGGCACGGGGAAGCCGCCGATCCGGGCGAGGTCGGTGAACCGCTCGACCGTGCTGTGCGGGTCCAGGTAGAACGAGCCGTTCCGCACCGTGATCAGGTACGTGAAGGCCGCGCTCACCAGAGTGCCGAACAAGCCGAGCACCAGGCCGATCGGGGACGCGGTGTACCGCGTGCGCCGGTTGGACAGCGCCACCACCTTTTTGAGCCACCTCCCCGTTGTGCGGGCCGTGCCTGATCACCGTAGCGTCGAATTCCATGACCCCGCCGTCAGTGCTCTGGTTCCGCCGCGACCTGCGCCTGTCCGACCACGCCGCCCTGCTGGCCGCCGCCGAGTCCCCGCGCGTGCTGGCCCTGTTCGTGCTGGACGAGGCGCTGCTCAAGCCCGCGGGCGAGCCGAGGCGGGTCTTCCTGTACGGCTGCCTGCGCGAGCTGGACGAGGCCATCGGCGGGCGGCTGCTGGTGCGGCACGGGGACCCGGCGAAGGTGGTGCCGGAGGTGGCCGCCGAGATCGGGGCGGGCAGCGTGCACGTCTCCGCCGACACGGCCCCGTACGGTCGGGCGCGCGACGAGCGAGTGCGGAAAGCGTTGGGGGACATCGACTTCGTGCGGACCGGCTCGCCGTATGCGGTGACCCCGGGCCGGGTCCGCAAGGGGGACGGCACGCCGTACCGGGTGTTCACCCCGTTCCGCAAGGCGTGGCTGGAGCACGGCTGGCGGCGCCCCGCCGACACCGGGCCGGACACGGCCAAGTGGGTGGACCCGCGTTCACTCGACCAAGTGAAGATCCCCGAGCTGCGCGTGGACAAGGACGTGGTGGCGGCCGGGGAGCGGGCCGCGCTCGACGCGTGGCGGGACTTCCTGGACGGGCCGCTGCCCGACTACGCCACCGACCGGGACCGGCCCGACCGGGCTGGCACCAGCTGGATGGCGGCCTACCTGCGGTGGGGCTGCGTGCACCCGCGCACCCTGCTGGCCGACCTCGCGCCCAAGCGCAGCGAGGGCTCGCAGGTGTTCCGCTCCGAACTGGCCTGGCGCGAGTTCTACGCGGACGTGCTGTGGCACCGGCCGGAGACGGCGCGGCGCAACTACGACGAGCGCTTCGACAGGATGGAGCACGACACCGGCAAGGAGGCCGACCGGCGGTTCGCGGACTGGTGCGCGGGCCGTACCGGCTACCCGATCGTGGACGCGGGCATGCGCCAGCTGCTGGCCGAGGGCTGGATGCACAACCGGGTGCGGATGATCGTGGCCAGTTTCCTGGTCAAGGACCTGCACGTGCCGTGGTGGTTGGGGGCACGGCACTTCATGCGCCACCTGGTGGACGGCGACCTCGCCTCCAACCAGCACAACTGGCAGTGGGTGGCCGGGTGCGGCACGGACGCGGCCCCGTACTTCCGGATCTTCAACCCGGTGACGCAGGGCGAGAAGTTCGATCCAGACGGGGCCTACGTGCGCCGGTACGTGCCCGAACTCGCTGGGGTGCAAGGAAAGCGCGCGCACCGGCCGTGGGAGCTGCCCGCCGGACCGCCGCAGGGCTATCCCGCGCCGATCGTGGACCACGCGCACGAGCGGCAGGTCTCGCTGGCGCGCTACTCGGCGGTCAAGGGCTGATGGGGCCGGTCCTCCCCTCGTGGACCGGCCCCCGCCCTCAGCGCAGCGCGTCCCGGAGCTTGACCCGGGAACCCGTGCGCAGCACGGCATTGCCGTACACCTTGCCGCCGAGCCAGGTGAACAGGGCGATGCAGCCCACCGCGAGCACGAGGGCCAGCACGACCTGCCACAGCGGCGCCACTCCCAGTGCGATGCGGGCGGGCATCAGCGTCGGGGTGAAGAACGGCACCATCGACAGCACGGCGCTGATGGGGTCGGCGGGGTTGCGCAGGGTCAGGTTGATGCCGACCACAAAACCCAGTACTGGCAACAGGGTCACCGGTGTGATCACCGACTGGAGCTCCTCCTGGCGGGAGACCAGCGACCCGGCCGCCGCGAGCAGCACCGCGTAGAGGAAGAAGCCGACCAGGTACCAGCCCACCGCGCTGGCCACCGCACCGACGGCGAAGTCGGTCAGCGTCAACATGCCGCTGGCCCTGCCCAGCGCGACCCCGGCCACGCCGATCGCGAGCACCTGGATCAGCCCCGAGGCGCCGATGCCGATCACCTTGCCCAGCAACAACTGCCACGGCCGGATGGTCGCCAGCAGGATCTCCACCACCCGGCTGGACTTCTCCTCAACCACGCCCTGGGCCACGGCCACGCCGAAGGTCTGGATGGAGATGAACAGCACCATGCCCACGATGTAGGCCAGCACCGTCTTCTGCCCCTGCTCGGGGTCCTCGGGTTCGAGCACCTTCGGCCGCACGGTGACGCTCTGCGCCGCGTCCAGCACGTTGGGCTTGAGCCCGTTCTGCGCCAGCGCACCCTGGATCGCCTGCTGGCGAACGAGTTCGGTCAGCGCCTGTTGCAGCGCGGGGTCCAAAGAGGACTTGACGGTGACCTTCGGCGCGTCCAGCGCGCCGGACACGAGCACGTCCAGCTTGCCGCTGCGGACCTGCTGCTCGCCGTCGTTCTGGTCGTTGACGGTGCTGGTCTGCACCTCCTTGCCCAGCTTGCCGGTGATCGCGGTCAGCGGGGCGGAGATGCCGGTGGACTGGCCGGCCAGCCCGACCTTGATGGCGCTGGACTTGCCGATGAAACTGAACAACAGCACGTACCCGGCGAGCAGGCCGATGATCAACAGTGTGCTGAGCACGAAGGCCTTGCTGCGCACGCGGGTGGTGAACTCGCGCCGCGCCACCAGGCCGACCGTGCGCGTGGGGCTGAGCGTGGTCATGATGCCTTCTCCTGGGACACGACGTTGCGGTACAGCTCGGTCAGCGTGGGCCGCAGCCGGGAGAACTCCCGCACCGGGCCGGTCCTCAGCGCCGCCGCCAGCACCTCCTGGTCGTCGGCCCCCTCCGCCAGCTCCACGGTGGTCACGGTGCCGTGCACCCCGACCTCGCTGACCCCGGCCAGCCCCGCGGTCCAGCCCGGCTGGGCCCGCGGCGCGTCCACGGTCAGCCGCAGCGGCCCGGACTCGCGCAGCTCGCCGACCCCGCCGCAGGCGACCATCTGTCCACTTCGGATGATTCCGACCCGGTCGCAGAGCCGTTCCACGAGGTCCAGCTGGTGGCTGGAGAACACCACGGGCACCCCGCTGGCCGCCTTCTCCCGCAGCACCTCGCTCATCACGTCCACGGCCACCGGGTCCAGTCCGGAGAACGGCTCGTCGAGCACGAGCACGGCCGGGTCGTGCACCAGCGCGGCGGCCAGCTGCACGCGCTGCTGGTTGCCCAGGCTGAGCTTCTGCACCTCCTCGTCGCGCCGCGCGGTCAGGCCGAGCCGGTCCAGCCAGGAGTCCGCCGCGCGCTGGGCGTCCGAAGTGGACAGACCGTGCAGCTCGGCGAGGTACACCAGCTGGTCGCGCGCCTTCATCTTCGGGTAGAGCCCGCGCTCCTCGGGCATGTACCCGATGTGCCTGCGGATCTCCAGGTCCACGGGCCTGCCCGACCAGCGGACCTCACCCGAGTCGGCGGCCAGCACCCCGAGCGCGATGCGCATCGTCGTCGTCTTGCCGGCTCCGTTGCTGCCGACGAACCCGAAGAGTTCACCGGCACGTACGTCGAAGGTCATGTCGCGCAGTGCGACCACGTCCCCGTAGCGCTTGGAGATCCGGTCGATCTCCAGCACCCCCTCAGCCACGGCTGTCTTCCTCTCCTGTAGTGAATTCCACGTCATCGGGGTCCTCATCGGGCAAGTGCCAGGCCAACAGTGCGGTGGGTGTGCCCGTCGACAGCAGGAGCAGGGGCATGGCCAGGCTGTAGGTGCCGAAGCCCAGGTGACCCAGAGGGGTCACCGTGGGCACGAGCGCGACCGCGACGAGGCTCCAGCAGGCGACGCGGAACCCAACGTAGCCATACCGGCCACGCAACGCGAGTTCTCGTTCGTCCAGCAGTTGGCGCGGGCGTTCGGCGGCATCGCTGGTCACCGCCTTGAGGAGCAGGTGCAGCAGGCACATGGCCGCGACGATCGCCAGCCAGTAGCTCAGCAGCTCGCTGAAGGTCGCGGCGAGCGGACCGGCCGCCAGGCACACGAGGCAGCCCACCACCCATGTGACTACCAACGCCCTACGTCGTGACCGGGTGCGCCAGCCAGGGAACAGCCCCTCGTGCCAGGCCGGTTGGCTGGCGCGTCTGTCCAGCCAGCGTTCGTAGACGCGATTCACGACTCCCCCTTGGACTGCCCGTACACCTGAGTGGACAGGGGCTGGAACGGCGTGCGGCTGAACACCGCCTCCACCGGCAGCCCGAACACCTCGCAGATGCGGAACGCGAGGTCCAGGCTGGGGTAGTGGTCGCCGCGCTCCAGCGCGCCGATCGTCTGCGGGTTCACCTCGACGGCCTCGGCCAGTTGCACCCTGGTGAGCCCGCGCTCCACCCGCAGCACCTGGAGCCGGTTGTGGATCGGCAGCTCCTTGCCTCTTCGTACTGGGCTCACGGAACGAAGTGTTGCAAAAACCCAACGACTCGGCAAGGTGTTTCGATGAACGCCACAGGGCCACCGGCTGTCACAGCCGGTGGCCCCGTTCTGACTGGCGCAGGTCTAGGCGTGGGCGTACTCCCTCGCGGGCAGTGCGGGGCGGGCCGAGTGCAGTGCGCGCAGGACCAGTGCCCCGGCCAGCCAGCCCGCTGAGGCGCCCACCGTGTTGGTGATCAGGTCGTCCACATCGAAGATCCGGTAGGCGAACGGGGCGGTGCCGAAGTTCGCGGTCAGCTGGGTGATCTCCACCAGCAGCGAGACCCCGAAGCCCAGCGCGGTCGCGCCGAGCAGCCCGCGCCGCCACAGCACCCTGGCGAACAGGCCCAGCGGGGCGAACAGCGCGATGTTCATCAGCATCTGCGTGAAGGTCTGCGTGCTCAGCGCGTGCGCCGCCGACAGGCCGTGCTTGGCCAGTTCCTCCTGGATGTCGGCGACCCACTGGAACGGCACCAGCTGCACGGCCTGCTCCAGGCGCGGGGTGTTCGGACCGGGTAGCGGCAGCAGCACGACCGCCACCCCCAGGCACGCGTACAGCGTCACGGAGGCGGTGCTGCACAGGCGAGCCGGGCTCACCTGGCCGTAGCGGGAGCGGTGCCGCGCCATCAGCGGGAACAGCATGACCGCCCAGATCGCCGCGAAGGCGAGCAGGCCCGTGGTGAGTGCGGTGATCTGTGCGTTCGTCATGTTCTCGACACTAGGAACGCCGACCCCGCCCCGACCTCGGTCGAACGGTCCCGCCGCACACCCGGCATCGGCCGATCGGCCGATGACCCCCGGTACTAGTCCCCGACCAGGGCCCGCACGGCGGGCAGCGCCGCCGCACGATCGTTCGGCGACAGGCCGATCCTGGTGCGCCGGTCCAGCACGTCCTCGGCGTCCAGCGCGCCCTCGTGCCGCAGCGCCCACACCACCTCGGCCGCCGTCGTGCCGGTCGATTCGCTGACCAGTTCGGGCATCCCCAGCGCGGCGACCTCGGTGGCCTCCCTGCCGTACCTGGCGACGAGCCGCTGTGGGGCGTCCACTGCGGACAGTGCGTGGTGCGGGGCGGCACCGACCAGCGGCAGGCGTGTCGTCCGCGAAGGGCCCGCGGGCAGGCCGCTGCGGCGCACCGCCGCGTCCACGGCGTCGGCGGCCATCCGCCGGTACGTGGTGAGCTTGCCGCCGACCACCGTGATCACGCCCTCGGCCGACTCCAGCACCGCGTGCTTGCGCGACAGGTCGGCGCTGCGGCCATCCGCCTTGGCCCCCGGCAACTCGATCAGCGGCCGCAGACCCGCGTAGGCGCCGATCACGTCCTGCTCGGTGAGCTTTCGTTGCAGCACGGAGGAACCCACGTCGAGCAGGAAGTCCACATCGGACTGCGGAACCTCGGGCACGTCAGGAAGCGGGCCCTGCACCGGCTCGTCGGTCAGCCCCAGGTAGACCCGTCCGTCCGACTGCGGCAGCAGCAGGGCGAACCGGTTGCTCTCGCCGGGGATCGGCACGGTCAGCGCGGTGCCGCCGAGTCCGACGGTGTCGGCGCGCAGCACCAGGTGCGAGCCGCGCGACGGGGTGAGCCGCACCGAGGGCACGAGCTGCCCCGCCCACACCCCGGTCGAGTTCACGACCGCTCGTGCTTTTATCTCGAACTCCACGCCGGTCAGTTCCTCGCGGACCAGCGCGCCATCCCCGGCCAGCGCGGTCGCGCGGACCCGGGTCAGCACCTTCGCGCCCAGCCCGGCCGCCGTCCTGGCCAGCGCCACCACCAGGCGCGCGTCGTCGACCAGTTGGCCGTCGAAGGACAGCAGGCCGCCGGTGAGCCCCTCGCGCCGCAGGCCGGGGGCCAGGGCCAGCGCCTCGGCGGCCGACACGCGGCGCGGCCCCGGCAGCACCGAACTCGGCGTGCGGGCGGCCCTGCGCAGCAGGTCACCGGCGTGCAACCCGGCGTGCACCAAGGTATTAGCACGACCGTGCACCGGGATGAGCTGCGGCAAGGTGCGCACCAGGTGCGGCGCCGTCCTGGTCATCAGGATGCCGCGCTCCACGGCGCTCTCGTAGGCCAGGCCCACCTCGCCCTTGGCCAGGTAGCGCAGCCCGCCGTGCACCAGCTTGCTGGACCAGCGCGAGGTGCCGAAGGCCAGGTCGTGCGCCTCGACCAGGCACACCGACAGCCCGCGCGCGGCGGCGTCCAGCGCGGCACCCGCCCCGGTGACCCCGCCGCCGACCACGAGCACGTCCACCACCTGTCCGGCGGCGACCTCGGCCAGTTCGGCGGTGCGCCGCCGGGCGTTGAGCGAGCTGTTCACGATTCCTCCCCGCGTGGGCGCAGCGCCCCGTCCACCAGCTCCGCCAACTCCGCGAGCAGGTCCTCCTCGGGCACGTCGGCGGTGGCGGCCCGGCTGGACAGCACGAACGACTGGACGGCCAGCAACAGTGCCCTGGCCTGCACGGACGGCTTGCCCGCCCGGACCGAGCCGTCCTCGTGGCCCGCGCGGATCTGCGCGAGCAGCACCTGTTCGGCCAGCTGTTGGGTGCTGCCCAGCCGCTGCACCACGTAGGGCAGCAGCAGTTCCGGGTCCAGGTCCAGCACCGTGCTCAGCAGCGGGTTGGCGATCAGCCGCCGCACCGTGTTGACCACCCCGTCGACCAGCTGGTGGCGTGCGGTCGGGCCCTGCTCGAACTGGCTGAGCAGCCCGCCGAACTCCCTGGTCATCAGCGCCGCCATGAGGCTGCGCACGTCGGGGAACCGGCGGTAGAGCGTCATCCGGCTGACCCCGGCCCGCCGCGCCACGTCGGTCAGCGTGGTGCGCCGCACGCCGAGGGCGAGCACGCAGGCGCGCACCGCGTCGAGCAGGACCTCGTCCTCCACGCGCGTGCTGTGACGTTGAGACGGCATGTGTAACACTGTAGCAATGAACCCCGGCATCGATCACACCCTGCGCGGCGGCTGGACCCTGGAGGGCGGCAAGCTGCCCGCGCACGCGCTGCGCTGGCTCAGGACCCGCACCGGGCTGTCCGAGCACCCCACGCCGGTGGCGCCGGACTCGGTGCTCGTGGTGCCCGAGCCCGAACTGGGAGAGGCCGCGCGCGCGGACCTCGTCGCGGTGGTCGGCGAGGAGCACGTGCTGCTGGACCGCACCGCCAGGCTGGGTCGCGCGGGCGGTCTGTCCTATGTGGACCTGTTGCGGCACAGGGGGTGCGGCCAGCTCGCGGTGCCGGACGCCGTGGTGCTGCCCGCCGATCCGGACGAGGTCCTCGCCGTGCTCAAGGCCTGCGCCGAGCACAACGTCGGCGTGGTGCCCTTCGGTGGCGGCACGTCCGTGGTCGGCGGTGTGTCCGCGCTGCGCGGGGACAAGCCCGCGGTGATCGCGCTGGACCTGGTGCGGCTCAACAGGTTGGTCAGCGTGGACCCGGTGTCCCGGTTGGCGGTGTTGCAGGCGGGGGTGCGCGCACCGGAGGCCGAGCGCCTGCTCGCCGCGCACGGGTTCACCCTCGGCCACTTCCCGCAGTCCTTCGAGCGGGCCACCATCGGCGGTTTCGCCGCGACCCGCTCGGCCGGGCAGGCCTCCTCCGGCTACGGCCGGTTCGAGGACATGGTGGAGGGCCTGCGCCTGGCCACCCCGGTCGGCGAGCTCAAGCTGGGCGTGGCACCGGCCACTGCGGCGGGCCCCGGGCTGAAGGACCTGGTCGTCGGCAGCGAAGGCGCCTTCGGCGTGATCAGCGAGGTGACGCTGCGGGTGCGGCGCGCGCCCACCCATCGCCGCTACGAGGGCGTGTTCCTGGACGGCTGGGACCGCGGGCACGAGGCGGTGCGCGACCTGGCGCAGCAACGGGTTCTGGCCGACGTCACCCGCCTGTCCGACGCCGAGGAGACGGAGATCTCGCTGGCGCTGACCGGTGGGCTGAAGTCCCAGGCGCTGACGGGCTACCTGCGGGCACGGCGCGTCACCGACCCGTGCCTGCTGATCCTGGGCTGGGAGGCCAACTCCGCGGCCGAGTTGGCTGCCCGCAGGGCGGCGACCCTGCGCGTGCTGCGGGCGCACAAACCGGTGCGGCTGGGCAAGGTGCTGGGTGAGGCGTGGCGGCACGGCCGCTACAACGGGCCGCGCCAGCGGGACGCCCTGCTGGACGCGGGTGTGTGCGTGGAGACGCTGGAGACGGCCACGCACTGGTCGCAGCTGAGCACCCTGCGGTCGGCCGTGCGCGGGGCACTGCTGCGCAGCCTGCCCGGAGCCGTGGTGATGTGCCACGTCTCGCATGCCTACGAGACTGGCGCGTCTTTGTATTTCACGGTGTTGGTGCCACGCGCCACCGAGGACCCGATCGGCCAGTGGCAGACCGCGAAGTCGGCCGCGTGTCGCGCGATTGCCCCATTGGGCACGATCAGCCACCACCACGCCGTGGGCACCGACCACGCCCCTTACCTGCCCGGTGAGGTGGGCGAACTGGGGGTGCGAGTGATCGAATCGGTGAAACGCGAACTGGATCCGACGGGTGTGCTGAACCCCGGAAAGCTGTTGCCGGTGCCACCGAAGGGTTAACCTCCTTGTGGTGAACAGCGAACTGCTGATCCGATCCGTCCGACCGTGGCCGAGCACCGCGGACACCCCGCCGCTCGACGTGCACTGCCGGGACGGCGAGATCCTTGCCATGGCACCGAACCTGACCTGTCCGCCCGGGGCCGAGCAGGTGGACGGCCGGGGTGGCGTGCTGCTGCCAGCGTTCACCGACGCGCACGCCCGCCTGGACTCCGTCGAGGACCTGCGGGCCGCCGTGTCCGCGGGCGCCACGCTGATCCGCTGGCACGTGCCGCTGGACCGGGTGCGGGCTGCTTTGTCGGCCCGTGACGAGGTTTCCGGGCTGGCCGAGGTGCAGGTCGTCGCCTCGCCGGTCAACGGAGTGCTGCGCGAGGAGGACGGCCTGGACCGGTTGGACGCCGCGCTGGCCGCTGGCGCCGACGTGGTCGGCGGGGTCAATCCGGCCGGTGTCGACCGGGATCCCGTGCGGCACTTGGACATCGTGTTCGGCCTCGCGGAGAAGTACCAGCGCGGGGTTGACCTGGTGCTGACCGATCCCGGTGAGCTGGGCCTTTTCGAGCTGGAGCTGGTCTGCGAGCGGACCGCGGCGCTCGGCCTGGGCGGGCGGGTCGCGGTGAGCCGCTGCACTGCTCTGTCCACAGTGGACGAAGTGCCTCGTGGGCGACTGCTCGACCAGTTGGCGGAGAACGAGGTTGGCGTCATCGGGGTGGACGAGTCGCTGCCGCTGCGCGAACTGCGCCAGGCCGGGGTCCGGGTTGGTCTCGGCGGCGGTGCGGACCTGCTGGAGCGGGCGTGGCGGCTGGCCGACCGGGTCGGCTACACCACCGACAACCTGGTGGAGATGTGCGTGGACGCGGCCAGCCGGGGTGGTGCGGCCGTGCTCGGCGAGCGGGACCCCGGCCGCGGCCTGGTGGAGGGCGACCGCGCCGATCTCGTTGTGCTGCCCAGCAGCACCGTGGTGGCCGCGGCCACCGAGCGGCCCGTGCGCACGCTGGTGGTGCACCGGGGCCGCGTGGTGGCCTGAGCCGTCAGGCGTCGTGGTGCCAGGCGGCGGCCTGCGGGGACGAGCAGCCAGCCAAGGCGAGCGCGGTGGCCGGGATTCGGGCGGCGGTGGCCGGGATTCGCCCTCCGCAGAGCGGGACTTGCTTGCGTCAAGCCGGGACTCGCGGGCTGGTGAGCGGGATTCGCGCTCCCCAGCCCGGGACTCGCGTGCGCCTGGCAGGGATTCGCCCTCCCCAGAGCGGGACTCGCGGGCTGGCGAACGGGACTCGCGTGCGCCTGGCAGGGACTCGCCCTCCCCAGCCCGGGACTTGCTTGCGTCAAGCCGGGATTCGCCCTCCCCAGCCCGGGACTCACCCTCCCCAGCCCGGGACTCGCGCCTCCCAGCCCGGGGTCAGAGCTCGGCTAGGGTTGCTTGGACGACGGGGGACGCGGCGAAGGCGGTGCTGACCCGGATCAGCCAGGCGATCTCCCCGGCGAGGTCCTCGCCGCCGGGGTAGTCCACCTCGCCGGTGACCACCGGGGCCGCGCCACTGGTCTTCGCGCGCAGGGCCACGGCGAGTTGGGCGGCCTCCACGGCGGCCCGCAGCTGGTCGCCGGACAGTCCGGCCGCGGCCCCGTGCCGGGCGGCCACCTCGGCGACGGCCGGGTTCATGTGCTGGTGCAGTGCGAGCCTGCCGTCGCGGATCTCGATCACCCGCCGGTACAGCCGGAACCCGCTGTCGGCCAGGGTGAACCGGCTCCCGGGCGGGTCCAGGGCGATCTGCGGGCTGGCGGCGTAGAGCGCCGACCAGAGCGGGTGCAGCCGCCGGTAGCTGCGCAGCCGACCGATCCAGCCCAGCGCGGGCCCCCAGCCGGGGAGGGTCCAGCCGACCAGGTTGAGCAGGGCGCCCAGCCCGGCGCCGAGGCGGGCCACGAACTCCCAGCGGGCCGGGTCCAGGCCCAGCGGGGTGAGCGCCACGTCGGCGTAGCGCGCGGCGCAGTAGAACAGGCCCAGTACGGCCCCTGAACCGGCGATGAGCAGCCCGCGGCGCAGCCACGGGGTGCCGACCGCCCTGGCGTAGCGCAGGCACAGCACGGACACCTCCAGCTGGCCTGCCGTGAACGCGGTGACGTACACCAGCAGGTAGGTGGCGTAGTAGGGCTGGCCCGCGTAGTGCACGACGAAGTCGGTGGTGCGCTCCTCGGTGGTGTCGGCGGCCAGGAACAGCGCGACCATGGCCGCCAGCACCACCCCGACCCAGGTCAACCGCCTGCGTGCCTTGGGCCAGGCCCGGTGCGGCGGGAAGGCCCACAGCACCAGCAGCACCTGTTCGGCGGCCACGAAGGCGATCACGAAGCCCTGGGACAGCAGGGTGGACAGGTTGGTGACCCCGGTCAGCGCGTCGATCCAGGCCCACACCACGGGCGTGGAGATGGTGAAGCTCAGCCCGAGGAAGGCGAACGCGGCGGCCAGTGCGTGCACCGCGTGGTCCCTGGGCCGCACGCGCAGCGCGGGGAACTTGTAGATCAGGGCCAGCCAGGCGACCGCCGCGCACAGCGGGTAGAGCACAGAGTTCACGTGTTGCCGAGGGAGCGCCTGATCCGCTCGACCGCCCCCGCGTCCTCGCGGGAGACCGTCCAGCGCGACTCCGGCGCCCGCCTGCTCACCCGCTCCAGCAGCAGGGAGGCGATCAGCTCGGCCTGCCGCTCCTCCACCGCCGTGTAGTGCGTCCTGCTCAGCACCCGCTGCACCGTCTGCGGGTCCAGCGAGGGGAACACCATCCGGGTGGAGTCCTCACCGGGCACCGGCACGGCCCCGTGGTCGGACAGCAGGTGCCCGATCTCGTGCAGGATGATGTGCTCGCGGTGCGGGGCGCTGGTGCGCTCCTCGTAGACGATGTACTCGGCGTTGTCCGTGGACACCCACAGCCCGCACGGGCCGCCCGCGGGCATGGCCTGCGGCAGCAGGTGGATCGGCTTGCCACGCGCCGCGCCCAGGCGCGCGCACAGCTCGCGCACGTCGAACGGGTCGGGGACGTCGACCTCGTTGACCAGCGCGGCGCAGTGCTGGCGCAGCCGCTTCATGCCCATGGCGCCACTGCCTACCACCTTTTCCTGCCAGGTCGACACGACCACATGGGTCATTTCTTCGGCGTCGGCGGCTTGCCGTCCAGCGCGAGGACCTGGTCGATGATCTTCGTGACCGCGGCCAGGCCCTCCGGGGACAGCTCCAGCGCGCGCAGCGCCAGCTGCCGCACGCCCAGGTTGCCCGCGACCTTGGCCAGCTCCAGCTCGGCGTCGGCCTGCGCGGCCACCGCCTCGTTGACGAAGTAGTCCAGCGGCACGCCGAAGAAGCGGGCCAGCGCCACCAGCAGTTCGGTGGACGGCCGCCGCTTGGCCCCGGTGCGCAGGGCGGACAGGTAGGCCCCGCTCACCCTGATGTCCGGCTCGGACTTCTTGATCGCCGCCGCGACCTCGTCGTTGGTCCACCGCCGGCCGGACCGGCCCTCCGGCCGGATGTCCTCGAACAGCCGGTTCAGCCGCCCAGCCAGCACAGACTGCCCTTCGCTCTCGGACATCTCGCGCACCTCAACCGCAGGTTGACAACATTGGTCATGCAGAGTCTAGACTCAGGTACGCTACTCAACCAGTGGTTGACAGCACGGTAGGGGGGTCGCCGGGCGGTTGACCTCGGATCCCGACCGAGGTCCGGAGATGCGTTCGAGGGGTACGTACGCTCACGCCCGGCGCCGTATGTGTGGTGGGTGCCGCCCGGTCCGGGCGGCACCCCCACACGGCGTCTCAGCGCTCGTTGATCTTCACCAGCATCTTGCCGGTGTTCTCGCCGCGCAACATGCCCAGGAACGCCTCGGGCGCGTTGGCCAGCCCGTCCACCACGGTCTCGCTGTAGCGCAGCTGCCCGCTGGCGATCAGCGGGGCCACATCGGCCACGAACTCGTCCTTCAGGTGCGAGTGGTCGCTCACCAGCAGACCGCGGATGGTCAGCCGCTTGGCGATGATCAGCGGCAGGTTGCGCGGGGCCGGGGTGGCCTCGGTGGCGTTGTAGACCGAGATCATGCCGCAGACCGCGACGCGGCCGTGCACGTTCAGCGTGGCGATGGCGGCCTCCAGGTGCTCGCCGCCCACGTTGTCGAAGTACACGTCGATGCCCTCGGGGGCGGCGGCCTGGAGCTGCTCCAGCACCGGGCCGTCCTTGTAGTTGAACGCCGCGTCGAAGCCCAGCTCCTCGGTCAGGTAGGCGACCTTCTCGGCGCTGCCCGCGCTGCCGATCACCTTGGCCGCGCCCTTGAGCTTGGCCAGCTGCCCCACGATCTGGCCGACCGCGCCCGCCGCCCCGGAGACGAACACGACGTCACCGGGCTTGAACTCGGCCACCTCCAGCAGCCCGGCGTAGGCGGTCAGGCCGGGCATGCCCAGCACGCCCAGGTACGCGCCCAGCGGGGCCAGGTCCGGGTCCACCTTGACCACGTGCTTGGCGGCCACCACGGCGGTGTCGCGCCAGCCGAGCCCGTGCAGCACCACGTCACCGGGCTTGAACTCCTCGACGGTGGAGGTGACGACCTCGCCCACCGCGCCGCCCTCCAGGGCCTTGCCCACCTGGAACGGGGGCACGTAGGACTTGACGTCGTTCATCCGGCCGCGCATGTACGGGTCCACGCTCATGAACAGGTTGCGGACCACCAGTTGGCCCGGCTCCGGGTCGGGCAGGCTGACCTCGGCCAGCGTGAAGGTCTCCGCCGTGGGCCAGCCGTGCGGTCGCGCCGCGAGCCGGATCTCCGAGGACTGCACTGCCATGGCCCTGCCTCCAGTACTTTCGAGACTGATTAGTTCCGCAAATGTGTTCCACCTGTCAGAACACACTTACCGCCAGTAGGTGTTCCCGCGCAGTGTGTGCGCCCGGTCACTCACCCCGGCGGCGCGGGATGATCGAGCGCTTGCGCATGGCCTCGACCAGCTCCTCGTAGGTGCGCCCGACCTCGGCGTCGTAGTAGTTCAGCTCGTGCTGGGGCACCGACTCGTTCGGCCTTGGCAGCGGGGTCATCGCCATCCACCGCTCGTGGAACAGGTCCTCCACCACGGCCTCCCAGTGCGTGCGCACCCCGGCCCTGGTGGCCCGCTCCCTGGCCGCCGCCTCGTCCACCAGCCGCTGGGTCTCCGGCAGGCGGGCGGTCAGCTCGGCGACCTTCTCCCGGTCCTGCTCGCGCAGGCGGCCGACCGCCTCGTCCAGCCAGCCCGCGATCTCCTTGTACCGCTCGGTGGCGCTGATCGGATCGCTCACGGCTGGTCCTCTCCTGGTACCTGGAACGGGATGACCACCTGCGGGCGGGAGTGCTCGAACCGGTCGAAGAACAGCCCACGCCTTGGCCGGGGGGACCAGGTGATCAGCTGACCGGGCGCGAAGCTGGTCAGGTCCTGGCCCTGCACGTCGAAGGCCACCCAGGAACCGATGTCGTCGGCCGAGGCGCCCATCATCAGCACGCTCTTGAGCCGGGCCGGGCTGCGCCACCAGCCGATCAGGTGCGTGCGGTTCTCCGGGCCGTGCTTGATCACCTGCCGCAGACCGTCCACACCGGACTGGAGCGTCTTGGGGTCCTTGGCCTCCAACAGGGCGTTGGCCGCGTCCATCGCGTACACCACCACGTAGTGCGGCCTCGGCTGATCGCTCACCGCCCCGGTCAGCCGGGCGGTCAGCCCGGCGGCCACCTCGCCCAGCCGCTCCCGGATGCCGTCCAGGTCCACCACCGACACCTCGTGGCCCTCGGCGGTCAGCCGGGCCACCAGGTCCGCGGCGAAGGGCCGCGCGTCGTCGATCAGCGGGGCCACCGTGAACAGGGCCTGACCCGGTTCGTGCTGGCGAGCCAGCGAGAGCGCGGCGGCGCGCAGCACGCTGGCGTTCTCCACCAGCGCCGAGCCGAACACCGCGAGGTTGCGGCCGGGAGCCCTGGCCAGCGACACGCTCGCCGCGTGGTCCTCGACGTCGATCACCTTGCCCAGCAACACCTTCGGCGCCCGGTTCTCCCCGGGGCGCAGCTGAAGGAAGCCCGGCAGCTCCTCGAGCACCGGCACCCGGCTGCCGTCGAACAGCCTCGGCTCGGGCAGCCACTCCGGCTTGAGCTCGAACAGCCTGGCCTGCACCGCGTCCATCGTGCCGCGCGCGGTGGCGTCGGGAACCCGCGCGATCTCGTTGCCCTGCTTGACACCCGACTCGTGGTTGACGATCGCGTGCCAGCGCGGCAGCTCGATCGCCTCGGTGTTGCCGTCGGCCAGCACCCGCCGCGCCTTGGGCAGCGCGATGCGCACGGTGAACTGCTCGAAGATCGCCGGCTTGCCCCAGAACGCCTCGATGCTGGACACGTCCTGGCTGGACAGCACCAGGTGGATGCCCTGTGAGCGGCCACGCCGGGCCACGTCCTCCAGCAGGGCAACCGCTTCCCGGGTCACCGCGTCCTTGTCCGCGAACAGGTACTGGAACTCGTCCACCACCGCGACGATGCGCGGCCAGCGCCCCTCCGGGTCCTCGGCGCGCAGCTCCTCCAGCTTGGTGACCTCGTGCCGCTTGGCCGCGTCCGCCCTGCGCCGCATCTCCTCGGCGAGGAAGCGCAGCAGCGCCACGCCGAACTCCCTGTCCTGGTTGACGTTCACGCCGACCAGCCGGGCGTTGGGCAGCCAGGTCGGGTCCTTGCGGCCCGGCGCGAACTGCGCGAAGGACACGCCCTCCTTGAAGTCCAGCAGGTACAGCTCCAGCTCGTCGGGGGAGTAGCGCGCGGCCAGCCCGCCGAGCATGGCGTACAGGAAGTTCGTCTTGCCGGAGCCGCTCGGTCCGCCGATCAGCACGTGCGGGGAGCTGTCCCCGATGGTCACCGCGACCGGGACCCCGTCCCGGTGCCCGATCGGGCTCTGCACCCCGGAGGAGGACCGCGCCGCCCACAGCCTGCTCGGCAGCAGTTCCTCGAAGGTGCACACCCGGCTGCGCCGCTCCTCCAGTGCACCGGCGATCACCGCGCAGGCCCTGGGCACCAGCTCGCGCGGCAACGGCGGGTCCACCCGGAAGGTCGCGTGCGGGCCGGTCATCGTGGTGGTGCCGGTGAGGTCGTCCTCCAGCAGCACCGTCTCCACCGGGCTGTTCACCGAGATCGGGCAGTCCACCAGCACCAGCTGCACCCCGCAGGCCAGGCCGTTGCGGGCGATGCGCTGCAACTTGTGCAGCTGCTCCTCGGGCAGCGGCTCGCCGTTGCCGAACAGCACCGCGATCCGCCACGGCTCGGTGCGCCCGCCGGAGTCCTCCTCCAGCGAGCGCAGGGACACGTGCCCGTCCACCAGCACGCTGGTGTGCACCTTGCGGATGTGCTCGGCCAGCTCGTCGAGCAGTTCGGCGGGCCGCGCCGGGTCGTGCACGGTCAGCAGCCCGGCGCGGGTCAGCGGGTACAGCCCCGGCAGCGAGCCGGTGAGCTGGCCGACGTCCCACACGTGCACGTGCACGAGCCCCGGCTGGAAGTAGCTGAGCACCCGCAGCAGCAGCGATTCCACCAGGTTCTCCGCCAGCGCGCGGCTGGGCGGGGTGGCGGCGATGGCCAGGTGCGCGCGGTCCAGCAGCGGCACGGCGACCGGGAACTGTTGGGGCAGCGGGGCGCCGGTGGCCACCGCGGTGCCGATCCGCCACAGCTCCGGCATCGGCCCGCGCGGGCCGACCGAACCCGCCTGGCCGAGCCAGTTCTCGTACGGCTCGGAGGCCGCGCCGGGCGCCACCGCGGCGACCAGGTCGATCAGCCGCTGGGCACCCTCGGCGGTCCACTTCGCGAAGACCCGTTCCCGGTCCTCCATCGCGCGGTGCACGACATCGGCGAACTTCGGGTTGCGCAGCACGTTCGCGTAGTGCGGATCCCGCAGCGCCCGGTCGATCCCGTCCTGGCGCAGCACGACCTCGAAGATCTCCCGCGCGTGCTGGACCGAGGCGTTGCGATGGGCTCTTGAGGCGGCCCCGAGCGCGGCGGCCACCGCGCTCCGGAACACCTCGAACGCCTCGGAGATCCGCTGCCGGCGGTCGATTCGCTTGTTCAACGCCCACCTCACGGGCCCCGCGCGGGCCCTTCGATCAAGTTGTCTTCTGCACCGCTCACAGCCGGCAGGAGAACTGCTCCACCGCCTCCATGCCGCCCGCGATCAGCGACAGCTGCTCCTTGGCATGGTCGCACGCCTTGGTCAGCTCCGGGGGCACGAGTGATCTGGGGTGGGTCCTGCTCGCGGCGGTCAGGATCGCCACCGCCTCGCTCAGTTCGCGGTGCGCCTCGCTCACCTGCAGGTAGGCCGCCCTCAGGTGCTCGAGCACCCGCTCGAGGGCGGCCCGCACCTCCTCGACAGAGGCCATCGACCTACAGCCGCCCGGCGTAGGAATCCGCGTTGCTCATCGCGGCCAGCACGGCGTCCCTGGCCTCACCGATCTTCTGCAGGGCGGCGGTGAACATGTTGTTGACGTCGCCCGCCTCGGACTGGCTGCTGCCCTGTGCCGCCTCCTGGAAGGCCTGCTGGGCGTGCCCGATCTCGGTTTCCGCGTCAGCCAGCGCACGCGCGCCCCGCTCGGCCTGCTCCTTGGCCAGACTGATCTGGCCCCTCACCTGCTCGACGCTCGCCATCTGCCCCTGGTCCCTCTCGACAACTCCGGTGCACGGTTCAACATCGAACTTAGTACCTTCGCATTGCCTTCGGGCAAGGAGGATCGGCTGATCGAGGGGTATTTCCGCGCAGAAGGGTGCTCGTGCTCGGGCGGCGCGTAACAGTCTACTTTAGACGATCAACTCCTGGGCTCCGACCACGGACCAGGCTCGTCCTCGGTTGGCCAGACTACTTCGGGTTCGGGGTCCGGCCGATGCGCCGTCAGCTCCAACGCGGTGATGCCGGTGGTCGGCATCAACAGGTCCGTCCAGCGCAGTACGGCCGTGCCGCCGGCCCAGTCCAGCGGGGACCAGTCGGGGTGGCCCAGCGCCGCCGAGGCGGTGCGCACCGCCTGGTCCGGGCTCTCCGGGCGCTGCCCAAGGTCCAGATGCACGCTGACCCGGTCGGCCCGCTGCACCACGCCGGTGATCACCGCCGAGTCCACGATCCGGCTGGCCACCGCCCTGGCCTGCCACTGCGCGCCCGCCGGGTGCTGTGCGGCCACCTCCACCCGCAGCGCCAGTCTGGTCAGCGGCTCCTCGGCCGCGGCCGGCACGGGCTGCTCCGGCTGCTCGGCCACCGGCTGCCGCTCCGGATAGGGCGCCAGCTCGGACCAGGCCTCCACCAGCATCCGCTCGGCCCCGGCGACCAGCTTGCCGACCACCTCGGGGTCGTCCAGCACCGTCCAGGCGGTCGGCGGCTCGCAGCACACCCTGGGCAGCGGCGAGTTCGGGGCCAGTTCCCGCACGAACGTTCGTACAACTCGGGCCAGCACGGCGGCGTCCCCGCGGGTGTCGCTGTGCACCTCGACGGAGCGCAGCTCCTTGCTGATCGTCACCGACCAGCAGCCGGGCTCCTCGTCGGAGCAGTCCCCGGCCTCCACCACCCGGCCGTCGATCCGGTCCACGAGATCACGGCAGGCCGCGTGGGCCTGTCGTTCGTCTTCTGCGCTGACCACCACGGAGACCAGCAGCCTGAGATCCTGCTCCACCATCGCGTCCGCCATTGTTCCCCAGGGCCGGGTCCGCTGACGAGGAGGGGGCGCCCAGGCTCGTGTGCCCGGACGCCCCCACCGACCACGGGGTGCGTGGTTCTCTCAGCCCTCGGCGACGGCGAGTTCCCGCTCGGCGTCGAGGGTGACCGCCGTGGCGTGCACCACGGCGGCGATGCGCAGGGCCTCGTGCACGGTGTCCCGTGACAGACCGCCGCCGCGCAACGTCTTCTCGTGCGACTCCAGGCAGACCCCGCAGCCGGTGATCGCGCTGACCGCGAGGCACCACAGCTCGAAGTCCACCTTGTCCACACCCGGCTTGGCGATGACCTGCATGCGCAGCCGTGCGGGCAGGGAGTTGTACTCCTCGTCACCGATCAGGTGCTTGGCCCGGTAGTACACGTTGTTCATGGCCATCACCGAGGCGGCTGCCTTGGCCGCGGTGACCGCCTCCGGGGACAGCTTCTCCGCCGCCTCGGCCGCGATCTCGCGCAGCACCTGCCCGTTGCGGCATGCCACCGCCACGGCCAGCGCGGTGCCCCACGCCTGCTGTGCGGGCAGCGGGGAGTTGCCGATCACCGAGCCCAGGTTCAGCTTGGTGTCCTTGGCGTACTCCGGCAGCGCGTCCTTCAACGCGTCGAGCGACATCTCAGGCGCCAGCCGAGAGCAGCGCGTTGGCGTCCAGCGTGCCCTCGCCCTTGTTCCAGTTGCAGGGGCACAGCTCGTCGGTCTGCAGCGCGTCGAGCACCCGCAGCACCTCGGAGACGTTGCGGCCGACCGAGCCCGCGGTGACCATCACGAACTGGATCTCGTTGTCCGGGTCCACGATGAAGGTGGCGCGCTGGGCGACACCGTCGTTGCCGAGCACGCCGCAGTCGGCGGTCAGCTCGCGCTTGATGTCCGACAGCATGGGGAAGGGCAGGTCGCGCAGGTCGGCGTGGTTGCGGCGCCACGCGTGGTGCACGAACTCCGAGTCCACCGACACACCCAGCACCTGGGCGTCGCGGTCGGCGAACTCGCCGTTGAGACGGCCGAACTCGGCGATCTCGGTGGGGCAGACGAAGGTGAAGTCCTTGGGCCAGAAGAAGACGACGCGCCACTTGCCCTGGTGGGACTTGTGGTCGATGGTCTCGAACGCCTTGTCGGCGTCCAGCGAGACACAGGCGGTCAGGGAGTACTCGGGGAACTGCTGGCCGACAGTCAGCAACGCTTGCTCCTGGTTCGTTGGTGCTTGTGCGCCCATCCTCGCCCGCGCTCATTGATCGGGGAAATCGTGTGAGCCGCATAAACTGATTGGTTGTGGTGATCAGTACCGGCGGACCGACCCTGGCCCAGATCCGCGCTTTCCTTGCTGTCGCGGAGTTCCTGCACTTCAGGGAGGCGGCGGCCGCACTGGGTGTGAGCCAGCCCACCCTGTCCGCGGCCCTGGCTGGATGTGAGGAAGCCTTGGGGGCCAGGCTTGTGGAACGCACCACACGTCGGGTGATGCTCACCCCGGCAGGTGAACGCATGGTGCCCCTGGCGCGAACAGTGGCCGTCGCCGTGGACGCCATGGTGGCCGAGGCCGACCTCGCGCGGCGGCCGTTCTCCGGCACGCTCCGGCTGGGCATCATCCCCACGGTGGCGCCCTACCTGCTGCCCGCCGCGCTGCGCGGACTGCGCCGCAGTTTCGGTTCGCTGGCCGTGGAAGTGCACGAGGAGCGCACCGCCCGGCTGGTGGACGGGCTGGCCACCGGGCGGTTGGACACCGCCGTGCTCGCGCTGCCCACCGGACACCGCGGGCTGGTCGAACAACCGCTCTACGACGAGGAGTTCGTGCTCGTGGTTCCGCGCGGGCACCCCGCGGCGGGGCGGGCCAGCGTGTCGCCGAAGTCCTTGCGGGAACTGGAGGTGCTGCTGCTGGACGAGGGGCACTGCCTGCGCGACCAGGCGCTGGACGTGTGCCGTGAGGTCGGCGCCGCCGGGGTGGAGTCGGCGACCAGGGCGGCCAGTCTCAGCACGCTCGTGCAGCTCGTCGCCGCTGACATGGGGGTGACCCTGTTGCCGGAGACGGCCGTGGCCGTGGAGACTCGTCGCGGCGGGCTGGCGGTCACCCGGTTCAGCCCGCAGGCGCCCTCGCGGCGGATCGGACTGGTGTACCGGGAGAGCGCTGGGCGGGGCGAGGAGTACGCCGCGATCGCCGCCGAACTGCGCCGGGCCGCCCGCGTGCGTCGGCTGCCGGTGCGCATCGCCGGGACTTGACCTGGAGTGCGCTCCAGCGTGTTCGATCGGTGCCATGACGAACTCACGACTGCGGGACAAGGTCGCCCTGGTGACCGGCGCGTCCTCCGGTATCGGCGAGGCGACCGCGGAGTCGCTGGCGGCGGAGGGCGCCTCGGTGGTGCTGGCGGCCCGCCGCACCGACCGGCTGGAGTCGCTGCGCCAGCGGCTTGAGGAGAAGGGCGCCCAGGTGCTGGCGGTCACCCTGGACGTGGCGGACGAACGTTCGTGCACCGAGGCCGTGGCCGCGACCGTGGACCGGTTCGGGCGGCTGGACGTGTTGGTGAACAACGCCGGGGTGATGCTGCTCGGTCCGATCCACCAGGCCGACACCAGCGACTGGACGCGCATGGTGAACACCAACCTGCTCGGCTCCATGTTCATGGCGCACGCCGCCCTGCCGCACCTGCTGGACACTCGTGGCACGATCGTGCAGGTTTCCTCGGTGGCGGGCCGTGTGGCGCGGTCGGGTTCCGGCGGCTACAACGCCACCAAGTGGGGCATCAACGCGTTCTGCGAGTCGCTGCGCCAGGAGGTCACCGAGCGGGGCGTGCGCGTCGTGCTCGTCGAGCCGGGGGCAGTGGACACCGAACTGCGCGAGCACATCACCAACGAGGCCGCCAAGCAGGCCATCGACCAGTTCGTCACGCAGATCCGGCAACTGCGGTCCGCCGACATCGCCAACGCCGTGGTCTACGCCGCCACCCAGCCCGAGCACGTCGCGGTGAACGAGATCCTCATCCGGCCGACCGACCAGGCCCGCTGAGACCCCATGTCATGAAAGTGCCGTTTCAGACATCAGATGTCCGCAACGGCACTTTCATGACGTCACGTCAGACCGGCCAGCAGCTCGTCCGTTCGGCTCGGGGAGCCCATCCAGGTCATGGCCACGTCGGGCCGTTCGTAGGAGCGGGCGAGCATGGCGGCGGCCTCGGGGTGCCGCACCGCGGCGGCCATGACACGGCGCACGTGCGGCTGCGACGGTGCCGTGATGGCGTGTCCGAACTGGGCCGCGGCGTGCCCGTACCGGTCCCAGTAGGCGTCGAACACGCTGGTCAGCCGTGGGGCGGACAAGTCATCGCCCAGAGCCTCGACGTAGTGGGCGGCCATGTGCACGGCCGAGTTCGCGCCCTGGCCGCTCAACGGGTCGGAGCGGGCGACGACGTCACCCAGGCCCCAGACCAGGCGGCCGGACGGCAGGGTGGTGACCGGGTGGGCGACCCGTGGCACGACGGCACCGGACAACCCGGCGGTGGGGTCGGTCAACGGCAGTGACCGGACACGGTCGTGTTCGGAGGGAGCGGATTCGCGCAGCAGGCCGAGCATCCGTGCCCGCAGCTCGACCGGGTCGGTGATGCCGCGGAACACGTCCCACGGACCGCCCACGTACGCCTCGATCATCAGCCCGCGGGCCGGTCCGTCCGCCGACCACAGCGGCACGGTGAACACCTCGCCGTACGGCGGGATCGCGGCGCAGGCCGCGGTGTCGACCACCTCGTCGGCCAGGTAGACCAGGGCCAACTGCCGTTGCGGCGCGCTGTGCGGGGTGTGTTCCGCGCGGACCGGGAACAGCGCGCCCAGTTCGCCGCGTCCGGCGGTCACCACGACGAGATCGGACCGCAGTCGCAAGGCCAAGGCGTCGACCGCCGCCACGCCGAGCGGGCCGACGTGCAGCCGACCGCGCGGGTGCTCGTCGACCTCGCCCATCAACCGGGGGAACTTGACCCGCTGGTCCACTGACTGAGCGGGGGCGGCCAGGGCGCCGCGCCACGCCATCGGGGTGCGGCCGCGCACCGCGGCGGCCAGGTGGGTGACCTGGGGCGCCTTGTCCTGCCAGTGGTCGAGCCCGTGCGCGCGCTCAACGGCCAGGGACGGCGACCACTGCAACTGCGTGGACATCGGCGGTCCGGCGGCCACCTGCTCGGGGCTCCGGTCGGTGGCCACGGTGACCTCGTGCCCGGCCCGCAACGCGAGCAGCGCGAACGTGAGCCCCGCCTGCCCCGCCCCGACGACCAGGATCCTGTGTGCCACGAAGCTTCCTCTCCCACCGCCGCGAGCCGCCCGGACAAATTGATCAAACAGCGATTCGCGGCGCGCGTCGAGGTGAGTCAGCTCAACGTGCTCAGGTCGATCTCCACCCGCTCGGGCAGACCGGTGACCAGGCTGGTGTCGTGCACTCCGGTCGCGACGTACTCACCGGTCGAGCTGTCGAGCTCGTAGGTGTGCACCGCCAGGGCCAGAGCGCCACTGGCCGGGCTCTCCACCCGCCAGTAGTACGGGATACCGGCCTCCGCGTAGGCGAGCGGCCTGGAACCGCGGTCCTCGCGCCGTGAACCGCGGAACCCCACACTTCTCTGGCAGGGTCTGCACGTCGGCAAGGGCCCACCCTCGGCACGTCATGAAGGTGCCGTTCGGGACGCTGGACGTCCCGAACGGCACCTTCATGACGTTTCGGCCACCGACAGGTGCTCGCCGAAGAAGGTCAGCACGCGGCGCCACGCGTCCTCGGAGGAGTCGTGGTGGTAGCCGAAGCCCAGTACGCGGAACAGCGGGGCGGCGGGCAGCCGGTTGGCGAAGCTGTGCCCGGCCTCGGCGTACTCCTTGACGTCGTGCGGCACCCCGCGGGCGGTCAGCTCGCGCTCCAGGGTGGCGGCGGCCCCCTTGAGGGTGAAGTCCTTGCGGCCGAAGCTGGCCACGACCGGGCAGGCCCCGTCGAGCAGCGCCCGGTCCTCGGGCAGCATGCCGTAGTACGGGGCGGAGGCGTCGAACCCGCGCGGGGCGGTGAGCAGGGCGAAACCGCCGCCGAGGCAGAACCCGGCCACGCCGACCTTGCCGGTGCAGTCGGCGCGGCCGACCAGGAACTGGCGGGCGGCCTCGATGTCGTCGAAGGCCTGGCCCCGGCCCGCGTTGAGCTGGCTGAACACGGTGCGCACGCAGCGCAGGAAGCCGCCGCGGCTGTACAGGTCGGGGACCACGGCCAGGTACCCGGCGGTGGCGAACCGCCCGGCGATGGCCCGGACGTCGTCGTGCAGGCCGGTGACGTCGGGGATCACGACGACCCCCGGCCAGGGGCCTTCGCCCAGCGGCACGGCGAGGTGGGCGTTGATCGGCCCGGACGAGGTCGGGATCCTGATGTCCACGGACCGACGCTAGCCCACGGCCTACCGCGCTGCCAGCACCTCGCGCACGAAGGCGACCACGTCGAACAGGACCTCGTCCTTGTTCACCTCGTTGAACAGCTCGTGCCGGGCGCCGATGTAGGTGTGCTCCTGGAAGCCGAGCCCGCGCACCCGGTCGGTGCCCGCGCGCGTGTCGGCCTGCTCGACGAGCGTGTCCTCGTCCCCGTGCAGCCACAGCACGGGCAGCTCGTCGCCAAGCGGCTGGTCGAAGTTGATCGTCTGCAACAGCTCGTCCAGCGCCCGCAGGGTCTCCCGCTTGAACGGCCCGTGCCACACCAGCGGGTCGGCGGCGTAGGCGGCACCGACGGCGGGGTCCCGGGACAGCGTGTCCGGGTCGATCGGCGTGTCCGGGATCTGCTCGTACTCCAGCAGGTCCAGGGCGTGCCAGCTGCCGAGCACCGGGGCGGACAGCACCATGGCGGTCAGCCGCTCGGGGTGCTGCTGGGCGTAGCGCACCGCGATCGCGCCGCCCAGCGAGTGCCCGATCAGCACCACGGGCAGCCCGGAGTGCTCGGTGCCCGCGGCCTCGATCACCCGGTCCACATCGGCGACGACCTGCTCGAAGTCGGTCACCAGCACGCGCTCGCCCGCGGAGTCGCCGTGCCCGATGTGGTCGGCGCCGATCACCACGGCCCCGGCCGTGACCAGGGTCCGCGCCACGTGCTCGTAGCGCCCCAGGTGCTCGCCGTACCCGTGCACGAGCACGGCCAGCCAGCTCGCCCCCGGGTTCGCCCAGGTGCGGGCGGCCAGCTGGCCACCGTGCCCGTTCAGTTTCCACTCGATCATGTCGGCCACCCCACCACTCCAGCACACCTGGCGGTGCGGTGGGGGATCAGACCGGGTAGAACGCGCTGCTCTCGATCGCGCCTCGGCCGCACACCTGGCCGAAGGTCCAGGCGGCGGTCATCGGCTCGGTCTCGTCAGGCGGGATCGACTCGATCTTGGTTGCGGTGGGCTCGCACGGGCCGGTGTCCGACTCCGAGCCGTCGGCGACCACCGACCAGTGCAGGGTCATCGCGGCCGCGTGCCCCGGCGCGAGGCTCACCAGGCTGGGCCCCGGCCTGGCGACCCACTTCAGGCTGGTCGGTACCGCCTTGCCGTCCGCGCCGACCAGGGCGAAACCGCCGTAGCCGTACAGGGTGCAGGTGCTCGCGCCGGTGTTGGTCACGGTGAAGTGGGCCGTGCGCTGGCCCACTCCCGCGGCGATGTCGGTGATCTTGCCGGAGAGCACGCCCGCGCTGCACCGGATCGTGCGCGGGGTCTGGAACAGGGTGGCGGTGGCCGTTTCCGGGGAGCCGCTGGGCTCGGGGGGCGCGGTGGCCGTGGAGCTGGGCGGTGCGGCCACCGCGGTGCTGCTCGGGGCTAAGACGCTGGTGGCCGGGGCCTGGGCAGCCGGTGTACTCGGGGTGAGCGGGGCCTTGTTGCTCGCCGCTGTGGGTTGCGCGCCGCCACAGCCCGCGACCACCAGACAGGTCGCGGTGCCGAGCAGGGCGGCTGTGATCGTGGTTCGGGTGCGGACCATGCTGATCACCTCCTGACCCGCCAGGGCTGCGGGTCCGCCCCCAAGACGTGCGGAGTAGTCGACTGGTTGCTCCCGGTCACTGGTCCGATCGGGTCATGCCCAGCCCTCGGCGAGCACGCGCATGCCCCGCACCGCCTCGATCCACACGTAGGTCCAGCACACCTCGCCGTCCGGCAGCGTGACGCGCACCCTGCGGTACTGCTCGCCCTCGTACTCGTCCAGCACGGGCAGGCAGGCCGCCGGATCGCGCAGGGTCAGCACCGAACCGGGCACCTCGCCGGTCCCGCCCAGCCGCAGCGCCGGGTAGCCCAGCCCGGTGTCGTACAGCGTGCCGGGCACCCGCACCGGACGGGGCCTGCCGACGACCATCGGCCTGATCAGCCGCCACGCACGACCGCCCGGTTGCAGCGTGCCGTAGACGAAGACCCTGGCGGGCCAGGAGTTCGGGTGCGGCATACCCCGCACGGTGGCCGCCCGCAGGCCGTCCGGCCCGCTGCGCCTGCCGTCCAGTTCGCGCGCGTCGGCCTGGCTCACCTCGGCGCAGCGCACCGGTTTGCCGCCTGCCAGCAGCGGGCGGCGGATCCGGGAGGCGGCCACGTAGGCCAGCACCCGGTCCACCACCGCCCCGTCCTCGAGCAGCACCCGCCCGCTGCGCACCCCCGCCAGCCGGTACCGCCTGCCCCGGCCCTCGCAGGTGTCGAGGACCCGCACCTGGTCGGGGCTGGCCAGCCACACCGCGTGCTCCTCGACCACGCCGGGCGCGGCCATCAGCGTGGCGGGCCGCTGGTCGTCGACCACCCGCAGGCCCGCGGCCCACACCGCGCTCAGCCCCTCGCAGCGCGCCCGCAGCGCCACCACCGGCCCGGTGAGTCCGAGCGACTCCCGCAGCCACGTGATCTTGGACGGGCAGGCGTTCGAGCCGTAGGCCAGCACCGGGACCCGGTCCGCGAGCGGCACCGCCCCGCGGGCGGCCAGCCAGTCGTCCAGGTCCTCGCCGGAGGAGTCCACCCGCCACCCGGCCAGACCGCGCGCGGGGCTCAGCGGCAGGCCGACCCCGTCGAGATGCACGAAGGACACGTCTGGACGGGCGCCGGGGTAGGGCGCTGCCGGGTACTCCTCGTCACGGAACGGTCTGCGCACCCAGTCGTTTCTAGTCGAAGACGACCACGCTGCGCAGCACGTCACCGCGTTGCATCCGCTCGAAGGACTGCTCCACCTGGTCCAGCGCGATCTGCTCCGTGACGAACTTCTCCAGCGGCAGCCTGCCCTGCAGGTGCAGGTCGACCAGCAGCGGGAAGTCGCGGGAGGGCAGGCAGTCGCCGTACCAGGAGGACTTGAGAGATCCGCCACGGGAGAAGAAGTCGATCAGCGGCAGCTCGAGTCGCATGTCCGGGGTCGGCACGCCCACCAGCACGACCGTGCCCGCCAGGTCCCGGGCGTAGAACGCCTGCTTCCAGGTCTCCGGGCGGCCGACCGCGTCGATCACCACGTCGGCGCCGAAGCCCCCGGTCAGCTCCTGGACGCGCGCCACCACGTCCCCGCCCTCGCGGGCGTTGAGCGTGTGCGTGGCGCCGAACCCGGTGGCCCAGTCCAGCTTGCGCTGGTCCACGTCCACCGCGATGACCTTGCTCGCCCCGGCCAGCACGGCACCGGCCACCGCCGCGCCGCCGACCCCGCCGCAGCCGATCACCGCCACCGTGTCGCCCCGGCCCACCCCGCCGGTGTTGATCGCCGCGCCCAGCCCGGCCATCACCCCGCAGCCGAGCAGCCCGGCCACCTCGGGCCGCACCCGGGGGTCCACCGGGGTGCACTGTCCACTGTGGACCAGCGTCTTCTCGGCGAACGCCCCGATGCCCAGCGCGGGGCTCAGCGGCTGCCCGCTGGCCAGGGTCATCGGCTGGGCGGCGTTGAACGTGTCGAAGCAGTACCAGGGCCGTCCCCGGCGGCAGGCGCGGCACTGGCCGCACACCGCGCGCCAGTTCAGGATCACGAACTCGCCGGGGGAGACGTTGTGCACGCCCTCGCCGACCTGTTCCACGACGCCCGCGGCCTCGTGGCCGAGCAGGAACGGGAACTCGTCGTTGATGCCGCCCTCGCGGTAGTGCAGGTCGGTGTGGCAGACCCCGCACGCCTGCACCTTCACCACGACCTCGCCGGGTCCCGGGTCGGGCACCAGCACGGTCTGCACACCGACCGGCTCGCCCTTGCCCATCGACACGACTCCGCGAACCTCGTGCGGCATCAGCCCACCGTCCCTCCGGCATCCTCGCCAACTCCGTGAGCAGCCTGGCACGCCCATGCGGCTATCGCGACCCCCGCACGGGTCGAAACCCCATGAACGATCGTTCGTTGAACAGGCTGTGCGAGCAGAACCAGTGAGTGCCGCCGTGGAGATCGCCGCCCCGGCCGAACGGGTGTACGAGTTGGTCAGCGAGGTCACCGGGCAGCACCGGTTCACCGCCGAGTGCTCCGGCTCGCAGTGGCTGGGCGGGGCGACCGGGCCCTCGGTGGGGGCGCGCTTCCGGGGCAGCAACCGGCACGGCGGGCGGCGCTGGTCGACCACCGCGCGCGTGCTGCACGCCGAGCCCGGCAGGCGGTTCGGCTACCTGGTCAGCAGCCTGGGCATGGCGCTGGCGGAGTGGGAGTACCTGATCGAGCCGACCGGTTCGGGCTGTCGGGTGGAGGAACGAACGGTCGATCGCCGCAACGCGCTGTTCCGCGCCGTGATCGGGCCGCTGGCCACCGGGGTCCGCGACCGGGCGGCGCACAACCGACGCAACATCGTCGAGACCCTGCGGAAGCTGAAGGAACTCGCCGAGCAATCCTGACGCGGGCAAAGGGAAAGCCGGTCAGGGCCGCGCACGATGCGCGTCGGCACGGTCCTGACCGACTTAGTCCAGAAAGCGTAGCGGATTGGGCAATCCGCCAACAGCTGCGTTCGGGGGACCAGTGGTGTCCTGGGTCACACCGGCCGGGTGTCGCATCAGCGCGGCGGCCAAGCGGTCGCGTCCAACAGGCCCAGCGTGTACGAACGTGCGATCAGTGCTGCCCGATTGGGTACGGACAGCCGGGCGGTGAGCCGGGTCAGGTGGTAGTTGACCCCGTCCGCGGTGATGCCCAGCTCGGCGGCGGCCTCGGCCGAGCTCGCCCCGCGGGCCACCAGCCGCAGCACCGCCCGCTCGCGCTCGGTCAGCTCGGGAATCACGTTGTGCCGCAACGGATCCGGCTGGAGCGTGACGAGCAGTCCGGTGCCCTCGTCGTCGTCGACGGCCTGCACGGTGACCTGGCCGGTGCCCTGGGCCCAGCGCACCGCGAGCACCCGGCGGGTGCGCCGCCCGGTGACCAGGTCGCGCACCACCCGCTCGTAGTCCCGCTGTGAGCGGGGCTGCACCAGCTCGATGACCGCACGACCGTGCAGGTTTCTGGGGGAGGTCCCGAACAGCTCGGCCATGGCCGGGTTCACGCCCAGTACGGTGCCGTTGACCAGGCAGATCGCGGTCGGCACCGGGGTGCGGTCCAGCAACGCGAAGAACCTGTTGCGCCACACGGCCAGCTGCCGCCGGGCGAGCTGGAGCTCGGCGATCTCGTGCTCCGGGTCACCCACCGGGCAAGACTACAAGATCCTGTAGTCCGACTCGTGGCAGTGCCCTCCCGGTGCTGCCAGGCTGGGAGCCAGCGGGAAGACAATGAATCTGGGGCGAGGTAGAACGATGGCTACACCCGAGACCACCGGGATCGACACGACCGGCATGCCGCACCCGGCGAACCGGATCCCCTTCGTCGGCGACGTGCTCGGAGTCTCCGGGGACACACCGATCCAGGACAACATGAAGCTGGCCAAGGAACTCGGCCCGATCTTCGCGAAGCGCTTCTTCGACAACGAGGTCGTGCTGGTCTCCGGCGCCGACCTGGTCGCGGAGCTGTCCGACGAGACCCGGTTCGCCAAGCACGTGGCACCGGCGCTGGCCAGGATCCGGGGCATCGCGGGCGACGGGCTGTTCACCGCCTACAACCACGAGCCCAACTGGCAGAAGGCGCACGACATCCTGCTGCCCGCCTTCTCCATGCAGTCCATGCGCGGCTACCACCCGACCATGCTGGAGGTGGCCAACCGGCTGGTCGCGCACTGGGACGCGCACGTGGACGGCCCACTGGTGGAGGTCGCCGAGGACATGACCCGGCTGACCCTGGACACCATCGGCCTGTCCGGGTTCGGCTTCGACTTCACCTCCTTCGAGCGCGCCGAGCCGCACCCCTTCGTGCAGGCCCTGGTTCGTTCCCTGGCGCACGCCCAGGCCAAGAGCCGCGAGCTGCCCTGGATCGGGCCGATCCTCAACCGGGGCGCCGACGAGCGTTTCGCCGGGGACGCCGAGTTCATGGCGGGCATCGTGGACGAGGTGATCAAGGCCCGCAAGGACAGCGGGGACACCGCCACCGAGGACCTGCTTGGCCTGATGCTCAACGCCCCGCACCCGGTCTCCGGTGAGGTGCTCGACGACGTCAACATCCGCAACCAGGTGATCACCTTCCTGATCGCCGGGCACGAGACCACCTCCGGCGCCCTGTCCTTCGCGCTGCACTACCTGGTCAAGAACCCCGCGGTGCTGGCGCGGGCGCAGGCCGAGGTGGACGCCATGTGGGGCGACCAGGCCGACCCGCAGCCCACCTTCGAGGAGGTCGGCAAGCTGCGCTACGTGCGGCAGGTGCTCAACGAGGCCCTGCGCCTGTGGCCGACCGCCGCCGCGTACTCCAGGGAGGCGACCCAGGACACCGTGCTCGGCGGGCGTTACCCGGTGAAGAAGGGGCAGTGGGTGGTCGTGCTGGCCCCCGCGCTGCACCGCGACCCGGTGTGGGGCGACAACGTGGAGGCCTTCGACCCCGAGCGGTTCACCCCCGAGCGCGAGAAGGCCCGCCCGGTGCACGCCTTCAAGCCCTTCGGCACCGGCGAGCGCGCCTGCATCGGCCGCCAGTTCGCCCTGCACGAGGCGACCCTGCTGCTGGGCATGCTGATCCACCGCTACCGGTTGCTGGACACCGAGGACTACCAGCTCAAGGTCAAGGAGACGCTGACCCTCAAGCCCGCCGGGTTCCGGCTCGGGCTGGCCCGCCGCACCTCGGCCGACCGCAGGCAGCCGCAGGTCACGACCACGCAGGAGCACAGCACCGGCGGCACGAACGGTCGTGCCAGGCAGGGCACCGCGCTGACCGTGCTGCACGGCTCGAACCTGGGCACCTGCCGCGCCTTCGCCCGCCAGCTCGCCGACGAGGGCGAGGACCGGGGCTTCACCGCGATGGCCGCCCCGCTGGACGAGTACGTGGGCAAGCTGCCAACCGACGGGCCCGTGGTGATCGTTGCCGCTTCCTACAACGGAAAGCCCACCGACGACGCCGCCCAGTTCGTGGGCTGGCTCGCGGAGTCCACTGAGGACGACCTGTCCGCCGTGTCCTACGCGGTGCTCGGGGTCGGCGACCGCAACTGGGCGGCCACCTACCAGCACGTGCCCACGCTGATCGACAACCGGCTCGCCGAGCTGGGCGGCACCCGGCTGGTGGACCGCTGCGAGGCCGACGCCTCCGGCGACCTGTCCGGGGACGTGGAGACCTGGAGCGACGCCCTGTGGCGCGGTCTGCTGGAGCGCTACGGGGACCCGGACGCCGAGCCCGCCGCCGAGCCCACCTCCGACCGGCTCTACGACATCCAGGTCCTCAAGGGCGGGGTCACCTCGGCGCTGGACGCGCGCTACGAGGTGGCGCCGATGACGGTGCTGGCCAACGAGGAACTGGTCGACGTGGACAGCCCGATCGGCCGTTCCAAGCGGTACCTGCGCATCGCGCTGCCCGAGGGCGTGACCTACCGGACCGGCGACCACCTGACCGTGGTGCCGGACAACCCGCCGGAGCTGGTCCGCAGGGCCGCCGACCGGTTCGGGGTGGACCTGGACCTGGTGCTGTCGATCAACCCGAGGCAGAAGACCCGCCGCGCGCTGCCCATCGACCGGCCGCTGACCGTGCGCCAGCTGCTGACCCACTTCGTGGAGTTGCAGAACCCGGCCACCCAGGCGCAGGTCGCGGTGCTGGCCGAGGCCAATCCCTGCCCGCCGGAGCGCAAGGCGTTGCAGGCACTGGCCCAGGACGCCGAGGAGTTCGCCAGGTACGTCACCGACTGCGGTCGCAGCGTGCTGGACCTGCTGGAGGAGAACCCCGCCTGCCAGCTGCCCGGCGAGGTGTTCCTGGAGATGCTCTCCCCGATCCAGGCCAGGCACTACTCGATCTCCTCCTCGGCCAAGGCCAGCCCCGGCGAGGTGGAGCTGATCGTGGGCGTGCTCTCCGGCCCGGCGCGCAGCGGGTCGGGCACCTTCCACGGGGTGTCCTCGTACTACCTGTCCACCCTGGCCGCCGGTGAGCGGATCCGCGCCAGGGTGGACCCGGCCCGCGAGGCGTTCCGCGCGCCCGAGGACCCGGCCACGCCGGTGATCATGATCAGTGCGGGCACCGGGCTGGCGCCCTTCCGCGGCTTCATCGGCGACCGGGCCCAGCAGGCCGCGGACGGGGTGGAACTGGGGCAGGCGCTGTGCTTCTTCGGCGTGCGCCACCCCGAGGTGGACTACCTGCACCGGGCCGAGCTGGAGGCCGCGGAGAAGGCCGGTGTCGTCTCGATGCGGCCCGCGTTCTCCCGTGCCCCGGTGGACGAGTGCAAGTACGTGCAGGACCGCATCGCCGCCGACGGGGCCGATGTCTGGGCCGTCATGCAAGCGGGCGGCCGCGTCTACATCTGCGGTGACGGCAAGGGAATGGCGCCCGCCGTGCGCGAGGCGTTCAAACGCGTGCAGCGGGAGAACACCGGCGGGGACGAGGCCGCCGCGCGGGCCTGGCTGGACGGGCTGATCAGCGAGGACCGCTACGTCGAGGACGTCTGGGCGGGCTGATTGTCCTTGCGGGACACCGGGTCGCGGGCGTTCACGTCGATGAACTTCGGCGAACCCCTTGAAACGGCCCGGTGTTCCGCCCTACCGTGCCAGGCACCGCCGCCCACACCAACGCCGCCCTGTTGGTTGGGAGACAAGAACGCATGGCACGAGCAACGTCGCTGGTCCGTCGCGCACTGATCGCCGCACTGGCGCTGGCCGCCCTCGCGGGCGGCTCCGCCGCGGCCGGTCCTACGGCCACCACCTGGTCTGGGAACTTCACCGGTTTTCCCGGCACCTCCTGGCAGAACTCCTGGGGCATCTCCGGCAGTGGCCAGTGGGGCTTCAAGGACCTGAAGGCCAGCGGGTCCGCACTGGACGTCACCTATGGCAAGGGATCCTCGGCCAACTCCTGCACCAACTGCCCGAACACCGGAGGCGGGCAGTTCTACCAGGACCTGGCCAAGGCCGGGCACGCCGACCTCCAGTCGGCCACCACCCTGTACCTGCGCTACCAGGTGCGGTTCCCCTCGAACTTCGACTTCGGCAAGGCGGGCAAGCTGCCCGGGTTCTACGGCGGCACCCCGGGCAGCGAGAGCGGGGGCAACCACGGCAACGGCTGGTCCACCCGCTTCATGTGGCGCATGAAGAGCGGCAGCTCCGCCGGTGAGGTCTACGTCTACACGCCCTCCGGTGACGGCTACGGCGAGGACATCGGGCTGGGCAGCTGGAAGTTCGCCGCGGACGACAAGGCACACACCATCGAGCAGTCGGTGAACCGCTCCACCGGGGTGGTGACGGTCTGGTACGACGGGGCCCAGGTGCTGTCCAGCAAGTCGGTCACCGGGATCTCCGGCATCAAGTTCGGCGGCGTGTTCTTCTCCACCTTCTTCGGCGGCCACGACACCAGTTGGGGGCCGAAGTCCACCGTGCACGCGTACTTCTCCGACTTCTCGGTGAGCACCGCGAAGAGCTGACTCAGCCGGCCGACCAGTTCGGGTCCCGCCCGAACCGGGCCAGCAGCGCCTCGCCCGCCGAGGCGCCCTGCGGCACCGGTACGGGCGGGGCGAACGGCCTGCGCACCGGCTGGCCGTCCGGCCGCACGAACGGTCGTGCCATCAGTTCGGCGGCGATCCCCGCCAGCTCCTCGTCCGGTTCCGCGGGCGCGCCGATCGACTTGGCCAGGTCCCAGCGGTGCACCAGGCAGTCCACCAGGTGGAAGACCACCGCCGTCGCCGCGGCGAACTCCCCGCCCAGGTCGATCAGGTACACGTTGCCGCGCAGCGCTCCGTCCTCCGCGAAGGCCGCGCACACCTGGGCCGCCGACTCCCGATAGGCCCCCGCCGGGTTGCCGCCCAGCTCCCCGCTGTCCCAGACCGCCAGCCCCGGTCGCTCACCGCGCGCGGCCGCCGCGAAGCCCAGGTTCTGGCTCACCTGGTGGCGCAGCAGCCCGCGCACCGTCCAGTCCGCGCACGGGGTTGGCAGCGCCAACTGGTCGGCGCGCACCAGATCGATCAGGTCCCCGAACTGGTTGACCGCGCGTTCGTGCAGGTCGAGCAGGTCCATCCCGGCCCCCTCCGTCGCCAGCAAAGTGTACGAACGATCGTACTATTAGTTCGCGCCAACTGGCAGCCCGTGCCCACGGCCCTACGATGAGGTCATGATCGACGGGCAGTCGGACGGCCGGGTCCAGCGCGGGGACAGCACGCGGCGCGCGATCCTGCGCCGTGCCGCGGACATCGCCTCCGTCGAGGGCCTGGACGGGCTGTCCATCGGCAGGCTCGCCACCGACCTGGCGATCAGCAAGAGCGGGGTCTTCGCCCACTTCGGCTCCAAGGAGGAGCTGCAGCTGGCCACCATCCGGGCCGCCACCGCGATCTTCACCGAGGCGGTGGTCGACCCGGCCATGGCCGAGCAGGCCGGGGTGCGCCGGGTCCGCGCCCTGGTCAACGGCTGGCTGAAGTACTCGGCGGGCCGGGTGTTCCCCGGCGGCTGCTTCTTCGCCGCGGTCACCGGGGGCTCCGGCGCCCGCGAGGGCCGGGTCCGCGACGCGCTGGCCGAGGCGGGCACCCGGTGGACCGCCCTGCTGGTGACCGCCGTGGCCGAGGCCCGCGAGTTCGGCCAGTTCGGCCAGGACACCGACCCGGCCCAGCTGGCCTTCGAGCTCGACGCGTTCGCGCACGCCGCCAACACCGCCTCGGTGCTGCACGGCGACGGGGACGCCTACATCAAGGCCAGCCTGGCCGTGATGAACCGGATCAGCGCGGCGTCCCCGAGCCCGCTGATCTGATCAGTCCCGGCCGCGCGGGGTGTAGATGTAGGCCACCCCACCGGAACCGCCGCCCACCGAGCCGTCGGCCAGGTGCCGCTTGGTGCGCAGCCACACGTTCTCGAACTGGGCCCGCTTGTAGACGTTGCGCACCGCGTTGTCGTCCTGGGAGGCCGGGTCGTTGACGATCACGTCCCCGGTCTCGGTGAAGCCGACCACCACCATGATGTGGCCCGAGGTGCTGTACCCGGCCCCGTCCAGCTCGCTGGCCAGGAAGGACTGCGAGGTGATCACCGGGATGCCGCGCCTGATGTACCGCTCCAGCTCGGTCAGCGAGTGCAGCCGGGTGACGTGCGCCTGCAACCCGTAGCTGGCGGCGTAGGCGGCGTTGAACGGCCAGTTGCCCGCGCCCTGGTAGTCGTAGTCGTAGGTGCCGCGCGCGGCCAGGTCCACGCTGGGGTCGGCGTAGCTCGGGTCGACCCAGGCGAGCTGGTCCTCGGTCGGGTGCTTGCCCCAGTACTCGATCACCATCTGGCTGGAGGTCGGGCTGCACCAGGCCTCACCGCCGCCGTCGTACTGCGGGTACTCGCCCTTGTGCACGTCCTGCGAGTAGCGCGGCACCGGCAGTTCCACGCCCCAGGCCCCGCCGCCGGGGCTGGTCGGCACGGTGAACCGGTCCGGCACCGCGGAGGTCATCGCGCCGACCATGCTCAGCCGGGGGCTCTGCTGGGCGCCGCGCAGCCGGTACAGGGTGACGCGCAGCTGGTAGGAGTTCAGGGTCACGCCGCTGGCCGACTCGAAGGTGTCCACGTCCACCGTGCCCGCGGCGTCGCTCTGCCCGGACACGCTGCGGCGCTGGATGTCGCTGTCGCCCGAGGCCCACTGGCCCATCACGTACCAGCCGGTGCTGACCCCGGTCGAGGTCCTGCCGCGCATCTCCACCTGCAACCAGGTGCCCGCGGGGGTCGTGGCGTTCCAGGAGGCGATCAGCTGGGTGGCGCCGAAGTGCTGGCTGTACCGGGGAGAGGTCCAGCGCCCGTACTCGTAGGTCGTGGTGGTGCCCAGCTTCGGTTCGGTGCGCACGATCGTGCCGACCGGCCTGCTGATCACCAGCCCGCCACCGGCGTGCGCGCGCAGGCCCTCGTACTGCCCCGCGTCGAACTCGTCCTCGGTGTGCCAGCGGTGGAAGTCGATGGCGGCACCCGTCCCGCTACCGGGCTGGCCCGCCAGCGTGCCCGCGCTCGCCGGGGCCAGGGCCAGTTGTGCGAGCAGCGCCGCCGTCGCGGTCCCCGCCAGCGCGAGCCTGATCACCTTCGCCGGTAGTGCGGTCATCGCCGCACCTCGCTGGCGCTCGGCGCGGCGCTTCGCGCGCGGCCTGTGCTTGATGGTTCGCTCGCAGGCTCGCTCACTGGTCCTCCAGGGTCCGGGGGCGGCTCTCGTGGTGACCGCGGTCCAGTGCGGTCACCGAGTACGCGTGGTGCTCGCCGGCGGTGGCCGACGTGTCGGTGTAGCCCATCACCGGGCCGGTGGCACGAACGGTCGTCAGCAGCCGGCCGTCCCGGTAGATGCCGTACGAAGTCGTTGTGGGCCAACCGAGCCAGCTCAGCACCCGGTCGTACGCGCACAGGGCGAGCGGGGCGGGCGGCGTGTGCCCCGGCAGTGTGGCGCGCACCGGGACCAGCGCGGGTTCCCGGTACAGGTCGGTGCGCAGCCGGTCGGTGAAGCCCAGCTTGTTGCCCAGCAAGGCGTTGGCGTTGAAGAAGATGTCACCGGAGACCCCGGGCGTGGCCCGGTTCAGCGCGAGGTGGCTCGGCATCTCCTCGGGGTTGAGCCAGGCGGGCGGGTTGGCGATGCCGATCCGGGAGGCCGACTGTCCTATGTAGAGCGAGACGCCGGTACCCCTGACCTCGTTCGCCCACCAGGGCAGCAACTTGGCGTAGTCGGCGACGGTGAAGCCGATTGGCCAGTACAGCTGCGGTGCCACGTAGTCGACCCACCGGTTGCGGATCCAGGTCCTGGTGTCGGCGTACAGCTCGTCGTAGTCGTGCACGCCCGCGGTGGTGTCCGAACCGGTCGGGTCGGTGCGCTTGTCCCGCCACACCCCGAACGGGCTGACCCCGAAGGCAAGCCAGGGCTTGGCCGCGTGCAGCTGCCGGGACAGCTCGCGCACCAGCTGGTTGACGTTGTCCCGCCGCCAGTCGGCCCGGTCCGGGAACCTGGCCGCGCCCCAGGTCTGGTACGCCTGCTCGTCGGGGAACGCCTGACCCGCCACCGGGTACGGGTAGAAGTAGTCGTCGAAGTGCACCCCGTCCAGGTCGTACCGGGTGGCCGTGTCCAGGATGACCCGCTCGACGAACGTTCGTGCGGCGGGCACGCCGGGGTTGTAGTAGAGCTGGCCCCCGTAGCTGACCACCCAGTCCGGGTGCAGCCGCGCCGGGTGGTTCGGCGCCAGCTTGGCCGGGTCGGGCTGCTGGCTGATCCGGTACGGGTTGAACCAGCCGTGGAACTCCAGGTCGCGCTGGTGCGCCTGCTGGACGAGGAAGGCCAGCGGGTCGTAGCCGGGGTCCTGGCCCTGGGTGCCGGTCAGGTACTGGGACCAGGGCTCCAGCTTCGAGGGGTAGAACGAGTCGGCGGTCGGCCGGATCTGCACGAACACCGCGTTGATCCCGGTCGCCTTGGCGCGGTCGAGCAGGCCGAGGTACTCCGCCTGCTGCTGCGCCACCGGCAGGCCGGGGCGGGAGGGCCAGTCGATGTTGGCCACGCTGGCGATCCACATGCCGCGCAACTCCCGCGCCGCCGGGCTGGGCGCCGCCGAGGCCGTGCCGGAAAACTGCACGACCGTGCCGAGGACAATCGCGAGCACTGCTGCCAGTACTCCAGCGAACCTGCGCACCGCCGGTCACCTCTCCGCCTGTCGCGAGACGCTTTGTCAGCGATTTTCGCGATGGAGCCCAGCGCTGTAAATAGCTGGCGAAGTGCAGGTTCCGGCAAGACCCGCTAATCGGCCGTTCGGTCCAGCAGCCGGGAGACCAGCAGCACGCAGGCGGTGGCCACGAAGAACCCGCCCACGGTGTCGGTGAAGTAGTGGTAGTCCAGACCGATCAGCGCGATGGCCACCACGACCACCGCCGCGAGCAGCAGCAGGTGCACGACCGTTCGTGCGGCGAGGGGCAACCGGGCGGCGAGCAGTGCCAGTACCGTCGCGGTGGCCGTGATCGCCGTGGTGTGCCCGCTGGGGAAGGCCAGCCACGAGCCGTAAGTGCGGTGCACCAACGGTTTGAGCACCAGCTCGGTGAGCAGCATCGCGGCGGTCGGCCCCAGCACGGCCAGCAGTGCGAGCTCGCGGTCGCGCCGCACCAGGGCCAGCACCAGGACGAGGGCCAGCACACCCACCAGCACCGGCAGGTCAGCCAGGTGCACGACCGTGCGGAGCAGGTCCTGGCTGAAGGTGCGCTCGATCCAGCCGTCCACGGCCAGGTCCAGCCCGGTGCCACGGCGCCCGTGCCAGGTCAGCGCGGACAGCGCCGCCACCACGAGGGCGCTCAGCCAGAGGTAGGCCGTGATCGCCTGCCGGAGACGATGATCAGGGTGCACAGCACGAGCGTACGGACCTCCGCCTGATCACTCGGTGAGCCGCAGCGGCAGGTGGCGCGGGCCACGGGTGTTGGCTGGGCGCCAGCTCAGCTCCTCCTCGGGCACCGCCAGCTTGATCTCGCCGAAGCTGTCCAGCAGGGTGCCCAGCGCGACCTGCGCCTGCATCCTGGCCAGGTTCGCGCCCACGCAGAAGTGCGCGCCCCGGCCGAAGGCCAGGTGCGGGTCGCCCCTGCGGTGCACGTCGAAGGCGTCGGGGTCCGGGAAGTGGGCCGGGTCGTGGTCGGCTGCCCACAGCCCGAGCGAGACCACCTCGCCGCGCGGCACCAGCACCTCGCCGAACCGGATCTCCTCGGTGGTGAACCGCATCGAGCTGAACGCCACCGGACCGGCGTGCCGCAGGCACTCCTCCACGGTCGGGTTCAGCAGGCCGGGATCGGCGCGCAGCGCGGCCAGCTGCTCGGGGTTGCGCAGCAGTTCGAGCACCCCGCTGGCGATCAGGTTCGCGGTGGTCTCGTGCCCGGCGATCATCAGCAGGGAGAGCATCGAGCGCAGCTCGGCGGGGTCCTCGCCGCCCCGCTCGTCGTCGGCGGCCACCAACTGGCTGACCAGGTCCTCGGCCGGGGCCGCGCGCTTGGCCGCGATCAGCTCGCCGAAGTACTCGTCCATGGCGGCCATCGCGCGCTGGTAGGCGGCCACCGACTCGGCGTCCCCGTGGTCGAACACGATGGCCTGCGACCACTCCCGGAAGCGCTCACGGTCCTCGGCGGGGGCGCCGAGCAACTGGCAGATCATGGTGACGGACAGGGGAAAGGCGAACTCGTCGACCAGGTCGACCACCTCGCCCTGCCGGGATCGCTCACGCATGGCCGCCAGGAGGTCCCCGCACACCTGCCGGGCCCGCTCGCGCAACAGGTCCACGGTCCGCCCGGAGAAGCTCGGGTTGACCAGCCTGCGCAGCTGGCTGTGCTCCGGGGGGTCGGTGCTCAGCAGGGTCCTCGTCCTGCGCTGGACCAGGCTGCCGAACCGCTCCGGCAGCGCGCCCCGGTCCACCAGCTCCTGCTGGATCCGCGGGGCGGACATCACCAGCCGCGGGTCGCTCAGCGCCGCGGCCACCTCCTCGTACCGGGTGACCAGCCAGGACTCGATGCCGGTGACCAGTCTGCCCCGGTGCGCGGGACCCACCGCCGCGGCGCTCCCGCTCGCCGGACAGGCCCGCGCCGCGGGTAACAGCGGCTCCGGGACGCGGACCGGATCACCTGCCGAGGACGTGGCTGCCATGACCGATCACCTTCTCGTTCGCGCAGTTGTCGCAGGCGGCTGACGAGGTCAGTCAGGTTTGCGGGCGACCCCGGCCAGCACCGCGGCCTGCCAGGGCGACTCCTCGGCCAGTTGCAGCCGGTCCGGGCGCCAGTCCGGGGTGTACACCAGGCCGGGCGGCACGAGTTCCATGCCGTCGAACAGGGAGAGGATCCACTCCGGGCTGCGGGCGGTGGCCGAGCTGGTCAGTGTCTTGGTCATCTTCAGCACGTCGGCGAGCTTCATCTTGTCCCGCTCGTGCGGGCCCAGGGTCGCGTGCGAGAGCACGAACATGCTGCCGGGGGCGAGCACGTCCAGGTACCTGCGCGCGGTCTTGGCCGCCAGGTCGTCGTCGGGGATGTAGTACAGCGCGGCCGTGCTGATCACCGTGACGGGACGGGAGAAGTCCAGCAGCTCCTGGGTGACCGGGTGGCCCAGCACCTTGTCCACATCGCACATGTCGGCCTCGACGATGCCCGCCGTGGGCACCGTGGCCAGCAGCAACTCGCTGTGCGAGACCGCGACCCGCTCGTTGTCCACGTAGACCACTCGGCAGCGCGGGTCGGTGCGGTGCGCGATCTCGTGCACGCTCTGCGCGGTCGGGATTCCCGAGCCCAGGTCGAGGAACTGCCGCTGGCCCGCCTCGGCGCAGTACACCACCGCGCGGCGCAGGAAGGCCCGGTTGGACCTGGCCGCGGCGCGGATCCACGGCATCTTCTCGATGGCCTGCTCGGCCCAGTCCCGGTCCACGGCGAAGTTGCAGCCACCACCGAGCAGGTAGTCGTAGACGCGCGAAGGGCTGGCCCGGAACAGGTCCACGTCCTCGGGGATCCAGTCGGCGTTCTCACCTGCCAAGGCGCGACTCCGTTCCGGCGGCAGTGGCGACAGCCCATAGAGCCTACTCCCACGGTCGAGGGGGCAATGACGCTCGAAGTGACCAGTAAGCCGTTGCCACACAGCAAAGTTCACTCAAAGGTGTTGAACGGTGACTCGTCCGGTTCAGCTGGCTATACCCTGCTCACCTCGCTGCCAAGTCGATCTCAGAAGGGCCAGCTCCGTGAGATCCCTCCCCCTCCTGGCAACCTCCTTGTTCGCCGGGTGTGCGGTTGTCGCCGGAATGCTCGCCGCGCCCCAGCCCGCGTCGGCCACCGCACCCACGGTGACCTGCACCGAGGCCGATGTCCCGGTGACCGCGCTCGTGCTGCCCGCGACCATCCACGGTCAGCTGTGCGCACCGGAAGGCGTCACCGCCAAGAGCGTCCAGTTGTTGCTGCCGGGTGCAACCTTCAACCGCAAGTACTGGGACCTGCCGTACAAGCCGGACCAGTACTCCTACCAACGGGACATGGCCCGCAACGGGCTGGCCACCTTCGCCGTGGACCCGATCGGCATCGGCCAGAGCTCGCGCCCGCTCAGCGCGCTGGTCACCGGCGCCGGCCAGGCCTCCGCGATGCACCAGGTGATCTCGGCACTGCGCGCGGGCAAGGTGGGCGGCACCCGCTTCGGCAAGGTGCTCATCGGCGGGCACTCCGCGGGTTCCGCGCTGTCGATCATCGAGTCGGCCACCTACCACGACGTGGACGGCGTGCTGCTGACCGGCATGACCCACCTGCCGAACATGCCGGTCCTGCTCAAGGACGTGGCGGTCGGCCTGCAACCGGTGACCGTCGACCCGCTGTTGTCCAGCAGGGGCGGGGACCCCGGCTACCTGACCAGCAGGCCGGGCGAGCGCAACATCATGTACTTCAGTGCCTCCGACGTGGAGCCCGGTGTGGTCGCCGCCGACGAGCAGTACGCCAAGGACCAGGTGTCCGCGGTGAGCCTGGTGGAGATCATCGGTCTTGGCCTGGTCAGCCCGCTGTCCCGGTCCATCAGCGTGCCGGTGATGCTGGCCGACGGCGGCAACGACACGGGCTTCTGCGGTTTCCTGCGGGACTGCTCCAGCGCGCAGGCCCTGCGCGCCGGTGAGGCCCCGTACTTCAGTGACGCCGCCCAGTTGTCGGTGTTCGTGCTGCCCGGTGCCGGTCACGGCCTCGGGCTCGCGGAGAACGCCGCCGACTACCGCGCCGCCACCCTGAAGTGGCTGCACGAGCACGACTTCGCCTGAACTGGCATCCTCGTCCTGCCCCGGTCGACGCCCTGTCGGCCGGGGCAGGACACTGTTCGGGGGCGGTCGTGGCGATCTCGTTCGGCAGCACGGTGCTCGTGGCGTGCCGGACGCGGCCGCGGCGCTGGCCTCGATCACCGCCGCCGGGGTGCCGGTCGTGCAGGAGCTGCGCGAGGAACCGTTCGGGCAGCGGCACTTCTACCGCACCGACTCCTCGGGCACGCTGGTGAACGTGATCGAGAAGATCTGACCTCCGACGGTGTCGCCGCGCCCGCCCGCACCACTAGGGTCCGGGCATGGCCGATGATCCGCTCGCGAGCTTCGGGTACCGCCAGCAGCTCCGGCGTTCGCTGAGCCTGGGTGACCTGCTGGTGTACGGGCTGATCTTCATGGTGCCGATCGCGCCCTTCGGCATCTTCGGTGGTGTGTACCAGGAATCCGGCGGCATGGTCCCGCTCGCCTACGTCATTGGCGCGGTGGCCATGGTGTTCACCGCACGGTCGTACGCCGAGATGGCCAGCGCCTTCCCGATGGCCGGGTCGGTCTACACCTACGCGGGGCGCGGCATCTCGCCCTCGATCGGTTTCCTGGCCGGGTGGGCGATCTTCCTGGACTACGTGCTGGTCCCCGCGCTGCTGTACCTGGTCGCGGGCGCGGCGATGAGCTCCTTCGTGCCCGCCGTGCCGCCCTGGTTGTGGGTCATCGCCTTCGTACTGCTCAACACCCTCGTCAACTACCTGGGCATCCAGCTGACGGCGCGGGTCAACCGGATCGTGCTGGTCGCCGAGCTGGTCGTGCTGGCGCTGTTCCTCGGCTTCGGCCTGGTCGCGCTGCTCGGCGGGGCTGGCCAGGGGATTTCCGCACGACCGTTCTACGACCCCGCCACGTTCTCCTTGCCGGTGGTCTTCGGGGCGGTGTCGGTCGCGGTGCTGTCCTTCCTCGGCTTCGACGCGATCTCCACCCTGGCCGAGGAGAACCGCGGCTCGGCACGGCAGATCGGCCGCGCGATGATCGCCGCGCTGGTGCTGGCCGCCGCGTTGTTCGTGGCGCAGACCTGGGTCGCCGCGCTGCTGGTGCCCGACCCCACACGCCTGCTGCGGGACGGGGACCCGGCGAGCACGGCGTTCTACGACACCGCTGCCGCCGCGGCCGGGCCATGGCTGGGCGTGCTCACCGCGCTGTCCACCGCCATCGCCTGGGGCTTCGCCTGCTCGCTGGTGGCCCAGGCGGCCACCGCCCGCCTGCTGTTCGCCATGGCCAGGGACCGCCAGCTGCCCGGGTTCCTGGCCAGGGTGGACCGGCGCAGGCAGTCGCCCGCGAACGCGACCTTCCTGGTGGCGGCGGTGTCGCTGGCCGTCGGGGTGCCGTTGGCCCTGTCCGGGGACGGTGTGCCGCTGCTGACCTCGCTGGTCAACTTCGGCGCCCTGGTGGCCTTCCTGGTCCTGCACGTCTCGGTGGTGGTGCACCACGTGATCCGCGGGCGCAGCAGGCACTGGGTACGGCACCTGGTCATCCCGCTGATCGGGTTCGCCGTGCTGCTGTACGTGATCGTCAACGCCAAGGCTGCCGCCCGCGAGCTCGGCCTCGGCTGGCTGGCCGTGGGCGCCGTGGTGCTGCTTGTCGCGCACATCGCGGGCCGCAGCCCCCGTCTGTCCGGACTGTCCGAGGAGCCTGAGTGATCATCGACTACCGCCCCGAGCCCACCGAGCTGGCCTACACCTTCGGCGGGGTCGCTCCCGTGCTGAGCCTGCGACCGGGCCAGTTGCTGCGGGTCCGCACCGAGGACTGCTTCGGGGGCCGGGTGCGCTCGGTCGAGGACCTGCCCTCACAGGTGTGCGAATTCCCTTACCTGAACCCGGTTTCCGGTCCGTTCTACGTGGAGACCGCCGAGCCGGGGGACACCCTGGCCGTGCACTTCGCCGCCATCGAGCCGGCCCGCGACTGGGCCGTGTCCACGACCTTCCCGCACTTCGGCGCGCTCACCACCACGCACACCACCGCGATGCTGCACGAGCCGCTGGAGGAACTGGTGTGGCGCTACGAGGTGGACCGGGAGCGCCGCACCGTGCGCTACCGGGCCCTGCGCAGCGAGTTCACCGTGGACCTGCCGCTGGAACCCATGCACGGCACCGTGGGCGTGGCGCCCGCCGCCTTCGAGGCGCGCATGACGATCACCCCGGACGCGCACGGCGGCAACATGGACACCCCCGAACTGCGCGCCGGGGTCACCGCCTACTTCGGGGTCAACGTGCCGGGCGCGCTGCTCGCCCTGGGCGACGGGCACTGCCGCCAGGGGCACGGCGAGGTGTGCGGGACCGCGGTGGAGGCCGCCATGGACACGGTGATCGCGGTCGAGGTGATCAAGGGCGTGAGCACCCCGTGGCCCAGGATCGAGGACGACCGTTCGATCATGTCCACCGGCTCGGCCCGTCCGCTGGAGGACGCGTACCGGATCAGCCAGCACGACCTGGTCGGCTGGGTCGGCGAGCTGACCGGCCTGCACCCGATGGACGCCTACCAGCTGGTCAGCCAGGCGGGGCAGGCGCCGGTGGGCAACGTCTGCGACAGCAACTACACGATGGTCGCCAAGCTGGCCAAGCAGCACCTCGGGGAGGTCTCGCCCTACGGCGGCGCGCACCGGCGGCTGCGTGCGGTGGCCGCCGCGTAGTCGGGAGTGCTGGGTAGTTTGGTGCCGTGAGTAGTACGAACGAGAGTGCGCTGGTCCGGCCGCTGCCACGGCCCTCGGCGGAGCGGGCGCTGGTGTGCGTCGGCTACAGCGGTGGCGGCACCGCGCCGTTCCGGCGCTGGGCCCGGGTCCTGCCCGAGAACACCGAGCTGGTGCTGATCTGCCATCCGGGCCGTGAGTCCCGGTTCGCCGAGCCCTTCGCCACCACCTGGGAGGAGCTGTGCGCACCGATCGTGCGTGCGCTGCACGAACAAGTTGACCGACCGTTCGTGCTGTTCGGGCACAGCATGGGCGCCGCCGTGGCCTTCGACGTGGCGGTCCGCATGGAACGGGCCGGTCTGCGCGGGCCCAGCGCCGTGGTGGCCTCCGCCAGCGAGGCGCCCACCGACTGGGCGGTCAAGCTGCACCGGCCGCCCGCCCTGTCGCAGACCGACGCCGAGCTGCTGGAGTGGATGAGCACCGTGGGCCAGCTGTCCCCGGAACTGCTCGCCGAGCCCGAGCTGGTGCAGATTGCCCTGGAGTTGCTGCGCGCCGACCTGACCGTCAGCGCCGACTACCGCTACGAGCCCGGCACGACCGTTCGTGCGCCGTTGCAGGTGCTGTACGGCAGCCAGGACGGTGCGGACGCCGCCGCCCAGGCCAAGCGCTGGTCCGTGCTGGGCGCCGGGCCGGTCACCGTGACCGAGCTGGCCGGTGGCCACTTCTACACGCCCGAGGTCTGGGACCGCCTGCCCGAGCGGTTCGTGTCGCTGGGATAGGCGTGGCGGCGGGGCTGCCCACAACGACACGACGGCGGGCCGCTGGCTGCGGTCCGCCGTCGTGCGGGTTGTAGATCAACGTTGTGTTGGCCGAGATCCGGTGGGCACGGCGGGGGTTCGCGCCGACTGGAAGGCTCGACCGCCTCCCCTAGTGGTGCCCGGTCACCTCCCCGCCGGCGGTGCCCCGCCGGCCATCATGTCGGCGTACTGGACCGCGGGCTGCGGGCTGACCCGCGCGAACTGCCCGTCGACGGGGCGAGTCCGATCAGTCGTCGCGGCGTGTTCCCGGTACGCGTTGTACAGCGCCCCGCCGGAGTGCAGTGCCTTCTCGGCGTGGAAGGCGAAATCCCTCGACGGGGGCTTCGCCCCACTCTCCACCTTGGAGACGTATGAGCGGTCGTAGCCCATCCGTCGTGCCAACGTGGTCCTCGACAGTCCCCGCAGCGTCCGCCATCGCTTGAGCTCCCCAGCGAAGACGTTCGCGGCGGCATCGGCGTCATCCGCCGTGTAGTGGTCTGTCGCCATTGTCACCTCCCCAGAATTGACCGTGGAGGCGTCACAGTACTCCCTGAGCAACCGCTCAGTATACAGTTTTGGACATACCAATCCGTGCCAAGAATTCACGCTCGGGCACGCCCGTGCAGGTACTAGTGCGCGCCGACGCGCTCGCGGTGCTGCAGGATCGCGGCGGCGGCGGTGCGGAACAGCAGGCCCGCCGCCTCCTCGTCGCGGTCCGCGCTGCCGGTGGCCAACCAGGTGAGCACCCCGTTGACGACCAGCTCGGTGACCACCTTGGCCAGCCAGGAGCGCAGCACGGGATCGGTCACCGACTGGCCCAGCGCCCGGTCGGCCAGCTGCACGGACTGGCTCATCAGCTCGTTGGCGTGCTCGGCGAACTCCGGCTCGCGCACCGCGTGCCGGAACAGCAGTGTGAAGCCGTCGGGGTCGTTGCGCGCGGCCCTGAACAGGGCGCGCAGCCCCTCCTCGGTGTCGTAGCCGATGCCCGCGGTGGCCACCAGCTGCTCCCAGGTGTTGTCCAGCGCGCTGCGATAGAGCTCCCGCTTGGTGGGGTAGTGGCGGTACAGGATGATCTTCGTGACCCCGGCCTCGGTGGCCAGGTCCTCCATCGAGGTGCCCACGTAGCCGCCACGCGCGAAGGCCCGCGCCGCGGCCTGCCTGATGCTGGCCGCACGCTCCCTGCGGGGCAGCAGCCTTCGGCCCGCCCCGGTCTCCTGGTCGTGCATGGCCGCACTCCGATCGCCTCGGGCAGTCCCACCGCTACCCTGCGTGTCTATACCAATGTGAGTCAATTTCGCAACCGGGTCACGCGTGACCGGGTTCGGGCAGCAGGGCGTCCACGAGGTCACTCACGGTGGGCAGCACCTCCGCCGGACAGCCCATGTAGACGTGCAGTGCCCGCTGGTAGCTCGCGCCGAGCAGCAACAGCGCGGCGGTGCGCGAGTCCAGTCCCGGCCGGAGCCTGCCCGCCTCGATCTCCGCCGACAGGTGCTCGGTGATCCGGTCCAGTGCGGACAGCGGGGCCTGGCAGTACTGCCTGCCGCCCTCCGCCATGCGCCTGCGCAACTCGCCGTCGGCCTGCACGGCGGTGAGCACCGGCAGTGACCGTGCGTAGTGCTCCTCCAGCGTGGTGCACAGCGCGATCAGCCCCTCGCGCAACGACCCGCCGGTGGACCGCAACTCCGCCAACTCCGGGGTCTGCGCGCGCACCACGGCCTGCAACAACTCGTGCTTGTCGCCGAAGTGGTAGAAGATGCTGGATTCGGCGACTCCCGCACGGCGAGCCACTTCCTTCGTGCTCAGTCGTGCGATTCCGTCCACGCGCAGTATCTCCGCGGTCGCCGCGAGCACAGCCTCCCGAACACCGGTGCTCGGACGGCCCCGTTGTCTGACCACGGCAGCGGCTTCGGTGCCCGCTGGGGGACCAGCAGGACCCTGCCGCTGCGTCATGTGGTGTCCGCCACTTTCTCCGTGAATCGTGTGTGGTTCTCGCACGTCAAGTGTAGCGGTGGAGGGGTACCCGCTTTCTGCGGTGAATGGCGTACGGGCTTTCCACACTTCACACACGAGCTCCGGTGAACTGTCTGTTAATCGCACACCGTGGCGAGGTCACGGGAATCACTGTCACCAGCGGTCCACGTCCAGCACGAATCCGCTGTGTACGGCGGTGATGCCACCGTCCACCGGCAGCACCGCGCCGGTGATCCAGGCGGCGTCGGAGGAGGCGAGGAAGGCCACCGCCGCGGCGATGTCCTCGGGCTCGCCGACCCGGCCCATCGGGTAGTGCCTGGCCACCCGGTCCAGGGCCGAGGCCTTGTTCTCGTCCGAGGTCCACGACCTGGTGCGCACCGTACCCGGCGCGACCAGGTTGAAGCGCACCCCAGGGCCGCCCTGCCCCCTGGCCCGCAGCGCCTGCGGCCCGTAGCGGCCCGCCATGTTCTGGGTGAGGCTCTGCAGGCCCGCCTTGGCCGCCGAGTACGCGGGATCGCCGAAGGCCATCAGCCCGTTCACCGAGCCGATCGACACCACCGACCCGCCCGCGGGGTTGGCCAGCAGGTGCGGCAGGGCGGCCTGGATGCAGCGCACCGCCCCGGTCAGCGTCGGATCCACGCTGCGCTGCCACACCTCGTCGTCGGTCTGCTCGAACGGGGTGAGCACGCACACGCCCACGTTGTTCACCAGCACGTCCAGTCGCCCGTACCGGTGGAGCACGGTGGCGAACGCGGCGTCCACCGAGGACCGGTCGCCCACGTCGCAGGTGATCGCCAGCCCGCCGACCTGCGCCGCGACCGACTCCGCCACCGCGCCGTCCAGGTCGGCGACCGCCACGACGGCGCCCTCCTCGGCGAGCCGGCGCACGATCGCCAGACCAATGCCGTGCGCACCGCCGGTCACCACCGCGACCTCGTCCTCGAACCGCCGCACCACGCCTCCTCTGTGTCAGGTCCTGCTCGCAGGCTACGGCGGGGCGTCCACGGCACTCGGGTTGTTTAGGCAAAAATGCTGGTACGACAAGGAAAGCGACGCGCTATCGGCAGGGTGTCGCAATTGTGTCGCCGTAGGGGCACGTCCGGCCGCCCCAGGGGCGCGGTTAGATGTCTCGTCAACTTCCTTGCTCATTTGGAGTAGTGAAACCAACCGTTTGGTGTCTCCTGGCGGGCTATTGGCCCCCTCATCGGTACCAATGCGCTGCTCCAACTGGGTGGCAGTCGCAACGTGAATGCTACTTCGCGTCTTTTTTCGTCACCGGATCGAGGGAGTAACGACTTCTTTTTCACGATCACAAAGAACGCGATGGCGCCACCCCTTCGAGTGACTGTACGAGCTTTGAACCCGGGTGCTAGCTTCCTGTTGCTGGCAGCTGAACTTGACTCACAAACCGACGGAGGGCAATTTAGGCCCAATTCGTCGGTTTGCTCATGCCCTCGAAATTAATACGTGGCAGCGCGGACACACGTAGTTCTTCTCGTGTTTGCGTTCCTCCAGCATGCACGAAATCGCCCGCCCCTGGATCACATCGGATAGGAGCTGTTGGTCGTGACGGAGACCTTGGAACCGGGTGTCGGCACCGAGAGTCAGTCCCAGCTGAGCCTGGGGACCGCCGCCGCGCGGAACCTGTCGACCACCACCAAGTCGGTCCCCCAGATGCAGGGGATCACCTCGCGCTGGCTGCTGCGGGTGCTGCCCTGGGTGCAGGTCAACGGTGGCGTGTACCGGGTGAACCGGCGGCTGAGCTACACGGTGGGTGACGGGCGCATCGAGTTCGTGGCCACCGGCGCCGAAGTGCGGGTGATCCCCGCCGAGCTGGGCGAGCTGTCGATCCTGCGCGGCTTCGAGGACATGGCGGTGCTGACCGCGCTGGCCGGGCGGTTCACCCAGCGCGAGTTCAGCGCGGGGGAGACCATCGTGGCGGCCGGGCAGGCCGCCGACCAGGTCGTGCTGATCGCGCACGGCAAGGTCAGCAAGGTCGGTGCGGGCAAGTACGGGGACGAGACCGTGCTGGGCACCCTGGCCGACGGGGACTACTTCGGCGACCGCAACCTGGTGGAGACCGAGGGGGCGTGGGAGTTCACCGCGAAGGCGGCGACCAGCACCACCGTGCTGACCCTGTCCCGCGCGGCGTTCCAGGAGGTGTCCACCTCCTCCGAGGCGCTGCGTGAGCAGCTGGTGATGTTCCAGGCCAACGCCGCGCTGGGCACCGACGAGCACGGCGAGGCCTCGATCGAGATGTCGGCGGGCCACACCGGTGAGCCGGACCTGCCGGGCACCTTCGTGGACTACGACTCCGCGCCGCGGGAGTACGAGCTGTCGGTGGCGCAGACGGTGCTGCGGGTGCACTCGAGGGTGGCCGATCTCTACAACGAGCCGATGAACCAGACCGAGCAGCAGTTGCGGCTGACCATCGAGGCCCTGCGCGAGCGCCAGGAGCACGAGATGGTCAACAGCCGGGACTTCGGGCTGTTGCACAACGCCGACTTCAGCCAGCGCATCCCCACCCGGTCCGGCCCGCCCACCCCCGACGACATGGACGAGCTGCTGTCCAAGGTGTGGAAGGACCCCTCGGTCTTCCTCGCCCACCCCAAGACCATCGCGGCCTTCGGTGCGGAGTGCACCCGGATGGGCCTGTACCCGCAGAACATCGACTTCAACGGCCACCAGGTGCCCGCGTGGCGCGGCATCCCGCTGTTGCCGTGCAACAAGATCCCGGTCACCGAGCAGGCCACCTCCTCGATCATCCTGATGCGGACCGGTCAGGAGAGCCAGGGCGTGATCGGCCTGCAGCCCACCGCGATCCCCGACGAGTACAAGCCGGGGCTTTCCGTGCGGTTCATGGGGATCAGCGAGAAGGCGATCATCTCCTACCTGGTCAGCGCCTACTTCTCGGCCGCCGTGCTGGTGCCCGACGCGCTGGCGATCCTGGAGGACGTCGAACTGGGCCGCGCCAACTAGCAGGGAGGGGTGGGCGCAGGCCATGCAGCCCTTTGAGTTGCCGACTTTCTACATGCCCCACCCGGCCAGGTTGAACCCGCACCTGGAGGGGGCCCGCGTGCACACCAAGGCGTGGGCGCGGGAGTTCGGGATGATCGAGGGCTCGAACGTCTGGGACGAGCGACAGTTCGACGGCATGGACTACGCGCTGCTCTGCGCCTACACCCATCCCGAGTGCGATCAGGAGATGCTCGACCTGATCACCGACTGGTACGTCTGGGTCTTCTTCTTCGACGACCACTTCCTCGAGGTCTTCAAGCGCACCAAGGACCAGCCCGGCGCCAAGGCGTACCTGGACCGGCTCTCGCTGTTCATGCCGCACTCCGGTCCGATCACCGAGAAGCCGACCAACCAGGTCGAGGCGGGTCTTGAGGACCTGTGGAACCGGACCATCCCCAGGATGTCCGATGCCTGGCGGCAGCGGTTCATCGTGAGCACGGAGAACCTGCTCAAGGACTGCGTCTGGGAGCTGGCCAACATCGTCGAGGGGCGGGTGGCCAACCCCATCGAGTACATCGAGATGCGCCGCAAGGTCGGCGGCGCGCCCTGGTCGGCGGACCTGGTCGAGGTGGCCACCGAGGCGGAGGTGCCCGCCTCGGTGGCGCACAGCCGACCGCTGCGCGTGCTCAAGGAGACCTTCTCCGACGGGGTGCACCTGCGCAACGACCTGTTCTCCTATCAGCGCGAGGTGGAGGACGAGGGCGAGAACGCCAACGCGGTGCTGGTGCTCAAGGAGTTCCTCGGCTACGACACCCAGCGGGCCGCCGACGCGGTCAACGACATGATCACCTCGCGGCTGCACCAGTTCGAGAACACCTTCTTCACCGAGCTGCCGCTGCTGTGCGAGGAGAACGGGCTGGACCCCGCCGAGCGGATGCGGGTGCTGGTCTACGCCAGGGGGTTGCAGGACTGGCAGTCCGGCGGCCACGAGTGGCACATGCGCTCCAACCGGTACATGAACGAGGGCGGCACGGCAGCGACCGCCAGCCCGTCCCTGGGCTCCTTCCTTGGTGGGCCCAGGGGTCTCGGCACCGCGACGGCCTCGATCGGCTCGCTCGTCGGGCTGGGCGGGTGATCCGATGAGTTCGTTCGACATGCCGGTGTTCGACATCCCGTTCGAGGCCAGGATGAGCCCGCACGTGGACCGGACCCGGCCCAGGGCCAAGCAGTGGGCTCGGGACACCGGGTTCTTCAGCCCGCAACCGGGCGCGAGGGGCTTTCCGGTCTGGACCGAGCAGACCTTCGACAGCCACGACTACGTGCTGTTCTCCGGTCTCGTCCTGCCCAGCGCCCCCGCCGAGTTGTTCGGCTTGGCCGCCGACTGGATCAGCTGGGGCTTCTTCCTCGACGACTACTTCCTGGCGGCGTTCGGCAGGAACAGGGACTACGCGGGCGCCAAGGCCTTCGTGGAACGGTTGCCCGCCTTCATGTCCGCGGCGGGCACGCCTGCCGCGGTGCCGACCAATCCGATCGAGCTGGGGTTGGCGGACCTGTGGACGCGCACCGCGCCCAGCATGTCCGCGAAGCAGCGCGAGCTGTTCTCCGCGGCCATCGTATCCACCGCCGAGAGCTTCCTGTGGGAGCTGCACAACCTGATACAGGGGCGGCTGCCCGATCCGGTCGATTTCGTGGAGATGCGGCGCAGGACCAGCTTCGGGGAGTTCGTGGTCGCGCTGACCCGGCTGCTGGTCGCTCCCGACCTGTCCGAGAAGGTGTTCGCCAGCAGGGCGATGGGCACGCTGGACGAGACCTGCATGGACGTGAACGCCCTCGGCAACGACATCATCTCCTACGACAACGAGATCCACCGCGAGGGTTCGACGAACAACCTCGTCCTGCTCACCCAGCAGTTCCTGGACTGCGAACTGCAACGGGCCGTGCACATCGTGCACGACCTCATGCGGCAACGGGTCGCGCAGTTCCAGCGGGTCGCCGAGCACGAACTGCCCGCGATGGCGGAGGACCTCGGGCTGGACAACAGGGCCCGCGAACTTCTCGATCAGTACGTGGACGCGCTGCGGGCCTTCACCGCGGGGGCCTTCCTCTGGCAGCACAACAACCCCCGTTATGCCGAGCCGTTGCCGGTGCCGCCGCCCGCGCCGAGTTCCGTTGCGGTGCCCCGGCCACCGGCCAGCCCGGACCTGCCCGTGCCGAAGGGCGACCAGGCGGGGGCCCCGGGCCGGGTCCGGCTCAACAGCCACAGGCACGTGCCCTTCCAGAAGGTCGGGCCCACCCCGCTGCCGAAGATCCACATGCCCTACCGGTTGCAGCTCAACCCGCACCTGGAGGCATCGCGGGCCGCGAGCATCGCCTGGGCGGGCGAGATGGGCTTCTACGACGCGGTGCCCGGAGTGCTGTCCGTTCCACTGTGGAGCGAGCGGGAGAACCGCGGCTTCGACTTCGCGCTGTGCTCGGCGGGCATCGACCCCGACTGCGGTCGCGAGGAGCTGGACCTGTCGGCGGAGTGGCTGACCTGGGGCACCTACGGCGACGACTACTACCCGGTGGTCTTCGGCGCGACGAGGAGGATCGATACCGGTATCGCGCAGACCAGGCGGCTGTCGGAGTTCATGCCGCTGGACTGCGTGCAGACCGCGGTTGCGACCAACCCCGTGGAGAAGGGGCTGGCCGACCTGTGGGTCCGCACGGCGGGACCGATGCCCGAGGGCAACCGGGTCAAGTTCCGCAACTCCATCGAGATGATGCTGGAGAGCTGGCTGTGGGAGCTGAACAACCAGTTCCAGCACCGCGTTCCGGACCCGGTGGACTACATCGAGATGCGCCGCAAGACCTTCGGCTCCGACCTCACCGAGAGCCTGGCCCGGTTGCGCCCGGACAACGTGCTGCCGGACGAGATCTTCGAGACCACGCCGATGCGGGAACTGCAGAACGCCGCCGAGGACTACGCGTGCTTCCTCAACGACATCTTCTCGTACCAGAAGGAGATGCAGTACGAGGGCGAGCTGCACAACATGGTCATCGTGGTGCAGGACTTCCTCAACACCGACCGGGACCACGCCGTGGCGATCGTCAACGACCTGATGACCTTGCGCATCAAGGAGTTCCAGCGGGTCGCCGACGAGGACCTGCCGGTCGTGGCCGAGGACTTCCAGCTGGACGACAGGCAGCGCGCCGGGTTGCGCAAGCACGTCGAGGAGCTCCAGGACTGGATGGCGGCGATCCTGCACTGGCACGTGAAGACCTCGCGCTACAAGGAACCGGAACTGAAGCTCAGGTACGAGCCCACCGACCTCCCCGTCCCCACCCCCAGCGGGCTCGGCACCGCCGCCGTCCGCATCCCCGCACTGACCGGAATGGAGTTCTGAGCCGTGACCGAGACGCTTGAGCCTGGTGTCGACACGGGACAGTCACCGCAGAGTCTCGGCACCGCCGCGGCGCGGAACCTGGCCACCACCACCAAGTCCGTGCCCCAGATGCAGGGCATCAGCCCGCGCTGGCTGCTGCACGCGCTGCCCTGGGAGGACATCAAGGGCGGCGCCTACCGGGTCAACCGCCGACTGACCTACTCCGTGGGTGACGGGCGCATCGAGTTCGTCGCCACCGGCTCGCAGGTCCGGGTGATCCCCGCCGAGCTGGGCGAGATCCCCGCGCTGCGCGGGTTCGACGACAGCCAGGTGCTCAGCGCGCTGGCCAACCGCTTCGTGCAGCGCGAGCTGTCCGCGGGCGAGACCCTCGCGGAGGCCGGGTCGGCGGTCGACCAGGTCGTGCTGATCGTGCACGGCCGGGTGACCAAGACCGGAGAAGGCAAGTACGGCAACGAGACCGCGCTCGGCGTGGTCGCCGACGGGGACTTCCTCGGTGACGGCGCGCTGGCCGCCGAGCAGCTGAACTGGTCGTTCACCGCGAAGGCGGACACCCGCTGCACCGTGCTCACCCTGTCCGCGCAGTCCTTCCGCGAGGTGGCCGAGCAGTCCGCCGAGCTGCGGGCACACCTGGAGCGCTTCCGCGCCGCGGGCTCGCAGTCGCAGAACAAGCACGGTGAGGCCGCGATCGACCTGGCCTCGGGCCACGTGGGCGAGCCGGACCTGCCGGGCACGTTCGTGGACTACGACGAGTTCCCGCGCGAGTACGAGCTCAGCCTCGCGCAGACGGTGCTGCGGGTGCACTCCCGGGTGGCCGATCTCTACAACGAGCCGATGAACCAGACCGAGCAGCAGTTGCGGCTGACGATCCAGGCGGTGCGCGAGCGCCAGGAGCACGAGCTGATCAACAACCGCGACTTCGGCCTGCTGCACAACGCCGACTTCAAGCAGCGCGTCCACCCGCGCTCGGGCCCGCCCACCCCCGACGACATGGACAACCTGCTCGCCCGCAGGCGCAAGACCGAGTTCTTCGTCGCCCACCCCAGGACGATCGCGGCCTTCCGCAAGCAGTGCAACCACCGCGGCATCCTGCCGCCCACCACGGCCTTCGAGGGCAGGCAGTTGCAGTCCTGGCGCGGGGTGCCGATCCTGCCCTGCGACAAGCTGCCGATCTCCAAGCACAACACCTCCTCGATCATCGCCATGCGTACCGGCGTGGACAGCGAGGGCGTGATCGGCCTGCGCCAGACCGGCCTGTCCGACGAGGTGGAGCCGGGGCTTTCCGTGCGGTTCATGGGGATCAGCGAGAAGGCGATCATCTCCTACCTGGTCAGCACCTACTACTCCGCCGCGGTGCTCGTGCCCGACGCGCTCGGCGTGCTCGAAGACGTCCAGATCGGTTCCTAGAGGGGAGATGGTCACCATTGACGTCATGACAAATGCCCGCTCCGCCAGGCAGTCCCTGGCCTGGAGCCGGGGACTGGTCGATCCGGCGCTGCGGGCGGCGGTGGACACGCTGCCCGCCTCGATGCGCCGGGTCGCCGGCTACCACTTCGGCTGGTGGGACGCCGACGGCACGCCGACCGGAGGTGATGGCGGCAAGGCGATCCGACCCACGCTGGTGCTGCTGGCGGCGGAGGCCGTCGGCGGTGGCGCGGCCGCCGCGGTGCCCGCCGCGGTGGCCGTGGAGCTGGTGCACAACTTCTCACTGCTGCACGACGACGTGATGGACGGTGACGTCAGCAGGCGTCACCGCCCCACGGCCTGGAGCGTGTTCGGGGTCAGCTCGGCGATCCTCGCCGGGGACGCGCTGCTGACCCTGGCCATCGACGTGCTCGTGGGCAGCGGGCACCCCGCCACCCAGGAGGGCGTGCGCATGCTGTCCGCCGCCGTGCAGGAACTGGTGGAGGGCCAGGCCGAGGACGTGTCCTTCGAGGACCGCTCCGACGTGGAGCTGCGCGAGGTCCTCACCATGGCGGGCAAGAAGACCGGCGCGCTGCTGGCGTGTTCCTGCGCGATCGGCGCGCTCTACGGCGGTGCCAGCACCGAGCGGGTCCGGCTGCTGCACGGGTTCGGTGAGAACCTCGGGCTGGCCTTCCAACTGGTCGACGACCTGCTCGGCATCTGGGGCGACACCCAGGTCACCGGCAAGCCGGTGCACTCGGACCTGAGCAGCCGCAAGAAGTCGCTGCCGGTGGTGGCCGCGCTGACCTCGGGCACGGTGGAGGCCGCCGAGCTTTCCGTGCTGTACCAACGGGATCAGCCACTGACCACGGCGGAACTGTCCCGTGCCGCCGAGTTGATCGAGCGGGCGGGCGGCCGGACGTGGAGCCAGGACCGGGCCGACCACCTGCTGGCCGAGGCCGTGCGCGTGCTCGGTGCGGCCGAGCCCTGTGACCGCGCGGCCGCCGAACTGGCCGCGCTGGCCAGGATGGCCACCCGTCGTGACCACTAGGAAGGCGAGGATGGCCGAGCCGAGGACCGTGCTGTTGGCCGGGCCCCGATCGTTCTGCGCCGGGGTGGAGCGGGCCATCGAGATCGTCGAGCGCGTGCTGGACCAGCGCGAGCCGCCGGTCTATGTGCGCAAGCAGATCGTGCACAACGTGCACGTGGTCGCCGATCTCGAAGCCCGTGGCGCGGTCTTCGTCGACGAGCTGGACGCGGTGCCCGACGGGGCGACCGTCGTGTTCTCCGCGCACGGCGTGTCGCCCGCGGTCCGGGACGAGGCACGAGGCCGCGGGCTGGAGGTCGTCGACGCGAGCTGCCCGCTGGTGACCAAGGTGCATGTGGAGGCACGCCGGTTCGCCGCCCGCGGGGACACCGTGCTGCTGATCGGGCACGCCGGGCACGAGGAGGTGGAGGGCACGCTCGGTGAGGCGCCGGAGCACACGATCCTGGTGCAGAACGCCGAGGAGGTCGCCACGCTGGAGGTGCCCGACCCGGAGCGGGTGTCCTACCTGACCCAGACCACGCTCGCCGTGGACGAGACCACCGAGGTGGTGGCCGCGCTGCGCGAGCGCTTCCCGGCGCTGCGCGCACCGGGCAGTGAGGACATCTGTTACGCCACGACGAACCGGCAGGAGGCGTTGACCGCGATCGCGGACGAGTCCGACCTGGTGCTCGTGGTCGGCTCGCGCAACTCCTCGAACTCGGTGCGGCTGGTGGAACTCGCGCAGCGCAGGGGAACCCCCGCCTACCTGATCGACGACACCGGGGACATCGACACCGAGTGGCTGGCCGGGGTGCGCACCGTGGGCCTGACCGCGGGCGCCTCCGCGCCGCCGCGACTGGTCGAGGAGGTCATCGACTACCTGCGCGGCTTCGGCCCGGTCACCGTGACCGAGCGGGAGGTCACCAGGGAGACCATCCACTTCGGAATGCCCTCGGTGCTGCGCACACCGCGTGCGTAGCCGACCCGGCCGGGGCCGTTCACCGCACCCCGGCCGGGTTGCCAGCCTCACCGAGGTAGGTCCCGTGCCCCCGCACGACCAGGTCCCCCTCGAAGACCAGCACCTCGCACACCAGCCTGCCCAGCTGGTTCCGGTAGTTGATCACCAGCGTGTGCAGGCCCAGGTAGACCCCGAGCACCTCGAAGTGCAGGTCCGGGATGCGCCGCAGGCCCTCGGCCCAGTACTCGCGCAGTTCGTCCTTGCCGGTGATCACGCCGCTGTCCCGGAACTGCGCCGCCACCGGTGAGGTGAACACCACGTCCTGCGCGAAGTGGCTCAGCACCCGCTCCAGGTCCCTGCTGTTCCACGCCTGGGCCCAGGACTGCGCGAAGGCCACTGCCTCGTTGTGCTCCATGGAGCCGATCATAGGTTTGGGCCGGGTCCGGTGGGGCTGCTCAGGACGCCGATCGTGCGTCACGCGTGCGGGCTTCCCGCCCACCGCCTCCTGCTCCCACCGGTCTAGCGCCCCGGGGCACTGCTCTGTCGGGATGCCCAGATCCTGGCAAACCCCGCTGGCCGCGCTCAACCGGTTTTCGCCCGCCGTCCGCACAGCCGCTCCGTGGCCACGGCCCCCGCCACGGCGAGCAGGACCGGGACGAGCAGGTCGTGCGAGGCGTTGGTGAACTCCATGATCAGCACCACCGCGGTGAGCGGCATGCGTTGTGCCGCAGCGAGGAACGCGGCCGCACCGACCACCGCGAACGAGCCGGGCGAGGCGCCGGGCCACGCCAGCGCCCACAGCCCACCGGCCAGCACACCCAGCAGCGCGCCGTTGGCCAGCGACGGGGTCAGCAGGCCGCCGGCGGCGCCCGATCCCAGGCACAGCACGACGATCAGGGCTCGCAACACCAGGAGCGCGGCGAACAACGCCGGCGCCTGCGTGCTGTCGAAGGCCAGTTGCGCGGGGCCCTTGCCGTTGCCGAGCAACTGCGGGAACGGGATCGACAGCAGGCCGAGGACCAGGAACGCCAGCGGGGCGGTGACAAGCAGGGCGCGGCCCCGCGGTGCGCGCTGGCGTGCCGCCGAGGTGGCGCGCGAGAACCAGTACGCCCCAACGCCCGCGACCGGCCCGATCACCGCGCTCCACACGATCAGCGAGCCGTCCACGGTCAGCCGCGGCAACTCGTACTGGGACTGGTTGGGCAGGCCGATCCAGGACACGACCGTCGCCAGCACGGAGGTCACCACCGCGGGCAGCACGGCCCGCACCGACCACGAACCGAGCAGGACTTCCAGCGTGAACACCGCCCCGCCGAGCGGAACGTCGTAGACCGCGGCCAGACCGGCCCCCGCCCCGCAGGCCACCAGGGTCCGGCACTGCGCTGGGCTCAGCCCGGCCCGGCTGCTGATCCAGCCCGCGATCACCGCGCCGATCTCGCGCGGGGCCACCTCCCGGCCCAGCGGTGAGCCCAGCGCCACCGTGATGATCTGCAACAGCGCGTGGCAGACCGTGGTCAGCACCGGCATGCGCGGGTCCTCGGCGCGCACGGCCGCCGCGATGCCCACCAGGCGGCGGCCGAACCGGTGCAGGGCCCACCAGCCGAACCCGGCGACCAGCCCGCCGCCGGTGACCACCAGCACGCGCCGCGGCCAGGGCGCGGACTCCACCCCGCCGGTGAACGAGTTGTCCACGTAGCCGTACGCGAGGTGCTGCACCAGGTGCAGCAGCAGCGCGAGGGCCATGCCACCGAGACCGGCGCCGACGCCGACCAGCGCGGTGACCACCACGAGCCGCGACAGCCGATCAGCCCGCACCGCACACCTCCGCCGATTACCGCGTGAACGTCAGCCAGACCAGTGCCAGGTTGAGCGCGACCACACCGCCCGCGACCACCGTGGCACAGGTGGTCAGCACCGGCCCGTTGACCTGATCACCCATCACCGCCCGGCGGCCGGTCAGCACGACCAGCGGCACCAGCGCGAACGGGATGCCGCAGGACAGCACGACCTGGCTCAGCGTCAGCGCGCGGTCCGGGTCCACGCCGAAGGCCAGCAGCGCCAGTGCGGGCGCCAGCGTGACGAGCCTGCGGGCCAGCACCGGGACCCTGCGGTGCAGCAGCCCGGCCATGACCACCGATCCGGCGTAGCCGCCGACCGCGGTCGACGCGAGGCCCGAGGCCAGCAGGCCCACCGCGAACAGCCCGGCGACGGTGCCGCCCAGTGCACCGCCCAGCGCCTCGTGCACCCCTTCGATCGAACCGGCGCCCTGGGCGCCGCGCAGCGAAGTGGCCGCCAGCAACAACATCGCCAGGTTCACGCCGCCCGCGATGGTCATGGCCACACCGATGTCGACCCTGGTGGCCCGCAGCACCCGCACCGGGTCGGACCGCCGCCCGAACCGGTCCCCGACCAGCGCGCTGTGCAGGTAGATCACGTGTGGCATGACGGTGGCCCCGAGCACGCCCGCCGCGGCCAGCACGCTGTCGCCGCCCGCGAAGTGCGGCAGCAGCCCGGCTGCCGTGGCGCTCGCCGAGGGCGGGCGGACCACCAGCCCGGCCAGGAAGCCCACCGCGATCACCGCCAGCAGCGCGGTGACCACCCGCTCGAAGGGCCGCTGGCCGGACCGGCTCTGCACCGCAAGCAGTGCCGTGGACACCAGGCCGGTGAGCACGCCGCCCAGGGGCAGCGGCAGTCCGAACAGGATGTGCAGTGCGATCGCCCCGCCGAGCACCTCGGCCAGGTCCGTGATCATCGCGACCAGTTCGGCCTGGGCCCAGAAGGCCAGCCTGGCCGGGCCGCCCAGCCGGTCGCCAAGCAGGGCGGGCAGCGTGCTGCCGGTGACCACACCCAGTTTCGCCGACAGGTACTGCACCAGCCCGGCCATCACGTTGGCCGCGACCACGACCCACACCAGCAGGTAGCCGAACTCGGCCCCGGCCTGGCCGTCGGTGGCCACGTTGCCCGGGTCCACGTAGGCGATCGCCGCCACGAACGCCGGGCCGAGCAGCGCCAGCCCGGCCCTGGCCCGAGCGGCGACCGTCACGCCGTCTTCTTGGTGATGACCACCGGCTTGACCTCCTTCGGGATCGCGGCGAAGGCCGAGACCGGCACCCCGAACGAGGCCGCGAGCACCTCCCGCGGCACGGAGTTGAACGAGGCCACGATGCCGAGGTCGTCATTGGGTTCGGGCGTGCTGGAGTTGAACATGATCAGGACCACCAACTTCTCGGTGGGGCTGGAGTTCTCGAAGTAGTGGAAGAACCCCTCCGGGGCGAAGACCAGGTCGCCGGGGCCCGCCTCGAACGCGTCGTTGTGGTACGAGCCGTCCGGGTGGGTGCCCAGCACCGTCCACTTCGCCGAGCCCGAGATGATGTAGTTCAGCTCCCAGGCGCTCGGGTGCCAGTGCGGCTCGCGAACCCCGCCCACCTCCAGGGTCACGTAGTAGACCGAGCCGTTCTGCCCCTTCAGGATGGGGAAGTTCTCCTCGTTGGCCCCGCGCAGCGAGCCTCCGTTGTAGACACCCGGCTTCGAGGCGTTGAGGTGGAACAGGTGCGGGGACGGGCTCCTGCCCGCCGGGTCCCCGCCCGCCGCCGCTGCCGCCGTGCCCGCGCCGCCCACACCACCGGCCAGCGCCGCCGCACCCACGCCGACCCCGGTGCCCAGCAGCTTGCGGCGGTTCATCTCAGTCATCGCACAGTCCTCACGCAGAGAAGGGAATTGTTGTGGGACAACGGAAGTGGAATCTTCTTCCGTGTTGATCCCATTCTCTGGGCGGGTCCGTTCCCCGGCAAGGCGGCTCACGAGCTGACTGTCATCATGTCCCGTGATGAGTGAAACTCGCTTTACCTGCCATTGGGGACTGAGTGGTGGAGTGCCTCCTGCGCTCGGGGCGCAGGAGGCACGTGCCGGGGTGGTGTGCGGGACCGGTCGCCGTTTCTGTGCACAGTGGAGAATTGGCGACGGGGTCGACGCGGAATCTTTCCCGGAATTGTTTCAAAAATCGGCAGGGTGCTCTCGAACTCAGTTGATCATGCCCCAGGCGGGTTTCAGGCACAGGGCCGCCGAATCCCCCGAAGCGGTGATGGAGGTGCCCTTCTGGGTGGCCGCCGATGCGGGGGCGGCGGTGCACAGGGGCAGGAGCCCGGCGGTCGCTGTCGCCAGGAGCAGGGCAAACCCGTGGAACTTGATCGTGCTCATGGGCCAGATGTTTGCACAACCTAGTTGCTGTGAGTGCGGGCGGGTGCCCGAGTGGGTGTCACTGGCACGAATGTTAGGTGAGCCTATTACGAGCCGGTTGAAACCCGAATTATATTCCCGTTGTACCGGTGCGGCGCTCGTCCTGATGATCTTCCGCAGGTCGGTGCGGATTCCTGGCCCACTGGTCGGAAGCCTGGCGGCGCACGCGGGTCAGCGAGCGGAGGTGGACCAGCAGCGGGTCGTCCTCCGGGGTGCCCCTGCGGGCCAGCATGGCGGTGGCCTCCGCCCACATCCGTTCCGCCAGTTGGACGTCTCCCTGGGCGGCCAGCGCGAGGCCGAGTATCCGCAGGACCTGTGCCTCCCCGGGCACCGACCCCAGACCGCGGGCCAGTGGCAGGGCCTGCTCCGCCTGTGCGGCGGACTGCTCGAACGAGCCGAGGTCGTAGTAGATCTCGGCGGCCACGGTCAGCGCCTCGGCGGTCCGGATCCGGTCCCCGCTCCTCTCGTGGATCTCCAACGCCTGTAGGCAGACCCGCAGGGCGTGGTCGTTCTCACCGTGCTCGTGGTGCAGCTTCGCCAGCTCGGTGAGCGTTGTGCCCTGCCCGCGCAGGTGGCCGACCTCACGCCGGATCTCCAGGGCCCTGGAGTAGTGGACGAGAGCGAGGTCGTCCCTTCCCAGCAGGCGGTAGGAATTGGCGAGCTGATCCAGTGTCGTCGCCTCGATGTACTGGTTCCCGATTGTCCGGAACAGGTGGATGGCCTGTTTGTACAGGTCCACCGCGGTCGTCGCGTTGCGCAGCGCGAGGTGAACGCTGGCGAGGTTGTGCAACACCACCCCGGTCAACTCCCGGTGCTCTCCGCTGAACGCGGTGCCCAGCGCCTCCTGGAGCGTCGCCCGTGCCTCGTCGTGCCGCTCCAGCCGGTACTGGATGACGCCGAGGTTGTTGAGGGTCCCGCATTCCGCCTCGCTCTCGCCCTCCGTCCGCGCCGAGTCGAGAGCGGTGCGATGGCTCACGATCAACTTGTCGTAGTAGCCGAGGCGTTCGAACACCTCGTGGACGTTGGCGGCCAGCCGCCACGCGTGCCCGTGCAAGCCGTGCCGGTGCGCGGACTGGACCGCGGCGGTGAGGTTGGCCGCCTCGGTGGTGCACCAGGCGACCACCTGCTCCTCGCCGTCGAAGGTCATCGCGGGGACCTGTTCGGCCCCGGGCAGGTCGGGAATGGTGGCGCCGCTGGGGTTGAGCAGCCGGTTGCCGGTGGCCATCGACACCACGTACCAGTCGAGCAGCCGCCGCACCGCGGCGCGCCTGTCCTGCTCGGACTCCTCGTGGTGCACCAGGTCCCCGGCGTAGCCGTGCAGCAGGTCGTGCAGCCGGTGGCGCCGACCGGTACCCGGCTGGAGCAGGTTCATCTTCGCCAGCGAGCGCAGGATCGCCGCGATCTCCCCCTGCCCCTGGTCGAGCAGGGCACCGGCCGCCTCCGGGCTGAAGTCCGTGCCGGGGTGCAGCCCCAGCAGCCGGAACGCCCGCGCCGTGCCGGGCGGCAGTGCCTGGTAGGACCAGGAGAAGGCCACCGACAGGGTCGCCGTGTCGTCGTCGCTGTCCTCCTGGGTGCCCAGCACCCCCAGGCCCTCGTGCACCTGCAACTCGTTGGTCAGCTCGGCCAGCGTCGTGTGCGGTCGGTCGGCGATCTGCTGGGTCACGATGCGCAGCCCGAGCGGCAGACCCGCGGTCAGCTCCGCCACGGTCCGCAGTGCCGCCTCGTCCTGCCCCGCCCGCTCCTCACCCAGTTCGGCCACCAGCAGCGCGACCGACTCGTTCCTGGTCAGGGTCGGCACGTCGAGCACCTGGACCTGGTCGTGGATGCTCAGCCCGCGCAGCCGCGTCCGGCTGGTGATCAGGCCGAAGCAGTTCGGGGTCGCGGCGAGCAGCGGGCGCACCTGGGTGCTGTCGCGGGCGTTGTCCAGGAAGATCAGCATGCGCTTGCCGCTCAGTGCGTTGTTGAGCCGCACCTGCCGCTCGGCGCGGGTCTTGGGCATCTCACTCTGTGGAACTCCCAGTGATGCCAACAGGATCGCCAGTGCGTCGTCGGCGGCCATCGGCTCGGCCGGACCGTAGCCGCGCAGGTCGATGAACAACTGGCCGTCCGGGAACCGGTCCTGCCGCAGGTTGGCCCAGTACGCGGCGAGCGCGCTCTTGCCCACGCCCGGCATGCCGTGCAGGGCGACCACCGGCCGGTACCCCGCCTCCTGCGGGGCGTCCAGCATGGTGTCCAACCGCGCCAGCATCTTGCGGCGCCCGGTGAAGTGCGCCACCGGGCGGGGGACCTGGCGCGGCACCGGTGAGTTCCCCGCGGCGCCGGATCCGGGGTGCGCCGGGGCGCCCGCCTCGGGCTGGTCCTGCTCGCGCAGCAGGGCCAGGTACAGCTCGCGCAGCTGCTCACCGGGTGCCGCGCCGTACTCCTGGGCCAGCCTGCGCTGGAACTGGTGGTAGAAACCGGTCGCCTCCGGGCTGCGCCCCAGCCCGCGCAACGCCCGCATCCACTGCAACGCCAGGATCTGGTCGTGCTCGTAGGTGCGGGTGAGTGGTTGCAGCGTGCGCAGTGCGGCCGTGTGGTCGCCCAACGAGAGTTGGCAGTCCACGAGCGTGTAGCAGGCGGGCAGCCGGTCGAAGGCCTCGATCTGCTCCCGGCACTGGTCGGCCCACGGGCCGCGCAACTGGTCCAGCGGTCGCCCGTGCCACAGGCCGAAGCCCTCCTCCAACTGCGCCCGCGCCCCCGCGTGGTCCTGCCCGGCCGCCGCGATTCGCGCATTCGCCGCCAACGAACGGAAACGGTGGTAGTCCACCAGCAGCGGGTCCAGTTCGAGCCGGTAGGAGGTCCCCGTGTGCGCAATGCCGCCCGGCACCCCGGCGCGCGACAACACCTGGCGGAGTCGGCTGATCAACGCCTGGAGGTTCCCCCGCACCTGGTCGAACGACTTGTCCGGCCACAATTCACCGACAAGCATGTCAATCCCGACCGGCTGACCTGCCTCGAACAGCAGCACGGTGAGCGCCGCGCGTTGCTTGGCCGTGCCGAGGTTGACCAGTTCGGAGCCAACCCGCAGTTGCGTCGGGCCGAGGATCATGAAATCCACCAGCGTTCCCCTCGCTGGTCCTGACGTGCTCTGGCACCCCAGTGTGGACCGGCGGCCCCGGCCGCACAGCGGTTTCCGGCGGAATGCTCCCGATCGGACCAACGGCGCCGAGATGTGCAAGCGAATCGCAAGTGCTTGCGCAAGCACGCCTGTGAGCCTCGGGTCGATGTCTTTCGGGGAGGACAGGGGGAACGATGTCAACAGCGGAGTGGTTGCACGTACCAGTCGGTCTCGACGCGGAAAGGTGGGTGACACGCGCCGGCTGCCACAAGGTGCTCGCCGTGGTGCACACGGTCACCAGCGGGCAGCGCCTGCTCGAAGCGGTGGAACTGGTGGAGCAGGACCCGCGCGTCCAGGTCGTGTTCACCAAGGCGCCCGACGTCTTCGGCAACGGGGTCGAGGACTTCCTGCGCGCCACCGAGGGGATCACCCTGCCCTGGCAGCAGGCGGTCCGGGAGGAGTTCGACCTCGCCATCGCGGCGTCCTGTGGTGCGCTGCACGAACTGCACGCCCCGTTGCTGCTGATGCCGCACGGTGCCGGTTACGGCAAGGCGTACCCGACGGGCATTGTGTACGGACTGGACGCACAACGCCTGCTGCACAACGGCAGGGTGCTGCCACGGTCCCTCGTGCTGTCCCACCGCGACCAGCTCGGGGTCCTGCGCGGACAGTGCCCGCAGGCGGCCGAAGTGGCTGTCGTGGCGGGCGATCCCTGCTACGACAGGCTGGTGGCCAGCGAGCACCTGCGCGAGGTCTACCGGGAGGCGCTCGGGGTGCGGAGCGGGCAGAAGCTCGTGCTCGCCACGTCCACCTGGGGGAGCACGTCCCTGTTCGGGCGGGACCTGCTCCCGCACCTGCTCGACGCGCTCCCCGGTGCCGACCACCGCATCGCCGCCCTCGTGCACCCCGCCGTCTGGTTCGGCCACGGTCCGCGCCAGATCAGGGCGTGGCTGGCGGACTGCCTGGACGCGGGCCTGCTGCTCATCGGACCGGAGGCCGACTGGCGCGCGGCCGTCATCGCCGCCGACCACGTGATCGGCGATCATGGTTCGGTGACCACCTATGCGGCGGCGACCGGCCGCGCCGTCCTGCTCGTGGGTGATGCCGGGCAGACAGCGCCGAACTCGGCCCAGGCCGTGCTCGCGCGACGCGGGCAGCACCTCGACCTGGCGCGGCCGCTCGCCGGACAGCTCGCCGCGGCGCGGGAACAGACCCCGGCTGTGCGGCGGGCCGTCAGCCGCGCCCTGACCTCGAAACCAGGTCGGTCGGCGGCCCTGCTCCGGCAGGAGATCTACCGGCTGCTCGAGATCACCGAGCCCGGCCGCCACCGAGCCACACCCACTGTCGGGATCCCACACCGGATCGCGCGGTGACGGCCCCGCCGGACTGCCTGGCCACGTGGGTGCGCGATCCCCACGGCCAGGCCGAGTGCGCACTGGCCGACGTGCTGTTGTGCCGGGCCCACTCCGATCGCGAGGCGACAGTGCTGTGCGACCTGGTGTGTGCGCGGTACCCGGCGGCCGACCTCGTGCTCGTCGGCGTACCGGACCGCCAGATCACCGTGGGCACGCGCGGTGGTCGGCGATTCGTGCTGCGGCCCGCGGGGACCAGTGGCCGCTGCCTGTCCTGGGCGCAGGCCATGTGGTCCGCCGGGATGTCCCTGCACGCCTGGTGGACCGCGAGGTTGGACCTGGTGCGGCTGGGTACCGAGCAGATTCCCGTCTGGTGTCCGGGGCACGCCGCGGACCGGGCGCCCACGGCCTCATGTGGCGGCTTGGCCCTCAGCCCGGTCCAGCAGGGCCAACCGGGCGCGGGCGGCATCCTGCTGCGGTGAGTGGATCGAGCTGAGCAGGTCCAGGGCGTGGCGCAGGTGGTGTGCCGCCGTGGCGTGATCTCCGCGCTGGCGCGCCACCTCGGCCAGGACCTCGTGCGCCTCCGCCTGTCCGTGCACCGAATCGAGTTCGCGCATCGCGGCCAGCGCGCTGCGCGCCGTGTTCTCGGCCAGTTCCGCCTCGCCCACCGACAGGCAGGCCCGCCCGCGCACGATGGCCGCCCGCGCCTGGTTGTACCGGTCCGGCGGGGTCAGCGCACCGAGCAGGTCGCCCGCTTCGGCGAGCAGCGGCAGGGCCTGCCCGGTGCGGTCGGTGCGACAGAGCGCGGCGCCGAGGTTGATCAGGACCAGGCCCAGGCTGCGCTGCGCGCCGAGTTCGCGGTTGCGTGCGGCCAGTTCGCGGAACAACTCGATCGCCGAGGCGAGGTCGCCGCGATCCCGGTACAGCAGGGCCATTCCCTCGCGGGCGTCAGCGACCCCGCGCTCGTCGCCGATCTCGCCCGCGAGCGCGGCGGCCGCCCGGAAGTGGTCCTCGGCCTCGTCGTACCGGCCGAGCACCGTGCACACCCGGCCCAACCGCTTGAGCATGTCGGCCTCGGCGAACGCGTTGCCCCACGCGCGGGCCGCGTCCACCCCGCGCTGGTCGACCTCTGCCCTGTCCGAGTAGTGCTTGTGGTGCAGGAACAGCGGCCAGAGCACGTCGCAGAGCTGCCACGCCAGCTCGGCCCACTGCCTCACCAGTGCCGAACGACTCGCGGCCACCAGGTTGACCCGTTCGAGTTCCAGCCAGGTCAACGCGGCCTCCCGGTCGGCGAACCCGGACACCTCCGCCGTGTGCGCCCGCGGCGCGTACGCAAGTCGCCTGCGGTGCGGGGTGACGGCCAGGTCCGCCTCCCTGGCCTTCGCCAGGTACCACTCCAGCACCGCGCGCAGCGCCCCGTCCCGCTCCTCGTCCCCGTCCTGCCCGGCCTGTTGCCTGGCGTACAGCTGGAGCAGGTCGTGGAACCGGTAGCGGTCCTCGCCGATCTCCTCGATCAGGTTGCCCTCGACCAACTCCTCCAGGACCGGATCCGCCTCGGCGTCCAACGCCCCGACGACCTCGGCCCCGAACGTCCTGCCCGGGTGCAGGGCCAGCTGGCGGTACAACCGCGCCGTCCTGGCGGGAAGCGCGCGGTAGGACAGGTCCAGGGTCGTGGTCACCGACAACTCCGCGGAACGCGACAGGTTCGACACGCGCGAGTGCTCGTCGGTGAGCTCCTCGACGGCCCTGCGCACCGACCAGCGCGGGTGCGCGGCCAGCCGTGCCGCGGCCACGCACATCGCGATGGGCAGTCCACCGCACAACTGGACCAGCCGCTGGGCCTGCTCGGGTTGTGCCGTGACCCGCTGCTCGCCGATCGTGCTGGTGAGCAGCCGCAGCGCCCCCGTCGGTTCCAGCGGTCCCAGGTCCAGCAGGCTCGCCCCGTCGACGACCATGCTGGCCAACCGGTTCCGGCTGGTGACCAGCGCCAGGCTGGTGGGGGAGCTGGGCAGCAGCAGGCGGACCTGCGCCGCCGAGAGCGCGTTGTCCAGGAGCACGAGCAGGGACCGGTCCGCGGTGCGCGACCGGTACAGCGCGGCCAGTTCCGGCAGCTCCACCGGCACCTCACCCGGCGGCACGCCCAGCGCCCGCAGGAACATGCCCAGCGCCTGGGTCGGCAGTACCGGCCGGTCCACCCCGAACCCGGCCAGATCCACGTGGAGCTGCCCGTCCGGGAACTCCTCCCGCACCTGGTGCGCCCAGTGCAGCGCCAGCGCCGTCTTGCCGATCCCGCCCGGTCCGTTGAGCACGACCGTGCACCGGGAACCCGTCCGTGCCGAGCTGGCCCGAGCCGCGTTCAACGCCCTGATCTCCGCTTGGCGCCCCGTGAAGCGCGGCGAAGGCGCGAGCAGTTGCCGGGGAACGGGCACCTGCGGGTGTGCTCGCGGGCTGTGCACGTGTACGTCGCCGTGCACGACACCGGCCTGGACCACGGCGCCGACGCCTTCGCCGCTGAAGCTGTTGTGCGCCGCTGTCGGCTCACCCCCCAGCCCCGTCATGGCACCCCCGCAGCCACGCCTGTCACCTCTGGCACTTCGCCTGGACCGTACGTGCCGGGACATTCGGCGTGGCCCGCAACAGCGCGGAACCACTCGTTTCGTGCAATGGGCCGGGAGCGGGTAGCAATCGGGGCTGACCTGTGATTCCGCTGGTCAGCCCCGATGTCACCCGGTGAAAGGTGGTGCCCCCGGCAAGATTCGAACTTGCGACACACGGTTTAGGAATGTCCATATCTGGCCATTCACTGCTGTCTACCTGGGTGTTTGTGGGCAGTGAGACTCGCACCATGGCAGCTATGGTCACGGTTGTCTCACAGTTCGCACCACGATCGGCACCACGCCGCCGACCGCTCTGATGCTTGATCAACTCTACCCAGCAGGGCACAGGAGTTGATCAATCCTCAGCTTCACCCAGCCGTTGAATGTCGCCTGCCGTACATCAACGCTACGGTCGAGGTCACACGTTGATCGGGAGGCAACTATGACTGACGCGGCAGATCTTGGTGTTGAGCGGACCCTGGTCCTGTTGAAGCCAGACGCCGTTGCGCGTGGCCTCGCAGGGCGCATTATCACCCGCTTCGAAGACGCCGCTCTGAAGATCGTTGGCGTGAAGATGAAACACATGGATAGTGACTTCACGCGCAAGCACTACTTCGACCTCGAAGAGCGTGCAGGCTCGGTCATTTACAACACCACAGCGAACTTCATGCAGAGCGGCCCAGTAATCGCGTTGGCCCTGCAAGGTGTCGATGCTGTCGCGAAAGTGCGGAAGATCATCGGTGCCACCTTCCCGGATCAGGCTGCGCCTGGCACCGTCCGTGGCGATTTTGCCCACCAGACCAAGCCGTCGTCTGAAGTGAGCGGTAAGGCGATTATGAACCTGGTCCACGCCTCCGGGAACTCTGAGGAAGCCAAGTATGAAGTCGAACTGTGGTTCGGTGCTGACGAGCAGTTCGAGTACGAGACCATCGTCGAGAAGTTTGCCTACTGAGCATGCGGAGCGGAACCATGCCCGGCGAGACGAGCAACAAGGAATCTCTCGAAGAGTTGCAAGTCACGTTCAATTGCGAATTGGACTCTAATAAGAGGATCGCTGCGGAGATAGCATACGCGCTTGCGCTTCGCTATCGAAACGAGGATGTCGACGGAGTTCGAAATTTTGACATCGCCAAAATTTGGGCGACGCGTGCTGTCGAACTCCTCGACTCGCTACCGTCTGAAACCATTGATCAGGTTTCCAGTACGCGCGCTTCCGTTGGAGGTGTTGCATTGCCTGAACTGCTGCATTCGAACGTAGTCCGGCTGCGACTAAATGACATTCTCGCCTAGGTTCTTATGGCTGGCTGCGCCTCTGGCGAGAATTCGAGTGCTGGTAATGTTAGTGTTTCGCGTAGCGGGATGCCTGCCATAGGAAGTACATGTCCGAGAGTTCGACGGCCTGCTTGTCTTCGAAGTATTTATAGATTTGCGGAAGCGGGGTTGCGGAAGCAGCTATACCTGCGGCGACGAGCAAGGGCATAGAAGTGATCGCGCCAAAGGTTGTGATTGCTCCGCCTATTGTTACGCCAGAGGCAATCTTTCGCAGCACCGATCGTGATTTTGCTTTGTCTTGCCTTGCGATATCGGCGAGTGCTGGCTCGATGTACTCGCTGCGAACAGATTGGGCTATCTCTGCTGGTGCCGCAGATCCCGACTTTTCGATACATTCCTTGATTGCGACAATCAAACTTGCGCGGAATCGGGTAAAGTTGTCACTTTGCTCTTCGCGTAGTCGTATCAAGTCTTTAGCTCCCAATCCACTGAAGAAGGGGAGATTCAGTAGGAGTGCTACTTCTTGAAGCTTACTGTCGTTTGATTTGTCGAACTGGCTTTGCAGGCTCGCGGGACCAATTGTGACTAGTGGGGCGCCGAGCGTCCTTGCTGTCGCGAGGTCTGAAACTGCTGCAGACGAAACTAGCCAAAGGATCGCCTCCACAGCCACATATCGTGGAGGGGCAGACTTTGCGCGCAAGCTTACCATTGGCGGTGTGGAAAAGCCCGCAAAGATGGGGTGATTAATAGTGTAGACCCAGACTTCCTTGCTGGCTTGTTTGATCTCGACTGAACCTTCGCGTGCGATTCGTCGAGCCAGTTCTTTGGTTACATTGCGTTCGGCAAAGTCGTCAAGTCCTATTTCTTTTGCGTGAATCGTAAAGTGATCTTGACAGAATCCGGTCGGCTTTCGCACGAAGTATGTATAGTTTAGTAGGCCTATGGCGCGTGCATGTAGAAGCGTGTCGATGTGCGACATCAATTTCATTGCAAATCGGAGCGAAGATTCCTCGCTGTCAAGTTCCTCTATGGCCTTTCGGCACTCGAAAGCTGATGGCCCCTCCATTATTGTGTAGTCAAAGAAGTGAAGTATCTGTGCTAGTTCATTGTCGATTATCTTTGAGCGACAATCGAAACCTGGACATCCGGTTTGGGCACCGATGTCGAATCCTTGGCCGCCGATAATCGCGTTTTTATTAGGCATTGTATAGCGAACTGCAGTCTTCTCGTTGCAGGCGAGTTCGTATAGCCTTGCCAAAGGGCCGGGTAGGGCGATTCTTTCAATCGCTGTTTGGCCACTCTGTATATCAAACTCGTCTATCCAATCTAGAAGCCAATGGTGGCCGAGTTGGATTTCCTTGGCGGGAGCGAAGTGGCCTTGAGTTGTCGATCTCACTAGGGCTTCACATGTCGGCTCGATCGCCTTTTCTGTCAATATTACTCACCCTTTACTTGGACTGTTTGAATCCGGAGGCACTTGATGGAAAGTTGTTGCGATCGTTATTTCAGGTTTGATTTCAAGTATTGTTGAACGGTATCAAAGAAGCCGTATGGGACGTATTCGGCGAGCTGTGCCCGAGTTGCCCAAGCGAATTCTATGAGCTCCTCGTCATCGACTACGCTTGCATTACCTTCAACAACGTTGCAGGCGACGTAAATCATTGTGCGCCCGGTGTTGGGGTGAACTCGTTCGCCGATAACCTTTGATGCAGATACCGTTAGGCCGGTCTCCTCGTGAGCTTCGCGCACAGCTGCCGCAGAAGCCGATTCAGCCTGCTTGATCTCAACTTCGCCGGCTGGGAACTGCCACGACAAGCTGCCTTCCTTGACGCGGCGCTTGACGAGCAACACCTTCCCGTCATGCACGATGACCGCGGCCGCAATGGGGGGCCGCTCGCTGGCGGGAGTCGGCTCACTCATGTGGTACCTCCAACGCTTCCAATATCGGCGGGAAAATCCGTTCGACTGGTATGAAACGGGTCAGTCTGTCCGTCGCTGCCCACGTGACGCTGACGTTCTCCACAACATCCATGTTCAGTGCCTCTCCGGCGAGGTACTCGCAGAGAAGGTAGTCACAATACACCTTGGTGACAGGGTGCAGCCTACTACCTAGGCTGCGGATCACGCTGCAATGAACCCCGGTTTCAGCGAATGTCTCCCGCACGGCGGTCATCTCGGGCGCAACGCCTGGCTTCACTACGCCCGCTGGAAACTGCCAGGATATGCCTCGCATATCTTCGCCTCGGCGCTGCACGATCAGTACGGTGGACCCGTTGACCACAACGGCAATGGCCACTTTCAGTGCGTGTGCACTCCGAGCCTCGGCGGGCTGGGAAAGTGGAGTGAGGTTCTTCGTGTCGATCAGCTGAAAGAACCGCGCTCTAGTGCTGTCGGGTGCTTGTTCAAGAACGATATCCAGCAGTTGCTGAGTCTCTGGGCGTGGCACCAAGTCAGGTTTCTCATGCCACCCGGCGACGGTGCGGACGGCAACATCGAGTTTCCGTGAGAAGGACTCGTTGCTGAGACGTAGTGCCGCTTGAAGCGCGCAAGCGGTCCGGCCGGTCCAGTCGTGGACTACGTCCATCGCATGTGCCCGTCGAAAGTGGGATATGCACTGTGAGTGCATTGGTGGCGCACTACCGCTGCACTGTCAATGCATCGCTGGCGCAGCTGATTCGTCGTTGACTGTTTGTCATGAACAGCAGCCACGCGAACCCCCTAATTGCCGGGTCGCTTGTGTTTCGGGCTTACGTGTCCGATCACAGTCGCGACATTGGCGTTGATCTCGTCGAGACGTGCACTGATTGCGCCCATCTCGCCGAGTCGGTTGGTGATCTCGCGGAGCTGGTGCTCGATGACCGCCAGACGTCCTGGTACGTCGTCCTCGTACCTGGGAACGGGCTCACCCGGTTCGGGCGGCCTGTGCCCGCTGAGTACGGCGGCCAGGTGGTCGGGGTGCCACTCCAGTGCCAGCGAAAGCGCTTCGAGCGTGCGGGCGCTGCGTCGGCGCGCGACAGTGTTGTGCTGGATCTCGGCGACGATCGCCTTCGAGACGTGCGAGCGCGCGATGAGTTCGCGCTGACTCAGGCCCAGCTCGGTCAAGCGCTGATTGATCGCTCTCGCGACCGCTGCCCAGTCTGCCGACACGTATCCCTCCGCGCTCCGCCGCCCTACCGAGGGTAGCGCGGGCGCAATTCCGTAGTCCGACTTCTGCGTCGGTTTCAGCGGATTTGGCCCCCTCTGCGTCTAGTTGGGATGAAATCATCCCGATAATGCGACTGAAATCAGACTTTTCTCGATCAGAGAGAGCCAACAATGCACAGCAGTACTCAGAACGTCGGTCCGGCGTTCTACACGGTGACGGAGGCCGCACGGATCCTCCGCCTCGCTCCGTCCACCCTTTACCGGGCCATCAGGGAAGGTGACTTCCCCGCCGTCCGTGTCCGTACCCGCTACGTCGTGCCAGCCGTTGCATTGGACGCCTTGCTCGCCGCTGTTGCCGAGACTGGCGGGCTCGTCGATCCCGCCCGGATAGCTGCCGAGCGCCGAACTGCCCGTGAGGCCGAGCGACTGACCGGGGGTGCGTCGTGGTGAACCCCGATGAGTACTTCCAGGTGGTCGCGGCTGATCTCGACCGGTTCGCCGAAGTCCCCGACAACGTGCTGTTGGAGATCGTGACCACTGACGGGGCCTGCATGTGGCTGGTTGCTACTGACGAGGAGCCGGAGTGGCCCGGCGAGGAACTCACCGACCGGGAGGCAGCAGCCAAGATCTGTGCAGGGTGCTCGGTCCGCCGTCAGTGCTTGGAACTGGAGTTGCGTACCGCTGGCGCCGAGACGCTCGGCGTGTGGGGCGCGCTGTCCGAAGAGGATCGCCGCGCTGTCTACACCGTGTGGCGCGCTCGTCGGCAGGGAGAGCGGCCATGAGCGTCAACGTGCCGATGCTGCCCCTGCTCGGCGGGGTGGGCGTGCTGTTCGGGTTGATCATGGTGTGGCGCGCTGGGCGCCGCAGTGCGAAGGCCGCCGCAGAGGCGGCACGCGCCGGGGCGCGGCTGGTGTCACTGGCTGGTCGAGTGTTGCTCGGCGGTGCCGTGATCTTCGGTGTGCAGTGGATCGTGATCACCCACCCGGACAACACGACGCTGCTCCTGGTGGTGCTCGCCCTGCCGGACCTGTTCGCCGCCTTCGTGCTCACCAAGGCCCTGACCGTGAGCACGCTCGACGGCCCGACTCGGCGCAGCAGGGGTGACCGGCGATGACCGGCCGCGCCAGGAAGGAACGATACGAAAGGGGAGTAGTGGTGGCCGCCTACGGGCGGCCACCCGGCCCCCTCGCGGCATGGCTCCGCCCGGCCCGTATGGACCAGCTCGCCGCCGATGCCGCCGAGGCGGCCAAGCGCCGGGCTTACCAGACCCATCCGGACGTGGTGGCCCTGCGGGTCGAGCAGGTGCGTACCCAGGTGGACCGGCTGTGCTGGGCGGGCATCACGCTCGGGCTCGGATTCACTATGACCAACGTGCAAGCCTTCGCCGCTGCGGGCTCGGCGGCATGGTCGCTGCCATGGCTTGCCGCGTGGCTGCTGGACCCCACGGTCTCGCTGGTGCTGCTGGCGATCCTGCGGGCTGAACAGATCACCTCCCGCTACCAGGTTTGTACCGGTCCGTGGGTGCGTCGCGCGAAGTGGCTCACTCTCGGCGCCACGTACGTGATGAACACGTGGGCGTCCTACGTGGCCGGTTCGTTGTCGGGGATCGTGTTGCACTCGGTGCCGCCGCTGGTGGTGTTCGTGGCCGCCGAGGCGGTCACCGATCTACGCGACAAGCTGACCGAGGCAGTCACCGCAGCGTTCATGACCGCCTCGGCGGTGAACACACCGCCGAGCGTTCACCAGCCCAATCCACGACGGCCGAAGCCCACCAGCGCGGGCGGTCGTCGGCGCAAGCTGTTCGGCGATTACCTCGCCGAGGCACGTGCCGCGTGGTCACCCGGTGTCGTGATCACTCCCGCGTGGGTGCGGTCGGTGACCGACTGCGCGCGCGGGCTGTCACCGAAGCTGGCCGCCACGCTGCTGTCCGAAGTGGAGCGTTCCGACGCCAATACTGCTACTACTGACAACGATGCTTCTGCTGCGACGCCAGAAAGTGAGGCGTAGCAATGACTTCGCCAGGAAATCAGGTCGAGCCTGCTCCGCCGGTCTACGACGCAGAACTGGTGGACGACTCCGTGTCCGCCCGCACTCGCCCGACTGTGGGGCAACGGCTCGGTTCGTGGTGGCAGCGTTCACCACGGGTACCGGTCGCGCTGAAGAACCGACAGGCGTTCACGCAAGCAGTGAAGGACGGTGCCGTTCGCGCGCTGTGTTCACCGGTCCACTACGTCGGTGCGGTCGTGCGGGGCCTGGTCGCTGCCGTGCGGTGGTGGCGCAGGTGGGTCACCGTTCACGACTACCGCGACGCCGCCGAGCAGTCCGAGAAGCTCGCCGACAAGTTCACCGAGATCCGCGCACTCACGTTGTTCCGGTGGAAGGTCACCGCAGCGTCGGCTGTTGCCGGGGTGCTCGCGGTGCTGGTGACTGAGCTGCTGTACGGGTCGGCGGTGTGGTGGATCCTCGGCGGGGCCGCATCGGTCGCACTGGCGATCCTGGGCCGCCGCAAGGACGGCAGCCCCGGCCGCAAGCCGGTGCTGTCGGGTCCGCGCTCGCTGACCTGGACGATGGACCCACAGGTGTTGGTGGACGCGTTCCGGGACGCGAAGCTGATCGGCAAGGACGAGACGCTGCGACTGGTAGAACGTGCCCATCGGCAGGGTGAGGGGTGGGCGATCATCGTGGATCTGCCCGCGACCCGTAAGGCGGCCGACGTAGTGCGTAACCGGGAGGCGTTGGCCTCGGCGCTGGCGGTGGATGAGGTCCAGCTCATCGCCGAGCGGGTGCGAGGCAACGGCGGTCATGCGGGCCGCGTGGCGCTGTGGGTGGCCGATGAGGACCCGTACGCGGGACCGCCGCTGCGGACGCCCCTGCTGGGTGTGCAGCACTGGGACGCGTGGCGGCCGGTCCCGTTCGGACACGACGCCCGCGCCCGCAAGGTCTCCCTGCCCCTGGTGTGGACATCGCTGCTAATCGGTGCGATTCCGCGGCAGGGCAAGACGTTCGCCGAGCGGCTGGCAGCCGCGGGCTTGATCTTGGACCCCTACACCCGGTTGTACGTCGCCGACTTCAAGGGCGGCAAGGACTGGGACGCCTGCCAGCCGTGCGCACACCGGTTCTTCTCCGGTGACGACGAGGAACACCTGTTCGCGTTCAAGGCGTGGCTTGAGGAACTGGTGTCAGAGACGCAAGGCAGGTATGGACGGATGCGGAAACTCGATGACGAGACCTGCCCCGAGTCCAAGATCACCCCTGCCATCTCACGGGACACGTCGCTGAACATGCCCATCACGGCCGTGATCGTGGACGAGGCACACATCCCCTTGGAGTCCCGCATCACTATCGAAGTGGAGGGAACGAAGGTCCCGCTCGGCAAGTATCTCGGCGAACTGCTCACCTGGCTGGCCAAGAAGGGACCAGCCGCCGGGGTCGTGGTCATCCTGGCCACCCAACGCCCGGACGCGAGCAGCCTGCCGACCGCGCTGCGGGCGGTACTGGGGTCACGGTTCGCGCTGCGGGTGATGGACTGGCGCGATTCCAACATCATCCTCGGCGAGCAGATGAATACCCGAGGCTATGACTCCTCCAAGCTGTTCGCCTCACACAAGGGAGTCGGCATCCTCCGGCCGGACGGCGACACCGAGGCGGGCGCTGACGTGCTCGCGATGACGGTGCGCACCTACTACATGCCCAACACCGACTGGAAGACCATCTGTGAGCGTGGCCGGATGCTGCGCGAGGCGGCGGGAACCTTGACGGGCCACGCGATCGGGGCGAACTCGGCGCCGATGCTCGACCTGGCAGCCGTAGCCAAGGCCATCGGCAGCAGCACGGCCACTGTGGACGATGCCGAGCTGGTCGACGTGCCCGAGCCGCTCGCGTCCGTTGTGGACTACCTCGGCGATGACCTCGCCGAGCACGACGGCCGCGCGTTCGTTCCCACCGCCGAACTGGTCGAAGCGCTCGGCGTCGAGCCGACCGCGTTCGGCAAGCAGATGGCCGACCTCGGCTGCCGGTCCAAACGGGAGCGGATACCGACCACAGACGGCAGCGTGCGTCAGGTACGCGGCTACTTCACAGCCGACATCCGCGCGGCCCTCGCCGCCGCAGGCGAGCAAGAGACCGACGACGATGGCACCGACTGACCAGCCACCGGCCGTCACAGCGAACCCCGTGACCCGTCACAGCGGGCGTCACAACGTCGGGTACCTGTCACAACCACCGTGACGGGTCGACCTGCGCCCCTACCAGCAAGAACGGCGAGTGTGACGGGTGGGACGGGTCCACCGTGGACCCGTCTCACCCGTCACTGTGGCGGCTAGCTTGCCCGTAGCCGAGACATCTGTTGGCGGGTGGGGGCAAGGTCCAGCGCGGGCAGGTCCGGACCGGAGAGCAGCACTGACGGCGAGCCTGTTGCAGCTTTGAGCGTGAGGTACCGGTCAGTCACCAGGCAAGCATCGGCGAGTCCGTTGGGCAGGCCGCATACGGGGTTCATGAGTACGCCAGCTATCTCGCTCGTGGATGGTCCTTCAGACCAATCCACACCACACGCTCCGAGCGCAAACGGCGAATGCACGATGCGGGGGACCGTGGTGAACAAACTGATGCGCCGGAGAAGCGCGCTGCTGACCGCTGCGGCAGCGACGTGCTCTCTGCGGCTCGCCGCTCGTTCGGTGTCTGTCAGTGGATGAGGATGCTTCCACTGCCCCCACAATGGAACGTCTCCGCATGTGCTGAAGGCAGACAGTGTGTCGGCCCACTGTCTGTAGGTGACCCCTGACAGAAGCACACGCGCATCACTGTCCACTAGGTACAACTCGATATGCCTGCGGTACAGGCTAATACGCAAGCCAGGGACACCTCCCAAGCCGTTGGTGGTGACACGTGGCAGCAGTTCAGCGAGCAGCGGTGTCACGGCCTCGTCGCGGATGTGAAGCCACAGCTCATGTCCTAGTGGGCGTACCATCCGGAAGACCGCTGCCGGGGAGACTCGGCTTGCTGCGTAGAGGATTCCAGCCTCTAGGTACTGCTGATCGCTTGTGCGGGCGTCCGGCAGAACCGCACGGTGAACGGCTGGTGATAGCGGCACGTCGAGAAGTTCGTCAAGCGCGTCGAGTAGCAAACGGCGATCACCAGTACCCAATGGGTCGAGTGCCTGCACGAGCGCAGGCATCAGAGCGCTCGTGGGCTCCCCTGTGAACCGCCGCCGAAGAGCGGCAAGGCGTCTGATCAGGGTCGAACGGTTCGGCACGTCGAGCCTTCCACGACATCGATCACGGGGCGCTGAGCGCGTCGGCTCGCGGCGACTTCACGCAACCTGGTGCTGCACTGCACGCACGAACGGGGCGGATGCACACCGCATGATCCACGAACACCAGTACCCGTCGTCTGACAGATATGCGGTTCGTCCGTCCACCACCTTGGTTTCCGCATCCTCGAACACCAGATGTCGAGCGAGGTAGGCACGGTCGCCCTCCACCTGCACGAGCATCCCCAGCATCTTCGGCGGAACGCCAGCGGCCATGGGGCTACCTCCGGAGTCGGGCCTCGGCTGGGGAAAGTCGGGGGACAACCCCCAGCCGAGGCGCTTGTCCGGCAGCGGAACGGAACACAGCGAGGAGAAGCCACCGGACGGTCTGATGACCGGGCGAGGTCGGTCATGTCAGACTGAAATCAGACTGTCGTTGACCCGCGACGAACAACACGACGCGAGCACGACACGGACAGGCCCAGTGGATGACGTCGAGGTGACGACGGGAGGACTGCGATGGTGGAGAAGGAACTCGGTCACTCATCCGTTCGTACCGTGCTCGAACAACAGATCAGGAACCGTCGGCAGACCTTCGAGGAGTTCGCCGAGTACGCCGAACGATTCGCTCGCGAGTACAGCGAGCCCGGAACGCTGAGCGTCCGCCATCTTCAGCGGCTCGTTGCGGGCCGACGCGCGGACGGTAGTCCGCTCGGACGCGTGCGACCGGCAACGGCGCGACTGCTTGAGCGAATTTTTGGGCTGAGCATTGACGAGCTTCTCGCTCCTCCTGTGGTCGCCGAACAGCAGGCGGTGACAGTTCATCCGTTGCGGGTAGCTGTTGCCGTTGTACTGAAAGGGAAGGACGTGCTTGTCGTCCGCCGTAGGGGAGAAGTAGCGGACGGAGTCCCGTGGCAGTTCCCAGCAGGCATGATCAAACCGGGAGTGCAACCGGATGCGGTTGCGATCCGAGAGACTCTCGGAGAAACGGCCGTGCACTGCGTCGCGCGGCATGGTTTGGGGAGCAGGCTTCATCCGGCGACGAAGGTCTTCTGTGACTACGTGCTATGCGACTACGTCACGGGAGAAGCGACGAACGTCGACGTGTTCGAGAACGTTGATGTCGCATGGGTCGACAAGGCGGTCCTGACTCGGCTCATTCCTGTGGATCGAATCTATCCACCGATACTCGATGCGCTCGAACTCTCGGGCGAAGGCGCCTGCGTTTGAAAAAGTGTTCGCCTACTTCGCGGCACGCTTCGCGCGCAGGCTTGCGACCGCTGCCACGTGATGCCCACCCTCACGCTCCGCCACGACGATTCGTCGCCCTCGACTGGCGGTGACAAGTCCGATCGCCTTCAGTTCTGCGATCGCTCGGTGTGCGGTGCCGACCGAGACGTTATAGCGTGCGGCGAGTTCTGCAACAGTCGGCATCACGGCACCGGGGCGCAGCGCTCCGCAAGAAATGGCGCCGCGTAGGTCGCTGGCAATCTTCTTGTACGGGCTGTTCGGCTCCTCTGGTCGCAGTGTCGTCATTGGCGTACCAACAGGATCAATTTCGATCGGGGCGCTCGGCATACGCGCGCTGAGGTTGCCTGCTGCTCGCTGGTCAGCCTCGGACACCCAGGCCGAGTACACGCGGAGGGTCGTTGCGCCTCCGCCGCCATGTCCAAGCCGACCAGCGACGGTGCGAACATCGACCCCGGACGCGATGAGTTCAGTCGCCGAGTAGTGCCGAAGATCGTGGATGCTCATATCCCACCCGAGCCTTTCGCACATCCGTCGGTAGCGCTGCGAGACAGAGTCAGGCTTGAGCCAGGTGCTGTGGTCGATCGACGATGAGAACACCCGGCCATGTGGGTCGATCTTCCGCGCCATCTCTGCCGCCAGAGACTCGCAGTGCTGCCGGTATGCACGCAGGAGGGCAACAGTATCCGCGTCGAGCGCGATTCGGCGCTGCTGGTGAGTTTTAGTGTCTTTCTCCCAGGTCTTCGAGCCATCCTGTCCGATGCTGGTGCGGATTCCCAAAGCGGCGTTGTCAAGGTTGAGTAGGTGCCATTGGAGCGCGCACAGTTCGCCGCGCCTGGCTCCTGTGGTCATCGCCAGCCATACCAACATGCCCCATGGGAGGTCTTTGAAAGCCTCATTGACGATGGCTGCGGCTTGCTCCGGCGTTGGCGGATGTGGGTCTGGCGTAACAGCCTTCGGTGGCTCGGCTTGGTCGAGCGGGTTGATGGTGATCCAGTGCCAGCGAATAGCGCGCTTCAAGGCTCCGCTGAGACACCAATGAACCTGGCGGATCGAGGACGTAGCGAGCGGGCGGCACTCATGTTGCTTGCAACGCGCATCGCATTCGTGTGGACGCTTTGTCCTGTGCTCGATGAACTTTTTGCCGCCGCAGTGCACGCGGCAGGTTCGCAAGATCTTGTAGAAGGAATCGAGCGTCTCGCCGTCGAGTTTGCCGACCGAGAGCTTGCCAAGCAGCGGCCGGATGTGGTTGTTGATGTAGCCTTCGTAGCTCTTGCGCGTGTTGGTGTCGACGTCGAGCAGTTCAAGGTATCGATCCATGAGCTGATTGACGTTTGCCTTGGTGCGAGGATTGCGCTGCTCGTCAACCTGGTTGATCAGGCGAATCCGAGCCTTCTCGGCGTCTTTCTCGGCGGTCGGTCCCGCTGGAATGGTCTCGGTGAGGTAGTTCCGGCGACCGCTCAGCGGGTCGATCCCGGCGTACACCTTGACCCTCAGCGATCCGCTCGGCAGCGTCTCGACCTCGCCGCGCGTGCGGCGCTTGCAGTCTGTCTTCGTCGCGCCCATGGGGCCACTGTAGACCAGCTCGCACCACAAATAGCCCCACGCGATGACCCGAAGATCATCAGCGAGGGGCTGCCTCGCTGGAGCCTCTGACCTGTTTTTGCAGGTCAGAGGCCCTAGCTTCACCCGGTGAAAGGTGGTGCCCCCGGCAAGATTCGAACTTGCGACACACGGTTTAGGAAACCGATGCTCTATCCCCTGAGCTACGAGGGCGCGCGCTCTGGCGACCACAGCATAGCGGGCGGGCGGTCGGGGGTGGCGTTGGGTCCACCGTGTCAGGGGTATCCACCGGGTGGAGCAGTGGCATTCACGCGGGGTGTCGCTGGAGTGCACCAAGACGCCTACGAACAGTGGAACTTTCCCCCTGCCGGGCAGGTCTTCCCGCATAGTCGTGGGTGGCACCCAGCTACCAGAGGAGCGATCGTGACGCCCGGTGACACCGACAACGCCGTGCACGCGGCGGTCGGCGGCGACGTGTACCAGTTCCGGGACGTGTCGGTGGTCACGCACAACTACGCGCGGCGCGGGTTGCCGGTCAGCACGGTGCTGGACGCGGGCAGGGCGGCGAGCCGGTTCGTGCGACCGGGCGGGTTCGGGGTGGCGCTGGCGAGGCTGGCCGGTGACCGGGTGGTCGTGCTGGCCTCGCGCCGGGGCACGGGGCGGCGCACGGCGGCGACCTGCCTGCTGGACGGGGTCGGCGGGCTGAGCCTGGCCGAGATCGAGGTGGACGAGGAGTCGCCGCTGGCCAAGCACCCGGTGTCGCCGCGGCACGGCTACCTGTTGGACCTGACCACGGCGGACGACCGCACGGTGGAGCAGACGGCCACGGGGCTGGCGGCGTTCCGGGCGAAGCTGTCGGCGGAGGGCAGTTGGCTGGTGCTGGTGGTGCCACCGGCACACGGGCACCTGTTCGAGGCGGAGCTGGTGGACCTGCGGCCACCCGCGGCCGACGAGGTGTTGCTGGCGCACCTGGCCGCGGACGGCCTGGACGACCAGGCGGACAAGTGGCTGGCGGAGCCGGAGGTGCGGCGCCTGCTGGCCGGTGCGCGGGTCAGCGACGCGGCGCGCATGGCCGACCTGGTGCGCAGGGTCAGCGCGCAGGACGGGGACTTCGCCCAGTGCTGCGCGGACGTGGTCGCGGCGCTGCGGGACTGGTCGGACCAGCTCACGGCGGAGTTCCGCGCGCACCCGGACGTGCCGTGGCGTGCCCTGCTGCTGGCGGCGGCCGTGCTGGACCAGGCGCACCCGGACAGCGTGCTGGCGGCCTCGGAGGCGTTGCTGCGGGCGACCGGCTACGTGGCTGAGGAGGAGGTCCACCCGCTGGCGGGCGAGGGCCTGGCCGCACGCCTGGCCTCGGTCGGCGCGGTCGTGGACAACGACCGGGTGCGGCTGCCGAAACCGGACTACGCCAGGTCGGTGCTGGGCTACGCCTGGCGGGACTTCCCCGCACTGCGCGATCACCTCGTGCGCTGGATGATCTCGCTGCCGGAGCGGTACGGCGACGGCGAGGTGGTGGCCGGGCACCTGATGGACCTCGCGGTGCCCTCCGTGCTGACCACGGCGGTCGCGGCCTGGGCGGAGCGCACCCCGTTGCGGCGGTTGGCCGAGCGGCTGCTCGTGGCGGGCGCGCTGGACACCGGCCTGGGCTTCGCCGTGCGCAGGACGATCTACGACTGGTCCTGCCGCAGGGACCTGTCCACCCCGCTGAGTACCGTGGCGCTCGCGGTCTGCGGCGGCGAGCTGGGGCAGCGCTACCCGCAGGTGGCGCTGACCAGGATCGGGCACTTCGCGGCCCGCGAGGAGCTGGCGCAGCCGGTGCTCGACGCCCTGTCCTCGTTGGCGCACAAGCACTTCACGCAGGTGGTGATCCGGCTCAGGCGCTGGCTGGGCGAGGGGACCGCGCCGTGGGACCTGGTGGTGACGGCACTGCTGGACGCTGCGGAGTCCGAACAGGACGGTCGAGGGTGGATCCTGGACCAGCTGGTGGCCGCCTGCTCGGGGCGCCCGCAGGACCTGGGGGCGTTGGAGCTGGCCGCCCTGCGGTGGCGCGGCGCGGGCGGCGCCGACCGCCAGCGGGTGCAGGAGTTGTTGCTGGCCAAGGTGAATCGCGCGGACCCGTTGGTCCGCGCCGCGATTTCGAGCTGAGCAAGGGGAGAGATGGGCACCGATCCCTGGTCGGAGGTCAAGCCGACGATGCGCGGCCGGTTCGGCAACTGGTTGCGCCGCTGGCAGCAGCGCAGGGCGCAGCGCGAGCACGACTGGGTGTACGGCCCGCAACAGCAGCAGCCGGTGGCCCTGCAACTGCGCCAGCCGCCCGCCCCGCCGCCCTACCCCACGGTGCAGTTCACCGCAGTGCTGCCCAGCCGGGTGCCGCACGCGGAGTTCCAGGCGACGATCACCGTTGCCTGGGAGGTCACCGCGGGCACGGAGGCCGTGCACGCCAAGCCGGAGTCGGTGGCGCGGCGGGAGATCGAGCGGCGCGCCGCGGAGATCACGGCCACGGCGCTGGTGCTGCACAGCGAGCAGGTCCAGCACCGGATCGAGGCCGAGCTCGGCGTGCTGACCCGGGTGGAGGGCAGCCAGGTCTCGGTGCAGGTGCGCGAGGTGGAGCTGGCGGTCCCGGAGGAGTCCAGGGCGGCCACCGAGCTGTACCAGGAGGTGCAGCGCCGCAAGCTGGCCCGTGGCTGGGAGCGGGACCTGCACATCGAGGAACTGCGGCACCTCAAGGACGACATCCTCAGCGACCCGGCGATGGCCACGGTGTGGTGGCTGCACAACAACGGCAACCAGGTGGACCAGGCACTGGAGATGTCCACGAAGCTGCGCAGGCTGGCCGAGGTGCTCGCCGACCAGCCCGAACAGTCCAATCCGGACACAGTTATGTCCCTTGTGGACAGATTCGTGGACAGGCTGCCGGAGGGGGCTCGCTGGCGGCTGCTGAGCAATCTGGCCGAGGTGTTCTCCCACTACGGGAGTCCTGATCTGGCCAGCGAACTGCCGCAACTGCGACCGGCCGAGCGCGGCGGTCAGGAACCGGCCTGACCGCCGCGCCCACCGTTCAGCGCGGGTAGATCTCGAACTCGTAGAGGGAGTAGCCGTACTTGGTGCCCCGCTGCACCCCGGTCATCCGCACGTAGCGCGCGGTGGTCGGGGTGAACGAGTCGTTGTCCGTGCCACCGGCCCCGGTGCTGGTGGACCAGACGGCCCGCCAGTCCGTGCCGTTGTCGGACACCTCGATCCGGTATCCCTTGGCGTAGGCCGCTTCCCAGCGCAGCACGGCCCGGCCGACCTGCTGGGCCGAACCCAGGTCCACGGTGATCGACTGGTTGTCGCTCCAGTCACTGGCCCACCGCGAGGTGCCGCTGCCGTCCACGGCGTTGGCGGGCGGTGAGTTGTACGCCCCGGTCTCGTGGCTGCTCGCGGTGACCGCCTTGCCCTGGGCCAGGTTGCCGATCGCCTCGCCCCGGTGCGCCGGGTACTGCACCACCTGCTGGTAGGTGGGCCGGTTCTGCCAGCTGATCTTGCCGTCGGTGACGCCGCCCAGCGGTCGCTGGATGATCGCGTCGGCGCACCACTGGTCACCGGCCGAGCAGTCCGCGTCCCCGGTGTAGACCTGCGCCGGGGTCTGCGCGGCGGCCTGTTGCAGGCTGCTCAGCAGGGCCTGGCGGCACTGGCCGAGATCGCCGTTGCCGCAGTAGGACCTGGACAGCGCGCCCCGCACCGGGTCGCCGAGCACCGAGCGCAGGTCCTTGTCCACGTAGCTCCACCAGCCGTACTGGAAGGCGGAGCCCTTGTGCGGCTGGGACTCGTTGGCCCCGCCCGAGGTGCTGCCCACGTTCTGCCCGCCGGAGGGCGACTCGTTGACCTGGATGGCCCCGGTCATCGTGCCGAACAGGTCGGCGCCCAGCGTGGGCTGGAACTCGGCCTGCACCAGCAGCGGCCACCAGGCGTCGAGCACCCGGATGGCGTCGGCGTTGGCGTAGGTGTGGCTGCCCGGCGTGGTTTCCCTGCGCAGCGAGCCCGACTGCTGCCAGGCCTTGAGCCCGTCCACGACCTTGGCCAGGTTCGGGTCGGTCACCGGCTGGCTGCCGATCACCCGCAGCAGCTCCGGCAGCACGTCCTCGGCCCGCAGGTCGGCGACGGCCGCGTCGGCCATGGCCTTGGTCAGCGCGGCACGGGTCACCTTCTGCCCGCTGCCGACCAGCGCCTTGACCCGGTCGTCGAGCAGGTTGGCGCGGTGCACCGAGCCGTTGCCGAAGCCCGCCGAGCTGAAGTCCTTGGACTGCTTGTTGTTCCAGCTGACGTAGTAGTCCTGGTTGACCGAGTTCGGGTGCTGGGCGAAGGGCGTGTAGCTGGCCGTGTTGGTGTCGGGGTTCCAGCCCTGCCACTCGTAGGACTGCTGCGCGCGGATCGGCAGGTTCGGGTTGGTGCCCGCGGCCCGCACCGGGTTGTTGCCGGAGTTGAAGTACGCGGTGTCCTTGGAGTCCACGTAGAACCAGTTGAAGGTGAAGTTGATGTCCGAGGCGGCCTGCTGGAACGTGGCCGCCGAGTGCACCACCGAGGGGTCGTTGAACTCCTGGAACCCGATGATCGAGTCCACCTCGTGCCGGTAGCTGGAGCGCAGGCTGGTGTAGGCCACCGGCTTGCCGCCCACGGTCGCCCGCGACTGCACCAGGCCGTACTTGGTGCGGAAGGCGATCAGCTTGTACGACCCGGCCGCCGTGCTGTCGGCGATGGTCGGTTTCCAGGAGTTGTCCCGCTCCAGCTGCTCCATCGGCAGGCACTGCCCGTGGTACAGGTAGGAGTTGGAGTTCTTGGTGGCCGGTGCCCCGTTGGGCTCGCACAGGTCCACCGCGAAGGTGTCGGTGATGTCCTGGCCCGCCGAGGTCGCGCTCCAGGAGTAGTCCTGGCCGCGGCCCAGCTCCACGTACATGCTCAGCCCGGCGAAGGCCACGCCGCGCGCGCTGATGCCCGGGCCCTGCAACTCCTCCAGCATGAGCAGCTGCGGGGCGAAGTAGCCGGTCTGCGGCCCGAACACCGCGACCGGGTGCCCGCTGTCGGTGTGCTGGCCGGAGACCACCAGCGCGTTGGACATGCCGTGCTTGGCGCTGATCAGGTCGGGCGGCAACACGCCCTTGTCGAAGATCCCGCGCGCCTTGTCCTCGTCGGGGACCCGCGTGGGGACCGGGGGCGAGCTCTTGACCTGCGTGGCGGAGGTCGCCGACCCGGTCGGGTCGAACACCAGCTGCTGCGGGGTCACCGAGCCGGGGTCGGGCATGGCCACGCCCTGCGGGTTGGCCGGGTCGGCCGCGTAGGGGAAGGACTGCCCGTCGTGCAGGGTCAGCACGGCCTCGGGGTCGTTCTGCTCGCGGAAGGACTGCCAGACCTTGTCGCCCTCGGTGACGCCGAACTTGGCCTCGGCGGCCAGCTTGACCAGCGCCGACTGCACCTCACCGCCGCCGCCCGCGCCGAACAGGGCACCGATGACCCCGCCGATGGCCACCAGGTCGGTGGGCTTGAACGGGTCGATCGAGCCCGCGTTGGTGATCGGGTCGATGTGCCCGGTCAGGTCGTACTCACCGGGAAAGGTCCGGTTGTTGTAGACCTTGGTGATGTAGGAGTTGATGCCGGCCACGTAGTCCTTGGCGTCCTGCATGGCCTGCGCGCCGCGTGCCCCGTGCGTGGTCACGGCGTTGTCCAGCTGGGCCTGCAACTCCTGCTCGGTGTAGGGCGCCGCCGCCCAGAAGGACTGCTCCAGCGCGCGGTTGCCCGGTGCGCCGCCCGCGAAGCTGGTCAGCTGCCCGCGTCCGACGTGCCGGAACACGTCCATCAGCCACAGCCGGTCGTTGGCCGCCGCGTAGCCCGCGCCGAACTCGGTCCCGGAGCGGGTCGTGCCGGTGATGTGCGGGACCCCGGTGGCCTTGTCCCGGACGATCGTCACGTCCTCACGGGGCTTGATCGTGCTCTCCACCTGGTCCGGCGGCACCCCGAAGGAGGCGTCGTCGAAGAAGGAGCCGAGCTGGCCGTTGCTCAGCCCGGTGTAGTTGTTGATCAGGTCGGCGTACTTGCCGAGCTGGTCGTCGGTGTGCGCGGGCCTGGTGCCGAACACCTTGTTGGCGAGGATGTCGGCCAGGGTGGCGTTGCCGTTCTCACCCGGTGGCAGGACGTCGTCGCACTGGCCGAGGCAGTAGTCGTTGGAGGCGTAACTGGCCGATCTCGGCTGCGGGGCCTCCGCCGAGGCCGGGCCGCTCGACAGGACGAGGGCGGCAGCGGTCAGGGTGGTCAGGGTCGCGACTGCGGTGGCGCGAGCAGTTCTGAGCATGCGCAGGGGGCTCCTCTCCCGGAGTCGAACGTGACGCACGTTACTTCCCGGTAGCGCAATGCGAAAGACCTTCGCGTTCTTGACTCACTCCAAGGGGTGACTGTTTGGTTGCGGTGTGCGCGGAGTCGGGGTGCTGGTCGGCAGGTGGTCCGAGCGGCTCGGGTTGGCTCAGGAACTGGGCTCCGAGCAGGGCAGATGGCGCATGCGGGCCGGTGGCGGCGCCGGTGGTCTGCTGGCCGTGCTGCTCGGCTCCGGCGTGTTCGGCGCCGTGCTCGGGACCGTGGGCGGTTGGCTGGCCGGCGGGCTCGTGCTGGCGGCCGTGCGCAGCTTCCGCGCGGAGGGCAGGCACCTCGGTTCAAGGTGATAAACAGGCGTTCACAGCTGGATAACCGTTGATATTTCTGTCATGACGTCATCTGGCGGGAACTTCTAGGCAAAACTGGGCCCGCATGATGAGATAACACCGCGATAACCCGTGGTTGCGTCAAGATGAGTGATACTTGGCGGGTGCGCGCACGTAACGCCCAATCGGGGAGGCGTCCGTGATCAAAGTGATGCTGGCAGACGACGAGGACCTCGTCCGATCCGGCCTCAGGATGATTCTCAGCAGCGCCGGCGACATCGAGGTGGTCGCCGAGTGCGATGACGGCCTGCTCGTCGCCGACCTGGCACGACAGCACCGGCCGCACGTCGTGCTGCTCGATGTCCGCATGCGCTCGGCCGACGGCCTGGTCGCGCTGCGCAGGCTGCGCACGCTGCCCGAGCCGCCCAGGGTGGCCATGCTGACCACCTTCGACGTGGACGAGTACGTCAGCGAGGCCCTGCGGCTGGGGGCAAGCGGCTTCCTGCTCAAGGACACCGAGCCCGAGCAGCTGGTCAAGGCCGTGCGCGACCTCTCCCGTGGTGGGGCCGTGCTCGATCCCGGTGTCGCCGCCAGGGTGCTCGCCGCCGTGGCCGACGGGGAACGGGCCGCCGAGCCCGCGCGCAGGCTGCTCACCTCGCTGTCCGAGCGGGAGCGCGAGGTGCTGACGCTGATCGGCCAGGGCATGTCCAACGCCGAGATCGGTGGCGCCCTGCACCTGTCCGAGGCCACCGTGAAGGGCTACGTGTCCTCGGTCCTTGGCAAGATCGGCGCCGTGAACCGCGTGCAGGCCGCACTGGTCGCCTACCGCGGCGGCCTCATCGCGTAGCACCAACCCATGAACATCCCCCGCCACTCCCTGGGGGGCGACCCCGACACCAGTCTACCGCCCACCCCCGACACCTGATCTTGCTCAAGATCCACATGTGGACAACTCGCCGCCTGTGGACAAACGTTTGCGCCCAGGTCGGGCGAGGTCCGGGCGAGCCAACGGGGCCTGCGGCCCGGCTCAGCCCAACTCGGCGTGCTGGCCGTCCCGGCGGCTGGTGACGGCGGTGTCGTGCACCTCGACCCGGTTGCGGCCCTGCCGCTTGGCCCGGTACAGGGCGATGTCGGCGGCGGCGAACAACTGGTCCAGCTTGGCCGGACCGGCCGCCACGCCGATGGACACCGTGGGGCGGCGCGCGGTGCCCAGCACCATGGTCCACTCGTGCTGGTCCACGGCGGCGCGGATGCGCTCGGCCACGGCGGGGCCCACGTCGCTGGCGGAGGCGTCCCCGAGCAGCACCACGAACTCGTCGCCGGCCCACCGGGCCACGAGGTCCTCGCTGCGGCACTCGCGGCGCAGCAGGCGGGCGATCTCCCGCAGGGCGGCGTCCCCGGCCGCGTGCCCGGCGTCGTCGTTGACGTCCTTGAACCAGTCCACGTCCACCAGCACCAGCCAGGGCACCCGGCCCTTGGCGGCGGTCCCCTCCAACAGGCGGGGGGCGCTGCGCTCCAGGCCGAGGCGGTTGGCCAGCCCGGTCAGCGGGTCGCGGGCGGCGGCCTCCTGCGCGGCCATCGCCAGCCGCTGCGCCTGCACGGCGAGCCTGCGCTGCTCCAGGGCCTGCCCCAGGCCCTCCTGGAGGGTCTCGGCGGCCACCCGGCTGGCCTTGACGCTGCGCCGCAGGGCCGCGGCCTCGCCGACCGGGTCCGCCAGCTCGGCGCAGATCGCGGCCAGGTCCAGGGAGAAGCGCAGCAGCAGCGAGGTGTCGTTGATCTCCTCGGCCTCCCGCACCGCGCGGCTGCCCAGGGTGCGGGCGGTGACCAGGTCGCCCTGCTGGCGGTGCACGGCGGCGAGCACCCAGTTGCCCACCGAGGTCGACCACAGGTCCTCCCGCTGACGACCCGAGCGCAGCACCTCGGTGGCGTGCGCCTGGGCCTGGGCCAGGTCCCCGGTACCGGCCAGCGCGCGGCTGTAGGCCCCGCGCAGCGCCCAGTAGCTGGGGTCCTCGGGGCCGACCAGGGACAGGCCCTCCTCCAGGTGCTGGCGGGACTCGCCGAAGATCTCGTCGGCGTTGACCGGGGAGCCGTCCACGGCGCGGAAGTTCAGCGTGCCGCCCAGCCGTTGCAGGCTCTGCGCCAGGGTCGGCAGGTCCCCGGCCTCCCTGGCCACGTGCACCGCGAGCCGGATCATGTCCAGCGCGGCCCGCCGGTGGCCGATGCCCTCCAGCAGGTAGCCCAGCATGCTGATGGTGCGCGCGGCGGCGACGCCCTTGGGGCGTTCGGAGTCCAGATCGGTCCAGCCCTCGGCGGCCAGTTCCAGGGCGAGCGGGATGCGCCGCAGCCGCCAGGCCATGGTCGCCCGGAAGACCAGCACGTAGGAGCGGGACCAGCGGTCGCCGACCGGCGCACGGGAGATGACCTGGTCGAACAGGGTGTTCGCGTCCGCAACGCGGCCAGCATGAAGCAGCAGGCGCACTTGCTGGTCCTGCTCCGGGAGCTGACCCGCTACGGGCGAATCGTCCTGATCCACTTCAGTCCTCGACGTCCCCTGCTTCTCTCGATGCCGGTCCGACCCGGGTCAGGCTACCGGGATGGCCGCTGACCATACCTCTCGTGGTGCACAACGTCATCGAGTGGCAATCGTCGGCGCCAGCCGTGTCGCTCCAGATCGGGGGTGCCGGGCAGGTCCCGGACCGGGCCGACGCACAGCCAGGCGATGGGCCGCAGCCCGGCGGGCAGGCCGAGCAGGCGGCGCAGGAACTCCTCCCGGTAGAAGCTCACCCAGCCCACGCCGAGGCCCTCGGCGGTGGCGGCCAGCCACAGGTTCTCGATGGCCAGGCACACCGAGTACAGCCCGGCGTCGGCGATGGCGTGCCTGCCCAGCACGGCGGGCGAGCCCCGGTCCGGGTCGTAGCTGACCACGATGCCCAGGCTGGACTCCAGCACGCCCTCGATCTTGATCCGGGAGAACACCTCGGCCCGCTCGGCGTCCAGGGAGGCGGCGAACACGCTGCGCTCGGCCTGCACGTGGTCGCGGAAGGCGCGCCGGGTGGTGGCATCCTCCACCAGCACGAAGTCCCAGGGCTGGGACAGCCCCACGCTGGGGGCGGCATGTGCCGCGGACAGCACCCTGTGCAGCACCTCGGGGTCCACCGGCTCACCGGTGAACTCGGCACGGGTGTCGCGGCGTCGGTGCAGCACGTCGTAGAGCGTCACGGACGGCCATCCTGCCTCAGCCGGGGCCGGTGTCAGGACCGCGTCAACAGTCACCTGCGTCACGTCAAGGCTGTGGCAGGACCGCCGACGACCCGCTCGGGATGGGCTGCACTGGGTGGGTGGACATCCCCAGGTACGGCGCAGGCATGGGCGCGGCGCTCGGTTTCGGCATCGGCGTCGCCGCCACGACGATCGCGGCTGTGCTCGGCGCGGCCGACCACCCCGAGTTCGGACTGGTGCTGCTGGCGGTGCCGGTGGCCCTCGTGGCGGCCTGCACGAACGTGCCGGGGGCGGTGCTGGCCGCCGTGCAGTGCTGGGGCCTGTGGGCGGGCTTCCTGCTCGGTCGGCGCGGGGAGATCCCGATGACCGCCGAGAGCGGGCGGGCCCTGGTCGTGCTGGTGGCGGTCGCCCTGCTGGCGGGCGTGGCGGTCTCGGCCAGCAGGGCGGCCCACCTGGTCAGCGCGCGGCCACCCCGGGGTAGGGCAGCAGGGCCATCTCCCGTGCGTTCTTGATCGCGGTCGCGACCTGCTTCTGCTGCTGCGGGGTCAGCCCGGTCACCCGCCGGGAGCGGATCTTGCCCCGGTCGGAGATGAACTTGCGCAGCAGGGTGACGTCCTTCCAGTCCACCACGGTGACGCCCTCGCGCCTGAGCAGGTTGACCTTGCGCTTGGGCGGGCGGCGGTCGAGCTTGGCCACGGTCGTTCTCCTCACCAGCTGGACTTGCTGACACCGGGCAGCTCGCCGCGGTGCGCCTTCTCGCGCAGCCGCAGCCGGGACAGCCCGAACTTGCGGAAGTACGCGCGCGGCCTGCCGTCCACGGCGTCCCGGTTGCGCAACCGGGTGGGGCTGGCGTCGCGCGGCAGCTTCTGCAGGGCCAGGCCCGCGGCCTCGCGCTCGGCCTGGCTGGCACTCGCTGAGCCCTGCACGAGCTTGAGCTCGGCTCGCCGCTGCGCGTACCGGTCGACCACCGCGCGGCGCTGCGCGTCCTTGGCGATCTTGGACTTCTTGGCCATCAGCGCTCCTCCTTGAAGTCCACGTGCCTGCGCACCACCGGGTCGAACTTGCGCAGCACCATGCGGTCCGGGTCGTTGCGCCGGTTCTTGCGGGTCACGTACGTGTAGCCGGTGCCCGCGGTCGACCGGAGCTTGACGATCGGCCGCACCTCGTTGCGCGCCACTAGACCTTCACCCCACGCGCCCGCAGCTGGGCCACCACGGACTCGATGCCGCGCCGGTCGATGGTCTTGATGCCTTTCACCGACACCCGCAACGAGACCCAGCGGCCCTCCGAGGGCAGCCAGTAGCGGCGGCGCTGCACGTTGGGCAGCCAGCGGCGCGAGGTGCGCCGGTGGGAGTGGGAGACCTGCTTGCCGAAACCGGGCTCGCGGCCGGTCACCTGACACCGAGCGGACATGACCCTCCTTCCTCACTTGGTAACGACATCCGTTTTCACAAATCTTGTCCGGCAGGGTAGCGTGCGCCTGACGAAGATGGAAATCGTTCCCGTTAGGAGGGGCTGTGTCCGAGGACCGCCGTGTCCCGCTGCTGCTGGTCGGCGGCCTGGCCGCGACCGCGGCCAGCCAGGTTGCCGAGGAGCTGCTCACCGCGCAGGAGGGCACCTTCGTGGTGCACCACGACCTGCGGCGGATCACCGAGGGCGTGGTGCGGCGGCGGCTGCGGCACGGCAGGACCGATCGAACGGTCGTGCTGGAACTCGCGCACGGCTGCGTCTCCTGCACGCTGCGCGAGGACCTGCTGCCGCTGGTGCACACCCTGGCCGCCCGCGAGGACGTGCGGCGCATCGTGCTGCACCTGGACCCCGCGCTGGAGCCGGAGGCGATCTGCTGGGCGCTGCGGCACGTCGTGGTCGGCGAGCGCACCACCGAGGCCGTCGCCCGGGTCGAGGCGGTGGTCACGGCGATCGACGCGGCGACCTGGCTGGCCGACGCCGAGGGGGACGAACCGCTCGCCGAGCGCGGGCTGGCCGCCAGCGCCGACGACGAACGAACGGTCGCACAGGTGGTCGTGGGGCAGACCGAGTTCGCCGACGTGCTGGTGATCAGCGGTGCGGCGGCGGGCGCCTGGGAGACCGCCCGGCTGCACGCGGTGCTGGACCGGCTGGCGCCCACGGCGGTGCGCGCCCCGCTGGGCGGCTTGCAGTGGCTGGGGGCGATTCCCGAGCAGGCCCGCCGCGGGCGGCTGGACAGCCCGCACGGCCCGCTGCTGCGCGGCGAACCACCGCTGGAGCCGGACAGCGGGGTGTCGGTGGTGCTGTTCAGCCAGCGCAGGCCGTTTCACCCCGAACGACTGCACGAGACGCTCGACGTGCTGCTGGACGGCGTGATCCGCACGCGCGGCCGGGTCTGGGTGGCCAGCCAGCCCGATGTGGCGCTGTGGCTGGAATCCGCGGGCGGCGGGCTGCGCGTGGGGCACGCCGGGCCGTGGCTGGCGGCCCTGGACCCCGAGGACTGGGCTGGGGTGGACGCCGACCGGCGGGCGATGGCCGCGCTGAACTGGGACCCCTACTACGGGGACCGCGCGCAGGAGCTGGTGGTCGTCGCGCACGAGGCCAGCGGGCAGGACATCAGCGCGGCACTGCATGGGGCGCTGCTCACCGACGCCGAGCTGGCCGAGGGCTCCTCGGCCTGGGACGCCTACCCCGACCCGTTCGGCTCCTGGCACGTCGACCCCTGCGAGGACCGCGAGACCAGCGACGACAGCGTCGCGGGCAACAGGAAGGACCAGAACCGATGAAGCCGGGCATCCACCCCGACTACCACCCGGTGGTGTTCAAGGACGCCGCCACGGGGACCGCGTTCCTCACGCGGTCCACGGCCACCTCGGACAAGACGATCGAGTGGACCGACGGCAACACCTACCCGCTGCTGCTGGTGGACGTCACCGCCGACTCGCACCCCTTCTGGACCGGCGCGCAACGCGTCATGGACACCGCGGGCCGCGTGGAGAAGTTCCACCGCCGCTACGGTAGGCGGGGGGATCGCTGACATGGCAGTGCCCAAGCGCAAGACCTCGCGCAGCAACACCCGCCACCGCCGGTCCCAGTGGAAGGCGCAGGCCCCCGACCTGGTGCCGATCGTGGTGCGCGGCAAGCGGATCCTGGTGCCGCGCAAGCTGGTCGCCGCCTACCAGCGCGGATTGCTCGGCTGAGCCACCGGTGTCGCGTGCCACCCGGCGCGCGACACCGGCTCAGCGCACGGAGGTCTTCTGCGTGGAACCGTCGGGGGACTGGCGCCACTGGGTGAACGGCCGGTCGATGCTCCACACTCCCTGCTCGTCCCGCTCCAGCACGCGGAACTCGCAGTGGTTCGGATTGGACAGCGACTCGAACAGCTCGATGCTCCAGGAGAACAGCCTGCGGCACAGCAGGCGCATCGCCAGCCCGTGCGAGACGACCAGCACCGTGGTCGGGTGCGAGGACTGGCGCAGCATGCGCAGTTCCAGCTCGGCGAGGTAGCTGGCGACCCGGTCGTCCACGTCCGCCCCGGACTCGCCGTGCGCGAGCCGGTAGAAGAAGTGCCCGAACTCGTGCCGCTGGCGCTTCTGCACCTCCTGCTCCACCGGGTCCTGGAGGTTGCCCCAGTCCTGCTCGCGCAGCCTCGGCTCGGCGACGATGCGGTCCGCGAGGTCGTCGATCTCCATCAGTTGCAGGGTTTGCCTGGTGCGCAGGTACGGGCTCACGTACACCGCGATCGGGCCGGTGCCGAGCAGGGCGCGGATCCGCGGGCCGATGTCCACCGCCTGCTGCTCCCCGCGCGCGGTCAGCGGCAGCGCGTGGTCCGGGATGCGGCAGTAGGCCAGTTCGTCCACGTTGCCGAGGCTTTCCGCGTGCCGCACCAGGATGATCCTCATGTCCTCATTGTCCTGTCAGGCCCAACCGGACCAGCCGGTTCGCGTGGGGCAAACACCGCGTGGGTGCCCGTCACCTGCACTGATCCGTTCGGCGACGGGCATTCACGGATCGTAGGACCGATAGTCACGCAGAGCAGTCCCGGTGTGAGCTGTGCCTCTCCACCGGTCACGGCCTGCCCGTACGCTGCCAGCCGTGGTGCTTGAGCTGATCGGGCTAGTGGCCTTCGCGGCTTCTGGCGGGCTGGCCGCGGTGCGTGCCCGGCTCGACGTGTTCGGCGTTGTCGTCCTCGCCATGACCACCGCACTGGGCGGCGGCATCATGCGCGACCTGCTGCTCGGCGTGCACCCGCCGACCACCCTGCGCAGCTGGCCGTACCTGCTGGTGCCCGCGCTGAGCGGGCTGCTGGTGTTCTGGGCGCACCCGCAGGTGGCCCGGCTGCGGGTGGCCATGCAGCTGGCCGACGCGGTGGGGCTGGGGCTCGTCGTCACGGCGGGCACCACCACGGCCCTGCAACACGGCGTGCCCGCGTACACCGCCTGCCTGATCGGCATGACCGCGGGCATCGGCGGCGGGGCGCTGCGCGACGTACTGCTGCGGGAGATCCCCATGGTGCTGCGCAAGGAGATCTACGCCGTGGCGGCACTGGCCGGGGCCGTGGTGGTGGCGGTGGGCGCCTGGCTGGGACTGCCCGAGCTGTGGGGGACCGTGGTCGGCGCCGCCCTGGTCGTGACGATCAGGCTGCTGGCGCTGTGGCGGCGCTGGAACGCGCCGGTGCCCAAGGCCTGATCACGCGAGGAGCCGGCCCGCGCGCATTTCCCGCTGCTCGCCGGTGAACCTGCTGCGCAGCAAGCGGTCGTGCGAGACGACCACCAGCGCGCCCCGGTACCCGGACAGGGCCTGCTCCAGCTCCTCCACCAGGGTCAGCGACAGGTGGTTGGTCGGCTCGTCCAGCAACAGCAGATCCAGTTCGCGTACCACCAGCCGGGCCAGGGCCAGCCTGCGCCGCTGGCCCACGGACAGCACACCCGTGGGCACCGACAGGTCCTCCGGCCGGAACAGGCCCAGCCCGAGCAGGCGCTCCGCGTGCTCCTCGGGCACACCGGGCAGGCCTTGCGCGAAGGTGGCCAGCACGCTGCGCCTGGGCCGGGCCAGCGGCACCTCCTGCGGCAGGTAGCCGAACCGGCCCGCGCGGTGCACCTGGCCGCGATCCGGTTCCAGGGCACCGGCCAGCACCCGCAGCAGCGTGGACTTGCCCGCCCCGTTGTGGCCGTGCAGCAGCAGGCGGTCCCCGGAGCTGATCTCCAGCTCCGGCACGTCCAACCGGTCGCCGACCCGCACACCCCGCAGGCTGCCCAGCACCCCCGCGCGGCCCGCGTCGCCCACGTCCGCGCGGAACCGCAGCGGGTCCGGCGGGCGCGGCACCGGCTGCGCGGTGAGCCTGCGCAACTGCTCCTGGGCGTTGCGGACCTGCCGCGAGATGGTGTTCTGCACCCGGGCCCCGTGCCGGTCGAACCCCGCCTTGTTGCCGTCCCTGCGCCGGCCGTAGCCTACCTGGCGCGCGGTGGTCGCGGCCCGCTCGGTCAGCTCCCCGACCTGCTCGCACCACTGCTGGTGGGCCAGCTCCCAGCGGTGCCTGGCCGCGGCCTTCTCGGCCAGGAAGCCCGCGTAGCCCCCGCCGTAGCGGGTCACGGTCCGGCGCTCGGCGTCCACCTCGATGATCGCCGTGGCCACGCGGTCCAGGAACACCCGGTCGTGCGAGACCGCGACGACCGTGCCCCGGTGCGCCCGCAACCGGTCCTCCAGCCAGGTCATCGCCGCGGCGTCGAGGTGGTTGGTCGGCTCGTCGAGCAGCATCAGCTCCGGCGCCGCGGCCACCAGGCAGGCCAGGGCCAGCCTCGCCCGCTCCCCGCCGGACAGGCTGCCCAGCTCCCGGTCGCGCGGCAGCCAGGCGAGCCCGAGCCCGTGCAGCGCGGCGTCCACCCGCGCGTCGGCCTGGTAGCCCCCGCGCGCCTCGAAGGCCGCCAGCAGGTCCCCGTACTCGGCCAGCCCGCGCTCCCCGGAGTCGGCCAGCCCCGCCTCCGCCGCGCGCAGCGCCCGCTCCAGCTCGCGCAGGTCGGCCAGCGCCACGTCCACCGCCCGCGCGACCGTGGCGTGGTCGGGCAGCTCCAGGGTCTGTCCGAGGTGGCCGGTGCCGCCCCCGGCGTGCACGGTGACCTCACCGGAGTCGGGCCGCTCCAGCCCGGTGATCAGGCGCAGCAGGGTGGACTTGCCCGCCCCGTTCTCGCCGACCACCCCCACGTGCTCGCCTGGGCGCACGGTGAGGCTGACCTGGTCGAGCACGACTCGGTCCTGGAAGGACTTGCGGACACCCCGAAGGGCCAACTGAGACGTCATCTGATCCCGAACACTCGTAAGGGCACTGGGTGCGGAGGGTTCGTCAGATGACCACGTACCCAGGGTAGTGCGCGCCCCTGACCTCGTCACCCGAAAATGCACGGCTTGCGCTTGGACCCTTCTCAGGCGCCTCTCAGGCCCGCACGTAACACTGACTTCATGCGCATCCTCGTAGTGGACGACGACCGGGCCGTGCGCGAGTCGCTCCGTCGCTCGCTGCAGTTCAACGGCTATCAGGTCGAACTGGCCGGTGACGGCCAACAGGCGTTGCAGGCGGTCACGGAGCAGCGGCCCGACGCCATGGTCCTCGACGTGATGATGCCCCGGTTGGACGGACTCGAGGTGTGCCGCAGGCTGCGCGGCACCGGTGACGACCTGCCCATCCTGGTGCTCACCGCGCGCGACGCGGTGTCCGACCGGGTGGCCGGGCTGGACGCGGGCGCCGACGACTACCTGCCCAAGCCCTTCGCGCTGGAGGAGCTGCTGGCCAGACTGCGCGCGCTGCTGCGCAGGGCGGTCACCGACGAGGACAACGCCAAGCTGGGCACCGCCCCGACCCTGCGCTTCTCCGACCTGGAGCTGGACCCGGGCACCCGCGACGTGCGCCGCGGCGAGCGGCCGATCAGCCTGACCCGCACCGAGTTCAGCCTGCTGGAGCTGTTCCTGGCGCACCCCAAGCAGGTGCTGACCAGGGGCCGCATCCTGGAGGACGTCTGGGGCTACGACTTCCCGACCTCGGGCAACGCGCTGGAGGTCTACGTGGGCTACCTGCGCCGCAAGACCGAGGCCGAGGGTGAACCGCGCCTGCTGCACACGGTGCGCGGCGTGGGCTACGTGCTGCGGGAGACCCCTCCGTGACCGCGACCGAGTACCCCGAGGTGCACGGCGTGCCCGTGGAGCAGTTGCGCCCCCGCAAGCGCAGCCAGCGGATCTCGCTGCGCTCCAGGGTGACCCTGCTCACCGCGTTCTGCGTGGCGGGCGCGGTGGCACTGGTGTCCATCGGCGCCTACTTCACCGTGAGCCAGAACCTGTACGCCCAGGCCAGGGAGAGCCTGATCGTGCGGGTGCAGGCACTGAGCAAGTCGCTGTCGGGCAGCAGCGGGCCGCGGGTGGACGTGAACAACCTCTTCCCGCTGGAGGAGGTCCACGTGGACGTGGTGGACTCCAAGGGGTCCTCCTACGCCAACGTGCCCATGCCGATGCGGCTCAACCACGGCTGGCTCGGTGCCGGTGAGAAGGCAGTGGCCTCGGGCAGCTCCGAGGTCTCCAGCCGCGAGTACGGGGGCTACGAGATCGTGGCCGTGCCCTTCACCCAGGGCACGGCGCTGGTGGTGGCCGAACCGCTGGACCAGGTGGAGAACACGCTGAAGAAGCTCAGCCTGGTGCTGGTCTTCGTCGGGCTGGGCGGGGTGCTGGTCGCCGCGCTGGCGGGCACCGCCGTGGCCCAGGGCGGTCTGCGCCCGGTGAGCAGGCTGCGGCAGGCCACCGAGCGGGTGGCCGCCACGGGTGACCTCACGCCCATACCGGTGTCCGGGGACGACGAGCTCGCGCTGCTGACCACCAGCTTCAACGCGATGCTCGGCGCGCTGGCGGAGTCCCAGGAGCGGCAGCGCAGACTGGTCGGCGACGCCGGTCACGAGCTGCGCACCCCGCTGACCTCCTTGCGTACCAACCTGGAACTGCTGCTCGCCTCGGAGAAGCCTGGCGCACCAACGCTGTCCGAGCAGGACCGCGCAGAGATCTACGACGACGTGCGGGCGCAGATCGCCGAGATGACCACGCTGATCGGCGACCTGGTCGAGCTGGCCCGCGAGGACGCCCCGCAGGCCGTGCACGAGCCGGTGGAGCTGGTGGAGATCGTCGAGCGGGCGCTGGACCGGGCCCGCAGGCGCGGCTCGGGCGTGGGCTTCGAGGTGCAGCTGCAACCGTGGTTCCTGCTCGGTGAGGCACACGCCCTGGAGCGGGCCGTGCTCAACCTGCTGGACAACGCCATCAAGTTCAGCCCCTCCGACGGGGTGGTGCGGCTGACGATGCGCTCCACCACCGACGGGGCGATGCTGATCGAGGTGGCCGACAGCGGGCCGGGCATCGCCGAGGCCGACCTGCCGCACGTGTTCGAGCGGTTCTACCGGTCCTCGGAGGCGCGCACCCTGCCCGGTTCCGGGCTGGGGCTGGCCATCGTGGCGCAGGCCGTGCACCGGCACGGCGGCACGGTGTTCGCGGGCCGGGCACCCGAGGGCGGCGCGCTGATGACCATCAGGTTGCCAGGGCGCCCGACCCCGGCCGCCTCACCCCTTGGTTGAGCCCAGGGTCAGGCCGCCGACGAACTGCCGTTGCAGTGCGAAGAACACCACCAGGGTGGGCAGTGCCGCCAGCAACGACCCGGCCGCGACCAGGTTGTTGTCGGTGAAGAACTGCCCACCCAGGTTGTTCAGCGCCGAGGTGATCGGCATCCGGTCACCGGTCTGGATCAGCACGATCGCCCACAGGAAGTCGTTGTAGACCCAGGTGAACTCCAGGGTCGCCAGCGCGGCCAGCGCGGGGCGGCACAGCGGCAGCACCACCTGCCAGTACTGCCGGAACACCCCGGCCCCGTCCACCCTGGCGGCCTCGGTCAGCTCGTGCGGGATGGTCCTCATGTAGTTGCTCAGCACGAACGTGCAGAAACCGCTCTGGAAGGCCACGTGGATCAGCACCAGGCCGAACTGGGAGTCCAGCAGGTAACCGCTGTCGGACAGCCAGCCCGGCAGCGGGGTGAGCAGGTACAGCCGGTACAGCGGCACGACGATCACCTGCTGCGGCAACAGGTTGCCCGCGGTGAACAGCATGAGCAGCAGCAGGTTGAACCGGAAGCTGAAGCGGGACAGCACGAAGGCCACCAGCGAGCTGAACAGCAGGGTGACCAGCACCGCGGGCACGGCCACGAACAGCGTGTTCAGGTAGTAGTGCGGCAGGTCCGCCTGGGTCCAGGCGTTGGCGAAGTTGTCCAGGGTCAGCGTGGACGGCCAGGAGAAGTAGCCGTGCGTGGCGGTGTCGGCGTAGCCGCGCAGCGAGGCGAACACCGCCCACAGCAGCGGGGCCAGCCACACCAGGCAGGTCAGGACCAGGAACGTGTGCAGGGCGACGCGGCCCGCGTTCGGTCGCAGCGTGCTCACGAGCGTTCCTCCCTGCGGAACACCTGCACCAGGTAGGTGATGATGAACCCGAGCGAGATCGCCAGCAGCACCACGGCCAGCGCCGAGCCCCAGCCGATCCGGCTCGCCTCGCCGATGATGTTGTCGGTGATCAGGATGGACAGCAGTTCCAGCCCGTTGCGGCCCTTGTTGAGGATGTAGACGATGTCGTAGGCCCGCAGCGCCTCGATCACCGTCACCACCAGCACGATGATCGTGATCGGCCGCAGCACCGGCAGGGTCACCCGCCAGAAGGTCTGCCAGGAGTTGGCCCCGTCCAGTGCCGCGGCCTCCTTCAGCGCCGGGTCCATCGCCTTGAGCCCGGCCAGGAACAGCAGCATCACGTAGCCCGCGTGCCGCCAGCCCGCGGCCACCAGCACCGCGTACAGGTTGATGTCCGGGTCGCCCAGCCAGTTCACGTGCAGCCCGGCGAGGTTGTTCAGCAGGCCCTGGTCGGGCTGGTAGACCAACTGCCAGATGAAGCCGACCAGGGCCAGCGAGAGCACCATCGGCAGGTACAGCACGCTCTGGTAGAGCGCGCCGAAGCGCAGCCTGCGGTCCAGCAGCACCGCGAGCAGCAGCCCGAACCCGGTGGGCAGCACGATGAGGAACAGCAGCCACACCAGGTTGTGTTGCAGTGCGGGCCAGAACCTCGGGTAGTGCGTGAAGATGTCCACGTAGTTCTGCACGCCAACCCAGTGGATGTCGGCCAGCCCGCCGATGCCGTCCCACTCGGTGAACGACAGCCCGACCGAGGCCAGCGCGGGCAGCCAGACCAGCGCCACGTGCAGCAGGGTCGGGATGCCCAGCATCAGTGCGACGACCAGCCGGTCGCCACCGGCCAGCGCGGTGGCCCTGTTCCTGTTGCGCACGGCCGCTACTTCGCGAAGATCGACTTTGCCTGCTCGGCGATGCCGCTGAGCACGGAGTCGACCTCGTTCGGCTTCTGCAGGAAGCTGTTGATGCCGTTGGTCATGGCGTCACCGGCGAAGCCCGGATCGGTGTCCCGGTCGAGGAACTGCGTGATGTGCTTGGCGTTGCGGACGAACTCCACGCACTTGCGCTGGAGCTCGTTGTAGCCGCCTTCGTCCACTTTGGAGCTCGCGGCGATGGAGGTGGGGTCGCTCTTGAGGTAGGTCAGCTGCGCCTCGGGGGTGGACAGGTAGGCGAGCAGCTTGCGACCGCCGTCGAGGTTGGCCGCCTTCCGCGACAGCATGAAGCCGTCGATCGGGGCCTCCACGGTGTCGGTGCCGAAGCTCGGGTCGATCTCCGGGAAGGCGAAGAAGTCCAGGTCGTCCAGCTTCTTGGCGAACTGCTGGCCGATCTGCTGCGAGCCGATCAGCATCATGCCCGAGGTGCCCGCGAGCACGCCCTGCGCGGCCTCCTCCCACTTCCGGCCCAGCGCGTTGTCCTGGTACAGCGGGAGCAAGCGCTTCCAGTTGTCGAAGACGGCGCGGACCTTGGCGCCCTTCCAGTCCTCCTTGCCCGCCATCAGGCTCTTGTGGAACTCGTAGCCGTTGGTGCGGAAGTTGAGCTGGTCGAAGGTGCCCAGCTGGGGCCAGCCGTTGCTCTGCCCCGCCGCGAGCGCGACCAGCCCGTCGGCGCGCATCCTGGTGCCCAGTGCGATCAGCTCGTCGAAGGTCTTGGGCACCTGGTAGCCGTGCTTGCTCCAGGTGCTCTTGGAGTAGAACAGCGCCCAGGGGTAGGAGTAGAACGGCACGAAGTACTGCTTGCCGTCGTCCCCGGTGGAGGCCTCGCGCTGCGCCGCGGTGTAGTTGTCGCCGAGCTGTCCCCACAGGTCGGAGATGTCGGTGGCCAGGCCCTTCGCGGCGAAGAAGCGCATCCGGTAGCCCGCGAACCAGGTGTAGACGTCGTCCGGGTGGCCCTGCAGGTAGTTGTTGATCTGCTGCTGGAAGGTCTCGTGGTCCTTGGTGTTGATCGACAGCCCGAGCCCCGACTTGGCCTTGAACCCGTCCAGCACCGCGGCGATCGCCTGCCGGGGCACCGCGTCGGAGTAGTTCGAGCCGAACGTGACGGACTTGGCGTCGGAGCCCGCGGCACCGGAGCCGCAGGCGGCCAGTCCGGGCGTGGCGGCCAGCCCCGTGGCGGCCAGCAGCGCCTTGAGCGCGGTCCTGCGGTCCAGTGTGGGCATGGGTCTCGGGCGCACCATCGAGCCCCTCCTCCGGGTGAGTGGAACCAACGTACTCAAACAAAGTTGCGCACAATGTTGTACTCGTCACACCGGTTGTCAATACCCTTCCGAATCGGGTTACTCCAGCTAGAGCAGCCTTTTCGAGGAGTGACTGCGGTTGGTAACTGTGACGGGGCGCACAGTTATTAACATGGGCTGTGTTTGACTGTGTTGACGTTTGGTGTATCTGTGCGCCACCCTGGCGAGCGTGACCGGGTGGCCGAAGCGTGTGCCTGGCCTCTGCTGGGGTGCGGACTACAACCCGGAGCAGTGGCCTGAGCAGGTATGGGCCCAGGACGTGGCCCTGATGCGCGAAGCCGGGGTCAACCTGGTCAGCGTGGGCATCTTCTCCTGGGCCCTGCTGGAGGTCGAGGAGGGCCGTTACGAGTTCGGCTGGCTCGACCGCGTGCTGGACCTGCTGCACGAAGGCGGCATCCGGGTCGACCTGGCCACCGCCACCGCCTCACCGCCGCCCTGGCTCACCCACCGGTACCCCGAGGTGCTGCCGGTGCGCGAGGACGGGGTGCGGTTCAGCCACGGCTCACGCCAGGAGTACTGCCCGAACTCCCCGGTCTACCGCGAGAAGTCCGTTGCCCTGGCTGAGAAGTTGGCGCTGCGCTACGCCGAACACCCGGCGCTGGCGGCCTGGCACGTCAACAACGAGTACGGCTGCCACGTGCGGCGCTGCTACTGCCAGCGCTGCGCCGAGGCCTTCCGCGAGTGGCTGAAAGCCCGCTACAGCAAGGACTTGGCCGCACTGAACGAGGCATGGGGCACCGCCTTCTGGAGCCAGCACTACTCGGACTGGGCCCAGGTCCAGCCGCCGAGGGTGACGCCGACCTACGGCAACCCCGGGCAGTTGCTGGACTTCGACCGGTTCGGCAGCGACACCCTGCTGGAGCTGTTCGTGGCCGAGCGGGACGTGCTGCGCGCGATCACCCCCGACGTGCCGGTCACCACGAACTTCATGGCGGGCTGGACCTTCGGCGCGCTGGACTACTGGTCCTGGGCGCGTGAGGTCGACTTCGTGTCCAACGACCACTACACCCGTGCCGAGGACGAGCAGCGGCACGTGGAGCTGGCGCTGTCCGCCGACCTCGTGCGCGGACTGGCCGGCGGCAAGCCGTGGCTGCTGATGGAGCACTCCACCTCGGCGGTCAACTGGCAGCCCCGCAACCGCGCCAAGCAACCCGGTGAGCTGGCCCGCAACTCCCTGTCCCACGTGGCGCGCGGCGCGGACGGCACGCTGTTCTTCCAGTGGCGCGCCTCGCGGGCCGGTGCCGAGCGCTACCACTCGGCGATGCTGCCGCACGCGGGCTCCGACACCCGCGTGTTCCGCGAGGTGTGCGAGCTCGGCGCCGCCTACCGGCGCTGCGCGGAACTGGTCGGGTCCACTGTGGACGCCCAGGCCGCGCTGGTGTTCGACTTCCAGGCCGGGTGGGCCGCCGAGCAGCCCGCCCACCCCACCCAGGACTTCCGCTACCACGAGGCGGTCCTCGGGGTGTACCGGGCGCTGTGGCAGGCCGGGATCACCGTGGACGTGGTGCCGCCCTCCGCCGACCTGGGCCGCTACCCGCTGGTGGTCGTGCCCGCGCTCTACCTGGTCAGCGATGAGAACGCACGATCGTTCGATCAGTACGTGGCCGCGGGCGGGCACCTGCTGATGACCTGGTTCTCCGGCATCACCGACGAGCACGCCCGCGTCCGGCTGGGCGGCTACCCCGGTGCCTTCGCCGACCTGCTCGGTGTCCGGGTGGAGGAGTTCTACCCGCTCGGCGCCGGGGAGCGGGTCCGGCTCAGCAACGGTGCGACGGCAGACACCTGGACCGAGCTGCTGCACCCCGAGGGCGCCGAGGTCGTGGCGTCCCATGTGGACGGCCCGCTGCCCGGGGTGCCCGCGATCACCCGCAACGAGCACGGCTCGGGTCTGGCCTGGTACGTGGCGACCACGCTGGACCCCGACTCGATGCTCGGGCTGGTGCGCGAGGTCGCCGAGCGCGCCGGTGCACGACCGGTCGTGCGGGCACCTGCCGGGGTGGAGGTCGTGCGCAGGACCGGCGAAGGTCCGCGGGGGCCGATATCGTGGCTGGTGGTGGTCAACCACACCGGGGCGGAGGTCGTCCTGCCGGTCCGGGGTATCGAACTGGCCGCGGGCAGCGATGTGCCCGGTTGTCTGGCGGTGCCCGCTGGTGGGACCGCCGTGGTCCGGGAGGTGTGATGTGCTCGCCCGTCAGCGTCAGGCGGTGATCCTGGAGGAGATCCGGCGCACCGGTGCGGTGAAGGTCAGCGACCTGGTCATCCGGCTGGGCGTCTCGGACATGACCGTGCGCCGGGACCTGGACGTGCTGGCCGGCCGCGGGCTGGTGGAGAAGGTGTACGGCGGGGCGACCACGGTTGCCGGGCGCAGCACCGACGAGCCGGGCTTCGAGGCCAAGTCCGTGCGCCAGCTGCCGGAGAAGGAGTACATCGCCCGGCTGGCCGCCGAACTGGTGCGGCCGGGCACGGCGATCGGCCTGTCCGCGGGGACCACCACCTGGACCATGGCCCGCTTCCTGGACGACGTGCCGGACCTGACCGTGGTGACCAACTCGATCCGGGTCGCCGACGTGCTCCAGCAGCGCGGCAGAACCGATCGAACGGTCGTGCTGACAGGTGGGGTGCGCACCCCCTCCGACGCGCTGGTCGGCCCGGTGGCCGTGCAGGCGCTGCGGGCACTGCACCTGGACGTGGTCTTCCTCGGCGTGCACGGCATGGCCCCGCGCGCCGGGTTCACCACCCCGAACCTCAACGAGAGCGAGACCAACCGCGCGCTGGTCGACGCCGCGAGCAAGGTCGTCGTGGTGGCCGACAGCACCAAGTGGGGCACCGTGGGCATCTCCACGATCGCCGACCTCGACGAGGCCGACGTGCTGGTGAGCGACGTCGGCCTGAACACCGACGCCAGGGAAGTGCTCACCGAGCACGTGGGCGAACTGCGGCTCGCCGAGCCGCCGGACGAGAAGGAACAGGGAGTAGGTGCGTGACCGAGCTCACGGGCGGGACGTCCACCGGGATCACCAGGACCTCGCGGAGGCTGGCGGACGGCCGGGAGATCATCTACTTCGACGACACACCACAGGCGCCACCGCGCACCGCGGTGGACACCAGGGACCTGCCTGAGCAGGCGCCGCGCTCGGAGGTGCGCCGCGACCCGCTGACCGGGGAGTGGGTGGCCATGGCCGCGCACCGGCAGACCCGCACCTACAAGCCGCCCGCCGACCTGTGTCCGCTGTGCCCGAGTACCGAGGGGCGGCCCACCGAGGTCCCCGAGTCCAGCTACGACGTGGTGGTGTTCGAGAACCGCTTCCCGTCCTTCGCCCAGGACGTACCGGAGATCCCCGCCACCGTGGCGGGCATGCCGATGGTGGCGCGCGCCGCGGGCAGGGGTCGCTGCGAGGTCGTGTGCTTCACCTCCGAGCACACCAAGTCCTTCGGCCAGCTCACACCTTCCCGGGTGCGGACCGTGGTGGACGCCTGGGCCGATCGCACCGAGGCGCTCAGCGCCCTGCCCGGGGTGGAACAGGTCTTCCCGTTCGAGAACCGCGGCGAGGAGATCGGGGTGACGCTGAGCCACCCGCACGGGCAGATCTACGGCTACCCCTTCGTCACGCCCAAGACCGAGCGCATGCTCGCCGTGGCCGAGCAGTACCAGCGCATGAACGGTCGTGCGGTGCTGGGCGACGTGCTCGCCGCCGAGCGCGCCGCGGGGACCCGCGTCATCGAGACCTCCGAGCACTGGACGGCCTTCGTGCCCTCGGCGGCCCGCTGGCCGGTGGAGGTGCACGTGGTGCCGCACCGCCAGGTGCCCGACCTGCCCGCGCTGTCCGAGGCCGAGCGGGACGACTTCGCCCAGCTCTACCTGCGCGTGCTGGGCAGGCTCGACGCGCTGTACGACCGTCCACTGCCCTACATCGCGGCCTGGCACCAGGCGCCGGTCCGCACCGGGCGGGACCTGTCCTGGCTGCACCTGGAGGTCTTCTCGGTGCTGCGCACGGCCGACAAGCTCAAGTACCTGGCCGGTTCCGAGTCGGGCATGGCCGTGTGGATCAACGACGTGACCCCGGAGCAGATCGCCGAGCGGCTGCGCGCGGTCGGCTGAATTTCCTCACCCGACCCCTAGGTGTGTCTCAGGTCGCTCTCAGCAACACCCGGCACAGTAGGTGCCATGACCGAGAACTTCCCGGGAGCCGCGGGGTCCACTCCTGAGCGGCCCGAGCAGTCAGCCGACCAGGCGGCCCAGCAGGGCGCGAGCACGCCGCCGCCCGCCACGGGGAGCACCCCGCCGTCCACGCCGCAGAGCCCGTGGGCGCCGGGGTACACCGGGCAGCCCGCCGGACAGGGCGCGCCGGGTCACGAGCAACCCGCGCAGGTGCAGGGCCTGCCGGGTCAGGAGCCGCCGACGGGTCAGTGGCAGCAGGGGCCCCAGCCCTTCGGCGGTTACCAAACCTTCGACGGGCAGCAGGGTCCGACAACCGTGCACATGCCCGTCGCCGAACCCCGCCGCTCCGGCGGCGCCAAGCTGGTGGTCGGGGTCACCGTGCTGGCGCTGCTGGTCGGCGGAGGGGCGGGCGCGCTGGGTGGTTACCTGTTCGCCCAGCAGGGCGGCCAGGTGATCAACGCGCTCAACGCGCCCGCCCCGGCCAAGAACGCCTCCAACGTGACCCCCGGGTCCGTCACCGACGTGGCGAACAAGGTGGCGCCCGCGGTGGTCGAGATCAAGACCCAGGAGGGCGAGGGCTCCGGCATCGTCGTCACCAGCGACGGCACCATCCTCACCAACAACCACGTGATCGCCTCCGCCGCGGGCGGCGGGCAGATCGAGGTGGACTTCTCCAACGGCAAGAAGGCCGCCGCCGTCATCATCGGCCGCGACCCGACGACCGACGTGGCCGTGATCAAGGCGCAGAACGTGTCCGGGCTGACCACCGCGCAACTGGGCCGCTCCGACGACCTCCAGATCGGCCAGCAGGTGGTGGCCATCGGCTCGCCCTTCGACCTGGCGGGCACCGTCACCACCGGCATCGTCAGCTCGCTGCACCGGCCGGTGAACGTGGGCTCCGAGCAGCCGCAGACCCCGCGCGGCCGGGGCAACGGCGGCGGGCTGGGCAACCAGGGCCAGAGCCAGGACCAGGGCCAGACCTCGCAGGCCACCGTGCTGGACGCGATCCAGACCGACGCCTCGATCAACCCGGGCAACTCCGGCGGCCCGCTGCTGAACATGCAGGGCCAGGTCATCGGCATCAACTCGGCGATCTCCAGCCCGGGTTCCTCGGCGCAGAGCCAGGGCGGCTCGGTGGGCATCGGCTTCGCCATCCCGGTCGACCAGGCCAAGCGGACCGCGCAGCAGATCCAGCAGACCGGCAAGGCCACGCAGACCCTGCTGGGCGTGACCGTGGGCAACGCCGACAGCGGCGGGGCCTCGGTGCAGACCGTCACCGCGGGCGGCGCGGCCGAGCAGGCCGGGCTCAAGCCGGGCGATGTGGTGACCAAGCTGAACGACCGTGCGATCACCACCTCGGACTCCCTGGTGGCCGCCGTGCACGCCCAGGCCCCCGGCGACAAGGTCACGCTGACCCTGGCCAGCGGCAAGACCGTGGAGGCCACCCTGACCGGGGTCCCGGTCAACGTCCAGAACTGATCGACCAAGCTCCCGGTCCGCCGCCATCGGACCGGGTCGCGGGGTCACGCGAAAGCCGGGTTCCTCCCCCTCACCCGGCCGAGCGTGGCCCCGCTTTCTCGTGCCGCTGGCGCACCAGGCCCACCAGCACCACGAGCAGCCACACCACGGCGAGTGTGACCGCCACGCCCAGCGCGTAGTCCCGGTCGTGCAGGCCAGGTGTGGCCTCGGGGTTGGCATAGGTGCGCCACAGCGCGGGAACCGCCAGCAGGCTGACCACACCGGTGATCGCCAGGCCGCAGAGCAGCGGGCGCCGCCAGGCCGGGGCCGCCCAGCGCAGCACCGCGAAGGACACGCCGCCGACGACCGGGGCCAGCAGCGCGTCGTGCAGCACCGGCCCACCGCCCAGCCAGGCCAGCACGGACACCGTCACCGAGGGGGAGAAGGTCACCAGCGGCAGTGCCAGCCAGGCACCCCACAGGCCCGCCGCCAGCCCCAGCACCGCGAGCACGATCCTCATGCCAGCACCTCCAGCTTGCTGACCCACTTGGTCTGCAACACCCCTGGCCTGCTCGGCGCGATGATCCGGCACGGGTAGCCGTGGTCCGGGCTGAGCACGTGCCCGTCCAGGCGCAAGGCCAGCAAGGTCAACGGATCGCTGGTGTGCTCGCCGGGCAGCGTGCTCGACCGGTACAGGCCGCCGCGCTCCAACGAGTCCACCCGGACCACCGAACCCGGTTGCGCGCCAACGAGTCTGATCAGCTCTGCCACCGGAACCCCGGTCCAGGTCGCCGACTGGCTCCAGCCCTCCACGCAGGCGATGGGCAGCTCCGCGGTGGTCTGCGGCATGGCCTGCAACTGCTCGCGGCTCAACGAGGTCGTGCCGTGCGGGCCGATGATCTCCAGCCGCCAGTTGGCAGCCACGTTCGTCACGCCCGCGGCCAGCGCGTTGCGGTTCACCGGCAGGCCCTGCGGCCCCTTGTCCGAGCGCGAGGACAGCGCGGAGACCTCCCGCAGCCAGGGCACGGTCGAGCCCGCCGTCACCAGCACGGCGACACCGGTGGTCAGCCAGGTCGTGCGCAGGAACGCACGCCGGTCCAGGTCCGTGGTCCGCTCACGGGTGAGCGCCCCGCGGATCACCGGCAGCTTCACCGCGATGTGCACGAGCAGCGCGCCGACCGCGATCCAGGCCACCGCGTAGTGCGCGCTGACGAAGTAGAACTGCCACGGGTAGTTCTGCGCCGCGTTGAACAGACCCGTTGCCAGCTCGAAGAAGGCCGCGCCGATCAGCACGAAGATCGAGCCGCGCTCCAGTGCGTGCAGCGCGGACCTCACCAGCGGTTTGGCGAACAGCTTCGGGTAGACGCTCCACAACTTGGCCAGCAGCAAGGGGATCGCCGCGATGCCGGAGATCACGTGCAGCCCCTGCGTGACCCGGTACAGGTTGATCGGCCTGCTGGGCCAGAAGAACCAGTCCGGTGGGTGCTGGACGGCGTGGCTGAGCAGGCCCGTCACGAAGCAGGCCCCGAACGCGATCCCCAGCCACAGCCCGACCTTCGAGGTGACCCGCTCGTGGTGCGCCGGGCTGGTGAAGTCCTTCTCCTGCGGCGGTTTGGGCAACCTGAGCCTCATGACCGACCCCGCTCCAGCTCCGCGAACCAGCGGCCGTCCCGCTCCCCGAGCCACCGCACGCGCAGCCCTGCCCGCAGCGCGGCCTCGGCCAGCTCGTCCGAACCCAGCCATGCCCAGTCGAACCAGTCGCCCTTCTCGTCCACACTGGACAGTCGGACCTGGTTGTGCGGCAGTGCCTTGCCGGGCGGTTCCACCTCCACCAGCGCTGTGCCGCCGACCCGCAGCAGTTGCCTGACCCTGCGCAGCAGCGCCACCGGGTCCCCGCCGATGCCGATGTTGCCGTCCGCCAGTAGGACGTGCCGCCAGCGGCCTTCCCCGGGCAGCCGGTCGAACACGTCCCGGCACACCGCGGGCGCCCCACGCTCGTTGGTCAGCCGCACGGCGGTCGGCGAGATGTCCACCCCCAGCGCGATCACCCCGCGGTGCGTCAGCGCGGCCACCAGCCGACCGGGTCCGCAGCCGATGTCCAGCGTCGGCCCCGTGCACGCCGCCAGCAGCAGTTCGTCGGCCGCGTCGGGCCGATCACGCCACCGTGTCACCGGCAACACCACCCGCTCCCCGTTGACGCACTCCAGCCAGCAGCGCTCGCCGAGCAGCCCGCGGTCGAACCCGGCGACCCGGGCCGGTGCCGTCACCGCACACCCCCGGCGAGGCTGCGCAGCTGGGCGACGGCCGCCGCGAACCGGCTCGTCGGGATCCGCTCGGCCACGCGGAGTGCGTCCGCCACTGTGTCCACATCGGACAGAACTGGCATCGGTGCCACGCGCAGACCCTGATCGTGCAAGGCATCCAGCGTGCGATGTCCCGTGTCCGCCTGGGACATCGGTACCTCGCGCAGCGCCTGCGCCCGCAGCGGGTCGCGCAGCCCCAGCACCCACCAGCCGCCGTCCTCGGCCAGGCCGAGCGCCGCGCCATGGGAAACTGTACGAACGATCGTGCTTTCCAGCAGTGCGGCGTTGACCTGCGGGGTGTCCATGCCGATCTGCACCACGGGCAGGCCGGGGTGCAGCTGGCCGGTGTCCGCGTGCGCCGCCGCGAGCCGGGCACCGAACCCGTCCCCGCGCTGCGGGATGACGTCGAACCAGCCCAACGCGCGCTCCAGCTCCGCGGACCGCCTGGCCCGCGCCAGGTCACCGGTGAGGGCGACCACTGGCGCCGCACCGGGTACGGCGCGCACCGCGTCCAAGGTGTCCAGCAGCGCAGCCGCCGCGATGTCGGCGGCCTGCTCCGGCGAGGCCGGTGGGCACAGGCGGGTCTTGGCCAGGCCGGGGACCGGAGCCTTGGCCACCACCAGCACACAACAGCGCGGGGTCATCGCAGCACCCCCGCCATGTCGTGCACCGCGCGCAGCGTGCCGCGCACCGAGCCGGAGACCTTCGACTTGGTGCCCGCCGTCCTGGGCCGGTACACCACATCGGACTCGACCACCCGCCACTGCTCCTGCGCCGCACGGATCAGCAGCTCCAGCGGATAACCGAACGCACGGTCGTGCACCCCGAGCGCGAGCAGGTCAGTGCGCCTGACGGCCCGGATCGGCGCGATGTCCCGCACCGTGAGCCCACGGCGTCGCATGAGCGCGGCCAGCACGGCGTTGCCCGCACGCGCGTGCCACGGCCAACTGCCGCGCCCCACAGGCACTCGCCTGCCCACCGACAGGTCGACTTTGCCCGCCAGCACCGGCGCCACCAGCATCGGCAACTGCGCCGGGTCCAGGGAGCCGTCGGCGTCCAGGAAGCACACGATCTCGCTCGTGGCGTGCTCCAACCCGGTGTGCACCGCCGCGCCGTAACCCCGGCGCGGTTCGTGCACCACGGTGGCGCCGTGTGCGGCGGCCACCTCGGGGGAGCCGTCCCGCGACCCGTTGTCGACCACGATCGCGCGGTACCCGGCGGGCAACCCGCCCAGTACCCCTGGCAGGGCCGCTGCCTCGTCCAGGCAGGGCAACACAACATCGACTCGATCCACCCAGCCGACGGTATGTCCATCGTGGACACTGGCAGAACCCTTGCGCTGCTTACCGAATCATGACGTCGACCCACTCCTTACGAAGTTCTGACAGAACGGGTCCGCTGTCCCGTGCGGGCCCTATCGTGGCCTGGTGTCCCAACGCACCGGATCGCGTGTGGATCTCATCGCAGGCGCCGCTTCGTTGGTGCTCGTGGCGCTGGCCGCGGTGGTGGGGGTCAACACGCCCAGCCTGTTCGCCGGCGCCCCGCCGCTGTTCGCGGTGCTGCTCCCGCACGTCGGTCCCGGCACACCGCTGGCACTGGCCGTGGCGGCGGCCGTCGTGTTCTGGGGACCCGGCCTGGCCGCCCGCCTCGGCTGGCGGCCCGCGCTCGCCCTGACCTACCTCACCGCCGTGGCGTGGACCTTCGCGCTGGCACTGGTGGACGGCTGGCAGCGCGGTGTCGCCGACCGGTTGGCCCGCAAGGACGAGTACCTGCACGAGGTCGGCGGCATCACCGACATCGGTGCGATGCTGCGCGGGTTCAGCGCGCGGATCCTCGACTTCAAGCCCGACTCCTGGACCACGCACGTGGCCGGTCACCCGCCCGGCGCGACCCTGGTGTTCGTGTGGCTGGACCGCCTCGGCCTGGGCGGCGGCGCGTGGGCCGCCATGCTGTGCGTCCTCGTCGGCGCGCTGACCGCGGTCGCCGTGCCCGGCACCATCCGTGCGCTCGGCTCCGACTCGCTGGCCAGGTCCGCGCTGCCCTTCCTGGCCCTGTTGCCCGGCGCGGTCTGGGTCGGGGTCTCCGCCGACGGCCTGTTCGCCGGGGTCACCGCCGTGGGCATCGCCCTGCTGGCACGTCGGCACTGGGCCGCGTGGCTCGGTGGTGGGGTGCTGCTCGGCTTCGGCATCTTCCTGTCGTACGGCCTGGTGCTGCTCGGCCTCGTCGCGCTCGGCGTCGTGCTCGCCACCCGCCGCTGGCTCAGCCTCGCGCTGGCGGTCCTCGGTGCGCTCGCCGTGGTCGCGGCCTTCGCCGCCGCCGGGTTCTGGTGGCTGGACGGCTACCACCTGGTCGTCGAGCGGTACTACCAGGGCATCGCCTCGGTTCGACCGTACGGGTACTGGGTGTGGGCGAACTTCGCCGCCCTCGCGCTGGCCGCCGGCCCGGCGACCGCGGCGGGCCTGACCAGGCTCAACCGGTCCGCCAAGCCGCTGCTGCTGCTCACCGGGGCCGCCCTGCTCGCGGTGCTCGCCGCCGACCTGACCGGGTTGAGCAAGGCCGAGGTCGAGCGGATCTGGCTACCGTTCACGGTGTGGCTAGTACCGGCGGCTGCCCTGCTGCCCGGACCGGCCCGCCGCTGGTGGTTGGCCGCTCAGGCGCTGACCGCGCTGGCGGTCAACCACGTGCTGCTGACGAACTGGTGAGGGTCATGGCTGAACGGGTGCTGGTGGTCGACGACGACGAGACCGTGCGCGACGTCGTGCGTCGCTACCTGGAGCGGGCCGGGCTGGCGGTGACCGTGGTCGGCGACGGGGAGAGCGCGCTGGCCGAGTTCGCCAGGCAGCCAGCGGACCTGGTCGTGCTGGACCTGATGCTGCCCGGCATCGACGGCCTGGAGGTGTGCCGCAGGCTGCGCCGCCAGCACGAGGTGCCGGTGGTCATGCTGACCGCGCTCGGTGAGGAGGAGGACCGCGTGGTCGGCCTGCAACTGGGCGCCGACGACTACGTCACCAAGCCGTTCAGTCCGCGCGAGCTCGCGCTGCGGGTGAGCTCGGTGCTGCGCCGCGCCCGCGGGTCCGCCCCCTCCGCCGTGCCCGCCGAGCTGGTCGACGGGGACCTGCGCCTGGACACCGTTGCGCGGCAGGCTTTCCTGCGCGCTCAGCCGTTGTCCCTGACCACACGGGAATTCGACCTGCTCTCCTTCCTGATCACCAACCCCGGCAACGCCTTCAGTCGCCAGCAGCTCCTGGAACGCGTGTGGGGCTGGGACTTCGGTGATCAGTCCACTGTGACCGTCCACGTGCGACGGTTGCGGGAGAAGGTGGAGGAGGAACCCGCCAACCCCAAGCGGATCGCCACCGTGTGGGGAGTCGGCTACCGCTACGACAGGACGGGGTGAGGCCGCCGTGCTCACCGAACTGATGCACATCGCGCCGTACGCGATCGCTTTCACCCTGCCCGTAGCCCTGCTGGGCGTCGTGCTCCTCCAGTGGCTGCGCGAGCGCTCGCTGCCCAGCTCCCTGACCGTGCTCGTGCTCGTCCCGCTGCTGGCCACCGCTGTCGGCGTGTTGGGGGTGAGCGGGTTCATGTTCAACGCGATGCTGAACACCACGCTGCTCATCTTCCTGTGGGTGGCCGTGATCACCGTGCCCGCCGCCGTGCTGCTCGGCCGCGGCATCGCCCGGCGGACGGTCTGGGAGCGTGAGGCCAGGGCCCGCGAGCGCGCCGCCGAGGCCTCTCGCCGGGAGCTCGTCGCGTGGATCAGTCACGACCTGCGCACCCCGTTGGCGGGCATCCGGGCCATGGCCGAGGCGCTGGCCGACGGGGTGGTGTCCGAGCCCGCCGAGGTGGTCGGCTACGCCACTCGTATCGGGGCCGAGTCGCAGCGGCTGTCCAGCATGGTCGACGACCTGTTCGAGCTGTCCCGGATCACCGCGGGCGCGCTGCGGCTGAGCATGTCCGCCGTGCCGCTGCGCGACGTGGTCAGCGAGGCCGTCGCCGCCGAGGGCCCGGTCGCCGCGAGCAAGGGCGTCCGGCTGCGCGCCGAGGCCGAGACCTGGCCGGTGGTGCTGGGCAGCGATCCCGAACTCGCCCGGGTCGTGCGCAACCTGCTGTCCAACGCGATCCGGCACACCCCGCCCGACGGCACGGTCGCCGTGCTGGTCGGCACCGAGGACGGGCAGGCCCTGCTGCGCGTGGACGATGCCTGCGGCGGCATCCCCGGCAACGAACTGGACCGCGTGTTCGACGTGGCCTTCCGCGGCAGCTCCGCCCGCACCCCCAGCACCGGCTCCGAGCAGCCCGCGGGCGCCGGGCTCGGCCTGGCCATCGCCCGCGGCCTGGTCGAGGCGCACCAGGGTGAGATCGCCGCACACAACCACGGCCCCGGCTGCCGCTTCGAGGTCCGCCTGCCGATCGCGGTCTGACCCACCAATGAACGTCCCCCGCCACTCCCTGGGGGGCGTCCCCGATCCCAGTCTACCGCCCGCACCCCCTAGTTGATCTTGCTGAAGATCCACGTGTGGACAACTCGGCGGCTGTGCACAACTAGACCGTGGCGGGCTCGCGCAGCGGGTCGGTGGCGAAGGCGGCGACCCCCTCGGCGAACCCGACCCGCGAGCGGAAACCCAACGCCTCGGTGGCACGGGCGGGGTCGGCGACCACGTGCCGGACATCCGCGGGACGAGCGCCACCAACGATTTTCGGCTGCGGGCCGTCGCAGGCACGGGCCAACTCCGCGGCCAACTCGCCGACGGTGTGCGGCTCGCCGGAGCACACGTTCAGCGGTGTCAATTCCCCATTCGTGCCGGGCTGTTCGACGGCCAGCGCGTTGACCCGGGCCACGTCGGTCACGTGCACGAAATCGCGTTGCTGACGGCCGTCCTCCAGCACCGTTGGCGCCTCACCCCGGCGCAGCGCGGAGCGGAACAGCGAGGCGACGCCCGCGTACGGAGTGTCCCGAGGCATCCGGGGGCCGTACACGTTGTGGTAGCGCATCGCCCACACGTCGCCGCCGGTCTGCCGCGCCCACGCCGCGGCGAGGTGCTCCTGTGCCAACTTGGTCGCGGCATAGGTGCTGCGTGGCTCCAGCGGTGCGTCCTCAGGCACCAGGCGCCAGGACAGCCAGGCACCGCAGGCGGCACACCGCGGGTCGTAGCGGCCCGCGTCGACATCGGCCTGACGCCGGGGCTCCGGGCGGACAACGCCGTGTTCGGCGCAGGCGTAGCGGCCTTCGCCGTAGACGACCATCGACGAGGCCAGCACCAGACGGCCCACACCGGCGGCGTGCATCGCGGCGAGCAGCACGGCGGTGCCGTAGTCGTTGTGCGAGGCGTACTCCGGCGCGTCGGAGGGGTCCACGCCGTGCCCGACGACAGCCGCCTGGTGGCACACCACGTCCACCCCGCGCAGCAGCCCGCCGACCGTCTCGGCGTCGCGCACGTCGCCCGCGACGAACTCGTGCCGCGCACACCAGACCGGCGGCTGGCTGCCGCCGTGCGCCTTGGGCAGCAGGGCGTCGAGGACCAGGACCTGGTGGCCGCGCTCGGCCAGTTCGTCGGCGATGTGGGAGCCGATGAACCCGGCCCCTCCGGTGATGAGGACTCGCACACCCACGAAGCTAGGGCCGGGAACGCGTCACCGAGCCCCTGCGGGCCGGTACGTCACAGAACCGTCAGAACTCGACGACCACTAGGTTGGTGTCATGGAACGCAGCGCACAGCGACTCGGCCGTGCCCTCGTCGTCATCGTCGACGACCGGGTCGTGCACGGCGAGCACGAGGACAAGACCGGTCCGCTCGTCACGGAGCTGTTGGAAGAGGCCGGGTTCATCGTCGACGGTGTGGTCGCGGTCTCCGGTGAGGCCGTCGCCATCCGCAACGCGCTGAACACCGCCGTGATCGGCGGCGTCGACCTGGTGGTGACGGTGGGCGGCACGGGCGTGTCCCCGCGTGACGCCACTCCGGACGCCACCCTGGGCGTGCTCGACCGGCCGATCCCGGGCATCGCGGAGGCACTGCGGGCCTCCGGCCTCGCCGCGGGTGCGGTGGACGCGGGCATCTCCCGCGGGCTGGTCGGCGTGTCCGGCAGCACCCTGGTGGTCAACCTGGCTGGTTCGCGTGCCGCGGTGCGTGACGGCATGGCCACCCTGTCCGCCCTGGTGCCGCACGTCATCGGCGAGCTGTCCGGGCTGGACGAGGACTGAGCGAGCAGCGCCGGGCCCGCGGGGTTCGCGGGCCCGGCGCGGCACTCACTTCTTGTTCTCGCCGTTGAACAGACCGTCGATCTTCTCGCCCGCGGTCTTCACGCCCTCGCTGAACTTGCCGCCGGTGATCTCGTCCAGCTTGGACACGGCGGCCTCCACGCCCTTGGACGCGGCCTCGGTGGCCCGCTCCACGTAGGGCTCTGCCTTCTCCCGCAGCGGTGCCGCCTTCTCGGCCAGGTCACCGGCCACCTCGGTGGCCTTGTCCTTGAGCGGAGCGGCCTTCTCCGCGAGGTCGTTCGCGAGCTCCTTGGCCTTGTCGATGAAGCTCATCTCGTCCCAGCCTTCCTCAATGCAAATGCGGGTACCACCATGGTGGACGATGGACGGGTGACACGGCCACACGACCAGCAGCCGCGCAAGCGCCCGACCGTCGAGGAGGTCTTCGGCGAGGTGCTGCCGGACACCACCTCCGACGAGCGCGGCCCCCGCGCGCCGGAGCGAGAGCGGGACGACTGGTACCGGGAGAACCGGCCGCCCCACCACGAGGACCGCTGAGCGGGCCAGGGTCAGTCGCGGCCCTGCTGGGCGCGCAGCAGGTCGCGGATCTCGCCGAGCAACTCCAGCTCCGTGGGCCCGGCGGGCTTCTCCTCCTCGACCTTCTTGAACCGGTTGGTCAGCCGCTGCACCGGCACGACGACCAGGAAGTACACCACCGCGGCCACGATCACGAAGTTGATCAGCGCCGTGAGGAACGCGCCGTAGTCGAAGGTGACGCCGAGCAGCGTGAACGTGCCGCCGACACCGCCACCGGTGAAGACCTTCACCAGCGGGTTGATGAACGCGTTGCCCAGCGCCGTGACCAGCGCGGTGAACGCGGCACCGATGACCACGGCGACGGCGAGGTCGACGATGTTGCCGCGGAACAGGAAATCCCGGAATCCCTTGAGCATGGGGCTGACTCCTCGAAGCTGCCGACCGCTGGGGGAGGCGGCCGGCCCAGACAATGGTCAGCGCAGGGTAACGGTCACGGGTTGCGAGAGTGACGCCAAGGCCACCCTGGTCGCGCTCTGCCTGGGCAGTGCCACCAGCACCAGCCGACCGCGTTCGCCCTGCTGGGCCGCGGGACGCACAGTGACGACCACCCCGTCGGCGGCCAGCACGGGATCACCCTCACGTCCGGGTGCCAGCCCGATCACGTCGACCCGGCTGCCGGGCCGCAGCAGTTCGGCCACGCCGCCCTCGGCCAACCGGACCGGCACGGCGGCCGACCCGGCATCGCCCGTGCTCAACCGGGTGTTCTCCGCCCCGACCAGCCGGACGTCGGTGATCGGCTCGCCGGGGCGTGCCGCACCGGCCAGCACCTGCCCGACCGCCGCGGCCCGCTCGCGCAGCGCGCCGACCGGCACGGCGGCAGCGGGTAATTCGCGCACGCTGAGGTCCTCGGCGTGCAGTGTGCTGCCCGGCGCCACGTCCCTGGCAGCGACCAGCACGGGCACGGCGTGCTCCCGGCCGTGCAGGGCGGAGTACCCCGCCATCAGGGCGGCGGCCAGCACGAGCAGCACGGCCACCGCGCGGCGGACCAGGACTGCCCTGTTCCATCCCGCGGCGCTCACCAGCCTGGCCAGCCAGACCTTCGGTGCGATAACCATGGATCCGACGCTAGGAGCGCGCCGGACCGACCGGAAGAGTCAATCCCCAGCCTGTGGACAACTTGCCGAGGCTGTGGACAACCTAGGAGGCCGCGGCGGCTTTTGTGCTGGTAGCGGACTTTGTGCTGCTGCTGGCGGAGCTGGAGCTGCTGGAGTCGGTCGAGCTCGACTTCGACTCGGACTTGCTCTCGCTGGTCGAGGCCGACTTCGGCTTGCTCTCCGCCGCTGGAGTGGCGGAGGTGGAGCCGTTGCGGCTGTCGGTGCGGTAGAAGCCGCTGCCCTTGAAGACCACGCCCACCGAGCCGAAGAGCTTGCGCAGCTTGCCGCCGCACTCCGGGCACACCGTCAGCGCGTCATCGCTGAAGGACTGGACCGCCTCCAGCCGGTGGTCGCACTCAGTGCACGCGTACTGGTAGGTCGGCACGGTTCCTCCGTGAGGCACTCAAGTGTTGGCACTCGTAGGACCAGAGTGCCAGAACAATTCTGCGCCACCGGGGTGGCCGGAAGCAAACCTTCTCGTGCTCTGTCACATCCCTGACAGGGTGACCAGGCCTCCGCCCGGGGTCAGCGCGGCGGTCATCCGCACGTCGTGTGGTTCGCCGGGCAGCAGGTCGACCAGCTCCTCGTCGCGCACCACGGCGATCAGCGGCACCCCCGACACCCCGGCCAGCGAGCGGTCGTAGTGCCCCGCGCCCCGGCCCAGCCGGACCCCGCGCTGGTCCACCGCCAGCGCGGGCACCAGCGCGGCGTCGGCGTTTGCCACGGCGTTCGGGCCCAGCCGCAGCCCACTGGGCTCGCGTAGCCCGTGCGGGCCGGGCACCAGGCTGTCCTCGCCGAAGTACACGCCCCAGTCCAGCGGTGCGGCGCCGGTGACCACGGGGAGCAGCACCCGCCGTCCGGCCGAGCGCAGTTCGTCCAGCAGGGCCAGCGAACCCGGTTCGCTGCCGATCGGCACGTAGGCGCAGACGGTCGCGGCGCGCCAGGCCAGGGCCGCCGCCGACCGCGCAAGCGCTTGCGCCTCGGCCTCGCGCACCTCGGCTGGAACCGCCTTGCGCCTGCTGACCAGGTGCTTTCGCCATTCCTGCTTGCCGGAACCAAACTCGGGCAGTGTCACGAACCCACCTCGCAGAGTGACGGATAGTCTTGCTTGCCATGAGCTCGACGAGCCCCTTCCGCACCGCCATCGTGCCCGCCGCGGGCCTGGGCACCCGCTTCCTGCCGACCACCAAGGCCGTGCCCAAGGAACTGCTGCCCGTGGTGGACACGCCGGGCATCGAGCTGGTCGCCACCGAGGCCGCCGAGGCCGGGGCCAGCCGCCTGGTCATCGTGACCTCACCGGGCAAGGACGCGGTGGCGCAGTACTTCCGGCCGCAGCCCGAACTGGAGCAGACCCTGGCCGAACGCGGCAAGGACCACCTGCTGGCGAAGGTGCGCCGGGCACCCGAACTGCTCCAGGTGGAGACCGCGATCCAGGACAAGGCGCTGGGCCTCGGGCACGCCGTCGGCTGCGCCGAGGGCAACCTGACCGGCGAGGACGACGCGGTGGCCGTGCTGCTGCCCGACGACCTGGTGCTGCCGCGCGGGGTGCTCACGAGGATGGCCGAGGTGCGCGCCCAGTACGGCGGCAGCGTGCTCTGCGCCTTCGACATCCCGCGCGAGGAGATCTCCGCCTACGGAGTGTTCGACGTGCGCGAGATCGGTGAGCAGGACGTCAAGCGGGTCGTGGGCATGGTGGAGAAGCCCAAGGCGGACCAGGCCCCGTCCACCTTCGCGGCGGCCGGCCGCTACCTGCTGGACCGCGCCGTGTTCGAGGCCCTCAAGCGGATCACCCCGGGTGCCGGCGGCGAACTCCAGCTCACTGACGCCATCGCGCTGCTGATCGCCGAGGGGCACCCCGTGCACGTGGTGGTCCACCGGGGTGGGCGACACGACCTCGGGAACCCGGGGGGTTTCCTGCGTGCCGCAGTGGACTTCGCCCTCGAGGACCCGGAGTATGGCCCTGACCTGCGTCAGTGGTTGGAAGGTCGGATCGGGACAGCTTGAACGGCACCATGAGGTCAGTAGACGACCAGCTCGCCCGCGTGCTCGGCGCCGCGGTGCGGCCGGCACCCGTGCGGGTGGCGATCTCCGAGTCGCAGGGCCTGCTCTGCGCCGAGGAGGTCGTCGCCGAGCGCGCGCTGCCCGGCTTCGACCAGGCCGCCGTGGACGGGTACGCGGTGCGCAGCGTGGACGTGCAGGCCGCGGCCGAGGAGCCGGTGCAGCTGCCGGTGGTCGGCGAGATCGCGGCGGGCTCGCGCCAGCCCCGGCGGCTCCAGCCGGGGCAGGCGGTCCGGGTGGTCACCGGGGCGCCGCTGCCCACGCTGGCCGACGCGGTCGTGCCGCTGGGCTACACCGACGGGCACCAGGCCCGGGTCACCGTGCAGGTCCCGGTGCCCTCGGCGGCGTTCGTTCGGCGCACCGGCGAGGACGTGCAGACCGGGGACGTGGCCGTGCGCGGCGGGACCACGATCGGCTCGGCGCAGGTCGGCCTGCTGGCCGCGGTGGGCAGGGACAAGGTGCTGGTGCACCCCAAGCCCCGTGTGTCGATCATCTGCGTCGGCGACGAACTGGTGGACGTGGACCGCACGCCCGGCCCGGGCCAGGTCTACGACGTGAACTCCTACGCCCTGGCCGCCGCCGCGCGGGACGCGGGCGCCGAGGTGTCGCGGGTCGGCATCATCAGCAGCGATCTGCGCAGGCTCCGCGAGGTGATCGAGGGCAGGCTGCTGCTGTCGGAGATCGTGGTGGTCGCCGGGTGCGTCGGCGGCTTCGCCGGTGACGAGGTGCGCTCGGCGCTGGCCGACCTCGGCGAGCTGGACACCACCCGGGTGGCCATGCACCCCGGCTCCGCCCAGGGCTTCGGCAGGCTGGGGCCGGACTCGGTGCCCACCTTCCTGTTGCCCAGCAACCCGATGAGCGCCCTGGTGGTGTTCGAGGTGCTGGTCCGGCCGCTGATCAGGACCGCGCTGGGCAAGCGCAACCCGCACCGGCGCATGGTCTCCGCCCGGCTGCTCTCCCCGATCACCTCCACCAAGGGGCGCCGCGGGTACGTGCGCGGCCAGCTGCTGCGCGACACCGACACCGACGACTACCTGCTCCAGCCGCTGGGCACCTCCGGAACGCACCTGCTCGCCTCACTGGCCGAGGCGAACTGCCTCGCCGTGGTCGACGAGGACATCACCGACGTGGCCATCGGCGACGAAGTCCAGGTCTGCTTCCTCGCCCAGCGCGGATGACCCCCACCGAGCCACCCGTCGGCAGGCACCCGGGCTGGCCGGTCCGGCTCGGGCCGCTGCGCGTGGCGGCCGGTGTGGTGCGGCTGCGCCCGCCCCGGCTGCGCGACGCCTCGGCCTGGAGCCAGCTGCGCCTGCGCGACCGCGACCACCTGGAGAACTGGGAGCCCAGCGCGCCGGGCACCTGGGCGGAGCGCAACGGCCTGCTGTCCTGGCCGGCCCAGTGGTCCACCCTGCGCGCACTGGCCAGGCGTGGGCAGACCCTGCCGTTCGTGATCACCGTGGACGACCAGCTCGCCGGGCAGATCACCGTCGGCAACGTGCTGCGCGGCTCGCTGCGCTCGGCCTGGGTCGGCTACTGGGTGGCCAGCCACCTGGTCGGCGGCGGGGTCGCCACGGCCGCCGTCGCGCTGGTCGCCGACCACTGCTTCGGTGCGGCCGGACTGCACCGGCTGGAGGCCACCGTGCGTCCGGAGAACGGGGCCAGCCTGCGCGTGCTGACCAAGTCCGGGTTCCGCGAGGAAGGCCTGTTCCAGCGCTACCTGGACGTCGCGGGGGACTGGCGGGACCACATCTGCTTCGCCCTGACGGCGGAGGAGGCCACCGACGGCCTGGTAGGCCGGTTGGTCGCAGGCGGTAGGGCCCGGCTCGTCTAACCAGGTTCACCCGAAAGTGCGCTATTCACCACACTTGCGGAACCGTGTATCTCCGGCGTGCCTCGGAGACACGTGTGACTGTTGTGACTAACGTGGCGAAGACGGTCAGTGCGCCACTCGGACTCCAGGGGAGGTGACGACGTGCCCAGCTCGTTGATCATCGTCGCGTTGGTGGTGGCGTGGCTCGTCGTTCTGGTCCCCATGATCGCGCGCAAGCGCCAGGAGGTCGCCAAGACCGCCGACTCGGCCCTGGCCTCCCGAGTGGTCCGCGGCGCACACGCGCAAGCCGAGGACGCTGAGGAGGAGCTCGACATGGCACACGTCGGCGAGTCCGAGACAGCCACGCCCGACGAGGACGAGGTCACCGAACAGCCCGAGTACTACGAGCAGCCCAGGCCCTACCGGCCCGGTCGCGGCGGCTACGACCCCGAGGCTGCGGCCGCCACCGCCCGCGCCAAGTATGCCTTCCGGCAGCGCGTCGTGCTGCTCCTGCTGCTCGCCGCCGTGGTCACCGGCCTGGTCGCCGGGCTCGCGCTGCCCCTGGTCTGGGGCGCGCACGGAGCCGTCGACCTGGTGCTCGTCGGCTACCTGGTGTACCTGCGCAGGCAGGTGCGCATCGAACAGGAGATCCGCGAGCGCCGCTCCGCCCGCACCCGCCACCTGGTCGAGGACGAGGAGTACGACGAGGACGGCTACGAGTACGAGGCCGAGCAGCACGCGGAGGAGCCCGCCGAACCCGAGCAGCTCGTCGAGGAGGCTCCCCGGCAGAGCCCGCCCAGCCGCCCCGTGTTCCGCCCCCGCCAGGCCGCACCCGGCACCGTCGTGGTCGACATCGACGACGAGGACCCCGCCTTCGAGGACCTCGACGTGCCCGCACGCAGGCAGTTCCGGCGGGCCGTCGGCGAATGAGGGGGGTGTGCGAAGCACCCCTTGGCGCCTGCTATGCTTCAAGAGCACTAAGGCGGAAGCTGATGGTGCAAGCGGGGCTGTAGCACAGTTGGTAGCGCGTCTCGTTCGCATCGAGAAGGTCAGGGGTTCGATTCCCCTCAGCTCCACTCAATACCGGGAGACCCGTGTTCGCGGAAGCGCGAACACGGGTCTTTCGTTTTGTTTCTGGGGGTCGAGCCCCCAGGCCCCCACGCCGGGGCTCCGCTCCGCACCCCGATCGGGGTGCCGGGTTGGAGTAAGTGCCAGCCAGGTCCACTCGAGTCCGGGAACCCCGTCCGCGGAAAACGCGGACGGGGGTTTCTCGTTGTTTGTTCTGGGGGGGCGACCCCCATGCCTCCGGTGGGCTTCGCCCCCGAGCACTGGGGCTGGGCGCCAGCCTTCGTAGCCGAAAGCTGTTCGCGAATGGGTGGGGAATTCGGTGGGGGTGAATTGGTGGGGGCCGTTGGGCGATGGGTGGGGGCCGGTGGGCGCAGCGGTGAATTTGATCTTCATGCGGCGTTTGTGCTGGTCCAGGGGTGTCTACCTGGTTTGTGGGAGAACGGGGCGGAAAGGCTTGTTGCGGCTCGCCGCTGATTGTTGACGACTCCTCTGCAACGCTGGAGGAGCCTCGCGGGCTCGGGCATTCTGGGGACCCGGACGGGCGTCGCCCGTGAATCCGGTTCACCACGTCGAAGAGAGGCAACTGCCTTGGGCTCCACCATCAGGCGCGCGCACCCGCCAGTACGCCGCGGATGTCCCACCACGCCGACCGAAGTGGTCGTCGTGCTGGTTCTTGTGATCGCTGTCACGGCCATGGTGGTGACAGGTGTCGCGGTACCGGTCGCGGTGACCGCCTTGTCCGCGGTGACCGCGCTGGCGACAGGGGCCTACCGCCGCCCGGCCAGGGGCTAGCCATCAGCGGGGCGGGGAAGCGCACCTCGGGCCGACCGCAGGCGGCGGTCCGGGGTGACGGTGCGACGTCGAGGTTCGCGCGGGCGCTGCGCGGACTGCGGGAGCGCTCGGGCACACCGACCTACCGCGAGATGGCCCGCAGGGCGCACTTCTCGTACACGGCGCTGTCCAAGGCTGCGGACGGCAGGCGCATGCCCGGCCTGGAGCTGACCCTGGCCTACGTGCGGGCCTGCGGCTGCGACGAGCGGGAGGTCGACCAGTGGCAGCGGCTGTGGCAGCGCGCGCAGGCGGAACTGGCGCAGGCACTGCAGACCCCGGCGTTCGCCTCGCTGCTGAGGACCAGGCGCCGTCACGACCGGGCCTCCGTGGTGCTGGTGGACCGGGAACACTTCCACCTGCGCGGCTACCGGGAGGTCTAGTGCTGGCTGCGGGGGACCAGCGGTGACCGGTCGAAGGCCACGGCGACCTTGGTCCACCAGGCCACCTCCGCGGCGAGATCCGCGGTGCCGGTGAGGGCGGGCACCGAGTCCTCCTGCTCCGCGGTCACCGTGTGCTCCGCGCGGGCCAGCCCGGAGGCGATGCCCGCCGCCTCGACGAGCGCGGACAGGTCCTCGCCGGTCAGCCCGGCCTCGGCACCCAACTCGGCGGCCCTGCGCCGCACCTCGTTGTCCACGTACGGGCCGATCTGCGAGCGGCCGTCCCAGATCTCGATGATCCGCCGGTACAGCAGCCAGTCGGCGTCCTGCATCCGGACGCGGTCGTGCCACGCGGTGCGCGGCGGGTCCATGGCGATCTGCGGGGCAGCGGTGTGCAGGGCGGCCCACAGCGGGTAGAGCCTGCGGTGCGCGCGACGTCGCCGCCAGGCGCGCACCGCGGCGGAGGCGCGCGGGCCGAGCGTGGGCAGCGCGGCGCCGAACACCGAGACCGCGACCGACACGGGGGCCACCACCTCGTTGACCAGCCGATCCGGCCAGAACGGCCGGTCACCGGCCAGGGACACGGCCATGTAGACGAGGTCGTGCAGGACGAACGCGGTGGCGCCCAGGCAGCCGACCGCGATGGTGCGCAGCCCGCGGCGCAGCCAGCGGCGCGAGGTCTCCCGAGCCGCCCACCGCCAGGACAACAGGCCGATGGACACCACCGTGACGCCGAGGTAGCCGTCGTACAGGGCTGCCGCCGCCACCGCCGACCAGGGTGCGCCGGGACCGAACCGGGTGTCGATCTGGTCACCGGCCAGCGCGAACAGCCCGACGAGCGCCGCCGACACGACCAGCGCCGAGGCCAGGTGCGGCCGGACCCGTCGACTGCCGTGCACCGAGTAGGTGAAGAACGAGCGCAGTGCCAGCGCGGCGCCCACCACCAGCACGTGCTGGACCGGCCAGGTGAGGTTGAACCCGGCCAGGCTGTTGATCTCCGGGTGGACCGGCTGGATGGCCACGGCCACGCCGAGCAGCAGGCAACCGAGCCAGATCACGCGCAGCGCGCGGTTGCCGTTGCGACGGATCGCGCGCAGCCACATCAGCTCCACCGCGGCCACCAGCAGCGCGGTGACCAGAGCGGCCAGTGCGGCGCTAGTCATCCGCCGGGCCGAGCGCGTCCGCCAGGTGGTCGAGCACCCTGGCGTCGTCCTCGGGCAGCCGTGCGCCCGGCTCGTCCAGGCTGCGCCTGCGGCCCGCGCGCTGCCACACGGCGGCGGCGAACATCTCCGCCTCCAGCTCCTCGACGTTGTTGTAGCCGGTGCGCCCGAGCACCTCGCGCAGCAGTTCCTCGGACAGGTCCGGCATCAGCGCCTTCAGCAGCTGCAGCTGCTGATCGCGCAGCGGGTCCCCACCCCGATGACACAACAGCATGTGCCCCACCTCGTGCAGGATCGTGTTCTCCTGGTGCAGCGGCGAGGTCGCGTCGCTGTAGAAGATCAGGTCCATTTCGGGCAGCGCGATCCACGCCCCCGACAGCGAGGACCTGCCCATCGGCACCAGCTGGATCGGGCGGTCCCGGCGACGGCCCAGCTCGGCGCAGAACTCGTGGATGTCGAACGGGTCGCCGATGGGCAGGCCGTCGAGGATCTCCTCGATCCGCCCCCGGATCTCCGCGCGCCGTCTCATCGCTGGGCAGTATAGGTAGCCCCGGGCGCTGACCTGCGGGGAACTCGACGGGGGCGAACGGCCAATGGCAGGTGGAGGACCTGACAGATCGGAGTCCAGCCGTGCCGACCCCGCCGCCGAGATGGCCATGACCGAGCTCGCGCAGCACCGCGAGCCGACCGTGGCGCTGTCGGACGCCGCGGTGATCAGGAGTTCACTGGCCGAGCCCGCCGTGTTCGCCGCGGTGTTCGACCGGCACGCGTCGACCATCCGCGGCTACCTGACCCGCAGGGTCGGCAGCCAGCTCGCCGACGACCTGACCGCGGAGACCTTCCTCACCGCGTTCCGGCTGCGCCACCGCTACGACCAGGACCGGCCGGACGCGCTGCCCTGGCTGTACGGCATCGCGGCCAACCTGCTGCGCCAGCACCGCAGGGCCGAGGTCCGCCAGTACCGGGCCCTGGCCAGGACCGGGGTGGACCCGGCCACCGAGGGACATGCCGAGGCGGTCTCCGCGCGGGTGGCCGCGGGCACCGTGACCCGGCAGTTGGCCGCCGCACTGGCCAGGCTCAACGCGGGCGAGCGCGAGGCGCTGTTGCTGCTGGCCTGGGCCGGTCTGTCCTACGAGGAGATCGCCTGCGCACTGGACGTCCCGATCGGGACCGTGCGGTCCCGGATCAGCCGGGCCCGCGCCAAGGTCCGCGCCGCACTCGGCGGCACCGACCCCACCTGCCCCGTCGAGGAGCCGATCGATGGCTGACGAGTTGGAAGAACTGGAGAAGCTGCGTGCGAGCCTGCGCCCCGTCGACGACGCCCCGCTGCGCGCGGCCCGCGCGAGCCTGCTCCGGGAGGCCACGAACGGATCGACGCGCAGGGCCACCGCGTGGCGGCCCCGCATCGCGGTGCTCGCCGCCACCGCGGTGTCCTGCACGCTCGTGCTCGTCGCCACCCTGCCTGTGCTGCTGCACACCGGACCGCCCAGCACCCTCGCCGAGCTCGGCAAGCGCATCGCGGCCGCTGCCCAACCCGCGCCCGTGGCCCGTGCTGGCGAGTACAGCTACGTGGAGAACACCGTGTACCGGGACGGGCAGTTGGGACTGCGCGCGCAGGACTGGATTCCCGCGGACGGGGTCGGCGCCCAGGAGCACCGGCTCTGGGTCGGCGGCCAGTACACCAAGAGCGGCGTGAGCTGCACCCCGCGCGGGGTGATCGACTGCCAGGACCTGCCCGAGCTGCGCCGAGGCGTCTACGACTACCTGGTCGGCCTGCCCACCGAGGTGTCCTCGCTCAGGCAGCGGGTGTTCGGCCAGGTCAAGCCCGGCGCCGACCAGGACCTGGACGCGGCCAAGCTCGTGATCACCGTGCTGCGCGACCAGTTCGTGCCGCGGCCCCAGCAGGCGGCGCTGGTCCAGGTGCTGGCCACGATCCCCGGTACGAGCCTGGTCGGCCAAGTGCGGGACGCCTCGGGCAGGGAAGGGCTCGGTGTGCGCGCGGCCAACCGCTCGGGCACCGACTACTGGACGCTCGTGCTGGCCCCCGGGGACTACCGGGTGCTGGGCGTGAACGCCGACGGCGAGCCGGCGGGCCAGCGCCAGGACGTCGTGCGCGTCACCGCCGGGCTCGTCGGCGCGGTGGGCCAGACGCCCTGACTCAGTCCGTGAAGAAGGAGGCGCCGCTGGCCACCACGAGCTCCAGCAGGTTGTCCCGCTCGTCGGTCACCGAGTGCACGCGGGCGGGCATTGCCCCAGCACGACCTCACCGGACCGGTTGCCAGGTGCTGGTTCACCCCCGGCTTAGGCTTTCCCAGTGTCGGCGACGAGGTTGTTGGTCCTGGGTGTGGTGCGCGGCTACGGCAGGGCGCACGGCTACCTGATCGGCAACGACCTGATCTCCTGGGGCGCCGGGGACTGGGCCAACATCAAGTGGGGCTCGATCTACCACGCGCTCAAGCAGCTCACCAAGGACGGCTACCTCGACGAGGACTGGCCGGTGCCCGGCCGCACCGACTACCAGCTGACCGAGGCCGGCGAGTTCGAGTACAAGCGGCTGCTGGCCGAGGCGTTCCGCCGACCGCAACCCCGGCCGGACATGCTGTTCGCCGGGCTGGCCATGCTGCCCTCGCTGGAGCGCGAGGAGGCGATCGGCCTGCTCGAACAGCGCCTGGCGCACCTGGAGTCGGCCCGCGCCGAGGCCGCCGAGAAGCTCGACGGCTGGCAGGAGCCGCCGCACGTGCGCGAGCTGTACGGGCTGTGGGTGCACACCGCCGACGGCGGTATCTCCTGGACTCGCGGCCTGATCGACCGGCTGCGCTCCGGCGAGTACCCGATGGCCGGTGACCCCGGATCGCCCGGTGTCGCGGGCAGCTGGCCCCTGCCTGCCTGATATTCAAGTTTGCACACCTCCCCCCTCAGGGTGCACACTGGCGGGGCCGTATTCAAGTTTTAATACCGGCAAGGGGGATGGATGGCAGTCGTTGCCGAAGGGCTGCGCAAGCAGTACGGCGACAAGATGGCCCTGGACGGGTTCGACCTCACCGTGGCGGAAGGCACGGTGTGCGGGCTGCTCGGCCCGAACGGGGCGGGCAAGACGACAGCGGTGCGCATCCTGGCCACGTTGCTGCGCCCCGACGGCGGGCGGGCGCGGGTGGCCGGGCTGGACCTCGGCACCGACGCGGCGGCCGTGCGCGCCCGCATCGGGCTGGTCGGCCAGCAGACCGCGGTGGACGAGGTGCTCAGCGGGTGGCAGAACCTGGTGATGTTCGGGCGGCTGCACCACCTCGGCGCCGCGCGGGCACGGGCGCGCGCAGCCGAGCTGCTCGACCGGTTCGGGCTGGCCGAGGCGGGCCGCAAGCCCGTGAAGCAGTACTCCGGCGGCATGCGCAGGCGGCTGGACCTGGCCGCGGGCATGATCCTGGCGCCCGCGGTGCTCTACCTGGACGAGCCGACCACGGGGCTGGACCCGAGGGCGCGCAACGAGGTGTGGTCCGCCGTTCGCGCGCTGGTCGCCGAGGGCACCACGGTGCTGCTCACCACCCAGTACCTGGACGAGGCCGACCAGCTGGCCGGTCAGATCTCGGTGATCGACCACGGGCGGGTCATCGCGGAGGGCACGCCCGAGCAGCTCAAGTCCCGGATCGGCGGTGATCAGCTGGAGCTGGTGCTGCACGAGGAGTCCGACCTCCCGGCGGCGGCCGAGGTGGTGCGGCGGGTGAGCGGGGCCGCCGTGGAGGTGGACCGGGACGGCAGGCGGGTCAGCGCCCCGGTGCGGGACCGGGTGGCCGCGCTCACCGACGTGGTCCGCGCACTGGCCGAGCGCGGGGTGCCGGTCCAGGACATCGCGCTGCGCAGGCCCACCCTGGACGAGGTGTTCCTGGAACTGACCGGATCGGGGGTGGCCGCGTGAACCGGTTGCGGTGGGCGGTGGCTGACGGCTGGACGGTCACCCAGCGGGACCTGCTGCACTGGGTGCGCCAGCCCGCTCCGGTGGTGGTCGGACTGCTGATGCCGATCATGATGGTGCTGATGTTCGGCTTCCTGTTCGGCGGTGCGATCAGCGTGCCCGGCGGCGGGGACTACCGGGAGTTCCTGCTGCCCGGCATGTTCGCCATGACGGTGGCCTTCGGCGTGGAGGGCACCATGCTCGCCGTGACCACCGACGCCTCGCGCGGGATCACCGACCGGTTCCGCTCCATGCCGATGGCGCCCTCGGCGGTGGTGGTCGGGCGCAGCGGGGCGGACATGCTCAACTCCATGCTGGCCCTGCTGGTGATGGTCGCCTGCGGGCTGCTGGTCGGCTGGCGCTGGCACGGCTCGGCCGGTGCCGCGCTGACCGCCTTCGTGCTCCTGCTGTTGCTCCGCTTCGCCCTGCTCTGGGTGGGCATCTACCTCGGGCTGGTGTTCGCCAACCCGGGCGCGGTCATGGCGGTGCAGATCCTGGTGTGGCCGATCGGCTTCCTGTCCAACGTGTTCGTGGCCCCGGAGACCATGCCGGGCTGGCTGGGCACGATCGCCTCCTGGAACCCGTTGTCCAGCACGGTGACAGCGACCCGTGAGCTGTTCGGCAACCCCGGCTGGGGCGGCGGATCCTGGATCGCGCAGCACGCCATGCTGATGGCGGTGCTGTGGCCGCTGGTCATCCTGGCCGTGTTCTTCCCGTTGTCCGTCCGCGCCTTCCGGAGGATGAGCCGCTAGTGGACTACCTCGCCCGGTGCTCGGTCGACTTCGAACCCGCCGATCCGCCACGTCAGGGACGCGTGGTGTTCTGGCACCCCGATGGCGCCGAGCTGCCCGAGGGCATCGGCGAACCGGGCGAGGCGCACGGCCATCCGGCGCTGCGGCTGCCGGTGGCCGCAGCGGTCCGTGTGCTCAGCAAGGCGCGGACCGACGGCCGGGCGCACCCGTCCGCCCAGCTGTGGGGTCAGGCCACGGTGCTGGCACTACAACTGGTCGCGCGGGGACGGCTGCGCCCGGCCGTCACCAGCGGGGGCTTCGACGCCTGGCGGGTCGGCCCGCTGGAGGCCGCCGAGGCCGAGCGCGTCACCGGGCTCGGGCCCGATCCCGAGCTGGTGCGCGAGTTCCTGGACGCGGTGGCCGACGGCATGCCGCGCTCGCCCGCCGCGATCCGGGCCACCGGGCAGCACGCCTTCGCCGCGCGGGCCCCGCAGCGGGTGGAGCACCTGCGGGGCTGGGCGGCCGGGTTCGACTCGGCGATCCGGGTCTCCCTGCGGGTGGAGGTGCCCGGCGGGGACTACCACCGCGGGGCCTTCACCGCCGTGGTGCAGCTGCACAGCCTGGCCGATCCCGCGCTGGTCGCCGACCTGGGCGGTGAGCACGGGTTCGGGCCCCGCGCCCTGGTCGAGGCGGCGGTGATCCTGCGGCGCGCGGCACGGGTCTGGTCGCCGCTGGACCGGCTGCTGCACCTGAGCGTGCCCGACGAGCTGGTGCTCGCCGACGAGGAGGTCGGCGAGTTGCTCGGCTGGGCCGCGACCCGGCTGGCCGCCACCGGAGTCGAGGTGCACTGGCCCAGGGAACTGGTGCGGGACCTCGCCGCCCGCGCTGTGTTGAGCGGGCCGGACAGTCCGCCCTCCGACCTGCCCAGCATGCTCGGTGGCGGCGAGCTGTTCGCCTTCGACTGGCAGCTGGCGCTCGGCGGTCAGCAGCTCAGCGCGGCCGAACTGGACCAGCTCGCGCAGGCGAACCGGCCGGTGGTGCGGCTGCGGGACCAGTGGCTGCTGGTCGACCCCGAGCTGGCCCGCAAGGCGCGTGAACGGGGGCTCAAGCCGCTCAGCGCGATGGACGCGCTCGGTGCCGCGCTCACCGGCACCGCCGAGGTGGACGGGGAACAGGTCCCGGTCAGCGCCGAGGGCTGGCTGGAGGAGCTGCGCCAGCGCATCGCCGAGGCCGACGATGGGCAGGAGCCGCTGGCGCAGCCCGCCGCGCTGGCCGCGACCCTGCGCGACTACCAGCTGCGCGGGCTGCGCTGGCTGGACCGGATGACCTCGCTCGGGCTGGGCGGCTGCCTTGCCGACGACATGGGCCTGGGCAAGACGATCACGCTCATCGCACTGCACCTGCACCGGGGCGGCGGGCCGACCCTGGTCGTGTGCCCGGCCTCGTTGCTGGGCAACTGGGAGCGCGAGGTCCGCCGGTTCGCGCCCGGTACCCAGGTGCGCCGCTACCACGGCGGCGGCCGGAACCTGGCCGGGATCACCGGCGGGTTCGTGCTCACCACCTACGGCACCATGCGGCTGGACGCGGCCGAACTGGCCGAGCAGGACTGGGACCTGGTCGTCGCCGACGAGGCCCAGCACGTGAAGAACCCCGCCTCCGGCACGGCCAGGGCGTTGCGCACCATCCCCGGCCGGGCCCGGGTCGCGCTGACCGGTACCCCGGTGGAGAACACCCTGTCCGAGCTGTGGGCGATCCTGGACTGGACGACACCGGGACTGCTCGGCTCGCTCGCGGGTTTCCGCGCCCGGTGGGCGAAATCCATCGAGTCGGACCGGGACAGTCAACTGGCACAGCGCTTTGCCCAGCTGGTGCGGCCGTTCCTGTTGCGGCGGCGCAAGTCCGACCCGGGCATCGCGCCGGAGCTGCCCGCCAAGACCGAGACCGAGCAGGCCGTCGCGCTGACCAGGGAGCAGGCCGCCCTGTACGAGGCGGTGGTGCGCGAGGCGATGGCCGAGATCAGGGGCAGCAGCGGCATGGCCCGGCGCGGGCTGGTGTTCAAGCTGCTCACCGCGCTCAAGCAGGTGTGCAACCACCCGGCCCAGTACCTGCGGGAGGACAGCGTGCTCGCCGGGCGTTCGGGCAAGCTCGCGCTGCTGGACGAGCTGCTGGACACCATTCTCGCGGAGGGCGGGGCGGTGCTGGTGTTCACCCAGTACGTGGGCATGGCCCGGCTCATCGAGCGGCACCTGGCCGACCGGGGCGTGCCCACCCAGTTCCTGCACGGAGGCACGCCGGTGGCCGTGCGCGAGCAACTCGTGCAGCGCTTCCAGGACGGTGCGGTCCCGGTGTTCCTGTTGTCCCTCAAGGCGGCGGGCACCGGGCTCAACCTCACCCGGGCCGATCACGTCGTGCACTACGACCGCTGGTGGAACCCGGCGGTGGAGGACCAGGCCACCGACCGTGCCTACCGCATCGGGCAGACCCGGCCGGTCCAGGTGCACAAGCTGATCACCGAGGGCACCGTGGAGGAGCGGGTCGCGGAGATGCTGCGGGCCAAGCGCGGGCTGGCCGAATCGGTGCTGGGTGCGGGGGAGGCCGCGTTCAGCGAGCTGTCCGACACCGAACTGGCCGGGCTGGTCGAACTCAGGGGGCGAGCATGAGCGAGGTCAAGGGATTTCCCGCGTTCCCCAAGGGGAAGCGGCGCACGGCGGCCAGCCGGTCCTGGTGGGGTGACGCCTGGCTCCAGGCCCTGGAGGACACCTCCATGGACCAGGCCCAACTCCGCAAGGGCCGTCGTTACGCGGCGGCGGGCAGGGTCGGCCCGATCACGGTCAGCGCGGGCCGGATCGCGGCCACCGTGTACGAGGCCGACGAGACCCCGCACCACACCGTGGTACTGGTCGACCAGCTCAGCGACCGGGACTGGGCTCGGTTCCTGGACCAGGTGGCGGGCAAGGCCGGGCACATCGCCGCGCTGCTGGACCGGTACGTGCCGCGCGAGTTGGTGGACGCGGCCGACACCGCCGGGGTGCCGCTGCTGCCGGGGATCGGTGACCTGGAACCGGAATGCGGCTGCCCGGGCTGGGAGCACCCCTGCATGCACGCGGCGGCACTGTGCTTCCAGGCGGCCTGGCTGCTGGACGAGGACCCGTTCGTGCTGTTGTTGCTGCGCGGCCGAGGTGAGCAGGAACTGTTGGCGGAGTTGCGTTCGCGCGAGGCCGCGCCGATCACCGCCGACCAGCCGGCGGGCATCGACCCCGTGGCCATGGAGTTCCTCGTGGCCAACGCCGCGTCCCGCGCCCGCGACCTGCTCTCGGCCACGCCCGAGCCGGAACTCGACCTGTGGCAGGACACCGTGCGCATCGCCGCCCAGCACCGGGAACTGGCTCCCAGGCTGGGCGAGGCCAGCGGCCGTGCGGATCTGCCGCTGGCCGCGCGGGCCTGGGAGTTCGGCGGGCTGCCGGGGCTGGCCGTGCTCACCGAGACCTGGGACCCGCCCAGGTCCGTGGACCGCAGGGCACGGGAGGCATGGGAGGAGGACCAACCCGAACTGGAGGTGGCGCACAACTGGTGGACCGCGGCGGAACTGGGGGTGCAGTTGCGGTACGGGCGGGACGAGCGCTGGTATCCCTACCGTGCGGAGCCCACCGGCTGGTGGCCCGCCGGGTCCCCGGCGGGGCTGCCCGCCACGGCGCTGGCGGAACTGCTCCTCGGCTGACGGCTCATCGCGGTGACCCACACCGCGGCGACCACCGCGGCGCAGCCGACCAGCTGCCAGGTGCCGGGCCGTTCGCGCAGCAGCAGCATGCCGAACAGCACGGCGCCGACCGGCTGGATCATCAGCAGGGTGGCGCCCACGCTGGAGCTGAGCCGGGGCAGTGCGTTGGCGATCAGCAGCCAGCCGAGCACCTGCGCGGACAGGGCCAGCACCACCAGCCAGGCGAAGGCGGTCCAGCCCGGGGTGAAGTCGATCCGGTCCACCAGCCCGCCGGTGACCAGTGCCAGCAGCACCGTGCCGACCGTGGCGGTGCAGACCGGGGTGTAGCGCTGCCCGGACTGGCCGCCGCGGCGCAGCAGGAACAGGTAGACCCCGTAGGCCACCCCGGCGAGGGTGCCGAACAGCACCCCGCGCACCGGGTGCTCGCCGAAGGCGGTGGTGTCGGCCAGCCCGGCGGCCAGCGCCACCCCGCCCAGGATGACCGGCACGGTGAGCCAGAACCGCAGGCCCGGGCGTTCCCCGTTCAGGGCAAGGGAAAGCAGCGGCAGCACCAGCACCTGCACGCCGACCATCACCGTGGCGATGCCCGCGCCCACGTCCAGGATCGCCTGTCCCCACAGCACGAAGTCCAGGCCCAGCAACAGGCCGCCGACCAGGTCGGCCCACCGCCAGCGCGCGCCGGTCCTGCGGCGTTCCCACACCGCGAGCGGGATCAGCACCAGCAGGGCCAGGCCACCGCGGAAGAAGGCCACGGTGGCCGGGGTCGTGCCGCTGAGCCTGGTGAGGATCGCTGACAGTGAGATCACCGAGGCGCCGAGCGCCGCCATCACCCTGGGATCAACCCGTGCCGAGTCCATGTGTCCAGCATCGTGACCAGCACTGTTGACTACAAGTGAATGTTTCTGCGGATAAACCAGTAGCATGTCTACCGTGTATTCCCTTGAACGCCTGCGTGCGCTGCACGCCGTGGCCACACACGGCTCGGTCGCCGCTGCCGCCACGGCACTGCACGTGACGCCCTCCGGCGTCTCCCAGCAGCTGGCCAAGCTGGAGCGCGAGGTCGGCCACCAACTGCTCGAACCCGAGGGCAGGGGAGTGCGGTTGACCAGGGCCGGGTACGTGCTGGACGGACACGCCGAACGGGTGCTCAGCCAGCTCGCCGAGGCCCAGTCGGACCTGGACCAACTGCACGGCGAGATCATTGGGCCGCTGCGGATCAGCGCGTTCTCCACGGCGGCGCGCACCCTGATGCCCCCGGCCCTGTCCACCCTGCGCGACAAGCACCCCAGGCTCGCGGTCACCCTCACCGAGGGCGAGTACGACGAGAACCTGCCCGCGGTGCTGCGCGGGGACCTGGACCTGGCGCTGATCGAGAGCTGGGACAACCAGCCCACGCCGATCCCCGCGGGCATCTCGCGCGAGCTGCTGTTCTCCGACATGGCCGATGTGGCGATCTCGGCCAAGCACCGGCTGGCGCACCGCAAGGTCGTGGCCATCGAGGAACTGGACGGCACGCCGTGGGCGGGCTGGACCCAGCACGGCGCCTGCTACGAGTGGCTGGTCCAGACCCTGCGCAGTCATCACGTCACGCCAACGATCACCTGCGCGGTGCCGGACTACGACACCCAGTTGGCCCTGGTCGCCGCCGACCTGGTCGCGGCCGTCGTGCCCCGGCTGGGACGCCTGCCGATCCCCGAGGGTGTGCGGCTGATGGCCACCCGCCCGCCGATCACCCGCAAGATCTACGCGGCCTGGCGCTCGGACTCCGACCGGCCCGCGATCCGCGCCTGTGTGGACGCCGTGTCAGCGGCCGTGCAAACCGTGATGGCGTAACGGTTCTACAGCCGAAGCGTGATCAGTGTGCCGCCCTCGGGCGGGCACCGCACGGTCACGGTGCCGCCGTGCCGCGCGGCGACCTGGCTGACGATGGCCAGTCCCAGGCCGGAACCGGGCAGTCCGCGGTCGGAGTCGGCGCGGTAGAACCGGTCGAACACGTGCGGCAGGTCCTCGGCGGGGATGCCCGGGCCGTGATCGCGCACGCGCAGCTCGCGGTCGTGCAGGCTCACCTCCACGGTTCCGTTGCCGGGGCTGAACTTCGCGGCGTTGTCGAGCAGATTGGCCACCGCACGGGACAGCCGCGGCGGCACACCGTCCACAGTGGTCTGATCGAGGTCCGCGGTGAACGTGATCGCGGGCCAGTTGCGGCGAGCCGCGTGCACGCAGCGCGCGACGAGCAGGTCCAGCCGCAGCGGCTCGGGCTCCTCCTGCGGCGGCTCGTCCCGTGCCAGCTCGGTCAGGTCGCCGATCAACCCGGTCAGCTCGGCGGCCTGCGCGCGCAGTGCCGCCATGACCTCCGCGCGCTGCTCGGGGTCCAGCCGGTCGAGCAGGTCGATGTTGGTGCGCAGGCTGGTCAACGGGGTGCGCAGCTCGTGCGAGGCGTCGGCGACCAGCCTGCGCTGCGCCTGGCTGGCGGCCTGCAACTCCGCCAGCATCACGTTCATGCTCGCGCCGAGGCTGGCCAGTTCGTCGTGCCCGCCCACCTCGATGCGCCGTGCGGGGTCGCGGGTCGCCGCCACCTCGCGGGCCGTCCTGGTGAGCTCGCGCACCGGCTTGAGCCCGGTGCGCGCGACCAGGAAGCCCGCGAGTGCGGCCAGCGCCACGCCCACGGACCCGGCCAGCAGCAGGGCGAGCCCGATCCGGTGCAGGCTCTCCTCGATGCGGTCGGCCCGCGCCGCGACCTGCACCACCCCGCCCTGCGGCAGCGGCGCGGTGAGCATGCGCACCGGCTGGCCCTCGAACACCGCATCGCTGTAGAACGAATCCCGTTGCCCGGCAAGGACTTGCCTGGCCTCGGCGCTGATCGGCAGCGGGGAGCCGGTCGCGCCCGAGTCGGTGATCTTCTGCTCGCACAGCGGGGCCGCCAGGAACTGGCACGGCCCCTCCGGGGACCAGCCGGTGGTGCGGCCCAGCCTCGTGACGTCCCGGCTCAGCTCCAGGTCCAGGGACCGGCGCAGTTCGTGGTCCACCACCACGTAGGCGACCGCCGCCGTACCGGTGACCGCCGCTGCCGCCGCCAACGCCCCGGCCACGGCGACCCTGGTGCGCAGCGCGAGCCTCACGGCGCGTCCAGCCGGTAGCCGACCCCGCGCACCGTGTGCACCAGGCGGACCTCCCCGTGCGCCTCCAACTTCAGGCGCAGGTAGCGGATGTAGACCGCCAGCGAGTTGGACACCATGCCGGGGTCCGCGCCCCACACCCGGTCGATCAGCACCTCGCGGGTGAGCACCCGGCCGCTGTTGCGCGCCAACACCTCCAGCAGCGCGAACTCGGTGCGGGACAGCTCCACCTCGCGGTCGCCGCGACGCACCCGGTTGGCCGCCACGTCCACCACCAGGTCCGCACAGCGCAGCACCGCCGGGTCCGCCGGGTGGCTGCGCCGCGCCAGTGCCCGCACCCTGGCCAGCAACTCGCCCAGGTCGAACGGCTTGACCAGGTAGTCGTCCGCCCCGGCGTCCAAACCGGACACCCGGTCCTCGTACGCGTCGCGCGCGGTCAGCACCAGGATCGGCGTGCGGTCCCCGTCCGCCCGCAGTCGGCGGCACACCGTGAGTCCGTCCAGGAACGGCATCAGCACGTCCAGCACCACCAGGTCCGGCCGCCACGCCCTGACCTCCGCCAGCGCTCCCGCCCCGTCCTGGCTCTCCCGGACCTCGTGGCCCGCCACGACCAGTGCGCGTGCCACCGACTGCCGGACGGCCAACTCGTCGTCCACGACCAGTACACGCATGGTGACGACGCTACCTGCGCGCACTCCCGGCGTCATGAAGGTGCCGTTCAGGACGTTGAACGTCGTGAACGGCACCTTCATGACAGCCCCTGACACCTGTCACGGCCGGGTCGTGACAGTCGTGCCAGGGCCGACCGGGTCCGCCCGGCCACGATCGGGGTATGCAACAGACAGACACGGTTGTCCGGGGCGCGGCGGTCAGCCTCCAGGGCCTGGTGAAGCACTACGGGGGCGTCCGTGCGGTGGACGGGGTGGACCTGACGATCGCACCGGGCGAGGTGGTCGCCCTGCTCGGCCCGAACGGAGCGGGCAAGTCCACGACTATCGACGTGCTGCTGGGCCTGAGCACCCCGACGAGCGGGGCGGTGACCCTGTTCGGGCGTTCGCCTCGCGAGGCGGTGAGCGCCGGGCTGGTGGGCGCGATGTTGCAGTCCGGCGGCCTGCTGGAGGACGCGACGGTGGCCGAGACCGTGGGCCTGTTCTCGGCGGTCTACCCGAAGTCCCTGTCCGCCGCGGAGGCGATGCGGCGCGCGGGGGTGGCGGAGTTCGCCAAGCGCAGGATCGGCTCGCTGTCGGGCGGCCAGCGCCAGCGGGTCAGGTTCGCGACGGCGCTGGCCAGCGACCCGGACCTGCTGGTGCTGGACGAGCCCACGGTGGCGATGGACGTGGAGGGCAGGCGCGAGTTCTGGGCGGCGATGCGGGCCTACGCCTCGACCGGGCGCACGGTGCTGTTCGCCACGCACTACCTGGCCGAGGCGGAGGACTACGCGGACCGAGTGGTGCTGCTGCGTTCGGGCCGGGTCGCGGCGGACGGCTCGGTGGCCGAGATCGGGGCGCGGGCGGCGGGCCGGGTGATCAGCGCGCGGGTACCGGGGGTCAGCGCGGCCGAACTGTCCACTGTGGCCGGTGTGGTGGACGTCCAGTCACGCGGGGACGCCGTGGAACTGTCCTGTGTGGACTCCGACGGTGCGCTGCGCGAGCTGCTGGCGAGGTATCCGCAGGCGATGGACATCGAGGTGCGCGGTGCGGGCCTGGAAGCGGCGTTCCTCGCACTGACCAGTGAGGGGGCGGCCCGATGACCGCGCTGCTGCTGTTCGACATCCGGCGCATCGCGCGCTCACCCCGGTTCGCCCTGTTCACGGTGGGCTTCCCGGTGGTGTTCTTCCTGATCTTCAGCAACGTCTACGGCAGGTCCGGGCCGGGTGCGGCGGCCTACCTGATGGTGGGCATGGCGGCCTTCGGCGCGGTGTCGGCGGCGATCAACACCGGCTCGCGGGTGGCCGTCGAGCGGCAGGTGGGCTGGAACCGGCAGCTGCGGATGACCCCGCTGCCCACCCCCGGCTACCTGGTGTCGAAGGTGCTGGCCTCGATGGTGGTGGCGCTGCCCGCGCTACTGCTGGTGTTCCTGGTCGGCGCGTTCACCCAGGGCGTGAGCCTGGACGCGGGCACCTGGCTCCGGCTGGTGCTGGCCTGCTGGCTCGGCGTGCTGCCGATCGCCGCGCTGGGCCTGCTGATCGGCATGCTGGCCACCGGTGACTCGGCGCAGGCGATGTCGGCCGTGGCGATGATGACCATGAGCCTGCTCGGCGGCCTGTGGGTGCCGGTGGACCTGCTGCCCGGGTTCCTGGCGGCCGTGGCCAGGGCGCTGCCCACCTACTGGCTGGCCGAGTTCGGCCGCGACGCGCTCGCGGGCACCGCACCCGCCGCGCAGGGCCTGGTGACGATGTTCGCCTGGCTGCTGGTCACGGGTGTGCTGGTGATCGTCCGGTACCGCAGGGACGCGGCACGGGCGTGAGCACGACCAGGGCGGGGTCGCGTGGCAGAGGGGAGCGCGCGACCCCGTCCGGCGTGGTCAGGCGGCGCAGAACTCCTCGCCGGGGCAACTGCGCAGCAGCTGCACCACCGGGGGCGCCGTGATCCTGGCGGGCGCCGCCTTCGCCGCGCCGGGCCACTGGATGGACAGCGCGACGGAGGAGGAGTCGTTGCCGTAGTCCTTCTCGATCAGCGTGCGCTCCGGGTTGACCGTGTTCACCAGCGTGTAGATCCCCGAGGGCACGGTGGTGATGTCCAGCCACTGGAAGTCCACCTTGTAGGTGTAGTCGTCCCCGCTGCCCACCGAGATGCCCTCGGTGACGTCGAGGGCCTGCGGGTTGTGGTGCCCGCACATGTTGGGCCCCAGGAACTCGTGCAGCTGGGCCTCGGGGGTGTCGCCCTCGTGCACGCGGTGCGGCATGGTGTCCGCGTCGGCGGGGGAGTAGCGGTCACCGAGGCAGAACCCGTTCTTCCGGTCGGTGACCAGGGTGTTGCCGCTCAGGGTGCGCAGCTGGAAGCGCTCGAAGTGCAACAGGTGCCAGTGCACGTGCGCGGGCGCGGGTTCGTAGTACGCCGAGGTCCGCGAGGAGCGCTGCGCCTGGTCGTAGGACCTCGGGATGTTCCCGTGGTACCCGACCTGGAATGCTTGGCGCACAGTCATCTCCGGCTGCGCGGTGCTGTCCCGGTGCCCGTAGAACAGCAGCGGACCGTCGCCGATGTTCTCCTCGGCGGAGGTGAAGCGCAGCCGGACGGCCCGCACCTCCCCGTCCCGCACGCACGGGGCGTTCGGGTTGGACACGTCAGCCACCATGCACACGTCCCAGTCCTTGCACTGGACCGGATCCCCGCGGTACCCGCCGGGGCAGCCCACCGGCGCCTGGCGCAGATCGGGCAGCAGGAAGGGTTCCGTCGCCTGCGCCGAGGGCGCGAGCCCCAACACGAGCAGAGCGCTCATCACCAGTGCCAGTCGGGTTCTCGGCCGCATGGCGACAAGGTAGCTCCGCACGGTGTTCCTCGATCGGGTGATATCGCCGAGTGGTCCAGTGTGGACCGAGGTCGCGCTGCCTAGTCTGATCTTCCGTGTCGACTTCGCAGGTTTCCACGATCGATCCGGTGACCGCACCGATCCCCTCACTGGCCGATGCCCGGGTGGTGGCCGCACCCGCACTGAGGGAGGCCGCGCTCGTGCTGGACGCCCTCGCCGTGCTGGTGGGCAAGCGGGACAAGGAGGTGGCGGCGCGCATCCGCGCCGTGGTCACCGAGGTCGAGGCGGGCCAGCGCATCGAACGGCCCTGCTGCGACAACCCGTGGCGGGCCACCATCGAGTCCACGCTGACCGAGGACTGACCGAGCACCCACTCCCGATCACCGGCCCGGGTTAACACCGGGCCGGTGGTCGCCGACAGGGTGAGAGACCGCATTGACGGTGCACCCCGCTCGGGCGAGAGGATGCAGGCATGTCAGAGGACAGCTGGCAAGCAGCGAAACTGCTCCCCACCTCAGGCCTGCACGACACCCGCGAACGAAGGCGCAGGGCGGGATCCGCGCTGATGGCGGTGCTCGGCGCGGTACCCGACTTCGCCCGCGCGCTGACCCAGCGGCTGGGCGCCCCGGCCGGACCGGTACGGACCTTCACCCGCGCGGAGCAACCCGGTGGGCTGCTGCGGGTGACCAGGGGACACCGCACCTGGACCGCGCTGGTCGAGGTGTACACCGACGCCGAACGGCCCGAGCCGGTCGCCCGGCGCGGGCACGACGCACTGGTCACGATCTCCGCCACCGGCCCCGGGTTAGCCGAGCCGGGAGGACACCACCTGACCTGGACCGAGGTGCTGTGCGAGGCGCTGGCGCAGCACGAGCACCTGGCGGTGCCCGAACCGGGCCAGGCGTGGCTGCTCGGCGAACTGATCCACTACCTGCGGCACCCGGACTCCGGAGCACTGGTCCCGGTCGAGGTGAGCCCCAGCTGGCAGGCGGCACGCGAGGCGCTGGCCGCGGGCACCCTGCGCGGCACCGACCCGGTGGCCCACCAGGTGGCGCTGCACTTCGAGGAACTGCTCCGCTTCGCCGCACTGACCGCGGACGCCGTGCCCGCGCTGTCCCGCAGGCAGCTCGCCGACCGCGCCGCGCACCTGCGGGCACAGGCCGTGCGGCTGGCGGGGCGCGGCCTGCTCACCGGGCGCATCCGCCAGCCGGGCCGGTCCGGGGTCGTGGAGGTGGTCGCCGACCTGCGCGCCGGCCAGGTGCGCTGCCACGTGGACGTGGAGGCCCCGCGCGAGGGCAGGCCCTCGACCCGGGTGAGCTGGTTGGTCCGCCAGCTCGCACAGGCCCCGGACACGCTGCACCTGGAGTGCTTCTGCCCGCAGGACGCCACCACGGGCCGGTGCGCCCTGCTGCGCGAGGTCCGCGCGAACCCCTCGGCGCTGATCGCCGACCCGCGCCGCGAACCCCGCTCGTTCCGCGTCGAGGCCGACTACCCGGTGGGCGAGGGCTCCTTCGCCGCCGCGCTGCTGGACGCCGTGCCGGGCTTCCACCGGGACGTGACCCGGCACCTGCGCGCCGGTACCGCCCCGCCGCAGCGCGCCAGGGACATCCCCGACCAGCTCACTTCCAGCTGGGCAGCCAGAGTTCGGCCTGCCACTGGGCCGCACTGATCGGCACCCCGTTGAGCACCGGCCACAGCCAGACGAAGTTGGCCACCACCAGTCCCACGTAGATGGCGACCACGAGCAGGCCGGTGTTGCGCCGCTCGCTGCCCGCCCTGGCCCTGCCGATGATGTCCCCGCAGGCCAGGGTGAGGCCGAGCACCAGGAAGGGCGCCATCGGCGTGGTGTAGAAGAAGAACATCTGCCGGTCGAACATGGCGAACCAGGGCAGCAGCCCGGCCATGTAGCCGACCATGACGGCGGCGTGCCGCCAGTCCAGGCGGGCGAAGGCACGCCACAGCGACCAGCCGATCATCGGGAAGGCCAGCCACCACAGTGCGGGCGTGCCGATCAGCATCTGCGCGCTGACGCACTGGCTGGCGCCACAGCCCGCGGCGAGCGGGCTGGGGGTCTGCTCGATGTAGTAGAGCATCGGGCGCAGGCCCATCGGCCAGGTCCAGGGCTTGGACTCCCACGGGTGGGTGCCCACGTTCGGCGCACCGGTGATCAGCGTGGAGTGGAAGTGGTAGACGTTGCCCTCGTAGAACAGGAACGAGCGCAGCGCGTCGGGCAGCCAGCTCGCGCCCTGGAGCTGGTTGCCCACCGCGTGCCGGTCCACCCCGGTCTCGCTGCCGAACCAGGCCCACCACGAGCCCAGGTACACCAGCACGGAGACCGCGACGATCGCCCACAGCGCGGGCAGCACGTCCCGCACGAACGTGCCCATCCAGGGCCGCTCGACCCCCGCCGCCCGGCGCGAGGTGGCGTCCCAGAACACGGTGAGCAGGCCGAAGGCGGCGATGAAGTACAGGCCGTTCCACTTGACCGCGCACATCAGGCCGAGTGAGACGCCCGCGGCCAGTCGCCACCAGCGCAACCCGAGGCGGGGGCCCCACACGGACTCGGTGGCCCAGCCCTCGCGGACGGCGGTGGCCAGCCGGGCGCGGATCACGTCCCGGTCGACCAGCAGGCAGCCGAAGGCCGCGATGACGAACAGCTCGCCGAAGATGTCGAGCATGCCCATGCGGGCCTGCACGTGGCTGACCCCGTCGCAGATCAGCAGCACCCCGGCCAGCGCGCCGAGCATGGTGGAGCGGGTCAGCCGCCGCCCGATCCGCACGATCAGGAACACGCACAGGGTGCCCGCGACCGCGGGGGCGAACCGCCAGCCCCAGCCGTCGTAGCCGAACAGCCACTCGCCGATCGCGAGCAGGTACTTGCCCAGCGGCGGGTGCACGACCAGTTCGTAGCCGGGGTTGTCCTCGTAGCCGCCGTTGCGCAGCATCTGCCAGGCCTGCGGCACGTAGTGCTTCTCGTCGAAGACCGGGGTGCCCTTGTCCGTGGGCCAGCCCAGGTCCCAGAACCGGACCAGACCGCCGACCAGGGTCACCGCGAGGGTCACCAGCCAGCCGCGCAGCCGGTCGGCCGGTGCGGGCGGCCCCAGGCGTTCCACCGGGTCGGCAGCCGGCGGCGGGTCGGCCGGGGGCACCTCGCCCACGTCCACCACGCCCTCGGGTTCGCCGTCCGTCCGCTGCGCGATCGTGGTCACCCGGCCGATCGTAGGGTGAGGGACGTGAATCCCGTATCCGGATCTGGGCGGCTCCTGCTCGCGGCCACCCCGCTCGGCAACACCGGCGACGCCTCCGCGCGGCTGCTGGACGCGCTGGCCACCGCGGACATGATCGCCGCCGAGGACACCCGGCGGCTGCGCTCGCTGGCCGCGGGGCTGGGCGTGGCGCCCTCGGGCCGGATCGTCAGCTTCTACGACGCCGTGGAGCAGGCCAGGCTGCCCGGCCTGGTGAAGGCCGTCCGCGGCGGCGCCACGGTGTTGCTGGTCACCGACGCGGGCATGCCCAGCGTGTCCGATCCCGGCTACCGCCTGGTGGCCGCCTGCGTGGCCGAGGACCTGCCGGTGAGCTGCCTGCCCGGCCCCTCCGCGGTGACCACGGCCCTGGCCCTGTCCGGGGTGCCCTGCGACCGGTTCTGCTTCGACGGCTTCCCGCCCCGCAAACCGGGTGAACGCCGCAGGTGGCTCGCCGGGCTGGCCAGCGAGACCCGCGCCTGCGTGTTCTTCGAGTCCCCGCACCGGGTCGCCGCCACCCTCGCCGACGCGGTGCAGGTCCTCGGCCCCGACCGGCGTGGCGCGGTGTGCCGCCAGCTGACCAAGTCCGACGAGCAGGTCCGCCGCGGCACCCTCGCCGAGCTCGCGGCCTGGGCCGCCGAGGGGGTGGGCGGGGAGGTCACCGTGGTGCTCGCCGGGGCCGAGCCGGTGGCCGCCGAGGTCACCGACCTGGGTGAGCTGGTGCCCGCCGTGCGCCAGCGCGTCGCGGGCGGCCAGCGGCTCAAGGAGGCCGTGGCCGAGGTGGCCGAGGCCGCCGCGGTCAGCAAGAAGGCGCTGTACGACGCCGTGCTCGCGGCCCGGGACTCGACTCCCTGAGCGCCCGGTCCACCGCGTGTCGGACGTTCCGGTACCGCGTGTCGGACGTTCCGGTACGAACTCCCACGAGCTGGGAATCCGCACGGGAAGCGCCGACACACCGTACGCGAACGTCCGACACGCGCTGTCGGGTGTCGCTCACCGGGTAACCGGTTCGTGGGATCGGCTGGCCCCTCCGTAGTCTTTACGTCCATGAGTGCCTCCGTGCTGACGGCGGTGGCCTGGCCTTACGCCAACGGCCCCCGTCACATCGGCCATGTCTCCGGTATCGGTGTCCCCTCCGACCTGTTCGCCCGCTACATGCGAATGTCGGGGCACGACGTGCTGATGGTCTCCGGCAGCGACGAGCACGGCACGCCGATCCTGGTGCAGGCGGACAAGGAGGGGCTCACCCCGCAGCAGACCGCCGACAAGTACCACCGCGTGGTCGCCGAGGACATGCGGCGGCTGGGCGTCACCTACGACCTGTACACCCGCACCACCACCCGCAACCACTACGCCGTGGTGCAGGAGCTGTTCCTGGCGATGTACCGCAACGGCTACATCGTGCCGAAGACGACCACCGGCGCGGTCAGCCCGTCCACCGGCCGCACCCTGCCCGACCGCTACATCGAGGGCACCTGCCCGATCTGCGGCTACGACGGGGCGCGCGGGGACCAGTGCGACAACTGCGGCAACCAGCTCGACGCCGCCGACCTGGTCAACCCCAAGTCCCGGATCAACGGCGAGACGCCGAAGTTCGTCGAGACCGAACACCTGTTCCTGGACCTGCCCGCGTTCACCGACACCCTCGGCGAGTGGCTGGCCTCGAAGACCGACTGGCGGCCCAACGTCGTCAACTTCACCAAGAACCTGGTCAAGGACATGCGGCCCAGGGCGATCAGCCGCGACCTGGACTGGGGTGTGCCGATCCCGCTGGACGGCTGGCGCGACCAGGCCCTCAAGCGGCTGTACGTCTGGTTCGACGCGGTCATCGGCTACTTCTCGGCCAGCGTGGAGTGGGCGCGGCGCAGCGGGGACCCGGACGCGTGGAAGCGCTACTGGAACGACCCGGCCGCGCGGATCGTGCACTTCATGGGCAAGGACAACATCACCTTCCACGCCCAGATCTGGCCCGCGCTGCTGATGGGGCACAACGGCACCGGTGACAAGGGCGGCGAGCCCGGCCCGTACGGCACGCTGAACCTGCCCACCGAGATCGCCTCCAGCGAGTTCCTCACCATGAGCGGCTCGAAGTTCTCCACCTCGCGGGGCACCGTGATCTACGTGGGCGACTTCCTCAACGAGTTCGGGCCGGACAGCCTGCGCTACTTCATCTCCGCGGCGGGCCCGGAGACCCAGGACGTGGACTTCACCTGGGACGAGTTCGTCCGGCGCATCAACTTCGAGCTGGCCAACGAGTGGGGCAACCTGGTCAACCGCTCGGTGTCCATGGCCAACAAGAACGTGGGCGCCGTGCCAAGGCCGACCAGGGTCGAGCAGGCCGACGAGGACCTGAAGGCGTTGTCCCGCAAGGCTTTCGACACCGTGGGCGAGCACCTGCGCAACTCCCGGTTCCGTGCCGGTGTCGGTGAGGCCATGCGCGTGGTGTCCGCGGCGAACAAGTACCTGTCCGAACAGGAACCGTGGAAGCGCAAGGACGACCCCGAGCGCCGCGACACCATCCTGCACACCACGTTGCAGGTGGTGAAGGACGCGAACACCCTGCTCACGCCGTTCCTGCCGCACTCCGCGCAGAAGGTGCACGAGCTGCTGGGCGGCACCGGGCTGTGGGCCGCTCAGCCGGAGATGCACGAGGTGAAGGACCTGGACGACCCGACGCGGGAGTACCCGATCCTCACCGGTGACTACAAGGCCGAGCAGGCCCGCTGGGAGTCCACGCCGATCGAGGTGGGCCTGCCGCTGGACAAGCCCGCGCCGCTGTTCGCCAAGCTGGACCCGGAACTGGGCGAGACCGGTCCGGAGTGGGCGCCGATCCAGAAATGACACCCCGCAAGGGTGAGCGACCGCCGGTACCGGAACCCCTTCCGGTACCGGCGTTCGACGCCCACACCCACCTCGAAGCCTGCGGCGCGGAGAATGCCGCCGACGTGAGGTCCATGCTGGATCGGGCGAACCAAGCGGGCGTCGCGTGCGTAGTGACGGTCGCCGATGCCATGCCGGAGGCGCGCTGGGCCGTGCGGGCGTCCACCTGGGACGACCGGGTGTACGCCGCTGTCGCGCTGCATCCCACGCGCACCAAGGACTTCAGCGAGGCCGACCGGGCCGAGCTGACCGAACTGGCGGCACACCCGAGGGTGGTGGCCATCGGCGAGACCGGCCTGGACTACTACTGGGACTACTCCCCGCACGAGGCCCAGCAGGAGGCCTTCCGCTGGCACATCGAGCTGTCCAAGCGGACCGGCAAGGCGCTGATGATCCACGACCGGGAGGCGCACGAGGACGTGCTGCGCATCCTGGACGAACAGGGTGCGCCGCCCACGGTGGTTTTCCACAGTTTTTCCGGGGATGTGGATTTCGCGCGGCGCTGCGTGGAGCGCGGGTTCGTGCTGTCCCTGTCCGGGACGGTCACCTTCCGCAACGCCACGGCCCTGCGGGAAGCCGCGAGGAGTGTTCCCGCGGAACAACTCCTGGTGGAGACCGATGCGCCCTTCCTGACGCCGCACCCGTTCCGCGGCCGTCCGAACGAGCCCTACTGCGTGGCGTACACACTGCGTGCACTGGCCGAGCTACGCGGAGTTGATGTCGGTGATTTGGCAACAACTCTGGCCGCCACTGCGAAACGTGTGTTCGGCATGACCGTTCCGCTGGGACGATGACGGTCCGTGCTCACAAAAACATCACTCCGTGGTGTGACTGGTGACACATCAACCTGGACGATGTTTGCGGCCACGCCCAACCTCCGTTACGGTCTCGTGATCGATGCCAGTGGACGTCGCAGTCCGGCATCAACCCGCGATCAGGCCGGTGTTGTTCGGGGACACGCCGTGTGAACCTGGTTGCGGGAGTCGGAGCACGAGACCGATGTGACGCGAGGAGAAGCACCAGCGGCTGAGAGTCAGCAGTGGCAGTCAGCCGCGAGCACTCGCGGAAACCTTGGCTTTTCGGAGGTAACGACCCCGTGACCGGGACTGGTAGGCACCGCAGACCACGCGTGGATTCCCCCGCCACGCAGAGCAGCACCACCTCTGGCTTCTGGGCCCCCGCGGGCGGCGTCGCCGTCGCGGAGCGCACCGACTGGTCGACCGTCCGGCCCGACCTGGACTGGGACTGGGACTGGGAGGCCGAGCTCGAGGCCACCCGCCAGTTCGTGCCCGGTGGCGCCTACGTCTCCACCCAGGACGTGCTCGACGTCCTCGGCCCCGACGCGCAGGACCTGCTGTCCTCGGTCGACATGGAGCTGGACCAGCTCCTCGACCTGATGAACGCCAAGACCACGGTCATCCCGCGGATCGTCGACGAGCCCCTCACCGAGGGCCTGTCGCAGACCTGGGAAGAGCTCGAGCGCGGCCTCGAGGACACCAACCTGGTGCCCGAGCCCCAGCGCAAGGTCAAGGTCAAGACCGAGGAGAAGACCCAGTCCGTCTGGAAGCGCCGGTTCATCAAGGCGGCCGTCATGGCCACCCTGGTGAGCCTGACCGGTGGCGGCGCCACCGCGCTGGCCATGGACAAGGCCGTCACGGTGGACGTGGACGGCCAGCCGGTCACCGTGCACACCTTCGCCGGGACCGTCGGCGAGGTGCTGGAGAAGCAGGGCCTGGCCGCCGGCTCGCACGACGCCCTGATGCCCTCGGCGGGCACGCAGATCGCCGACGGCGGCAAGATCGTGCTGCAGCGCGGCCGGATGATGAACCTGTCCGTCGACGGGGTCCAGCAGAGCCAGTGGGTCAAGGCGCTCACCGTCGGCGCCGCCCTGCAGGAACTGGGCGTCAAGACCGACGACACCAAGATGTCCGCCGACCCCAGCGCGCAGATCCCGCTGAACGGCATGTCGGTGGACATCCGCACCGCGAAGACCATCACCTTCAGCGACGGCGGCAACGCCCCCAAGCAGCTCAAGACCTACGCGGTCAGCATCCAGGAGCTGCTCAAGGAGCTGAACGTCTCGCTCGGCGGCGAGGACAACGTCAGCCCCGCCGTCAGCACCAAGCTCGCCACCGGCGCCGAGGTCTCGGTCAGCCGCAACGGCGTCACCGTGGTGCAGGAGCAGCAGGACATCCAGCCGGAAGTCCAGAAGATCAACGACCCGACGATGGAACGCGGTGAGCAGACCGTCGTCGACCCCGGTGCCGCGGGCAAGCAGAACGTGACCTACCGGGTCACGATGCACAACGGCAAGCAGACCGACAAGCAGCAGATCGCCGTCACCGTGCTGACGCCGATGAAGCCGAAGGTCATCAAGGTCGGCACCAAGCCGATGGCCGGGGACGCGGTCTGGGACCGCATCGCCCAGTGCGAGTCCACCGGCAACTGGCACATCAACACCGGCAACGGCTACTACGGCGGCCTCCAGTTCGACATGGGGACCTGGACCTCCAACGGTGGTGGGCAGTACGCCCCGCGCGCCGACCTGGCCAGCCGCGAGGAGCAGATCGCGATCGCCAACAAGGTCCGTGCGGCTCGCGGCTACCAGCCGTGGGAGTGCGCCGGCAAGCTCGGCATCAGCTGAACCTAAGATCGCCTGCGTGTACGAGTTGCTGGGGCCCGCTGAGGTCCGTGCGTTGGCCGAGGAACTGGACATCCGGCCGACCAAGAAGCTGGGCCAGAACTTCGTGCACGACACCAACACGGTGCGCCGCATCGTCAGCTCCGCCAGTCTCCGTGCGGACGACGTCGTACTGGAGGTCGGGCCCGGCCTCGGGTCGCTGACCCTGGGGCTGTTGCCGGCCTGCCGTTCGGTGGTCGCCGTGGAGATCGACCCGGTGCTCGCCTCACGGCTGCCCCGCACCGCCGCCGAGCGGGCCCCCGAGTTCGCCGACCGGCTGCGCGTGGTCGGGGCCGACGCGATGCGCGTGGGCGCCCAGGAGATCCTCGAGGGCGGGTCCGCGCCGACCGCGCTGGTGGCCAACCTGCCGTACAACGTGTCCGTGCCGATCGTGCTGCACCTGCTCGCCGAGCTGCCCTCGCTGCGGACCGGCCTGGTGATGGTGCAGTCCGAGGTCGCCGACCGGATGGCCGCCGGTCCTGGTAGCCGGGTGTACGGCGTGCCGAGTGTGAAGATCGCCTGGTACGCCGATGCCCGCCGGGCCGGTCCGGTGCCGCGCTCGGTGTTCTGGCCGGTGCCCAACGTGGACTCCGCGCTGGTGGCCTTCACCCGCCGCGAACCCCCGGCCGGTGTCCGCCGCGAATCGCTGTTCGCGCTGGTCGACGCCGCTTTCGCACAGCGCCGCAAGACCCTGCGCGCCGCCCTGGCCACCTGGGCCGGATCCGCCGACCGTGCCGCCGAACTGCTGGTCGCCGCCGGGGTGGACCCGTCCACCCGGGGTGAGCAGCTCGGCATCACCGAGTTCGCGCGCATCGCCGAACTCGCCGACCGCTGAGCCCCTGACCTCGTCCACACCCCGTGCAACACGGGACCTGGCCGGTCTGTTCCCTCGTTGCTGGGGACTAGTCCATCCCCCGCCACTCCCTGGGGGGCGTGCCCAGCTCCAGTCTACCGCCCGCACCCCCTAGTTGATCTTGAACTGGACCCGCCTGTGGACAACTCGGGTACCTGTGGACAACTCCCGACGCCGTGGAACCGTTTGTTGTGTACGCAAAGTAGCGATCAATCCACGGGCGGCAGTGTGATTTGCCGAACGATCCGGGGAACTTCGTGTCGGTAGCTTGATTTCTTCCAGTTGCGTCGGGTCTACTCTTGGTGCATCCATCCCGAGCGGCCGAGAGACCTGGATCGACGACGCCGCAGCAACCACCCGTTCGCGGGCAGGTGCTACCGCCAGGACCGATGGAGGATTTCTATGGACCTCACGCGACTGTGTGCGGCACGCACGCTGACCCGCCGCCGAGTAGTCGACCAGTGCCGTCGTACGGTCAGTGCCTGTCGACTCGACGGCTGACGAACTCTCGTTTCCCGGTCAGTTCACTCGAACGTCTTCTTCGTCCCGTTAGGACGGTCCTCTTCGGACAGTGGCGCCGCTAGTCGGTGTGCGCTGCCACGCGTGCTGTGGAGCAATCGTGATTACAGTCGACAACCTGGTCAAGTCCTTCTCCTCCCGTGCGGGTTCGGTCCGCGCCCTCAACGGGGTCAGCCTGGAAGTCCAGGCCGGTTCTGTGTGCGGCGTCGTCGGCCCCAGCGGGGCAGGCAAGTCGACCCTCGCCCGCTGCATCGCACTGCTGGAGCGCCCCGACAGCGGGGCCATCCGAGTCGACGGCACGGACCTCGTCTCGCTGGACGGCAGCAGGCTGCGTGCCGCGCGCAGGCAGATCGGCGTTGTCCCGCAAGGGGATTCGCTGCTGCGTCAGCGCACCGCTGCTGGGAACATCGCGCTGCCACTGGAAAGCGCCGGTGTGGACGGCCCGGTCCGGCGCAAGCGCGTCGGCGAGCTGCTCGATCTCGTTGGCCTGACTGACAAGGCGGCCTCCTACCCCGACCAGCTCTCCGGCGGACAGCGCCAGCGGGTGGCCGTGGCCAGGGCGCTGGCGGCCAACCCCGCCGTGCTGCTGGCAGATGAGCCCACCTCGGCTCTGGACCCGGAGACCACCGGCTCGGTGCTGACCGTGCTGGACCGCGCCCGCGCCGAACTCGGCGTCACGGTCCTGGTCGTCACGCACGACATGGCTGTGGTGCGCCGGATCTGCGACGACGTCGCGGTGCTGGAGGACGGCAAGGTCGTCGAGCACGGCAAGGTGCTCGACCTGGTCTCCGACGCGGACAGCAGGACCGCCGCCACGCTGCTGCCCGGGCTGGACCAGGGCGAAGGACTGATCGGCACGCACGACCGCGTCGCCGACGTGGTGCTGGTCGGTTTCGCCGCCGTGGGCGCGCTGCTGCCCGAGGCGTCCAACCGCTTCGGCGTCGAGCTCGCCGTGCTCGGCGGTGGCCTGACCCGGCTGGGGGAGACCCCGGTCGCACGGTTCCGCGTTGGCATCAACGGGGAACGGGCCGACTCGGCCCTGGAGTGGATCTCCGAGGCCGGTGCTGTTGTGCGGCGGACACCCAAGGGACCACAGGGAGTTGCTGCGTGAGTGAGCTTGCGAACTCACCGTTGGGTACAGGGACTGGGCGAACGCCGCCGCCGAGCGGCAGCGAGGTGGCAGCGTGAGACCGACCACTCCGTGGTCAGAAGTGCTTGATCTGCTTCAGCCAGCTTTCGGCCAGACCCTCTACATGATCTCCGTGGCGACCGTGTTCGCCACGCTGTTCGGAATCCCGCTCGGCGTGCTGCTGCACGTCTCGGCGCCCAACGGGCTGCGGCCCCTGCCGGTGCTGCACCGGATCCTGGGCGTCGTGGCGGACTTCGGCCGGTCCGTGCCGTTCATCGTGCTCATCGTGTTGCTGCAACAGATCGTCACGCGACCACTGCTGAGCACCTCGATCGGGCCGACCGCGGCGATCGTGCCACTGGCCATCGGCGCCGTGCCCTTCCTGGGCAGGCTGGTGCAGTCGGCCCTGCGGGAGGTGGACGCGACGGTGGTGGAGGCCGCCGTCACCACCGGGGCGAGCAGGCTGCGCATCGTGCGCAGCGTGCTGCTCGGTGAGTCCGCCCCCGCACTGGTCTCCGCCGTCGGCGTCACCGCGGTCACCCTCGTCGGCTTCTCCGCGATCGCGGGCGTCGTCGGCGGGGGCGGCCTCGGCGACCTGGCCATCCGCTACGGCTACCAGCGCTACGACGACCGGATCATGTGGACCACCGTGATCGTCATCGGCCTGCTGGCCATGCTGCTCCAGTTCCTGTTCGACCGCGTGGCCCGGCTCATCGACCGACGCCGCCACGTCACCGCCTGAACCACTGAGGAAAGCACCCCCATGAAGCTCCGCGCGTTGATCCCGGCTGCCCTCGTCACGCTCACCCTCGCCGGGTGCGGCGGCGGCGCGGGCTCGGCCCCCGACGAGAACGCCCCGCTGGTGGTCGGCGTCAGCCCCACCCCGCACGGCCAGATCCTCAAGTACGTGGCCGACAACCTGGCCTCGGCCAAGGGGCTGAAGCTGGACGTCAAGGAGTTCACCGACTACGTCACGCCCAACACCTCGCTGGTGGACAAGTCGCTGGACGCCAACTACTTCCAGCACCAGCCCTACCTGGCCGACTTCGAGACGAAGAACGGCGCCAAGCTGCAGTGGATCACCGCGGTGCACCTGGAGCCGCTCGGCCTGTACTCGAAGAAGGTCAAGAGCGCGGCCGAGCTGCCCGACGGGGCGAAGATCGGCGTGCCCAGCGACGCCAGCAACGAGGCGCGCGCGTTCAAGCTGCTCGCCGACAACGGCGTGATCAAGCTCAAGGACGGGGCGAGCACGGGCAGCCCGCGCGATGTCGCGGACAACCCCAAGCACCTTCAGTTCGTGGAGCTGGAGGCGGCCCAGCTGCCGCGCAGCCTCCAGGACACCGACGCCTCGATCGTCAACGGCAACTACGCGCTGGACGCCCAGCTGGACCCGGGCAAGGACGCGATCCTGCTGGAGAAGGCCCAGGGCAACCCGAACGCGAACGGCCTGGTCACCCGCCCCGAGCTGGCCAACGACAAGCGGATCAAGGCGCTGGCCGAGCTGCTGAACTCCCCGCAGGTCAAGGACTACATCACCAAGACCTACCACGGGGGCGTGCTGCCGGCGTTCTAGCCAACCGGCGCTCAGCCCGTAGGCTGAACAGGTGCTAGCCGTCGTGCCACCACCCGTGACCGTCCGCGTGCCCGCCAAGGTCAACCTGCACCTCGCGTGCGGTGACCTGCGGGAGGACGGCTACCACGACCTGACCACGCTGTTCCAGGCGCTGTCGCTGACCGACGAGGTCACCGTGGCCGTCGCCGAGGAGCCCGGGGTCGAGGTGCACGGCGAGGGCGCGGCCCAGGTGCCCGCCGGGCCGGAGAACCTGGCCTGGAAGGCCGTGCGGGCACTGGCCGCGCACGTGGGCCGCGACCCGGATGCCCCCGGGGTCCGGGTCACGATCAACAAGGGCATCCCGGTCGCGGGCGGCATGGCGGGCGGCAGCGCGGACGCGGCGGCCACCCTGGTCGGGCTCGCCGCGCTGTGGCGGCTGGAGATCGGCCGTGACGAGCTGTCCACCATCGCCGCCGAGCTGGGCAGCGACGTGCCCTTCGTGTTGCAGGGCGGCACGGCCCTGGGCACCGGGCGGGGCGAGCAGTTGGTGCCGGTACTGGCCAGGCACACCTACCATTGGGTGATCGCCCTGGACCGCGAGGGACTGTCCACGCCGACGGTCTTCCGCGAGCTGGACCGGCTGCGCGCCGAGGGCAACCCGCCGCGCATCGGTGCCGTCGAGCCGGTGCTGGAGGCGCTGGCCTCCGGGGACCCGCGCCAGCTCGCCCTGTTGTTGGGCAACGACCTGCAGGCCGCTGCCGTCTCGCTGCGACCGGGCCTGCGCCGCACCCTGCGCGCCGGGGTCAACGCGGGCGCCCTCGCGGGCATCGTGTCCGGCTCCGGGCCGACCTGCGCCTTCCTGTGCACCGACGCGGATTCCGCGGTGCGCGTGGCCGCCGAGCTGTCCGGCGCCGGGGTGTGCCGCACGGTCCGGGTGGCCCAGGGACCGGTGGCCGGGGCACGGGTGGTCACCGACGACTCCGCGCGCCCGATCCCACCCGGCGTGCACGCCTGAGGTCCGCCGTAGGCTCAAGCCGTGGCGAACCTGGTCAACCTGGAATCGGTCAGCAAGTCCTACGGCGTGCGCAGCCTGCTCGACGACGTCTCGCTGGGCGTCAACGAGGGTGATCGCATCGGCGTGGTCGGGCTGAACGGCGGCGGGAAGACCACGCTGCTGGAGGTGCTCGCGGGCATCGAACCGCCGGACACCGGGCGGGTCAGCCAGAACCGGGACCTGCGCATGGCGGTGGTCACGCAGCGCACGCAGCTGCCGACCGACGCCACGGTGCGCAACGCGGTGCTGGACCCGCACGGCTACACCTCGGAGCACGAGTGGGCCGCCGACGCGCGGGTGCGCTCGATCCTGGACGGGCTGGGCATCACCGCGCTGGGCCTGGACTCGCCGGTGGCCACCATGTCCGGTGGGGAGCGGCGCCGCGTGGCGCTGGCCGCCGCCCTGGTCCGCGAGCTGGACCTGCTGGTGCTGGACGAGCCCACCAACCACCTGGACGTGGAGGGCGTGCGCTGGCTGGCCGAGCACCTGCTGGGCCGCCGCGGCGCACTGGTGGTGGTGACCCACGACCGCTGGTTCCTGGACACGGTGTGCACGAGGACCTGGGAGGTCGTCGGCGGGGCCGTGGAGCAGTACGAGGGCGGCTACGGGGACTGGATCTTCGCCCGCGCCGAGCGGGCCCGGCTGGCCGACACGGCGGAGGAGAAGCGGCGCAACCTGGCCCGCAAGGAACTGGCCTGGCTGCGCCGCGGCGCACCCGCCCGCACCTCCAAGCCCCGCTACCGGATCGACGCCGCCGAGGCGCTGATCTCCGACGTGCCGCCGCCGCGCGACTCCGTGGAGCTGACGGCCTTCGCCCGGCGCAGGCTGGGCAAGACGGTGCTGGAGATCGAGGACGCCACGCTCGTGGTCGGCGACCGCACCCTGGTCAAGGACGTGACCTGGCGGATCGGCCCCGGGGACCGGGTCGGCCTGGTCGGGGTCAACGGCTCGGGCAAGACAAGCCTGCTGCGCCTGCTCGCCGGGGAGCGGGAACCCGACGGCGGCAAGCGGATCCAGGGCCAGACCGTGCGGCTGGCGCACCTGACCCAGGAACTGCACGACCTGCCGGGCGACATGCGCGTGCTGGAGGCGGTGGAGGAGGTCGCGCGCCGGGTCGTGCTGGGCAAGCACGAGCTGTCGGCCTCGCAGCTGGCGGAGAAGCTGGGCTTCAGCAAGACCCGGCAGTGGACCCCGGTCGGCGACCTGTCCGGCGGCGAGCGGCGCCGGTTGCAGCTGACCAGGTTGCTGATGGCCGAGCCGAACGTGCTGCTGCTCGACGAGCCCACCAACGACCTGGACATCGACACCCTCCAGCAACTGGAGGACCTGCTGGACTCCTGGCCGGGCACCATGGTCGTCGTCTCGCACGACCGGTACCTGGTGGAGCGGGTCTGCGACCGGGTGGTCGCCCTGTTCGGCGACGGCGGGGTCACCGACCTGACCGGCGGCATCGAGGAGTACCTCAGGCGCCGGGACGCGCAGCGCGAGCAGAGCGCCGCCGTGGTCGCACCGGCCGCGGCGCCCAAGGCCAGCGACGCCGCCGAGCAGCGGGCCGCCCGCAAGGAGCTGGCCAGGCTGGAGCGCAGGCTGGACGTGCTGACCAAGAAGGAGAACGAGCTGCACGCCAAGCTGGCCGAGGCGGCGACCGAGCCGGAGCGGCTGCTCAGCCTGGACGCCGAGCTGCGGACCGTGCTCGCCGAGAAGGACGAGGTCGAGCAGCAGTGGATGGAAGCCGCCGACGCCGCTGAGTGACCGGTACGGATGTTTCCTGCGCGTGAACGGCCTACGCATCTAGGCTCCGCGCTATGAGCACGTTCGTCGACACGATGCGGGCCAGTGCCACCGGGCCCGCTGGCAGCGCCAAGGGGATGACCACGGGCGAGCCCCACGCCCCGGCGCGCAGGACCTGGGCCCAGGTGCACGAGGCGGCCAGCCGGATCGCGGGCGCCCTGCTCGCCGACGGCCTGACCCCCGGCAGCGCCGTGGCGGTGCTGGCCGCCGACCCAGCGCTGATCGCCCCGGCCGTGCAGGCGGTGTGGCTGTCCGGCGGCAGCGTGACCATGCTGCACCAGCCGACCCCGCGCACGAACCTGGCCGAGTGGGCCGAGGACACCCTGCGCGTGCTGAACATGATCGGCGCGGGCCTGGTGCTGCTGGGCGCGCCCTTCGACGCGCTGGCCGGGGTGCTCGACGAGCACGGGGTGCGCTACCGCAGGCTGGACGAGCTGGCCGGGGGCGAGCCGCTGACCGAGCCCGTGCCGGTGGCGGAGGAGGCCACCGCGCTGCTCCAGCTCACCAGCGGCTCCACCGCCGACCCGAAGGCCGTGCGGATCACCCACCGCAACCTGATGGCCAACATGCGGGCCATGGTGCAGGCCGCCGAGTTCGACTTCGACGCCGACACGATGGTGTCCTGGCTGCCGCTGTTCCACGACATGGGCATGGTCGGCTTCCTGACCCTGCCGATGACCTTCGGCGTGGAGCTGGTCAAGGTCAGCCCCGCGGAGTTCCTCGGCGGGCCGCTGCTGTGGTTCGACCTGATCAGCCGGTACCGGGGCACGGTCACCGCGGCGCCCAACTTCGCCTACGCCATCGCGGGCCGCCGACTGGCCTCCGTGGACGGTGACGACACCTACGACCTGTCCTCGCTGCGGATCGCGCTCAACGGGGCCGAACCCATCGACGCGCTGGCGGTGGCCTCGTTCACCACGGCGGGCGCCCGGTTCGGCATGGACCCCGGCTGCGTGTTCTGCGCGTACGGCATGGCCGAGACCACGCTCGGCGTGTCCTTCGCCAAGCCCGGGGTGGGCCTGGCCACCGACGTGGTCGACGCGGAGCGGCTGGAGACCGAGCGGGTGGCCGCACCCGCCGGTGACGGGCCGACCCGCGCCTTCCCGCTGCTCGGTGAACCCCTGCCGGGGCTGGAGATCCGCGTGCTCGGCGAGGACGGGCAGGAGCTCGGCGAGCGCGAGGTGGGCCTGCTGATGCTGCGCGGGGAGTCGGTGACCCCCGGCTACCTCACCGTGGACGGCCCGGTGTCCACCCAGGACGCCGAGGGCTGGCTGGACACCGGGGACGAGGGCTACCTCGTGGACGGGCAGGTGGTCGTGTGCGGTCGCCGCAAGGACGTGATCATCATGGGTGGCCGCAACATCTACCCGACCGACATCGAGCGGGCCGCCAGTTCGGTGCCGGGCGTGCGCGCGGGCAACGCGGTCGCGGTGCGGCTGGACGCCGGTACCCGGCGCGAGCGGTTCGCCGTGGCGCTGGAGTCCAAACTGGCCGGTGACCCCGCCGCGGAGAAGGCGCTGCGGAACGAGGTCACGTCCAAGGTGGTCGACGCCGCGGGGGTGCGGCCCTACGCGGTGGTCGTGCTCGCGCCGGGCAACCTGCCCAAGACGCCCTCGGGCAAGCTGCGCCGCGCCGCCGCCGGGCAGCAGGTGGCCCAGCTGCTGGCCAAGGACTGATCAGCCGGTGGTCGGCGCGTGCCCGCCCTCCAGGGTCTGCACGACCTGGCTGAGGAACGCGTCGACCTCCTCCTTGGCGTAGCCCCGCCGGCCCAGGCTGGGGCTGCTGAAGGTGACCTCGCGCACGTGCCGTGCCGCCAGGTCGTCACTGCCGCGCAGGGTGGCCTCGATCCGGTCGAGGAACGCGTCCACCTCTGCCTCGTCGTAGGCGTTCTTGCTGATCAAAGCCAAGCTGAACGTCACGTCACGCACGTCGTCAGGCCCGAGGCTCATGTGCGGACGGTACCGAGCGGTGACCCGGTCCGCCTGCTGAGCGGGACTCGCGCTCCCCAGAGCGGGACTCGTCACCCTCAGAGCGGGACTCGCCGGGTTGTCGGCGTGTCCCGCTCAGCCGCGGCCGAGTCCCGCTCAATGGAAGGTGTTCTGGGCGGCTTCCAGGCCGTGACTGACCAGGGCCTCCACCGCGTCGGCTGTGTGGTCCAGGGCGAAGGCCAGCTCCTTGCGCTCCACCGTGGAGAAGTCGCGCAGCACGAAGTCGGCCGGGTCCATGCGGCCGGGTGGCCGGCCGATGCCGAACCGCACCCGCAGGTACTCCTTGGTGCCCAGCGACTTCGAGATCGAGCGCAGTCCGTTGTGGCCGTTCTCCCCACCGCCCAGCTTGAGCCGCACGGTCTGGAACGGCAGGTCCAGTTCGTCGTGCACGACGATCACCGAACCGGGCTGCACCTTGTAGAACTTGGCGGCGGCGACCACGGGTCCGCCGGAGAGGTTCATGAACGAGCGCGGCTTGGCCAGCACCACGCGGTTGCCGCCGAGCCTGCCCTCCACGACCTCGGCCCCGCCCTTGTGCGCCTTGAACTTGCCGCCCACCCGGTCGGCCAGCTCGTCGAGCACCAGGAAACCCACGTTGTGCCGGTTCCCGGCGTACTGCGGCCCGGGATTGCCCAGGCCCACCACGAGAACGACCTCGCTAGCGTCCACGAGAGCGCAACTCCTGCTCCAACTCGTCCAACAGCGCGTCCACAGCGGACACCCGGTAGCCCCTGCGCAGGCCCGAGGTGGCGCTGAACCGGGTCCGGTACACCTCGCTGGCGGTCATCGTGCCGCGCCCGTCCAGGGTCGCGGCCGCCCTGGCCAGGAAGGCGTCCACCTCAGCGGGATCGTAGCCGTGAGCCGCCCTCGGCAACCGCACGGCCGCCAGCTCGCTGCTGCCGCGCAACCGGGTCGGGGCCACCCCGCCCCGGCGCAGCTGCCGCTCCACCTGGTCCAGGAAGGCGTCCACCCGGTGCGGGTCGTAGCCGTGCCGCCCCGGCCGCTCCTGGGTGAAGGTGACCTCGCGCACGTTGTCCGCGGTCAGCGAGCCGCGTCCGGCCAGGGTCTCGGCGACCTGCTCCAGGAACGCGTCCACCTCGTCCTCGCGGTAGCCGCGACGGCCGCCGCCGGGGCGCGGGAAGCGCACCGCGCGTACCGCAACGGCCGTCAGCGCGGGCTGCTGCGGATGCGCGAACGCCCCGCCCCCCTCGAAAGGGGGCGGGGCGTCGGGTGAGTTCGCCGGGGTGATCGGCTCAGCTCTCGTCGGCGGAGGCCTCGGCCGCCTCGGCCGCCTCGCCGTCCATCTGGGCGGCGCTCGGGGCCTCGTTGACGGCCGCGACCAGCGCGTCGGCGTCGGTCACCAGGCTGGCGCCGGAGGGCAGCGTCACGTCCGAGGCGTGGAACTGGGTACCGGGGCCCGCGGCCTCGATGGACAGCTCCAGGTTCTCAGGCAGGTGCAGCGCCTCGGCCTCGATCTGGATGGTGGACAGCTCCTGGGTGACCAGGGTGGCCGCGGCGGCGTCGCCGACCAGCACCACGGGCACGTCCACGGTGATCTTCTCACCGCGCTGCACCAGCAGCAGGTCCACGTGCTCGATGTAGTTCTTGATCGGGTGCGTGGTGACGGTCTTGGTGAGCGCCAGCTCCTGGCTGCCGTTCAGGTCCAGGGACAGGACGGCGTTGCCGCCGTGCTCACGGACCACACGGGCGAACTCCAGCGCCGGCAGGGCCAGGTGCTTGGGGTCGGAACCGTGGCCGTAGAGCACCGCGGGGATCTTGCCGGCGCGACGGGTGCGGCGGGCCGCACCCTTGCCGAACTCGGTACGCGATTCGGCGGCGAGACGGACCTCGGACACGGTGGGGTACTCCTTGCACTTCAGCGGGTGGGGGCAGGTACTGCGCGGGGGTGGCCTGCGGCGGCGAGGGCGCGCGTAACCATGAACAGCGCGCGGCAACCAGGCCGCCGCCGCGTCGATCACGGAGCCGCGAGTCAACACCCCTCGCCGAGGCAACCAAGACAGTGTAGGGGCCACTGGAAAGCGGCGCCAATCGGCCCCCCGCAAACGCGCGAATGCCCGGGGTGGGGCCCCGGGCATTCGCGCGTTCGCCGGTGGTTCAGGCGTTGCCGTCGAACAGGCTGGTGACCGAGCCGTCCTCGAAGACCTGCTGGATGGCCTGGGCCAGCAGCGGGGCGATGGACAGCACCGTGAGCTGCGGGAACTCCTTGGCGCCGGAGATCGGCAGCGTGTTGGTCAGCACCACCTCGCGGGCGCCGCAGGTGCTCAGCCGCTCGGCTGCGGGCCCGGACAGCACCCCGTGCGTGGCCGCCACGATGACGTCCTTGGCGCCCTCGGCCACCAGTTGGCTGACGGCCTTGGCGATCGTGCCGCCGGTGTCGATCATGTCGTCGATCACCACGCACAGCCGGCCCTTGACCTCGCCGACCACCCGGTTGGCGACGACCTCGTTGGGCTTGAGCGGGTCACGGGTCTTGTGGATGAACGCGATCGGGCAGCCGCCCAGGGTGTCCGCCCACTTCTCGGCCAGCTTCGTGCGGCCCGAGTCGGGGGAGACCACCGTGATCTCCTCGCCCCGGTACTTGCGGGACACGTGCTCGGTCAGCAGCGGCAGGGCCCACAGGTGGTCCACCGGGCCGTCGAAGAAGCCCTGGATCTGCGCGGTGTGCAGGTCCACGGTCATGATCCGGTCGGCACCCGCGGTCTTGAACAGGTCCGCGATCAGCCGGGCCGAGATCGGCTCGCGACCGCGGTGCTTCTTGTCCTGCCGCGCGTACGGGTAGAACGGCATGATCACGGTGATCCGCTTGGCGGAGGCGCGCTTGAGCGCGTCCACCATGATCAGCTGCTCCATCACCCACTGGTTGATGGGTGCCCCGTGGCTCTGCAGCACGAAGGCGTCGCAGCCGCGCACCGACTCCTCGAACCGCACGAAGATCTCGCCGTTGGCGAACTCGTAGGCGGACTGGGGGGTCACCGTGACGTTGAGGTGCTTGGCGACCTCTTCTGCCAGCTCCGGGTACGCGCGCCCGCCGAAGAGCATCAAGCTCTTCTTGGGTGTGCCGGACATAGAGGCCACTGTCACTGCTCCTTCGGGTCGTCTTGCGCTGTCTTCTCCGCGCCCTGCTCTGCGAGCGCGCGCTGTGCGGCCTCCGCTGCCGCGGTCCCGGCGCGACGGAGGGTGACCCAGCCCTCGAAGTTGCGCTGCGGACCGCCCGAGACGGCCAGTGCACCCGGCGGCACGTTGCGCCGGATCACGGTGCCCGCCCCGCTGTAGGCACCGTCGCCCACGGTCACCGGGGCCACGAACATGTTGTCCGACCCGGTCCGCACGTGCGAACCGATCACCGTGCGGTGCTTGCGGACACCGTCGTAGTTCACGAAGACCGAGGAGGCACCGATGTTGGACTGCTCACCGATGGTGGCGTCGCCCACGTAGGTCAGGTGCGGGACCTTGCTGCCCGCCCCGATCTCGGAGTTCTTCACCTCGACGAAGGTGCCGATCTTGCCGCTGTCGCCGAGCTTGGTGCCCGGCCGGAGGTACGCGAAGGGACCCACGCTGGCGCCCTCGCCGATCTCGGAGTCCGAGCCGTGCGTGCGCACCACCGAGGCGCCCGCGCCGACCACGCAGTTGCTCAGCGTCGTGTCCGGGCCGACCACCGCGCCCTCGTACACCGCCGTGCCCGCCTTGAGCTGCACGTTCGGCTCGATGCGCACGTCGCGGGACAGCGCGACGTCGGCGTCCAGCCAGGTGCTCGCCGGGTCGACCACGGTGACCCCGGCGCGCATCCAGCCCTCGACCAGCCTGCGGTTGAGCTCGGCGCCCAGCCTGGCCAGCTGCACCCGGTCGTTGACCCCCTCGACCAGCCACTGGTCGGTGCACACCAGCGCGCCGACCCGGCGGCCGTCCCCGCGCGCGATGGACAGCACGTCGGTCAGGTACAGCTCGCCCTGGGCGTTGTCGGTGGTCAGCCGGGACAGGCCGTCGCGCAGCACTGCGGTGTCGAAGACGTACACGCCCGAGTTGATCTCGGTGATGGCCTGCTGCTGCTCGTCGGCGTCCTTCTGCTCCACGATGGCCAGCACCCCGCCATCGGCGTCGCGCAGCACGCGGCCGTACCCGTGCGGGTCGGGCACCACGGCCGTGAGCACCGTCACGGCGTTGCCCGTCGAGGCGTGCTCCGCGAGCAGCTCGGTCAGCGTTTGGGCGTCCAACAGCGGAACGTCCCCGTAGGTCACCACGGTGGTGCCGGAGACCACCTCGGGCAGCGCGGCCAGCGCGCAGCCCACGGCGTGCCCGGTGCCCCGCTGCTCCTCCTGCACCGCGACGGTGATCTTGCGGTCGACCTCGCCCGAGACGGCGTCCAGGTGCTCGGCGACGGCCTGGCGACCGTGCCCGACCACGACGACCAGGTGGTCGGGATCCACCCCGGTCGCGGCCCGCACGGCGTGCTCGACCAGGGAACGGCCAGCGAGGGCGTGCAGCACCTTCGGTGTCGCCGAGCGCATCCGGGTCCCTTCACCGGCTGCGAGCACGATGGTGCTGACCTGTCCGCCTTCGGGCATGAACGACTCTCCCTAGGTATTCGTCATGCTTGTCGGCAGGGCGATGCGAAGCCCTGTTCCGACTGACGATCCTACGGTGCCTCGTCGACTGCCACCCCGACGCCGCCCAGCGGCTCGGCCAGGGTGTCCCCGGCCACAGCCGCCACCCCGTTGCCGCCCCCGCGCTTGGCCAGGTACATGGCCGCGTCCGCGCGGGCCAGCGCCTGCGCCGCGGTTTCCTGTGGCCGCAAGGAAATCACCCCGATGGACAGGGTGACGCCCCGGGACAGGTCGATGGGCAGCCTGGCCACCGCGTCCACCGCGCGGCCCAGCGCGGCCTCCGCGGCGCTGAGCGGGGCGCCGGGCAGCAGCACCACGAACTCGTCCCCGCCGTAGCGGGCCACCATGTCGTCCCCGCGCACCGCGTTGCGCAGCGTGCTGGCGATGACCCGCAGCACGTCGTCCCCCTCGGCGTGCGAGGCACGGTCGTTCACGCCCTTGAACCCGTCCAGGTCCACCAGCGCCACCGACAGCGGGTGCTCCCCGGGCGCGGCCACCAGCGACTCCAGCCGCTCGTCCAGCGCGCGCCGGTTGGGCAGCCCGGTCAGCGGGTCCTGGAGTGCCTGCTGGGAGATCGTGCCGTGCTCGCGGCTGAGCCGCTCGTGCTCGCGCCGGGTCTGCAGGCTGGTCACCTTGGACTCGCCCATGGACCACATCTCGTGTTCCAGCTCGGTGGCGTACTGCTCCAGCGCGTTGGCGCCGACCTCGGTGCTCTCCGGTCCGGACAGCCGGGCGAACTCGCGCATCAGGCACAGCCGCAGCGTGGTCTCGGAGGTGTCGTGCAGCAGCCGGTCGGCGGCCTCGCCGAGGGTGCGCACGGCCTCCTCGAACCGCTCCTCCCGCTCGTAGCAGCGGGCGAGCGCGATCGCCACCATGATCAGCTCGCGCGGGTAGTGCGTGATCCTGCCCAGGGACCGCAACCGGGCGATGTGCTCGGCGCCCGGCCTGGCCAGCGCGTGCGCGGCGCCGACGACGGGCAGCTGGTCGGCGGCCGGTTCCGCGCTGCGCCGCTGCGGCTGGGACTCGCGCCAGGGCACCTCGGCCGCCGCGGCGATGGCCGAGGCGGTGGCGAACTTCTCCGCGGCCCGGTCGTACAGGCCGACCCGCTCCAGGCGCAGCCCCCAGCCCAGCAGCAGCCGGGTCCGGTTGATCATGTGCTCGGAGATCTCGAACGGCCCGCCGTAGTCGCGGATGTTGGACTGCGCACGGACCAGCTGCTGCGCGGCGATCTCGTACACGCCGAGCTGGCTGAGCAGCTGGCCGATGTCCACCAGCACGGTGGCGAGCATGCGCTTCCACACCCGCAGGTTGACCAGGCTGTCCGGGGTCAGGTCCTCGTCGAGGATGGCCAGCGCCTTGGCCGCCGCGGTCAGCGCCTCGTCCTCGAAGCCGCCGAGGAACAGCCGCCTGCCGCGCAGCGCGTGCGCGCCCGCCTCCATCACCGTCAGCCCGTGCCGCCGGGTGTGGGTGATCATCTCGTCCAGCAGCGGATCGGTCTCGTTGGCCAGCGCGGGGCTGGTCAGCCGGGCCAGGCAGCTGGTGCGCAGCAGCTGGGCGACCATCCTGGGCTCGCCGCGGCGCTGGGCCTCGGCCAGCAGCCGGTCGACCTCCTCGATGGCCTCCTGGGAGGCGCGGTCGGTCTCACCACTACAGGAGATGGCCAGCTCACGGGCACGGCCGACCAGCCAGGCATCCGACATCTCGGCCAGCGCCGGTGCCGTCTCCTCGTAGTGGTCGACCACGTCCTCCTGCAGGGCCGTCTCCCATCACTGTGCGTCTGCTCCGCTGCCAGGATTCGAACCTGAACCATTGGAACCAAAATCCAAGGTGCTGCCGTTACACCACAGCGGACCGGTGTTCGCCCCTCCATGGTGTCACGACGGGCCGGTCCGGGTCAGCTCACCCCGCGAACTTGGTCAGGAACTCGGACATCGTGCGCTCATAGGACTGCCGGTCCACGTTCCAGGCGGCGGTGTGCTCCGCGCCGGGCACCTCCACGTAGGTCAGCGGCCAGCCCAGCCGGGAGGCCGCCGCGGCCAGGTCGCGGGAGGCCCGCACCGGGACCGTGCTGTCGGCGGCCCCGTGGAACAGCAGGGTCGGCGGCCGGTGCGCGGGCGGGCTGTCCAGCAGCTCCATCCGGCCGAAGTCGGTGCCGGTGCGCCAGCCGGAGACCAGCTCGGCCAGCCGGGCCAGCGGGCCGGTCAGCGGCAGCCCCCGGTTGGCGGCCTGCAAATCCAGGGTCTTGGTCCAGCTCACCACCGGTGCGTCCAGCACCACCGCGCTGACCTGTCCGGCGAGGGCGGACTGGGCGAGCACCTGTTCCACGACCGCGCCACCCATGGACCACCCGTAGAGCACGAACTTCTTCGCCCCGTGCTCGGTGCCGTAGCGCATGGCGGCCTCCACGTCACGCCACTCGCTGTCGCCGAGGTGGTAGAGCCCGTCCGGGGAGGCCGGGGCGCCCGCGTCGTTGCGGTAGGTCACCGACAGCACGCCGAGGCCCAGCTGGTGCAGCGCGGGGATGACCCGCAGCGTCTCCTGCCGGGTGCCGCCGTGCCCGTGCACCGCGATCACCCAGGTGCTGCTGCCCGGGGTGTACCAGGCGGGCATCGCGCCCAGCTCCGACTGGACCCGCACCTCCTGGAAGTCCAGCCCCAGCGCCGCCTTGGGGTCACTCGGCCACATCGCGGGAGTCATCCGCACCTTGGTGCCCGAGGGCGGCGCGGTGCCCAGCACCAGTTCCCGGACCACCTTCGTGTCGTCCTGGGAGAGCACCTTGCCCAGGTGTGCGAAACCGCCCGGCCACTCCAGGCCCCAGAGGCCCTCGTTGGCGGTGTCCCCGCCCTTCTGGAGTGAGACGGCGCTCACACCGTTCACCGCTGTCGCGCCCAGCGAGACGTCCCCGTAACCGGGTACCGCCTTGGCCGGGTCGAGCAGCTCGCCGCTGTAGTACCAGCCGACGCCCAGCAGCAGTCCGAGCACCACTACCAGCGCGGAAGCCGTTGAGACGATCACGATCCGCGGGGCGCGGCCGCGACGAACACCAGGTGAGCTCATCACCGGATGATCTCAACACGCCGAGGTCGCGACACGCCGGTGTTACCTGTGAAGGGAACAAGAACGTCCGAACGCGGGGTGGTATTCCCGCCGCGCTCTACTTACGCTGGCGTAAGTTACGGTTCCGTAGGCTAGGTGGACCTAAGTCAAGTCCATTTTCGCCGGAGAGGTGTCACGGTATGACCACAGCCCTGGACAAGCCAAGGGAAGCGGCGGGTGGGGGACCCAAGCCGATCATCGACGGCCGCCACGGAAACGTCGAGCAGACCCTCATCTACATCTTCACGATCCTGCCGTTCGCGGCGCTGATCGCCGCCGTCCCGCTGGCCTGGGGCTGGGGTCTGAGCTGGGTGGACATCGCCATCGGCGCGGTGTTCTTCTGCATCAGCGGCATGGGCGTGACGGTGGGCTACCACCGCTACTTCACGCACGGCTCGTTCAAGGCCAAGAAGGCGCTGCGGGTGGCGCTGGCCATCGCGGGCAGCATGTCCCTGCAGGGCTCGGTGATCAAGTGGGTCGCCGACCACCGCCGCCACCACGCCTTCTCCGACCGCGAGGGCGACCCGCACTCGCCGTGGCTGTTCGGCACCGGCCCGATCGCGCTGGCCAAGGGCTTCTGGCACGCGCACATGGGCTGGCTCTACGAGCGCGACGTGACCAACAAGGACCGCTTCGCCCCCGACCTGACCGCCGACAAGGCCCTGGGCAAGGTGGACAAGCTGTTCCCGCTGTGGACCGCGGTCAGCCTGGTGCTGCCCGCCGTGCTCGGCGGCCTGATCAGCTGGTCCTGGTGGGGCGTGCTGACCGGCTTCTTCTGGGCGGGCCTGGTCCGGGTGTCCTTCCTGCACCACGTGACCTGGTCGGTCAACTCGATCTGCCACATGATCGGCGAGCGCCCCTTCGCCGCCCGCGACCGCTCGGCCAACTTCTGGCCGCTGGCGATCCTGTCCTTCGGTGAGTCCTGGCACAACCTGCACCACGCCGACCCGACCTCGGCGCGGCACGGGGTCAAGCGCGGTCAGATCGACATCTCCGCACGCACCATCTGGCTGTTCGAGAAGCTCGGCTGGGCGTGGAACGTGCGCTGGCCGAGCGCCCAGCGGCTGGCCAGGATCAGCACACCCAAGCAATGACCTATCGTGACAGCCGATGGTTGTCAGGCGAAGGACTCGCGGCAGGGGTGGCACAGTGGACGGTGCCGCCCCTGTGACGCGTGTCCGGATGACCGGCAAGGAGCGCCGCCAGCAGTTGCTGGACGTGGCGCGGGAACTGTTCGCCGAGAAGGGCTTTGACGCCACCTCCATCGAGGAGATCGCGCACCGGGCCGGGGTCAGCAAGCCCGTGGTCTACGAGCACTTCGGCGGCAAGGAGGGCATCTACGCGGTCGTGGTCGACCGGGAGATGCAGCGCCTGCTGGACAACGTGGTGAGCGCGCTCGGCGCGGGCGGCGGCAACCCCCGCGACCTGCTGGAGGCGGCGGCCCGAGCCCTGCTCAACTACATAGAGGGTTCCAGCGACGGGTTCCGGATCATGGTCCGCGACTCCCCGGTGGCCAGCTCCACCGGCACCTTCTCCAGCCTGCTCAACGACATCGCCAGCCAGGTCGAGCACATCCTCGGCCTGCACTTCGACGCCCGCGGCTACGACGCCAAGCTGGCCGCCCTCTACGCCCAGGCCCTGGTCGGCATGGTCGCGCTCACCGGCCAGTGGTGGCTGGAGGTGCGCAAGCCCAAGAAGGACGAGGTGGCCGCACACCTGGTCAACCTCGCCTGGAACGGCCTGTCCGCCATGGAGAACAAGCCGCGGCTGCGCACCCGCCGCTGACGGGAGCGGCACGTGCCATGAAAGTGCCGTTCCTGGCGTCAGGTGCCAGGAACGGCACTTTCATGGCTTGGCGACCCGGAACCGGACCTGCTGACCCGGCCGGACCTGCGCGGCGGCGGGCACCTCGTCCACCACCCCGATGACCGGGTAGCCGCCGGTCACCGGATGGTCGGCCAGGAACACGATCGGCTGGCCCGAGGGCGGCACCTGCACCGCGCCGGACACGACCGCCTCCGAGGGCAGTTGGCGCTCCACCAGCCGCGGCAGGGCGGCGCCGGTCAACCGCACACCGATCCGGTTGCTGTCCCCGCTCACCACGTACGGCCGCGCGCACAGCACCCGCAACGCGTCGGCCGCGAACCAGTCGAGCCGGGGGCCGGGTAGCACGGAAAGTGTTGGTACCTCGGGAAGTTCGGCCTGTGGCGCCAAGTCGGCGGCAGGCCAGTCGAGCCGGTCCTCGCCGATGGGCAGCACCATGCCGGGCGCCAGCGGCGGCGGGCCCAGACCGGACAGCAGGTCGGTGCTCCTGGACCGCAGGACCGGTTCCACCGCAACGCCGCCCCGCACCGCGAGGTAGCTCCGCAGACCGCGAACCGGTGCGCCGACACGGAGTTCCTCGCCCGCGTGCACCCAGAACGGGGCGTGCGAGCCGACCGCCCGCCCGGAAACCGTTACGGGACAAGGCGCCCCGGTCAGGGCGGCCAGCACGCCACGCCCCAGCCGCACGTGCAGCCCGCCGAAGGTCAGCTCCAGCACGGCCGCCGACCCGGGGTTGCCCACCAGGCGGTTCGCCAGCGCCGCCGCGGGCCGGTCGGCCGCCCCGGAACGTCCGACGCCCAGGTGCGCCAAGCCCTCGCGGCCCAGGTCCTGCACCGTCCCCAGTGGACCGGCGGCCAGCACCTCGATCATGCGCGCACGAACCGGACGGCCGTACCCGGGGTCAACGCCGTCGGCGGGTAGTTCGCCAGGTCCCACAGCTCCAGTTCGGTACGGCCGATCAGCTGCCAGCCGCCGGGCGACTCACGCGGGTACACCGCCGTGTAGTCCCCGGCCAGTGCGACCGAACCCGCTGGGATGCGCACCCTCGGCGTGGACCGCCGCGGCACGTGCAGCGCCGGGTCGAGCCCGTCCAGGTAGCCGAAGCCCGGTGCGAACCCGCAGAACGCCACCCGGTAGCGCCCCGCGAGGTGCCGTGCCACCACCTCGTCCTCCGTCAGGCCCGTCAGCTCCGCGACCTCGGCCAGGTCCGCCCCGTCGTAGCTCACCGGGACCACCAGCTCCCGTTCGGCCGCCAGCACCTGGGTGCCCGCCTCGCGCCCGCGCAGCTCGGTCGCCAGCTGGTCGAAGCCGATCCGGCCGGGGTCGTACTCCACCAGCAGGGTCCGGCTGGCCGGGATGAGCTGGACCAGTCCGGGCGGCGGGTCCTCGCTCAGGCAGGCGTGCAGGCCGAGCACCTGTTCGAGGGCGTCCACCTCGACCAGGGCGGCACGCCTGCCGCAGCGCAGGATCCTCATGCGCGCAGCCTAAGGATTGTTCAACAATCCTGCAATGCCTGAATCTGGTGGCGCGGCACACCGCACCTCGGGCACCATCGAAGGCGAGGGGGGAAGGGGGCGGGGGCCATGCGTAAGGACCGAGTCTGGTGAGCGCGCGCGGGCGCGCGACGGCGTCCAACCGTCGCGCGCCCGCGCCACCACATCCTCGGGGCTGGGGTCAGCTCGCCTTCCTGCGCAGCCAGATGCTGCCGGGCTGCTGGTCGGCCGCCTGCGGCAGGGTCTCACTCACGAACGCGTGCTCCGTGGTCCACAGCCAGGAGTTGAACAGCAGCACCTCGAACGCCGAGTTGTAGCTCAGGAAGGCCCGCAGCAGGTAGTTCTCGTTCCAGTTGCGGCCCTCGCGCAGCCAGTCCACCGGGTACTCGAACGGCCAGAAGATGTCGTGCACGTGCACCACGACCCCCTCGGCGAGCCGGGGCAGCACCTCGAAGAACAGGTAGTTGACGTCGCTGCCCGCCTTGCTCACGTGCGTGGAGTCGATGAACAGCAGGTCCCCGGACCGCAACTGGTCGAAGGTGTCCAGCGGCAGGTCCTGGACCCCGGTGCGGATCAGCGTGCAGCGCTGCTGGTCATCGGGGCGCAGGAGGTCCAGCAGGCGCTCCGGGTAGGGCTCGACGAAGGTGAACCTGCTCTCCGGCGCGTAGCGGTCCGAGGCGTCCAGCGCGATAGCCGAGGAGAAGCCGGAGCCGACCTCGATCACCCTGCGCGGCTTGAGCTCGCTGAACACCGAGTAGTACACGGCCGCGTCGGCGAGGCCGAACATCACGTTGTCCGGGTGGTACCGCCAGTCCACCAGCTGCCGGGTCGGCACCTCGGACCAGCGCTTGGCCAGCTTCGCCACCAGTGCCCGCTGCTGCGGCGCACGCAGGTCCACACCCGGCACCTCGGTCCTGCCCCGTGCCGCGCTCGCCGCCCGCGCCAGGTCCTCCGGCGCCGGGATCGGTGAGTAGAAGTGGCCCGGCGGAACGTAGAGCGGGTTGCGCAGCGCCGCCGTCGCACCCCTGGCCGCCTTCACCATCGATCGCACGGTGTTCATCGCGTCCTGCTTCGGTGCAGACATCAGGGCCCTTCCCGGTCGGTGGCCGGAAAGTAGCAGAGCCACCTGCCGCTGCCTGATCGGCGGATAGAGGTGCTTTCGTGGTCGTGCCCGGGCCGCGGACCTGACCGCGACGGGTCGTTGTCGGACCTCCGGAATACCCTGGGCGAAGTGCTCAAGCCACGTCCGAGGGGGACTGCCGAAGTGACCCAGGGTCGACTGTCTGGTCTGCTCGCCTCCGTGCTCGCCGAGAAGTCGCTGCGCGAGGCGGTCGCCGCGGTGGGCACGCCACGCCTGGAACTGGAGGGACCGCCCGCGGGCCGCCCGCTGCTGGTGGCCGGGCTGGCCGCGGAGCAGGGCGGCGGCCGTCCGGTGCTGGCCATCACCGCCACCGGCCGGGAGGCCGACGAGCTCGGCGCGGTCGTGGCCGACCTGCTCGGCCCGGACGCCGTCACGACCTTCCCCTCCTGGGAGACGCTGCCGCACGAACGCCTGTCCCCGCGCGCGGACACCGTGGGCCGCAGGCTGGAGGTGCTGCGCAGGCTCGCGCACCCGGAGGAACACCCGGCGGGCGCGCTCAAGGTCGTGGTGGCCACGGTGCGCAGCCTGATCCAGCCGATGGCCCCCGGCCTGGGTGAGCTGGCCCCGGTGCACCTGGTCAAGGGCGCCGAGCACGAGTACGAGCCGCTGGTGCAGCGGTTGGTGGACCTGGCCTACACCCGCGTGGACATGGTCGAGAAGCGCGGCGAGTTCGCGGTGCGCGGCGGCATCCTGGACATCTTCGCGCCCACCGCGGAGCACCCCGTCCGGGTGGAGTTCTGGGGCGACGAGGTCAGCGAGATCCGGCCGTTCTCCGTGGCCGACCAGCGCTCCCTGCCCGGTGAGCTGGCCGGGTTCACCGCCCCGCCCTGCCGCGAACTGCTGCTGACCGAGTCGGTGCGCGAACGCGCCGCCGCGCTGGCCGCCGAGCACCAGGCCGACGCCCAGCTGGCCGAGATGCTGGACAAGCTGTCCAGCGGCATCCCCTGCGAGGGCATGGAGGCGCTGATCCCCGCGCTGTGCCCCGGCGAGCTGCAACTGCTCACCGACGTGGCCCCCGCCGACACCCTCGTGCTGGTCGCCGACCCGGAGAAGATCCGCACCAGGGCCCAGGACCTGGTGCGCACCGGGCAGGAGTTCCTGGAGGCCTCCTGGATGGCCGCGGCCGGTGGCGGCGGCGCCCCGATCGACCTGGGCGCCTCGGCCTACCGCTCGCTGGCCGAGATCGCCACGCACGCCGTGGACACCGGCCGGTCCTGGTGGACGCTGAGCCAGCTCACCAGCGACGCCGAGGACGTGCAGCGGCTGGAGTTCACCCCGGTGGACGCCTACCACGGCGAGGTCGAGCGGGCCTTCGCCGACCTTCGGGCGCACACGGCCTCGGGCGGCACCGCCGTGCTCGTCGTGCCAGGGGCGGGCACCGCCCAGCGCGCGGTCGAGCAGCTCGCCGAGGCCGAGGTGCCCGCCCGGCTGGCCGAGAACGGGCTGACCAGTGCGCCGGACAGTGGCGTGGTCACCGTGGCCCGCGGGTCCATGGAGGACGGGTTCACCGCACCGGTACTCGCCCTGGTGGTGCTCACCGAGACCGACCTGACCGGCGGCCGGGGCGGCACCTCCACCAAGGACATGCGCAAGATGCCCTCGCGGCGGCGCAACGCGGTGGACCCGCTCGCACTGAAGCCGGGCGACTACGTGGTGCACGAGCAGCACGGCATCGGGCGCTACGTGGAGATGGTGCAGCGCACGGTCGCGGGCGCCACCAGGGAGTACCTCGTGCTGGAGTACGCGGCCAGCAAGCGGGGGCAGCCCGGGGACCGGCTGTTCGTGCCGACCGACCAGCTCGACGAGGTCTCCCGCTACGTCGGCGGCGAGCTGCCCACGCTGAACAAGCTCGGTGGCTCGGACTGGAAGAACACCAAGGCCAAGGCGCGCAAGGCGGTCAAGCAGATCGCGGCCGAGCTGGTGCAGCTCTACGCGGCCAGGCAGTCCGCGCCGGGGCACGCCTTCGCGACCGACACCCCGTGGCAGCGCGAGCTGGAGGACGCGTTCCCGTTCACCGAGACCGCGGACCAGCTGGCCGCGATCGACGAGGTGAAGGCCGACATGCAGCGCGCCGTGCCGATGGACCGGGTCATCTGCGGTGACGTGGGTTACGGCAAGACCGAGATCGCGGTGCGCGCCGCCTTCAAGGCGGTGCAGGACGGCAAGCAGGTCGCCGTGCTGGTGCCGACCACGCTGCTGGCCCAGCAGCACCTGAACACCTTCGCCGAGCGCATGCGCGCCTTCCCGGTCACCGTGAAGGGCCTGTCCCGGTTCACCGATCCCGCCGAGTCCGAGAAGGTGGTCGCCGGGCTGGCCGACGGTGAGGTGGACATCGTCATCGGCACGCACCGGCTGCTGCAGACCGGCTTGCGCTACAAGGACCTCGGCCTGGTCATCGTGGACGAGGAGCAGCGCTTCGGCGTGGAGCACAAGGAGCACATCAAGGCGCTGCGCACGCACGTGGACGTGCTCACCATGTCGGCGACCCCGATCCCGCGCACCCTGGAGATGAGCCTGGCGGGCATCCGCGAGATGTCCACCATCCTCACCCCGCCCGAGGAGCGGCACCCGATCCTGACCTACGTCGGCGCCTACGACGACAAGCAGGTCGGCGCCGCGATCCGCCGCGAGCTGCTGCGCGACGGCCAGGTGTTCTACGTGCACAACCGGGTGTCCTCGATCGAGAAGGCCGCGCGGCGCATCCGCGAGCTGGTGCCCGAGGCCAGGATCGCCACCGCGCACGGCCAGATGAACGAGGACCGCCTGGAGAAGATCATCCAGGGCTTCTGGGAGCGCGAGTTCGACGTGCTGGTGTGCACCACGATCGTGGAGACCGGCCTGGACATCTCCAACGCCAACACGCTGATCGTGGAGCGCGGGGACCTGCTCGGCCTCGCCCAGCTGCACCAGCTGCGCGGGCGGGTCGGCCGGGCCAGGGAGCGCGGTTACGCCTACTTCCTGTACCCGCCGGACGGCTCGCTCACCGAGACCGCGCACGACCGGCTGGCCACCATCGCGCAGAACACCGAGCTGGGCGCGGGCATGGCGGTGGCCATGAAGGACCTGGAGATCCGCGGCGCGGGCAACATCCTGGGCGCCGAGCAGTCCGGGCACATCGCGGGCGTGGGCTTCGACCTGTACGTGCGGCTGGTCGGCGAGGCCGTGGAGGCGTTCCGCAAGCACGCGGGCGCTCCCACCGACGAGGAGGCCGAGGAGCTGGCGGAGGTCCGGGTGGACCTGCCCGTGGACGCGCACATCCCGCACGACTACGTGCCCGGCGAGCGGCTGCGCCTGGAGGCCTACCGCAAGCTCGCCGCCGCGGTGGACGAGGCTGCGCTGGCCGCGGTGGCCGAGGAGCTCAAGGACCGCTACGGCACCCCGCCCGCCCCGGTGGAGCACCTGTTCGCGGTGGCCAGGTTCCGGCAGGCCTGCCGCGTGCACGGGGTCACCGAGGTGGCCACCCAGGGCAGCACGATCCGGTTCGCACCGCTGGAACTGCGCGACTCCCAGCTGGTGCGCATGCGCCGGCTGTTCCCCAAGGCGGTGCACAAGCCGGCCACTCGGCTCGTCTCGGTGCCCCGGCCCACCGAGGGACCGGCCGGTGGCCGCATGGGCGCCCCGCCGCTGCGCGACCTGGAGCTGCTCGACTGGTGTGCGAAGTTCCTGGACTCCCTGCTCGGTGCACCCGCGCCGGTAGTAGGTGGTTGAGATCACCAGCGCTGTGAGAGGGTACGCACTGTGACGCTTGCCATTCGCCGTCCGGGGATCATGCTCGTCGCCTGCGCCGCCGTCGGCGCGCTGTTGGCGGGCTGTGGCGCCGGACCCAGTCAGCTCGGTGCCGCCGCGATCATCGGCGACCACGTGGTCGGCATCGACCAGGTGCAGCAGCAGATCTCCGCTGAGCTGGCCAATGTGCCCCAGGCCCGCCAGCTCCAGCAGCAGGGCAAGTTCGACCAGGTGGCCAGGACGATCGTCTCGTACGCGATCTTCCACGAGCTGGCCACCCAGCTCGCCACCGAGCAGGGCATCCACGTGGACCAGCAGCTGGTGGACCGGATCACCGAGCAGTCCCTGGCCGCGCAGTCCAGCGGGGCCCAGGACGGCAGCGTGGCCCCGGAGCGCGGGCTGCTGCGGCAGAGCGTGTGGGACAACCAGGTCTTCAGCGCCATTGGTGGCAAGCTCGCCCCGCGCCTGTCGATCACCGTGGACACCGCGGTGGTGTCCGACAAGTCGGTCGCCGTGGCCAAGGCCAAGGAGATCGCGGACAACCCGCAACGCGCCGACGAGATCATCAAGTCGCTGGGTGCCAACTCGAAGACCAACCTGGTGAACAAGACCCTGCAACTGGACACCGCGTCCCAGCTCGCCTCGCTGTTCGTGGTGCCGCAGGGCTCGGTGGTCGCCTACCAGTTCGACAACAGCGGTGCCTCCTGGCTGGTCGGCTACGTCAAGAAGCGCGACACCTCGGCCAGCCCGGTCGACATGGACTCGGTCGACCCGCAGCTGATCCCGGCGATCGGCAAGGGCGCCGCCGCGGTCACCGCCGTGCAGCGCGGCCTCAAGGTCAACCCGCGCTACGGGGTGTGGGACCCGCTGGCGCTGAGCCTGGCCCCGAGCACCGGCGAGGCGGTCGGCGTGACCCTGACGGCGAAGACGCAGAACCCGAACCAGTGACCGATCAGCACAACCTCGTTGTCCTGCTTGACCTCCGCCTGGGGGCCGTGCTGCCCGCGGCCGCGCTGCCCGCACTGCGCGGCGCGTCCGCGGTGTACGCGGGCAGCGACCTGCCCGAGCAGGTGCGGCTCGCGCTCGGCGCCGAGCCGGTCGGCGCCACCGAGCAGGTGCTCGCCGCACCGGGACCGGTGGCGTTGATCAGCGCCAGCCTGGCCGAGCCGACCGCCGCCGCACTGCACGCGGCGGGGGCCGTGGTGATCGGCACCGAGCCGCCCGCGGGCGCCGCGCTGCTGGACGCCGTGTCGGTCATGGACCGGCTGCGCTCACCCGGCGGCTGCCCGTGGGACGCCAAGCAGACTCACGACTCACTGCGCCAGTACCTGGTCGAGGAGACCTACGAGCTGCTGGACGCGATCGAGCAGGGTGACCGGCAGGCGCTGCGCGAGGAACTGGGCGACGTGCTGCTGCAGGTGCTGTTCCACGCCAGGGTGGCCGCCGAGGACCCGGCCCCGTTCGACATCGACGGGGTGGCTCAGGACCTGGTGGACAAGCTGGTCGGCAGGCACCCGCACGTGTTCGGCGACGAGGTGGCCGAGGACGACCACCACGACCGGCGCTGGGACGAGCTCAAGCAGGCCGAGAAGCGGCGTGAGTCCAGTGTGGACGGTGTGGCGCTCGGGCAGCCCGCGGTCTCGCTGGCGGGCAAGCTCGCGAGCCGGACGAGCAAGGCTGGGTTCCCGGTGGACCTGCTGCCCGACGGCGAGGGCGCCGGGGTGACGCTGTTCCTGGTGGCCGCGCTGGCCCGGTTGGCCGGTGAGGACCCGGAGGGCGAGCTGCGCGCGGTGGCCAAGCGGTTCGAACGCGAGGTGCGAGCCGCCGAACAGGCCGCCAAGCAGGCCGGACTGGACCAGACCAGGCTCAGCGCGGACGACTGGCGGCGGTACTGGCCCGCGAGCACGTAGCCTGGGTCGCATGCCTGATTCGTCCCCGCCACCCTGGTCGCGCTCGCCCCGCAGCAGTCGTGGCCAGTCGACGGAGCCGTCGAACAGGCTCACCGACACCCTGCCCCGGCAGGGTTCGCCCGTACCCGGTCTCGACGCCGATCCGCCGCGCGGCAGACGTCGCCGCAAGGCCGGGGTCGGCGAGTGGATCGGCCGCCTGTTCCTGGTCGGCCTCGTGGTGGCGCTGGGCGCTGGCGCGATCTTCGCGATCTCCCTGCTGGGCAGCAGGAACAACGGTCCGACCAAGCCCGCGGGGCCGCCGCCGTTCTTCGTGCCGGAACTGGCTGTGGAAGCCAACGCCGCGATCCCGGGACCGGCCTCGGACATCCCCGATCCGGACAAGCCCGGTGCGCCGCCCGCGGAGACCTTCCAGGGCTGGGTGCGGCGCATGGCCTACGTCACCGACCTGCCCGAGCGCGTGCTCGTCGCCTACGCCAAGGCCACGCTGGCGATCCGCGCGAGCAACCCGTCCTGCCACCTGACCTGGTCCACGCTGGCCGCGGTGGGCCGCATCGAGTCCAAGCACGGCCGTTACGGCGGGTCCACCGTCACCGAGAGCGGCGAGGAGTCCAAGCCGATCATCGGGCCCGCGCTGGACGGCACGCAGGGATTCCTGGCCGTGCCCGACACCGACAAGGGTGAGCTGGACGGGGACACCAAGTGGGACCACGCGGTGGGACCGATGCAGTTCACCCCGGAGACCTGGCGCATGCTCGGTGTGCGGGCCAGCGGGGACGGCAAGGCCCCCGACCCGCAGAACATCGACGACGCGAGCCGCACCGCGGGGCGCTACCTGTGCCGCAGCGGTGATCTTTCGGTGCCCAAGACCTGGTGGAAGGCCGTGCTGGTCTACAACAACTCGGTGGACTACGCGCGTTCGGTGTTCAGCAGTGCTGATGCCTACGGCAAGGTGAGCCTGACCAGGGCTTGAGCCACTTGTCCACAGCCGCCGAGTTGTGCACACCTGGATCTTGAGCAAGATCAACTGTCGGGGGTGGGCGGTAGACTGGTGCCGGGGACGCCCCCCCAGGGAGTGGCGGGGGACGGTCAGTAGTAGGTGGGGACGATCTTCAGCCCGTGGTGCCGTCGCGCAGGGCGAGCCGGGCGCTGACCTCGCCGAGGGCCTCCTGGTACTCCGGGCGGGGGTTCATCGCCACGGCCAGCCGCAACTGGGTCTGGGCCTCGGCGTGGCGGCCGGTGCGTTGCAGGGTCTTGCCCAGCGCGAACAGGGCGTAGTGGTCGCTGGGGTCCAGTTCCAGCAGGCGGCGCAGGGCCTGCTCGGCGCGGTGGAACTGGGCTGAGTTCAGGTAGGCGCGACCGGCCAGTTGCAGGACGCTGGGCAGGTCCGGCTCGGCATCGAGCACGGGGCCCAGCTCGCGCAGGGCGTCCAGCGGACGTCCGCCGGCGATCAGCGCCTCGGCCCGCCGAAACGCCTCGAAGGTGCCGTCACTCATGGTCAGGCCAACGCTACGCAAGATCGGCTTGTTCCGACAGGCCCAATAGTGGCGCGCGGAAGCCCGGGTTTGCTAGATTGCCCGGTCGGAGCGCACAAAAATAAAGACACCGAAAAGGTGTCTGGTGGCAATATTAAGGGTGTGTGAGGCGAGTTGTCAAGCCCTGCGGGTAATGCGGACAACCAGGAAATAGCGCGTGAGCAGGAGTACGTGACCATGCTCTACGGCCGCCTGGACGGCCTGCGCGAGCAGACCTCGCGCCGACTGGCCGCCGTGCTGCTGGAGACCGGCGGCACGCCTCAGGCCAGGTCCGAGCGGGACACCGCCACAGCCATGCACACCGGGCACCTCGCCCAGTACAGCGCGGTGGAGAACGGCCTGTGCTTCGGGCGGCTGGACTTCACCGACGGCCAGCACCAGCACATCGGCCGGCTGGGCATCTTCGACACCGAGGGCGACTACGAGCCGCTGCTGATGGACTGGCGGGCGCCCGCCGCCCGGCCGTTCTACCTGGCCACCGCCGCCAACCCCGACGGGGTGCTGCGGCGCAGGCACGTGCGCACCCGGCGGCGGGACGTGGTCGCGCTGGACGACGAGGTGCTGGACCTGGCCAGCGCGGCGCCCGGACGCAGTGAGGGCCTGGTCGGCGAGGCCACCCTGCTGGCGGCGGTCAGCGCCAGCCGGACCGGGCGCATGGCCGACATCGTGGCCACCATCCAGGCCGAGCAGGACAAGATCATCCGCGCCGAGCTCAACGGGGTGCTGGTGGTGCAGGGCGGGCCGGGCACCGGCAAGACCGCCGTGGCGCTGCACCGCGCCGCGTACCTGCTCTACACGCACCGCAGGCAGCTGGAGAAGCGCGGTGTGCTGGTGGTCGGGCCGAACGCCACCTTCCTCAACTACATCGGCCAGGTGCTGCCCTCGCTGGGCGAGACCGGGGTGCTGCTGTCCACCGTCGGCGAGCTGTACCCGGGGCTCAAGGCCGTGGGCACCGAGCCCGCCGAGGTCGCCGCGGTCAAGGGCAGGCTGGCGATGGCCGACGCGCTGGCGGCGGCGGTGCGCGACCGGCAGTGGGTGCCGCGCGAGGGCCTGGACCTGGTGCACGAACAGCACGAACTGCACCTGGACCGGCAGACCTGCGCGGACGCGCGCGGCAGGGCGCGGCGTTCCCGGCGACCGCACAACCAGGCCCGCCCCGTGTTCGAACGGGAGATCATCGGCGCGCTGGGCAAGCAGGTGGCGCGCAAGCTGGGCGCGCAGTTCCTGGACGCCGACGACGTGGCCGACATCCGCCGCGAGCTGCGCGAGGACCCGAACGTCATCGCGGCCATCGACAAGCTCTGGCCCGTGCTGACCCCCGAGCAGCTGCTCACCGACCTGTTCGGCTCCGCCAAGCGGCTGGGCGCCACCTCGCGCGCACTGTCCAAACAGGACCGTGACCTGCTGCTGCGCGAGCCGGGCGCGGAGTGGACCCCCGCGGACGCACCGCTGCTGGACGAGGCCGCCGAACTGCTCGGCGAGGACGACCGGGCGGCCAAGGCGGCGGCCGCGGCCAAGCGCCGCAGGGACCTGGCCTACGCCCAGGGCGTGCTGGACATCCTGGACCTGCAGGACGAGGCGGACCCGGACGTGCTGATGGCGGTGGACATGCTGGACGCCGACGCGCTCGTCGCGCGGGTGGCCTCCGGCGAGTACATGACCGCCGCCGAGCGCGCGGCCGACGACCGGACCTGGACCTTCGGCCACGTCATCGTGGACGAGGCGCAGGAGCTCTCGCCGATGGCCTGGCGGGTGCTCATGCGGCGCTGCCCGAGCCGGTCGATGACGGTGGTCGGGGACATCGCGCAGACCGGGGACCTGGCGGGCACCACGTCCTGGCAGGAGGTGCTCGGGCCCTACGTGATGAACCGGTGGAAGCTCGCCGAGCTGACGGTCAACTACCGCACGCCCAGCGAGATCATGGCGGTGGCGACCGAGGTGCTGGCCAACCTGGACCCGTCGGCGGTGCCGCCGAAGTCGGTGCGCGACGCGGGAACCAGCCCGTGGCACCGCCAGGTGGCCGACGGGGAACTGGAGGCCGCGGTCTCGGCGGCGATCGAGCGGGAGCTGGCCGAGATCGGTGAAGGCCGGCTCGCGGTGCTGGCGCCGCGCGCGCTGGTCGACCGGCTCTCTCGTGGCGAGGAGGACCTGGAGAGCCCGGTGGTCGTGCTGACCGTGGGGCAGTCCAAGGGCCTGGAGTTCGACGCCGTGCTGCTGGTCGACCCGCAGGGCGTGCTGGACGAGTCACCGCGCGGGCTCAACGACCTGTACGTGGCGTTGACCCGTGCCACCCAACGACTCGGCGTGCTGCACACCGGGCCGCTGCCCGAGGTGCTCACCGGTCTGGCCGACTAGTCGCGTTGGCGGCCTTCGGGACAGCTCAGGTCCCGAAGGCGGCCAACCCCGTCAGATCGGCGGCAGGGGGTCGTACTGGATGCTGCGGCGCACCTCCCGGGCGCGGTCCGCTCCGGCCAGCCGCACCACCAGGTGCAGGGCCATGTCGATGCCCGCGGACACGCCCGCCGAGGTGATCACGTCCCCGTCGTCGGTGAACCGGTCCTCGGCGCGCACCTCGATGCTCGGGTCCAACTCGGCCAGCCGGTCCAGCGAGGCCCAGTGCGTGGTCGCCGGGCGGCCCTTGAGCAGTCCGGCCGCCGCGAACACCAGCGAGCCGGTGCACACGCTGGTCATCAGCGGCACGGCGGCCCGCTGCTCGCGGACCCAGTCCAGGTGCGCCTGGTCGGTGAGCATCGGGCGGGTGCCCCGGCCGCCGGGGTGCAGCAGCACGTCCCACGGCGGCGAGTCGGCGTAGGAGTGGTCGGGCAGGATCCGCAGGCCCTTGGCGCAGGTCACCGGCTGGCCCGTGGCCGAGAAGGTGGACACGGCGTAACCGTCCTGCGGCCAGGTCCTGGTCCAGTAGGCCAGCACCTCCCAGGGGCCGGTGGCGTCGAGGTCCTCCACCCCGTCGAACAGCAGGATCCCGAGCTGTTTGGTCATGTCCCCAGCCTGCTGCCGCACCCGGTCGGACGCCAGGACGCGTCTCCCACGATTCAGGACGATCACCCAGCGTTTCCCTTGGCCCGGTAGCGTGCCGCCACCGGGGGACAGGGCCGCCCGGCTAGGCTGGTCGGCGGTGGAGTCGGCTGCGCAAGTTTTTTGGGCTGAATAGGAGTTCTAGTGGCGGTCATCGAGCAGGTCGGCGCGCGCGAGATTCTGGACTCGCGGGGCAACCCGACCGTCGAGGTAGAGGTGGCGCTGGACGACGGCACGCTGGCCAGGGCCGCGGTGCCCTCCGGTGCCTCCACGGGCGAGCACGAGGCCGTGGAACTACGCGACGGCGACACCAGCCGCTACAACGGCAAGGGCGTGGAGAAGGCCGTCACCGCCGTGCTCGACGAGATCGGTCCCGAGCTGGTCGGCATCGAGGCCGTGGAGCAGCGGGTGGTGGACCAGAAGCTGGTCGACCTGGACGGCACCCCGGACAAGAGCCGGCTCGGCGCCAACGCCATCCTCGGCGTCTCGCTCGCGGTGGCCAAGGCCGCAGCCGAGTCCAGCGGCCTGGAGCTGTTCCGCTACGTCGGCGGCCCGAACGCGCACATCCTGCCGGTGCCGATGCTGAACATCCTCAACGGCGGCTCGCACGCCGACACGGACGTGGACATCCAGGAGTTCATGATCGCGCCGATCGGCGCGGAGTCCTTCCGCGAGGCCCTGCGCTGGGGCGCGGAGGTCTACCACTCGCTCAAGTCGGTGCTCAAGGGCAAGGGCCTGGCCACCGGGCTCGGCGACGAGGGCGGGTTCGCGCCGAACCTGTCCAGCAACCGCGAGGCGCTGGACCTGATCCTGGCCGCCATCGAGAAGGCGGGCTACAAGGTCGGCACCGACATCGCGCTCGCGCTGGACGTGGCCGCCACCGAGTTCTACTCCGACGGTGCCTACACCTTCGAGAAGACCAAGCGCAGCGCCGAGCAGCTCACCGCGTACTACACCGAGCTGGTCAACGCCTACCCGCTGGTCTCCATCGAGGACGGCCTGTCCGAGGACGACTGGGACGGCTGGGTGCAGCTGACCGCCGAGCTGGGCGAGAAGGTGCAGCTGGTCGGCGACGACCTGTTCGTCACCAACCCGGAGCGCCTGGAGGAGGGCATCTCCCGCCGCGCCGCCAACGCGCTGCTGGTGAAGGTCAACCAGATCGGCACCCTGTCGGAGACCCTGGACGCGGTCGCCCTGGCCACCTCCTACGGCTACAAGTCGATGATGAGCCACCGCTCCGGCGAGACCGAGGACACCACCATCGCCGACCTGGCCGTGGCCACCGGCGTCGGCCAGATCAAGACCGGTGCCCCGGCCCGCGGCGAGCGCACCGCCAAGTACAACCAGCTGCTGCGCATCGAGGAGACCCTCGGTGACGCCGCCCGCTACGCGGGTGAGCTGGCCTTCCCCCGGTTCAGCCCGCGGAGCTGACCCGTGGCCGAACGCGAGCACGGTCGGGAGACCCGGCGCCGCGGGGACTCCGATCCCGCGGCGCGCCGGGCCGACCGTGCTCGTCGGCCCCGGCGCGAGCAGCGCGCCAAGCAGGAGCAGCCGCAGCCGCCCGTGCGCCGTCCGGCGGGCGGGCGGGCGCGGTCCGGCTCGGGAGCGGGCACCGGCGGCGCCTTCCGGCTGTCGGCGACCCGGCGGGCCGCGGTGCTGGCGATGGTGGTGTGCGCGCTGGCGCTGACCGTGGCGCTGCCGCTGCGGACCTACCTCACCCAGCACGCCCAGGTGCAGAGCGAGCTGGACAAGCAGACCCAGCTCAAGGCCCTGGAACAGCAGTTGGAGCAGCGCAAGTCGCAGCTGGCCGACCCGGCGCAGGTGGAGGCCGAGGCGCGGCGCAGGCTGCGCATGGTGATGCCGGGGGAGACCCCGTACACCGTGCAGCTCCCCGGCGACGGTCAGCAGTCCGACCAGCAGACCTCGCCGCAACAACAGACCTCGACGAAACCTTGGTACGCACAGTTGTGGGACTCGATCACCGGGAGCGGCTCGTGACGGCACGGGCCTACGAGCCGGTCTCCGAAGCAGACTTCGACACCATCGCCGCCCAGCTCGGGCGCAGGCCCAGGGCACTGCGGGCGGTCGCGGCGCGCTGCCCCAGCGGGCACCCCGCGGTGGTGCAGACCAGCCCTCGGCTGGAGGACGGCACGCCGTTCCCCACGCTGTACTACCTGACCTGCCCCCGGCTGACCTCCCTGGCCAGCACGCTGGAGGCCGCCGGACTGATGAAGGAGATGACCGCCCGCCTGGCCGAGGACGAGGAGCTCGCCGCGGCCTACCTGCGCGCGCACCAGACCTACCTGGCCGAGCGGGACGCCATCGACCCGCTCGGGCACGAGGTGAGCGCGGGCGGCATGCCGGGCCGGGTCAAGTGCCTGCACGTGCACATCGCGCACGCGCTGGCCGCGGGCCCTGGGGTGAACCCGTTCGGCGACGAGGCGCTGGCCGCTTTGTCCGGTTCCTGGCCTTCCGGCGACTGCGCGGCACAGGGCTGAAACCTGTCCGTCACCTGAGCCACCCTGCGGAAGTTGTGGCTCGGGTGATGAACACGGGACCCCCAAATGGCCTACGGGATGTTGTCATCCAGGCAAATCTCACCCGAGCAAGTGACACCTTCGTGGGTATGGGGCAGGCTGACTGTGACATAACAGGTCGTCAGCAACGATCACTTCGGGTGTGAGTGGTCGAGACGAGGAGTGTGGGGCCGTCGTGGGTGTGCACAGCGTCCGAGCCGGGAAGCCGAAGCCAGCGCGTGTCGCACCCGATCGACGGTTGCGCGCGGCGATGGCCGTGACAGCACTGCTGGCGCCGGTTGTGCTGGCCGGGGACGCGACCGCGTCCTGGCTCAACACGGCCAACCAGGCGCCGTTGAGCGGTCCGGTCAACGCGGCCGAGGTGCCGAGCAGCCCGCTGGGCGCCACCGGCAGATTGCCCGAATCCGCCCAGCTGGGGCCCGAGGTGCTGGACCCGAACGACTCGGGTCAGGCCAGCTCGCTGCCCAACGGGCCGATGGGCATCCCCTCCGCCGCGATGGCCGCCTACCGCAAGGCCGAGCAGATCCTCGCCCGCACCACGCCCAACTGCCACATGGACTGGTCCCTGCTGGCCGGTATCGGGCACGTCGAGTCGGGGCACGCCAGCGGGGGTGCCGTGGACGCGCAGGGCAACACCCTGCGGCCCATCCTGGGCCCGGTGCTCAGCGGCGGCTCCGGCTTCGCGGCGATCGCCGACACCGACGGCGGCAAGTGGGACGGCGACCCGGTGTGGGACCGCGCGGTGGGCCCGATGCAGTTCATCCCGTCCACCTGGCTCAGCTACGCGGCGATCTCCAACGCCAAGGGCTACGGGCAGGCCGACCCGAACAACATCTACGACGCCGCGCTGGCCGCGGGCAACTACCTGTGCGCCAGCGGTGGGGACATGCGCAACCGCCAGCAGCGCGCCGCCGCGGTGTTCAACTACAACCACTCCGACAGCTACGTGCAGACCGTGCTGGCCTGGGCTGACGCGTACGCCTCCGGGGCCAGCGAGGTCCCCAACGTCTCCGGTGTCGAGCCGGTGCTGCCGCTGTCCAAGCAGCAGCCCGTGCAGGGCCCGCCGGCAGACCCGGTGCACCCCGCCCAGCCGCAGACGCCGGGCACGACGCCTCCCACCACCACGACGGTGACCAGCACGCCCACGTCGACCACGACCGTGACCACCACGACGACACCCACGTCGACCACCACGGTCACCACCACGACGACGCCCCCGTGCACCACGACCACCACGACGGTCACCACCACGACCACGCCGACGACGACCACGACCCCCGCGTCGACCACCACCTCGTCGCCGACCTCGACCACGACCACCACGGCCCCCACCACCACGACGACCACCACCAAGTCCTCCGGCGGCGGCTGCCACTGACGTGACGCGAAGGTGGCTTTCGCCGCGTCCAACGCGGCGAAAGCCACCTTCGCTGCGTCTTGGCGCCGTCCAGCCGTGCCATGAAGGTGCCCTTTGGGACGTTGAGCGTCGCGAAGGGCACCTTCATGTCGTGAGCGCCGTTGGCCGGTCCGGCGACTAGCGTGGGGCCATGCCGCGTGTAGCCGCCATCGACTGCGGGACCAACTCGATCCGCTTGCTCATCGCCGACGTCACCCTGCGTGAGGACGGCACCAGCTGGCTCAGGGACGTGCACCGGGAAATGCGCATCGTCCGCCTTGGTCAGGGGGTTGACGCGACCGGTGTGCTCGCCCCCGAGGCGCTGGCCCGCACCCGCGCCGCGCTCGCCGACTACACCGCGTTGCTGCGCCGCAAGGGTGCCGAGCGGGTCCGCATGGTGGCCACCTCGGCCACCAGGGACGCGGCCAACCGGGACGAGTTCTTCGCGATGACCCGCGAGGTGCTGGGCGTGGCGGCCGAGGTCATCTCCGGGGACGAGGAGGCGCGGCTGTCGTTCACCGGGGCGGTCGGCGACTGCGACCCGGCGGACGGCCCGTTCCTGGTGGTGGACATCGGCGGTGGGTCCACCGAGCTGGTGCTGGGCACCTGGGACGGCGGGACCGCCCAGGTGCGGGCCGCCAAGTCGGTGGACGTGGGCTGCGTGCGGATCACCGAGCGCTGCCTGCCCGAGGACCCGCCGAGCGCCGAACAGGTCGGGGCCGCGGAGGAGTTCGCGAACTCCGTGCTGGACAAGGCTTTTGAGGCCGTACCGGTGCAGCAGGCGCGGACCTGGATCGGGGTGGCGGGCACGGTGACCACCCTGTCCGCGATCGCACAGGACCTTCCTGAGTACGACTCGGAAACGGTGCACCTGTCCCGGCTGAGCACCGATCAGATCCGGTCGCTGGCCAAGCGGTTGCTGACGATCGGGCGGGAGGAGCGGGCGGCCATCCCGACCATCCACCCGGGCCGGGTTGACGTGATCGGTGGCGGCGCGGTAGTGCTGCGCGCGCTGGCGGAGCGACTGTCCGAACGGGCCGCGATCACAGAGTTGTTGGTGAGTGAACACGACATTCTGGACGGCATCGCGCTGTCCCTCGCGCGCTGAGCCGGTGTGCGCAGCGTGAGCGTGCTCTGTCGGTGAGTGGTGCTCAGGCCACCGCCAGCACCCGGTTGGCTACTTTCTGCCATTCGAGTGGCCGATGCACACGCATTGTGATTGCTTTGTGATCTACCCCTCTGTGACGGGGGCTGCAGTGCTGACTACGTTCGCTGGGTTAGCAGCACCACGGAGTGGTGGTGCTGCCATCGTCGGCGCCCGTCCTGACCGGTCGGCGCCCGGCGTGGGGATCTCTGGGAGGGTCTTGATGGGCAAGCGGAAGATGGCGGCGTTTGTCGCCGTGCCCGCGGCCGTCGCGCTGCTGGCGACCGGCTGTGGTGGCGGCGGCAGCACCGCCGGGGCGGACAACAGCGACGGGGCGGTGTCGATCTACGGCACCGAACCGCAGCACCCGCTGACTCCGGGTAACACCAACGAGCAGGGCGGCATCCGGGTCATCGACGAGCTCTACGCGGGCCTCGTCGGCTTCGACCCGGACAACGCCAAGCCGTACAACCTGATGGCCGAGTCGATCACCAGCTCGGACGCCAAGGTGTACGACATCAAGATCAAGAAGGGCTGGAAGTTCCACGACGGGACCGAGGTCAAGTCGCACAACTTCGTCGACGCCTGGAACTACGCGGCGCTGGCCACCAACGCCCAGATCAACGCGGACTTCTTCTCGCAGATCCAGGGCTTCGACGAGGTCCACCCGGACAGCAAGGACGCCAAGCCCACCGCCCAGACCATGTCCGGGCTCAAGGTCGTCGGCGACTACGAGTTCCAGGTGACCCTCAAGGCACCGTTCTCGGTGTTCCCGGTCAAGGTCGGCTACGAGGGCTTCGACCCGCTGCCCGACGTGTTCTTCAAGGACCCCAAGAAGTTCGAGCAGAACCCCATCGGCAACGGCCCGATGAAGTTCGTGTCCTACACGCCCAACCAGGACATCAAGCTCACCCGCTTCGACGGCTACCAGGGGCAGGACGCGGTCCACTTCAAGGACCTCGATATCAAGACCTACTCCGACCTGAACACCGCCTACAGCGACCTGCAGGGCGGTCAGCTGGACTTCCTGGACCTGATGCCGCCCGCCGCGCTGGTCGGTGACAAGTACAAGGCGGACCTGCAGGGCCGCGCGCTGAACACCACGCTGATCGACATCGACACGATCGCCGTGCCGTACTACGTGCCGGGCTACAACAACCCGGACCTGCGCAAGGCCATCTCGCTGTCGATCGACCGCGACGGCATCATCAAGCAGGTCCTGAACAACGCCTACACCACGGCGAACAGCTACTTCGCCTCCAGCCTCGACGGCAACGTGCCGAACTCCTGCGAGTTCTGCAAGTACGACCCCGAGGCCGCCAAGGCCGCGTTCGCCAAGTCCGGCTTCAGCGGCAAGCTGACCATCGCCTCCAACTCCGACGGTGGCCACAAGGAGGCGCTGACCGCGGTCTGCAACTCCATCACCAAGGTGCTCGGTGTCTCCTGCGACTTCGTGCCGCAGACCAGCCTTGGCCAGTTCCGCTCGATGATCACCTCGCACCAGGCCACCGGCATGGTCCGCTCCGACTGGTCGGCCGACTACCCGTCGATCGAGAACTTCCTCAACCCGCTGTACAAGACCGGCGCCTCCTCCAACGACTCGACCTACAGCAACCCGGCGGTCGACAAGCTGCTGGAGCAGGCCGACTCCACCGCGGACAAGGACGGCGCGATCAAGCTGTACCAGCAGGCCGAGGCCCTGATCGCCAAGGACCTGCCGAGCATCCCGCTGTGGAGCGAGAAGGGCACCGGCGGCTACTCCAGCAAGCTCAGCGCGGCCAAGCTGAGCTGGAAGCGCCAGCCCGACCTGTCGTCCTTCCGACTCGCCAGCTAAGCCGGTCCAGGACATTCCCGTGGGCCGCCGGATCCCCAAGTGGGACGGCGGCCCACGGGCTTCCTGCTGACCAGCTCCCACCACAAGGAGCGGACGTATGGGTCGCTACGTTCTGCGACGCCTGCTGCAACTGATACCTGTTTTCTTCGGTACCACGTTCATCATCTACGCGCTGGTCTGGGCCATCCCGGTCGATCCGTTCGCGGGCAAGTGCGGCCAGCGGCCGTGCCCGCCGGAGTACGTGGCCAAGATGCGCGCGGACTTCAACCTCGACGACAACCTGCTCGTCCAGTACATCAAGTACCTGGGCAAGCTGTTCACCGGCAACTTCGGGCAGACCTTCAGCGGGATCGACGTCAGCACGCTGATCGCCAACGCCTACCCGATCACCATCCGGCTCGCGGTCGTCGCGCTGATCATCGAGGCGATCATCGGCCTCACCGCCGGTGTGCTGACCGGCCTGCGCAAGAACGGCTTCCTGGACAACCTGGTCCTCATCTCCACGTTGGTCCTGATCTCGCTGCCGGTGTTCGTCACTGGTTACATCCTCAAGCTGATCTTCACCGTCTCGGTGCCTGGCAACCCGTCGTTCTTCGACCTGATCCTGCCCGGCTTCGTGCTCGGCAGCCTGTCGATGGCCTATGTGGCCCGGCTGACCAGGACCTCGATCGCGGAGAACCGGGGCGCGGACTTCGTGCGCACCGCGATCGCCAAGGGCCTGCCCGGCAAGCGCGTAGTCGGCGTGCACCTGCTGCGCAACTCAGTGATCCCGGTGGTCACCTTCCTCGGCACCGACCTCGGTGCCCTGATGGGCGGTGCGATCGTCACCGAGGGCGTGTTCAACATCCACGGCATCGGTGGCCTGGTGTTCATCAACATCCAGCAGCAGCAGGGCGTGGTCGTCACCGGCGTGGTGACCCTGCTCGTGCTGGTCTACCTGTTGATGAGCCTGGTCGTTGACCTGCTCTACGCCGTACTCGACCCGAGGATCCGCTATGAGTGACCCCACCGCGGCGAGCAGCGGTCCGGCCCTGGACCAGGGCGCCGAGACCAGGCTGGACGACTCCCGCAAGCAGGACAAGCCGCGCAGCCTGGGCAGCGACGCCTGGCGTGAACTGCGCCGCAAGCCCGCGTTCGTGATCTCCCTGGTGATCATCGTGCTGATCCTGCTCATCGCGCTGTTCCCAGGGCTGTTCAGCCACGTCGACCCGAACGCGGCCGACATCAACCACGCCAGGCAGGGCCCGTCCGGCCAGGCGTGGTTCGGCTACGACGTGCAGGGCTCGGACATGTTCTCGCGCGTCATCTACGGCACGCGGGCCTCGCTGCTGGTCGGCGTGCTGTCCACCATCGGCACAGTGATCATCGGCGCGCTGGTCGGCATCGTCTCCGGCTACTACGGCCGCTGGGCGGACAGCCTGCTGTCCCGGTTCGCCGACATCTTCGCCGGACTGCCCTTCGTGCTCGGCGCCATCGTCATCCTGATGACCTTCAACGCCCCCGGCAGCAACCCCGGCGAGGTGCGGATCATCACCCAGGTGGTGCTGTCCATCGCGGTGCTGTCCTGGCCGGTGGCCATGCGCATCATGCGCGCCGCCACGCTGGTCGCCAAGCAGCAGGACTACGTCAAGGCGGCGCGGGGACTGGGCGCGGGCCCGTTGCGGATCATCTTCCGGCACCTGATGCCCAACACCGTCGCCCCGGTCATGGTGTACGCGACCATCGCGCTGGGCGCCAACATCGGCGCCGAGGCCACCCTGGCCTACCTGGGCATCGGCCTGCACGCCCCGGTCGTGTCCTGGGGCGTGATGATCAGCGACGCGCGGGACTACTTCACCGTGGCCCCGCACATGGTGCTGTTCCCGGCCGCCTTCGTCAGCATCACCGTGCTGGCCTTCGTGATGCTGGGCGACGCCGTGCGCGACGCCCTCGACCCCAAGTCCCGATAGGAGGAAAAGTCCGTGGCAGAGACCGTGTACGACGGCTCCTCCGGGGAGTTCGTGCCGCCCGAGGAAGTGACGGCGGCAGATGGCGAGCCCTTGCTCCAGGTGCTCGGCCTGCAGGTCGAGTTCCGCACCCGCGACGGTGTGGCCAAGGTCCTCAACGGCGTGAGCTACCACGTTAACGCCGGGGAAACCGTTGCCGTGCTGGGAGAATCAGGCTCCGGCAAGAGTGTCACCGCGCAGACCATCATGGGCATCCTGGACACCCCGCCCGCGTTCGTCACCGGCGGTTCGGTGAAGTTCAAGGGTGAGGAGCTGCTCACCGCGACCCCCGAGCGCCGCCGCAAGGTGCGCGGCGAGGGCATCGCGATGATCTTCCAGGACGCGCTGTCCGCGCTGAACCCCGTGTTCACCGTGGGCTTCCAGATCGCCGAGCAGCTGCGCGGCCGGCGCGGCATGAGCAAGGCCGAGGCCAAGAAGGCAGCGATCGAGCTGCTGGAACAGGTCAAGATCCCCAACGCCAAGGGCCGGTTCGGGGAGTACCCGCACCAGTTCTCCGGCGGCATGCGGCAGCGCGCGATGATCGCGATGTCGCTGGCGCTGGACCCCGAGGTGCTCATCGCCGACGAGCCCACCACGGCGCTGGACGTCACCGTGCAGGCCCAGATCATGGACCTGCTCTCGGAGATCCAGCGCGAGCGCAACATGGGCATGGTGCTGATCACCCACGACCTCGGCGTGGTCGCCGAGGTCGCCGACCGGATCGCGGTGATGTACGCGGGCCGGATCGTGGAGTCCGGGGACGCCCGCTCCATCTACGCCAAGCCCGGCCACCCCTACACGATCGCGCTGCTGGAGTCGCTGCCGCGACTGGACCTCAAGGGCCAGCAGCTCAACACGATCAAGGGGCTGCCGCCGAGCCTGACCAACATCCCGCCGGGGTGCCCGTTCAACCCGCGGTGCCGGATGGCGCAGGACATCTGCCGTACCGAGGTGCCCGCGTCGGTGGTACTGAGCGATGGCCGTTCCAGCGCCTGCCACTTCACCGGGGAGCTGATGCAGCGTGTCTGAGACCATCCTCGAGGTCCGCGACCTCGTGAAGCACTTCCCGGTGCAGGTCGGCGTGCTGTTCAAGCGCACCATCGGGCACGTCAAGGCCGTGGACGGGGTGTCCTTCGACCTGCGCAAGGGCGAGACCCTCGGCGTGGTCGGCGAGTCCGGCTGCGGCAAGTCCACCCTGGCCCAGGTGCTGATGCGCCTGGAGAAGGCCACCTCGGGCACCGTGAAGTTCGAGGGCCGCGACATCTTCGGGCTCAAGGGCCAGGAGCTGCGCAGGCTGCGCCGGGACATCCAGATCGTGCTGCAGGACCCGTACACCTCGCTCAACCCGAGGATGACGGTCGGCGACCTGGTCGGCGAGCCCTTCGAGATCCACACCGAGGTCGCGCCCAAGGGTGACCGGCAGCGCAAGGTGCAGGAGCTGCTGGAGGTGGTCGGGCTCAACCCCGAGCACATCAACCGCTACCCGCACCAGTTCTCCGGCGGCCAGCGCCAGCGCATCGGCATCGCGCGGGCACTCGCCCTGCGGCCCAAGGTGATCATCTGTGACGAGCCGGTGTCCGCGCTGGACGTCTCGGTGCAGGCACAGGTGATGAACCTGCTCGACGAGCTGCAGACCGAGTTCGACCTGTCCTACGTGTTCATCGCGCACGACCTGTCCGTGGTGCGGCACCTGTCCGACCGGGTCGCCGTCATGTACCTCGGCAAGGTCGTCGAGCTGGGCACCGACGAGCAGATCTACGAGCACCCCACGCACCCGTACACGCAGGCCCTGCTGTCCGCGGTGCCGGTGCCCGACCCCGAGCTGCGGGGCCGGCGGGAGGTCATCCGGCTCACCGGTGACGTGCCCAGCCCGGTCAACCCGCCTTCGGGCTGCCGGTTCCGCACCCGGTGCTGGAAGGCCCAGGACATCTGCGCCACCGAGGAGCCCCCGCTGACCGAGCGGCTCGGCCACCTCAGCGCCTGCCACTTCGCCGAGGAACACCCCCACGTCGCAGTGGTCTAGCGCCCGCCAGTAGTAGTGCCGTGAAGGTGCCGTTTGAGACGTTGAACGTCTCAAACGGCACCTTCATGTCTTGGGGGCGGCGGAGTTGTCAGAGGTCCGGCGCAGGATGTCGGCATGAGGCGAGGGAACTGGGCGCTCGACGTCGACCGGTTGTGGCGGGCGAGCCGCAAAGGAGTCATCCAGGTCGCTGCACTGGACAGACTGGGTGTGCCACAACGAACTTCGTATCGGCGCTGTCTGTCGGGCGGCCCATGGCGCTGGCTGTTGCCAGGCATCGTGTTGCTCGCCGCGAGCCCGCCGACCACCGCCCAACGGGTCGAGGCCGCGCTGCTGCACTGCGGTGACGGCGCGATGCTCACCGGCGTGGCGGCCGCTCGCCGCCACGGCATGCGCAACCTTCCCGACGAGGATGAGCTACACCTGTTGGTGCGCAAGGAAAGACGTGTGCAGAGCACCGGTTTCGTGCACGTGGAGAGAACGAGCAACCAGCCGCGCCCGGAGATCCGTGACGGGGTACCGTTGGCCCCGTTGGGCAGGGCCGCACTAGATGCCGCGCGGCGGATGCGGGCCACCGACCCGATCCGAGCCCTGCTCGCAGAAGTCGTACAACGCGGCCGGTGCGGACCTGTCGAGCTGATCACCGAACTGGATGCCGGTAGCCAACGAGGATCGGCCTTGCCCCGGCAGGTCCTCGGTGAGGTGCTCGGGGGTGCCAGATCTGTCGCCGAGTCCCAGGCACTCGCGTTGTGGCGCAGGTCGAAACTCCCACCCGCGCAGTGGAACACGCCGGTGTTCGACAGTGCTGGTGATCTCGTTGCGATCCCGGACGCCTGGTTCGAGGAGGTGGCCTTGGCGTGGGAGATCGACTCTGTTGAGTTCCACCTCGGACCTGAGGGCTACGCCCGCACGCTGGCGCGCAACACCAGGTACGCCGCGGCCGGGGTGCTCGTGGTGCAGACCCTGCCCTCGCGGTTGCGCGATGATCCGCGCGGAGTCCTCGACGAACTGCGTGCCGCCTACGCGGCGGCCGCGTCCCGTCCCCGGCCACCCGTGCACACACGCCCACTGGTCCCGTCATGAAAGTGCCCTTCACGACGTTGGGTGTCTGCAACGGCACCTTCATGACGGTGGCTGAGGGCTCACCGCCCCGCACCCGATGTCCCGAAGGTGCCCTTCGTGACGTTGAACGTCGCAAAGGGCACCTTCGGGGCGCAGCGGAGTCAGCTCGTGCAGGCCGAACGCAGGAAGGCGGCGAGGTCGGCGGACTGCTGGACGCGGCTGGGCTCGTGCACGTACATCATGTGCCCGGCCTCGTAGTAGGCGATGTCGATGTTGGCGTGCAGCTCGCGCGGGATCGCCAGGTGGGCCAGGACGTGCTCGGTGGCGGCGAAGGGCGTGGCGCCGTCGTGGTAGCCGAGCGCGAAGTGCACCTTGAGGTGCGGGTTGGCGCGCATGGCGGCGGCGAGCTTGTCGGTGACGGTGACGTGCGAGTTCTCGAACTCCTTGTACGACCAGGGGTGCACCTTGTCGGAGAGCACCTCGTAGGGCAGGTCGCTGAGGTAGTCGAGTTCGGCGCGCAGGTAGTGGTTCAGGGTGGTGGCGTAGGGGCCGATGATGGCGGTCATCGACGGGTCCTCGCTCATCCACTCACGGCCGTAGTCGCTGTCCCAGCCGGTGAACCGGCCGTCGAGGCGCCCAACGGTCAACCGCTTGCCGCGCAACAGTTCGGTGAAGAACCTCAGGTGCTCGATGCGCAGGTCCACCCGGTCCACGTAGTCCGGCGACAGGCCGGTGATCCGGGCGAGCCGGTCCACAACGGACTGGCGTTCCTGCTCGGTGAGGCGGCTGCCGCGGGCCAGCGCCCAGGGGTAGTCGCGCTCGACGAACTCGTTGGCCTCGGCCACGACCTCGGCGAGCGGGCGGTCCCCGTGCAGGCCGTGGTAGTGCGCGATGGCGGCGTAGGTGGGCACGAACAGCACGTAGGGCAGGTCGTTGCCGGTGGAGAAGTCGAGAGTGGTGAAGTCCAGTGCGGTGGAGATGAGCATCAGTCCGTTGAAGTACATGCCGTACTTCTGTTGAAGGTGCGCGGCCACCCCGGCGGCCCGGGTGGTGCCATAGGACTCGCCGGCGAGGAACTTCGGGGAGATCCAGCGGCCGTTGCGCGAGGTCCACAGGCGGATCACCTCGGCCACGGACTCGATGTCGGCCTTGAACCCGTGGTACTCGTCGGACTTGCCGCCCTTGACCGAGCGGGAGTACCCGGTGGACACCGGGTCGATGAACACCAGGTCGCTGTGCGCCAGCAGGGTCTCGGCGTTGTCGACCAGCGCGTACGGCGGGGCGGCGGGCGCACCGGCGTCCCCGCTGACCACCCGGCGCGGCCCGAGCAGGCCCAGGTGCAGCCACACGCTGGCCGAGCCGGGGCCGCCGTTGAAGGCGAAGGTCACCGGCCGGTCGGCGGCCTGGGTCCCGTCCAGGGTGTACGCGGTGAGGAACACCTCGGCCTTGGCCTGGTTGCCGTCGAACTTGCCCTCGCTGACGACCTCCTGGCGCAGCACCACGCGCCCGGTCGTCGCCGTGTAGGACAGCTCCCGGCCGTCCGCGGTGATGCTGTGGCTGGTCGCCACCAACTCGTCGACGGGGTTCGGGGTCTCGCTGTCCTCGGTGGTGTCTGCCATGGTTGAACCCTAATGAACCAGGACCTAGTCGAACTCGGTGATTCGATCACGCGGTGCCGTGCCTGTCCCCGGTTGGTGGCGTGGCGGGAGCAGGCCGCCAGGGAGAAGCGGCCCGCCTACCGGGACGAGCAGTACTGGGCCCGGCCGGTGCCCGGCTTCGGCCCCGACGACGCCTCGATCGCGATCGTCGGACTGGCGCCCGCAGCGCACGGGTCCAACCGCACCGGGCGCATGTTCACCGGGGACCGCTCCGGTGACTTCCTGTTCGAGGCGCTGCACGCGGTCGGGCTCGCCTCGCAGGCCGAGGCAACGCACCTCGGTGACGGCCTGGAGCTGTACCGCACCAGGATGGCGGCCCCGGTGCGCTGCGCCCCACCGGAGAACAAGCCGACCCCGCAGGAGCGGGACAACTGCCGTCACTGGCTGGCGCGCGAGTTCGAGCTGCTGCGGCCGACCCTGCGGGCGGTCGTGGTGCTGGGTGCGTTCGGCTGGCAGGCGCTGTTGCCGGTGCTGGCGGAGGCGGGCTGGCAGGCGCCCAGGCCGCGCCCACGGTTCGGGCACGGCGCCGAGGTGGTGCTGCCCGCCACCGACGAGGGCGCGGACCTGGTGCTGCTGGGGTGCTTCCACCCGAGCCCGCACAACACGCAGACCCGGCGGCTGACGCAGGAGATGGTCCGCGAGGTGCTGCGCCGCGCGATCAGCCGAGCGTGAGCGCGACGCCGAGCACCGTGCGCGAGCCGGGGTGCTCGGTGAGCGTCCAGACCCGCTTGGCCGCCGGGTCGTAGGACAGGTCCTCCGGCCCGGGCGGCAGGCTGCTCGACGTGGCGGCGGCGCCGACGCGCTCGTCGTAGAGCACCCCGTCCTTGCTGGCGCTCTGGCTGCGCGAGGAGGCGAACTCGCCCTTGTACGAGACCGCGCCCTGAAGGTTCTGGTGCGGGCTCTGGTAGGCCGCCGCGGCCTTGCCGGTGGCCAGCTTGCCGTCGGCGGCCAGGGACCAGCGGACCAGCCGGGCGCCCGCCTTGCCGTTGTAGTACTCGCCGGTCAGCAGTGAGGGCGGGCTGATGCTGCGGTCGACCCCGATGTAGGAGAAGCACAGCGGGGCGGTCAGCGAGCTGGGCGGCGGGTCGCAGTCCCCGGATCCGCCCTGCCGGTACGAGCCCACCTGTGCGACCACGTAGCGGTAGTCGTAGGCGTAGTACTTGCCGTCCGACTGCTTGCCGATCTTGCTCTTGCCCGGGTCGGCCGCGGTGCGCCAGATGTGCCGAAGGTCGAACACCCGCAGGCCGTGTGCGGTGTCCACCACGTACAGGTAGTCGCCGACCAGCGCGATGCCGCCGGCGTGCACCTTGACCGGGCCGAAGTTGTCCGCCGCGGTGGGCTCGACCAGCAGCGCGTGCCGGTACTTCACGTGCGCGGGGTCGTGGTAGTCGGCGAAGGTCAGCCGCACGCCCTTGTCCCCGGTCTTGTTGTACCAACTGGTCAGGACCATCTTGGGCTGGCCGCCGGTCGCGTCCCAGCTGCCCGACAGGCCCTGCGGGTACCAGTCGGCGGTGGAGTTGTCCCCGCTGTCCCAGCAGAAGCTGGCGGCCCCGTGGCAGCCCGCGGTGGCCGTCCGGTTGGCGTCCGCGAGCACGTCGGCGACCTTGGCGTTGGCGAGCTTGGCGTCCAGCGCGGTGACGCGGGGCGCGTACTTGGCGAAGCTGCCGCCCTCAGCCAGCGCGTACGGCGTGGCGTTGATCTGCGTCAGCGTGCTCGGCGCGGCTCCGGCGGCGGGGGCGGCGGCCGTGGCGGCCAGCACCGCCGAGGCCAGCAGGGTGGCTGCAACTGTTCGGCGCATGCCTGAAGCCCTAACAGATGACCGATCGGCGCGGTGCCCTCCTGGGCAGGCTTTCCCGCGGTTTGCGCCGAACGCAGCAGTGTGGGTCACGTTCCGGGGATGTCACTCAGAGTGTGCGAACTACCCTCGCGTAGTGGTCCATTCGGGGAGGTGAACCGATTCGGATGTCCGAACGAACTCGGACATCCTGCCGCAACACGCCACTATCCGTGATCGTCATCACGAGCGATTGGCGTCACATCGGGCCGTTTGAGGTCAGCGGCCACTGGCCCTCGGTGCGACCATGAGCGTATGGCGGCAGTGAAGTCGGAACCATCGAGGAACCTACCCAAAAGGATTCTCATTGTCGGCGGCGGTTACGTGGGCATGTACACCGCGCTCGGCCTGCAGAAGAAGCTGCGTTCCCGTGAGGCGTCGGTGACGGTGGTCGACCCGCAGCCGCACATGACCTACCAGCCCTTCCTGCCCGAGGCGGCGGCCGGCTCCATCGAGCCCAGGCACGTCGTGGTGCCGCTGCGCCGCGTGCTCAAGCGCTGCCACGTGCTGACCGGCCGGGTCACCAAGATCGACCACGCGGCGAAGACCGCCACCGTGGAGGCGCTGGACGGCCACATCGAGGAGGTCGGCTACGACACGCTCGTGGTCGCACTGGGCTCGGTGGCCCGCACGCTGCCCATCCCCGGCCTGCCCGAGCGGGGCATCGCGTTCAAGACCATCGGCGAGGCCATCTACCTGCGCAACCACGTGCTCTCCCGGCTGGACCTGGCCTCGACCACCGACGACCCGGAGCTGCGCCGCAGGCTGCTGACCTTCGTGGTCATCGGCGGCGGCTACGCGGGCATCGAGGCGCTGGCCGAGCTGGAGGACATGGCCCGCTACGCCACGCGGTACTACGACACGCTGGACCAGAAGGACATGCGCTGGGTGCTGGTCGAGGCCGCCGGCCGGGTGATGCCCGAGGTGCGGCCGAGCCTGGGCGTGTACACGGTCAAGCAGCTCGAGGAGCGCGGCATCGAGTGCTTCCTGGACACCCGGGTCAAGTCCATGGAGGACGGGCACGTGGTGCTGGACGACGGCACCGAGTTCGACGCCGAGACGATCATCTGGACGGCCGGGGTCAAGGCCAACCCGGTGCTGGCCAACACCGACCTGCCGCTGGACCAGCGCGGCCGGGTGCTGTGCACCGCCGCCATGCAGGTGCAGGGCGTGGACAACGCCTGGGCTGCCGGGGACAACGCCGCGGTGCCGGACCTGTCCAAGACCGACGAGGACCCCGCGGCCACGTGCAGCCCCTCGGCGCAGCACGCCGTGCGCCAGGCCAAGCAGCTGTCCAAGAACATCGTGCGCGTGCTGCGCGGGGGCAAGCCGCGGGTCTACACGCACAAGTACGCCGGTTCGGTGGCCAGCCTGGGGCTCTACAAGGGCGTCGCGGACGTCTACGGGGTCAAGGCCAGGGGCTTCGTGGCCTGGGGCATGCACCGCGCGTACCACGTCAGCCGGATGCCCACCTTCAACCGCAAGGTGCGGGTGGCCTTCGACTGGCTGGGTGCCTGGCTGTTCAAGCGCGAGGTCGTGTCCCTGGGACAGATCAACAACCCGAAGGCGGAGTTCGACAGGGTCACGCGTGGCTGAGAGGTTCCTGTGTATCGGCCCTGAGGGCTTCGTTCTTGATCCTCCAAATGGGCTATGATCCGAATCTGTCTCCTTGACATTGCGTTAGGCGGGTCCGGAAACTACCCCTCGTGGATCGCCTGAACGTGTGATGCGCCACTGGGAAAGAGGTGACCGCGATGTCGATGCAGGAACTGGCCGCCCAGCTCCGCAGCGGCGAGATCCAGGACCAGGCGCTCGCTGACTTCGCCGTCGAGTACGCCAGGGCCGAGCGGATTTCGCGCAGCAAGAAGGACGACTGAGCATGATCGGTGCTGGGCGGGCCCAGTCGGACGGCCCGTTCCAGCCGGTCGTCGGTGGTCCACCCACCGCACCGACCATTCCGGCACCGGCCGCCCCGGTGCCCACCGGCCGACCCACCCCGCTGCTGTTACAGGGCCAGGACTACGTCTTCCGCGCACCCGCGGGCTGTTTCGACTTCCAGGAGCAGATCCACCGCCTCGGCATGGTCGCCGAGGAGGGCGGGGACCCCACGCCCTGCGTGCTGGTGCTGGCCCGCTCGGCGGACATGGAGATGAACGAGCTGTCCATCGCGCTGGCCGAGCGCGGCATCCGGATGGCCCGCATCGACGCCGACCGCTGCCTGGACCTGGCGCTGACGATCTACACCGACACCCCGCTGCTGGAGTTGGACCGCTGGCTGCTGCGGCCGTTACTGGTGTGGCGCAGGCACTTCGAGCTGTCCGCCATGCCGGTGGACCCGCGCACCATCGCCGGGTCCTACGCGCTGGACCAGTGGCGCACCGTCTCCGGCTGGCTGACCGAGCGCACCGACTGGGCGCACGTCAACCCGACCAGGACCACCGGCCACCTCAACCGGCTCACCCAGCTCAGCGACGCCACCGCCTTCGGGCTGCGCACGCCGCGCACCGCGGTGAGCACCCAGCCCGGCCGCAGTCGTCCCGGCGGGGGCGCGTGCATCGTCAAGACCACCGGGCGGCACCTGCTGGAGCCGCGCCCCGGGGTGCAGCACGGGCTGTTCCCGCGCCCGCTGGACACCGCGCGGGCCGGTGACGTGCCCGAGCCCGCACCGGTGATCGTGCAGCAGTACCTCAACGCCGACACCGAGCTGCGCGTGTTCGTGGTCGGCGAGCAGTTGATCGGCTACCAGGTCGACAAGTTCGACCCCGCGCAGCTGTGGGTGGATCCGGACGCGGTGACCGTGCGGCGCACCGAGGTGCCGCCCGCGCTAGCCGACCGGCTGCTGGCGCTGGCCAGGCACTGGAAGCTCCAGGTCGCCGCGTTCGACCTGCTCGTGGTCGACGGGGACCACGTGTTCCTCGAGGTCAACGTCAACTGCGACTGGCGTTGGTTCGAGCACCGCGCGGAGACCACGGAGGTCTCCGACGCCGTGCACCGGTGGGTCGCGGACCGGTTCGGGGAGTTGCTCGGTGGACACCAGTCGCGCTGACCGGGGCGGATTAGGTCGATAGGTGGCGCATTCGCTGGGCCGGGTGGGCGAACACCACACCGGATTGGCCTCAACCATCTCCCGGTGCGGGGCGTGACGCTTTAGGCTCCCCTCGCCCCCGTAGCCCAATCAGGCAGAGGCAGGCCCCTTAAAAGGGTCAGAGTGTCGGTTCGAGTCCGATCGGGGGCACTCAGAGTGATCTTGGAAATATCTGCGCTGACCTGGGTTAACGCGGTCAGGCGATGATCTTGTGATGAGTCACCACGGCCGGGCTGGCCGAAAGTGTGGTCCAGGGCACGGCGGGCGGGGCTTTCTCTTGCTGCCACAAGCAGTCGGTACTCGGGGGTAGCCGCGCGGTACCCCGTGCCCCGCGTCTGGAACCATCTCTGCAATGACGCTCCCGACCGAACAACTGGCTGGTCGGCTGGAGGGTCTCCGCGAGGAGCACCGCCAGCTGATCGCGCAGGGCCTGTCGCTGGACCTCACCCGGGGCAAGCCGTCCTCGGCGCAGTTGGACCTGTCAGCCCCGCTGCTGTCCCTGCCGGGCGAGGGGGACTACCGGGCCGCCGACGGCACCGACTGCCGCAACTACGGCGTGCTGCAGGGCCTTCCCGAACTGCGTGAGCTGTGGGGCGGCCTGCTCAACGTGCCCGCCGCGCAGCTGATCTCCGGTGGCAACTCCAGCCTCGCGCTGATGCACGACAGCGTGGTCGCCGCGTTGCTGCTGGGCACCACCGACGGCCCCCGCTGGGTGGACACCCCCGGTGTGGCCTTCCTGTGCCCGGTCCCCGGTTACGACCGGCACTTCGGGCTGTGCGAGAAGCTGGGCATCGAGCTGATCCCGGTGCCGCTCACCGAGGAGGGGCCCGACCTGGACGTGGTCAAGCGCCTGGTCGCCGAGGACGCGCGGATCAAGGGCATGTGGTGCGTGCCCACGTACAGCAACCCCACCGGGGCCACCTACTCCGAGCGCACCATCCGCGAGCTGGCCGCGATGCCGACCGCCGCGCCGGACTTCCGGCTGTTCTGGGACAACGCGTACGCCATCCACCACCTCACCGAGGACGAGGTCACCATCCCCGACGTGCTGGGGCTGTGCGCCGAGGCGGGCAACCCGGACCGGGCCTTCCTGTTCGCCTCCACCTCGAAGATCACCAACGCGGGCAGCGGCGTGAGCTTCTTCGGCTCCTCGCCCGCGAACGTGAAGTGGCTGCTGGGGCATCTGAGCAAGCGCACCATCGGACCCGACAAGATCAACGAGCTGCGGCACATGCGGTTCCTGCCCGATGCCGAGGCCGTGCGTGCGCACATGCGCCGCCATCGCGACATCCTGGCGCCCAAGTTCGAGCTCGTGCGGCAGATCCTGGCCGAGGAACTGGGCGGCCTGGGCATCGCCAGCTGGACCGAGCCCGCGGGCGGCTACTTCATCAGCCTGGACGTGCCCGAGGGCACCGCGAGCCGGGTCGTGGAGCTGGCCAAGCAGGCCGGTGTCGCGCTCACCCCCGCCGGGGCGACCTACCCGTACGGCAAGGAGGAGCGGGACAGCAACATCCGAATCGCCCCCAGCTTCCCCCCGCTGGACGAGCTGGCCGCCGCCACCCGCGTGCTGGCCACCTGCGTCAAGCTGGCCGCCGCCGAGCGCACGGCATAGGAAGATCGCCCGCTCTACCCATGAACATCCCCCGCCACTCCCTGGGGGGCGACCCCGGCTCCAGTCTACCGCCCCGCCCCGACAGTTGATCTTGCTCAAGATCCACATGTGGGTAACTCGGCGGCTGTGGACAACTCACGGGTAGCGCGTGCGCCGGGCCGGTCTGGCCAGTGACCGGGCCCGGCGCACCAGCTCGTCGATGACGGCGTCCTCCGCGGTGGGCGCGCGGCCGGTGACCGGCTCGCAGCAGCTCGGCTTCGTCCGGCGGGTGCGGTCGGTGGGCACGATGCCCACGAGCTTGTACAGGGCCTGGTAGACGTCAACCCCCGGATCGGTGTCGTGCGCGCCCACTAGCACGATCCAGGCGCGGTCGGCCCGTTCGAAGGCCACCACCACGCGGTCGTTGCCGCGCAGGTGCCGCACGCACAGCCTGGGCAGCGGCTCCGGGCCGGTGACCCGGTAGCCCAGCGCGGCGCAGCCCCGGTGCGCCAGTTCGTCCAGGAAGCCCTCGTAGGCCTTGCGCGCAGGCCCACGCAGTCCGGCGGCCTGGGCCTCGGCGATCCTGGTCTCGACTACCTCGATGGTCACTTGGTGCGGACCACGCGTCCGTTCCCCTCGGCCATCTGGTTCAGGCTCTCGGACAGGTCGGCCCGGTCGAGCAGGGCCTGGTCGGACAGCCTGCGGTGCACCTCGTCGAGCAGGCCCCTGGTGCGGCCCAGTCCGCGCAGCTCGCGGACCAGCCGCAGCACCTCGTGTACCCGCTGGGGTTCCAGCCGCATCGTCGGCTCGGCCTCGCTGATCACCAGCACGCCCTCGTTCGCCCAGGCCCGCACGGTCTTCTCGGTCAGCTCCAGCAGGTCGGCGGCGACCACGGGGCGGATCGGTCTGGCGGAGGCCAGCAGGTCGGCGGCGACGCCGTAGAGCTTGGAGCGACCGGGCGCCCCGGAGGGCAGCGAACCGGCGACCTCCTCGATGGCGTCCACGTTCTCCATCAGCCGCTGGGTCTGTTCCTTCTCGATGCCGACGGACATAGCCGCCTCCTCCCAGTCACTACCGATTATCGGGCATGAATTCGATACCTGCAAGTGATCCGGTTGGTCCTGCTCGGCACCCGGTTGGCCGCCGAGGGCCTGGTCGGCTTGCCGCAGCCGCTCACTCGCTCCGAAGGCGGCGCCGGGTCCACTGCCCGCGAGGGCCGGACCTGTTGTCGGGAAAAAAGTCCACTGTGGACTGTGCTGTGGTGGTGGAAGTCGCTGGCGGTGTGTGGACAACGCCGAGGTGGGGGCTACGTCAACACGTCCGTGGAGGCTGCGTGTGGGTGGGTCACCCCGTGCGGGTGGTCCTCGCTCAAGATCGCTCCACGTGAAACCGAGGTTAAGTGGTCACTACTCGTCGGTAGTGGGTAGCGGTACCTCGCACGCTCGGGTGAGGCTGTGGACCCCTGATTCCTGAGTGAGATCGGATGGTCACCGTGGGTAGTGAACTTCGGCGGCTTGGCAGCGCGACCCTGCTCGCGGGCGTCCTGACCGCGATGGCGGCCCCCGGGGCGCAGGCCGCCCCCATGGCGGCACTGGTGACAGCCCAGGCCACGTTGGACGCGGTCACCGGCGTGCCCAACACCGCCTGGGGCGTGGACGAGTCCAGCCACCAACTCGTGGTCACCATCTCCGACCAGGCGAAGGGCCCCGGCATGGGGCGCCTGCTGGACCTGGTCCGCGGCATGGGCCCGCTCGCCCGCGTGCGGCACACGGCGCGGCCGCTGAGCCCGCAACTGCTCGGCGGCCAGGAGATCCGCACCGACACGAGCATCTGCTCGGCGGGGTTCAACGTCACCAAGGGCGGCCAGCTCTACGTGCTCACCGCGGGCCACTGCACCCAGGGCGGCGGGGACTGGCAGGGCCTTGGCCCCACGGCGGGCTCGGTCTTCCCTGGCAGCGACCACGGGCTCATCCGCAACGACACGGGGGACGGGCCCGGCGAGGTGGACCGCTACGACGGCGGCACGCAGCGGATCAGCACGGTGGGCAACGCCCGGGTCGGTGAGCAGGCCTGCAAGAGCGGGCGGACCACCGGCCTGACCTGCGGGCAGGTCACCGGCCTGAACCGGACCGTGAACTACGGCAACGGCCAGGTGGTGCGCGGGCTGATCGAGGCACGGGTGCACTGCGAGGGCGGGGACAGCGGCGGCGCCCTGTTCGACGGCGGCACCGCGCTGGGCACCGTGTCCGGTGGGGACAGCAGCACCACGTACTTCCAGCCGGTCGGGCCCGCCCTCAGCGCCTACGGGGTGACCCTCGCCTGAGGTACGGCGCGTCGTGACTCGGGTCACGGGCCAGGCCGGGTGCTGGGGTACCGTCGGGGCCCGACCCGGCAGAAGAGAAGGCATGCCCAGTCCCGAGTTCGAGGCCCTGTTGGCCGCGATCACGGCCAGTCCGCGCCCGGAACCGGCCGCGGGTGCGGAGGGGCTGCGTGCGGCACGGGCGGCGATGGACCTGGCGCTGGGCGCCATCCCGCTGGCCGAGGGCGTGGTCGTCGGCGAGACCAACGCGCAGGGCACGCCCTCGGTGTGGGTGCGCCCGACCGGGGCCGCCATGGACCGGGTGGTGCTGTACTTCCACGGTGGCGGTTTCCGCGCCGGGTCGGCGGCGGCGTTCAGCGGGTTCGCCTCGCAGATCGCGGTGACCCTGGGCGTGCCGCTGCTGGTGCTGGACTACCGGCTGGCCCCCGAGCACCCGTTCCCGGCTGCCGTCGAGGACTGCCGGCTCGCCTACGAGTGGGTACTGGACGAGGGCTACGCGCCGCACCGGGTCGCGTTCCTCGGCGACACCAGCGGCGGCGGGCTGGCTCTGTCCACGCTGCTCGCCGCCAGGGACGCGGGTGTGCCGCAACCGGCGGCGGCGGCCTGCCTGTCCCCGATCCTGGACCTGACCGCCAGCGCGGACTCCTACCGGCGGTTCGCCGAGCACGACCCGATCGGCGGCCGTGCCCAGGTGCTGTCCTCGGCCGCCGACTACCTCAACGGCACCGACCCGCGGGACCCGCTCGCCTCCCCGCTGTACAGCGACCTGTCCGGACTGGCCCCGGTGCTCGTGCAGGCCGGTGACCGCGAGGTGCTCGTGGACGACGCCGCGGAACTGGTGGACCGGATCACCAAGGCGGGCGGTCGTGCCGTGCTGGACCTGTGGCCGGACCTGATCCAGTTCTGGCACCTGTTCGCGCCCGACGTGCCCGAGTCCACCGCCGCCCTGCTCGCCGTGGCCGACTTCCTCTACACGCACCTGTCCTAGAGGTCGTCCAGCCGAGCCGATTCCAGGTCGATGGTGCGTTGCAGGCGGCGGCGCGTGCCGTCGTCGATCGTGCCCGCCTCGTACAACCGGGTCAGCTCGGCGGTCTCCACCGACAGCAGTTCCCTGCGCAGTGAGCGGTAGACCGCTGCGGCCGAAGGGCTCTGCGGTGCCTCGCCGTGCTCGTGGTTGGTGTGCTCGATGCGCGCCCGCAGGTTCTGCCGCAACCGTTCCAGTACGGCGTCCGGCGCCGCCTCGAGATCGGCCAGGTGCTCCAGATGAGCAAGGCTCGCTTCCGCCAGGTGCAACTCGGCCACGGTCCGCTCGCGCCGGGACTCGGCAGGTGTCCTGGCCACGCCCGCGCGGCGTACCAGTGGCGCCAGGGTGAAGCCCTGCACCACCAGGGTGATCACGATGACGGTGGTCGCCAGCGCCAGCACCAGGTTGCGTTGCGGCACAGGGGTTCCGTCGTCAGCGGCGATCGGGATGGACAGCACGGCGGCCAGCGGCACCACCCCGCGTGCCCCGGCCCAGGACACCACGGTGGACATGCGCCAGTTGACCTTCCGTGAGCCCTGCCGCAGCTGCATGACCCAGCCCAGCGGGAACACCCACAGGAACCGCACGGCGATCAGCGCCAGGGTGATCAGCAGCGCCTGCCAGGGCCAGTCCGGGTCGGTGCCCGCCAGCGCCCGGATCAGCTCGGGCAGTTGCAGCCCGATCAGGCTGAACACCACGCTCTCCAAGATGAAGATCACCGTGCTGTACACGGCATCCACCTGGAGCCGGATGTGCGCGGTGGTCATCCGGTGCGCCTGCGTGCCCAGCACCACGCTGGCCACCACCACGGCGGTCACCCCGGAGCTGTGCAGGCTCTCCGCGAGCACGTACGCGGCGTACGGGCTGACCAGCGCGATCACCGTCTCCAGCACCGGGTCCACCGTGCGCCGCCGGATCAGCACGATGCCCAGGGCCACCAGCAGCCCGACGCCGACCCCGCCCCCGGCCAGCAGCAGGAACTGCCCTCCGGTGCTCGCGAAGGACACCGCGCCGCCCGCCACCGCCGCCGACACCGCCAGCCGGAACAGCACCAGGCTCGTCGCGTCGTTGAACAGGCTCTCCGCCTGCACCAGCACCTGCACCCTGGGCGGCAGCGACAGCCGCCTGCCCAGCGCGGTCACCGCGACCGGGTCGGTGCTGGCCAGTACCGCGCCCAGTACGAAGGCCATGCTCGCGGGCAGTGGGGCCACCAGCGCGGCGACCAGTCCCACGGCCGCCGCCGAGGCCAGCACCAGGCCGACCGCCAGCACGGTGACCGGCCGCCACACCGCCCGCAGGTCCCGCCAGGAGGTCTCCTCACCGGCGGCGTAGAGCAGGGGCGGCAGCACCACGAGGCTGACCAGTTCGGGTGTCACGGTGATCGGCGGTACGCCCGGCAGCACGCCGACCACGAGTCCGGCGACCACGAGCAGCGAGGGGGCGGGGATGCGCAACCGCCTCGCCGAGGTGGCGACCACGGTGGCCAGCACCACGAGGAAGAGAACGGTCTCCACACTGCGCATGCCCCGAAGCCCTTCGCCGTCGACAGTTGCCCGCCGACCAGACTTCCCGGCACACCAGCGCGGACCCTATCAACCACGCCACCCGATCAGGTGGTTATCCGTTGAGGTAGGTGAGCACGGCGAGCACCCGCCGGTTGTCGTCCTCGGACTGGGTCAGGTTCAGCTTGGTGAAGATGTTGTTGGTGTGCTTGCCGATCGCCTTCTCGGTGACGAACAGCCGTGAGGCGATCGCCGCGTTCGACCGGCCCTCGGCCATCAGCCCGAGGACCTCCCGCTCGCGGGGAGTGAGACTGCCCAGCGGCTCGTCCCGCGCCCGGCTGGTGAGCAGCTGGGCGACCACCTCCGGGTCCAGTGCGGTGCCGCCCGCCGCCACCCGGCGGACCGAGTCGATGAACTGCGCGACGTCGGCGACCCGGTCCTTGAGCAGGTAGCCCACCGCGCCCCGGCGGTCGGACATCAGCTCGCGGGCGTAGAGCTGCTCCACGTACTGGGACAGCACCAGGATCGGCAGGCCGGGCACCTGCTCCCTGGCCTTGATCGACATGCGCAGGCCCTCGTCGGTGAACGTCGGTGGCAGCCGCACGTCGACGACGGCCACGTCCGGGCGGTGCGTGAGCAGGGCCTGTAACAGGGACGGGCCGTTGTCCACGGCCTCGACGACCTCGCAGTCGTGTGCGGACAACAGCCTGATCAGACCGTCGCGCAGCAGTACGAGATCCTCGGCGATGACGACACGCAGCACCGCGTGAGCTAACCACGTCCGGCCCTGCGGCGTCCCGGGGGTGACCGGTGCGCCACAATGATCATCGTTCGCGCCCGCACCACGGAGATGAGGTCGACATGTCGTTGCGCGCTGTACGGCGGGTCGTGCTCGCCGTCTCCGTGGCGCTGGTGGTGGCCACCTGCGTGATCTTCGCCGCGGTCGGCGGCAGGCACGCGCACAGCCCCGGGCACCACGCCGACCCGAACCGGAGCGCGGTGGAGCGCCTGGTCAACCGGGTCGGCGACCGGATGGGCATCGTGCGCGTCTACGAGCGACCCGCGCATGAGCGCTAGCCGGGCGTAGCGCCGCTACGGCTTGTCCACAGGCGGCGTCCTGTCCACATGTGGATCTTGAGCAAGATCAACTGTCGGGGTGGGGCGGTAGACTGGAGCCGGGGTCGCCCCCCAGGGAGTGGTGGGGGACGTTCACAGGTAGGTCAGCAGTTGAGCACCGTTCCGTCGGGCACGATCTCCACTCCGGCGGCGGTCAGTTGGGCGCGTTCGGCGGAGTCGGGGTCCAGCGCCGGGTTGGTGTTGTTGAGGTGCGTGTAGATCCGCCGCACCCCGGGGTGGCGGCGCAGCGCCTCGAGACTGCCGCCGGGGCCGAGCATCGGTAGGTGGCCCATGGCGGACTGGCCCTTGGAACTGCCCGTAGCGGCGCCCATCTCGTCGGGGCGGGCGAAGGTGCCGTCCACGAACGCGATGCTGGCGCCGGTGAGCAGGCCCTCGGGCCAGGAAGCCAGGCACGGGGCGTAGACGAGCACGCCTCCGGTGGCGGGGTCCTCGACGCGGTAGGCGAGCACCCAGGTGTCGTCCACAGTGGACTGACCGGCGTACTTGGGGCGCTTGCTGCCGACCGGCACGGGGATGGCGCGCAGCCCGCCGGCGAGGTCGAAGGCCTTGCCGGGCAAGGACTCCGTCCAGGTCCAGCCCGCGTAGCGGTCGAGCACGGCGCGCAGTCCGAGATCGGCGCGCAGCGCGTCGAGAGCGTTGCGCGGGGCGAAGGCCTGCTGGCCGCCACCCTCGCGCAGTACGAACAGGCCCAGCGTGTGGTCGAGTTCGGCGTCGGTGAGCAGCACGCCGCGCAGCGGGGTGTCGCGGCGGCCGGGGCCGGGCGTGAACTCGGGCGCGGAGACGAGTTGGCCGCGGATGTCGGGGGAGGCGTTGAGCAGCCACCAGTCCTGGCCGTTCCCGCTGACGGCCAGGCAGTCCTGGGTCCGTGCGGGCAGTGCACCCGCACGGACCTTGGCGCACTGCGCGCAGGCGCAGTTCCACTGCGGGAAGCCGCCACCGGCGGCAGTGCCCAGCACGAGGACCTTCACGTGGTCACCTGCCTCATGACGAACTCGGGGCGCTGCGGGGTGATCTCCTCGGTGAGGATGGTTTGTATCAGGTGGTGGTGGGGGGACAGGGTGCAGACGGGGTCGGTGTTGGTGGCGTCGCCGGTGAGTTGGAAGGCTTGGCAGCGGCAGCCGCCGTGGTCGATGGTGTTGCGGGGGCAGCTGCGGCAGGGGTCGCGCATCCAGTCGGTGCCGCGGTAGGCGGTGAAGGACCGGGACTGGTACCAGATCTGGGCTAGTGGGGTGTGGGTGGCGTTCTCGACCGGGAGGTCGGTGAGTGCGGTGGCGGCGGGGCAGGGTAGGACGTCGCCGTTGGGGGTGACGGTCAGTTGGCGGGCGGCCCAGCCGTGCATGCAGGGTTTGGGGGTGGCCTGGTGGTAGTCGGCCAGGACGTAGACGATGTCCATCCGGCTGCGGGCCTGGGCGGCGGCCACGACGGGTGCGGCCGCGGCGAGTTGCGCGGGGGTGGGTAGCAGGGCGGCGCGGTTGCGTAGGGCCCAGCCGTAGTACTGGGTGTTGGCCAGTTCCAGGCGGTCGGCGCCCAGTTGTTCGGCCAGGTCGATGATGGCGGGGAGGTGGTCGAGGTTGGCGCGGTGCAGCACGACGTTGATGGTTAAGGGGAGTCCGGCGGTGGTGATCAGGTCGGCGGCGCGGCGTTTGTGCTCGACGGCTTTGGTGCCGGCGATGCGGGTGGCGGTGGCGGGGTCGGCGTCCTGGATGGACAGCTGCACGTGGTCCAGGCCGCGGTCGATCAGGTCGGCCAGCCGGTGCGGGGTCAGGCCCAGGCCGCTGGTGACCAGGTTGGTGTAGCAGCCCAGGTGGTGGGCGTGGCCGAGGATCTCGGGTAGGTCGGGGCGGGCCAGGGGTTCCCCGCCGGACAGGTGGACTTGCAGGACGCCGAGGTCGCGGGCCTGGTCGAGGATGTGCCGCCAGGTGGGGGTGTCCAGTTCGTTCTCGCGGCGGACCAGGTCCAGGGGGTTGGCGCAGTAGGGGCAGTGCAGGGGGCAGCGGTGGGTCAGTTCGGCCAGCAGGCCCAGGGGTGGTTCAGTCAAGGTCCACCACCCTGCGGGCGGCCAGCCGGGTCAGCAGGTCGAGGATGTCGGTGGCCTGGACGCCGTGGAACTCGGTGGCCAGGGTGTGGGTGATGGCCGCGATGCTGGTGGCCCCGTCGCAGGCGTCCAGGACCGCGGAGGCGGTGGGGTTGAGCAGCAGCACGCCCTCGGGGAACAGGACGACGTCGGTGTCGCGGGTGCGGTCGTAGGCGCAGCGGACGCCGCGGCGCAGTCGGGGGATGGCCTGGGGGGTGGCGTGGGGGGTGGTCATGAGTAGTAGTCCACGGTGTCCAGGATCGCGCGCAGGACGTCGCATTTGAAGGTCAGGGCGGCGATGGCGGCGTGTTGTTGGGCGCGGGTGGTGGCGTGTTCGACGACGAGGTCGAGGGTGGTGGTGCCCTCGTCGGCGATGACGGTGAGGCGGGAGGTGAAGTAGGCGAAGCCGTCCTCGGCGATCCAGGGGTACTGTTCGCGCATGTCGGCCAGGCGGCGGCGCATCAGGCCGGGGGAGAACATTTCGGTGAGGCCGGAGGCGACCGATTCCAGCCAGGGTTTGGTGCGGGCGAAGGTGAGGTAGGCGTCCACGGCGAAGCGGACTCCGGGTAGGACGTGGCGTTCGTCGAGGACTTCGGTGCGGTCCAGGCCGAGGGCTTCGGCCATGCGGAGCCAGTTCTCGGTGCCGCCGGTGTCGGGGCGGTCGCCGTCGTGGTAGGTGATGCGGTCCAGCCAGTGTCGGCGGATGTGGGGGAGTGGGCAGTTGGCCAGGATCGCGGCGTCTTTCTGGGGCAGGCTGCGTTGGTAGTACCAGCGGTTGGCGGCCCAGGACTGGAGTTCGTGTTTGCTCAGCAGGCCCTGGTGCAGCCGCTGGTGAAACGGATGATCATGCCAGTAGCGCGGTGCGAGCGCGCGGAGTTCGCCGACGAACTGCTCGGCGGGCAACGGTTCGTGAGTGGTCGTCACGGGAGCTCCCTGCGGGTGTGGGCAGCACCCGGGACGGGACCGCGCAGGCGGTCCCGCCACGAGTGCTCACTGGTCGACTCAGGCGCGGCCGGAGTACGCCGTGACTTCCATCGGCGTGTCGTACTCGCTGAAGTCGGGCCTGACCCACACGGGAAGGGACTTGTCCTCGGTCTGCTCGGTGCGGACCTGCAACTCGCTCGCGGACATCGCTCACTCCTCAGATCACATCGGTCATCGAGAGGCGCGGCGGAGTCCTCACACTAGGGGAAAACCCTTTCTGGGCGCTACGGGTCGAGCACTAGTTGTGCGCGGCGGGCAGCTTGCGGAAGGCGTCCAGCACGGCGGGGTCCTGCAACTGCATCCACTGGATCACCTGGCTGTAGGTGGCGCAGACGGTCTCCGGCTTGGTGCAGGTCTCGGACATGAAGTCCTGCACGGCGGTGGAGAAGGCGCCGCCGGCCCACTCGTTGAAGTGGTTGGCCACCACCAGCGGGGCCCGGTTCCCGTTGTAGGCGGCCAGGTACGTCGAGCGGTAGGTGTCCAGCACGATCGGGCTGAACTCCGGGCCGCGGGCGTCGTCGCCCTCCTTGGCCCCGTCCAGCACGTACCAGAAGTTGAAGTCCATCATGACGACCTTGCGGTCCAGTGCGGGGATGCGCACCTCGGGCAGCGGGAACTCCCACATGCCCCGGTCCACCGTGGGCCAGGTGACGCCGAAGGACACGTGACTGGTGTCGTAGACGTAGTTGTGCGCGTGGGCGGCCGGGAACAGCTGGTCCCAGTTGCCCTCCAGGCAGGGCGTGCGCCCACCCTTGATCATCTCGGGGGTGATCCGCAGCCCGCGGGCGTCCAGTGCGCGCAGGTACCGGTCGAACTGGTCGATCTCGGAGTTCCAGCCCGCCGTGGACCAGGAGCCGACCGGGGCGCCCTCGCCCTCGCAGAAGTGGCCGTTGTAGTGCGTGCCGAACTCGTGGCCCGCGTCCAGCGCGTCGTTGAGGTACTTGATCCGGGCGGTGATGTCGGCGGGCGAGCCGCCGAAGCCGATGGCGCTCTCCCCGGGCTTGTGCCCCGGCCCGGTGTACTGGTTCGCCTGGTCCTCGGAGAGCAGGTACACCCCGGACAGCATCGCGGTGACCCGCGCCCCGGTGCGCTTGGCGATCGGGGTGATGGCCTCCCAGTGCTTGGCCGACACCCCGCCGTCGAAGGAGAACAGCACGAACTGCGGGGGCTTCTCCCCGGGCTTGAGCTTGCGCATCCAGGCGGGCTGTTGACCGGTGGGCGCGGGCAGGGTCGGCGTGGGACCGGCCGGTGCGGGCTGTCCCAGCGGGGTGATCGGCCCCGGGGTGGTGGTCGTCGTCGGTGTGGCGCTGGTCTGCGCGGCGGCGTTCTGCGCCGTCCCGTCGTCCTTGCCCATCACGATCACCATGACCACCGCGAGCACCAGTGCCGTCGCGGTCGTCAGCCAGCCCAGCCGCTTCCCCGTCCCCATACCTGGTCTGACGACCGGGCACGGGGACGGGTTGCTCGGTTCAGCTCGCCGGTGTGGCGATCACAACGCGGTTCTGGTCGTAGCCCAGCGCGCCGCCGACCCACTGGCCGCCGCAGGTGACCAGCACCAGCCGGTGCGGGCCGTCCTGCCCGAACAGTTGCTGGGCGTGCTGCGGCAGGTTGTCCTTGTTCACCGTCAGCACCTCGCTGACGGTGAACCGCAGCGGCTTGCCCGATGCGTCCAGCACGGTGACGGTCTGGCCCTGGTTGGCGCCCCACAGCTCGGCGAACGGGCCGACCGTGCCCTCCCAGTTGATGTGCCCGGCGATCAGCGTGGCCCCGGACTTGGCGGCCAGGTCCGCGCCCCACAGCGCCGCCTTGCTCACCCCGTTGGGGACCTGGAGCGTGCCGTCACCGCCCACCGAGCTGCGGACCAGCTCGGCGAGCCCGCCCTTGGGCAGCAGCACGGAGTTGGCGCGCGGCTGCACCGGCTGGGCGGGCTGCTGGGGTTGCTGCGGCGGGCCGGTGATCGGCGGTGGTGTCGCCGAGCCGGGCGGGGCCTGTGCGGGCGCGTTCTGCGGCTGCGGGGTGGCGGTCGAGGCCGCGCTCGCCGCCATCGCCGTGCCGCGCACCTGCTGGCCCTGGGCGATCAGCGTGGCGCCCGCCGCTGCCACGATCATGGTCAGCCCGAGCGCGCCGCTGATCGCGGTACCGGCCGCCGCGGCCGGGGTCCGGTACCGGGAGCGTGGTGCGAGCGGGAACCCGCCGGCCGATTCCGGCCAGCGGGTCCTCCGTGCGCTGTGGCGTCCCACCGGGTCAGCGGCCGCTGGCCACGTGACGGCGCCAGAGCAGGCCGATCGCGCTCAGCCCGGCCAGCACCAGCACGCCGAAGCCGACCAGCGCACCGGGCTGGATCTGGGTGACCACGGCCGCGTTGGCGACCACGGGACCGTCACCGGCCGGGATGTGCACCGGAACGGTCGGCGTGTTCGGCTTGTTGGTCAGGCTCAGCGCGAGCACCTCACCGGGCTTGACGCTGCCGCACACCGAGGGCGGCGACTTGGGGTCGAAGCCCTGCTCGTACCCGGCGGGAGCGGACACCTCGATGATGCAGATGTCCTGCGGGGTGCGCAGGTCGGGCACGGTGGCCGTGCCGTCGGCACCGGTGGTCAGCACCAGCGGCTTGCCGTCCTGGCCGGTCAGGTTCGACCCGTCCTGCTTGACCGCGGGCGCGGTCTTGTCCGCCGCGGTGACCCGCAGCGAGACCCCGGCGATGCCCTTGTTGGTCGTGGCGTCGGTCTTGGTGACCTTCACCTGGCCGGGGGCGGTGGTCGCGGGCACCTTGGCCGAGCCGGTCAGCTTCTTCTCCCCGCCCGTGGAGACCACGTGCTGGGTGTTGACGTCCACCGGCTTCTGCACCACGGGCCGGTCGGCCGGGCTGTCCACGCTGAACGACACCGAGGGGTTCGCCCCGGTCGGGGTCACGTCCAGCACCAGCGGCCCGCCGTCGGCCGGGGTGCTGACCTGGGTGGCGCCCACCTTGGCGTCGGCCAGGGTCAGCGCGACGGGCACGTTGCCCATGCCCTTGCCCTTGGCGTTGGTGACCTGCACGGTCCACTTGCCCGGCGTGCCGATGACCTGCGGGCCGGTGGGCGGGGTGATCTTGGCCGTCCACGGGCCCCGGTTGGCCTCGGCGTCGGACCGGAGCTTGTCCACCGCCGCCTTGGCGTCGGCGGGTAGCGAGTTCAGGTGACCGGTGATGTCGTACCCGATCTCCTTGAAGGTCTTGTTCGGGTCCAGGCGCGGGTCGCCCTTGGGCACCCCGGAGGTCCAGGTGTGCAGCAGGTGCGCCAGCGCCGCGGAGTCCCCGTTGGCCTGCGTGCCGCCGTAGCGCAGCAGCAGGTAGGAGATGTTCGCGGCGACGTCATCGGGCAGTGCGTTGCCCCACTTGTCCTTCAGCACGTCGCCCGGCTGGTACTTCTCGTCGCTGTTGGGCGCCTTGTAGGCGAACTCCACGCACCAGACCTGTTTGCCGTCGACGAGGTAGGACCCCATCCAGTCGGTCTTGTCCGGGTTGCCCTTGTACGGCTGCGCGGGCACGTCGTAGCCGTGCCCGTTGACCGGTTTGGCAAGCGCGACACCCGGTGCCGCCACCAGGGTCACCCCGGTCAGCAGCGCCGCTCCGGTCACCCCAGCGACCAGTTTGCTCAGTCCCATGTCGGTCCTGTGCTCCTTATGGAATGGGCGCCGTGCTGCTTCCCCGCGGCACGCCGCCCCACGTGTGGTCGGAACTCTCCCAGATGGCGACCGACCCCGTCCCCCGACGACGAGGAGTACGCACCACCACGCCTGCGAGCCTGGCTGGCGCGCGGGTGGTCGGACAAGCCGCCAGCGGGAGGATGTCCGAGCACACTCTGTGTGTCAAGGATGTGTGAAGTTGGCGATCATCCGAACGCCGTTGGGCCATTCGGTGCACAAGATCGACTCCAAACGGGTCTGCGGGGCGCTCGGGAGGGGTGGTGCGGGCCGAGTAAAGTGAGCTTTGCCCGTCGGGGAACCCTTCGGCCCTCGCGGCCGTTGACCCAGATGTAGGCGCCACACGTTCCAGGAGGACCAGGTGCGCACAACCAGCAACCCCGCGTTCCGCAACCTGCCCGGAGGCGGTCAGGGCGGCTACGCGGGCTTCGGCCAGCAGCAGACCGCGCCCGGGTACCCGGCCCCGCCGACCGCCGCCGACCGACCGATGACCATCGACGACGTGGTCACCAAGACCGCCGTGACGCTGATCACCGCCGTGGTGACCGGTGGGCTCGCGGTGGTGCTGAACTTCCCGATGTGGACCGCCTTCGCGGCGATGCTCGTCGGCTTCGTGCTCTCGCTGGTGATCATCTTCAAGCAGGTGGTCAACCCCGCGCTGGTGCTGGCCTACTCCGCCGCCGAGGGTGTGTTCCTGGGCGCGATCACCCAGCTGTTCAACCGGTGGGTGCCCGGGGTGGCACTCCAGGCGATCATCGGCACGGCGATCGTGTTCGCCACCATGCTGGTGGTCTACCGGGTCGGCGCGGTGAAGGTGACGCCCCGCCTGACCAAGTGGATCATCGGCGCGACCGCCGGTGCCGCCGGTCTGATGCTGCTCAACCTGATCGTCTCGATGTTCACCGGTGGTGCCGGTCCGCTGCGCACCGGCGCCCTGGGCATCGTCATCAGCCTGGTGTTCATCGGCATCGCGGCCTTCAACTTCCTGCTCGACTTCGACCAGGCCGACCGGGCGCTGCGCTCGGGCGCCCCGGCCCGCTTCGCCTGGTACATCGCCTTCGGCCTGATGACCACCCTGGTCTGGCTGTACCTGGAGATGCTGCGCCTGCTCGCCTCCCTCCAGCGCAACTAGTCCCCACCACGCCAAAGGGGCCGCCCCACCCGGGACGGCCCCTTCGCGCGTCTTCGCGCCGGTCTCTGGACCGCCGGCTCAGTTCGGCCGCGTCTTTTCAGCGGGCGAACTGAGCCAAGGGAAGAGACCGGACCTAAGCGAAGACGCCGCGATCCGGAGGATCGCCAAGAGCGAAGCGGGCACAGCCACCCCCAACCGACACCCACGCCCGCTCGGGAGAGCCCGCATCAGTCCAGCGGGCGACCCGAGTAACCCCGCAAGCGCCGACACACCGTCCCGCAAGCGCCGACACACCGTCCCGGAACGCCGAACACACGCGCCGCGAAGCGCCGACACGCGCGTCCGCAACGTCCGACACGCGGGGCATGAACCGCCGACACGCGCACCCAGCCCGGGACTCACGCCCCCCAGACCGGGACTCGCGCTCCCCAGGGCGGGACTCGCGGGGAATGCGGCGAGTCCCGCCCACTGGCGGGCGAGTCCCGCGCTAGCTCAGCCGCTCCAGCACCATCGCCATGCCCTGGCCGCCGCCCACGCACATCGTCTCCAGGCCGAACTGCTTGTCGTGGAACTGCAACGAGTTGATCAGCGTGGTGGCGATGCGCGCGCCGGTCATGCCGAACGGGTGGCCCACGGCGATGGCGCCGCCGTTGACGTTCAGCTTCTCCAGCGGGATGCCCAGGTCCTTGTAGGAGGGGATGACCTGCGCGGCGAAGGCCTCGTTGATCTCGACCAGGTCGATGTCGCCGATGGACAGACCGGCCTTGGCCAGCGCCCGCTTGGAGGCCTCGACCGGGCCCAGCCCCATGATCTCCGGGGACAGGCCGGACACGCCGGTGGACACGATGCGGGCCAGCGGGGTCAGGCCCAGCTCCTTGGCCTTGGTGTCGCTCATCACGACCAGGGCCGCGGCGCCGTCGTTGAGCGGGCAGCAGTTGCCCGCGGTGACCCGGCCGTCGGGGCGGAACACCGGCTTGAGGGTGGCGGTCTTCTCCAGGGTGACCCCGGCGCGCGGGCCGTCGTCGGTGGCGACCACGGTGCCGTCGGGCAGGGTCACCGGGGTGATCTCGCGGGCCCAGAACCCGTCGGCGATGGCCTTCTCGGCCAGGTTCTGCGAGCGGACGCCGAACTCGTCCATCTCCGCGCGGCTGACGTCCTTGAGCAGGGCCAGGTTCTCCGCGGTCTGGCCCATGGCGATGTAGACGTCGGGGACCTGGTTGTCCTCGCGGGGGTCGTGCCACTCGTCGGCCCCGTGCTCGGCGACCGCCGCGGTGCGGGCGGCGGCGTCGGCGAACAGCGGGTTCTGCGTGTCGGGCAGGCCGTCGGAGCTGCCCTTGGCGAACCGGGACACGGTCTCCACACCGGCGGAGATGAACACCTCACCCTCACCGGCCTTGATGGCGTGGAAGGCCATCCGGGTGGACTGCAGGCTGGACGCGCAGTACCGGGTGACGGTGCAGCCGGGCAGGTGGTCCATGCCGGACAGCACCGAGACGACCCGGCCGATGTTGTAGCCCTGCTCCCCGCCGGGCAGGCCGCAGCCCATGATCAGGTCGTCGATGAGGGTCGGGTCCAGCGAGGGCACCTTGTCCAGGGCCGCGCGCACGATCTGCACTGCCAGGTCGTCGGGCCGGATGGACACCAGCGATCCCTTGCCCGCCCGGCCGATCGGGGATCGGGCTGCGGAGACGATGACGGCTTCGGGCATCGCGAAACTCCTTCGGTTCGCCTACTGGCTGGTAACTCCCAGCAGCGTAGAACCTCAGCAGTCCCGTCAGGGTGTGGTCAAGCTCTCCCGAGCCCGCGGTTCACCCGTGCGATCAGCCGGGCGGTCGGCCGCCGCGACTCGGCCAGCTGGGAGCGGGTGGGCAGGCTGGGCAGCGGGCCGCCGGTCCACACCCCGGCCACCGAGCACAGCGCGGGCAGCAGCACCGAGGCGGCCTGCTCGTACCCGGCGGCGCTGGGGTGGAACTGGTCGGAGCTGAACAGGTCGGCGGGCCGGGTGAGGAAGTCCGGGGCGAGCAGGTCGGCCAGCGGCACGGCCAGGGCGCCCGCCTTGGCCACGGCCCGGCACTGGGCGCGGGACAGCAGCAGGCTCCAGGTCCGCGCGTAGGAGCGCAGCGGCTGCGCCAGCGGGCGGACCGTGCCCAGGTCGGGGCAGGTGCCCACGACCACGCCGGTACCGGCCTGGCGCAGGCGGCCCAGCTCGCGGACCAGTTTGGCCACCGACTGCGGGATGGGTAGCTGCACGGTCACGTCGTTGGCGCCGATGATGATCAGCGCCACGTCCGGGGGCCGGCCCGCCAGCGCCCGGTCCACCTGCGCGGCCAGGTCCCGGGTGGTCGCGCCGACCACGGCGTGGGTGTCCAGCCACACCGGGCGCCCGGACTCCTCGGCCAGCTCCCTGGCGAGCAGCACACCGGGCAGCTGCTCCGGCCCGTCCACGCCAAGGCCCGCGGCCATCGAGTCGCCGAACACCGCGAAGCGCAGCGGGGCCCGGTCCACCTCCAGCACCGGCAGCGGGCCGCGCCCGTCCGGCAGGTACATGCCGTCGCCAAGGAACGGCGGGTCCACCGGTATGCCGATGACCTGTTCGGCCTTCTTCGCCTGGACCAGCATCAACTGGTACAGCGCACCGGACAGCCCGCCGAGGGCGCCCAGCGCCACCGCCGCCCTGCGAAACCCGTGCACAGCCATAGTCACCCTCCCCCGGTGCCGCACCAGTTCCATCGTCGGCTAGGCCGTTGGGGTTAACACGGCGAACCGGCTGGCTGTTCCCGGATCGGGTTAGGCTGCGGTCGTCCAACAGACGAATGACATAAGGGGAATCCGGTGGAGTACGTCGAACACGTCGTCGACCTGGTCGGCAACACCCCGCTGGTGCGGCTGAACTCGTTGACCCGGGACCTCAAGCCGCTCGTGCTGGCGAAGGTGGAGTACCTCAACCCCGGCGGCAGCGTGAAGGACCGCATCGCGCTGCGCATGGTGGAGGCGGCCGAGCGCTCCGGCGAGCTCAAGCCGGGCGGCACCATCGTCGAGCCCACCTCGGGCAACACCGGGGTCGGCCTCGCGTTGGTCGCCCAGCGCAAGGGCTACAAGTGCGTGTTCGTCTGCCCGGACAAGGTCAGCGAGGACAAGCGCAACGTGCTCAAGGCCTACGGCGCCGAGGTGGTGGTCTGCCCGACCGCGGTGGCCCCTGAACACCCCGACTCCTACTACAACGTCTCCGACCGGCTGGTCAGCGAGATTCCCGGCGCCTGGAAGCCCAACCAGTACGCCAACCCGGAGAACCCGGCCAGCCACTACCACTCCACCGGCCCCGAGCTGTGGCGGCAGACCGAGGGGCGGATCACCCACTTCGTGGCCGGCGTCGGCACCGGCGGCACCATCTCCGGCACCGGCCGGTACCTCAAGGAGATCTCCGAGGGCCGGGTCAAGGTCATCGGCGCCGACCCGGAGGGCTCGGTCTACTCCGGCGGCACCGGGCGCCCGTACCTGGTGGAGGGCGTTGGCGAGGACTTCTGGCCGACCACCTACGACCGCGGCGTCTGCGACGAGATCATCCCGATCTCCGACGCCGACTCCTTCGAGGTCACCCGCAAACTGGCCCGCGAGGAGGGCCTGCTGGTCGGCGGCTCCTGCGGCATGGCCGCCGCGGCGGCCCTCAAGCTGGCCGAGCGCTGCGGCCCCGAGGACGTGATCGTGGTGCTGCTGCCCGACGGCGGCCGCGGCTACCTGTCCAAGGTCTTCAACGACAGCTGGATGTCCTCCTACGGCTTCCTCTCGCCCGACCACTCCGGGGCCAGCGTGGGCGACGTGCTGCGCCGCAAGGACGGCACCATGCCCGAACTGGTGCACGTGCACCCGAACGAGACGGTGGCCGAGGCCGTGGCCATCCTGCGCGAGTTCGAGGTCTCGCAGATGCCGGTGGTCAACGCCGAGCCCCCGGTCATGGCGGCCGAGGTGGCCGGTGCGGTCAACGAGCGTGACCTGCTGGACGCCCTGTTCACCGGCAAGGCCCAGCTGGCCGACCGGGTGGAGAACCACATGTCCCCGCCGCTGCCGACCATCGGCGCTGGTGAGCCGGTGGGTTCGGCCATGCAAGCGCTGTCCAACGCCGACGGCGCGATGGTGCTGGTGGACGGCAAGCCCGCGGGCGTGGTGACCAGGCACGACATCCTGGGCTTCCTCGCGGGCAGGTGATCGCGGGGGGCGGGGGCGGCGGTCGGGCGTATCCGCTAGCGTTACGCCCGACTTGACGTCAAGGGCCCAAGGGGGTTGGAAACCCAGTGAGCGAGCTTGCGAGCGAACCAATGGGCACAGGGCCGGCGCGAAGCGCTGCGCCGAGCGCCAGCGAGGTGCGGCGATGAGCGACTCACAGCCGCCTCAGAACGGTGAGTCCGCAGGGGTGAACCCGGACGCCACGCAGGTGGTGAACTCCGGGGCCCAGCCCCCGGCCGCCGAGTCCCCGGACGCGAACAAGACGCAGGTGGTGCAGCCGGGTGCGATCACCCCGCCGCCGATGCCCGCGACGACCCCGCCCCCGGCCGACTCCACCCAGATGGTGCCGCCCGGCACCATGCCGCCGCCCGGGCCCACCTACAGCCCGCCCGGCTACTCGACCCCGGCCAGCAGCCCACAGCCGGTGCAGCCCGCCTTCGGGCAGCCGCCCGCGGACCCCTCGGCACAGCAGCCCCAGGCGTTCGGCCAGCAGCCCCCCTCGGGTGGCTTCCCCGGTCAGCCCGGGGCCGTGCCGGGGGCCCAGCCGTGGGGTGCCCCGCAGCAGCCCCAGGCGTTCGGCCAGCAGCCCGGGGCCAGCCCGTTCGGCGGCCAGCAGCCCGGCAGCCCGTACGGCCAGCCGCAGCAGCCCTCCTGGGCCACCCAGCAGCCCGGCGCCATCGGCCAGGCCCCGTACTCGGTGGGCGGGGGCGGCAGCAACACGCTGGCCGTGGCGATGTGGGTCACGATCGGGTACTGCGCCCTGAGCGCGATCCTCGGCATCTTCGGTCTGATCGGCACGCTCTCGCTGCTGGGCGCCGCCTCCCGCTACGGGGTCGGCGGCCTGGGCGTGGTGGCCGTCGTGATCGTGGCGGTGAGCCTGATCGTCTCGATCGGTGCCGGTGTGTGCGCGTGGTTCGGCGGCCAGGGCAAGAGCTGGGGCCGCATCGCCGTCACGGCGCTGCTCGGCCTCGGCATCCTGAGCTCGCTGTACTCCCTGGTCAACGGCTCCGGGTTCAGCGTACTGGGTATCCTGATCTCCGGCGGCATCATCGCCCTGTGGTGGATCCCGTCCACCACGCAGGCGATGCTCGCCAAGGAGGGTGGCGCCCCCGCCGGTGGCGGTTTCGGCCAGCCCAGCTACGGCCAGCCCGCCAACCCGTACGGCCAGCAGCAGCCCTTCGGCGCCCAGCCGCAGACCTACGGCCAGCCGCAGGCCAACCCGTACGGTCAGCCGCAGGCCAACCCGTATGGCCAGCAGCCGAGCACCGGTGGCTTCCCGCAGCAGCAGCCGCCGCCCGCCAACCCCTACGGCCAGCCCCCGCAGGGCGGCCAGCAGGGCCCGTACGGCTACTGATCCGCAGCGTTGAGGCCGCCGCCCTCCTCCGTGGGGGCGGCGGCCTTATCGTTGTCCGGTGAGCTTCGCGCAGCCCTCCTGGGGCACCCAGCTCTGGTACGGGCCGCCCACCCCACGCCCGGTCGCCAGCTGGGGCCGACGCCTGGGCGGCACCCTGGTCGACGCCCTGTGCTGCGCCATCATCGGCGGGCTGGCCTGGCTGTTCGCCGTTGCCCTGCCCAGCGGGGTCGGCGCGGTCTGCGCCCTGGTGACCCTGGGCTGGCTCGTGGCCTTCGCGGTGTGGAACTTCGTGCACCGGCAGGGCGTCACCGGGCAGACCGTGGGCAAGTCGGTGGTCGGCGTGCAACTGGTCGGCCAGGGCACGGGCGCCCCGATCGGGCCGTTCGCCTGCGCCGTGCGGCAGGCACTGCACCTGGTGGACCTGCTGCCGCTGGGCGCGGGCTTCCTCGCCGCCGCCTGGGACCCGCGCGGTCGCACCTGGGCGGATCGCCTGGTCAACACGCTGGTGGTCCCCGCACCCCCGGACCTCGCTCGTATCTTGGGATCATGAGCCCGCGTCGGCCCTCTGCCGTCACCACCGTCATCACCGGGCTGCTCGCCCTGGCGGCGGGCCTCTACCAGCTGTACCTGTTCTGGCCGTACCTGGAGTACCCCGGTTACCTGGACTACCAGCTGGACCGGCCCAGGGCGTTCACCATGCAGGTCGCCCTGCTGGTGGCGGGCGTCGCCCTGGTGGCCGGGCCCGCACTGCTGCTGATGCGCCGGCGCGCGGGCCGCGCCCTGCTCGTGTCCGGCGGGGTCCTGCTCGTGGTGACCAGGTTGCTCGCGGGCTTCTTCGACGGCGGCCCGTTCATCTGGCAGCAGATCGACTACTACGGCGCCTATCCCGCGCTGGTGGGCTGGGCGGCCATGCTGGTGGCCTCTGCCGCCGCGATCCTCGGCGTGGTACCCGCCACCAGCGACTACCTGCGCCACGACCGGGCTGAGCAGGGCGAGTTGTCCAGCCAGTGGTAGCCGTCACCGACCTTTCGGCCCAGCGCCGTTCGCGCCGTAAGCTCTTGCCATGACGGACCACACCGACCGATTCGGCTTCGAGACCCGGGCGATCCACGCCGGCCAGGAGCCGGACCCGCGCACCGGCTCGGTCATCGTGCCCATCTACCAGACCTCCACCTTCGCCCAGGACGGCGTCGGCGGACTGCGGGCAGGTGGCTACGAGTACTCGCGCACCGCCAACCCCACGCGGACCGCGCTGGAGGAGTGCCTGGCCTCGCTGGAGGGCGGCCGCCACGCGCTGGCCTTCTCCTCGGGCATGGCCGCCTCGGACATCACCCTGCGCGCGCTGGTGCGGCCCGGGGACCACCTGGTGATCCCGGACGACGCCTACGGCGGCACCTTCCGCCTGGTGGACAAGGTCTTCAGCCAGTGGGGCGTGGAGCACACCCCGGTGCACCTGTCCGACGTGGACGCCGTGCGCGCCGCGATCCGGCCCAACACCAAGGCGATCTGGGTGGAGACGCCCACCAACCCGCTGCTGGGCATCGCCGACATCTCCGCGCTGGCCGACGTGGCCCGCCAGGCACAGGCCCGGCTGGTCGTGGACAACACCTTCGCCACCCCGTACCTGCAGTCCCCGCTGGGCCTGGGCGCCGACGTGGTGCTGCACTCCACCACCAAGTACCTGGGCGGCCACTCCGACGTGGTCGGCGGCGCGGCGATCACCTCCGACGACGAACTCGCCGAGAAGTTCGCCTTCCTGCGCAACGCCGCGGGCTCGGTGCCCGGCCCGTTCGACTCCTGGCTGACCCTGCGCGGGCTGAAGACCCTCGGCGTGCGCATGGACCGGCACAGCGACAACGCCGAGCGCGTGGTCCAGGCGCTGGTCAAGCACCCGAAGGTCACCAAGGTGTACTACCCGGGTCTGCCCGAGCACCCCGGCCACGAGGTCGCCGCCAAGCAGATGCGCCGCTTCGGCGGCATGGTCTCGTTCACCGTGGCCGGTGGCGAGCAGGCCGCGCTGGACCTGTGCTCGCGCACGAAGCTGTTCACCCTCGCCGAGTCGCTGGGCGGCATCGAGTCGCTGATCGAGCACCCCGGCAAGATGACCCACGCCAGCACCGCGGGCTCCGCACTCCAGGTGCCCGACGACCTGGTGCGCCTGTCGGTGGGCATCGAGGACGTGGAGGACCTGATCGAGGACCTGCTCGGCGCGTTCTGATCCAACCCCCTGAGCGGGCCGCCCCGGCGAGTCCCGCTCAGGGGGTGTGAGTCCCGGGCTCCTGTGTGTGAGTCCCACTCTCTTGCGCGTGAGTCCCGGTCTGGCGCACGTGAGTCCCGGTCTGGGGGGCGTGAGTCCCGCGCTGGGGGGCGCGGGTCGGCGCTTCTTGGCCTGCGTGTCAGACGTTGCGGACGTGCGTGTCGGCGCTTCGCGGTGTGCGTGTTTGGCGTTGCGGGGTGGTGTGTCGGCGCTTGGTGTCGGCGTTTGCGGGGTTGCTCGGGTTCGCCCGCTGGAAAGACGCGGGCTCTCCCCGAGCGGGCTTGGGCGTTCGCTGGGGACGGCTGTGCCCGCTTCGCTCTCTGCGATCCTCCGGATCGCGGCGTCTTCGCTTGGGTCCGGTCTCTTCCCTTGTCCCAAGATGATCACTGGAAAGATGTGATCATCTTGGGCCTGCGGTCCAGAGACCGGCGCGAAGACGCGGGACCGGCGCGAAGACGCGGGGCGCGGGGTGTGGGACAGGGCCCGGCGTGAGGTGGGGGCCTGCGGGAAGGGTTAGGGGCGCAGGGCGCGGGCGGAGTTGCCCTGGTCGCCGGAGCCCGCGGCCTCGTGCGCGGGGGCGCCGGGGAAGTCCTGTTTGCCCACGCAGCTGCCGACCAGTTCCACCACGCCGTTGGCGTGCTGGACGTAGCGGCCGGCGTCGGCGCAGCCGGTCTCGGAGACGGTGAACACGGCGGCGCCGGTCAGCGCCGCGGCGGTGGCCACCGCTCCCACCAGCGGCAGCACCCCGGCAAGACGTGCCAAGCGTGCCATGCCACCTCCAAGATGTGTGTCGCGGTCTACTACGTGCCGAGCACCGTGAGCGGTTCACTGCCCGGTCTGCCGCGAAGACGTGCCCAAGCCTACTCGCACCGGGCGGTGCGTGCGGGCGACCGGTCCGTCACTGGCAGTATCTACCCCATGGAGCTGGTCACGGTGGATCACGTCCTGGCCGCTCAGAAGGTGCTGCGGGGCGTGGTGCGGCAGACGCCGGTGGAGTCCTCGCGGGTGCTCGCCGACTGGCACGGCGGCGAGGTCTACCTCAAGTGCGAGAACCTCCAGCGCACCGGTTCGTTCAAGCTCAGGGGCGCCTACACGCGGATCCACGGGCTCACTGCGCAGGAGCGCGCACGCGGGGTGGTCGCCGCCAGCGCGGGCAACCATGCCCAGGGTGTGGCGCTGGCCGCCTCGCTGCTGGACACCGAGGCCACCGTGTTCATGCCGGAGCGGGTGCCGCTGCCCAAGCTGGACGCCACCCGCGGTTACGGGGCGGACGTGCACCTGACCGGTGAGGTGTTCGACGACACCCTGGCCGCGGCCGTGGAGTTCGCCGAGCGCACCGGTGCGGTCTTCATCCACCCGTTCGACCACCCTGACGTGATCGCCGGTCAGGGCACCCTGGGCCTGGAGGTGCTCGACCAGGTGCCGACCGCGGGCACCGTGCTGGTCGCCGCTGGCGGCGGCGGGCTGGTCGGCGGGGTCGCCGCCGCCGTGCGCGGGCTGCGACCCGAGGTGCGGGTGGTCGGGGTGCAGGCCGAGCAGGCCGCCGCGCTGCCGCCCTCGCTGGCCGCGGGCGAGCCCGTGCGGCTGCCGCAGGTGCACACCATGGCCGACGGCATCGCGGTGGGCCAGCCCGGTGCGGGCACGTTCCGGCACGTGGCCGAGTTGGTGGACGAGGTGGTCACGGTCACCGAGGGCTCGCTGTCGCGGGCGGTGCTGCTGTGCATGGAGCGGGCCAAGCAGGTCGTGGAACCGGCCGGTGCCGCCGCGGTGGCCGCGCTGCTCCAGCACCCGGGCCGGTTCCCCTCGCCGGTGGTGGCGGTGCTGTCCGGGGGCAACGTGGACCCGATCCTGCTGCTGAAGATCATCCGTCACGGCATGACCGCCGCTGGCCGCTACCTGGCGCTGCGGCTGCGCATCCCCGACCGGCCCGGCAGCCTGGCCGGGCTGCTCTCGCTGCTGGGCGAGCGCGGGGTCAACGTGCTGGACGTGGAGCACACGCGTATCTCCGGCGCGCTCGAGTTGGGCGAGGCCGAGGTGGGGCTGAACCTGGAGACGCGGGGGATCGGGCACTGTGCGGAACTGGTATCCGTACTGCGCAACGCCGGATACACGGTGCTGGCCTCCTGACGTACGGCCGGAAGGTGTAATCCGTAGAACGAGGTTGACACCCGCGACTCGGTTCGTCCTATTATTGGGGAAGAACGTCTGATTTCTGCGGTAACGGCTCGGGGGAGCGGGCGGCATTTCTGCCGTTCGCGCTGGAGGCTGCGATGACGCTGCTCGAGGAATTCGCGAGACTGTTGCAGGAGTTCGGGCTGGGTTCCTACCAGCCCGCAGGAGGCGGCACGATCGTCCTGGCGGTGCCGCCCGCCACGCCCGACGCGGTGCTCGTGCTGACCAGGGCCGCCGGGCTCGACGCCGACTCGACCCTGCCATACGACACGCCAACTGTGCAGGTCAGGGTGCGTGGCGCGGTCAAGGACGCGGTGGGGGCCGAGGGCACGGCGCAGGCGGTGTACGACGCGTTGCACGGGCTGGGCAGCCGCGCGCTGCCCGGCGGCACCTGGCTGGTACTGGGCCTGGCCACCGGCGGCGGACCGGTTTACGCCGGACGTGATTCAGCCGATCGCGATCAGTGGGATGTGTCCTTCCGTATGGAGTTGCACCGCCCGGTCGGTAATCGGCGGTGACGATGTCTGTCCACTTGGGTGTGCTTCTGGAGTGGGGGAACAATCAATCATGCCAACCGTCAAGATCAATGCTCGTGATCTCGTGATCCAGGTCGCCGAGGCCGACGGAAAGACGTGGAGCCAGATTGGCGGCCTCAATTCCGCGGTGCCCAACGCCGGGGACAACGAGGAGGTCGTGGACACCACGACATTCGATTCCGGGGGTTACTACGAGCAGGAGGTCGTGCAGCGCGGGGCCACCCTGGGCCTGGAGGGCTACCTGTTGCAGGACCCGAGCACCACAGCGCAGGACCCCGGCCAGGCCAGGGTGGAGTTCCTGGCCACCCAGGTGGGCCCGGCCAGCCTGGGCAAGGTGCGCTTCCGGCACACCCTGGACAAGGCGTGGCGGGTCTGGACGGCCACCTTCAGCATGGGCGAGCAGGGCGGCGGCAACAACGACAAGGCGGCGTGGAAGGCCACCATCGCTCGCTCGGGCCAGCCCACCACCGAGCCCGTGGCGGCCACCCAGTGACCGCCGCCGAGCAGGACGAGGTCGTCGACTACGACTTCGACGAGGCGTGGCGCGAGCGCAAGGCCGCGCGGGTGGCGCCGAGGATCCGGTTGCTGGGCAAGGTCTACACCCTGCCGAACTCGTTGCCCGCCAAGCTGATCCTGTTCGCGGTCTCGGCGCGGCGCGCGGGCCGCGCGGCCAGCGAGGAGGTCAACGCCGAGGAGGCGTTCGACATGCTGGCCGCCCTGCTGGGTGAGTCGAACCTGCGCGACCTGCTGGACCGGGGCCTGGAGATCGACGACCTGCCCGACCTGCTGGGCACCTGCCAGCGGGTCTACCAGGAGCGCCAGTCGGGAAACGGGTCGGCCCCCGCGACGACGGGGGCGAACGGGAGCACGCCGTCCGCATGATCCTGCGGCACTGGCGCCTGGTCTACGCGGACTGGCGGCGCGAGTACGGCAGAGACCTGATGGCCGACCTGGACGCGGGCCTGTCCTGGTGGGAGTTCGCCGCACTGCTGACCGGGCTCTCGGCGGACAGCGTGTGGCGGCAGGTCACCGCGAACGAGCCGGTGGAGCTGAGCAGCGAGACGGCCCGCTCGGTCATCGCCAACCTGTAGGAGGAGGGGGACAGGCGTGGCACTCACCGTCGGTGAGCTGACGGTCGGCCTTCGGCTGGACAGCGGTGCCTTCGGGCAGAGCCTGGCCGTGCTGCGGCGTGAACTGGAGGCGACCTTCGTCAAGACGGTGGCCACCCGCGCCGCGCCCGCCCTGGCCCAGCTGCGCAAGCTGCTGATGTCGGCGGTGCGCGGGGCGGTGCTCACCGTGGCGCGGGCGATCTCCACGCGGCTGGGCAGGGCGATGATCGGGCTCCGGCAGTCGGTCAAGCAGGCCAGCGCCCCGCTGCAGTTCCTGGCCAAGCTGCTGCGGGCGGTGCTGTTGCCCGCGCTGCTGGCGCTCTCGCACGACGGGGCCAGGTCCTTCGCCCGGCTGGCCTCGGCCTCGGTCGCCGCGGCGGGCACGGCCTCGACCGCGATCACCACCGTGGTCTTCGGCCTGGACTGGCTGGCGGGTCGTGCGCTGGGCACCGCCACGACGATGATCACCGCTTGGGCCCTGGCGATCTCCCCGGTACCGCTGGTGCAGGCCGCCGTGCTGGGACTGGCGGCGGCGATCACCGCTGCCTGGCAGGCACTGGTGCTGGAGACGGCCACCGACTTCACCGCGATCTGGACCTTCGTCACCGGCACCTGGCTGCTGATCACCCAGGCCGTGCAGGCCGGGCTGGACCTGGTGATGCAGGCCGCCGCGCTGGCCTGGCAGCTGGTGCTGGACAACACCGTGGTCATGTGGACGGCCATCGGGCTCGCCATCCAGACCTCGCTGGCCGCCGTGGTGCTCGGCGTGGCGCTGGCCTGGCAGCAGGTGCTCGACGGCACGACCGTGTTCTTCACCGCGCTGTGGACCTACGTGCAGACGATCTGGGCCACCATCCTGCTGACCGTGCAGCTGGCCACCTCGGCGATCTTGCAGGACGTGCTGGCCGCCTGGCAGCTGGTGCTGGACGCGACGACCCTCGCGTTCGGTGCGCTGGCACTGGTCACCCTGGCCGCGTGGACGCTCGTCCTGCAGGCCGTGCAGCAGGTCAGTTCGCTCGTGGTGAGCACCGTCGTGCAGGCGTGGCAGGCGGTTCTGGACTGGACCAGCGCGGCCTTCAACCAGCTCTACGGCAACCTCACCGCGAACCTCAACGCGCTGCTGAACTTCGTGATCAACTGGACCTCCGCCATGCTGGGCGCGTTCGAGGGCCTGCGGCCACTGCCCGGCATCGTCACCGGGATCTTCCAGTCCATGGCCGACTCGGTGAACGCTGTGCTCAACGGCCTGGAATCCATGGTGCGAGGCCGGTCCGCGCAGATCGCGGGCGCGCTCAACGAGATCGCCGGCGCCTTGCGGTCCATCGGCGACGAGGCCGCGGGTGCGTGGTGGAAGATGCTGCTGATCGGCGCCGCGGCCGGACTGACCGGCTTCATCCTCACGCTGTGCTCCGAGGCCATCCTCACCGGCTCGTTCGTGCTCGACCGGATGGCCGCCGCTATCCAGCACCTGGCCGACTCGATCAGGTCCCTGGTGGACGCGGTACGCGCGGCGGGCAACCTGATCGGTGACTTCTTCAAGTGGGTCGGCGGCCTGTTCGGCGCCAGGAGCTTCAGCCTCGGGGTGTCCGGAGTGGACAACCTCGGTGCGCTGTCCTCGCCGCGCCCGCTCGACTTCGGCACTCCGGCGCCTGCCTACGGCGGCCTGCTCACCGCCGCGGGGGCGGGCGGCATGTACATCGAGAACTTCTACGCCACCCCGAGCCAGAGCCCGGTGGAGATCGCCGCGGAACTGGACTGGATGGCGAAAGGAGGCGGCTGATGACCCCCGGCGAGCTGATCACCACCGACGGGCAGCTGGAGTGGCGCGGGGTGCTGCTCGGCACGGCCAGCCCGTACCGGATGACCAAGCTGGAGGGCTGGCTGGACCTGGCCGAGGTGCGGGGCCAGGACACGCCAAGACCCACGCACGGGCTGTTGCAGGGCTCCCAGCTGATGGGCAAACGGGTCGTCACGCTGACCTACCTGATCAAAGGCGTGCCGGTGGAGTCCTTCGGTGCCGCCGTGGCCACCCTGCGGGCGATCACCGCACCGGCCGAGCGCCCGCTGGAGGAGCCGCTGGTGATTCGGCTGGACGGCCAGTCCTGGCAGGTGAACGCGCGCTGCGTGCGGCGCTCGATCAACGTGGCGAAGTACTACTCGCTGGGCTACACCACCGGCTCGATCCAGTGGCAGGCAACCGATCCCCGGCTGTACTCCACTGTGGAGTCCACCTCGGCGACCGGCCTGGCGGCCCCGCAGACCGACGGCCTGCCCTTCCCGCTGGTGTTCCCGCTGGTGATGGGCACCGGACGGCAGGGCGGGGTGCTGCTCGCGCGCAACGCCGGGGACGTGGCGACCTGGCCGGTGCTGGTGGTCACCGGCCCGGTGCTCGGCCCGGTGATCACCAACCGGGACACCGGGCAGCGGCTGGTGTTCGACCCCGCCTTCCCCGTGGCGGCCGGGCAGCGGCTGGTGCTCGACACCGACACCAGGACCGTGCTGCTCAACGGGGCCAACCGCAACGACAGGCTGCTGACCCGCCAGTGGTTCCCGATCCCGGCGCACGGCTCGGTGCACATCGGGTTCGAGGCGGGCGGCTTCGACCCGGCGGCCCGGCTCACCGCCCGCTGGCGGCACGCCACCATCTGAGAAGCACAGGGGGAGAGATCATGGCTGAGCGCAACTCGTGGGCTGTGTCGGACGCACCGAACGGGGTGATCACCACCGAGGACGCGCGGCTGGCGCTGTCCGCGCTGGCGCAGCCTGGCGCGGACCCGGTGAGCGCGCGGCAGGGCCTGCGCGCGGCGCCGGGCGACCCCGGCCGGGTCTCGGCCGCCGCCAAGCCGGACGCCACGGTGACCGTGCAGCCCTTCCAGATGTTCATGCAGTCCAAGCGGGGGCTCGGCAACTACGTGCAGACCCTGGACCGGGCCAAGACCCTGGACCTGATCACCGACCACCCGGCGGACTCGAAGAACCCGCGCATCGACCTGATCATCGCCCAGCAGACCGACAAGTTCTACGGGGACACCGTCAACGGCTTCCTGGTGACCCAGGTGGTCGGCACCGCCTCGGGTACCCCGAACCCGCCGACGGTGCCCGGTCCCGGCGACTACCTGGAACTGGCCCGCGTGCGGATCCCGGCCAGTGCCAAGGAGATCACCGCGGACATGATCGAGGACCGCAGGCAGGGCTCGGTGGTGGGACTGGGCGGGGTGGTGCCGCTGCGCGGGGTCGCCGAGCGCGCCCAGCTGACCGCCTACCCCGGACTGACCACGTACCGGGCCGACCGCGGCTGGCTGGAGGTCAGCGACGGCACGGCGTGGCGGGTGCCCGGTGTGCCGGTCTGCGCCTCCCCGAACGAGCTGTCCACGATCAGCAGTCCGTACCAGGGCCAACTGGTGGCCAGCATCCAGGACGGCCTGCTCTACCAATGGGACGGCGCGAAGTGGGTGGGTGTCGCCGGGGGCGTGGGCGGCATGCGGCACGAGGCCCGCTACGAGGTCCGCGCGGGCCAGGAGCAGAACTTCCCGCAGAACCTGGACACCAGGATCAAGTTCCCCACCGCGACCTACACCAGCCCGGACGTGAGCCCGTCCAGCGACAACAGCGTGTTCACCCTGAACCGGGCCGGGCTGTGGAGCATCTCGGTGAGCCTGCGCATCAACGCCCCCGGCGGGGACGGCTTCTACGAGGTCTACGTGGCCATCACCGACGGTGCCAACCTCGGGATGCGCTACGCCAACCAGCACGATGACCGCAGGGCGGTCGTGCCCGGCTCGATCAGTTGCGCCACCGAGTACCGCTTCACCGCCGGTGACACGGTCAGCGTCATCCTGTGGACCTCGGCGGCGCAGAACCGCAACACCCAGGCGTGGACCAGCCTCAACAACATCACCCTGACCTGGTTGAGGTCCTGAGGTGGCCTACACGTACCTGTTCTCCGACCTGGTCACCAACCAGACCCTGGCCGAGCTCCCGCTCACCTCGGTGCGGTTCGGCAAGAAACTCTGTGGCACAGGGCAGCTTTCGGCCACGCTCTCGCTGGGCGACCCGAGGGTGCAGGCCGCCGACCCGTACGACCTGAGCACGCCCGCGCGGCGGGTGGTCTACGTGCTGCGCGAGGACGAGCCGGTGTGGGGCGGGCTGGTCTGGACCCGCAGGTACGACTCCGCCACCGGCCGGATCTCCTTGGGCTGCGGGGACTTCTGGTCCTACTACGACCACCGCAAGGTGTTGCCGGTGCTGCCCGAGCAGGCGTATCACGACCCGACCCGCGTGGCCAGGCTGGACCCGGTGCGCTTCGAGGAGATGGACCAGAACGACATCGCGCGCGGCCTGCTCGCGGTGGCCGCCCGGCACCAGGGCGGGGACATCGGGGTGCGCGCGGACCCGGACAGCCTGTCCGGGATCCGGCGCAGCCGCGCCTACTTCGCCTACCAGAACGTCAGCGTCGGGGACGCGCTGCGCAAGCTCTCGCAGATCCAGGACGGACCGGACATGATGTTCGACGTCGGGCCGCTGGACGCGGGCGGCAGGCCGAGCCGGGTGCTGCGGCTGGGCACGCCGCGGCTGGGCCAGCAGGGCACCGCGCACGTGTGGGAGTTCGGCGGCAACCTGATCAGCTACACCTGGCCCTCCGACGGCACACGCATGGCCACCCGGATCTTCGCCGACGGGGACGGTACCGAGCGGGCAACGCTGATCGCGGTGGCCGAGGACCGGGACCGGTACCGGGACGGCTGGGCCTTGCTGGAGGGTGAACGCGGTTACACCGGGGTGAGAGATCCCGCCGAACTCCAGGCGCACGCCGCCGCCGACCAGCGGGCCGCGCGGCTGCCGGTGGCCCTGCCCACCCTGCTGGTGCACGGCGGGCTGCCGCCGGGCGTCGCCGAGATCGGCATGGGCGACGACGCGCGGGTGATCGTCGAGGACCTGTTCCACACCGGCGGGCTGGACACCCGGATGCGGGTGGTCGGCCTGGACGTGGCCGTGGGCGACCACGGGGACGACACCGTCACGCTCACCGTGAACCCGCTGATCGAGGACGCCGTCTGATGGGACTGACCAACCTGCCGAGCAACCTGCTCGACCAGATCACCCAGCTGCGCGCCGAACTCGCCGAGCTGCGCAAGCGACCGGCCGCCGTGCCGCCGCCGGTGCGGTTCAGCCCGGTGCGCGCCCAGGATCTGCCGGTGGTCACCGCCGCCGAGTTCGAGACGGTCTGGGCCGCCCGGCTGACCGTGCTGTGCCCGCTGCTCACCCTGGACACCCTCGACGGCTGCGAGGCGGGCACCTCGGGTGAGGGCCAGATCCTGATCACCGACGAGAGCACCGGGCAGGGCGCCGTGGTGGCGTCCTGGACCTGCGCGCCGGGCCTGGTGCGCACCTCCCGCGGGCCGTACGCGCTGACCGGTACCCGGCTCGTGGTCGCCGTGCGGTACCGGCGTACCTCGGGCACCGGCTCGGTGCGCGCAGCGGTCACCGACTCCGCGCAGCAGAGGGGTTGACCGAGATGAGACTGAGGATCCTCGCGGTGGCCGGGCTCGTCACCGCGACGGCGCTGGTGCCGGGCGTGGTCCAGGCCCGCACACAAGGGCCCGCCGAGGTGCCCTGCGGGACCTCCGCCGACGTGGACGGGGCGGGCGGCTGGTGGCTGTACTGGCGCAACTGCTGGGGTGACGGCGGGCGCCCGGTGGCCCCGGTCTGGTCCAACGGCAAGGGCAACGTCTACGTCAACGTGCGCACCTCGAACGGCACGAACCTGTGCAAGTTCATCCCGCCGGGCCAGTTCGACTCCTGGCACATCGTCAGGGCCGAGCTGCCGCCCGAGGACACGAACTACACCGGGGTGGTGTTCTGCCTGACCTCCTGACGGGTGCGGGCCGACCAGACGTGTCGGCGCCGCACCCGCTGCCTCAGAGGTTGCCTCGGCGCTCCTGCTCGCGCTCGATGGCCTCGAACAGGGCCTTGAAGTTGCCCTTGCCGAAGCCCAGCGAGCCGTGCCGCTCGATCAGCTCGTAGAACACGGTCGGCCGGTCGCCGATCGGCGCGCTGAAGATCTGCAGCAGGTAGCCGTCCTCGTCCCGGTCGACCAGGATCCGGTGCTTCTTGAGCTCCTCGATGGGCAGCCGCACGTTGCCGATGCGGGCCCGCAGCTCGGGGTCGTCGTAGTAGGAGTCCGGCGTGTCCAGGAACTCCACGCCCGCCTCGCGCATGGCGGTCACCGTGGTGATGATGTCGTTGGTGGCCAGGGCGATGTGCTGGCAGCCGGGGCCGCCGTAGAACTCCAGGTACTCGTCGATCTGCGACTTGCGCTTGGCCACGGCGGGCTCGTTGAGCGGGAACTTCACGCGGTGGTTGCCGTTGGACACCACCTTGCTCATCAGCGCCGAGTAGTCGGTGGCGATGTCGTCGCCGACGAACTCCGCCATGTTCACGAAGCCCATGACCTTGTTGTAGAACTCGACCCAGTAGTCCATCTTGCCGAGCTCGACGTTGCCCACGCAGTGGTCCACGGCCTGGAACAGCCGCTTGGGGGCGCCCTCGGGCCGCTTCACGGAGCTCTGCTTGGCCACGTAGCCGGGCAGGTACGGGCCGGTGTAGCGGGAGCGGTCGATCAGCGTGTGGCGGGTCTCGCCGTAGGCCGCGATGGCGGCCCTGCGCACGGTGCCGTGCTCGTCGCTGACGTCGTTGGGCTCCTCCAGCACGGTGGCCCCGTTGGCCCTGGCGTGCCGGATGCACTGGTCCACGTCGCCGACCTCGAGCGCGAGGTCGACCACGCCGTCACCGTGCGAGCGGTGGTGGTCCAGCAGCGGGCTGGTCGGGGCGACGCCCCCGTTGATCACGAAGCGCGCCGACCCCGACTTGAGCACGTAGGACTTGTGGTCCCGGTTGCCGGTCTCCGGCCCGGAGTAGGCGACCAGCTGCATGCCGAAGGCGACCTGGTAGAACCACGCGGTCTGGGTGGCGTTGCCCGCGACGAACACGACGGCGTCCATGGCCTTGACCGGGAACGGGTCCTTGGAGCCGTCGTAGTCGACCAGACCGACGAGTTGTTTGAGCGACTCGAAGCTGACGTCGTCCATCATCTCGGTCACAGTGTCCTCCTGGCGCCCCGTGCGGTGGTCAATTCGGTAGCCGAAGGATGTGCCCTGCCCGCAGGCTGAGCAACCGATGTCATTTTCACTGGACAAGGTGCTCAGTGTGATCTGGTTCTCGCGCCGCGGATTGGGCAGACTGACCAGGTGAACCGGGAACCACTGGACGCGCTGGACGCGAAGCTCCTGCTGCTGCTCACCGACGAGCCGAGGCTGGGCGTGCTGGAGTGCTCGCGCCGCCTGGGCGTGGCGCGCGGCACGGTGCAGGCCAGGCTGGACCGGCTGGACGCCAGCGGGGTGCTGCGGGGTTTCCCGCCCGCGGTGGACCTGGCCGCGATGGGCTACGGGCTGACGGCCTTCGCCATCCTGGAGATCGCACAGGGCAGGCGGGCCGAGGTGGCGCAGCGGCTGGCGGCCATCGACGAGGTCTGCGAGGTGCACGCCACCACCGGCCAGGGCGACCTGCACGTGCGCATGGTCGCCAAGTCCAACGCCGACCTGCAGCGCGTGGTGGACGAGGTGGTGGACGTGGCCGGGGTCCGGCGCACGTCCACCGCCATCGCGCTGTCCACCCCGATCGAGCCCAGGGTGCGCCCGCTGCTGGAACGCATCGCCAACGACTGAGGGCCCCGGTCGCGGCGGCGACCGGGGCCCTCGCGGGTCTGTCGCTCAGCCGTTGTAGGGCACGGCCTTGATCAGGGTCACCTTCATGACCTTGCCGTTGGGCAGCTCGTACTCGCGGGTCTCGCCCTCACGCGCGCCCAGCAGGGCCTTGCCGATCGGCGAGGCGGGGGAGAACACGTCCAGCGGGCCCTCGGCGCCCTCTTCGCGGGTGGCCAGCAGGAACTGCTCGGTGTCGGTGTCACCCTCGTAACGCACCGTGAGCACCTTGCCCGCCGCGGCGGTGCCGTCGTTGGCGGGGGCCTCGCCCACCTTGGCCGCGCGCAGCAGCTCCTGGAGCTGGCGGATGCGGGCCTCCTGCTTGCCCTGCTCCTCGCGGGCGGCGTGGTAGCCGCCGTTCTCCTTGAGGTCGCCCTCCTCGCGCCGGGCGTTGATCTCCGCTGCCATGACCGGGCGGTTGGCGATCAGCTCGTCAAGCTCCTGCTTGAGCCGGTCGTAGGATTCCTGGGTCAGCCAGGTCACCTGGGTCTCCGTCACGGTCACCAACTCCTCGTCGTACTCTCCAAGTCGACGTGCTCGCACGCCGACTCCGGAACGCAAGCGCGCCCCGGCGGATTCCGAGCCGTGAGGCCCGGAACGGAAAAACACGGCCCGACGAAAGGGGCCGTGCTGTCGGACGATGATAACACGACGGCAACGCTGAGTGCGGGCCTTTTGGCTGGTCGACAGCTCGTAGCGGGCTGGTTCACCCGCTTGGCCGCTAGGGGGCCACCAGATACGCGGGCACCTGATAACTGCACCCGAACACCTCACCGCTGACTGCGCGTTTCGAGGTGTGCAGCACCGTCGTGACCGTCACCGAGGTGCCGCCGGGCGCGATGTAGACCTCGCGGCGACCGCTCTCGTCCCCGTCCGCGGAGCGGGCGCGCACGATGCAGTCGGCGGGCTTGGCCGGGTCGTCGCGGCGCACCGAGAAGCTGATCCGCACCGACCCGTCGTCGATGACCTGGCGGTCGACGCCCTCGGTCTCGATCGGCTGGGTGCCCAGGTTCTGGTAGCCGATCACGGCCACCACGAGGCCGAGCACGACGAACAGTGCGAGGCCCGCCCAGCGCAGCCAACGGGGTGCGGGTGGCTTGGCCCGCGAGCCGTAGCGGTCGGCGGGCAGTTGGCGCTGAGTGACCACCACCGCCTCCTCCCGGACTTGTCGGACCCCTCGGGAACAATGGGGTGCGACGACAGGTTGATTATCTCCGGGCCCGGTGGGTGTGCCGGTCCGGGGGTAGGAAGAGCACGGGACGAGGGGACTTTCGCGACCATGGCCGAGAAGCTGCGCCTGATGGCAGTGCACGCGCACCCCGACGACGAGTCGAGCAAGGGTGCCGCGACGATGGCCCGCTACGTGGCCGAGGGCCACGAGGTGATGGTGGTCAGCTGCACCGGGGGCGAGCGCGGGGACGTGCTCAACCCCGCGCTGGACAGGCCGGAGGTGCTGGCGAACCTCAGTGAGCTGCGCAAGCAGGAGATGGCCAACGCCGCGGCCATCCTGGGCGTGAGCCACCGCTGGCTGGGCTTCGTGGACTCGGGCCTGCCCGAGGGCGACCCGCTGCCCCCGCTGCCCGAGGGCTGCTTCGCGCTGGTGCCGCTGGAGGAGTCCGCCGAGGCGCTGGTGCGGGTGATCCGCGAGTTCCGCCCGCACGTCATCACCACCTACGACGAGAACGGCGGTTACCCGCACCCGGACCACATCCGCTGCCACGAGGTGTCCGTGGCCGCCTTCGACGCGGCCGGTGACCCGGACCGCTTCCCCGGGCAGGGCGAGCCCTGGCAGCCGCTGAAGCTGTACTACTCGCACGGCTTCTCCCGGGCCAAGCTGATCGCCTTCCACGAGGCGATGCTGGCCAGGGGCCTGGAGTCGCCCTACGAGGAGTGGCTGAAGAACTGGAAGGACGACCGCCCCGACGTGATGGAGCGGGTCACCACCCAGGTCGAGTGCGCGGACTACTTCGACGTGGCCAAGGAGGCCCTGCGGGCGCACGCCACGCAGATCGATCCCGAGAGCCGCTGGTTCGCCGTACCCTTGGAGCTGCAGCGCGAGGTGTGGCCGACCGAGGAGTACGAGCTGGTGCGCTCCCTGGTGGACACCACGCTGCCTGAAGACGATCTGTTCGCCGGAGTACGAGAGAAGGTGCGCGTGTGACCGGACTGCCAGGGCTACCTGGCCCGGTGGTGGGTGTTCCCGTGGTCATCGCCGCAGGTCAGGGCAGTGACTCCGGGGGACAGGGGGAGGATTTCGGCAAGTCCACCCCGGTCGGGTTCGTGATCCTGCTGCTGTTCTTCGTGGCGGTGGCCTTCCTGGTCCGCTCGATGACCAAGCACCTCAAGCGGGTACCCGCGAGCTTCGACCAGCCCGAGCAGGACGCCGCACCGAAACCCACTGCCGAGGGCTAGTGGCCGACGAGGAGTTCACCAGGCTCTACGGGCCCTGGGAGGTGGTCGACCCCGTCGCTGCCGCGGCACTGTGCGAGGGCATGGACGCGCCCTGGTGGGTTGCCGGGGGCTGGGCCATCGAGGCGTACGCAGCCGTGCAACGTGAGCACGGCGACATCGACCTGGGCGTGTTCCGCCGCGACCTGCCCACGGTGCTGGAGCACTTCACCCGCACGCACCACGTGTGGGCGGCCGGGTCGGGTGCGCTCCAGCCGATCACCAAGCCGGAGGAGCTGCCCAGCTGGGCCACCCAGCTGTGGATCCGCGAGCACGCGGGCGGCCCCTGGCTGCTGGATCTGCTGCTGACCGAGGACCGCGAGGGGGACTGGGTGTGCCGCCGCGACCCCACGGTGGTGCTGCCGCTGGACGAGGCGACCTGGGTCTCCCGCGGGATCCGCTACCTGCGGCCCGAGTTCGTGCTGCTGTTCAAGGCCAAGCGCGCGCAGCCCCATGACGAGGCCGACCTGTCCGCCACCATGCCCTGGCTGGACGCCGCGGGGCGGCACCGCTGCGTGGACCTGATCGGCCGTGTGCACCCCGGTCACCCCTGGCTCGACATGCTCAGCTGACCCCGAGTCCCGCCCAGAGGCACGCGAGTCCCGCTCCGGTGCGGGCGAACCCCGTCCTGTCGCGTGCGAGTCCCGCTCCGGTGCAGGTGAGTCCCGTCCTGGCGAGCGCGAGTCCCGTTCTGCCGCGTGTGAGTCCCGCTGTGGCATAGGTGGGGCCCGTTCTGGCGCGCGAGTTCCGTTCTGTCGCGTGCGAGTCCCGCTCAGAGGCGTGCGAGTTCCGCCGTGTCGCGTGCGAGTTCCGCCCTGGCGTAGGCGGGGCCCGCCCAGGTGCGCGAGTCCCGTCCTGGCGAGCGCGAACCTCGGCCAGGTGCAGGTGAGTCCCGTTCTGCCGCAGGCGAGTTCCGCCCAGATGCAGGCGAGTCTCGTCCTGGTGTGCGTGAGTCCCGCTCCGGTGCAGGCGAGTCCCGTCCTAGCGTGCGCGAGTTCCGCCCAGGTGCGGGCGAACCCCGTCCTGGCGAGCGCGGGTCCCGTCGTGTCGTGCGCGAGTCCCGCCGGGGCGCAGGTGAGTCCCGCCCAGGTACTGGCCAGTTCCGTTCTGCCGCAGGCGAGTCCCGCTCCGTGCAGGCGAGTCCCGCCCAGGTGTAAGCGAGTCCCGTCCTAGCGAGCGCGAGTCCCACCCAGGTGCAGGCGAACCCCGCCCAGGTGCAGGCGAGTCCCGCCGTGAGCCTGGCCGGGTCCCGTCAAGTGCCGCCGTGTTCACCTGGTGCGTGGGCTCACAACTCGCCCAGTGCGGAGCGGCGGCGCACGGAGATCAGCCAGCGCTCCACGGCCCCGGCGTCAGGGACGACGGGCAGCGGGGAGCGCAGGACGGCGCTGGCGGTGCGGTCGCGCAGGTCCTCGACCCAGCTCAGCACGTCCTTCCACGGCACATCACCCTCCTTGACCGCCAGCAACTGCTCCCGGTGCGCGCCGACCGCGAGCACGAGTTCGCCGGTGCTCAGCAGTCGCTCGCACATCGTCAGCATGCGCAGCACGTGCATGACCTGCTTCCAGCGCGGTGTGCCGCCACTGGCCATCGCGGCCGAGGCCCTGGCGAACTGCTGTGCGGTGGCCCGCCGGAAGCTGTCGGCCGCCCGCTGGGACAGCAGCGCGGGCAGCAGGGCGCGCAGTTCCTTGCCCAGCGGGGTGCTCACCTGCACCAGGGGCGAGGCGAGCACCTCCAGCACGGTGGGGTTCGCCTTGATCGCCAGCGCGCAAAAGTGCTCGACCTCCCAGTTGAGGCGTTCGACCCCAGGGCCGTCCACACTGGACGGTGGTTTGTCGAAGCCCCAGAAAAGTTCGGTCGGCGGCACGTACACGCCTCGAATGTCCACATCGGACTCCTCGGTGTGCAGGCCGTACGCGCGCGAGCCGACGACAACCGAGAGCACGGTGTGCTCGCTCACCAACTCGTGTTCCTGCACTTGTCACAACCTCGGGTCGACGGGCTCGGACTCCAGTGCCAGCACGGCGAAGACGCACTCGTGCACGCGCCACAGCGGCTCACCCGAGGTGAGTCGCCGCAGACCCTCGATGCCGAGCATGTACTCGCGCAGCGCGAGTGAACGCTTCGTGCCGAGATTGCGCTTGCGCAGTCGGTCCAGGTTCGCCGGTTCGGTGTAGTCGGGGCCGTAGATGATGCGCAGGTACTCGCGGCCCCGCACCTTCACCCCTGGCTGCACCACGCCGCGCTTGCCGCGCACGAGGTTGGCCATCGGCTTGACGACCATGCCCTCGCCGCCGTCCTCGGTCAGCTCCGACCACCAGCGCACGCCGGCGGCCACCGAGTCCGGGTTCCCGGTGTCGACGAGCAGGTTGTCCGTGGTGGCAACGAACTCCGGGTCCGCGGTGGACAGTCGGTTGAGCAGGTCGAGGTGCCAGGAGTGCGGCCGGTCGTGGTAGGTGCGGCCCTCGCTGGCGAGCACCTGGAACGGCGCCACGCGCATGCCGCGCAGGCCATCGGTCGGCCAGCAGTAGCGCCGGTACGCCGCTCGGAACGCGTCCGCGTTGTTGGCTCTGGACTCGTTGCGCTGCAAGAGATCCGTGACATCGACTCCGCGATCAGCCGCTGCACGCAACATGTCGAGAGCTGCGGGCAACGCCGCACTGGCGGCTGCGCCAACCGCCGCGTACTGCTCGCGGATGAGCGGCTCCGCCTTGGCGCTCCACGGCAGCAGTTCGGCGTCCAGCAGCAGCCAGTCGGTGGCCAGCTCCGACCAGAGCCCGGCCGCCGAGATGGCCGCCTGCAACCGCGCCAGCACCTGATCGGTCAACCGCTGGTCGAAGAACGCCCGCCCGGTCCGGGTGTGCACGGCCCCGCCGTCGCGGCGCACGAGCAGCACCGCCCGCGAGCCCATGTGCTTCTCCTCGCAGATCACCTCGCGCACGCCCGCCGCCAGGTAGCCCGCGAACGCCTCCTCCGGGTGCTCCAGCACATCGGCACGCTGCGAGGTGGCGGTCGGCGCCATGGTCGGCGGCAGGTACAGCAGCGAACCGGGCTCGATCGCGAACCGGCTCATCACCTCCAGCGCCGCCGCCGCGTTCTCCGCGCGCACGGTGATCCGCCCGTGCTCGGCCGTCTCCACGACCCGTTTGCCGAGCACGTCGGTCAGGTTCAGCTCGTCATCGGGCCGCACCGGGTTCACCGGCTGGAGCGGTCGCACCGGCTCGTACCAGACCTGTTGTGCCGCAACGGAGACCAGTTCGCGTTCCGGGTAACGCAGTGCGGTCAGCCGCCCACCGAACACGCAGCCGGTGTCCAGGCAGATCGTGTTGTTGACCCACTCGGCGTCCAGCACCGGCGTGTGCCCGTACACGACGGCAGCCGCGCCGCGGTAGTCATTGGCCCATGGGTAGCGCACCGGCAGCCCGTACTCGTCGGTCTCGCCGGTGGACTCCCCGTACAGCGCGAAGCTGCGCACACGGCCGGACGCCCGGCCCTGGAACCGCTCGGGCAGCCCGGCGTGCGCCACCACCAGCTTGCCGCCGTCCAGCACGTAGTGCGACACCAGGTCGTAGCAGAACTGCTCGGCCAGCTTGCGGAACTCCGCCGACTCCGCGGACAACTGCGCCAGCGACTCGGCCAGGCCGTGCGCCACGGTGACCTTCTTGCCACGCAGTGCCCGCACCAGTTTCTGCTCGTGGTTGCCGCACACGCACATCGCCGTGCCCGCCGCGACCATGCCCATCACCAGCCGCAGCACACCAGGCGTGTCCGGGCCGCGGTCGACCAGGTCACCGACGAACAGCGCGCGGCGTCCCCGCGGGTGCGCCGCGCCCACCGGCCTGCCCTCGGCGTCCCGCTCGACCAGGTAGCCCAGCTCTGCCAGCAACTGCTCCAACTCGGCCCGGCAGCCGTGCACGTCACCGATGACGTCGAACGGGCCGGTGTCCGCACGCCTGTCGTTGAGCAGCGGCTCCCGCACGAGCACCGTCTCGGCCACCTCCTCCGGCGAGCGCAGCACGTGCACCCGGCGGAACCCCTCCTTCTCCAAGTGGCGCAAGGACTTGTGCAGATCGGCGCGTTGCCTGCGCAGCACGTGCGCGCCGAAGTCGCGGTCCGGCCGCTCCGCGTTGCGCCGCAGGCACAGGCCCTCGGGCATGTCCAGCACGATCGCCACCGGCAGCACGTCGTGCTCGCGCGCGAGGGCGACAAGTTGCGCGCGGCCCTCGCGCTGCACGTTCGTCGCGTCGACCACGGTCAGCCGTCCGGCGGCCAGCCGCTTGCCCGCGATGTAGTGCAGCACGTCGAAGGCGTCCTTGGTGGCCGACTGGTCGTTGGGGTCATCGCTGACCAGGCCGCGGCAGTGGTCGCTGGAGATCACCTCGGTGGCGCGGAAGTGCCTGGCCGCGAAGGTGGACTTGCCCGATCCGGAGACGCCGACGAGCGCGACCAGCGCCAGTTGCGGGATGCCGAGCCGACTCATCGCCCCTCCTGCCTGGTGAAGACCGCCAGCTGTGTCGGCGGTCCGAGCACCGGGTCCGGCTCGCCAACCGGCAGGTAACTGACGGCGTACCCGTACTGTGCCGCAACGGAATCCGCCCAGTGCGCGAACTGGGCGCGGGTCCACTCGAACCGGTGGTCGGCGTGCCGGAATCGGCCCGTGACAAGGGTTTCGTAGCGCGCGTTGTACTCCTGGTTCGGCGTGGTCACCACCACCGTCGCGGGACGGGCCGAACCGAACACCGACCGCTCCAACGCGGGCAACCGCTCCTCGTCGACGTGCTCGATCACCTCCATCAGCACAGCCGCGTCGTATCCGGTGAGACTCGAGTCTCGATATGTCAGTGCCGACTGCCTCAGCTCGACCTGCTCCGGCAGGCGCTCACGCGCCAGTTGCAACGCCCGCACTGACACGTCCACGCCCAGCAGCTCGGTGAACTGCTTGTCCCGCACCAGATCGCGCAGCAGCGCGCCTGATCCGCAGCCCAGGTCGACCACCCGTTTCGCGCCCGTCCCGCGCAGCACCTCCAGCGCCGCCTGCCTGCGCGACCGCGCCAGCGGCACGGGCTTGGCCGGGTCCTCCTCCGGGGTGTCCCACTCCTGGGCCGCCACCTCGTCGGACTCGGCCAGCCGGGCCAGCGCCGTGCGCACGAACCCGCTCTGGTGAGCCAGATAGCGCCGACTGATCAGTTCGCGCTCCGGGTGCGCCGCAAGCCACCCCGCGCCGGCCCGGAGCAACTTGTCGACCTCGGTGTGATCCACCCAGTAGTGCTTGGACCCGTCCAGCACCGGCAGCAGCACGTACAGGTGGCTGAGCGCGTCGGCGACCCGCAACTCACCGGTCAAGCACAGGTCCACGTACGGGGAGTCGCCCCACTGCTCGAACTCGGTGTCCAGCGGCAGCGGGGTCGCCGCCACCTGCCAGCCCAGCGGCTCGAACAGGCGGTGCACCAGCTGCGCACCGCCCACCGCAGGGATGTGCACGCGCAGCGGGATCGCCGTCTCCGCCAACTCCGGCCGCTGCTCACATCGCCCGTTCATGGCGGTCCGGAACACCGATCCCAGCGCGACCGCGAGCAGCGAGCTCGCCGCGTACGGGCGGTCGCTGACCCGCTCGCCGAGCGCGATCGGATCCACCTCGAGCAGCAGCGCGACCGTGCACTCCTGCTCGTCGGCGCGCGGGTAGAACACGTGCGCGGTGCCCGCCGAGACCTCGAACGCCTGCGCCCGCTGCGGGTGCTTGTGCAGCAGGAAGCCCAGGTCCGTCGCGGGCCTGGCGGTGGTGGTCAAGGTCATCAGCACGGCGGTCAGTGTTCCCGATCGGCCCGCGCCCGCGCAGCCCAGTTCCCCGGGTGGCAGGCTGGACGCATGGCGAACCGGCTTGCCCAGTCGAGCAGTCCCTATCTCCTCCAGCACGCCGACAACCCGGTGGACTGGTGGCCCTGGTGCGCGGAGGCGTTCGAGGAGGCCCGCCGCCGGGACGTGCCGGTGCTGCTCTCGGTGGGCTACGCGGCCTGCCACTGGTGCCACGTGATGGCGCATGAGTCCTTCGAGGACGAGGCCACCGCCGAGCTGGTGAACCGCGACTTCGTCGCCATCAAGGTCGACCGCGAGGAACGGCCCGACGTGGACGCGGTGTACATGGAGGCCACGCAGGCGATGACCGGCCAGGGCGGCTGGCCGATGACCTGCTTCCTCACGCCCGAGGGTGAGCCGTTCCACTGCGGCACCTACTTCCCGCCGACCCCGCGCCCCGGCGTGCCCTCGTTCCGGCAGCTGCTCACCGCCGTGGTCGACGCGTGGACCACCCGGCGTGCGGAGGTGCGGACCGCGGCCGGGCAGATCGTCGCCCAGCTGACCGAGAACGCCAAGCCGCTGCCCGAGTCCACTGTGGACGCTGACGTGCTCGACGGCGCCGTGGTGTCGCTGCTCGGCGGGTACGACCGGACCAACGGCGGCTTCGGCGGGCAGCCCAAGTTCCCGCCCTCGATGGTGCTGGAGTTCCTGCTGCGCCACCACGAGCGGACCGGTTCGGTGCAGTCGCTGTCACTGGTGGAGGGCACCGCGGCGGCCATGGCCCGCGGTGGCATGTACGACCAGCTCGGCGGCGGCTTCGCCCGGTACAGCGTGGACGCGGGCTGGGTGGTGCCGCACTTCGAGAAGATGCTGTACGACAACGCCTTGCTGCTGCGGGCCTACGCACACCTGGCCCGCCGTACCGGATCCGCGCTGGCCCGCCGCGTCGCCGTGGAGACCGCTGGCTTCCTGCTCGGCGAGCTGCGCACCCCGCAGGGCGGGTTCGCCGCCGCGCTGGACGCCGACACCGAGGGCGTCGAGGGGCTCACCTACGTGTGGACCCCCGCCCAGCTCACCGAGGCGCTCGGCCCCGTGGACGGTCCCTGGGCCGCCGAGGTCTTCGGCGTCACCGAGCAGGGGACCTTCGAGGAGGGCGCGTCCACCCTGCAACTGCGAGCCGATCCCGAGGACGGTCAGCGCCTGGCCGAGGTCCGCCAGCGCCTGCTGGCGGTCCGCCGCGAGCGGCCGCAGCCCCCGCTGGACGACAAGGTCGTCACCGCCTGGAACGGGTTGGCCATCGGCGCGCTCGCCGAGGCCGGTGCCGCGCTGGGCCGCCCCGAGTGGGTCGCGGGCGCCCGGGCCGCCGCCGAGTTGATCACCGACCTGCACCTGGTCGACGGCCGCCTGCGCCGCACCTCGCGCGCCGGAACCGTCGGCACCGCAGTGGGGGTGCTGGAGGACTACGGCTGCCTGGCCGAGGGGCTGCTCGCACTGCACCAGGCCACGGCCGAGCAGCGCTGGCTCGACCTGGCCTGCTCCCTGCTGGACACGGCGCTGGCCCGGTTCGCCGACCCCGTCGAGCCGGGGGTCTGGCACGACACCGCCGACGACGCCGAGCGGCTCGTCCGCCGACCGTCCGAACCCAGCGACAACGCCAGCCCCTCGGGGGCCTCCTCGCTGGCCGGTGCCCTGCTCACCGCGTCCGCCCTGGCTGGCGCCGAGCGAGCCGGTGCCTTCCGCGAGGCCGCCGAGCGGACCGTGCACCGCGCCGGTGTGCTGGCCTCGCGGGCGCCGCGGTTCGCCGGCCACTGGCTCACCGTGGGTGAGGCGCTCGCCCAGGGGCCCGTGCAGGTGGCCGTGGTCACGCCGCCAGCGGACCCGCGAGGTGAGTCGCTGCTGGCACTCGCGCTGGCCAAGGCGCCCGGCGGTGCCGTGGTGCTCGCCGGTGCACCCGACGCCGCGCCGCTGCTCGCCGACCGGCCGTTGGTCGGGGGCGCACCCGCCGCCTACGTGTGCCGGGGCTACGTGTGCGAGCGGCCCGTCAGTTCCACCGACGAGTTGGCCGTGGCTCTCGAACGCCGTTAAGCGATTTCCTTAACACCGTTCGACTCCGCTGGGGGCGAACGGTCCTTGCCGTGCGTACTTGGTAGCGGTGTAATTGTGTAATCACCGTTGCAAGCAGGGGAGGGCGTCATGCACAGACGCTTCGCACGAGTCGCCCGCGACGCCCGCGGGTGGAGTGGTCGTGGTCGCGGTGGCTGGCAGCAGTCCGAGGTGCCGCCCGCCGGGGACGCCGCGGCCTGGTTCACCGGGCGGCTGCCCGACGGCTGGTTCACCGCGGCGCCTGAGGTCACCGTGGACCGTGACGAGATCACCGTGGTCGGCGAGCTGCCCGCCCTGGAGGGCGAGTTCGCCGACGAGGCCGCCCGCGCGGGTGCCGAGGCCGGACGGATCAGCCGGTTCCGGGAGCAGACCCGCGAGGAGCGCATCGAGATCGCCCGCCAGGCCGAGCACCGCTACGGCCGCAAGGTCGCCTGGGGCGCCAGCCTCGGCAGTACCACCGAGCTGTTCACCACCCTGTCCGTGCCGGTCATGACCCGGCTGCGCCAGTCCGAACGCCTCGTGCTCGACACGCTCGTCGACGCCGGGGTGGCCCGTTCCCGCTCCGAGGCGCTCGCCTGGGCGGTGCGACTGGTCGGCGAGCACGCCGAGTCCTGGCTCACCGAGCTCCGTGAGGCCATGGCCAAGGTCAACGACGTCCGCAACCAGGGGCCAGACCTGGGCTGAGGCACGCCGCCCGTGACGGCGTGCCGCACGCCGTCACGGGTACAGCGTGAACCAGATGGCGATGAACTGACGCCAGGATTGGCGCTACCTCGCCATTGGCGCCTAATTGTGCCTCTGACCTGCGGCGATGCTTCTCGGTAGTTCTCGCCTGTTTCCGTCCCTACCTGACATCTGACGGCCTGGAGACGGCCTGATCTTGCGCGGCCGGTGGTGCTTCACGGTGCCACCGGCCATTGCCGTGTTCGGGGTTCGATGCCCGGTGACGCGGAGCGTTGACGGGCGCCGATCGCCGTGCCCCAGGAACCTGCTGACGCCCCCGGCGATCGTCACGGTCTGGCGTTGGCTCGTGGGCGGGTGTTCTGCCTGCGGTCGCTGCGTGGAGTCTGCCGCGTGGTGGTGGCGGGCGGCCCGGTCGGCGGGCGTAGCGAAGCGGCAGCCCGCCGTGCCGGAGCCGATCCGCCGTGCCGCCCGCACTGGCCTGCTCCTTCGCGCGCCGCCGAGGCGGCGCGCCTTGATCCCATAGAGCCAAGTTCGGCAGCTTAGTAGGTGTACTTGGTCGCGGCCTGGCGGCCTGGCTGCACTCCATTGCAAATGTGCTTAGTTGACTAGTGCGGCTACTCGATTGACTAGATACGTATTCCATTTCCCGTTAAGCTTTGCGCAACTTCTGGCGGCCACGATTATCGACTCCTGGCTTGCGACCTTTTTGTGCCGGTGGGTATCAGCGTAGGCGTTCAGGCGGTGGAACAGGTACTTGGTTAGCCACTTTCCCTTGAGGCATTTTTTGCTATTCTCGGGGATGTGAAGCCTTTTAAGGATGGCAGCGACGTGCGATTCGTATTCCTTGATAGAAGATGCTTGTGGGGAGCATCGCTTGAGCAGTGCGCTGCGCATAGATGATAGCTTCGCTTCGTCGCACGCATCGAAGCTATTTTTCCCATTTATTTGCGAGATCGCTCCTGGCCCTATTCCCCATGTGAAATCAAGGTAAGAGCTAAGCCAGCATAGGGCTAGCCAGTTTTCCCAAAGCTTGAACAGCTCGTATCTGTAGTCGCCGAGTGAGCTTTCTACTGCTTTAGCTTGCGGTGCCGTAAGGCTCATGACAGAGCGTGCTATTTCGCCAATGGAACAGCTGTCGTAGACGTGAGCTTCGGAGTCTGGAAGCAGTGTGTATGTTATATGACGAGATCTGCGGACCTTGTTTAGGATCCTGTCGTGATCAGCATCCAGGCAGAACATTACTGCACGAGTTCGGCCATTGTCGTCAAATAAGAGACCGTTTGAGCGTCTTAATTCTTCGTAGAGTGTCAGGGCGCGTCCCTTGCCTCCAGCTTTAGGTGTTCCTTGGTTTTTGGTCGCATGTTCGACTTCCAGGACGGCAATCTGTACTCCTTGAAGTTTAGGATGGTTGCTAAGTATTTCATCGTAAAACCATGGGTCTGTTTCTTTCCCCTCTATGAAGACGAATACCACATCTGAGGATGCCATCTGTAGGCGTCGACGAAAGCTTGCCGGATCGCGGTTGAGTTTGGCCATGGTTAGAGTTCGAATACCTTGGAGTCGTCCAGTCGCGCCATTACCTCCGGGGAGTGTGTGGCAACAATTAGTTGGGCCTGGGGATTTACTAGCCGCATTGACTCGATTAGGCGTAGCTGCCAATCTGGATGCAAAGATATTTCTGGCTCGTCAACGATAACCGGGTTGTTTCCTGCCGCCAGACACTCAAGCAAAAGTCGCATTATTTGTTTTTCGCCGCTTGATAGGTACTCAAGTGCAATCGGAGTTGTGCCCGATCGCACCGAAAGTCGTCGTTGGTTGAACTCGACCGTTTTATTTCCGGTGAACAAGTCCTGGAGAAGCTCTTGGATCTTCCTGGTAGGTTCTTGAGCAGTTTCAGACTCGCGATGAATCTCAGTAATTTGAGCCACCACACGTTGAAGTACGGGGTCGTGACTGTAGTTGTCTAGCAGCTTTTCGAGAGTGTCCGGAGAAATTTTAAATCGACCTGACTGGAAAAATCCAGTCACCGCCTTAGCTACCCTCGTTGAGTCAAGTACCTGACCACCCAGATTTTGGAAGTCTTCGCGTTCGATGACGGCGCGAAGAATGTCAATAATTCCTCGCTCTTGAATTTCGCTGATTTTGACCAATTCGCGATGCGAGTACATTGACCAAATCCGTCGAATTGCTTCTGCGAACATCCGGTCGAACGCTGCCTCGTCTTGCATGTCGATGCGCTCAGGTCGCGATCCGGGGCCTGCTCTGAAGCGATCTTGTGGAAGTCGCGAGCTTGCGATCCGGGATGTCGGGAGATAGGTATGTGGAAACTCGGGAATGCCCCTACGAAGATGAGGGGTTGTCGTCCACTTGAGCTTCTCTACCTCTTCTCCGAGGAGGTCTGAGTTGAGCCTTTCTGCTACATCTGTAGCTAGTTCGTCATCGGAGATTCCTGCCACATTGGCTCCGGCTCCGAGGCTGTTGTACTTATGAAGTTTTCGCGTAAAGCTCTGGCCGTCCCTGTTGTCGAAAAATTCTAGTGTTGCCTTCTTGAATGGGACTCGCGCAAGCTCGACCGCCTGATTCCACAATGCAGAATGAATTATTTTCAAAAGGGATGTCTTGCCGCAGCCATTTGGTCCCCAGAAGACGTTCACGTCGGCATTTAGCTGCAGCTTCAAGAGGGTTTTTCGCCCCGCAAGATTTTCGATTTCGACTTTCGTTAGGTTAGCCACCGGATCGCCATTCGTATGCTTGAGTTTAGTTGAGAATTGTAGTGTACGGAGACGGGCAAGCCGTGGCGGCTGCGGCTGCTCGGGAACCACGTGCTCGCGGTGGAGGTGTCGGGTGCGGGCAAGGCATCGCTGCTGTGGTCGATCGTCTGGCAGCTCGCCCCGGCCATCCGAGCGGGCAAGGTCCGGCTAGTCGGGATCGACCCCAAGGGCGGCATGGAGCTGGGGCAGGCACCGGACCTGTTCCACCGCGTGGTCTTCGACAACGGCCCGGACGCCGTGGCGCTGCTGGAGGAACTGGCCAAGGACGTGAAGGCACGGGCGGGCCGTTACCGGGGCTGGCTGCGGAACTGGACCCCGGAAACGGGTGACCCGTTCACGCTGCTGGTGGTGGACGAGTTGGCGGATGTCATTGCCTACCAACAGGATCGGCAGCTTCGGGAGCGCGCGGCACGGGCGGTGCAGACGATCACCTCCCAGGGGCGTGCTCCGGGTGTGTGCGTGCTCGGGCTGCTCCAGGACCCGCGCAAGGAGGTCGTGGGCTTCCGGCACCTGTTCCCGACCAAGATCGCGATGCGCCTGGACGAGACGCGCAGGTCGACATGGTCCTCGGTGACGGTGTTCGGCAGCGCGGGGCGAACGCGCACGAGATCAGCGAGCACACCCCCGGCGTGGCCTGGGGCAAGGAGGACGGCAAGCGGGAACCGGTGCGGGCTCGGGCCTTCCACGTGACCGATCACAACCTGCCGGTGCTGGAGGCACACGTGACGGGGCGGCGGGCACGGGTCTACCCGTTCCCCGGCGCTGTTGGGGGTGGTGAGGCGGCGTGACACAGCACAGCAATCTGATTAGCAATGCTAAATATCTGCCGATGAATGCACCGATGCGTGCACCGATGCGTGTGGCAAGTGGTGTGGCGATCAGTGAGGGGATTAGGGGCACAAGCACCGGTACTCGCGCAGAGCGGATGCGCCAACCGATGGCCCTGGACGTGGCGAAGGCCGCCGCTGAGCAGCACGGGGTGTGCGTCCGGCCGTTCACGATGGAAGTGGAAGACCCGGACGCCTACGAGGTCCGGTACGTGCCGGTGCCGTGCGGGTCGACGGTGGAGTCGGTCTGCCTGCCCTGTGCGCGCAAGGCAAAGGCGTTGCGGCAGGCGCAGTGCCGGGAGGGCTGGCACCTGACCGAGGAGCCGGACTTCACCCCGGACCCACCGACGAAGGACCAGACCGAGCTGCTGACCTACCGCGCGGACTTGATGGCGGCCTACAAGGAGGTGCGGGAGACACCGGAGGGCGACGACGTCCGGGAGGAGATCCACAGCGTCGACGCAGAACTTCGGCAACTCGGGGTCCGGGGCCGTCTGCCCTCGCCGGACGCTCCGAGCAGGAGGACTCCGAAGCGGTCGACCAAGCGCCGCCAGGACGCGCCGAACCTGCCTCGGCGACGGGTGGAGAAGCGGACGCTCGGACGTGAGTTCGCGGGCCGGTTCCGACCGAGCATGTTCGTCACGCTGACCCTGGACACCTACGGCAAGGTTCGCGACGACGGCATCCCGGTGAACCCGGACACCTACGACTACCGGCGGGCGGCACGGGATGCGGTGCACTTCGCCAGCCTGGTGGACCGGTGGTGGCAGAACCTACGCCGCGTCGTGGGCTACGACGTGCAGTACTTCGCCAGCGTGGAACCACAGCGGCGGGCGGCACCGCACCTGCACACCGCGCTCCGCGGTTCCATCCCGCACGAGGTCATCCGCCAGGTCACGGAGGCCACCTACCACCAGGTCTGGTGGCCCCAGCACGACGAACGCGTCTACATCGACCGGTTGCCGGTGTGGGACAGCAGGGCTGAGGCGTTCGTGGACCCCGACACCCGGCAACCGCTTACCCCCTGGGCGGAGGCGGTAGAGCAGGCGGAGGAGCCCGCGCACGTGGTGACCTTCGGGCGGCAGGTGCACTCCAAGGGCATCCTCGGCGGCACGGAGGAGGCCGGGCGGCATATCGGTTACCTCACCAAGTACCTGACCAAGTCGGTCGGGGAGGTCGTGGAGCAGTCCACCGACCGGCAGCGACGGCACGCGGAACGGCTCCATGAGGAGCTACTGATCACGCCGTGCTCGCCGCGCTGCCCGGTCTGGCTGCTCTACGGCGTCCAGCCCCACGGTGCTCGGTCGAACACGGTGCCAGGGCACTGCAAGGGCCGCGCACACCGCAGGGCCACCCTAGGGCTGCCTGGGCGGCGGGTGCTGGTGTCACGGAAGTGGTCGGGCAAGACCCTGGCCGACCACAAGGCGGACCGGAAGCAGTTCGTCACCAACGCGCTCAAGGCCGTGGGGATCGAGAAGCCGGTCAAGGACACGAGTCGGCTGGTCTGGCACAAGGTGCGGCCTGGTGATCCGAACGTGCCCCCACGGGCTCACCTGCTGCTGCACGCGATAGCGGAGCGCACGCAGTGGAGAGCCGAGTACGACATGGCACTACTCGCCGGACAAGCGGCCTGAGGGGGCGACATGTCAGAGCTTGGCTCAATCGACCGACTGTGGACCGTGGACGACGTGTCCGCCTACCTCGGTGTGCCGGTGAAGACGCTCTACCAGTGGAAATGGCGTGGTGAAGGTCCGCCGGTCCGCAAGGTCGGCAAGTACCTCCGCTACGACCCGGCTGCTGTTCGTCGGTGGGCGACGGAAGCGGCCTAGCTGTTTCGGCAATTCGACGGACAGGAGAAGTCTGCCCATGGGGCACATCCAAGACCGCTGGTGGCGGCCGAAGAAGGACGAGACCGGCAAGCCGGTGCTCGATGCACGGGGGAGGGCGGCCAAGGAGAAGACAGACCTGTACGGCTCGGGTGACCGGTACAAGGTCCGCTACCTCGATCCGGAGGGCAGGGAGAAGAGCAAGACCTTTCCGGACAAGGCCAAGAAGGCAGCAGAGGACTTCCTCATCTCCGTGGAGTCGGACAAACGGGAGGGCCGCTATGTCGACCCCAAGGCTGGTGAGAAGAAGTTCTCGGCCTACGTGGAGACCTGGTACGGCGGTCAATCGCCCGACGCATCCACGCAGGAGAACCTGCGGAGCCAGGTCACCAGCCAGATGGTCCCGTTCTTCGGCAACCTGGCGATGAAGCGAATCGACATCCCGAAGGTCCGCGAGTGGCTGCTCTGGATGAACGAGCGCGGGCTGTCGCTGCGCTACCAGAAGCTGCTGTTCGACCGGTTGTCCTCGATCCTCAACGCGGCGGTCGAAGAGAAGATCATCCACAGCAACCCGTGCCGGGCTCGGAGCGTCCAGAGCCCTTCACCGCCAGAACGTCGGGTGACGCCTTGGCCTCTGAAGCGGATGCGGTCGGTGCACCTGGCGCTTCCGGCCCGCTGCGGGGTTGTGATCCCGCTCTCTGCGGGCGTTGGGCTGAGACAGGGGGAGATTTTCGGCCTGGCCGATACGGACCTGGACCGAGATGCTCAGGAGCTGGTTGTGGCCCGTCAGGTGCGCATCGTGGCGAACACGCTCGTGTTCGCGCCTCCGAAGAGCAAGAAGTCCCGAACCGTCCCGCTCGGCGCTGGCGTGCTCGATCAGCTGGACGACTACATTGAGCAGTTTTCACCTGTTGAGGTGACGTTGCCGTGGGAGAAGCCGGGCGGCAAGCCGGTCACGGCGCGGCTGATCCTGACAACCCCGGAGGGCGGGGCGTGCCGTCGTCAGAAGTTCAATATGGGCACTTGGCGACCGGCCTTCGCGCGGGCAGGCCTGGAGTACCGCAACCAGGAGGACGGGATGCACGCGCTGCGGCACCTGTACGCCTCGACGCAGCTGGAGAACGGCGTCTCGATCAAGGCGCTGTCGCTGAACCTGGGACACCATGACCCCGGCTTCACGCTCCGGGTCTACACCCACCTGATGCCCTCCAGCCACGAGAGGAGCCGGAGGGCGGCGGACGCGGTGTTCAAGCCGAAGCAGCGGCCGGACGACGACCCACGGCCTGGAGACGGCCTGGCAAGATCATCCGACCCTGAAACCGCAGGTCAAGCCAGTACCGTGAACCAGATGGCGATGTAGTGGCAGATCGCGGCGAGCACGGTGGCCGCGTGGAAGAACTCGTGGTAGCCGAACACCTTCGGCCAGGGGTTGGGCCACTTGGTGCCGTAGAACACGGCGCCCGCGGTGTAGAAGGCGCCGCCGACGAGCAGCAGCACGAGCGCGGCCACCCCGGCGTGGTCCAGCAGTTCGGGCAGCACGAACACGGCGACCCAGCCGAGCGCGATGTAGATCGGCACGCCGAGCCAGCGCGGGGCGTGCGGCCAGGCCATCTTGAGCGCGACCCCGGCCAGCGCGCCGCCCCACACCACGGCGAGCACCACGGTGCCGGTGCCCGGCTCCATGGCCAGCAGCGCGAACGGGGTGTAGGTGCCCGCGATGAACAGGAAGATCATCGAGTGGTCGAGCCGCTTCATCAGCGTCCTGGCCCGGGTGCTCAGCCAGGTGCGCCGGTGGTACAGGGCGCTCACCCCGAACAGCCCGAGCACGGTGGCCCCGTACACGGAGGTGGCCAGGGCGGCCTTGGCCGACACCGTCGCGCCGGCGACCGAGACCAGCACCGTCCCGCTGACCAGGGACACGAGGAACGACCAGAAGTGCAGCCAGCCACGCATCCTGGGCTTGATCGGCGGGGTCTGCGGCTCGTTGGCGGTCGCGACACTCACGTCCCCGAGGTTACGCGACCGTAGGTTGTGCGGTCACGCCACAGTGACGGGCTCATTCGGTGCGTTGCGCCACTCGGCGTACCCTGCAGTTCCGTGGGTCTTCGCAAGCGCGTGAGCAAGATTGTCTACGGCCTCTACGAGATGCGACTCAACCAGCAGATCGCACGGGAGACCCGACGGCCCCGGCACGTGGGCGTCGTGCTGGACGGAAACCGCCGCTGGGCCAAGGAAGCGGGGTTCGACGACGTCAGCCACGGGCACCGGGCCGGTGCCCAGCGCATCGCCGACCTGCTGGCCTGGTGCCAGGAGGCGGAGGTCGAGGTCGTCACCCTGTGGCTGCTGGCCACCGACAACCTCAAGCAGCGCTCCAGCGAGGAGCTGGAGTCCCTGCTGGAGATCATTTCCGATGTGGTCGACGAGTTGGCCGAGCCGCAGAACCCCTGGCGGCTGCGCATCGTGGGCGCCCTGGACCTGCTGCCCCGCGAGATGGCCACGAGGCTGACCGCCGCGGGCCAGCGCACGGCCAACCGCACGGGCATGGAGGTCAACGTGGCGGTGGGCTACGGCGGCCGCCAGGAGATCGCCGACGCCGTGCGCAAGTTGCTGTTGCAGCACGCCGAGGCGGGTACCTCGATCGAGGAACTGGCCGAGGTGCTGGACGTGGACCACATCGCCGAGCACCTCTACACCTCCGGGCAGCCCGACCCGGACCTGCTGATCAGGACCTCCGGTGAGCAGCGGCTGTCCGGGTTCCTGCTCTGGCAGTCGGCGCACTCGGAGTTCTGGTTCTGCGAGGCGTACTGGCCCGCGTTCCGCAGGGTGGACTTCCTGCGCGCGCTACGCGACTACGCCTGGCGGCACCGCCGCTTCGGGGGCTGAACACGCCGAAGGCGCCGCGGCCTGTGGCCCCGGCGCCTTCGAGTCGGCTGTGGCTGGGCTCAGCCGCCGTGGTGGTCACCGCTGGTGGAGGCGGCGACGCCGTCCACGCAGTCCTTCACGAAGGTCGGGTTCAGCGCGTTCACGGCGACGGCCACCGGCCCACCGGCGATGGTGTTGTTGGTCAGGCACACCGGGATGTCCACGTTCTCGGCCACGTGGTCGTCGTTGACCAGGTGCAGGTCGTGCAGGTTGCCCAGGCCGGTCTGGTCCGGGTGGTGCGAGGCGAACGCGGGGGCGCCCACCAGTGCGATGCCAGCGACGGTGGCGGCGACGACAGCAGCCTTCTTCAGCACGTCCGATCACTCCTTCTCGGGGATTTCCTGCGACCGCAACCTACTCGTTATTGGCTGAGGGCCGCACTCGCGCAACACCATTGTGTGATCATCGTGCGGGTGATTCCTGAATCCCGCCGAAAACGCCAGAAAGCACCGGGTCGCGCAAAGGCGTCCCGGTGCTTTCTGGTCAAGCCGGAGGCTCAGCCGCCGTGGTGGTCACCGCTGTGCGAGATCGCAGCACCGTCGACGCAGTCCTTCACGAAGGTCGGGTTGAGGGCGTTCACCGCGACCGCTACCAGACCGCCGGCGATCGTGTTGTTGGTGGCGCAGATCGGCACGTTCACGTTCTCCAGGACGTGGACGTCGTTGAGAGCGTGCACGTCGTCCACGTTGACCAGGCCCACCTGGTGCGGGGCGCCGTGGTGGTGGTGACCCATCCAGTCATCGCCAGCCGGCGTGCCGGCGAACGCGGGTGCGCTGAGGACCATGAGACCTGCCGCCGCAGTGGCGGCGACAACGCCAGCCTTCTTCAGCACTTCCAACACTCTCCTTCATACCGGGGGATATCTGTGGAACTCCGAAGCTCGGGGCCCTACGACCGGGAAACCTACTCGTATACGCCTTCGATCGCCCACGGTGCTAACACCATTGTGTGAACAGTTCACTGTGGACTGTCGCACGTTCTGGTGTACTTGCCGAGACGCGTTAATTCCCCCGGGCGAGGTCGGGTTGGTGGTGGTAAAGCGCTTGCGGGGCGCCTAGGCTGCCCATCTCGTGGACGCGGATCGGCTGGTGCTGGAGTACCTGCTCCTGGGGTTGCGGCTGGGCAGGCTGCGCTCCGGCCTGGTCGATGCCTACACCGGCCCCGCCCGGCACCAGCGTCAGGTCGAGGCTGAGCCGGTGCCCGATCCGGCGGACCTCGCCCGTGCCGCTGAGGACCTACGCAAGGCGCTGGCCGACACCGAGCTGCCCGCCGAGCGCAGGACCTTCCTGGACGCCCAGCTGGTGGCCCTCGCCTGCAACTGCCGGGTGCTGTCCGGCGAGCCGATCGGGTTCGTCGCCCAGGTGGAGAGCTACTCGCAGACCACGATCGGGTTGGGCGAGCACGAGGCGTACCGGCAGGCCCACGACGAACTGCGCGCGCTGCTGCCGGGCTGGGGGACACTGCGCCGCAGGGTGAACGCGCACCGCACGCACGAGCAGGTGCCGCTCAGGAGCCTGGAGCCCGCCGTGCACGCGTTGTCGGCGGCCCTTCGCGCGCGCGTGCACGAGCAGTACGGGCTGCCCGCCGGGGAGTCGGTCGAGTACGAGGTCGTCTCGAACCGTCCGTGGAGCGGGTTCAACTCCTACCTGGGGGAGTTCCGCTCGCAGATCGCGGTGAACGCCGACCTCGGGCACCGGCTGTCCAGCCTGCCGCAGCTGGTGGCGCACGAGGCGTACCCGGGACACCACACCGAGCACTGCGTGCAGGAGGCCGGGCTGGTCCGCGCCGGCGGTCGGCTGGAACACACGATCTCCCTGCTGAACACCCCGCGCTGCCTCGTCTCGGAGGGCCTGGCCGAGCTGGGGCTCTACGGGGCGGTCGGGCCGAGCTGGGGTGGGTGGGTCGCCGAGGTGCTCGCCGAGGTCGGCCTGACCTTGGACGGGCCGTTGGCGGAGGCGGTCGAGCGGGCCAGCGCGCCACTGGACGTGGTGCGACAGGACGCCGCACTGTTGCTGCACGATCGAGGTGCCGACCCGGAGGACGTGCTGGACCACCTCAAGCGATGGCTGCTGCTGTCCGACTACCGGGCCAACCAGGTGCTCCGATTCGTCGCCGACCCGCTGTGGCGTGCGCACATCACCACTTACGTCGAGGGGCGGCGGCTGCTGCGCTCCTGGCTGGACGCGCGGCCCGCGGGGGAGCCGGTGGCGGTCCGCTTCGCCCGGCTGCTCCGCGACTCGCTCGTGCCCGCCTCGATTCGTGTTACATAGCCGACTACTTTGTGTAGTCAAATCCTGGGTGTGTTGTGGCCGCCCCGTCCTGGAGATGATCAGCATTTGCCCTGATCAGTGAGGGTGTAGCGGTCCGTGGTCGAACCGCCGCCGGTCTTGACGGTCCGTGGCCACTCGGTGACGACTATGTGAATCACCTGTGTGGCAGCCTGCATCGCGGGCGGTTGCGCGGGTAACTTGCGAAGTGTCGGGTCGTGTCCAATGCGATCCGACCCGGGAGGCCCTGGTCGTGTCGGTGACGAGCGCGAGGGGGCCGGCACCCGGCCCCTTTGGGACGTGGGCCTGACGCCGCAGGCGGCGTGAGGCGAGCGGACCAACCGGGTGGTGTGCCTGGCCCATCGAGGGAAGCGGGCGCGGGTGCCGCGTTCGCGAGGGAGTTGCCGTGACTGCACGACGTCCCGCCAGCCGTTCCTCAGGCCCTGCTCGGGCCAAGCGTCGCTCCACCCCCACCACATGTACCTATGTGCTGGATACCTCGGTGCTGCTCTCCGACCCCTGGGCGGTCAGCAGGTTCGCCGAGCACTCGGTGGTGCTGCCGCTCGTCGTCATCAGCGAATTGGAGGGCAAGCGTCATCACCCCGAACTGGGTTGGTTCGCCAGGGAATCCCTCCGCCTGCTCGACGAGCTGCGGTTGCGGCACGGCAGGCTGGACTCACCGATCCCGATCGGTGAGGACGGCGGCACCCTGCACGTAGAGCTCAACCACACCGACCCCGAGGTGCTGCCTGCCGGGTTCCGCACCGACTCCAACGACGCCCGGATCCTCGCGTGCGCGCTCAACCTCGCCGCCGAGGGACGGTCGGTCACGCTGGTGACCAAGGACATGCCGCTGCGGGTCAAGGCCGCCGCCTGCGGTCTGGCCGCCGACGAGTACCGGGCCCAGGACGTCACGCCCTCGGGCTGGACCGGGATGACCGATGTCGAGGTCGAACCCGCGGTGATCGACGAGTTGTACCGCAACTCCGTCGTGGAACCCGCACTGTTCGACCTGGCCGATGTCGCGGAGATGCCCTGTCACACCGGGTTGCGGCTGCTCTCGGGCACGGCGAGCGCGCTGGGGCGGGTCACCGCGGACAAGCAGATCCGGCTGGTGCGCGGGGATCGCGAGGCGTTCGGCCTGCACGGCCGCTCCGCCGAGCAGCGCATCGCGCTGGACCTGCTGCTGGACTCCGAGGTCGGCATCGTCTCGCTGGGCGGCCGGGCGGGCACCGGCAAGTCGGCGCTGGCGCTGTGCGCCGGGCTGGAGGCGGTGATGGAACGCCGCCAGCACCGCAAGGTCGTGGTGTTCCGGCCGGTCTACGCCGTCGGCGGGCAGGAACTGGGCTACCTGCCCGGTTCCGAGAGCGAGAAGATGCAGCCCTGGGCGCAGGCGGTGTTCGACACCCTCGGCGGCCTGGTGAGCCAGGACGTGCTGGACGAGGTGCAGGACCGCGGCATGCTCGAAGTGCTGCCCCTGACCCACATCCGGGGACGTTCGCTGCACGACTCGTTCGTCATCGTGGACGAGGCGCAGTCACTGGAGCGCAACGTGCTGCTGACCGTGTTGTCCCGGCTCGGTTCCGGCTCGCGGGTCGTGCTGACCCACGACGTCGCCCAGCGGGACAACCTCCGCGTCGGCAGGCACGATGGCGTGGCGGCGGTGATCGAGAAGCTCAAGGGTCACCCGCTGTTCGCGCACATCACGCTGACCCGCTCGGAGCGCTCGCCGATCGCGGCGCTGGTCACCGAGATGTTGGAGGACTACGCCAGCTGAGCACACCGGCCGTGGGCTGTCCGCGAATTTCCCCGCGGGCGGCCCACGGCTGCTCCTGGGCTGCTGGCGTTTCCAGTGAGCGCTGTGCGCCGTCGGCCAGGACTGGTTTCCCGGGCTGTGCAAGGAGCTCCCCGAGGCCAACGGCGGCGAGACCGCTGCTGGCGACGCGCGGTCGGCCCTTGCCGAACTGGCGGATTCCGCCGCGTGCCAACGGATCGGTCCCCGTGCCGAGCTGTACTCGGGCGATGTGTTCCAGGCCTCCGCCGATATCGGCAATCCCGTGTGCCGGAGCTGAGGTTCAGTCCAGCGCGCGGCGCATGAAGCCGCGGATGCCGAGCAGGCCGAAGGCCACGATGGCCAGGACCATGACCGGGAGCGTCACCCACAACTCCATGTGTGGAACCTCGGGCAGTAGCGCAGCGCGCATGCTCTCGCTGACGTAGGTGAGCGGGTTCAGCGCGCAGATCACCTGGAACCAGCGCAGGTGGTCCAGTTGGGGCCACGGGAACTGCGTGGCGCCGGTGAACATCAGCGGGGTGAGGATCACCGCGAACATGATGTTGATCCGGCGCTGCGGCACGGAGGTGCCGACCACCATGCCCACGGCCGCGCCCGCGAGCGAGCCGAGCACCAGCACGAGCACCACCAGCGGCAGACTGGACAGCGGCCAGTTCACGTCGAGCACCACGAAGCCGATGGGCACCATCAGCAGCGCCGAGACCACGCCCCGCAGCGCGCCGAACACCATCTTCTCCACCGCGACCAGGCTGATCGGCATCGGCGCGAGCAGCCGGTCCTCGATCTCGCGGGTCCAGGAGAAGTCCAGCACCAGCGGCAGGGTCGTGTTCTGCAACCCGCCGAGGAATCCGGTCAGCGCGACCACACCGGGCAGCAGCACCTGGGCGAAGTTGCCCTGCACGTAGCCGATGTCGCCGAGCACCTTGCCGAAGATGAACAGGGTGAAGAAGGGCTGGATCACCACCTGCGCCAGGAAACTGGGCAGCTCCCTGCCAGTGACGAAGATGTCCCGCCCCAGCACGGCGGTGAACGTGCGCAGCGAGGTCATCGCAGCTCCCTGCCGGTCAGGTGGATGAACACGTCCTCGAGGCTCGGCTTGCCGATGGCCAGGTCGGTGACCTCGCACCCCAGGTCGGCGACCGCGTTCAGCGCCGAGGGCAGCACCACAGCGGGCTCGATGTCGGTGTAGACCCGGAACTGGCCGCCCGGCGCGGAACCGTTGGCGGCTGCGGAGATCTGCTCCACGCGCTGCACCTTGTCCAAGGCGGACAGCCGGTCCGCGACGGCCTGCTGCCCGGTGGCGCCCAGTTGGACGGTGAGGGTGACCGTGGTGCTGCCGGGCAGCGACTTGGTGAGCTCGCTCGGCGTGTCCAGCGCCAGCAGCTTGCCGTGGTCCACGATGCCGACCCGGTCGCACAACTTCGTGGCCTCGTCCATGTCGTGCGTGGTGAGCACGACGGTGACCCCGTCCTCGCGCAGTTGGGCAACCCGGTCGTGCACGAACAGCCGCGCCTGCGGGTCCAGGCCGGTGGACGGCTCGTCCAGGAACATCACCTTGGGGTGGTGCATCAGCGCGCGGGCGATCATCACCCGCTGCGCCTGGCCGCCGGAGAGCTTGTCGATCGCCGCGTCCCGGTGGTCGGCCAGCCCCATCCGCTCGATGATCTCGTCAGCGCGACGGTTGCGCTCGGCCCTGGCCACCCCGTGGTAGGCGGCGTGCCAGAGCAGGTTCTGCCGCACCGTCAGCGAGCGGTCCAGGTTGTTGCGCTGCGGCACCACGGCGAGCAGTTGCCTGGCCCGCCGGGAGTCGGCCACCACGTCCACGCCGTGCACCAGTGCCCGGCCCGAGGTAGGGAGCACCCGGGTGGTCAGCACGCCCACGGTGGTGGTCTTGCCCGCACCGTTGGGGCCCAGCAGGCCGAACACCTCACCGGCGTGGACGGTGAAGCCCAGGCCGTCCACGGCCGGTTTCGGGTTGCGCGGATAGACCTTGACCAGGTCCTCCACGACGACGGTGTCAGTCACGGGTCAACGATACGAGCGGTGATTAATGGGGGCAACCCATGTCTTGGCTGCCTCGTCGATCTGCTCACCACCCGCCCGGCAGCGGGCGGCCCTCGGCGAACCCGGCTGCGGACTGCATGCCCAGCACCACCTGCTCATGGAACTCGGTGAGGTCGTGCGCCCCGGCATAGGTACAGGCCGAGCGCACCCCCGAGCAGATCGAGTCGATCAGGTCCTCCACCCCGGGACGTGTCGGGTCCAGACGCATCCGCGAGGTCGAGATGCCCTCCTCGAACAGGCCCTTGCGCGCCCGGTCGAAGGCGTTGTCCGACCGGGTGCGCGCGGTGACCGCCCGCTTGGAGGCCATGCCGAAGGACTCCTTGTACGCCCGGCCCGCCTCGTCGCGCAACAGGTCGCCGGGGGACTCGTAGGTGCCGGCGAACCACGAGCCCACCATCACGCTGGACGCGCCCGCGGCCAGCGCGAGTGCCACGTCGCGCGGGTGCCGCACGCCGCCGTCCGCCCAGACGTGCTTGCCCAGCGCCCTGGCCTGCGCCGCGCACTCGGCCACCGCCGAGAACTGCGGCCTGCCGACCCCGGTCATCATGCGCGTGGTGCACATGGCGCCGGGGCCGACGCCGACCTTGATCACGTCCGCGCCCGCCTCGACCAGGTCGCGTACCCCGGCCGCGGTCACCACGTTGCCCGCGGCCACCGGCACCGAGCCCAGGTCGAGCTTGCTCACCGCCCGCAGCGCGGTGAGCATCTTCTCCTGGTGCCCGTGCGCGGTGTCCACCACGAGCACGTCCACCCCGGCGTCGACCAGTTCGGCGGCCCGTGCGGCCACGTCCCCGTTGACCCCGGTAGCGGCGGCCACCCGCAGCCTGCCGTTCGCGTCCAGGGCCGGGGCGTAGATCTCGGCCCGCAGCGCCGCGACCTCCGTGAGCACCCCGACCAGCCTGCCCTCGGTGTCCACGCCCAGCGCGATGCGCGCGGTACGCCCGTGCAGCCGGTCGAACACCTCGCGCGGGGCGGTGTCCAGCGGCACCGTCACCACGTCCGGGTTGGCGACCTCGCCGACGCGGGTGAACCTGTCCACCCCGGCACAGGCGGCCTCGTCCACCACGCCCAGCGGCCTGTTGTCCGCGTCGACCACCACGACCGCACCGTGTGCCCGCTTGGGCAGCAGGTTGATCGCGTCGGCCACCGCGTCACCGGCACGCAGCACCAGCGGCGTGTCCCAGACCGGGTGGCGGTCCTTCACCCAGGCCGTGATCTCCGCGACGGCGTCGGGGGCCACGTCCTGCGGCAGCACGACCAGCCCACCCCGCCTGGCCACCGTCTCGGCCATCCGGCGACCGGCGACCGCGGTCATGTTGGCCACCACGATCGGGATCGTCGCGCCGGTGCCGTCGGCGGTGGACAGGTCGACGTCGAACCGCGACTCCACGGTCGATCGCCCGGGCACGACGAACACGTCGTCGTAGGTCAGGTCGTAGCGGGGTTCATGCCCGTCGAGGAAGCGCACGACATCCGAGGCTACGTGCTCGTGGCCTCAGCCGGGCAGCAACGCCCTGACCTGGTCGATGGTGTCGGCCTCGGGCACCTCCTTGTCCGGCCGGTACCGCAGGACCCGCGCGAACCGCAGCGCCACACCACCCGGGTAGCGCGGGCTGACCTGCACCCCGTCCAACTCGATCTCCACCACCAGTTCCGGCCGCACGTGCACGACGCCGAAGCTCGACCCTGCAAGCGGTTCTTCGGCCAAGTCGCTCCGCTCCGTCGCTATCGCCGACAGAGCCTCGGTCTGCCAGCGCAGCAACTCGTCGGTGAGCCCCTTGAAGGTCTTGCCCACCATCACCGGCGGACCGCCGTCCGGGTCCCTCGCGCCCAGGTGCAGGTTGGACAGCAGGCCCTTGCGGCGACCGTGCCCCCACTCGGCGGCCAGCACCACCAGGTCGAGCGTGTGCACGGGTTTGACCTTCTGCCAGGACCGTCCCCTGCGACCCGCCGCGTAGGGCGAATCCAGTGCCTTGACCATCACCCCCTCGTGTCCGGCGGCCGCGGCCGCCTCCTGCACCCGCAGGGCCTGCTCGGCGCTCGGTTCGACCGCACCCGGGATGCGGAAGGCCCCGGCCACCGAGTCCAGCGCCGACAGCCGCTCGCGCAGCGGCAGGTCGAGCAGGTCCCGGCCGTCGAGGTGCAGGCAGTCGAAGTAGTAGGGGTGCAACAGCAACTCCCTGGAGCTGCTGGCACCGAAGCGGCTCATCGTCTCCTGGAAGGGGCGCGGGCGACCGTCCTCGGTCAGCGCCAGCGTCTCGCCGTCCAGCACAACCGACTCGCACGGCAGTCCTCGGACGTGCTCGACCAGTTCCGGCACGCTCGCGGTGATCTCCCGCAGTGTCCTGGTGTAGACGAGGACCTCGTCGCCCTGCTTGTGCACCTGGATGCGGGCACCGTCCAACTTGTACTCCACCGAGACCTGGCCCAGTTCGGCCAGCGCCCCGTCCAGGGACTCCGCGGGGGAGGCCAGCATCGGCCGCACCGGGCGACCAACCTCCAGCCCGAAATCGGCCAGTGCGGTCACGCCGCCGGTTCGTGCGGCGACCGCGGTGGTGTGCAGCCGGCCGGAGAGCATGAAGGCCCTGCGCACCGAATCCGCCGGTACCTCGAACGCGGCAGCGACGGCGTCGGTCATCACGCCTTCCAGCGCGCCCTGCCGCAACTCCCCGGTCAGCAGCCTGCGCAGGAAGTCCTGCTCCTCGGCGGTGGCACGGCTCAGCAGACCGGTCAGCAACTCGGTCCTGCGCTGCGTGGATCCCTTGCCATTGGTGGCCGCGAGCGTGGTCAGCGACTGGTCGACCTCGCTCAGGGTGAGCGAAGCCCGGTCGGCCGGGTCGACCTGGATGCGGAACAGGGTGCGCCAGCCCGCACCCAGCTTGCCCTGGCGAGGCAGCCCCACCAGGAACGCGGTCGCGGGCTCCACCTCGGCCTCGGGCAGCTGCGCGAGCAACTCAGCGAGGGCGGCCACCTTCGCCAGCCGGGACCTGGTTGAGGCCACGGCCGCTGAGGTGGTGACGACGTCGGCGAAGAGCATGTGTCCATGGTGGACCCGGGCACCGACAATTTCTGGTTCAGCACCTCTGACCTGCGATTACGTCAACTTGTCGGTGGTCGGTCGCACACTGGGCCCCACGCGGTGGACCGAGTGGGAGGAGGTGGTTCATGACCAGACGGCGGCCATGAGCTCGACCGCGGATCGCAGCCGATCAGGAGTCAGCCAGGCGTAGCCGACCACGAGCCCGGGAAAGGGTGGGGCCGCGCCGTCCGGCACGTAGTTGGACAGTGCGAGGGCGTTCACCCCGTTCGCCGCCAAAGACCGTTGCAGCGCCAGGTCGTCGGCACCGTCCGGCAGCCTCAGCACCAGGTGCAGCCCCGCCGCCACACCGACGGGACGCCAGCCGGGCAGGTGCTCGCCGACGGCGGTGAGCAGGGCGTCCCGCCTGCGCCGGTACAGGCTCCTGGTCCGTCGCAGGTGGCGCTCATACCCACCGGTCCGCAGCAGGTGGGTGAGCGCGGCCTGGGGCAGTGGCCCGCAGCCCAGGTCGTTGTAGTGCTTGGCCGTCACCACGGCCTCGCGCAGCGACGGCGGGGCGATCAGCCAGCCGATGCGCAGGGCGGGGGCGAGCACCTTGCTCACGCTGCCGAGGTAGGCGGTGCGGGTCGGGTCCAGCGCTTGCACCGCACCCATGGCGTGCCGGTCGTAGCGGTGCTCGGCGTCGTAGTCGTCCTCGATCACCAGCCCGTCGTGGTCACGGGCCCAGGCCAGCAGGGCGCGCCTGCGCTCCTGGTGCAGCACCACGCCCAGCGGGAACTGGTGGGCGGCGGTGACCAGCACCGCCCGCGCGCCGCTGGCGGCCAGCTCGTCCACGCGGAGGCCGTGGTCGTCGACGGTGATCGGCACCGGGGTGAGGCCGTGTGCTCGGAACAGGTCGGCCTGACCGCGGTGGCTGGGGTTCTCCACCGCGATGGTCCGGTGGCCGGTGCCCCGCAGCACACGCGCCAGCAGCCCGAGCCCCTCCGCGACGCCGTGGGTGATCACCACGTCCTGCGGTATGGCGAGCACGGCCCGGACTCGTCCCAGGTAGCCCGCGAGCTCCGCACGCAGGTCCGGCAGGCCCGCGTAGTCGGGGTAGCCCAGCGCCTCGTCGGGGAGCGCGGCGAGACCCGCGCGGGTGGCGGCTAGCCACTCGGCCCTGGGGAAGGCGCCGAGTGCGGGCAGCCCGGGACGCAGGTCCAACCGCCAGCGTTCGGGCTGGTCCGGCGGGGCTGGCGCGGACATGGCCGTACAGACCGTGCTGGCGACCACCGTGCCCGAGCCGTGCCTGGCGACCAGGTAGCCCTCGGCGACGAGCTGGCCGTAGGCGGCGGTGACGGTGCCCCGGGCCAGTCCGAGCTGGCTGGCCAGGTCCCGGCTGGAGGGCAACCTGCTGCCGGGGTGCAGCCGCCCGGTCCGGATCGCCTCGCGCAGGGCGAGCTCCAGGCTGCGGCCCCGGTTGCAGAGCTGGCCGCCGACACCGGGTGGGAGCAGCAGCTCGCGAAAAGTGGTCCAAGACTCAGCCATGGAAGTGGAGCATATTGCTGGTCCACTTCCGAGGCAGACTGCGTCCGTGAGCGCACAGAACACCTACCGGGCCGTGGCCAGCGGTGCCACCGGCATCCTCATCGTCGGCGCCTCGTTCCCCGTCACGGCACTGCTGGGCGGCTACCCGGTGCTTGCCGGGCAGGCGATCCGCTACGCGGTGGGCGGACTGGTGCTGCTGGGTGTGCTGCTCGCGCGCGGTCGGCGCCTGCCCAAGCCGGGGCTGCGCGATCTCGCGGGCATGGCCGGCATGGTGATCGCGGGCATGTTGGGGTTCAACGCCGCGATCCTGGCCGCCGAGCAGTACGCCACGCCGGGCTTCGTGTCGGCGGTGGTCGGGGTCTCACCCCTGGTGCTGGCCGTCGCCGTGCCGCTGCTCGGCGGGCGGCGCCCCGCCGTGGCCGCCCTGCTGGGCGCGGCGCTGGTGGTGCTCGGCGTCGCCGTGCTGACCGGCGGCGGGTCCTGGCACGGGCCTGGGCTGGTGCTGGCCCTGCTGTGCATGGTCGGCGAGGTGCTGTTCACCCTGTGCGCGGTCGGCACGGTCAACCGGCTCGGCGCGCTGGAGGTGTCCACCTGGGCCTGCCTGATCGCGGCGGTCGGCGGCGCGGTGGTGGCCACGGCCGTGGACGGAGCCGCTGCCTGGCGGCTGCCGACCCAGGGCGAGGCCGTGGCGCTCGGCGTGCTGTCGGTGCTCGTCACCGCGGTGGCGTTCACCTGCTGGTACACCTGCGTGGCCGCGATCGGCGCCGACCGGGCCGGGGTGCTCATCGGCCTGATGCCGGTGTCCGGGCTGGTGGTGTCGGTGCTGCTCGGACTCCAGCCGATGAGCCTGGCCGGGGTGGTCGGCGCCCTCGCGGTCGCCGGTGGCTGCGTGCTGGGCCTGCGCCGCAGGCGTGAGCTCAGCGGCCGCCGCGTGCCATCCGAAGCACGTCCAGCGCCTCGTCCAGCTGTTCGAGGGTGATCCGCCCCTGGTCCACGTGCCCGCGGGCGAGCACGACCTCGCGGATAGTCCTGCGCTCCTTGAGCGACTGCTTGGCGATGGCCGCCGCCTCCTCGTAGCCGAGGTAGCGGTTGAGCGGGGTCACCACCGAGGGTGAGGACTCGGCGTACTCGCGCATGCGCTCCACATCGGGTTCGGCCCCGGCGATCACCTTGTCGGCGAGCAGCCGCGCCACGGCGGCCAGCAGCCTGGCGGACTCCAGCACGTTGCGGGCGATGACCGGCAGCATCACGTTGAGCTCGAAGTTGCCCTGCGTGCCCGCGAAGGCCACGGCCGCGTCGTTGCCGATCACCTGGGCGACCACCATCATCGTCGCCTCGGAGATCACCGGGTTGACCTTGCCCGGCATGATCGAGGACCCGGGTTGCAGGTCGGGCAGGGCCAGCTCGGCGAGGCCGGTGCGCGGGCCGGAGCCCAGCCAGCGCAGGTCGTTTGCGATCTTGAACAGGGAGACCGCCACGGTGCGCAGCTGGCCGGAGGCCTCGACCACGCCGTCCCGGCTGGCCTGGGCCTCGATGTGGTCGCGCGCCTCGGTCACCGGCAGGCCGGTCAGCTCCGCCAGCTCCGAGGACACGGCGGCGCCGAAGCCCTCGGGGGCGTTCAGGCCGGTGCCCACCGCCGTGCCGCCGATGGGCAGCTCGCCCAGTCGCGGCAGGCTGGACCGCAGTCGCTCCACGCCGTAGCGGACCTGCGAGGCCCAGCCGCCCGCCTCCTGGCCCAGCGTGATCGGCACGGCGTCCATCAGGTGCGTACGCCCGGACTTGACCACGTCGCGCCACTGCTCGGCGCGGGTCTCCAGCACCGTGGCCAGGTGCTCCAGCGCCGGCACCACGTCGGCGACGATCGCCTCGGTCGCGGCGAGGTGGATCGTGGTCGGGAACGTGTCGTTGGAGGACTGCGAGGCGTTCACGTGGTCGTTCGGGTGCACCTCGCGCCCGAGCTTGCGGGTGGCCAGCGTGGCGATCACCTCGTTGGCGTTCATGTTCGAGGAGGTGCCGGACCCGGTCTGGAACACGTCGATCGGGAAGTGCTCGTCGTGCTGTCCGTCGGCGACCTCCTGCGCGGCCTCGACGATGGCGGCGACCAGATCCGGCTCCAGCACGCCCAGCCGCTCGTTGACCTTGGCGGCGGCGGCCTTGAGCAGTCCCAGCGCGCGGATCTGGGCGCGTTCCAGCCCGCGGCCGGAGATCGGGAAGTTCTCCACGGCCCGTTGGGTCTGTGCCCGCCACAGCGCGTCGGCGGGGACGCGCACCTCGCCCATGGTGTCGTGTTCGATTCGGTAGGACTGCTCAGCCATGTCCTGAGTCTGGCCCCCGCGCGCTCCCTGGGCAGCGTGGCGTGCAGCACCTAGAGTCGTGGAATAGGACTGAGCGCTGCCTCCCACCACAGGCGGAAAGCTGGGGATCCATGACTCCTGTCGAGGACGTCGAAGTTGATCTGCTCATCGTCGGCGCGGGCCCCACGGGCCTGTTCGCCGCCTACTACGCCGGGTTCCGCGAGCTGTCGGTCGCCCTGGTCGACGCGCTGCCCGAACCCGGCGGGCAGGTCACCGCGATGTACCCGGAGAAGATGATCTTCGATGTGGCCGGGTTCCCCGCCGTGCGCGGACGGGACCTGGTGGCCGCACTGGTCGAGCAGACCGACCAGTGGAAGCCCCGCTACCTGCTGGGCCGTCAGGCCAGAACGATCGAGCAGACCGCCGACGGGCTCGCCGTGGGCCTGGCCGACGGGCAGACCGTGCGCACCAAGGCGGTGCTGATCACCGCGGGCATGGGTGAGTTCCGGCCGAGGCCGCTGCCCGCGGGCGGGGACTGGGTCGGGCGCGGGGTGGTCTACTTCGTGCCCGCGCTGGACGCCCACCGGGACCAGGACGTGGTCGTGGTCGGCGGCGGGGACTCGGCCTTCGACTGGGCGCTGGCCCTGCACCCGATCGCCCGCAGCGTGACGCTGGTGCACCGCAGGGCGGCGTTCCGCGCCCACCAGGCAACGGTCACCAAGGTGCGCGAGCTCGGCGTGCCGATCATCACCGACGCGGAGGTCGCCGAGCTGCGCGGCGATCCGGAGCTGTCCGAGCTGGAGATCAAGCTCAAGTCGGGCGACCGCAAGGTGCTGCCCGCGCAGGCCGTGGTCGCCGCGCTGGGCTTCACCGCCGACCTGGGGCCGATCGAGTCCTGGGGCCTGGAACTGGACCACCGCGCGGTGCTGGTCGACTCGACCATGCGGACCGCGCGGCAGCGGATCTACGCCGCGGGCGACGTGGCGACCTATCCCGGCAAGGTGAAGCTGATCGCCACGGGGTTCGGCGAGGCGGCGACGGCGGTCAACAACCTGGCCGTCGAACTGGACCCGCAGGCGCACCTGTTCCCGGGGCATTCCAGCAACGCGGGCTGAGCACGAGAACAGGGCCCCGCACCGCGCGGGGCCCTGTCGCTCAGGCAACGACCTGGACCGGGTCCCCCTGGTCGAGGTTGGCGAAGAACTTGGCCGAGGCGGCCATGGTCAGGTGCACGCACCCGGCCGAGGGCACGCTCAGGCTGCCCTCGTGGAAGGCCACGCCGCCGGAGGTGAAGTAGACGGAGTTCTCCATCGGCGCGTTGTTGAATTCCTTGCTCTTGTCGTGCTGCACCTTCCACAGCACCTGGAACATGCCCACCGGGGTCGGCGCGCTCGCCTTGCCGGGCATCATCGGCACCGGCCCGTAGAGCACCTGGCCGTTGTAGATCAGCCACGCCTTGCCCTGCGACTTGCTCACGCAGGCGGCCACGGTCGCCTTGCACGGCGTGCCCGGCGCGTTGCCGACCGGCCTGGGCTTGGTGGTGGTCGTCGTGGGCGGCGGCGGTGGGGGTGTGGTCGTGGTGACCTTGGTGGTCGTCGTGGTCGTGGTCGGCGCGACCGTTGTGGTCGTGGTCGTCGGGGCAGTGCTGCTCGCCGTGGTGGTCGCGCTCGCGGGCGAGGCGTTGGACGCCAGGCTGACCTGGCTGGAACACGCGGTCAGCGTGGCGAGCGCGGCCACCGCCGCTAACACGATCTTGTTCACCCGCACCGGGAACACCCCTCAGGACTCACGACCTCTAACACCACCTACGACGTGGCAGGGTGGCACCGGGTTGTGTGGCGGGTTCCCGGTTCGGGTAACGGTTTGGCCTCCTCCGCGATCAGGGCAGCGGGGGCAGCGCGCCCTCGGCCTCCAACCGGTCGAAGTCCACAGAGGAGTACTTGCGCAGCTTGGTCAGCCGGTGGAAGCCGTCGATCACTCGGACGGTGCCCGACTTGGAGCGCATGACGATCGACTGCGTGGTGCAGCCGCCCGCGGTGTAGTGCACCCCGCGCACCAGGCCGCCGTCGGTGACCCCGGTGGCGCAGAAGAACACGTTGTCCCCGCGCACCAGGTCGTCGGTGGTCAGCACCCGGTCCAGGTCGTGACCGGCGTCGAGCGCCTTGGCCCGCTCGGCGTCGTCCTGCGGCCAGAGCCTGCCCTGGATCGCGCCGCCCATGCACTTCATGGCGCAGGCGGTGATGATGCCCTCGGGTGTGCCGCCGATGCCCAGCAGCAGGTCCACACCGGTGTCCGGGCGGGCCGCGGCGATCGCGCCCGCCACGTCCCCGTCGGCGATGAACTGGATCCGGGCGCCCGCCTCGCGGACCTCCTTGACCAGCTGCTCGTGCCGGGGCCGGTCCAGGATGCACACGGTGACGTCGCTGACGTCGAGCTGCTTGGCCTTGGCCACCCGGCGGATGTTCTCCGAGATCGGCGCGGTCAGGTCGATGACCTCGGCCGCCTCCGGCCCGGTGGCGATCTTCTCCATGTAGAACACGGCGGACGGGTCGTACATGGAGCCGCGCTCGGCGACCGCGAGCACGGCGACCGCGTTGGGCATGCCCTTGCTCATCAGGGTGGTGCCGTCCACGGGGTCCACGGCCACGTCGCACTCCGGGCCGTCCCCGTTGCCGACCTGCTCGCCGTTGTAGAGCATGGGCGCCTCGTCCTTCTCGCCCTCGCCGATCACGACGGTCCCGCGCATGGACACGGTGCCGATCAGTTTGCGCATGGCGTCCACGGCGGCACCGTCGCCACCGTTCTTGTCGCCGCGGCCGACCCAGCGCCCGGCCGCCATCGCGGCGGCCTCGGTCACCCTGACCAGTTCCATCGCGAGGTTGCGGTCAGGCGCTTCGGGGGTGCGCCGCGAGCTGCTGGTGGACGGTCCAGAGGTGGTCATTCGGCCTCCCTGGTCGACGCGGCCGGTCGCCGTTGACCGGACCTGCGGTGCACGTGGGGATTACCCCGGAATCCTCCCAGAACCCGCCGTTGTTCACCGACCGTGATCGATTCCGCGTGACACAACTAACGGTCCGTGACGCGGTGCTGCCGCCCGCGGACTGGCTTGAGACGATGGGGGCGTGCCTGAGACCCCGGCCCCGCAGCGCCCCACCGGACGTGGCGCGCAGGGCGCCCGCGACATGCTGCTGTCCCTCGCCGCGCTGCTCGTGGTGATCTTCGCGATCCTGGGCCTCGGGCGCGGCTGCTCGTTCAGCCCCGGCGGGCCCACCGTGGACTCCGGGGCGGCGCCGACCGTGGACGAGGCCGCGCAGCTCAAGGGTGCCGCCGCGGGCGTGGACTTCCCGGTGCGCGAGCCCGCGCTGCCCACGGGCTGGCGGGCCAACTCGGCGGCCACCGTGCCGGTCGGGCTGGGCGACAGGTCCCGGCCCGCGATCCAGATCGGCTGGCTCACCGCGGGCGGGGCCTACCTGCGGCTGTCCCAGTCGCAGGCGGACGCCGCCGACCTGGCCAAGTCGGAGACCGAGGGCACGACCGCGCCGAGCGCCACCGGCACCGTCGAGGTCAAGGGCGTGCGGTGGACCGTCTACCCGGCCCGGCGCCAGGAGAGGTCCTGGCTGACCGAGCGGGACGGGGTGCGGTTGCTGATCTCGGGCAGCGCGCAGGAGGCGGAGTTCCGCGTGCTCGCCGAGGCGACCCAGACCGCCCCGCTGGTGGCACGCGGGTAGCTCAGGAGCCGGGCTCGGCCACGTCCTCCTCGACCACGGCCAGCGCGGCGTCCACCCGCTGCCGGGCGCCGGCCAGGTGCTGCTCGCAGGCCTTGGCCAGCGCCTCGCCGCGCTCCCACAGGGACAGCGAGTCCTCCAGGGACAGACCGCCTGCCTCCAGCCTGCGGACCACCTCGGCAAGTTCGTCGCGGGCGGCCTCGTACCCGAGTGACTCGGGTGCTGACTCGGTCATGTGGCTGTGGTCCCCATCCGGCTCTGCACGCCGACCACCACGGTGGCCAGCGCCTGGTCGTACCCGACGAACGCCTCGGCGAACTCCTCGCCGTCGAGTTCGCGCACCGCCTCGTCGATGCGGCCCTCGGCGGCGGCGACACGCCTGCGGTGCACCGATCCGTCCCCGTGCCACCACTGCGTCCCCGCATACACCGAGGTCGCCTCGGTCAGTTCGCGAAGACGCGAGGGTAACGCGTGCCGTCCGGGGTAGTCGCACCCGGCGAGCAGCGAGATCCAGCACTCGGCCGCGGCCGAGTCGGCGGCCTCCGCGCGGTGCTGCACGACCTCGGCGGCACGGGTGCGCAACGAGGGGCCGAGCGTGGCCGCCGCCGAGCGCGCGGCCGAGACCGTGAGCGGGAGGAACGTGGGTTCCCGTGCCGGGCTGGTCACCCCTACCTCCGCTCGCCCTGGGTGTCGTCGTCGGACACGACGGCACGTACCGCCCCGTCAACGAGCCGTACCCGCAATCGCGTTCCCGGGGGCGCGTCGGCGACCGAACGCAGCACCGAGGTGCCGCCGTCCTGGGCGACACCCTGCACCACGGCGTAGCCCCGGGCCAGGGTCGCGGCCGGGCCCAAGGTGGTCAACCTGGCTCGGATGCCCGAAAGGGCAGCCTCCTCCGTGCCCAGGCTGGCGCGCACCGCACGGCGCCCGCGTTCCCGCAGCGCCTCGACGTCCTCGGCACGCCTGCGCAGCGGGCTGTGCGGGTCGGCCAGCGCCGGCCTGCTGCGCAGCGCGTCGAGCAGGCGGCACTCGCGGTCCACCCAGCCGCGCAGGGCCCGCCGCGCGCGGTCGCGCAGCTGGCCGATGCGCTGGGTCTCCTCGGCCACGTCGGGCACCACCCGCTTGCCCGCGTCCGTGGGCGTGGAGCAGCGCAGGTCGGCGACGTGGTCGAGCAGCGGTGTGTCCGGTTCGTGCCCGATCGCGCTGATCACCGGCGTGCGGCACGCGGCCACGGCACGGCACAGCGCCTCGTCGGAGAACGGCAGCAGGTCCTCCACGCTGCCGCCGCCGCGGGCCACGATGATCACGTCCACCTCGGGGTCGGCGTCCAGCGTGCCCAGGGCGGTGATCACCTGCGGGACGGCGGACACCCCCTGCACCGCCACGTTGACCACCCGGAACCGGGCGGCGGGCCAGCGTCCGCGGGCATTGGTGAGCACGTCGCGCTCAGCGGCCGAGGCCCGGCCGGTGACCAGCCCGATCGTGCCGGGCAGGAACGGCAGCGGTCGCTTGCGCCTGGGGTCGAACAGTCCCTCGGCGGCCAGCAGCTTGCGCAGCCGCTCGATACGGGCGAGCAGCTCGCCGATGCCCATCGCGCGGATCTCGTCCACGCGCAGACTCAGCGTGCCGCGGCCCGCGTAGAAGCTGGGCTTGCCGTGCACGACGACCCGGCTGCCCTCGGTCAGTGGCGGCTCCATGGAGCGCACCAGGTTCGTGGCACAGGTCAGGTTGATCGACACGTCGGCGGTCGGGTCGCGCAGCACGATGAAGGCCGTCGAGGTGCCCGGCCGCGCGGAGATCTGGGTGATCTGACCCTCCACCCACACCGCGCCGAGCCTGCTGATCCAGTCGGCGATCTTGCGGGTGACCGTGCGCACCGGCCACGGCTGCTCGGCGGTGGTGGGGCCGGGCGTCGTCACGGGCTGTCGTTCTCCTCGCTCGCTGCTCACTCCTGGGCACGCACCGTCGAGATGCGTCTGGTCAACATGCCGACGAAGGCGGGCCGCGCGGAGTGCGCGCGCTCGTAGTCCAGCAACTGTTGGAGGTCGTCCACGGTGAAGCGGCGCAGCCGCGCGCGCAGCTGCGGCACGGTGAGCCCGTCGTACTCGGGCAGCACGGCCGGGCCGTCGCCCGCACCGGTGTACTCGGGCTCGCCGAACTCCTCGGTGCCCTCCGACTGCTCGGCGAAGGCCTGCTCCTCCTGCGCCCACAGGTCGGTGACCTCGGCGTCGGCGGAGGTGTCCTCCGGTTCGTCCTCGTCGAAGGTGGCCCACTCCGGGGTCTCCTCCGCGGGACGCAGCGAGGCCAGCGCGTCATCGCCCTTGATGGCCAGTTCGGTCACCCGCTGCTGGACCCGCATGGACAGCTGAAGTGCCTGGCTGACCACCGTCACAGGCAGGCCCGTCAACTGCTCGGGCAGCTTGCGGGCCTGTTCGACAGCGAGGACCGCCAGGCCCGCCGCGACGCGGACCGGCAACGGCAGTGACGACTTCATGGCCACTAGCCTGCCTGAGTCGGGGCCTCCTGCCCAGCGGTGTAGTCCACCGGGTGACGCGGAGGCGGCGTGACGCAGGCAACCCGCCGTCCCGGTGAGAGCCCCGGCGACCCCAGTACCCTTGGGTCATGACCCCGTCAAGCCCCGGTACCGACCAACACCGTGACCAGGACGGCGCACTGCCGCCCAAGCGTGTGCTGCTGGCCAAGCCGCGCGGCTACTGCGCGGGCGTGGACCGCGCGGTGGAGACGGTGGAACGCGCGCTGGAGACCTACGGCGCCCCGGTGTACGTGCGCAAGGAGATCGTGCACAACCGGCACGTCGTGGAAACCCTGCAGGAGCGCGGCGCGATCTTCGTGGACGAGACCGACGAGGTGCCCGAGGGCGCGCTCGTGGTGTTCTCGGCGCACGGGGTCTCGCCCGCCGTGCACGAGCAGGCCGCCGAGCGCAAGCTGCGCACGATCGACGCGACCTGCCCGCTGGTCACCAAGGTGCACAAGGAGGCGCAGCGGTTCGCCCGTGACGACTACGACATCCTGCTGATCGGCCACGAGGGCCACGAGGAGGTCGAGGGCACCGCCGGTGAGGCGCCCGAGCACATCCAGCTCGTGGACACCGCCGAGGACGTGGACAAGGTCGTGGTGCGCGACCCGAGCAAGGTGATCTGGCTGTCGCAGACCACCTTGAGCGTGGACGAGACCCTGGAGCGGGTGGACCAGCTCAAGCAGCGCTTCCCGCTGCTGCAGGCCCCGCCCAGCGACGACATCTGCTACGCCACGCAGAACCGCCAGGTCGCGGTGAAGACCATGGCCCCGGAGTGCGACCTGGTGCTGGTCGTCGGCTCGACCAACTCCTCCAACTCCAAGCGGCTGGTCGAGGTCGCGTTGCAGGCGGGCGCCCGCGCCTCGTACCTGATCGACTACGCCCGCGAGATCGACGAGACCTGGCTGGACGGTGTGCGCACCGTCGGCGTGACCAGCGGGGCCTCGGTGCCCGACGTGCTGGTCATGCAGGTGCTGGACTACCTGGCCGAGCGCGGCTGGGGCCAGGTCGAGGAGATCACCACCGCCAACGAGAAGATCGCCTTCTCGCTGCCCAAGGAACTGCGCAGGGACCTGGTTCGCTGACCCAGGCCACCGACGAGTGAGGGGCCGCGTCCGATGTGGACGCGGCCCCTCACTCGTCTTGTCAGTACTCGTCGTCCTCGGGACGGCGCGGTCGCCTCGGCGGCGGCTGCGGTGGGCGGCCACCAGCCGCGGGCCTGCCGCGACCGGGTGCGGGCCGCCCCTGTCCACCCGCGCCGCGCACGGGGCCACCGGCACCGGGGGCCGGGCGTCCACCGGGCGGCACACCCCGGCCACCGGCCCCACCACGGGGCGGCGGCGGGCGGTCGCCGCGGTCCGGGCGGTCCGCGCGCTCGGGACGCTCCGCGCGGTCACGGGCCGGTCCCGGCGGGCGCTCCCGCTCACGGGCGGGCGGCTGCGCGTTCGGCCGGGGACGGGCCGCGGTGCCCTTCGCGGCGGGCTCGGGCCTTCGGGGGCGCGGGCGCTCCTCGGCGGAGTCCTCCTCCGAGTCCAGCGCGGGCTTGCGCTGCAGCACCATGCGGATGCCGCCGATCACCAGCGTCAGCACGGTGGCGACCGCCATCACCGGGAAGTTGCCGATCAGCGGCGGACCGACCGCGATCGCCTTGCCCATCAGGCCGCCCGAGGAGCCACCGGTGAACAGGGCCAGGGTGGGCGCGGCCACCACCGCCATGATCAGCGGCGGCTGCACCATCGGCCCGAACAGGCTCCTGCGTTTGACCAGGGTCACAGCCAGCACACAACCCAGCACGTAGGCCACCTTGAAGACCCAGTTCAGCGAGCCGCTGGTCTTCAGGTCGATGACGGTGCCCGCGAGCGTCAGCACGAACGCCAGCAGCACGGCTCCCCACCAGGGCACGGCCCTGGAACCGAGGGCGGGACGCTCGCCCCAGGAGGGGTGCACCGGGTCGTTGTCAAGATCGCTTCGGCGATCGCGCGTGGCGGTCACGAACGACACGGTAGCCCGTTTGTGTGCTGAACCTCGTCAAAGCCGGGTCCAGGACCGCTCCAGTCACTCCTCCGAGCGGTGGCCACTACGCGTATGACCGGGCAAAACCAGTGCGCGAGGTGCCGTTTGTCCGGTGTTTGTGCGCTGTTAGCTGCTCTCGCCGATCACCTCCGTCTCCTCGCCCGCCGTGCGCTGCCCGCCCGGGGTCGCGGACAGCTCGTCGGCCCGACGCACCCCGGCGATCGGGGTCGGGCTCGCCGCGGCGTCGGTCAGCGGCTGCACCGCCGAGCGGAAGCTCTCCAGCGCGTCGAGCTCGCGTCGGCGCGCGGACAGGAACCGCTGCAGGTGCGTGCTGGACAGGTTCACCGCGTCCACGGCGGTACTGGCGGCCCGGTGCGCCCCGGCGGCCTGGGTGCGCACCTGGTCCACGTCCTCGGCGATGGCCCGCTCGGTCGCCGCGAACAGCGCGGCCGAGGCCAGCACGGCGAAACCCGTTGGCCCGCAGAGGAAAACCCGGCGGTCCAGTACCCAGCGCAACAGTTCCGGATCGGTGTCCATGGCCGCGACCACAGCGGTGTCGGAGGGCACGAACATGATCGTCCCGTAGATCGCGTCGGCCCAGCGGGCGTAGCCCTTGCCCGCCAGCTCCGCCGCCCTGGACCGGATGTTGCGCACGTGTACGCGCAGCGCGTCGGCACGTTCCTCGGGGTTGTCGGTCTCCACCGCCTCGGCCCAGCAGGCCATGCTCATCTTGGCGTCCACCGGCACCCGGCGGCCGCCGCCGACCATCAGCACCATGTCCGGCCGCACCGTGCCGCCACCGGCCAGATCGGTCTGCAGGGTGAAGTGCAGGCCCTCGCGCAGCCCGAGCGCCCGCGCCGTCTCGACCAGCACCTGCTCGCCAAGTTCACCCCTTCCAGTGATCGAGGCGAAGGCCACCTCGTACCGCCGGAGCGCGGTCTGCTGCTGGTCGTACCGGTCCCGCTCGGCCTGCACGGCGGCGAAGGCCGCGTCGCTGCGCCGCACGCTTTCCTGGTACATCCGCCACAGCAGCACCAGGCCCAGGCCCAACAACAGGGCGAGGACGATGGCCGCGGTGCTGATCACTTCTCCCGTCACACCCCGATGATTACCCACACCCCCGACAAGACTGTCGGACCGACCGCCTAACTTGGGTCGCATGCGGGTGCTGCACACCTCCGACTGGCACGTGGGACGAACCTTCCACGGCAGGGACCTGCTGGCCGACCAGGAGTCCGTCCTGGGTGGGCTGGCCGACCTCGTGCGGGCAGAAGGCGTGGACGTGGTGGTCGTCGCGGGCGACCTGTACGACCGGGCCGTGCCCTCGGCCGAGTCGGTGGAGATCTGCGCCCGCGTGCTGACACGGATCCGCGAGGCGGGCGCGCGGATCGTCATCACCCCGGGCAACCACGACTCGGCGCAGCGGATCGGCGTGTTCGGGGAGTTCGCCGCCGCGGGCGGCCTGCACCTGCTCACGCGGATCTCCGGGCTGGCCAGCCCGGTGCTGATCGACGGGGTCGCGTTCTACGGGCTGCCCTACCTGGACCCGGAACCGGCCCGGCACAGCCTGGGCATCACCGCGGGGCGCGGGCACGCCGTGGTGCTGGCCGAGGCGATGCGCCGGGTGCGCGCGGACCTCGAGCAGCGGCCCGGCACGCGCTCGGTGGTGCTGGCGCACGCCTTCGTGGTGGGCGGCCAGACCAGTGACTCGGAGCGGTCCATCCGGGTCGGCGGGGTGGAACACGTGCCAGCCTCGGTGTTCGACGGGGTGGACTACGTGGCGCTCGGGCACCTGCACGGCCCGCAGGTCCTCGCCGAGCACCTGCGCTACTCGGGCAGCCCGATCGCGTACTCGTTCTCCGAGGCGCAGCACCGCAAATCGGTGTGGCTGGTGGACCTGGACGACTCGGGGCTGCGCCAGGTGCGGCGGCACGAGTTGCCGGTGCCGCGCAGGCTGGCCACGATCACCGGGCGGCTGCACGAGGTGCTCGCCGACCCCGCGCACACCGAGCTGGAGGACTGCTTCCTCTCGGTCACGGTCACCGACGAGGTGCGGCCACTGGACCTGCAACGCCGTCTGCAGGAACGGTTCCCACACGCCGTGCACGCCGACTGGCGGCCCGAGGGCGGTCGTGCGCGCGGGGAGATGCGCTACGCCGAGGCCGTGCGCGGTCGCACCGACCAGCAGATCGCGGCGGGCTTCGTCGCCGACTGCCGGGGCAGCACCCCGACCGGTTCCGAACAGGCCTTGCTGGACAAGGCATTCCAGGAGGTGGGCCGGGAATGAGGTTGCACCGCCTGGAACTGTGCGCGTTCGGCCCCTACCCGCGCCGTGAGTCGGTGGACTTCGACGCCCTGGGCTCCGACGGCCTGTTCCTGCTGCACGGCGACACCGGTGCGGGCAAGACCTCGCTGCTGGACGCCGTGGCCTTCGCGCTGTTCGGCCGGGTGCCCGGCGCCCGCGGGGACGTGAAGCGGCTGCGCTACGACAACGCCGACCCGGACCTGCCCACCGAGGTCAAGCTGGAGCTGACCGTGCAGGGCCACCGGCTGCTGCTGGCCCGCAGCCCCGAGTACGACCGGCCCAAGAAGCGCGGCGACGGCCTCACCACGCAGAAGGCCACGGCCTCGCTGACCTGGCTGAACACCGAGGCCCAGGGGGTCACCCGCAACGACGAGGTGGCCCGCACGGTGGAGCGGCTGCTGGGCATGAGCGCCGAGCAGTTCTTCCAGGTCGTGCTGCTGCCGCAGGGGGAGTTCGCGCGCTTCCTGCGGGCCGACACGGCCGAGCGGGAGAAGCTGCTGGAGAAGTTGTTCGGCACGCACCGGTTCCACGAGGTGGAGCAGTGGTTCCGGGAGCGGCGCACGGAGGCGGGGCGGCAGACCGAGCAGCACCGGCAGCGGGTGCGCGAGCAGGTGGCCCGCACCGCGCAGGCCGCGGGCGAGGACATGCCGGAGGACGCCGACCCGGCTTGGCTGGACGAGCTGACGCGGCGCGGGGAAACCGCCGTGGAGCGGGCGAAGGTGGCCGAGGCGCAGGTCCGTGCCGAGTGCCAGCGGGCGGAGACCGAGCTGGCGCGCAGGCGTGAGCTGGCGGAGAAGGTGCGCCGGGTGCGGCGGGCGCGGGCGCAGTTGGCGCAACTGCCCGAGCAGGACCGCGTCGCGTGGCGGGCCGAGGTCGCCGCGGCGCGCAGGGTCGTGGGCGTCGCCGCGGCGCAGCGGTCCGCACAGCAGATCGAGGCCGAACTCGGCCAGGCGCAGGCCCAGGAGCGGGCTGCGCTGCACCGGCTCGGCGCGGTCGAGTCCGAGCAGGACCTGCGCGCGCAGGCCGGGCGGTTCCGGGACGAGGCCGGGTCCCTGCGCCAGTTCGTGGCCGAGGCCGAACAACTGAGCCAGGACCAGGCTCGGCTGACGCGGCTCGGCACGCAGCATGACGAACTGACCCGCGTACTGGAAAAGCTTGCCACACAACAGGTTGAGGTGTCGGCCTTACTGGTCGCGGCACGGGAGGAACTGGCTGCCGCGCGGGACGCCCAGTCGCGCCTGGACGGAGTGACGGCTCGTCGCGAACAGCTCGTGGCCGCCGTGCGCGAGGCCGACCGGCTGCCCGTGGTGCAGCGGGCGCTGGCGGCGGCGCGCGAGGCCGCGCGGGGTGCCGTGGACGAACACCAGGCCGCCCGCGAGCACTTCCTCGACCTACGGCAACGCCGCCTGGACGGCATGGCGGCCGAGTTGGCCGCCGGGCTCGTGGACGGCTCGCCCTGCCCGGTGTGCGGCGCCGCCGAGCACCCGGCGCCAGCACACCCCGCGGACGGCTCGGTCACCCGCGAGCAGGACGCCGCGGCGCAGCGAGCCGAGCAGCAGGCGCAGGCCCGCCGCGAGGAGGCGGCCAGCAAGCTACAGGCCGCCGAGCAGGAGTTCGCCGCGCTGACCGAACGGCTCGCCGGGCGGGACGCCGAGGCGCTGCGGGCCGAGTTGGCCCAGGTCACCGCCGAGCACGCCGAGTTGGCCGCCAGCGCGGCGCGGGTGGAGCACATCGCCGCGCGGGTGCACACGCGCGAGTCGGAGCTGGCCGGGCACAGTGAGCAGCACGCGGAGTCGGAGCGGCGGCTGGCCGTGGTCGGCGCGGAGCGGACCACGCTGGCCGGGTCGATCGCGGAGCGGGCCGAGTCGGTGGCGCGGGCGCGCGGTGAGTTCGCCGACGTGGCGACGCGCCGCGAGCACCTGATCTCCGTGGCCGACGGGCTCGACGCGCTGGCCCAGGCACGCGGTGCGGCGGCCGGTGCCCAGGACAGGCTCACCGCGCAGCGCCGGGCGGTCACCGAGGCGGCGGCCGAGGCCGGGTTCGACTCCGTGGCCGAGGCCCTGGCGGCGGTCCGTTCCCAGCAGGCGGTCACCGAGCTGGAACGGCGGCTGGAGCAGGCACAGCAGGTCGAGAACGCGGCCCGGGCCGTGCTGGACGAGCCGGAACTCGCCGGGATCGCACCGGACACCGAGGTGGACCTTGCCGCGGCCGAGGAGCTGGCCAGGCAGGTGCGGGCCGGGCTCGAAGCCGGGGTCGCCGCGCTGCGCAACGCCGAACGCCGGCGGTCCGAGCTGGCCACGCTGGGCGAGCAGTTGCGGGCGGCCTGGTCCGCGCTGGCCCCGGTGCAGGCCAAGTACGCCGAGCTGGACGCGCTCACCGACGTGGTGATCGGCCGCGGCCAGAACGCGCGCGGCATGTCGCTGCGTTCGTACGTGCTGGCCGCGCGGTTGGAGGAGGTCGCCGTCGCGGCCTCGCTGCGGCTGCGCAGGATGAGCCACGAGCGCTACGAGTTCGTGCACTCCGACGCGGCCGGTCCGCGTGGCACCCGCGGTGGGCTGGGCCTGGACGTGATCGACGACTACACCGGCCGGATCCGCCCGGCGAAGACGCTCTCCGGCGGCGAGTCCTTCCTCGCCTCGCTCTCCCTCGCGCTGGGCCTGGCCGACGTGGTCGCGGGCGAGACGGGCGGAGCAGTGCTGGACACGCTGTTCGTGGACGAGGGTTTCGGCACCCTCGACCCGGACACCCTCGACCTGGTCATGGACACCCTGGACGAGCTGCGCGCGGGCGGCCGGGTGGTCGGGCTGGTCTCGCACGTGGAGGAGCTGCGGCAACGGATCCCGGTGCGGTTGCGGGTGCGCAAGGCCCGCACCGGGTCCACCCTGGAGGCCACCACGCAACTGTGATCAGGCGGCGTTCTCGTGGTCGAGCAGCCAGCGCTTGACCTCCAGCCCCCAGCGGAAGCCGCCCAGCGAGCCGTCGGTGCGCAGCACTCGGTGGCAGGGCACGAACAGGGCAGCCGCGTTGCGGGCGCAGGCCGAGGCCGCCGCACGCACCGCCGCCGGGCGTCCGGTCAGCTCGGCGTACACGGCGTAGGACACCGGGTGGCCCGCGCGTACCGTGCGCAGCACCTGCCAGGCGTGCTCGCGGAACTCACCGGAGCGCTGCGTCACCTCGATCTCGTCCACCACGTCGAGCTGACCCTCGTGGTAGGCCAGCACGGCCTTGGTGACGCGGCCCAGTTCGGCGCGCTCGGTGAGCTGGGCGGGCCGCAGCTTGGCGGAGATCAGCGGCACGAGCTGGCCGACATCGGCCGTCCAGCCGCTGGCGAGCACCACCTCGTCGGCGTCGACGACCGTGCTGAACGGCCCGGCCGGGGTGTCCACAGTGGATGAAAAGGCGGTGCTCACGTGGTCCTCCTCGTCAGGGGCGGGGCGATGGCCGCCGCCCGCCACAGGTGCATGCCCGCGTAGGACCGCCAGGGCCGCCACGCTGCCGCACGCTCAGTCAGTCCGTCCACATCGGACGGTAGTCCCAGTGCCGCCGCGCCCTTGCGCAGTGCCAGGTCGCCGGTCAGCAGCACATCAGTCATGCCCAGCACGCGCATCACCACGTAGCCCGCGGTCCACGGTCCCACACCGGGCAGCGCCTCCAGTTCGGCGCGCAGCTCCTCGGGGTCGCGACCCACGTCGACGGTGAGCGAGCCGTTCGCCAGTGCGGCACTGACGGACAGCACGGTATCGGTGCGCCGCCTGGGCCCGGTGAGCAACTCGCCCGCGTGTGCGGCGATCGCCTCCGGAGTGGGGAAAAGCCTGGTCAGTGAGCCGTCCGGGGTCTGGAGCGGCTCGCCGAGCTCGGTCACCAGCCGGGTCAGCGCCGTGCGTGCCGCGGCCACCGACACCTGCTGGCCCAGCAGCGCGCGCAGCACGACCTCCGACCCGTCCACGGCACCCGGCAACCGGATGCCCGGGGTCGCCGCCACGGAGGCGGCCAGCGCCGGATCACCGGCCAGCAGCTCGTCGCAGGCCGCGGGGTCGGCGTCCAGGTCCAGCAGCCGCCGCAGCCGGCTCACCGCACTGCCCAGGTCACGCAGGTCGGCGAGCCAGAGCGAGCACTCCACATGTTCCGGGTTGGGGGTCAGCCGGGCGGTGGCCGGGCCGTGCGCGAGCCGCAGCGTCCTGGCGTAGCCGCCCTCGGTGACCTCCTCCACCCCGGGCACCGCCCTGGCTGCGAGGAAGGTGAGCAGCCCGGCGGAGTCCATCGGCGGGCGGAACGGCAACCGCAGCGTGATCCGGCCCGGGGTCGGGGCCGGGCGCTTGTGCCGGGCCGCCGCCGTGCGCAGCTGGGACGGGGTGGTGGCGAACACCGCGCGCACCGTGTCGTTGAACTGGCGGATGCTGGCGAAGCCCGAGGCGAAGGCGATGTCGGAGAACGGCAGGTCGGTGCTCTCGATGAGCAGTCGCGCGGAGTGCGCGCGGTGCGCCCTGGCCAGCGCGAGCGGGGCGGCGCCCAACTCGGCGGTGAGCACCCTGGCCAGGTGCCGTTCGGAGTAGCCCAGCCGCCTGGCAAGGCCCGGGATGCCGTCGCGTTCGACGACCCCGTCGGAGATCAGCCGCATGGAGCGGGCGGCCAGGTCGGCGCGCAGGTTCCACTCCGGTGAGCCGGGCACGGCGTCGGGCAGGCAGCGGCGGCAGGCGCGGAAACCGGCCGACTGGGCGGCCGCGGCCGTGGGGTAGAAGTCGACGTTCTCCCGCTTGGGGCGGACCGCGGGGCAGGACGGTCGGCAGTAGATGCCGGTGGTGCGCACCGCGGTGATGAAGTGGCCGTCGAACCGGGCGTCGCGCGAGGCGACGGCCCGGTAGGCGGCTTCGGAGTCGATGGGCACGTACCTGATGCTGCCAGCGCCGACGGGCTCCGGCTGGCGGAAATCGGCCATGGCCGTGACGACCGCTAAACTGGCTGGTCGTGAGCCTCACCCTCGGCATCGTCGGTCTGCCCAACGTCGGCAAGTCCACCCTGTTCAACGCGCTGACCCGCAACGACGTGCTCGCCGCGAACTACCCGTTCGCGACGATCGAGCCCAACGTCGGCGTGGTCGCGCTGCCCGACCCGCGGCTGGACAAGCTCGCCGAGGTGTTCTCCTCGGAGCGGACCGTGCCCGCCACGGTGTCCTTCGTCGACATCGCGGGCATCGTGAAGGGCGCTTCCGAGGGTGCGGGCCTCGGCAACAAGTTCCTGGCCAACATCCGCGAGGCCAACGCGATCTGCCAGGTCATCCGGGTGTTCGACGACCCCGACGTGGTGCACGTGGACGGCAGGGTGGACCCGTCCTCGGACATCGAGACGATCAACACCGAGCTGATCCTCGCCGACCTGCAGACCCTGGAGAAGGCGCTGCCCAGGCTGGACAAGGAGGGCCGCACGCACAAGGACAAGCGGCCCGTGCTCGACGCCGCCAAGGCCGCCAAGGAGATCCTCGACGCCGGGCGCACCCTGTTCCAGGCCCAGAACGAGGTGGACCTGGAGCTGCTGCGCGAGCTGAGCCTGCTCACCACCAAGCCGTTCCTGTACGTGTTCAACGCCGACGAGGGCGTGCTCACCGACGAGGCGCGGGTCAAGGAGCTGCGCGAGCTGGTCGCGCCCGCCGACGCCGTGTTCCTGGACGCCAAGGTCGAGGCCGAGCTGATCGAGCTGGACGCCGAGTCGGCCCGTGAGCTGCTGGAGTCCATCGGCCAGCAGGAGGCCGGGTTGGACGCGCTGGCCCGCGCCGGGTTCCACACCCTGGGCCTGCAGACCTACCTGACCGCCGGGCCCAAGGAGGCCAGGGCGTGGACCATCCACCGCGGCTGGACCGCCCCGCAGGCCGCCGGTGTGATCCACACCGACTTCGAGCGCGGCTTCATCAAGGCCGAGGTCATCTCCTACGAGGACCTGGTCGCTGCGGGCTCCGTCGCCGCCGCCCGGTCCGCGGGCAAGGCGCGCATGGAGGGCAAGGACTACGTCATGGCCGACGGCGACGTGGTGGAGTTCCGCTTCAACGTGTAGCCCGCAGGACAGCAGAACGCCCCGGTGCCCCTTGCGGGGTGCCGGGGCGTTCGTGCTCAGAAGCCTCCGTGCAGGGTGTGTCACGGGCTTGTCGGATTAGCGCTCACAAGGCGCTGAGCGGATTCGCGTTGAGCAAGGTCGTTGTTTATACAAATTCCGTCTTCGGTGGGGATAGTCAGAGATCTCCGCTATAGTTCTCTCAACCGAAATCGTTCGCGACATCCTGGAGCGAAGAGTGTCTGAACCAGTTGCCGCCGTTGAGCTGATTCCCATCGAGAGTCAGACTAGGACTATTCAGACCTGTTTCCAGCAGTGTCTCTACGAAGTTCCGAACTTTCAGCGACCATATAGTTGGTCTTCAGACCAGCTGGAGGACTTCTGGGATGACGTTGTCCTGGCTCAGGGGGACTTTTTCTTCGGATCGACTGTGACGTGGGTGAGCGAGAAGAGGGATCTTTTCAACGACACCTACTCGATCATTGACGGCCAACAGCGTCTTACGACTAGTGCGATCATTCTCTCGGTTATTCGAGATGCCTTTCGTGAGGTTGTCAAGCGGGCTGAAGGAGTTGAGGGATTCGATCCGGTTGCGGCGAAGAATCAAGCTGACGCGACGCAAAGGTATCTAATTGCGGCTGATGATGACGGTAAGAAGTACCCAGTTTTGAAGCGCTCGGAGGAGATGTTCTACGAGAAGATTCAGAATCCGGGCGCAATCCCGTCAGGTGTTAAGTGGAATGGTAGCGCTAGGCAAATCGGAGAGGCGCGAAACTTCTTTGAAAGTCACGTGATCAAAGAACTGGAAGACCTTTCCTTGGGGGATCAAGTTGAGCGTTTGAAGGCCATGCGGGCAAACGTACTTAAAGCGCGCGTTATTCAGGTCGAATTGGCATCGGAAGAAGATGGATTCCTCATCTTTGAGACGCTGAATACTCGTGGCGCCGATCTGCGCCTAGCTGATCTAGTCAAAAATCTGTTGATCAGGGGCGGCGCGACAGATGGCGCAGATCGTGAGGCAATCGCCAAGAGATGGGATCGCGTTGTCGATACTATCCAGGGTGGTGGTGTTAGTCCTGACGTTGTCGACCGTTTTATCTGGCAATCATGGAACTCTCGCCGTACCGCAGTTAAAGAGCCGGAGCTGTTCAAGGAAGTTAGCCGCTTGGTTGGCGCAAATCCCGCGAAACATATTTCTTATCTAGAGGAACTTGAGGTGGACTCCTCTACATATCAATGGCTAGAGGATGAATACGTGCAAGTTCAGTCGAAAGGTCGCAGTGCTTTTGCGGTGCCCGAGTTCGTCGACAGCGTACGAGCATTGGCGATTTTTAATGTATCAGTAGCAAACTCCACGGTGTTGGCCATTGCGCGTAATTATCAAGAGAAGGCTCGACTTGTTAAGCGGGGGCAGCTCATCGAGGTGATGCGCCTTGTAGAGAACTTCCACTTCCAGTTCACTGCATTGACGAATAGCGGATCTACGGGTGGTACCCGCGCGCGGTACAACCGATTTGCGGTACGCCTTGAGGCGGCAAAGTCCGGCAAAGAAGTGGCGGAGGCGATTGAGGATCTCAAAACTAAGCTTAGTGCAAGTCTGCCTCAGCGCGATCTAGCTCTCAAGGAGTTCCGTGAATTGTTTTACGCACCTTCACTGCAACTGAAACAGGCGCAAAAGGCCCGCGCGCGGAAGGTATTTATGGCGTACGTCCTCATGGCGTTCGCGAAGTCTAAAAACCTAATTCCACCTGGGCAGAACCTTGCGTCGTGGTCGATCGAGCACATTAAGCCGCAGGTGCTGGGTACGACCGACTATCGAGATCTCGTCTATTCGATCGGCAATCTAACGCTACTTACGGGTGCGCTCAATAGCTCATTGGGTGACGTCTCTTTTCCTGAGAAAATTGAGGCTCTCCGAAGTGGGAGTGCTTACTTTGACTCCAAATTGGAGTCCTGGGTGCGCAGCGAAACGAAGATTCCTTCGGATGAGCAGATAGCGGCACGCTCAAATCTATTGGCCGAGGAGGCGCTGAGTCGGGTGTGGAGTCTCTAATTTTCTCAGCGTGGCGAAAAGATTGTAGGATTGGCGTCATTGTCGAGCTTGGGCTCACCAAGCTCGACCTTGCTGTCGTGTAGAAAACGATGGAAGTAATGGAGAACCTGGCGTCCATAAATATTCTGGAAGATCCTCCAAGATGACTTCAGTGGTTGAGGATCCCTGCCCAGTCGCTGTCGTCTGAGCGGCCTGGACGAGCTTAGTGGCCAGCAGCTCGATTCGCACGACATCGCTGGGCGCCTGCTGGGCCTCGTCCAACACGGAGACCAGGACGTCCTTCTCCCGGACGTGCTGTTCCAACTCCGTGTGCTGGTCACGTGCGCCGATCGCCACTTGCCCCGCGAGCGCGTCAGCGATGGTCACCATCAATGGGTCTGCAATGGTTGATCTTCTATACATTTCTGCCAACTACAGCATTTTTAGGTGGCCGCCCAGAGCTCAACGTGTGAGCAGTCGCCCGATCGGCCTGGTGCAGTGCGCCGGTTCGGTCGGGCACACCCAGCTGGCAACGTCCCCGGTGCGACTCGGCCACAGTGGGTGGGTGTGGCCTGGGCACCTCGGCCAGGCCCCGAACCGGTTCTCGATCGCCATGTCCTGGAGCTGGTCGGCGACCGCCACGCACACGTCCTCGGCGTCCTCGGTGGCAAGCACCGCGTGGCCGATCGTCATGCCACCCTCGAAGCTCGCGGTGAGCGTGAAGCTGCTGTGTTTGGGCTCCAAGTCTCCGATGACCACGTGCACCGCCTCCGGCGCGTAGTCGCGCAGCACCCGGTGCACGGCGCTGACCACGAGGTCGACGTGCTGGGTGGTGGACCTGACCTGGACTGACACGCCCCGATGGTCGCGCGGACAGGTGAGGTGGGTCAGCTGGATTTCGGGCGGACGAGCGCCCCGAGGTCCAGGCTGATCGGGAACGGTACTGGACGCTCAAGCGTGTCCCGGAAGATGCCAGCTGCGACATAAGTCCTGGTGGGCGCGTCGAGCTCGTAGGTGTGCACGGTGGTGCTGATGTCTTCTTCGTCGACAAGCCAGTAGTGCGGGATGCCCGCCTCTGCGTACTTGCGCAGCTTGACCGTGCGGTCACGGTGAGTGGACTCGGGCGACACGACTTCAACCACGAGCAGCACGTCTGCTGGTGAGAACCAGGTGCGGTCCGGGTCGAAGGCGGCCGAGGTGACGATCACGTCCGGTTCGGGCCGGTTGTGCTTGTCGAGGCGGAGCGTCATCTCGCGTTCCACCCCGATTCCGCTCGGCGCCTGAGCGGTCAGTGCGGTGACCAGGCGGCCGTGCCAGGTTCGCTGCGGCACCAGCCTGAAGACGAGCGCCCCATCGATGAGTTCCGTGTGCCGGGGCGCTTCGTCCAGTTCATCGAGGTCGTCCGCGTGCCAGCCCTCGGCACGTGGAGGGCTCATCCAGTTCGGCCGAACAGTCATGACGCCGACCGTGGTGTCGGCGCCATGACCGGCGTAGTTCAGCGCTCCGCGTCGCGGTGGCGGGCGGCGTAGAAGATCACGCCGCAGGCCAGGCCGAGCATGGCCAGGCCGACCACGCCCGCGAACACCACGTCCCAGTCGCCCTGTTGCGTCACGGCAGCGGCCTTGCCCGGCGCGGCCTGAGCCTGCGCCGCGAACAGAACGGTCAACACCAGCGCCACCGCACCGGCGGCGGCTCCCCGAACAGTCTTGATCATCTTCAACATCCCCTAGTCGCGCTCTCCCCACTTCTTGAGACGCACGAGGGGGTACCCATGTTGCGGCAGTAGTGCACCTCACATCTGAGAGTCTCCTGTGGACTTCGCCCAGCCCGGCACGAATCCGGCACCGCCACGCGTTGGAACGGGTGTAGAGCTGGAAGGAGCTACCACGATGACCACCGCATTCGCAGCCAACCCCACGACTTCCGGCCTGCCGACGTTGCCCTCTGGCTGGCCGATCGCCTCCTACGACACCTACGAGCAGGCGCAGCGCGCCGTGGACCACTTGGCGGACAACGACTTCCCGGTGCAGGACGTGACGATCGTCGGCGTGGAGCCGATGGTGGTCGAGCGTGTCGCGGCCCGGCTGACCTGGGGCCGCGTGCTCGGTGCGGCGGCCGCCTCGGGTGCCTGGTTCGGTCTGTTCGTCGGCCTGCTGCTGACGATGTTCACCCCGGGCGCTGGCCTGCTGCCGATCCTGATCGGACTGGTCGCCGGTGTGGGCTCCAGCATGATCTTCGCGGCGATCAGCTACGCCGCCACCCGGGGCAAGCGCGACTTCGTCTCGCACAGCCAGTTGGTGGCACGCCGCTATGACGTGCTGTGCCTGCCCCGCAACGCCGAGCAGGGCAGGCAGCTGCTCTACTCGCTGGTCTGAGCGAACACCTCCAGCACGCCGTCGATCTCCTCGGCCAGGGACACGTCCAGTGCGGTGATGCCACCCGCCGAGTGGGTGCTGCACCGGAACACCACGGTCCGCCAGCTGATCTGCATGTCGGGGTGGTGGTTGTTGTTCTCGGCGATCTCGGCGATGCGGTTCACCACCGCGATCGCCTGCGGGAAGCTGGCCAGTTCGGCGCTGCGCGTGAGCGCGGCGCCGTTCTGCTGCCAGCTCTCCAGCTTCGTCAGCGCCTGGGCCACCTGATCGTCACTGAGCAATTCGGCCATGACCCCATGGTGGTCCTCCGCACCGCCCGCCGCCGCGTAGGCTGCCCATCAGCCACGGGAGTCCGGTACCGCCGGGCTGAGAGGAGAGCGCGCGAGCTCTCGACCGTATGCACCTGATCCGGGTCATGCCGGTGTAGGGAGGCCACGGGTGATGTGTTCGCGCGCGAGCAGGTCACCTGGAGGAGACTTGGCCAAGCAGGCAAGACTGGGCGCCGCGCTGCTCGTCGCGGCACTGGCCGCCGGGTGCTCACTGTCCGGCGGGCAGTCGCAGAACCAGTCACACGCGGTCACCCTGGTCACGCACGACTCGTGGCAGGTGGACAAGGCCACGTTCGAGGAGTTCCAGAAGACCTCCGGCATCAAGGTCACGGTCAGCCCGAACGGGGATGCCGGGGCGCTGACCACGAAGCTGGTGCTGACCAAGTCCAACCCGATCGGGGATCTCGCCTACGGGGTGGACAGCACCTTCGCCTCGCGGGCGCTGGGCGAGGGCGTGTTCGCGGAGTACCGGAGCCCCGAGGCGGAGCAGGGCCCGCAGCGCTACAAGCTGGACGACACGGGTCGGCTGACCGCCGTGGACGTGGGTGACGTGTGCCTCAACGTGGACACCGGCTGGTTCACCCAGAAGGGCCTGCCCGCGCCGGCCAGCTACGCCGACCTGATCGACCCGCGGTACAAGGACCTGCTGGTGGTCGAGGACCCCGCGACCTCCTCGCCGGGGCTGGCGTTCCTGCTCGGCACGATCGCCGCGAACGGCCAGAACGGCTGGCAGGACTACTGGACCAGGCTCAAGGCCAACGGCGTGAAGGTGGACGCGGGCTGGACCGAGGCGTACAGCCAGGACTTCTCCGGGTCCAGCGGCAAGGGGCACCGGCCGATCGTGGTGAGCTACGCGTCCTCGCCGCCGTCCGAGCAGGGGCGGACCAAGGCCCTGCTGGACACCTGCTACCGCCAGGTGGAGTACGCGGGGGTGCTCGCCGGGGCCAAGAACCCCGAGGACGCCAGGAAGGTGCTCGACTTCCTGCTGTCGCAGAAGTTCCAGTCGCAGGTCGCCGAGCAGATGTACGTCTACCCGGCCCGCGCCGGTGTCGCCCTGCCGGACAGCTGGAAGACCGCCGCCCCGCTGCCGGACAAGCCCGCTCAGCTGCCCGCCGACCAGGTGCAGGCCAACCGCGAGCAGTGGGTGCAGCAGTGGCGCAAGCTGGTGCAGGGGTGATCAACTCCCCCTACTGGTGTGCGTCCCCCGCCACTCCCAGGGGGGCGTCCCCAGCACCAGTCTACCGCCCCACCCCGACACCTGATCTTGCTGAAGATCCACATGTGGACAACTCGGCGGCTGTGGACAACCCGTGTCGGCCCGCGCGCTAGGGCTGCTGGGGCTGGCCCTGCTGCCGCTGGTCTTCCTCGGCCTGTTCTTCGCCTGGCCGGTGGCCTCCATCCTGGGCCTCGGCCTGCGGGACGGCGGGGTGCTGGACGTGCTGACCAGCGCCGACACCTGGCGGCTCGTCGGGTTCACGGTGGGGCAGGCGGCAGCGGCGACGGCCGTCGCGGTGCTGGCTGGCATGCCGCTGGCCTACGTGCTGGCGCGCTGCGCACTGCCGGGCATGGGCCTGCTGCGGGTGCTGATCGTCGTGCCGTTCGTGCTGCCCACGGTGGTCGTCGGCCTGGCGTTCCGCGCCCTGCTGCCCGACGGCGGGGTGCTGTCGATCGTGCTGGCGAACGCCTTCTTCAACGTGGCGGTGGTGGCCAGGACGGTGGGCGGCCTGTGGGCGCACACCGACCGCCGGGCGGAGGAGGCGGCCCGCGCGCTGGGCGCCTCGCGCTGGCGGGCGTTCACCTCCGTGGTGCTGCCCGCCATCGCGCCCGCGATCGGCTCCGCGGCGGCCGTGGTGTTCCTGTTCTGCGCGACGAGCTTCGGCGTGGTGCTGATGCTCGGCGGGGCCCGGTTCCGCACCCTGGAGACGGAGATCTACCTGCGCACGGTGGAGCTGTTCGACCTGCCGGGTGCCGCGGCGCTGTCGGTGCTCCAGGTGGCCGCCGTGCTCGCGGTGCTGGTGATCGGCGCGGTGGCGCGCAGGCGGCGTGAGACGGCGCTGGCGCTGCGCCGCAGCGTGGAGACGGCGCGCCGGCCGGTGGGCGGGGAGTGGGCGGTCGTGGCGGCGGCCTGTCTGGTGCTGGTGGGGCTGATGGTCCCGGTGATCGGACTGGTGGCGCGCTCGCTGTCCGGTGGGGTGGACGGCTACCTGGCGCTGGCCGGTCAGGGCGACTCGAACACGCTCCAGGTGCCCGCCCTGGAAACGGTGCAGAACTCGCTGCGCGCGGCCACGGACGCGACCCTGCTGGCGATGGCGCTGGGGGTGACCTCGGCGGTGGTGCTCTCCCAGGTGCGCAGGGGCCGCAGGGTGCTGGGTGAGGCGCTGGACGTGGCGCTGATGGTGCCGCTGGGCGTCTCGGCGGTGACGGTCGGCTTCGGCTACCTGATCACGCTGGGCGACCTGCCGGTCCTGGTGCCGCTGGCCCAGGCGCTGGTGATCACCCCGCTGATCGTGCGCACGGTGCTGCCGGTGCTGCGCGCGATCGACGAACGGCTGCGCCAGGCCGCGGGCACGCTCGGCGCGAACCCGCTGCGGGTGTGGCGGGAGGTCGACCTCGCGCTGGCCGGGCGCTCGCTGGTGGCCGCGGCGGGCTTCGGTTACGTCGTGGCCCTTGGCGAGTTCGGGGCGACGAGCTTCCTGGCGCGACCGGACGCGCCGACCCTGCCGGTGGCCATCGGCAGGCTCATCTCGCGACCCGGTGTGCTGAACAACCAGATGGCGTACGCGGCCTGCGTGCTGCTGATGCTCGTCACGGTGGCTGCCGTGGTCGTGATCGAACGGCTGCGCACGACGGCTGTGGGGGAGTTCTGATGGGCCTCGAACTCAGTGGTGTGACCGTGCGCTACGGCGCGACGGAGGCAGTGTCCGAAGTGGACCTGTCGGTGGCCGACGGCGAGGTGCTCGCCCTGCTGGGCCCCTCGGGGTGTGGCAAGTCCACCCTGTTGCGGGCGGTTGCCGGGCTGGAGCGGCCGAACGCCGGGCAGGTGCGCTGGGACGGCACCGACCTGTCCGGGGTGGCGGTGCACCGGCGGGGGTTCGGCCTGGTGTTCCAGGACGGCCAGTTGTTCCCGCACCGCGACGTGGCGGCCAACGTGGCCTTCGGGCTGCGCATGCACGGGGTGGACCGCGCCGCGCGCTCGCGCCGCGTGGACGAGTTGCTGGAACTGGTCGGTCTCGATGGCTACCAGCAGCGCCGGGTCACCGAGCTGTCCGGCGGGGAGCAGCAGCGGGTCGCGCTGGCCAGGGCACTGGCCCCGGCGCCACGCCTGCTCCTGCTGGACGAGCCGCTGTCGGCGCTGGACCGGGTGCTGCGCGAGCAGTTGGCGGTGGACCTCGCGGGCTTGCTGCGGCAGACCGGCACCACGGCCCTGGTGGTCACCCACGACCACGACGAGGCGTTCACCCTGGCCGACCGGGTCGCGCTGATGCAGGCGGGACGGATCAGGCAGGTCGGCCCGCCCGACGAGGTGTGGCGCAGGCCCGCCGACGAGGAGGTGGCCGGGTTCCTGGGCTGCACGACGTTCGTGCCGGGCACGGCCTCCGACGGCGTGGTGTCCAGCGTGCTCGGCGCCGTGGACCTGCCGGGCACGGCTGACGGCTCGGTGCGACTCGGTCTGCGCGCCAACGCCTTGCGCGCGGACACGGAAGGTTCCGTGCGCGGTGAGGTCGTGCAGCGGCTGCACCGCCGCGACCACGCCCGGCTGCTGGTGCGCCTGGACGTGGTCGCGTCACCGGTCGAGGCCGTGGCACCGGTCGTCGGTCCCCCCGGTACCGGCGACCACGTGCACCTCGTGCTGGACCCCGACGGGGTGGCGGTGATTCAGCCGTCCTTTGTGGACAGTCGCCCGTAGGCCAACGACAGGCCGATCACCGAGTAGCACAGCGCCTTCACGGTGGACCGCAGCAACTCGGTGCCGGGCACCGGGTCACGCAGCACGTCGGTGAGTGACATCCAGCCGGTGGGCAGCAGGTAGGGCTGGATCCACTCGGTGTTGGGCAGTGCGCTCACCACGGCGGACACCAGCACGAAGGCCAGGGCCACGGCCAGCACCACCAGCGGGTGCTCGGTCCACGCGGACACCGCCAGCGCGATCGAGGCCACGGCGAACACCTGGAAGCCCACCCACAGCACGGCAAGTCCGATGCGCAGCAGCGCGTCGGCCACTGACAGGGTCGTGCCGGACAGGGTGATCAGGCCGTTGCTGCCGACCAGCACCAGCCCGGTGACCACGCCGGACAGGGCGACCACGAGCACGCCCAGCCAGACCACGACGGCCACCCCGAACGCCTTGACCGCCAGCAGCCTGCCCCGGCTCACCGGGGCGAGCAGCAGCCCGCGCAGCGTGCCGTGCGCAGACTCACCGGCCAGCGCGTCGGCGGCGGCCATCGAGCCCAGCAGCGGCAGCAACACCGGCAGCAGCATGTACATCGCCACGATCGGCAGCACGAACCCGTTGCCCGCCAAGGCACCGAACAGGCCGCCGGGGCCGCCCCGGCTACCCTCACCGGCGATGGCGATGCCGATGCCCATCAGCACCGGCGCGAGCGCGAGCGCGGCCAGCGCGATGATCGTCCTCGGCCTGCGCAGGGTCCACCGCACCTCGGCGGCCAGTAGCCTGCCCAGCGGGGCCCGCAGGGGCCGGTCCAGCACGGCGGCGGTCATTCCTGGTCACCACTTTCCTCGGACTCGGTGAGCTGCGCGAACAGGTCCTCCAGCCCGGCGCGGCGGCGGTGCACCTCGTGCACGGCCACGCCCGACTCCACCAGCACCCGCACCACGTACGGCGCGGTGGTGCCGACCAGGTCGACGACCAGGCCGTCCTGTTCGGACCGGGCGCCGATACCGTTGTCCCGCAACGAGTCCAGTGCGAGCTGAACGTCCGGTGTGGACACCACGACGGCGGGGCTGCCCGCTTCGAGCAGCTCGTCCAGCTCGCCCTGGGCCACCACGGAACCCCTGTGCAGCACGGCGACGTGCGTGCAGGTGGCCTCCACCTCGGCGAGCAGGTGCGAGGACACGATCACCGTGGTGCCCGCCGCGTGCAGCTCGCCGATCACCTTGCGCACCTCGCGGGTACCTGCGGGGTCGAGGCCGTTGGTCGGCTCGTCCAGCACGACCAGCTTGCGCGGCAACAACAACGCCGCCGCCAGGCCCATGCGCTGCTTCATGCCCAGCGAGTAGCCCCGGTACCGCCGGTCGGCGGCGTGCGAGAGGCCGACCCGCTCCAGGGCCTCGGACACGGCACCGCGGATGGAACCGCTGGCCATCAGCGGTTCCGCGCTGGCGCAGCGCCGCAGGTTCTCCCGCCCGGACAGGAACGGGTGGAAGCCCGGCCCCTCCACCAGGGCTCCCACGTGCGGCAGGGTGATGCCCGCGGACTCCGGCATCGGCCTGCCCAGCAGTTCGACCTCCCCCGAGGTCGGCCGCACCAGCCCCAGCAGCATCCGGATGGTGGTGGTCTTGCCCGAGCCGTTCGGGCCGAGCATGCCCAGCACCGCGCCCTCGGGGACCTCCAGGTCCACCCGGTCCACCGCCACGGTGCTGCCGTAAACCTTGCGCAGGCCCCGAGTCCGCGCCGCGGGGGTGGGAGCGGCCGCGGCCGCCCCCACCTCCTGCTCCACGAGGGAGGCACTGGTCACTTCGACTGCTCCAGCGCGTTCGTCAGCACCTGCAGCGGCACGGCGCCCACGGCGTAGCGGCCGTCCTGGGTGACCACGGCGTTGCCGATGCTGGCGCCGATCGTGTAGCCCGAGCCCCAGGCCCCGCTGACCGGCTTGGCGATCTGCTTGAGCAGCGCCATCGGGTCCTGGCTGCGGCCGGACTTGTCAGTCGCGCCGGTGGTGGGCAGCTTGCCGACCAGCACGGTGTCCCAGCCCTCGCCGACGGTCTTGCTCGCCGCGTCCCCAGGGAAGTCCTTGGCCTTGTCCTGCTTGGGCTCCGCGGTGGTGACCGTGGCGTTGGCGGGCGGCGTGAACTGGAACAGCGACGCGTCCTGCGCGCCGATGGTCAGCTCGGAGAAGCCGATCTGCAGCACCGGGTCGGCCGAGCCGTTGCCGTACACGCTCAGCTGCAACGGCAGCTTGGTCTCGGCGTCCACCGAGATGCGCACCTCACGCAGCATGGTGCGCTCGCTGGGCTTGGGCGCCAGCACCAGCTGGTACACCGAACGGCCCGCGACGGTGGCCGTGCCGTCCACCTTCACCGTGCTGTCCTTGCTGATCAGCTCGATGATCTGCTTCGCGGCGGTGGCCGGGTCGCTGGCCGCCTGCGGGTGCTCCCGGTGCTCGGCGGGGGACTGCTCGCTCTTGCGTACCGTGTGGTCGGAGGACTTCCAGTCCCACAGCGTCTTGCCGTCGTAGACGATCGACTCGCTGCCGCTGTTGCTGGGCAGCTCCAGCTTGCCCCGGCCCTCGCCGTCGGACCAGATCCGCACCTCGGCGGAGCTGTTGGCGAGGAACTTGCCCGCCTCACCCAGCCCCGGCACGCTGGGCAGCCCCAGGTTGTTCGTGCCGCGCACGGTGCCCGCGAAGGCCGGTACCGACTTGGTGGTCAGCACCGACTGCACCAGCTGCTCGGCGCTGACCGCTGGTAGCACCGGTGCGGACCCCGCGCTGGCGGGCATCGCCAGCACGGCCAGCCCCGCGACCCCCACCACGGTGCCCGCGACCGCGGCGGTCACACTTGCTCGCTTCCTGTTCAAGACCCCTCCTCGTCACCCGTGTTCAAGTGAACGCCTCTGAGCCTGCTCGGGGCCACCTGAGACCGCGCTGAGGAGCTGAGAGAGCACTGAGACGGCGAGCGCGGACGGGCGGGCTGCCGTCATGCTGTGCAGCGTGAAGCCACGGGTACTCGTCGTGGACGACGAGATTGGGGTGCGTCGGGCGCTGGAACGCGGCCTGACCGCCGAGGGCATGGACGTGGTCTGCGCCGCGGACGGGCCGACCGCGCTGCGGGCCGCCCTCACCGGGGCGTTCGACGTGGTGCTGCTGGACATCATGGTGCCCGGCCTGTCCGGCTACCGGGTGCTGGAGCGGATGCGCGCCGAGGGCGTGGACACCCCGGTGCTGATGGTCTCCGCAAAGGACGGCGAGGTGGACCAGGCCGACGGGCTGGACCTGGGCGCGGACGGCTACCTGGTGAAGCCGTTCTCCTTCGTGGTGCTGGTGGCCCAGGTGCGCGCGCTGCTGCGCCGCGGCTCGGGGGAGCAGGCGACGCACCAGCTGCGGGTCGGCGAGCTGCTGATCGACCGGCCGACCAGGCAGGTGCTCTGGGCGGGGGAGCCGGTGCCGCTGAGCCCGCGCGAGTTCGCGGTGCTGGAGGTGCTGGCCAGCCGGGCGGGCTCGGTGGTGACCAAGGACGAGCTGCTGCGCGCGGTGTGGGGCGACGAGCTGGCCGCCACGCGCAACGCCGTGGAGGTCTACGTGGGCTACCTGCGGCGCAAGCTGGACTCGGTGGGGGCCGGTGACGTGGTGCGCACCGTGCGCGGGCACGGCTACATGGCCAGCAGCGCCGACCTGGACACCGTCTTCAGCACATGAACCCACGCCTGTGGTGGCGGCACCGCGCACTGCGCACGAGGATCGCGCTCGCGGCGACCGTCGCGGCCATGGTCTTCCTGTTCCTGCTGGCCAGGACGGCCTCGTGGGCGATCGGCACGCTGCTGATCAACGCCGCCGACACCGAGCTGAGCTCCGCACTGGACCAGGCCGTGCCCGAGGTCGTGGCTGGTCAGCAACTGCACAGCACGCCGATCGACGTGCAGCTGCGTGTGCTGGACAGCGCCGGGGCACCGGTGGACGGCCGCCCGGCCCCGCAGTTGGACGCGGCCGAGATCGAGCAGCTCAAGTCCGGCCGGAGCCTGTTCCGGGAGAACGACGACCCGCCACACCGCTGGCTGGGACGGGTCGTCTACGACCCGCGGGGCACGCCCCGGCTGGTGGCGGCCGGTGCCGACCTCGTCGGCTACGCGCACGCCCGCCAGACCGGCGGCCGGTGGCTGACCATCGCCGGGCTGGTGGCATCAGTGCTGGTCGGCGGGGCGACCTGGGTGGTCGTCGGCTGGTCGATGTACCCGGTGCGGCGGATGCGCGAGGTGGCCGGTGCCCTGCCCGCGGGCCAGCGGCTGCCCGTGCCGGAGGCCCGCGACGAGCTGCGCACCCTCGCCGAGTCGCTCAACGACCTGCTCGCCCGCCGCGACGAGGCCAACGAGCGGCTGCGGCGGTTCACCGGGGACGCCGCGCACGAGCTGCGCTCGCCGGTGGCCTCGATCCGCGCGCAGGCCGAGGTCGCCGTGGCGCACCCCGACCCCGAGTTCGCCCAGGAGGTGCTGGCGGCCGTCACCGCCGAGTCGGAGCGGATGTCCACGCTGGTCGACGACCTGTTGTCGCTGGCCCGCACGGACGCGGGCGAGGTCCGTCCCGGCCAGCGCGTGGACCTGGCCGAGGCCGTCGCGTCGGCGATCGACCGGCTGCCCAGGGGCGGGCCCGCCGTGGTGCTGGCGACTCCGCGCGCCGGGGTGTCGGTGCACGCCGCGCCCGGCGAGGTCGACCTCGTGCTGGACAACCTGTTGCGCAACGCCGTGCGCTACGCCCGCGCGCAGGTCAGGGTGCTGGTGCTGCCCGCGGGCACGAGTGTGCGGCTGCTGGTGGACGACGACGGCCCCGGCGTGCCCGTGGAGCATCGGGCCCGGGTGTTCGATCGGTTCTACCGGGTGGACGACGACCGCGGGCGGGATACCGGCGGCGCCGGGCTCGGGCTGGCGCTGGTGGCCGAGGCCGTGCGGCGGCGCGGCGGCACGGTCCGGGTGATCGACTCCCCGCAGGGTGGCGCGCGGTTCGAGGCGCGGTGGCGGGCGGCCGGTGTGCTGTCGGGCAGGATCTGAGCCGTGACCGGAGTCGTCGTCGGTGCCGCCATCATCCGTGCCGGGCGCGTGCTCGCCCAGCAGCGCTCCTTCCCGAGCGAGTGCGCGGGCCGCTGGGAGTTCCCCGGCGGACGTGTCGAGCCCGGTGAGTCCGAGCGGGCCGCCGTGGTGCGAGAGTGCCACGAGGAGCTGGGCGTCGCGGTGTCGCCGGGCCGCCTCATCGGTGGTGACCTGCCGCTGGCCAACGGCATGGTGCTGCGGGTCTACACCGCGAGCCTGGACGACCCCGCCAGCGAGCCCGCCGCCGTCGAACACCGGGCCGTGCGCTGGGTGGCCGCGTCCGAACTCGACGAGCTGCCCTGGTTGGACGCCGACCTGGCGTTGCTGCCGGACCTGCGAGCGCTGTTGTCATGAAAGTGCCGTATGCGACATCAGATGTCGCATACGGCACTTTCATGACATGCCTCAGCCCAGACCGGCGGCCGCCAGCGCCGCGTCCAGGCGCTTGCCGCACCGTTCCCGCGCCAGCTCCGCCCCCGCCGCGCGCACCGCGTCCAGCTCGGCCGGGTCGGCCAGCAGCTCGGCGGTCCGCTCCCGAACCGGCCCCAGCTCGGCCAGCACCGCCTCGGCGGTGGCCTCCTTCAGCTCCCGGTACGACCCGAGCCCGGCGGCGGCCCGCTCCGGCGTGACACCGGTGCAGGCGGCGAGGATCTCCAGCAGGTTGGCGACACCCGGCTGGCCCTCGGGGTCGTAGCGGACCTCGCCGAGGTTGTCGGTGACCGCGCGCCGGAACTTGCGCCGCACCACCTCGGGCGGGTCGAGCAGGTAGACCACCCCGTTGCCCTCGGCGGAGGACTTGGACATCTTGCGCGTCGGGTCGGCCAGGTCGCGCACCCGTGCCGCCGCGGCGGGCAGCACCCCGCGGGGCACCACGAACACCTCGCCGTACGTGCTGTTGAACCGCTGCGCCAGGGTGCGCGCCAGCTCCACGTGCTGGCGCTGGTCCTCGCCGACCGGCACCTCCTCCGTGCCGTGCAGCAGGATGTCGGCGGCCATCAGCACCGGGTAGGTCAGCAGGCTCAGCCGCACCGACTCCCGGCCCGCGCCCTTCTCCTTGAACTGGATCATGCGCTGGGCCTCGCCGAAGGTGCAGGTGCACTCCAGCAGCCAGGTCAGCGCCATGTGCTCGCGCACCAGGTCGGACTGCACGAACAGCGAGTCGGCCGGCACGCCCGCGGCGAGCATGACGGCCAGCAGTTGGCGGGTTCCCGAGCGCAGCCGCTTCGGCTCGTGCGCCAGGGTCATCGCGTGCAGGTCGCTGACGAAGTACAGGTCCCCGGGACCCGCTTCGGCGGCCCAGCGGCGCACGGCACCCAGGTAGTTGCCCAAGTGGATGTCACCCGACGGCGTGATGCCGGACAGCCTGGTCATCGGTCCTCCTCGTGAGTGGGGTCACCCGCGAGCTGTGAGGCCGGTCACCGCCAGGCCGCCTCGCGGGCGGCCTGCGGTAGTGGAGCGCGCGCAGTCAGGGCCGCCGGTCGGCGACCCGCCAGAAGGCTGAAGTACTGCGCACGTCACTATTCTAGCAGACCCGGAACCACCATTCCGGGTTTATCTTCGGGCTATGTACATCGTGCTGCTCAACTACAAAGCCCCGTTGGAAGAAATCGACTACGTGCTGCCCGACCACTGTGCCTGGCTGGACCGCCAGTACGCGCTGGGCTACTTCCTCGCCTCGGGCCGCAGGGCCGGGCGCACCGGTGACGTGTTCATCGCGCGGCCGATGACCAGAGAGAAGCTCCTCGCCGTGCTGGCCACCGACCCTTTCGTGCTAAAACGCCTGGCCAGCCACGAGGTGGTGGAGTTCGAGGCGACCAGGACGGCACCTGATCTGATCATCCACAACGAGGCGCTGCGGGCCGGCTGACGCGGGTACGGGAACCGGTCGTCGACGAACCGACGGCGTGAGGTACGGCTGGGTGTTGCCGCCTGGACCGCCCCGGCCGGTTCCCTGAGAACACTAGCGCTTTTCGTGTTCTTTCTTTTTCTTTTCCTTGAGCAAGGCGAGAACTGGACACCGCTTGCAACGCGGTGTGGACCGGCAGCACTTCTTCTTGACTTTCTTTTTGCCCACCTGGTCGCTCCCGCCGTCGAGTGACGCCAGGATAGGTGAGGCTGACCTCACTCCGTGTGCGCTGCGGGGAACCGCCGCCCAACCGGTACGCTGGGAAGGGTCACGCGCGCGGGTCAGCTGTCCGCTCCGCCGGTGCCCACCACCCACTCGCAAAGCTCTAGGAGTCCCGCGTGCCCACGGCAACCGCCCCCCACGCGAGTCAGCACATCCGGACCGATCTCCGCAACGTCGCGATCATCGCGCACGTCGACCACGGCAAGACCACCCTGGTCGACGCCATGCTGCGGCAGTCCGGTGCTTTCTCGGCCCGTGCCGAGCTGGTCGACAGGGTCATGGACTCCGGCGAGCTCGAGCGCGAGAAGGGCATCACCATCCTCGCGAAGAACACGGCGGTGCGCAGGCACACGCCGGACGGGGACATCACCATCAACGTGGTCGACACCCCCGGTCACGCCGACTTCGGCGGCGAGGTGGAGCGCGCGCTGTCCATGGTCGACGGCGTGCTGCTGCTGGTCGACGCCAGCGAGGGCCCGCTGCCGCAGACCCGCTTCGTGCTGCGCAAGACCCTGGCCGCGGGCCTGCCCGTCGTGCTGGTGGTCAACAAGGTGGACCGCCCCGACGCGCGCATCGCCGAGGTCGTCGAGGAGACCCACGACCTGCTGCTGGACCTGGCCACCGAGGTCGGCGCGGACGACTCCGTGCTGGACGTGCCGGTCATCTACGCCTCCGCCCGCGCGGGCAAGGCCAGCCTGACCCAGCCCGAGGACGGCGGCCTGCCCGACAGCGACAGCCTGGACCCGCTGTTCGACGTGCTGCTGGGCCACGTGCCCGCCCCGCGCGGCGACGCCGAGGCCCCGCTGCGCGCCCTGGTGACCAACCTGGACGCCAGCGCCTTCCTCGGCCGCATCGCGCTGTGCCGCATCCACGCGGGCAAGATGCGCAAGGGCGAGTTCGTCGCCTGGTGTCGCGAGGACGGCAGCACCCAGCGGGTGAAGATCACCGAGCTGCTGATCACCGAGGCGCTGGACCGCGTGCCCGCCGAGGTGGCCAGCGCGGGCGACCTGGTCGCCATCGCGGGCATCGACGAGATCACCATCGGCGACACCCTGGCCGACGCGGACACCCCGGAGCCGCTGCCCCGGATCACGGTGGACGAGCCGGCCATCTCCATGACCATCGGTGTGAACACCTCCCCGCTGGCCGGTCGCAACGGCGGCACCAAGCTGACCGCCCGCCTGGTCAAGGCCCGGCTGGACGCCGAACTGGTCGGCAACGTCAGCGTGCGCGTGCTGCCCACCGAGCGCCCCGACACCTGGGAGGTGCAGGGCCGTGGTGAGCTGGCGCTGGCCATCCTGGTCGAGCAGATGCGTCGCGAGGGCTTCGAACTGACCGTGGGCAAGCCCCAGGTGGTCACCAGGGAGATCGACGGCAAGCTCTGCGAGCCCTACGAGCGGCTGACCGTGGACACCCCCGAGGAGCACCTCGGCGCGGTGACCCAGCTGCTGGCCAACCGCAAGGGCCGCATGGAGAACATGGACGGCCACGGCACCGGGCGCATCAAGCTGGACTACGTGGTGCCCGCGCGCGGCCTGATCGGCTTCCGCACCGAGTTCCTCACCGAGACCCGTGGCACCGGCATCGCCAACCACGTGTTCGAGGGCTACTTCCCGTGGGCGGGCGAGATCCGCACCCGGCACAGCGGTTCGTTGGTGTGCGACCGCACCGGCTCGGTCACCAGCTACGCGATGTTGCAGCTGGCCGACCGCGGCACCTTCTTCGTGGAGCCCGGCGCGGACGCCTACGAGGGCATGGTCGTCGGCGAGAACCCGCGTGCCGAGGACCTGGACGTCAACGTGTGCCGGGAGAAGAAGCTCACCAACATGCGGCAGTCCTCCGCCGACGTGATGGAGACCCTGGCCCGCCCGCGCAAGCTCTCGCTGGAGGAGGCGCTGGAGTTCTGCGCCAGCGACGAGTGCGTGGAGGTGGCCCCGAAGGTGGTCCGGGTGCGCAAGCTGATCCTGGACAGCACCACCCGCGGCCGCGAGCGCTCCCGCGCCAAGGCCCGCGATAGGGCCTGACACCTGCGCTGATACGCCGATGGGCCCCTCACCGAGGGGCCCATCGGCGCAATCGGGTGACACGCGATACCGTCCCAGCACCCGCTGGCAGTGAACCTGGACCGCCCGCCGAACGTCTCACCCTCGGTGCGCCCGGCTCCGGTTTATCCGCGGGCGCGGTGTCAGGGGTCTCTGGCACCCTCGATCGTGCTGGTCAGCAGGGGAGTTTCGGGAGGTGTCGGCGTTGGCGTCACGAGTGCGGCCGGTCTGGCTGCTCGTGCTGCTCGGCGTGCTGCTCGCCGCCTGCACCAACTCCCCGCCGCCCCCGCTGGTCAACTCCCCGGTGGCGAGCACCCAGCCCAGCCAGCCCGCCGACCCGACCCAGGTCGTGGTCGGGGTGGACAGCGTGGCGGGCGGCTACAACCCGCACCTGCTGGCCAACCAGACCACGGTGGCCAGGACCCTGGGCGAGCTGGTGCTGCCCTCGGTGTTCCGCTCCGCCCCGGACGGCACCCCGCAGCTGGACCAGACGCTGATGAACTCCGCCGAGGTGACCTCGGCCGAGCCGTACACGGTGACCTACACGATCCGCAAGGACGCGGCCTGGGGCGACGGCCCGCCCATCGCCGCGGAGGACTTCGCGTACCTGCGGGACAACATGCGCAGCCAGCCGGGTGTCGCCGACGCCTCGGGCTACAAGCTGATCACCAGCGTGTCCGGGCGGGACGGCGGGCGCACGGTGGAGGTGGTGTTCAGCAAGCCCTACCCGGGCTGGCGCACCCTGTTCCACGACCTGCTGCCCTCGCACGTGCTCAAGGACGCCCCGGGCGGCTGGGCCGCCGCGCTGACCGAGACCTTCCCCGCCGCGGGCGGACCGTTCTCCATCAAGCGGCTGGACCCCGAGCGCGGCGAGATCATCCTGCAGCGCAACGACCGGTACTGGGGCCCCTCGACCAAGCTCCAGCAGATCATCCTGCGCAAGGCCGACCCCTCCGGGCTGGTCAAGGCGCTGACCGGCGGCGACGACCAGCTGGGGCTCTTCCCGGCGACGAAGTCCACCAGCGACGCGCTGGCGGGCGGGAACCACACACTGGCCGTGTCCACCGTGCCCAACCCGGTGCTGGTCCAGCTGCTGCTGCGGCCGAGCACCCCGCTGATGGCCAACCCGAAGATCCGGGCCGCCGTGGCCGCCGCCTTCGACCGGGATTCGCTGATCTCGCTGGGCACCGGCGGCGGACCGGCCGGGCAGCTGCGCGCGGACTCGCTCGTGCTGGCGCCCTCGCGGCCCGGCTTCGTCCCGACCATCCCCGGCGGGGGCTCGCCCGCCAAGCCGGACCCGGCCAAGGTGGAGCAGTCGCTGACCGAGGCCGGGTACGCCAAGACCGGTGGGGCCTGGCTCCGGGACGGCCAGCCGCTGAACCTGGTGATCGGTGTTCCCGGGGACCGCGAGCCCTATTCCGGACTGGCGCGGCTGGTGCAACAACAACTCACCGCGGCCGGTATCGGCAGCCGGGTGTTGAACACCAACGGTGACCAACTCTTCAGCAAGGTCATCACCGCGACCCCGACCCCGACGAGCACCACGAACGCCGCCGCGACCGGTGATTCCGACAGTCTCGTGGACATCGTTATTGCCCCCCAACCGGTCAGTGGTGATCCGGCGACGGATTTGGCATCCGCGTTCGGTTGTCGCACCGGACTTCCCGATGGCACGAGTTCTCCGGCCAATGCCGCGGGATTCTGTGATCGAGAACTGCAGCCCGCGATCGAGGCCGCACTGACCGGTGCCATGCCCCTGTCCGACGCGCTGGCAACCATCGAACCCGCGCTGTGGAAGCAGAACATCGCCATCCCGCTGTTCCAGCTCGCCGACGTGCTCGCGGTGCGGCCGGAGCTGTCCGGGGTGAGCGTGGGCCCGCCTCTGGTCGGTCCGTTCGCCGGTGCGCCGGAGTGGCAGCGATCAGTGCGCCGCTGAGGCTTCGCGTGATCTGATAGTACTGTTGAGAAACTGTTAATCAGGGTGCCCTTACCCGCGTTCCGTCAATTTCAACTCTTGACAGTTATCAGGCCGTTTGGCGGCGTGACGAACCCGGCCGGTAACGGACCCATTGCTACGCGCTGTCACCGTGTCACCCTTTGGTCACGATCATCGTCCGACCAGTGACCCACGGGTATTCGGCTTCTTACGGTGCCTGACACGGCGCTGAAGGTCGAGCTTGTGATGCGTCGATGGTTCCCGGGTGTGTACGTAGACCTGATCCGGTCACGGCCGCCCCGTGCTAGGAGGGCACGTGTCAATGAGGAGATCCAAGGCAATCTCCGCGGTCGCGGCGATCGCGGGCGCGGCACTCGTGCTGACCGCCTGCGGCAGCGGCGGTGGCGACTCCGCTGGTGGCGGCGACGTCACGCAGAACGCCGACCCGGGTTCGATCGGTGGGGCGGACCAGGTCTACCACCGGCCGCAGGTCAAGGACATCGGTGAGGTCAACGTGGCTGTGGAGGAGAACTTCCACAACTACAACAACTTCATCGGCGCCACCAACAACTTCGCGAACACGCTGGGCACCACCCAGACCCTGCCCTCGCCCTTCTTCACCGACCTCGACAACGGCAAGCTGGTCGTCAAGATCGACGGCGACCTGATGGACTCGGTCAAGGTCACCTCCACCGCCCCGCAGGTGGTCGAGTGGAAGATCAACCAGAAGGCCGTGTGGTCGGACGGCCAGCCCTTCGCCTGCAAGGACTTCTACCTGCGCTGGCTGGCCAGCTCCAGCAAGGCCCAGGACGCCAACGGCGGCTCGATCTGGGACACCTCGCCCACCGGCTACGAGAACATCTCCAAGCTGGAGTGCTCCGCGGACGGCAAGACCGTCACCACGACCTTCTCCACCCCGTTCGCCGACTGGCGCTCGCTGTTCTCCAGCGGCGGCAGCGACGGCCTGCTGCCCGCGCACGTGCTCGAGGCCAAGACCGGCATCCCGGACATCACCAAGGTCACCGACGCGGACAAGGACTCCGTGAAGAAGGCGGCCGAGTTCTGGACCAAGGGCTGGCTGAACTTCGACAAGGCCGTGGACCTGTCGGCCGGGCCGTACGTCATCACCCAGAGCGACCTGACCAACCTCACGGTGCTGGAGCGCAACCCCAAGTGGTGGGGTCCGCAGGGTGGTCCGGCGAAGATCGTCATCAAGACCAACACCGACGCCGCCTCTGCCGCCCAGCAGCTGCAGAACAAGGAAGTCCAGGTCATCGCGCCCCAGGCGGACAACAACGTCGCCCAGACGCTGCGCCAGGACTCCAGCTCGTACACCGTCTACGCCGCCTCCGGTCAGACCTTCGAGCACCTGGACTTCAACCTCGCCGACCCGATCCTCAAGGACATCGAGGTCCGCAAGGCGATCGCGCAGTGCGTGCCGCGCCAGGGCATCGTGGACAACCTGGTCAAGGACGTGACCCCGTCCGCGGTCGCGCTGGGCAACCTGATCTTCATGCCGAACGAGGTCGGCTACAAGGACAACTACAGCGACCTCAAGGGCACCAGCGGCCAGTCCGGTGACGCCGGTATCGCCGAGGCCAAGAAGACGCTGGAGGCCGCTGGCTGGAAGCTGGGCGGCGACGGCATCTACGCCAAGGACGGCAAGAAGCTGACCGTGAAGATCGGCCACAAGATCGTCCAGCGTCGTGCCGACACCGTGCGCCTGATCCAGGCCGCCTGCCACCAGGCCGGCGTGGACATCCAGGACGACCAGGCCGCCGACTTCAACTCCAAGCGGCTGCCCGCCAGCGAGTTCCAGTCCGCGCTGTTCGCCTGGATCGGCCAGCCCAACAAGGCCGGCCTGTACGGCAACTACGCCGCCAAGGACGACGGTGGCTCGGCGAACTACCAGAACCTGAACGACAAGGCGATGGACAAGCTGTTCAAGGACGCCAACCAGGAGCTGGACTACAAGAAGCGCATCGACAAGCTCAACGCCGTGGACAAGGCCATCCACGACGACTACGCGAGCGTGCCGCTGTTCCAGCTGCCCGACTTCGCCGCGTCGATCTCCTCCATCGGCCCGATCAGCTACGTCGGCGTCTCCGGCGGCGTGCTGTGGAATGCCGAGACCTGGCAGAAGAAGTAGCTCCCAGTCAGGGCCTTGACAAGGCCGTCACCGGGTGCGGGGTCGACGTGAACAGCGTCGGCCCCGCACCCGGTCAAGGAGGACCCCCGTGTTCCGTTTCATCATCCGCCGGGTGCTGATCTCGATACCGATGCTCGTCCTGGCGTCGTTCCTCTGCTTCGCGCTGACCACGGCCATGGGTGATCCCCTTGGTGAGTGGAAGCTGCAGAAGCCCCGCAGCCCCGGCGAGATCGCCAACGCCGAGGCCGCAGCGGGCACCAACAAGCCGTTCCTGGAGCGGTACGGCAACTGGGTCGTCAACTTCGTGCAGGGCGACTGGGGCAAGCAGGTCGTGCCGGGCAGCACCGGCCTGCAGGTGGAGCCCGCCGTCATGCAGGCCATGGGCACCACCGCCAAGCTGGTCATCGGCGCCGAGATCATCGCGCTGGTGCTGGGCATGGCCGTGGGCGTCATCGGCGCGGTCCGGCAGTACTCGCTGTTCGACTACACGGCGACCGGACTGGCCTTCACCATGTTCTCCATGCCGCTGTTCTGCGTGGCACTGGTGATCAAGAGCGGTGGCATCCAGCTCAACGACTGGCTGGAGAAGGTCGGTCTCGGCAGATGGATCATCACAGCCGGACCACCGGGCGCCGGGTTCTCCGGCAGCCTCGGCACCCAGATATACCAGTACACCGGGGCCTACGTGCTGCCCACGATCTGCCTTGTGGTCATCCAGTTCGCGCTCTACAGCCGGTTCCAGCGCGCCTCCATGCTGGAGGTGCTCAACGCCGACTACGTGCGCACCGCTCAGGCCAAGGGCATCTCCCAGGCCCGCGTGGTGTTCCGGCACGCCTTCCGCAACGCGCTGATCCCGATCGCCACGGTGGCGGCGCTGAACTTCGGCGGGCTGGTCGGTGGCGCGGTGATCACCGAGACGGTGTTCGGCTGGTCGGGCATGGGCAAGCTGCTCGTGGACGCCATCACGCAGATCGAGCCGTACATGGTGCTGGGCCTGATGATGATGGCCGCCTTCTTCATCGTGGCCTTCAACCTCGTCGCGGACATCGTGTACGCCTTCCTTGACCCGAGGATCCGCCTTGACTGACGCCACCATCGCCACCACGGGCGCGACCCCAGCGCCGAACTCGGGCACCAGCCAGTTCGACTCGGACTCGGCGCGCAGCCAGTGGAAGGTCGTGCTCAAGCGCTTCATGCGCCACCGCGCGGCCGTCGCCGGGTCCGCGCTGTTCATCCTGCTGGTGCTGTTCGCCTTCTTCGGCAGCTACGTCTGGAAGTACAGCTACCAGCAGCTCAACCTCGGCCGGTACCTGCCGCCCAGCGCCGATCACCCGTTCGGCACCGGGCACCTGGGCGAGGACATGCTCTCCCAGATCATCCGGGGCACCCAGTTCTCCTTGCAGATCGCCATCATCGTGGCGGTGGTCGCCACGTTCATCGGCGTGATCCTCGGCGCCGTGTCGGGCTACCGCAGGGGCTGGGTGGACAGCCTGATCAACCGGGGCATCGATCTGGTGCTGGTGCTGCCGCCGTTCGTCATCGCCGCGGCGATGACCCGCAGCACCTTCCTGCTGGAGGCCACCAAGACCGGCAGCCAGTCCAGCAACTGGTTGCTGGTGGCCATCTTCATCAGCCTCATCAGCTGGATGTCCATCGCCCGCACCGTGCGCGCCATGGTGCTCTCCCTGCGGGAGAAGGAGTTCGTGGAGGCCGCCCGCGCGCTGGGCGGGTCCACCCCGCGCATCGTGTTCCGGCACATCCTGCCCAACACCATCGACGTGATCATCGTGAACACCACGGTGACCATCGCCCAGGCGGTGTTGCTGGAGGCGGCGCTGTCGTTCATCGGTCTCGGCGTGCAGTCGCCGGACACCTCGCTCGGCCTGCTGATCAACCAGAACAAGAACGAGCTGACCCAGCACCCGTGGCTGTTCTTCATCCCGTTCGCGTTCATCGTGGCGATCTCGCTGTCGGTCAACTTCATCGGTGACGGCATGCGCGACGCGTTCGACCCCAGGCAGAGGAGGGTTAAGGCGTGAGCGAGCTTGCGAGCGAACCATTGGGCACAGGGCCGACGCGAAGCGTCGCGCCGAGCGTTAGCGAGGTGCGGCGATGAGCGTCAGCGAGCAGGTGCTTGGTGAGCCCGGCGCGCCGACGTCGGAGAAGCTGCTGGTCGTGGAGAACCTCTCAGTGGACTTCGGCACCGAGGACGGCGTGGTGCACGCGGTGCGCGACGTGTCCTTCTCGCTGGGCTCCGGAGAGGTACTGGGCATCGTCGGCGAGTCCGGCTCGGGCAAGTCGGTGTCCTCCATGGCGATCATGGGGCTGCTGCCCCGCACCGCCGAGGTGACCGGCTCCATCCGGTTCCGGGACAACGAACTGGTCGGCCTGAACTTCAAGGAGATGCAGCCCTACCGGGGCAACGGGATCTCCATGATCTTCCAGGACCCGATGACCTCGCTGAACCCGGTCTACACGGTGGGCTGGCAGCTGGCCGAGGCGTACCGGGCGCACCACGAGGTGTCCAAGAAGGCCGCGTGGGCCAAGGCCGTGGAGACCCTGGAACTGGTCAACATCCCGCAGCCGGACCGGCGGGCGGCGCAGTACCCGCACGAGTTCTCCGGCGGCATGCGGCAGCGGGCGATGATCGCGATGTCGATCATCAACGACCCGGACGTGATCATCGCCGACGAGCCGACCACGGCGCTGGACGTCACCGTGCAGGCGCAGATCCTGGACACGCTGCTGCGCATCCGGGACGAGACGGGCGCGGCGATCATGATGATCACTCACGACCTGGGTGTCGTGGCGGGCATGGTCGACCGGGTGCAGGTGATGTACGGCGGCACGGTGGTGGAGTCCGGGCCGGTGGACGAGGTGTTCGAGACCCCGCGCATGCCCTACACGGTCGGCCTGCTGGGCTCCATGCCCAACCCGACCATGCTGGGCAAGCGGCTCACCCCGATCTCCGGGGCGCCGCCCTCGCTGATGAACCTGCCCTCGGGCTGCGCGTTCAGCCCGCGCTGCCCGCTGGTGGTCGCGCAGTGCCACGAGGTGGAGCCCCCGCTGGCCGACACCGGCAGCGGCGGTCACCACTCGCGCTGCCACCGCTGGCAGGCGCTGGCCGAGATCGACCAGCCGCAGAAGTTGTTCGCCCACGAGGAGATCGGCGTGATCGAGGACCCGGCTTCGCTGCTCGTCGCCGACCCCGAGCACGTGCTGGCCACCAACCTCGGTGAGGCTGAGGAGAACGCAGCGTCATGACCACCACCGCACAGACCAGCCCCAGCGAGGGCGCGGCCACCCAGCAGGCCCCGTTGCTGGAGGTCCGCGACCTGGTCAAGACCTTCCCGGTGCGCGGCGGCGGCATCATCCCGCGCGTCGTGGGCCAGGTGCACGCCGTGTCGGGCATCAGCTTCGACCTGGTCCCCGGCGAGACCCTGGGCCTGGTCGGCGAGTCCGGCTGCGGCAAGTCCACCACCGGGCGGGCCATCCTCCAGTTGCACAAGCCCACCTCCGGGTCGGTCAGGTTCCAGGGCAAGGAACTGACCAGGCTGGGCTCCTCGGGCATGCGCGAGGTCCGCAGGGACATGCAGATCGTGTTCCAGGACCCGTACGCCTCGCTGAACCCGCGCTGGACCGTCAACGACATCGTCAGCGAGCCGTTCAAGATCCACGGCTCGGCGGGCGGGGTCAGGCAGGCCCAGCACCGGGTCAACGAGCTGCTGCAACTGGTCGGGCTCAACCCCGAGCACCGCAACCGCTACGCCCACGAGTTCTCCGGCGGCCAGCGCCAGCGCATCGGCATCGCCCGCGCGCTCGCGCTCAACCCGAAGCTGGTGGTGCTCGACGAGCCGGTGTCCGCGCTGGACGTCTCCGTGCAGGCCGGTGTGGTCAACCTGCTGGAGGAGTTGCAGGACCAGCTGGGGCTGTCCTACCTGTTCGTGGCGCACGACCTGTCGGTGGTCCGGCACATCTCCGACCGGGTGGCCGTGATGTACCTGGGCAAGATCGTGGAGATCGGGCCGCGCGAACAGATCTACGCGGCCCCGATGCACCCGTACACCCAGGCGCTGCTCTCGGCGGTCCCGGTGCCCAATCCCAAGCAGGAGCGGGAACGCCAGCGCAACCGGATCGTGCTCACCGGTGACGTGCCCAGCCCGGTCAACCCGCCGTCGGGGTGCCGCTTCCGCACGCGCTGCTGGAAGGCGCAGGACATCTGCGCCACCGAGGAGCCCGAGCTGAAGCGCCGCGGCGAGAGCCAGTTGCTGTCGGCCTGCCACTTCGCCGAGGAGCACTCGGTGGTCGGCTGAGCCGCCCGCTGACCGGGGCCCCGCCTGTCACTCCTCGACGGGCGGGGCCCCACCGCGTTGTACGGGGTGCCTACCTGGCCGCGACTGTGCTAGCAGTACCGATGCGGGGTTGACAGGTCCGTTCGGGTGAGGGACAAATGACAGTCATCGGGGCCCGTCGAGGCCCCCGTCACGCGCGACACCACGGCGTCACGGAGACGTCACGCCCTCCTGCCAAGCTTGTTCTGGTCACCCGGGGGACGGCGAACCGAGTCGCTGCCGACATGCGGCAGGGGGGAACTCGGCACGCCGAAGCCGGTGATCTTCGAGGGGGAGTGAGGCCGCGTTCGATGATTCCCCAGTCTCCGAACGCGGTCTCCGCCTCCCATCGCGGGCCTGTCGGTCCCGGCCACTAAACTCGACCGGTGACCCTGACCGCTCCGCCACGGCTGTTGCTGGTGCACGCACACCCCGACGACGAGAGCCTGTGGACCGGAGGAACGATCGCCCGGTACGCCTCGCAGGGAGTGCACGTCACCGTCGTGACCTGCACCCTGGGCGAAGAGGGTGAGATCATCCCGAACAGCCTGGCCGAACTGCGCGCCGAGGCCGCCGACCAGCTCGGCGGCTACCGGGTGGGCGAGCTGCGCTCGGCTTGCGCCGCACTGGGCGTCAACGACCACCGCTTCCTGGGCGGCATCGGCCGCTGGCGGGACTCCGGCATGGTCGGCACCGCGGCGAACAACCACCCGCGTTCCTTCGTCTCCGGCGACCTCGCGGAGCAGACCGAACAGCTGGTGCAGGTGCTGCGCGAGGTGCGCCCGCAGGTGGTGGTCAGCTACGACCCGAACGGGGGCTACGGCCACCCGGACCACATCCGGGCGCACGAGATCACCATGGCGGCCACGGCACAGGTGTCCGAGGTGGCCAGGGTCTTCTACGCCGTGACCTCCCGGGACGCCACCGAGGCGGGCAGCGAGAAGCTGGCCTCCGTGCCCGGTGTGCCGTTCCGGCTGCCCGAGCCCGGTGAGCTGCCCGTCACCGACGACGCCGAGATCACCACCGTGGTCGAGGTGCGCGACCACAACCCGGCCAAGCTCAGCGCCCTGCGCGCGCACGCCACCCAGGTCAGCGTGTGGCAGAACGGGGAGGGCGCCGACTCCTACGCCCTGTCCAACGGCATCGCCCAGCCCGTGGTCGGCAGCGAGTACTACGTGCTGGCCAAGGGCCCCGGCGAGGGCGCCGACACCGACCTGTTCGGCGGGCTGGCCGACCTGGGGCCGATCCGGTGAGGGGCTTCGGCGACTGGTTGGTGCTGGCCGCGTTGGTGCTCGACGCGGTGCTGCTGGCTGTCGTCGAGCTGGTGTACCTGCCGCTGCGCTTCGACGGGGTGCTGCTGCCCGACCTGGGCGGCTTCCCGTTCCCGGTGACCGTGCTGCTGGCCGCGGTCAGCACCCCGCTGCTGGTGCTGGCCGCCGCCCGGCTCTCGCCGAAGCTGCCGGTGGCCGCCGCCCCGGGCTTCGCCTGGCTGCTGGTCACCCTGTGGCTGATGCTCGGCGGGCCGGGCGGGGGCTTCGGCGTCTACCCGGACTGGCGCGTCCTGGTGCTGCTCGGCGCGGGCTCGCTGCCCAGCGCCGTCGTGCTCGGCGGCGTGCTGGGCCGCGCGCAGCGGGCGGCCGGGTTCCGTGGATGACCAGCAGCTCACCGCGCTGCTGAGGCCCTTCGCCCGCGCCTCGGTGCCGGTGCTCGCCGTGCTCGCCGAGGGGGACCCGTTCGGGCTGCGCGGCCGTTCGCTGGGGGCGGTGTCCAACATCGACGGGGTCGACCCGAGCTTCCTGGTCCGGCTGGGCGGGCTGCCGGACTCCCTGGACGGCAGGCTGAGCAGGCTCACCGGCCTGCTGACGGCCGTGCCCGGGGTGGACCGTGCCGCGCTGAGCGCCGCCGCCCGTGGCCTGCTGGTCTGCTCGATCGCCGCCGAACAGGGCGCGCCCAGCACGGAGTTCCGGGTCCGCGTGCTGGCCGGGGTGCTGGCCGGGCGCGATGTGGACCCCACGCGCGCGGACGCCGAGGAGGACCGGGTCACCGCCGAGCTGACCGAGGCGCTGCCGGACTCGCTGCGCAGGCACGGCCGCTACACGGTGCGCGCCGTGGCGGGCACGCTCTGGCGGCTGGGCCGCCGAGTGGGGACGATGGTGGCGGAACCGCGCGTGCCGCTGCCGCAGCGACTGCTGCTGCGGCGGACCCGTGCCGCGGCGCAGCAGTGGATCGTGGCCAACCGCCAGGTCCAGTGGGATCCCAGGAGGCAGCAGTGACCGTGCAGCGCAACGACCACCGGCACACCACCGACCCGGTCGACTCGATCAAGAGCCTGTTCGACGAGCGGGCGCAGGAGGCCGGTGAGCCCGAGGGCGACAAGCCCAAGGCTCCGCAGATGCGCATCCTCGGCGACCTGCGCGACACGGGCAAGAAGCGGCGCTGATCAGCCGAGCTAGGTCCGCGCGGTCGCGGCGAACCTCGGCGCGTCCAGCATGTGCACGTCGGTGAACTCGGCGCGGCAGAACTGAGACTGGAGTATCACCACGAGCCGGTGAGCTCCCGCCCGGACCGGCGGCCAGCACGTCACCGAGTCGGCGTGCCGCGGCCCTACCGGGTCGTCGTCCAGTACTGGTAGCGGTGGTGCTCCGTGCAGCCCAGGCCCGCGTACAGGCTGATCGCGGCGGTGTTGTGCTCGGCCACCTGCAACGCGCACCGCGTGGCGCCCAGTTCCAGCGCCCAGTTCGCCAGCGCGGCGATCAGGTCCCTGGCCAGCCCCCGCCTGCGGAACTCGGGCCGCACCGACAGTCGCGCGATGTGCAGCAGGTCCTCGACGACAGCCCCGCGCACCGAACCCACCCCGTCGATCATGCCGAACCCGGTGGTCTTCGCCGAGGACAGCACGTGCCGCACGGGCGAGGGCGGGTCCTCGACCCCGGTGGCCAGCCGCCACCAGTCGGCCCTCGCCTCGTCCAGCACCACCGCCGCCCGCGCCGGTCCGGCCAGGTCGGCGACCCGGCCGGTCATCACCAGCGACTCCACCCCGCCGGGGTGGTCCAGGTCCAACTCCCAGCCCTGGCCAGGCAGTGCCCGTTCCAGCTCGGCGCCCACCGTGACGTGCAGCTTCGGGTCGATGCCGTGCCGCCGCGCGAACTCCGCCGCACTGCCCAGCGCCTGCCCCAGCTCCACGCCGGGGTCCCCGGCCGTCAGCGTCGAATTGGCCCGGCCGGTGAAGCCGCCCGCCGCGCGCATCCGCCACTGCCCGACCCGCTCCTCGGCCACGGCGGGCCAGGCGTCGGCGCACAGGTTCTCCAGGCTCAGCACTTCGTCCACGTCCTGAACTGTGCCTCTTGCCACATGCCGGATGCACCTGTGTTCCCGGCCACCGAGACGTACCGTGGCACTAGGGGAGGCGGGTTCCCGTGGCCGGGGCGGGCCAGGGGATACTGACGGTGCGCCGTGAACCCCTCATGAACGTTCTCGGCCGGATGAGGAAGAGGGAGCAGGAGACCGCAGTGACCTACGTGATCGCCGAGCCCTGCGTCGACGTGCTCGACAAGGCGTGCATCGAAGAGTGCCCCGTCGACTGCATCTACGAGGGCGACCGGATGCTCTACATCCACCCCGACGAGTGTGTCGACTGCGGTGCCTGTGAGCCGGTGTGCCCGGTGGAGGCCATCTACTACGAGGACGACGTCCCCGACCAGTGGAAGGACTACACCAAGGCCAACGCGGACTTCTTCGACGAGCTGGGCTCGCCGGGCGGTGCCGCCAAGGTCGGCAAGGTGGCCAACGACCCGCAGTTCGTCAAGGCCCTGCCGCAGCAGGCCGCGCACGAGTGATCGGGCAACTCCCGGACTTTCCCTGGGACACGCTGGCCGACCACGCCGCCAGGGCGCGCAGCCACCCCGGTGGCGTGGTCGACCTGTCCGTGGGCACTCCGGTCGATCCGGTGGCCGAGCCGATCCGCGAGGCGCTGGCCGCCGTCGCCGACCAGCCCGGCTACCCGACCACGCACGGCACCGCCGAGCTGCGCCAGTCCGCGGTGGACGCGCTGGCCAGGCGGTTCGGCATCACCGGGCTGGACCCGGTCGCCGTGCTGCCGACGATCGGCTCCAAGGAGCTGGTCGCCTGGCTGCCGACGCTGCTCGGTGTGGGCGCCGGCGACCTGGTGGCCATTCCCGAGCTGGCGTACCCGACCTACGAGGTGGGCGCCCGGCTGGCCGGTGCCGAGTTCCTGCGCGCCGACTCGCTGATCGCTCTCGGCCCGCAGCGCCCCAAGCTGCTGTGGCTGAACTCCCCGTCCAACCCGACCGGCAAGGTGCTGCCCGTCGAGCACCTGCGCAAGGTCGTGGAGTGGGCCCGCGAGCGCGGCACGGTGGTGGCCTCCGACGAGTGCTACCTGTCCCTGCACTGGGACGCAGAGCCGGTGTCGGTACTGGACCCGCGCGTCAACGGCGGCAGCCTGGACGGGCTGCTCGCGGTGCACTCGCTGTCCAAGTCCTCCAGCCTCGCCGGGTACCGCGCCGGGTTCGTGACCGGTGACCCCGTGCTGGTGGACCGCCTGCTCCAGGTGCGCAAGCACGCCGGGATGATCGTGCCCCGGCCGGTGCAGTCCGCGATCACCGCCGCCCTGTCGGAGGACCAGCACGTGGTCGAGCAGCGCGCCCGCTACGGCGCACGCCGCAAGGTGCTGCTGGAGGCCCTGCTGGGCGCCGGGTTCACCGTGGACCACTCCGAGGCGGGCCTGTACCTGTGGGCCACCCGCGGGGAGGACGCCTGGACCACCGTCGCCTGGCTCGCCGAACGCGGCATCCTGGTCGCCCCGGGCACGTTCTACGGTCCGAACGGGCACAAGCACGTGCGGGTCGCGCTGACGGCAACGGACGAGCGGGTCGCCGCGGCAGCCGCCCGGTTGTGAGTGGATCTACGCTCCACCCATGAACGTCCCCCGCCACTCCCTGGGGGGCGACCCCAAGTCCAGCCTACCGCCCGCAACCCCTACTTGATCTTGCTGAAGATCCACATGTGGACAACTCGCCGCCTGTGGACAACCCGGCTCAGATCAGCGGCTGGGCGGCCCGTTCGACGGTGAGCCAGGTACCCTGCCACAGCGCTCGGTACCTGGTCCGCCGCACGTGCTCACGTTCGACGAGTCGTCCGGCGGCGAACACCAGGTCCCAGTCGATGACCTCGCCCTGAGCGGCCAGCAGCCGTCGCACCTCCTGCTCGGCCACGCAGGCGTCCTGGTGCTCGCCGAGTACTTCCTGAAGCTCCTTGGTGGCCTTGAGCAGCGCCTTCACCTTGCGCCCCGCGATCGGCGCGGCCAGTTCGGCTGCGTAGCGCAAGCGTTTGCCCATGATGCGCAGCCGGTGCAGGTCCTCGTCCGGCGGGTCCTCGGCCAGCGCCAGCACGGCCTTGTGCAGCTTCCGGTACGGCTTGCGCACCAGGTGCATCAGGTCCGGCCCCGGATCCGCGGGCAACGGTGAGCGGGACGCCTCGGCCAGCGCGTGCAGCAGCGCCCGGTAGCGGGCGGAGTTCAGCGCCGCGACCAGCAGGCGCCGCGCGGCGAGCCGGTCCGTCACCAGTCCGGCGATCAGTGCCTCGACGGCCGCGCGCTCCTCCTCGGGGAAGTCCTCGGCCTCCTCGCGCAACCGGTCGATCAGCACGTCCAGGTCACGCACCGGGCCCAGCGCCCCGCCGAGCCAGCCGAGCTCGGCCCGCAGTTCGGGGCAGCCGGGCACGCAGCCCGGAACCGTCTTGAGCACCGCGCGCAGCCGGCGCACCGCGACCCGCAACTGGTGCAGGTCCTCGGGGTCCTCACCGGTCCGGCTACCTGCCTCGTGGTGCAGCATCGCGAGCAGGTTGCCGTGCACCGCCGCGCGGACGTGCCGGGGCACCGGGTCCTTCGCGCCTGCGGTGACCGGCTCAAGGCCCAGCCCGAGTTCCTCCGGCCGCAGCGGCCGACGCGCAGGGCGACGGGGTGCTGCCGTTGTTGGGCTCACCGGATGAATAGTAGGTGACCACAGAGTGAATCGGCCGGATGATCTTGCAGCTCAGCGGCAATTACCCGGGGTTGACGATTGCCGCGAACCGGCCGGGGCCGCACAGTGTGGTGATGGTGGACACAGACCTGCTGCGGATCGCCGTCGAGGAAGCGCAGGCGGGCCTTGCCGAGGGCGGCATCCCGATCGGCGCCGCGCTGTTCGACTCCGACGGCACCCTGCTCGGCCGCGGGCACAACCGCCGTGTTCAGGACGACGACCCCGCGATGCACGCCGAGACCTCGGCCTTCCGCAACGCCGGGCGCCGCGCCAACTACCGGGGCACGACCATGGTGACCACGCTGTCGCCCTGCTGGTACTGCTCCGGACTGGTGCGCCAGTTCGGCATCGGCCGGGTGCTTGTTGGCGAGGCCCGCACCTTCCAGGGCGGGCACGACTGGCTAGCCGAACACGGTGTCGAGGTGACGATCCTGGACGACCCCGGCTGCGTGGCGATGATGACCGAGTTCATCGCCGCCCGCCCCCAGTTGTGGTTCGAGGACATCGGCAAGTGAAGGGGGACCCCACGTGACCGTTCCGATCATCGACCTCCAGCCGTGGTTCCACGGGGACGGCGCCGACCGGGCTCGGGTCGCCGCCCAGGTGGACACCGCGCTGCGGGAGTCGGGCTTCCTGCTGATCACCGGGCACGAGGTCGGGGACGAACTGCGCGCGGCCACCCGCGCGGCGGCCCGCGAGTTCTTCGCGCTGCCGCCGGAGGCCAAGGCCCGCTACACCACCGTGGTCGGCGGCCGGGGCTGGCTGCCACCTGGGGCGGAGGCCAACGGGCTGGCCGAAGGCACGCCGACCCCGCCGGATCTCAAGGAGTCGTACACCCTCGCCTGCGACACGCCCACCGGGGACGCGCAGGCCGATGCGGAGTGGTTCGCGCCCAACGTGTGGCCGGACGCGGAGGTGCCCGCCCTGCGCCCGGTCGTCGGCGAGTACCTGGCGCGCATGCACCGGCTCTCCGACGAGCTGATGACCATCTCCGCGCTGGCCCTCGGCCTGCCGGAGGACCACTTCGCGCCGTACCTGACCCGGCCCACCTACGGCTTCAACCTCAACTGGTACCCGCCGATGACCCGCGTGGGGCCTCCCGAACCGGGCCAGTACCGGATCGGCCCGCACACCGACTTCGGCACGGTGACGGTGCTCGACCGGGAGGCGGGCCTGGGCGGGTTGCAGGTCTACACCCTGGACGGGCGGTGGGTGGACGCCCCGTACGACCCGGCCGCGTTCACGATCAACATCGGTGACCTGATGGCGCGGTGGACCGGGGACCGCTGGCGCTCCACCCGGCACCGCGTGCTGCCGCCGCAGGCCGACGCGCCCGAGGAGGACCTGGTCTCGCTGGTGTTCTTCTACGAGGTCAACCACGACGCCGTGGTGGAGTCCTTCCCGCCGCCGATCGGGCACCGCAGCTACCCGCCGGTGACCTGGGGCGACTACCTGAAGGAGAAGCTCGCCCAGATCTCCGTGGGCTGAGCGCAACACACCGTACGGGAAGCGCCGACACGCGGTACCGGAAGCGCCGACACGCGGGGTTCAGCGCGTGTCGGACGTTCCCATACGGTGTGTCGGCGCTTCCGGTACGCCTAGTTGGCGTGCAGGGCGGCGTTCAGCTCGATGCCCTGGCCCTTGCGGGGGCGCACCTCGACGGCGCCGGTGCCCGAGTTGCGGATGAACAGCAGCCCGGACTGGCCGGACAGCTCGCGGGCCTTGACCACCGAGCCGTCGGGCAGCGCGACCTTGGTGCCCGCGGTGACGTACAGCCCGGCCTCGACCACGCAGTCGTCGCCCAGCGAGACGCCGATGCCCGCGTTGGCCCCGAGCAGGCAGCGCTCGCCCAGGGAGATGACCTCCTTGCCGCCGCCGGACAGGGTGCCCATGATCGAGGCGCCGCCGCCGACGTCGGAGCCGTCACCGACCACCACGCCCGCCGAGATCCGGCCCTCCACCATGGAACTGCCCAGGGTGCCCGCGTTGTAGTTGACGAAGCCCTCGTGCATGACCGTGGTGCCGCTGGCCAGGTGCGCGCCCAGCCGCACCCGGTCCGCGTCGGCGATGCGCACGCCCGCGGGCAGCACGTAGTCGACCATCCGCGGGAACTTGTCCACCCCGTAGACGGTGACCGGCCCCCTCGCGCGCAGGCGCAGGCGGGTCTGCTCGAAGTCGGTGACGGCACACGGGCCGTGGTTGGTCCACACGACGTTGGCCAGCAGGCCGAAGATCCCGTCCAGGTTCAGGCCATGCGGCGGCACGAGCCGGTGCGACAGCAGGTGCAGGCGCAGGTAGACGTCATGCGCGTCCACCGGCTTGTCGGCCAGCCGCTCGATGGCGGTGCGCACGGCGACCACCTCGACGCCCCGCGCCTGGTCCACGCCCAGGGCCACCTCGGTGCCCAGTTCGGCGGCGGCCTGCTCGGCGGTCAGCCGACCGGACTCGTCGCCCACGCCGAGCTTCGGCGAGGGGTACCAGGTGTCCAACACCGTCCCGTCCGCCGCGATGGTCGCGATGCCGATGCCGTACGCGCTGGTGTTCTCGGTGCTCACGGGTACCAACGGTAACGTGCGGGGTGTGACGGTGAAGCTGGACCTGACCTCGGACCCCATCGAGCTGACCGCGGCGCTGGTCGACGTGCCCAGCGTCTCCGGCGAGGAGCAGGAGCTCGCCGACGCCGTGCAGGCGGCGCTGGCCGACCAGGCCCCGCACCTGGAGGTGATCCGCTCCGGCAACACCGTGCTGGCCAGGACCAACCTCGGCCGGGCCGCGCGGGTGGTGCTGGCCGGTCACCTGGACACCGTGCCGATCAACGACAACCTGCCGCTGCGCCGCACCGGAACCGGGGCCGAGCAGGTGCTGCACGGCTGCGGAACCGTGGACATGAAGGGCGGGGACGCGGTGCTGCTGCACCTGGCGGCGACCCTGCCGCGGCCACGCCACGACCTGACCTTCGTGTTCTACGACTGCGAGGAGGTCGACGCCGCCCGCAACGGCCTGGGCCGTATCGAGCGGGAGCTGCCCGACTGGCTGGCCGGGGACCTGGCGATCGTGGCCGAGCCCTCCTCGGCGGTGATCGAGGCGGGCTGCCAGGGCACGCTGCGCGTGGAGGTGCGGACCACCGGCACGCGGGCGCACACGGCGCGGGCCTGGATGGGGGCCAACGCCATCCACGGGATCGGCGAGGTGCTGCGCAGGCTGGAGTCCTACCAGGCGCGCCAGGTGGAGATCGACGGCTGCCGGTACCGCGAGGGCCTGCAGGCAGTGAAGATCAGCGGCGGGGTCGCGGGCAACGTGGTGCCCGACGAGTGCGTGCTGACGGTCAACCACCGCTTCGCCCCGGACCGCTCCGTGGCGCAGGCGCTGGAGCACGTGCGGGAGGTCTTCGCCGGGTACGAGGTGGTGCTGACCGACTCGGCCGGTGGCGCGCTGCCGGGCCTGGGCGCACCCGCGGCCCAGGACCTGCTGGCCGCCGCGGGCGGCACGGCCAAGGCGAAGCTGGGCTGGACCGACGTGGCGCGGTTCGGCGCACTGGGCATCCCGGCGGTCAACTTCGGCCCCGGCGACCCCACGCTGGCGCACACCCAGCAGGAGAACGTGCCGGTGGCGCAGATCAGCCGCTGCGCCGAGGTGCTGCGACGGTTCCTCACCGACTGACGCCTCTGGTTCACCTGGTCGTGGTGGATCATGGTCGGTTCTCGGCACTAAAGTGTTTCGATGACTGAGAACCACACCGGTAGGACGCCGGAGCGCCAGCGCGGACCGGTCGTGCTGCGCCGTGACCGCACCACCGACGCGGGCACCACCGACCAGCGCCTGCTCGACTCGCGCGGCCCCTCCGACTGGGTGCACACCGACCCGTGGCGGGTGATGCGCATCCAGGCGGAGTTCGTGGAGGGCTTCGGCGCGCTGGCCGAACTGCCCAAGGCCGTCACCGTGTTCGGCTCCGCGCGCACCAAGCCCGAGCACCCCGAGTACGAGCTGGGCCGCAAGCTGGGCGGCGCGCTGGCCGACGCGGGCTTCGCGGTGATCACCGGCGGCGGACCCGGTGCGATGGAGGCGGTCAACCGGGGCTGCTCGGAGGCCGGGGGCATGTCGGTGGGCCTGGGCATCGAGCTGCCCTTCGAGCAGGGCCTGAACCCCTGGGTGGACCTCGGGGTGAACTTCCGCTACTTCTTCGCCCGCAAGACCATGTTCATCAAGTACGCGCAGGCCTTCATCTGCCTGCCGGGTGGTTTCGGCACCTTCGACGAGCTGTTCGAGGCGCTGACCCTGGTGCAGACGAAGAAGGTCACGAAGTTCCCGGTTGTCCTTTTTGGACGTTCTTACTGGCAGGGCCTGTACGACTGGCTGCGCGAGTCGGTGCTGGTCGGCGGCAAGATCGGCGAGAAGGACCTGGACCTGCTACACCTGACCGACGACATCGACGACGCGGTGCGCGTGGTGCAGGACGCCTACCGGGCGTGGGAGGACGTCCATTAGGTGGAACAGGCCCATACTTTCGACCCTGCCGACTCGATGTCCCCACGGCCTTGAATGGCACGGGATCGTTGCCGTGCGAGGTGGAGGAGGGGCGCAGATGGGTCGAGGATCTGTCAGGTCCGCGGTGGTGCTGTCGGTCGGTGCCACGCTGGCTCTCGGAGGGCTGGCGGTGGTCCCGGCCACGGCCGCGCCGGTCAGCGGGCACCACGTGTTCAGCAAGGCCGCCGCGTCCTTCGCCGATGCGAAGACCGTGGACCAGAAGGTCCAGCGCCTGGAGGCCGCGACGGCGGGGCTGCCCAGGCTGTCCAAGGCCTACAACGTGAAGCCGTTGTGGGACAACAAGATCGACGGCAAGGGCACCACCGTCGCCACGCTGGTGTCCTTCGGTGACAAGGACATCAAGGCCGTCATCGACGCCTACAGCAAGCGCAACGGGCTGCCGCCCGCCGACGTCCAGGTCATCGAGCCCGCGGGCCCGGTGCCCAGCTGCGACGAGTCCAGTGACCCCTCGGCCTGCCGCTCCTGGGGCGGGGAGACCGACCTGGACGTGGAGATGATCCACACCATGGCGCCCGGTGCGAAGATCATCGTGGCGGCGACCCCGGTGGCCGAGACCCAGGGCATGCAGGGCCTGCCGGAGATGATGAAGGCCGTGGACTACATGACCACCAACAAGTTGGTGGACGTGATCTCCATGAGCTTCGGCACCACCGAGGAGACCTTCGACAACTTCGACCAGATCCGCAGTCTGGACCCGGCCTTCGACCGGGCCAGCGCCGCCGGGATCACGCTGGTCGCCTCCTCCGGTGACCAGGGCGCCAGTGGCAACACCAAGGACGGCGGCACCTACGACTTCCGCGTCGCCAGCTGGCCCGCCTCCGACCCGAGGGTCACCGCCCTCGGCGGCACCGTGCTGGGCCAGCAGGCCGACCGGACGGCGGACAAGGTGTGGCAGGACTCCGGCGGCGGCCTGTCCAAGGTCTACGCCAAGCCGGACTACCAGAACGGTGTCGCGGGCACCACCGGTGGCAAGTTCCGCGCCTTCCCGGACATCGCCATGGAGGGCATCCAGGGCACCTCCGAGTCCGCCCCGCTGTTCGCGGGTGTGCTGGCACTGGCCGTGCAGAGCAAGGGCGGCAGGCTGGGCCAGATCAACCCGGCCCTGTACAACAAGCTCGGCACGTCGAGCACCTCGGGCATCGTCGACGTGACCATCGGCAACAACAACTACGGCAGCGTGGTGGGCTACAAGGCCGCCAAGGGCTACGACATCGTCAGCGGCTGGGGCACGCTCGACGCGTCCAAGTTCGTGCCCGCGCTGGTCAAGGCCGTTCGCTAGCGAGCAGGGACCCGAGGTCGCCGTGGCTTGCGAGCCCCGGCGACCTCGTGGTGTGTCAGCACTAGAGGGAGAACAGATGACCGGCAGAACCACCGCGGCACTGGCCGTCGGCACCGCGTTGGCGGCGAGCGTGCTCGTGGCCGTCCCGGCGAGCGCCGCACCGGTGCCGCAGGCCGCGCAGGCCCAGCAGTCCAAGCACGTGTTCAGCGAGGCCGCGCGCTCGTTCATCGGCGCGAACACCGTGGAGCAGAAGGTGCAGCGCCTGCAGGCCGCCGCCGCGAAGCTCCCGCGGCTTTCCCAGGCCTACAACACCCCCGCGCTGTGGAACCAGGGCATCGTCGGCGCGGGCGCCACCGTCGCCACGCTGGTGTCCTATGGGGACGCCGACATCAAGAAGGTCATCGACGCCTACGACAAGGCCAACGGGCTGCCGCCCGCGGACATCTCGGTGATCGCGCCCTCCGGCCCGGTGCCCGGCTGCACCGACCCCGGGGTGGACACCAGCACCTGCCAGGGCTGGGGCGGGGAGACCGACCTGGACGTCATGATGATCCACACGATGGCGCCCGCCGCGCACATCGTGATCGCGGCGACCCCGGTGGCCGAGACCCAGGGCTTCACCGGGCTGCCGGAGATGATGCACGCGGTCGACTACATGACCGAGCACCGCATCGCCGACGTCATCTCGATGAGCTTCGGCACCGCCGAGGACACCTTCCCCAGCCTGGACTCGGTGAAGTCCCTGGACCCGGCGCTGGAGCGGGCCAGCAGGGCGGGCGTCACCCTGGTCGCCTCCGCCGGTGACGACGGGGCCACCAACGGGCAGCTGACCGGCCCCGACCTGTTCCCGTACCGCACGGCCAGCTGGCCCGCCTCCGACCCGAACGTCACCTCGCTGGGCGGGACCGTGCTGCACCTGGACGCCGACGGCAACCGCACCGGTCCGGACACCCTCTGGCCGCGCTCGGGTGGCGGCATCTCCAAGACCTACGCCCGGCCGAGCTGGCAGCGCGGGGTCGCCGGCGTGACGCAGAGCCGCAACCGGTCCTTCCCGGACATCACCATGGAGGGCATCCACGGCACCTCCGAGTCCGCCCCGCTGTTCGCGGGCGTGCTGGCACTGGCCGTGCAGGCCCACCACGGCCGCCTCGGGCAGATCAACCCGGCGCTGTACACCAAGCTCGGCCCGCGTGCCGCCGAGTCCGGCATCGTGGACGTGACGGTCGGCGACAACACCTACGGCGGGGTCACCGGCTACAAGGCCGACAAGGGCTTCGACGTGGTGAGCGGCTGGGGCACCCTGGACGCCGCCAAGTTCGTGCCCGCCCTGGTGCACGCGCTGCGCTAGTCCCGTTGTCATGAAAGTGCCGTATGAGACGTCAGATGTCTCATACGGCACTTTCATGTCATGCCAGGGGGATCGCCAGCGAGCCGGAGATCGTGACGGTGCTGCCGAGCGTGCTCTCGCTGCGGTAGCGCGGGTCCACGGTGTCCACCACCAGGGTCAGGTGGTGCCCGGCGGGCACGTTCCACTGCACCGGCTCCAGGCCGAAGTCCAGCGTGGTGGTCGAACCCGGCTTGGCCCCGCGGATCGTGTACGGCTTGTGCGTGATCAGCGAGCCGACGCCGAGCGCGTTCACGTCGTACAGGTAGGCGAACAGCGAGGTGTCGGCCGCACTGGTGGTGACCGTGGCGTGCACCTGCGGGGTGCCCTGCACGGTGACGCCAGCGGAGTAGGTGCTGCCCGACCACACACCGGCGTTGAGCCGGTTCACCAACGGGGTGGCGACCCCGGTCGGCAGGTTCAGGTAGCCCTGCAACGCCCCGCTGAGCAGCGGGATGCCGCTGCCCGCGATGGTGTCCACCCCGGCGATGATCTTGGCCTGGCCCAGGCCGATGCTGTCCTGCCTGCCCGCGGACAGGCTCGGGTAGCCGTGCCACGCCCCGCCGTTGGCGGGCCTGAGCTGGACTGGCTGCTCGCGGTCCACCCCGTTGGCGGCCCCGCCCAGGTAGTGGTCGAACCAGCGGCCCGCCGCCGACCAGATGTCGTTGGGCAGGCCGACCGCGCCGGGGCCGTCGTTGGTGCCGTGGTCCCCGGGGGCGAGCATGATCCGCTTGGGGCCGGTCAGCCGCTGGTAGAAGTCCAGCACCTGGCTCGGCGGGAAGATCGAGTCCTCCCAGGCGTTGCCGATCATGATGGCGGCACCGTTCGCGTTCACCGCGTCGATCTTGCTCGCCGCGGACCGCACCGGGGCGATCGGCAGCACGGCGTCGAAGTCACCCGCCCGGTAGTCCTTCTCCGCCTGCCGCAACACGGGACCGGGCCGGCCGGTGAGCTTGCCCGCGTCGATCAGGCCCTCCACGGCCAGCGCGCTGACGGTCTGGTTCGGGTACAGGGACTTGGCCAGGTCGGCCCAGGCGCTCATCGCCACGACGGCGCGGATGCGCTTGTCTGCGGCGGCCGCCAGCAGGCTGATGCCCGCACCGTAGGAGATGCCCGCCGCGCCGACGCGGGCCGGGTCGGCCGGGGTGCTGGCCAGGGCCCAGTCCACGACCCGGCTCAGGTCGGCCACGTCCTGCGGGCCGGCCACCTCGATGGTGCCCGCCGAGTCCCAGAACCCGCGCGAGGTGTAGCTGACGACCTCGTAGCCCGAGGCCGTGGCCAGCTTGGCCGCCGCGCCCACGTACTCGATGTCCGGCACGCTCCAGCTGCTGGGCATGACCAGCACCGGGAACGGCCCCGGTCCGCGCCCGGTCGGCCGCACGAGGAAGCCCTTGAGCGGGGTGCCGCCGTCCCCGGGGATCGTGGTGTAGCTGACGGAGAAGCCCGGCGTGGCCGCGGCGGCCGTTGTCGTCAGGCCGAGCGTCGTTGCCGCTGTGACCAGCAGCAGGGCGAGGAACCGGCGCACATTACCTCCCGATCGGATGACCTGGGTCACATCCGTTGCCGGTTGGTAAACGAGAGCTACTCGCGAGTAGTAACGAGCTGTGCGCTGGATCACAGAACATGGGCGGTGCCACCCCGAGCACCGGGTGGCACCGCCCACTGGGTCACCGGTCGGAGCGCCGCCGCTGCTCCTCCCGGCTCAGGCGATCACGGCTCAGTAGTGGTTCCCGACACCGCCGGAGTTGCCACCACCGACGGTGTTGCCGCTACCGCCGTTGGAGTTCCCGTTGCCGCCGTTGTTGTTGTTCCCGATGTTGTTGCCGTTGCCGCCGACGTTGCCCTGGCCGGCGTTGTTGCCCGAGCCGCCGTTGTTGTTGCCCGGCCAGTCGGTGGGCACCTGGTAGCTGCGCCCGGTCCACGCGCCGGACAGGAACGGTACAACCAGCGGCGGCACGCTCACGTGGTGCCAGCCCGCGTTGCCCACGCCGCCCGCGTTGCCGCCGCCGACGGTGTTGCCCTGGCCGCCGTTGGAGTTGCTGTTGCCGCCGTTGTTGTTGTCGCCGATGTTGTTGCCGTTGCCGCCGACGTTGCCCTGGCCGGCGTTGTTGCCGCCGCCCGCGTTGTTGTTGCCGGGGCCGGAGGACAGGCTGCGCTCGGCGTGGCCCGGGGTGGAGAACTCGACCGGCATCGTGGACGGCGGGTACACGAACTGCGATTCGCGGCCGTTGTGCACGCCGCCGGAGTTGCCGCCGCCGACGGTGTTGCCGCTACCGCCGTTGGAGTTGCCGTTGCCGCCGTTGTTGGCCGACCCGATGTTGTTGCCGTTGCCTCCGGTGTTCTCCGTTCCGGCGTTGTTGCCGCCACCGGCGTTGTTGTTGCCGGGTCCGCCCGCGGGGGCGCCCACCGCGCGGCCGAACAGGTCCGGCAGCGGGGCTGCCTGCACCAGGCGGTCCAGGCCGTTGCCGCCGCCGCCCGCGTTGCCAGCGCCCACGGTGTTGCCCGAGCCACCGTTGGAGCTGTTGTTGCCGCCGTTGTTGTTGTCGCCGATGTTGTTGCCGTTGCCGCCGACATTGCCGTGACCGGCATTGTTGCCGTTGCCGCCGTTGTTGTTGGCGGTCGGAATGATGTTGTCGTTCAGAACGTTGACGTTCGAAACGAGCGGCTGGGTGAAGAGCGGGTGGTCGGTGGTCGGGCTGGTCTCGGCGAATGCCGGTGCCCCAATGGCCAGCAGTCCGGTCGCGGTGGCAGCCACGACGAGTGCCTTCTTGACCACGGTTTCTCCTTTTTTGATCTTGATTTGTACGTCGAAGGTGTTGCCGCAGAAGGAAGTGCGCCCCCTCCCGGCTGGGCATGGCCTTCGACGGACACGAGGCTAACTCGCGGTCTGACCGATAAGCGAAAGACGCCCTCGACCGGGTGATCCAAAATTCCGTAATCGCTATCACCCAGTGGTGGAGATTCACTGCTCCGAATGGGTAAAACCCCCGGTCGTGGGGATGGCTGGAATACCCGGCCGGGCGACCCAGTGACGGAAAGTGTGTCCGCAAGGATTTGCCTCGTGGGGCTCCGGTGTGCCATACAGGAAGGTCTGCGGCGCGGCGACTGCTGCTTGTCGTGGCAAGCGTGACACAGATTACCGACAAACCGCCGCGTGTCGCGTTGCGTGGGCCCCGGCCGGCCAGGGTGGCAGGATGCCATTGTGAGACCGTTGCGGTTCGGAACCAGGCAGGTCGCGGGCGATCGTGCCCTGGTCATGGCGATCGTGAACCGGACCAGGGACTCCTTCTACGACCGGGGGGCGACCTTCGGCGAGCAGGCGGCGATGGCCCGGGTGGACCAGGCGGTGGCCGAGGGCGCGGACATCGTGGACATCGGCGGGGTGCGCGCGGGCTCGCAGGGTGAGCAGGTGGACGCCGCCGAGGAGGCGCGCCGCGTGGTGCCGTTCGTGGCGGCGGTCCGGCAGCGCCACCCCGAGCTGGTGATCAGCGTGGACACCTGGCGGCACGAGGTGGCCGACCAGGTGTGCCGGGAGGGCGCCGACCTGATCAACGACACCTGGGCGGGCGCGGACCCGAGGCTGGTGGAGGTGGCGGCCGAGCACCAGGTGGGCATCGTGTGCTCGCACACAGGCGGACTGCCGCCGCGCACCGACCCGTACCGGGTGCGCTACACCGACGTGGTCGCCGAGGTGGTGACCGAACTCGTGGCGGCGGCCGAGCGCGTGGTGGCCGCGGGGGTGCCCGCGGCGGGCGTGTTGATCGACCCGACCCACGACTTCGGCAAGAACACCTGGCACGGCCTGGAGCTGCTGCGGCGGGTGGACGAGCTCGTCGGCACCGGCTGGCCGGTGCTGATGGCGCTGTCCAACAAGGACTTCGTGGGCGAGACCCTGGGTGTGGGGCTGGCCGACCGGGTGGACGGCACGCTGGCGGCCACGGCCGTGGCGGCCTGGGGCGGGGCGCGGGTCTTCCGCGCGCACGAGGTGCGGCGGACCAGGCAAGTGCTGGACATGGTGGGCAGCATCGCGGGGACCCGCCCGCCCGCCGCCGTGCTGCGGGCGCTGGCCTGATGCGCGCGGAGGTGGAGCGCTGGTTCGCCGAGCGGACCTGGCAGGAGCCGCCGTGGGCGGTCGCGGACCTCGTGCGTGCCAAGGCGGGCCGCACGGTGAGCGTGGTGCTGCCCGCGCTGAACGAGCAGGAGACCGTGGCGGGGGTCGTGGCGGCGGTGCTGCCGCTGCTGGGCGGACTGGTGGACGAGCTGGTGGTGCTCGACTCCGGATCAACCGACGACACGGTGGCCGTGGCGCGGGCGGCGGGCGCGCGCGTAGTGCGGCGCACCGAGGTGCTGCCCGAGCTGGAACCGGTGCCGGGCAAGGGCGAGGTGCTGTGGCGCTCACTGGCCGCCACCACCGGCGACCTGGTGGTGTTCCTGGACTCCGACCTGGTCGACCCCGATCCGGGTTTTGTGCCCGCACTGCTTGGGCCGCTGCTCATCGCCGGGGGCGTGCAGCTGGTGAAGGGCTTCTACCGGCGGCCGCTGCGGCTGGAGACCGCCGAGCAGGGCACCGGCGGCGGCCGGGTCACCGAGCTGCTGGCCCGCCCGGTGCTCGCCGCGCTGCGCCCGGAGCTGTCCGGGGTGGTGCAGCCGCTGGGCGGGGAGTACGCGGCCAGCCGGGCACTGCTGGAGTCGGTGCCGTTCGCGCCCGGCTACGGGGTGGAGATCGGCCTGCTGCTCGACGCGCACCGCATCGCGGGGCTGGCCGGGCTGGCGCAGGTCAACCTCGGGGTGCGCAAGCACCGCAACCGCTCGCTGCTGCAACTCGGCGTGATGGCACGGCAGATCCTGGCCACCGCCCTGGACCGCTGCGGGGTCGAGGCGGCCGATCCCGGCTCGCTGACCCAGTTCGTGCAGGTGGCCGGGGAGTGGCTGCCGGACAGCACCGAGGTGCTGGTCGCCGACCGGCCGCCGATGGCCGAGCACCGGCGGCTTTCGGCCGGGCAGGGTGCACACGCCCGGCCGGTCGTGCCACGATCGACCCCGTGTCCACCGTGCTGATCTACCTCGTCGTCATGGTCCTGGTTGCCGGGGTGGTGTTCCTGTTCGCCTCCGTGGTGTTCGGCAGGGGCGAGGAGCTGGCACCACTGCCGCCGGGCGCCTCCCCGACCCGGCTGCCCGCCGAGGACGTCACCGCCGAGGACGTGCGGGACCTGCGCTTCCAGCAGGTGCTGCGCGGCTACAAGATGTCCGAGGTGGACTGGGCGCTGGACCGGGTCGGCCGGGAGCTGGCGGCCCTGCGCGGCCGGGTCGTCGAGCTGGAGCAGCAGCTGGCCGCCGTGGAGCACGCGGAATGACCGAGCTGGCCCGCTGCCCCTGGGGCAACTCCACTGAGGAGTACCAGCGCTACCACGACGAGGAGTGGGGCGTTGAGCTGCACGGGGAGCCTGAGCTGTACGAGCGGATGACCCTGGAGGGCTTCCAGTCCGGGCTGTCCTGGATCACGATCCTGCGCAAGCGTCCCGCCTTCCGCGCCGCCTTCGCCGGGTTCGACCCGAAGCTGGTCGCCGAGTTCGACGAGCGCGACGTCGCCCGGCTGATGGCCGACGCCGGGATCGTGCGCAACCGGGCCAAGATCCTGGCCGCGATCACCAACGCGCGGGCCGTCGGCGAGCTGGACCGGCCGCTGGACGAGCTGCTGTGGTCCTTCGCCCCGACCGGCCGGCGGCGTCGGCCGCGCACCCTGGACGAGGTGCCCGCGATCACCGAGGAGTCCAAGGCGATGGCCAAGGAGCTGCGCAGGCGCGGCTTCGCGTTCGTCGGTCCCACCACCATGTACGCGCTGATGCAGGCCACCGGCATGGTGGACGACCACATCAGCACCTGTTGGCGGGCAAAGCAGAAGTAGCCCTCAACCGCGCAGGCACTCGTCCACGAACTCCACTGCGGGCGCGGCCAGCCGCTCGCTGTGCAGGTCGAAGAACTCCGCCGCCGCGTGCCCCGGCCAGCCCGAGGGCAACAGCTCCCTGGGCAGGCCCGGGTCGCGGACCAGGACCTTGCGCCAGGCGTGCCGCAGCCGCAGCGAGGTGGCGAAAGCGCTTGCCGGGTACGAACCGTCCACAGCGGACACCTCGGGCCGCCACCGCGCGAGGAACCCGGCGTAGTCCGCGGCCAGCGGCGCCAGGTCCCAGGCGCCGGCGGCCAGCTCCGCGTCGGCGCCCTCGTGCCGCCCGGTGAACACCCGGGCCGTGACCGACTCGCCTGCCAGTAGTTCGATGAGCTCCACGACAGGCCGCGGCGTGATCCACGTCACTGGGCCCAGCTGCCCGTAGCCCAGCAGCCGCAGCGAGGACAGCAGCCGCTCGCGGTCGGTCGCGGCGAGGTCCGCCAGCACCACCACCTGCCACTGGCCATCCCATGTGGACGGACGGGTGCGGGCGATCCGCGCCGCCGTCTCGTCCAGCCGCCGCTCGGCCTGCGGGGTCAGCGCGTAGCCGGGCCCGCGCGCCAGCCGCACCGGCACCAGCCAGCCCTGCCGCACGGTCCGCGACACGGCGGTGCGCACGGTGGGGCCGTTGAAGCCCAGCGGGGCCAACAACCGGACCAGTGCGGCGATCGTGCCCACCGCCCCGCGCCCGCGCAGGTGTACGCCGTAGACCTCGAACACGGCCGAGCGAGCGCGCATGACGGCCGAGTCTGGCAGCAGCTCCGGCCGCCGACCAGAGGCCGCGCCGGATTGGTCTGATCAACCCGATCGGCGTGCCGCCACCACCGCACGGGGCGTGACAAGCCAAGATGTGCACAGCCCGTGGCACGCGTGCCACGGTGCAAAAGATCGGTTCGGTTTCACCGCTGAACGCGGATGGGGGAGAATGGGCACCGACCCGGTCGGCTGGGAGGCGGGCCGGGCCGTGCTGGACGGACGGAGGGAGCACGCTATGGCGGCCATGAAGCCCAGGACCGGTGACGGTCCCCTTGAGGTCACCAAGGAGGGGCGAGGCATCGTGATGCGCGTCCCGCTCGAAGGTGGTGGGCGCCTCGTCGTCGAGATGTCGGCGGAGGAGGCCAGCGAGTTGGGCGATGCCCTGAAGGTCGTCGTGAGCTGACGCGCGTCCTCACCGTCTTTCCAGCCCCGGTTCCCGTGGTGGAGCCGGGGCCTGCGTTCGTCCCCACCCGGAGGTACTCCTTGCGCTCACCGGTCCCTGCCGTGCCCACCCACCTGCCCGAGATCGACGTGGCCACCTCGCCGCGCCGGGGCACGCCGCTGGTGGTCACGACCACCCCCGCGGAACAGGGCGGTGAGCCGGGCTTCGGTCCCGGCCGCGACCGCCTGGACGCCGCCGCGCTCGGCGGGGCGCGCGTCACCGGCAAGGCGGGCGAGGTGCTCCCGGTGCTCGGCGACTGGCTGCTCGGCCTTGGCGGGTCCGAGCCGAAGGACTGGCGTGGCGCGGGCGCCGCACTGGTGCGCGCCGTGGACGCCCGCGCGGCCGCCGACTCCGACGCGGGCCGTCCGGTGACCCGCTCCGCGCAGGTGCTGCTGCCCGCCGGGGTCACCGCCGAGCAGGCCGCCGCGCTGGCCACCGGCGTGCTGCTGGGCGGCTACAAGTTCAAGGTCAGCAACTCCGAGCAGGCCCCGCGCACCAAGTCCGTGCGGCTGGTCGCGCCGGAGGGCGCCGAGCTGGCGGAGGCCGTGCGCGAGGCGGTCGCGCTGGCCACCGCCACCGCGCTGGCCCGTGACTTCGCCAACACGCCGTCCAACGTGAAGAACCCCGCGTGGCTGGCCGACAACGCGGCCCGGCTCGCGGCGGGCCTGACCGGGCTGACCGCCGAGGTGCGCGAGGAGTCCTGGCTCGCCGAGCAGGGCTTCGGCGGGGTGCTCGCCGTGGGCTCGGGCTCGGTGAGCCCGCCGCGGCTGATCGAGCTGGCCTGGCGCCCGCGCGGTTCGGCCAAGGCCCCGCACCTGGTGTTCGTCGGCAAGGGCATCACCTTCGACACCGGCGGCATCTCGATCAAGCCCGCGGACGGCATGCACCTGATGCGCACCGACATGGCCGGTGGCGGTGCGGTGATCGCCGCCCTGCTGGCGATCGCCGAGCTGAAGCTGCCGGTGCGGGTCACCGGGCTGATCGCCTCGGCGGAGAACCACTTCGGCGCGGGCTCGTACCGGCCCGGGGACGTGGTGCGGCACTACGGCGGCACCACGACCGAGGTGACCAACACCGACGCCGAGGGCCGCATGGTGATGGCCGACGCGCTGGCCTACGCCGTGCGCAAGCTGTCCCCGGACGCGCTGGTGGACGTGGCCACGCTGACCGGTGCGATGAAGGTCTCGCTCGGGGTGCGCACCGGCGGGGTGTTCGCCTCCACCGACGAGCTGGCCGACCGGGTGCGTGCGGCCGGTGCCGAGGTCGGCGAGGCGTGGTGGCGCATGCCGCTGCTGCCCGAGGTCGCCGAGAACGTGCCCAGCGAGATCGCCGACGTGCGGCAGATGCCGGGCGGGCCGGGCAGCATCGCGGCGGCGCAGTTCCTGCGCGAGTTCACCGGGGACCTGCCCTGGGCGCACCTGGACATCGCGGGCCCCGCGCGCTCGGAGAAGTCCTACGACGAGGTCGTGCCGGGTGCGACCGGGTTCGCCGCCCGCACCCTGGTCCGCCTCGCCGCCAACTACGCCTGAGCGGGACTCACGGCATAGCTGCGCGTGTCGGCGCTTCGCGGACGGTGTGTCGGCGCTTCGCGTACGGCGTGTTGGAACTTGACGGGCGGATTCCCGGATTCTGGGAGCACGTACCGGAAGCGCCGACACGCGATACCGGAAGCGCCGACACGCGCGGTTTTGGCCCCGTGGTCGGCTCGCGGCCGTACCCGCGTGTCCCGCTCACAGGCGTGCGAGTCCCGCTCAGCGGTCGGCGTGTTCGGCCAGCACCGAGGCGCGGAACAGGTCGGCGGCCGGGGCCAGCGGCACCGTCGCCGACCAGACCAGTCCGATGCGCCGGATCGCCCGCGGCGTGATCGGCAGCTCCAGCACGCCGACCGGGTTCGTGTCCGCCAGCGGCAGCAGCGCCACGCCGAGCCCCGCGGCGACCAGTCCGCGCACCGTGTCCACCTCCTCGCCCTCGAACGCCAGCTCGGGCACGAAGCCCGCCGCGGCGCACAGCTCGTCGGTGGTCCGGCGCAGCCCGTAACCCCGCTTCACGCCGACGAACCGCTCGTGCGCCAGCTCCGCCAGGCGCACCCGTCGCCGCTCGGCCAGTGCGTGTCCGATCGGGACGTTCAGCGCCAGCGGCTGCTCGTACACCGGGGCGCTGCACAACTCCGGGTCCTCCACCGGCAGCGGGGAGGTCAGCGCCAGGTCGGTGTCCCCGGCCCGGACGCGGGCCAGCATCTCCTCGTGCGCGCCCTGCTCCAGGGTGAACCGCACGTGCGGGTGGCGCGCCCGGAAGTCCCGCAGCAGCTCGGGCACGCGCACCCCGCCCATGGTGTGCAGGAACGCGAACACCACCTGCCCGCGCTCCGGGTCCGCCTCGCCCATGGCCCGGCGGCAGCCCGCCTCCAGCGTGCTCAGCGCCTGCTCGGCGGCGTCGGCGAGCAGCCTGCCCGCGCGGGTCAGCCGCACGCCCCGGCCCGCGCGCACGATCACCGGCGTGCCCAGTTCCGCGCTGAGCCCGGCCAGCCAGCGGCTGACCGTGGGCTGCGGCACGCCGAGCCGGTCGGCGGCCCTGGTGACGTGCTGCTCGGCGGCGAGCACCCGCAGCAGCGCCAGCCGGGGTGCCATCGCCGCGGCGAGCACCTCGTGGTCGGTCATGGCCGAACTATGGCTCAGAACGTCAGGTTCAGCTGGACCGGATCGCCGCTGGTGGCCAGCGCCACCTCGCCCAGTGCGGGCAGCTTCACACTGCCGGGCCGCAGCCCCACCTTGATCGACTTGGTGTCGGCGGGCACCTCCACGACCACGGCGGAGGGGAACAGGTCCCCGTCGTAGCGGATGCCGACCTGCTTGGCCCTTTCCCCGCCCGGCAGGGTCAGCTCGATCGAGTCCTTGGTGAGCGGCCCGGCGGTGATCGCGGGCAGCTTGTCCCCGCTGACCTTCATCCGGACCTCGACGAGTGCCTTGTCCGGAGCCGAGGTCGTGACCATCTGGTACCGGCCACTGTCCAGTTTGACCGGTCGCTGACGGCCGACCCGCACCCCGGTCACCGCGAGCTTCGCCGCGTGCTCGCCGCCGGGTGAGTCCCCGTAGCCGTGCCCGGTGGTGATCTTCACCTGCTGCTCGCCGGTCGGCTCCTGCGCGGGCTGGCCGGTGCGGCGCAGCGCGGCTGGGTCGTTGCTGAGCCGGTTGCCGGAGGGGATCTCCAGGCGCTGTTCCCAGGACTTCGCGCCCACCGTGTTGAGCACCAGGCTCTCCGGCGAGGACTGGCCGTCGGGCACGGTGTAGAGCACGAACACGTCCCCGCTGTCCGGCAGGCGCTCGGCGGGCAGCTCCTGGCGCCGGTCGCCCACCTGCAACGACACGGTGGAGGGCTGCGGGGCCCAGCCCTCCCACTGCTGGCCCTTCATCGCGTCCTCGGTCTTGGCGGGCCGCTCCACGTGCACCCGCAGGACCCGCAGCCCCATGCCGGGCGCGGCACGCAGGGTGGACTGGTCGGGCAGCTGGAAGCTGTCCGGGTGCCCCCAGCCGGTGCCGGTCACCGTGAGCAGATCGTCGTGCAGGCGCACCGCATCGGCCCCGTCCAGCCCCAGCTCGGCGTTGGTGCGGTGCTCGGTGTCGGCCATGACGGCCACGAAGTTCGGGCCCGCCGTGCGGTCGGCCGGGATCTTCGGGTCCAGGCTGGCGCCGTCGGTGCGCAGCAGCCGGTCGCCGACCGGGGTGCTGCGGTTGCCCGCCTGCGGCACCTCCGGGGCCTGCACCTGCAACTGGACCTGGCCCGGGTTCTCGCCGACCTTCTTCATCGGCACCGGCACCCAGCCGTTGCTCGGCGGGCTGCCCGGCACCTGCACCGGCCCGCACCACAGCCGCTCGTCCACCTGCGTGGTGCTGCCGGTCCTGGCGAACCAGCAGAGCGGGGCGCCCGCTCCTGCCGAGGACACCAGCCCGAAGCTGAGCGCGTAGGACAGCTGCTGTTCGGCCTCGGTCTGCAACTGGTGCGGGTCGACCACCTGCCGACCGTCCACGGTGAACTCCACGGACTCCGCGCTGTTGGCCGGTGGTGCCGAACAGCCCGCGGCCACGGCCAGCAGCGGCACCAACAGTAGGACCGCGCCCCCGCGCACGGTGAGTGACACCTTGCCCCCAAGGTAGCTCGATCAGACGCTCTACCGAATAAGGGCGATGACTCACCGTTCAGGTTGTCACGGACGAGTGTGACTCAGGTCACTGACTGGTAAATCCGCAGGGTCTGCTCCGCCACCCCGGCCCAGGAGAACTCGGCGACCGCCCGCTCGCGGCCCGCCGCGCCCATCGCCCTGGCCCGCGCCGGATCGGCGAGCAACTCGTTGATCGCCCGCGCCAGCCCGTCCCGGTAGGCGGCCACGTCCCGCTCGTCGTAGTGCACCAGCAGCCCGGTCTCGCCCTCGGCCACGACCTCGGGGATGCCGCCCACGTCGGAGGCGACCACCGCCGTGCCGCAGGCCATCGCCTCCAGGTTCACGATGCCCAGCGGCTCGTACACCGAGGGGCACACGAAGGCCGTGGCGTGGCTGAGCACCTGGCGGATCTCCGGCTGCGGCAGCATCTGCTGGATCCAGAACACGCCCGGCCGCGCCGCCGACAGCTCGGCAACCGCGGCCTCGGTCTCCGCGGCGATCTCCGGGGTGTCCGGGGCCCCGGCGCACAGCACGATCTGCGCCGCCGGGTCGATCCGGTGGGCGGCGGCGATCAGGTGGCCGACCCCCTTCTGCCTGGTGATCCGCCCGACGAAGGCCACCGTGGGCCGGGTCGGGTCGATGCCCAAGCGCTCCAGGACATCGGTCTCGTCCACCGGGTGGTACGCCTGGCTGTCGATGCCGTTGCGCACCACGTGCACCCGCGCCGGGTCCAGTGCCGGGTAGCAGTCCAGCACATCGGTGCGCATGCCCTCGCTGACCGCGATCACCGCGTCCGCCGACTCGTAGGACACCCGCTCCACCCAGGAGGACAGCCGGTAGCCGCCGCCCAGCTGCTCGGCCTTCCACGGCCTGCGCGGTTCCAGGGAGTGGGCCGTCACCACGTGCGGCACCCCGTGCAGCACCTTGGACAGGTGGCCCGCGAGATTGGCGTACCAGGTGTGGGAGTGCACCAAATCGACGTTCGCCAGGGCAGCGGTCATGGCCAGGTCGACCGACAACGTGCTCAGCGCGGGGTTGGCCGACTCCATACCGGGAGCCGGGTTGTGCGCGATCGCGTCCTCGCGCTGACCACCGAAGCAGTGCACGTCCACCTGCGCGAGTTCACGCAGTCGCGGGACCAGGAAACCGACGTGGACCCCGGCCCCGCCGTAGACCTCGGGTGGGTACTCGCGTGTAAGCAGTCCGATGCGCACAGCTGACAACGTAGTGCCACACAGATAGGGTTCCGGATCGTGAAGGGCCAGCCGCACGTTCTCGGAATTGTTCTCGCGGGCGGCGAGGGCAAGCGCCTGTGGCCGTTGACGGCGGACAGGGCCAAACCGGCCGTGCCGTTCGGCGGCAACTACCGGTTGATCGACTTCGTGTTGTCCAACCTGGTGAACGCGGGACTGTCCAAGCTGTGCGTGCTGACGCAGTACAAGTCGCACTCCCTGGACCGGCACATCTCCACCACGTGGCGGCTGTCCAGTGTGCTCGGGCAGTACATCACCCCGGTCCCGGCCCAGCAGCGGCTCGGCCCGCGCTGGTACACCGGCAGCGCCGACGCGATCTTCCAGTCGCTCAACCTGGTGCACGACGAGAAGCCGGACTACATCGTGGTCTTCGGCGCCGACCACGTGTACCGGATGGACCCGGGCCAGATGGTCGAGCAGCACATCGACACCGGGGCGGGCGTCACCGTGGCGGGCATCCGCGTGCCGCGCGCGGAGGCGCGGGCCTTCGGCTGCATCGACTCCGGCGCCGACGGGCGGATCACCCGGTTCCTGGAGAAGCCCGCCGAGCCCCCGCACGTGCCGGACAACCCGGACGTGACCTTCGCGTCCATGGGCAACTACGTGTTCACCACCGAGGCGCTGCTCGACGCCCTGCGCGCCGACGCCGCCGACCCGGACTCCGATCACGACATGGGCGGCAACATCATTCCCATGCTGGTCGGCGCGGGCGGGGCCAACGTCTACGACTTCGACGACAACGTGGTGCCCGGCGCCACCGAGCGCGACCGCGGCTACTGGCGGGACGTGGGAACCCTGGACGCCTACTACGAGGCGCACATGGACCTGGTCTCCGTGCACCCGGTGTTCAACCTCTACAACCAGGCCTGGCCCATCCGCACCGCCACGCCCCCGCTGCCGCCCGCCAAGTTCGTCAACGGCGGCGCCGCGCACGAGTCCATCGTCGGCCCGGGGTCGATCATCTCCGGCGCCGCGGTGCGCGAGTCGGTGGTCAGCTCGGACGTGGTGGTCGAGGCCGGTGCCCAGGTCGAGGGCAGCGTGCTGCTGCCGGGGGTGCGCGTGGGCAAGGGCGCCGTGGTGCGCAGGGCGATCCTGGACAAGAACGTGGTCGTCGCCGACGGGGCCGTGATCGGCGTGGACCAGGAGGCCGACCGCGAGCGCTACACGGTCAGCGCGGGCGGGGTCGTGGTGCTCGGCAAGGGCGCGCGGGCGGAATAGCCGGTCGATGCCATGAAAGTGCCGTTGCTGGCGTCCAGTGCCAGCAACGGCACTTTCATGGCACCTCAGGGGCGTTTGGCGGCCACCAGCAGCCCGTCGCCCACCGGCAGCAGCAGCGGGACGAGCCGCTCGTCCTCGCGGACGGCCCGGTTGACCTCGCGCAGGGCCGTGGTCGCCGAGTCCCGGTGGTTCGGGTCCACCACCCGCCCGCTCCACAGCACGTTGTCGAAGGCGATGACCCCGCCCGGCCGCAGCATGCGCACCCCGTGCTCCAGGTAGCGCGGGTACTCGGGCTTGGCGGCGTCCACGAACACCAGGTCGTAGCCGCCGTCGGTGAGCCGGGGCAGCACGTCCAGGGCCTGGCCCATGATCAGCCGGGTGCGGCCGGGCGCGATCCCGGCCTCGGCGAAGGCCCGCCGCGCGGTGCGGTGGTGCTCGGGCTCCACGTCGATCGAGGTGAGCACCCCGTCGGGGGCCATGCCGCCGAGCAGCCACAGCCCGCTGACCCCGGCGCCGGTCCCGATCTCCACCACGGCCCTGGCCTGCACCGCCGCCGCGAGGAAGCGCAGCGCGGCCCCGCCGGACACGCCGATCGGCACACAGCCCAGCTCGTGTCCCCTGGCCCTGGCCGCGGCGGCCGCCGCGTCCTCGGCCGGGTAGCCCTCCACGAACTCGCGGACCTCGGGCACCGCGAAGATCGGCATCTCGGCTGTCACAGGGTGTGAGGTTAGCGGCGAGTGCCCCGGTCGCGGGTGAACCCACCGTGAAGTCACTTTCTCAGGCTGCTCTCAGGGCACTCTCACGGTCGGCACATGCGCTGCCGACACAGTAGGTGGGGAACAACTCCGAGGCCCTCGGCGTTGTGCCAGCAGAAGGGCAGCCGCCCGCAGGAGGTGCCGTACCACACATGACCACGCCGCAGACCGAAGTCAAGCCGGTGGAGATCGCTCCCACCTCGGCTGATGGCGGCTGGACGCCTCCGTCCTGGGACGAGATCGTCCGCGAGCACGCCGACCGGGTGTACCGGCTGGCCTACCGCCTCAGCGGTAACCAGCACGACGCCGAGGACCTGACCCAGGAGACCTTCATCCGGGTCTTCCGCTCGCTGGCCTCCTACAAGCCGGGCACCTTCGAGGGCTGGCTGCACCGCATCACCACGAACCTGTTCCTGGACATGGCGCGGCGCCGCTCCCGGCTGCGCATGGAGGGCCTGCCCGAGGACACCGACCGCCTGGTCGGCGACGACCCGAGCCCCGAGCAGGTCTACTCGGCCACCCACCTGGACCCGGACCTGGAGGCCGCGCTGGACGAGCTGCCCGCGGAATTCCGGGCCGCCGTGGTCCTCTGCGATGTCGAAGGCCTGTCCTACGATGAGATCGGCGCGACGCTCGGCGTGAAGCTGGGCACCGTGCGCAGCCGCATCCACCGCGGCAGGCAGGCACTCCGGGCGAGCCTGGAGCGCCGTCGTCAGATGGCAGGGGAGGGGCTTGCATGACGGACCTGCGTGGCTGGAGTCTGCCGCGCCTGCCGGAGCAGCACCTCGCGCCGGACGCCGTGGTCGCCTTCGTGGACGGTGAGCTGTCCGCCACCGCCCACGACCGAGCGGCCGCGCACCTGGCGCGGTGCCCGTTCTGCGCAGCCGAGGCGGCCACCCAGCGGCACGCCCGCGCCGCCATGCGCACCGCTTCCGCCCCCGTCGCCTCCGCGGGCCTGCTCGCCTCGCTGCGGGCCATCCCGCAGGAAGTCGAGCTGCCCAGCGGCCCGGACAACCTCGCCGTGACCGAGGACGGCCAGCTGGTCACCGTGCTCAGGCCGGGCAAGACCCAGTCCGTGCCCTTCGGCTCCGGCACGCCCTTCGGTTCCTCCCAGCCCCTGGGCAGCAGCCCGAACGTGCTGGGCCGCCGCCGTGCCAAGCAGGGCGCGGGCGCCGTGGTCTCCGGTCTGGTGCTGGCCTCGCTGGCCATCGTCACCATGCACGGGGACGCCCCGGTCGGCGGCACCGAGGCGGGCAACCGCCCCGGGGACTCGCACCCGGCGGTGGCCGGTGTGCCCGTCGACCCGCGTGCCCAGCGCCCGGTGCCCGCCACCGCCACCGCCACCGTCACGACCACCGTGGCCACCACGATCACCGAGCTGCCGCACCGCTGACCCAACACCAGGACTTCACCGGACGTGCGGCAGGCTGAGCGGTAATGAGCGAGCAGTCCAGCCCGCCCCCGGAGGGGCCCGAGGCATTCCGGACCCCGGTGTCGGGCGTCGACGACGGTGCACACCGTCGCATTGGCCCGCGCCCGCTGGACCGCCCCTCCGTGGACCCCGCGCAGGCCGCCGAGTTCGCCCGGCCGCAGGGCGTCACCGGGGCCTTCACGCCCCCGTCGCAGGCCACCAACGGCTCCTCCTCCGCGCAGCTGGCACCGCCGCCGCCGGAGGCCCTCGTCTCCGCCTTCCGCCGCCCCGATCGCGGCAGCGAGCTGCGCCTGCAGCGCCCGCCCGGGGAGGTCCCGCTGGGTGAGCAGCCCGCGGTGGAACCGGTCTTCTGGGCCGCCGACGCCGAGCGCGACCCGTGGCGCGACCCGGGCACCGGCGCCGTGCTGGGGCCGCCCGCTGACCCCGCCACCAAGAGCGCGACCGGCACCGACCAGTCCGCGCCCGGCGGCTCCGGCGCCCTGCTCAGCGTGCCGGAACTGCTGTTCGGCAGGCGGGTCAAGCCGCTGGCCCTCGGCGCGCTGGCCGGGGTCGCGCTGCTGCTCGGCGTGGCCGGTGGCCTGGTCGGCTGGGGCATCGCCCAGCTGGGCAACCCGCTGACCAGCAACGTCACCCTGAGCGAGGTCGAGCCGGGCAAGGAGCGCGCACCCGGCTCCATCGCGGAGATCACCAAGCGGGTGGAGCGCGCCGTGGTGCAGATCGAGGTCCGCACCGGGCAGACCGGCGGCCTGGGCTCCGGGGTGGTCATCGACGGCGCGGGCTACGTGCTGACCAACAACCACGTGGTCTCCGCCGCGGCCAAGGACCCCGCCGCCTCGCTGAAGGTGGTCTTCGCCGACGGGACCAAGACCGAGGCCAAGATCGTCGGCAGGGACGCGCGCACCGACCTGGCCGTGATCAAGGTGTCGGTGAGCAACCCGACCGTGGTGCAGCTGGGCAAGTCCAGCTCGCTGGCCGTGGGCGACCAGGTGATCGCGATCGGCTCCCCGCTCGGCCTGTCCAGCAGCGTCACCAGCGGCATCGTCAGCGCGCTCAACCGGCCCTTCCAGGCCGCGGGCGAGGGCCAGGACCCGCCGTCCACCTACGACGCCATCCAGACCGACGCCGCGATCAACCACGGCAACTCCGGCGGCGCGCTGCTGGACTCCACCGGGGCCCTGGTCGGCATCAACAGCGCGATCGCCTCCCCGCAGGACACCGGCTCCATCGGCATCGGCTTCGCCATCCCGATCGACTTCGCCCGACGCATCGCCGAGTCCCTGATCCGCGACGGCCAGGTGCACCACGCCGACATCGGGCTCAACGCGCGCTCGGTGTCCTCCACCTCCACCGACGGCGCCCAGGTGCAGAACGTCAAGCAGGGCGGGGCCGCGGACAAGGCGGGCATCGCCGAGGGGGACGTGATCGTGAAGCTGGGGGACCGGCCGATCCGCAACGCCGACGAGCTGTCCGTGGCGGTCATCGAGCGGGGCATCGGGGAGACCCTGCCCGTCCAGGTGGTGCGCCAGGGCCGACAGATGGCGCTACAGGTCACCACGCAGTCCGATTAGGCTGGGCACGTGTTCGGTATCAGCTGGCCAGAATTCCTCGTCCTGGTCGTCGCGGGCCTGTTCATCCTCGGCCCCGAACGACTGCCCGGCGCGGCCGCCTGGCTGGGCAAGAGCATCCGGCAGGTCAAGGACTACGCTAGCGGGGCGCGCGAGCAGTTGCGCTCGGAGCTCGGGCCGGAGTTCGACGAGCTGCGCAAGCCGCTGGACGACCTGCGTGAGCTGCGCGGCAACCTGGACCCCAAGCAGGCCCTGCGCAGGCACCTGCTCGACGACATCGACCTCAACGACTACAAGCCCAACGGCTTCGCAGCCTCACCGCCGACCACGCCGTCTCCCTCCGGCCAGTCGGCTGTACAGCCGTCGAGCCGGGAGCAGCGACCGCTGTCCCCCGGCGAACGACCCCCGTTCGACCCTGACGCGACCTGAGCGTCAGGGTCCGTCGCCGAGCGGAGGGGCTGCCTCCGCCAGGTGCTCACATGTCCTGCCGAAAGCGCCCATCTCCGTCTCTTCCAGCACCTCGACGAAATGTCGAACGACGCCGGCCAGGTGGGTGCCGGACGCGGTGCGCAACCGGTCCAGTCCTGCCTGGGTGAGTACCGCCACCACGCCCCTGCCGTCGCCGTCCGCCCGCTCCCGGCCGACCAGGCCGGTCCGCTCGAGGCGGTCGACCAGCCGGGTGACCCCGGAGCGGGAGAGCAGGACTGCGTCGGCCAGTTCGGTCATCCGCATCCGCCTGCCGGGCGCCTCGGCGAGCTGCACGAGCACGTCGTAGGAGGCCAGCGAGAGGCTCTGCTCGGAGACCAGCTCGGTCTCCAGATGTCGGGTGATCCTGGCGTGTGCACGGAGGAAGGATCGCCACACGGCTAACTCGGTCCGGGTGGGCAATCGAGTACGTCCTGTGTCAAGCACGACCCCTCATGTTACGGAGTGCGTCCAGTCCGTCGCACAGCGCCCCGTTGCTGCCCATCGGCCGCCGGATGACCGGCCGGTAACAACTGCTCGTAGCATGGGTGTGTGACCACGACCCAGCCACTGCCCACGACCGAGGACGTGCGCACCGCGCTGTCCCGCGTGCAGGACCCGGAGATCCGCCGCCCGATCACCGAACTCGGCATGGTGAAGGACGTCCAGGTCGGCGCGGACGGCCAGGTCACCGTGACGGTGTACCTGACCGTGGCCGGTTGCCCGATGCGCGACAAGATCACCGCCGACGTCACCGCGGCGGTGTCGGCGCTCGAGGGCGTCCGGGGCGTCAGCGTGTCCCTGGAGGTCATGAGCGACGAGCAACGCACCGAACTGCGCCGCACCCTGCGCGGGGACTCCGCCGACCCGGTGATCCCCTTCGCCCAGCCCGGATCGATGACCAGGGTGTACTGCGTGGCCTCCGGCAAGGGCGGGGTCGGCAAGTCCAGCATGACCGTCAACCTGGCCAGCGCCATCGCCGCGCGCGGGCTGTCGGTGGGCATCGTGGACGCCGACATCTACGGGCACTCGATCCCGCGCATGCTCGGCGCCCAGGGGCGGCCGACCCAGGTCGAGAAGATGATCATGCCCCCGCAGGCCAACGGGGTGAAGGTCATCTCGATCGGCATGTTCGTGCAGGGCAACGCCCCGGTGGTCTGGCGCGGGCCCATGCTGCACCGCGCGCTGCAACAGTTCCTGGCCGACGTGTTCTGGGGCGACCTGGACGTGCTGCTGCTCGACCTGCCGCCGGGCACCGGGGACATCGCGATCTCGGTGGCCCAGCTGATCCCCAACGCGGAGATCCTCGTGGTGACCACCCCGCAGCAGGCCGCCGCCGAGGTGGCCGAGCGGGCCGGGGCCATCGCGTTGCAGACCCGCCAGCGCATCGCCGGGGTCGTGGAGAACATGTCCTGGCTGGAGATGCCCGACGGCTCCAAGATGGAGCTGTTCGGCGCGGGCGGCGGGCAGGCCGTGGCCGACTCGCTGTCCAAGGCCGTGGGCGCCGACGTGCCGCTGCTGGGCCAGGTGCCGCTGGACCCCCGGCTGCGCGAGTGCGGGGACGCGGGCACCCCGCTGGTGCTGGCCGAGCCCGAGGCCCCGGCCTCCCAGGTGCTGCGCGAGGTGGCCGCCAAGCTGTCGGTGCGCTCGCGCGGACTCGCCGGCCGCCTGCTCAACGTGAGCCCCGCGGGCCGCTAGCCCCCGCCGACCCGATGTCAGGAAAGTGCCGTTCGAGACACTAGATGTCTCGAACGGCACTTTCCTGACTCAGCGCCGGTGCACCACCGGGTCCTCCTCGTCGTCCCAGCGCGGGTCGTCCCGGATGGCCTCCGCCGAGGGGCTGGACTTGCGCCCCTTCGTGGCGGACTTGCCGCTCGCCTTGCGGGTGCCGGCCAGGTCGGCGCGCAGCCGGTCCAGCTCGCTGCGCAGGTAGTCCCTGGTGGCCACCTCGCCAACGGCCAGCCGCAGCGCGGCCAGCTCCCTGGCCATGAACTCGGTGTCCGCCTTGGTCTGCGCGGCCCTGCTCCGGTCCTCCTCCAGCGAGATCCGGTCCCGGTCGTCCTGCCGGTTCTGCGCGAGCAGGATCAGCGGGGCGGCGTAGGCGGCCTGCGTGGAGAAGGCCAGGTTCAGCAGGATGAACGGGTACGGGTCCCACTGCAGGGTCACCGCGAACAGGTTCAGCCCGATCCAGACCACCACGATCAGGGTCTGCCAGAACAGGAACTTGCCGGTGCCCAGGAAACGGGCGAGCCGTTCGGAGAAGCGGCCGAACGCCTCCGGGTCCACCTCGATGGCCCACCGGCGGGGTCTGCGCGGCTGGTCCAGCCGCCTGCGGCCGGGCAACTCAGGCATTGCTGACCTCTTCTTCCACCTCGTGGTGCCCGCTGTCGCGCCAGTCCTGCGGCAGCAGGTGGTCGAGCACATCGTCCACGGTGACCGCGCCCAGCAGGTGGTCCTCCTCGTCCACCACCGGCGCGCACACCAGGTTGTACGTGGCGAAGTACTTGGTGACCTCCATCAGCGTGGCGGTCGGCGGCAGCCGGGGCAGGTCGGTGTCCAGCGCCCCCGCGACCAGGTCCGAGGGCGGCTCGCGCAGCAGGCGCTGCAGGTGGACGCAGCCCAGGTAGCGCCCGGTCGGCGTGGCAGTGGGCGGGCGGCACACGAACACCATGCTGGACAGCGCCGGGGTCAGTTCCGGGTTGCGTGCCCTGGCCAGCGCCTCGGCGATCGTCGCGTCCGGGGTCAGCGCCACCGGCTCGGGGGTCATCAGGCCGCCCGCGGTGTCGAAGGAGTACTCCAGCAGCCGCCGCACCGGCGCCGACTCCTCGGGCTCCATCAGCTCCAGCAGCCGGTCCTTGTCCGGTTCGGGCAGCTCGGCCAGCAGGTCCGCGGCGTCGTCGGGGTTCATCGCCTCCAGCACGTCGGCGGCCCGCTCCTCGTCCAGGTGCGCCAGCAGGTCCTTCTGGTCCTCCTCGCCCAGCTCCTCGATGACGTCGGCCAGCCGCTCGTCGTCCAGCGCGTCGGCCACCTCGTAGCGCCGCTTGGCTGGCAGCTCGCGCAGCGCGTTGGCCACGTCGGCGGCGCGCATCGTGTCGAACACCGCGATCAGCTGCTGGGCGCCCTGCGGCTGTGAGGCCAGCTCGGTCAGCCCCAGCCCGGTGACGTCCTCCCAGCGCAGCACCTGAACCGGTCCGCGCCGCCCCAGCCGCCCGGTGCGCTCGCGCACGGCGACCCGGCCGATCACCCAGTCGCGGGTCCTGGTCGGCTCCATGGCGGCGTCCACCACCACGGCCGCGCTGCCGGTCGACTCGACGACCACCCGTGCGTCGAGCACCTGGCCCACCACCAGCACCTCGTTGGTGCGCTGGTGGAAGTGCCGCAGGTTCACCGAGCCGGTGCTCAGCGTGACCGCGTTCGGCTCGATGGCCGCCACCCGCAGCATCGGCACGAAGATCCGCCGCCGGGTGACCATCTCCACCACCACGCCCAGCACCCTCGGTGGCTGCCTGCCGATCCGCAACCCCGCAACCAGGTCCCTGACCTTGCCTATCGGTTCACCGTCCGGGCCGAATACCGGCAAACCGGCCAGTTGTGCCGCGAAAACCCTGCTCGTGGCTGCCACGGTCCAAGGCTAGCCTTACCGGGCGCCCCGCAGCCCGCCGAACTCGCCCGCCGCACCGCGCACGGGTGGGGCGAGCCGGGCTTGTTCGGGGGCGGAATCGTTGTGCGCCAACAGGTCGGGGCGGGCCGTCCACTCCGCGTGCTCAGCACACGGTGTGCGCGATCACCTCGACCATGTCGGCCATCTCCTGTTCACCTTCGGTGTCCAGCGCCCAGGTCCAGTTCTCCAGCGCGGACACCAGCGTCCAGGCCCGCGCCAGGTCCAGGTCGAGCCCGGCCGCGTCCACCAGCGCGGCCAGCCGCCGACCCACCCCCGGCCCGTCGAACTGGTTCCACAGCAACGGGGTCAGCCCGAACTCCGGGTCACCGGCCACGGCCTTCGGGTCGATCACCAGCCAGGGCTCGCGCTCGCCGGCCAGCACGTTCTCGAAGTGCAGGTCCTGGTTGACGATCAGCCGCCGCGACACCGGTCCCAGCTGGGTGCACACCTCGATGCCCGCGTCCAGCAGCCGTCGCGGGATGCGCGTCTCGGCCGCGAACTCCTCCGCCCAGCGCTCGGCCAGCCCGGCCAGGGTCCGGATCTCCGGCGGCGCGGGCACGGCCTGCCTGCGCAGCAGCTCCCCGGCGATCCGCACCGCCTCGTCCAGTTCGATGTCCTCCAGGGACCGGTCGGCGTCCAGCCGCTCCAGCAGCAGGGCGGAGTCGCCCGCGCCGTGGTCGAGCAGCCGCACGGCACCTCGTCCGTCCCAAGTGGACAGTGTCAGCCACTCGTGCTCGGTCTCGGGCGAGGGCAGCGAGAGCTTCAGCACCGCGGGGCTTTCATCGGCCCCGCGTACCGGGAGCACCAGCCCGACCGCCCCGTGCATCGGCGCCCCGTCGGGCCGGAGGTCCCAGACTTCCAGGTACTTCGCGAACAGTTCGGGCACCCGGCTCAGCCACTGCCGTGCCGGTTCGCCTTCCCAGCGCACCAGTGAGCTCGCGAACTCCTCCGGGATCTCGATCATCGCGCGGGTTCCAATCGGTACACCTCGGTCCACTCCGCCGCCCTGTTCAGGCGGGCCGCCGTCAGCGCGGCACTGGTCAGCTCGTCCGGTTCCACGCGGGTCGCCGCGGCGGCGAACTCGGCAAGGTGCGAGTGGGTCGTCGGCGAGCGCACCGTCACCCGGCACGGCACCCCGTCGGCCAGGCCCGGCACCTGCTGCTCCGCGCCGCCCGTCGCCACGAACAGCGCGCCGTCCCGCCACACCGCCCACACCAGCCTCGCCTGCCGCCCGTCCGCGGCCACCCAGACCGCACACGCCTTGCGCAGCGCCGCGTCCAGCACTCGGGTGATCTCCACGAGGCCAGCCTGCCACGGGTGTGGCCCGTGTTGGCGGCGCGGGCGAGAACAGTCGTCGCCCGGCGGGAATTCAGGTGTTCCGGCGGCGGGGTCGAATACCGTGATGGACGGGGTTTCCGATCACCGTCCAGTCTGCCCGCAATGGAAAAACACGTGAGCAAGCCCCCTGTCCGCAGGCCGGCTAGCTGGGCTGATCCGTTAGCGGATGTGACCGCAATCAATGATCGAACTACCACAATCGCGGTGCTCGACTACCGGTTGTGTCTGATCACGGTGAGATAACGCACATCGGGCAACCTCGGTTTGCCTTGCACCCCGGTGCAGGGGCAACGCTGGTGCCCATGTCCGACAGCAAGAGAGGTATCCGGCTGTTCCGTCGCCGCAATCGCGACGACCTGTTGGAGCGCAGTTTCGTGGAGTGCGCCGACTGCGCGCAGCCGGTTTACGTGTTCGCCGAGACCTGCCGCGGCTGCGGCCACGCCGTGGAGCTGCGCGCGGGCTGAACCGATCGCGTGAGGACCTTCACACGGTGCGATCGTCGTTGGAACGGGATACTCACCGGTAACCCAGCGTCGGGTACTCCGGCGCCGCCGCGACGACAAGGGGAGTGCGATGGCTCGTCTCGCCCAGACCGCCGGTCTCACCGATGTGCAGCAGGAGATCCTGTCCACGGTCCGCGACTTCGTGAACAAGGAGATCATCCCGCACGCCCAGGCGCTGGAGCACGAGGACGCGTACCCCACCGACATCGTCGAGGGCATGAAGGAGATGGGGCTGTTCGGCCTCACCATCCCCGAGGAGTTCGGCGGGCTCGGCGAGTCCCTGCTGACCTACGCCCTGGTGGTCGAGCAGATCGCCCGCGGCTGGATGAGCGTCTCCGGTGTGATCAACACCCACTTCATCGTGGCGCACATGCTCAAGCAGCACGGCACGCCGGAGCAGAAGCAGCACTACCTGCCCCGCATGGCCACCGGTGAGGTCCGCGGCTCGTTCTCCATGTCCGAGCCCGACCTGGGCTCCGACGTGGCCGCGATCAAGACCAGGGCCGTGCGCGAGGGCGAGGACTTCGTCATCGACGGCCAGAAGATGTGGCTGACCAACGGCGGCACCTCGAACCTGACCGCCGTGCTGGTGCGCACCGACGAGGGAGCGCCCAAGCCGCACCAGAACCTGACCACCTTCCTGGTGGACAAGCCCGTCGGCTACGGCGAGGTCACCCCCGGCCTGACCATCCCCGGCAAGATCGCCAAGATGGGCTACAAGGGCGTGGACACCACGGAAATGGTGTTCAGCGGCTACCGGATCGGCGCGGGCCAGGTGCTCGGCGGCCAGACCGGCAAGGGCTTCGGGCACATGATGGACGGGGTCGAGGTCGGCCGGGTCAACGTGGCCGCCCGCGCCTGCGGCATCTCGCTGCGCGCCTTCGAGTTGGCCGTGGACTACGCCCAGCAGCGCAAGACCTTCGGCAGGCAGATCGCCGACCACCAGGCGATCGCCTTCAAGCTGGCCGAGATGGCCACCAAGGTCGAGGCCGCGCACCTGATGATGGTCAACGCCGCCCGGCTCAAGGACTCGGGGCAGCGCAACGACGTCGAGGCGGGTATGGCCAAGCTGATCGCCTCCGAGTACTGCGCCGAGGTGACCCAGGAGTCCTTCCGCATCCACGGCGGCTACGGCTACTCCAAGGAGTACGAGATCGAGCGCCTGATGCGCGAGGCTCCGTTCCTGCTGATCGGTGAGGGCACCAGCGAGATCCAGAAGACGATCATCAGCCGCGGGCTGCTCCGGGAGTACCAGTCACGGGGCTGAACGGGGGACGGGCACCCGGGTGGTCTTGACGCGGGTTCGGTGTGCCCGGTTCGCGTGCTCGCGCGCGGGTTGGAAGAATGGGACGCCACCGTCCGCGAACGAGGTGATCCACGGTGACGACTCCGTTCTCCGCCCAGGATCGGCCCGGCGGCCCGCCGAGGCTGCCCACCAAGCCGACCGGCTGGCCGATCGGTACCTACGAGGAGTACGGCCAGGCCCAGCGCGCCGTCGACTTCCTCGCCGAGAGCGAGTTCCCCGTCCAGGAGGTCACGATCGTCGGCGTGGACCTGATGCTGGTCGAGCGCGTGACGGGGCGGCTGTCCTGGGGCAGGGTCATCGGCGCGGGCGCCGCGTCGGGCGCCTGGTTCGGACTGTTCGTCGGCGTGATGCTCAACCTGTTCTCCGGCTCGCAGGGCGGCGGCCTGGTGCAGATCGCCGTCTGCCTCGCGCTGGGCGTGGTGTTCTTCGTGGTCTTCGCCGCCGTGGGCTACGCCTCCACCCGGGGCAGGCGCGACTTCCAGTCCTCCAGTCAACTGGTCGCCGGTCGCTACGACGTGCTCTGTCAACCCCGGCACGCCGAGCAGGGCCGTGACCTGCTGGCGAAACTGGCCATGCGGCCCGCGGGCGGTGCTGTCTGAGCGGGATTGGCACAGCGGGGCAAAAGAGGCACGCTGCGTGTCTGAATCGTTGCCTCGACCGCTTGCGGCCCGCCTTACCCGGTCCTAGGTTCACCTGAACCGGTCCACCAGAGCGCGCTGCGCGCCCGTGGACCAGCGGGCACGTCGGGGTGCCGGGCAGTGCATTGGTCTGGTCCCCTTCGTGATCAAGGGAAGGGAGGCAGGCTGATGGACGGACCAGGACGCGGTCGACAATCGCGGTACCGGGTCACGGCTGCGCTGGCGACCGCGGTGGTGGCGGCGCCTGCCTTGGCGGCGTGCGGGGCGAGCACCGCCGGGGGCATCACGATCAACGTCTACTATGCACCTGAGCAGCACTTCCAGCAGGTGGTCGACGACTGCAACAAGCAGGCGGACGGCAAGTACACCATCGTCTACACCAAGGCTCCGCGCGACTCCGACGGCGAGCGCGAGCAGAAGGTGCGAAGGCTGGCCGCCAAGGACCCCAGCATCGACGTGGTGGGGCTGGACGTCACCTGGACGCCGGAGTTCGCCAGCGCGGGCTGGATCGAGCCGTGGACGGGGGAGAACAAGGCCGAGGCGGAGAAGGACGTGCTCGCCGGGCCGCTGGCCTCGGCCAGGTACGACGGCCAGCTCTACGCGGCGACCAAGAACACCAACGTGGAGCTGCTCTGGTACCGCGCTGACCTGGTCAGCCAGCCACCGTCCACATGGGACGAGATGATTTCCCAGGCGCAGCAGCTGAAGTCGCAGGGCAAGCCGTACCAGGTGGCCTTCAAGGGCGCGCAGTACGAGGGCCTCGTCGTGGCGTTCAACACGCTGACCGCCTCCTCGGGCGGCACGATCGTGTCCCCTGACGGCAGCAAGGCCACTGTGGACGAAGGGGCCGTTCAGGCGCTGGGCACGCTCAAGAAGTTCGCCACCTCGGGCGTCACGAGCGCCAACATGTCCAATGCGCACGAGCAGGAAGCCGCGCTGCAGATGGAGAACGGGGACGCGGCCTTCGAGATCAACTGGCCCTACGTCTACGCCTCCATGCAGCAGGACAAGCCGGACCTGGCCAAGAACTTCAAGTGGGCGCGCTACCCGAGCGCGGTGGCGGGCCAGCCGAGCAAGGTCACCATCGGTGGCTACAACCTGGCCGTGAGCTCCTTCTCCCCGCACAAGGCCGAGGCGTTCAGCGCCGCACTGTGCCTGCGCAGCGCGAAGAGCCAGGAGTACTCGGCGGTCAACGACGGTGTGCCGCCGACCATCTCCTCCGCCTACGACAGCGCGGAGATGGCCAAGGCGTACCCGATGAAGGACACCATCAAGGACGAACTGGAGACCGCCGTGACCCGCCCGGTCACCCCGGCCTACCAGAACGCCTCGATCGCGATCCAGAACGCGATCTCGCCGCCTGCCTCGATCCAGCCGCAGCAGACCGCCGACGCGATGCGCAAGTCGATCCAGGAGGCGCTGGACTCGAAGGGGGTGCTGCCGTGAACGAGCTCGCGAGTTCACCATCGAGCGTCAGCGAGGTGGGGGCATGAGTCAGGCGTTGAGCGAGGGCAAGAAGGCCGAGCGCAGGCTCGGGCTCCTGTTGTGCGCACCGGCCGCGATCGTCATGGTCGCGGTCACCGGGTGGCCGATCATCTACTCGATCTGGCTCTCCCTGCAGCGCTACGACTTGCGGGTCCCGGCGAAGCAGGCGTTCGTCGGCCTGGACAACTACGTCACCGTGCTGACCAACGGCTACTGGTGGAACGCCTTCGGGGTGACCGTGGGCATCACCGTGGTGTCGGTGGTCATCGAGTTGGTGCTGGGCATGGCGCTGGCCCTGATCATGCACCGGACCATCGTGGGCAAGGGCCTGGTCCGCACCGTGGCCCTGATCCCGTACGGCATCGTCACCGTGGTCGCGGCGTTCAGCTGGAAGTACGCCTGGACCCCGGACACCGGCTACCTGGCCGCCATGCTGGGCCCGGACACCGCCATCCTCACCCAGAAGCTGCCCGCCCTGGGCGCGATCACCCTGGCCGAGGTGTGGAAGACCACGCCGTTCATGGCGCTGCTGCTGATGGCCGGGCTGGCGCTGGTGCCCGAGGACCTGCTCAAGGCCGCCGCCATGGACGGCGCTGGTCCGTGGCAGCGGTTCACCAAGGTCATGGTGCCGGTGATGAAGCCCGCGATCCTGGTCGCGCTGCTGTTCCGCACCCTGGACGCGTTCCGGGTGTTCGACAACATCTTCGTGCTGACCCAGGGCTCGCAGGGCACCGGTTCGGTGTCCATGCAGGCCTACGACAACCTGATCAAGGGCCTGAACCTGGGCATCGGGTCCACCATGTCGGTGCTGATCTTCATCACGGTCGCGATCATCGCGTTCGTGTTCATCAAGGTGTTCGGTACCGCTGCCCCCGGCAGTGACCCGGGGAGGCGCTGATGGCCGTCATCACAAGCGGTGTCGACACCGGCCGCAAGGTGCGCTGGACGATCATCGACGTGGTCGTGGTCGTCTACGCCCTGGTCCCGGTGCTGTGGATCCTGTCGCTGTCGTTCAAGACCAAGGCGACGCTGGGCGACGGCAACTTCATCCCGCGCGAGTGGTCGCTGCAGAACTACGCGGACATCTTCACCACCAACGAGTTCCTGCTCGCGCTGGTGAACTCCATCGGCATCGCGCTGATCGCCACCGCGATCGCCGTGGTGCTGGGCACGATGGCCGCCTACGCCATCGCCCGGCTGGAGTTCCCCGGCAAGAGCGCACTGGTCGGCTTCTCGCTGCTGGTGGCGATGTTCCCGCAGGTGTCGCTGGTGTCCCCGCTGTTCGACATCGAGCGCTCGCTCAACCTGTTCGACACCTGGCCCGGCCTGATCCTGCCCTACATCACCTTCGCGCTGCCGCTGGCGATCTACACCCTGTCGGCGTTCTTCCGCGAGATCCCGTGGGAGCTGGAGAAGGCCGCCAAGATGGACGGGGCCACGCCCGGTCAGGCCTTCCGCAGGGTGATCGCCCCGCTGGCCGCGCCGGGTGTGTTCACCACGGCCATCCTGGTGTTCATCTTCTGCTGGAACGACTTCCTGTTCGCCATCTCGCTGACCTCGACCACCCGGTCGCGGACGGTCCCGGCGGCCCTGCAGTTCTTCACCGGCGCATCGCAGTTCGAGTCCCCGACCGGGCAGATCTGTGCGGCCGCCGTGGTCATCACGATTCCGATCGTGCTGTTCGTGTTGTTCTTCCAGCGCCGCATCGTCGCGGGGCTGACCTCCGGCGCAGTGAAGGGGTGAGGCCGCTGTGGCCGAGATCGTTCTGGACAAGGTGACCAAGCGCTACCCGGACGGCGCGCTCGCCGTCAACGAGGTGAACATCGAGATCGCCGACGGGGAGTTCATCATCCTGGTCGGGCCCTCCGGGTGCGGCAAGTCCACCACGCTCAACATGATCGCCGGGCTGGAGGACATCACCGAGGGCGAGCTGCGCATCGGTGGGCAGCGGGTCAACGAGCGGGCGCCCAAGGACCGTGACATCGCCATGGTGTTCCAGTCCTACGCGCTCTACCCGCACATGACCGTGCGGGAGAACATGGCCTTCCCGCTGCGGCTGGCCAAGGTGGACAACGCGACGGTCGAGAAGAAGGTCACCGAGGCGGCCAAGATCCTCGACCTGACCCAGCACCTGGACCGCAAGCCGTCCAACCTCTCCGGTGGCCAGCGCCAGCGGGTGGCCATGGGGCGGGCGATCGTGCGCAGCCCCAAGGCGTTCCTCATGGACGAGCCTCTGTCCAATTTGGACGCCAAGCTGCGCGGTCAGATGCGCACCTCGGTGTCGCGGCTGCAGAAGCAGTTGGGCACCACCACGGTGTACGTCACGCACGACCAGACCGAGGCGATGACCCTCGGCGACCGCGTGGTGGTCATGCGCGGCGGTGTGGTGCAGCAGATCGGTGCGCCGCAGTTCCTCTACGACCACCCCGCCAACCTGTTCGTGGCCGGGTTCATCGGCTCCCCGTCGATGAACTTCATGCCCGCGACCCTGGAGAACGGCGCGCTGAGCACGCCGCTGGGCCAGGTCGCGCTGGGCGACAGGGTGCGCAGTGCGGCGGAGAAGGCCAACGCCCCGCGCGAGGTCATCCTCGGTGTGCGCCCCGAGCACTTCGAGGACGCCGCCGTGCTCGACGAGGCCGCCAAGGCACGCGGCTCGGTCTTCACCGCACAGGTGGACGTGCTGGAGTCGATGGGCTCGGAGAAGTACGCCTACTTCACGGTGGACGGCGAGCAGGCCAGTTCCGCCGAGCTGGCCGAGCTGGCCGCCGACTCCGGTTCCGCCGACGTGCCCTCCAGCGGCAGCCAGCTGGTGACCCGGCTGTCGGCCGCGTCCGGGGCAACCGAGGGTGGCTCGGTGCAGGTCTGGTTCGACACCGAGAAGGTCCAGTTGTTCGACCCGTCCGACGGGCGCAACCTGACCTACTCGGCGGAGTAGCACCACCGGGCGGACCGTCACTCTCAGCTGTGGCGGTCCGCCCACTTCACCCTGGTTGGCCGCTGATTTTCGGTACTGCTCGGTGTCACCATCGCAGGTGGGGTGATCGCCATGAGCAGCAGCAACCGGTCGCGCACCACCGACTGGCAACTCACGGTGGAGGCACGGGCCAGGCGGGTACGCGCGGAACTGACCGACCTGGAGACGGTTCCCGGCACCGAGCGCGACCGGGCCGCCGCCCTGATGTCGCTCGAGGTCGTGGACGCCGCGTTGCACGCCAGGGACCGCTGGCTGCACGCCATCGCCTCCTGGTGGTCGGGCTGGCACATCGAACGGGCCTGGCGTGCACTGCACGAGGCGGAGATCCGGGTCGAGGCCGCCCAGCCGGATCTGGCGGGCCGGTTGCCCGGGCTGCGCCAGCGCGTCGCCTCGTACCTGCCCGAGGACGACCTCCGCCGCCGCGCGCTGGAGTCCCTGCAACCCTCGCGGCCGGCCAGTTCCGTTGACCGCGCCGTGGTCGTGGACGCGCTGCGGGCCGCGTTCGACGCCACCGACGACGCGCACGGCGGTGCCCGGGCCCTGCGCAACAAGCTGATCGCCGCCGCGGTGATCCTGTTCGTCATCAACACCGCGCTCGGCGTGCTGGGCCTCGTGCGCGCCGGGTTCATCCCCATGTGCGCACACCTGCCCGAGGCGGGGGAGCACAGCAGCCAGCTCACCGTGTGCGCCTCCGGCGGGCGGCTGCCCGGCCCGGCGGACATCTGGCTCGTACAGCTGGTCGGTGCCTTCGGCGCGATCATCGCCGCGGTCGTGCTGCTCACCCGCAGACGGCCGAGCCTGTCCCCGTACGTGCTCATCGGCTACCAGGCGCTGATCAAGGTGCTGCTCGGGTCCGCGCTGGCGGTCGTCGGTGTGCTCGCGCTGAGCGCGGGCGTCGCCCAGGGGCTGACCTGCATCACCTCGCAGTCCGCGCTGCTGCTCTGGTCCGCGCTGCTCGGCTACTCGCAGCAGGTCGGCACGCGGTTGCTGGACAACTACGCGGACCGGGTGATGGACCAGGTCCGGCCGCTGCCGGAGACCACGGTCCACCCGCGCTAGCGTCCGGCCAGCGCGGATGGGGCCTGGCGGGCACGCGACTGGGACCACTAGCGGGGGTGGACCGGGTTGTTCTGCAGCAACTCCTCCGCTCCGGGACCGGGCATCGCCATCTCGATGGTGCAGGCCTCGTCCGAGGTCTGGATGGTCACCCGTTCGCAGATCTGGTTCGTCAGCCACAGGCCGTCACCGGGCCGTTCGCGCAGTTGCGGTGGTCGGAACCCGGCGAAGGGGTGCGCCTGCTGCGGGTCGGTGGTGTGCAGGGTGCACACCACCTGTCCTGCCTCCGGGCGGATCCACGCCGTCGCCTTGCGCACCCCCATCTTGATCAGGTAGGTGATCGCCTCGCCCGCCGCGATGGTGAACATCGCGGTGCGGTCCTCGGGCAGGCCGAACCGCGCGGCCCGGTCGATCACGTAGCGCCGCAGGGCGACCAGATCCCCGTCGAACCGGTGCCCCTCCTCGGGATCGGCGGGCAGCGCGACGTCGATCGCCGGGCCGCAGGAGGCCGCGAACAGCTCCGGTACCACGAAGTCCGGCGAGACGGCGGACTGTGTGCCGACCACGCACTCCGGATGTGTGCGACGCGAGTCGGCGATGATGTCCGGCGGGACGATCCTGGTGTCGTAGGGGCAGATCATCCAGATGCTGGTGTCGGCGAGGATGACGTTGAGCCCTGCCTCCATCCGCTTCCACGCCGCCACGTCGCGCGGCGAGCGGCCCGTCCAGATCGGTTCGGCGAGAATTCGAACGGATTTCGTCGAATCCTGTGCGATTTTGCGCGCCCAGTAGCGGTAGAAAGCCGTTGCCCGCTGTGGCGGACGGCGGCCGAAGTATGCGGATTCGGCGTAGTCGATGCCCGCGGCCTTGCTGCCCATCTCCCGGTGCAGGAGATCGAGATTGGCGGCGGTCGTGGTCACCAGAACCGGCTCGGCCCGGCGCAGGCCTTCCTCGACGAAGGGCACCGCCATGGCGAGGAACTCCGCGTCCGAGCCGTACACGCAACCCTGGTGGCGGAACGGAGCGCTCATCGCAGCCTCCAGGACTTCTCGTGGACCTGCAGTCCCGGTGTTTGCTCCCACCCGAGGAGCCGGATCATGTCCACCAGGTGCGGAGCGAGTTGGTGGACGACCAGTTGACGCTGGTCAGTGGACAGTTCGATGGCGGTGGTGGCGAGCACGCGCGCGATGTCCAGGCTGAGGTGGGGCACCCCGGCAAGGTCGATGTGCACGTCGCCGGCGGTGACCTGAGTGACGTCGGACAGGGCTGTGCGCAGGTCGGGTGCGGCGCAGTGGTTGAGTTCGCCCCGCACCACCAACCCTGGTGGGGCAGTTGTCGGTGTAATCCACATACCCGTATTCCTCGTAGATTCCGAGGGGGGCGACACTACCTTCAGTTATGTTCCCATTCGGGGCTCACTTAAAGATATCACCCGTAAGCATCAGTCAGTGGCCAGTTGTTGCCACGTTGTCGCATTGAGTGTGCGACCGGCTCGATCGGGCTCATTCGACTGGTTTTCGGGACCTTGTCCTCTAGCGGCCCAGCGAGTGGAAGCAGCTCGCCATCGGGTACTGGCCCTTGCCGTTGCCCTTGTTGACGACCACGCCGTCCACCGTGATCGAGCAGTTGATCGGCGTGCCCTCGTTCATGCTCGACCCCGAGACGCTCAACGACAGCCGCTGGTCGGTGGCGGGCGTGTCGAACTCGTAGGTCCACGGCAGCTTCGAACTGCTCTCGTGGTTGAGGTTGCTGGTGCCGTCCGGGGTGTAGCTGATGGTGAACGCCTGGTCCCCGCCCTCCAGGTGGTACACCACGTGGTGCGGCACCGGCGGCGGCGTGGTCGTGGTGGTCGGCCGGTAGCGGGTCGTCTCGGTGTGCGAGGGGGACCGCGTGGGCAGGCTCGTCGCGTAGTCACGCAGGTTCGTCAGCGTCCACACCACCCAGAACACGCTGAGCAGCACCGCGCAGATGCCCAGCGCGAGCCCCGCGATCGCCAGCCCGCCCTGACCGGCCAGCCCGGACCGCTTGCGCGCGTAGCCGACCGCGCTGAGCACGATGCCGAGCGCACCGAGCAACAGGCTCAGCCAGACCAGGACGAGCGGGACCAAACCGAGCAGTGCTCCGATGAGCCCGATCACGAACCCGGCCAGGGCCAACCCGTTCTCGCGGGGCGGCGGCGGTGCGTGTGGCTCGGGCGACTGCGGGTACGCCGGAAAACTCATGCTGCGGAACTCCCCCTGGTGACACGTGCCTGCCTCAAGTACATCGAAGGATGAGGCGGGACGAATTACACCTTTTGGGTGAGCCCTTGGTCACTGCGGGCGGCGGCCGCGCTCCCGCACCGCCGCGATGACCTCGTCGTCCCAGCGGTGCGTGCGGATCAACCGGTAGCGCTCGCCCGCCACCCACAGGTACGCCTCGGTCTCGGTCCGCCTGCCGACCAGGTCGGCCTGGCGCAGCATGCGCACCACCGGCTCGTACTCCTCGGTGTACCAGCGCCGCGCCACGGCGGCCCGGTCGCAGAACTCGCCCTCGTCCTGCATCAGCCGGAAGCCCCACGCCTCCACGTGCTCGCCGAGGTGGGCGTAGTCGGCTGGGTCGGTGACCAGCACGGAGGCCCGCGCCTGGCCGGTCAGCGGCACCCGCTCCAGGAACAGCCTGCGGTGGTCCTTGACGATCAGGTCGCCCCGGTACCGGATGCCGTCCGCGGAGATCCGCGTCCGCACCTGGGTCACGTACGCCTCGATCGTCTCCTGGCCCAGCGCGTGCGCCACCGACACCCGGTGGTGCCCGTCCTGCACGAAGTGCAGCTCGCCGATCCGGTACACCTCGATCGGTGGCACCGACTCCCCGCGCCGCTGCGCCAGGGCCAGCCGCTGCCAGCGCTCGCGCACCCGGATCGAGGTGGGCCGGAACCTGCGGTCGAAGTCCCTGGTCCGGTCCACGCTGCCGACGATCGAGTCCAGCCGGATCACCTGTAGGCCCAGCCGCCGCTCCCCGGCCCGGCCCAGGGCGGCGACCACCTCGTCGAAGGGCAGCATGATGTTGACGTCGTCGGGTTCCCTGCGCAGCCAGGCGGCCAGCCGGGACAACACCTGCCCGCGCCGCGCGCGCAGGAAGTCGTTCTCGGCGTCGGCGCGGGGAAAACCGGTGTCACGAGCCATGACGCACCTGCCTGGGCGAACCGGTGGAGCCGAACTCGAAGACCTTGTAGCCGACCACGTTGACCACCCTGGTGCCGGCCAGGTCCCGGTCCGGGGTGGGCTCGCCGTGCGGGTGGATGTGGCCGTGCAGCAGCACTCGTGGCCGCAGCCGCCGGACCATCTCGTGCAGGCAGTCGAAACCCCGGTGCGGGGCGTCCTCGCGGTCCCCGCAGTCCTTGGGCGGCGAGTGGGTGAGCAGCACGTCCACGCCCTGACCGTCGCGCAACCGGCGCCACCCCGCCAGCCGGGTCGTGCGGCGGGCCCGGCGCGCCTGCTGGCGCTCCGTCCACTGGTTGGGCCCCGGGTTGTAGCGGATCGACCCGCCGAGCCCGGCGATGCGCAGACCGGCCACGTCCACCACCGCCCCGTCTGCGTTCACCCCGCCCGCCGGACCGGGCCAGCGCGCGGGCATGCCCGCCTTGGTCCACAGCCCGCGCACGTTCGCGTAACCGCTCAGGTCGGCGTCGTGGTTGCCCGGTACGAACACGCACGGCCGGTCCAGCGCGCTGCTGAGGTACTCCAGGTAGTCGAAGGGCAGGTCGCCAGCGCCCAGCACGAGGTCCACGTCGAGCTGACGCACCTGCTGCGTCCACAGGTGCTCGACCACCTCGTCCGACACCGCCAACACCCTCGTCACGCCCCCGAGCCTACGAGCAGGCACCGACAGTTCGCGTCGCCGACTTGTCGGGGGTACCCGGCAGACTGCCGTCAGTGCAGTCAGCGGTCAGTCCTCGTCCTGCGGATCAGGGCGGCGATCGACACGGCCTGGCCGGGCCCGGAGGTCCTTGCCCGTACTCCTCGCCCACCCGGTTGACCGCGGGCAGCCCGTCTCCGCAGTCCAGCAGAGGGGAGTGGTGCGTGTGACCTGACGCCGTCAGACCGATCGGGTGTGAGCGGGTTCGGTGACCTGTGCACCGCCGAGCGCGAGTTCAACGGCGTGCTCGACGTGGATGCGGGTCGAGTCGAACACGGGCACCGGGCAGTCGGCAGCGCCGACCAGCAGGGTGATCTCCGTGCAGCCGAGGATGACGCCCTGGGCGCCGTTCCCGGCCAGTGCCGCCATGATCCGGCGATATTCCTGACGCGAGCGTTCCTCGACCACGCCCTGGGTCAGCTCCGTGAAGATGACCTCGTGCACCAGCTGCCGGTCCGCCCGATCGGGCAGGACCAGCTGCACCCCGTGCGCGCTCATCCGCTCGCGGTAGAAGTCCTGCTCCATGGTGTAACCCGTGGCCAGCAGGCCGACGCGGTCGAACCCGGCCGCGGTGATGCGCGCCGCGGTGGAGTCGACGATGTGCAGGAACGGGACGTTCACGGCGGCTTCGATCTGCGCGGCGACCTTGTGCATCGTGTTGGTGCACAGCAGCACCAGGTCCGCACCGGCGCGCTGCACCGAGCTGGCGGCCGAGGCGAGCAGTTCGCCAGCCTCCTGCCAGGCCCCGGCCCGTTGCATCGCCTCGACCTCGGCGAAGTCCACGGTCAGCAGCACGCTGCGGGCGCAGTGGTGGCCGCCCAGCCTGCGGCGCACCTCCTCGTTGAGCAGCCGGTAGTACTCCGCGGAGGACTCCCAGCTCATCCCGCCGAGCAGGCCGATCGTCTTCGTCGCGGTCATGTCCGGCCCGCCAATCTCCCAGGGGTGCGGCTGTACCCGCGCAGGCTATCCAGCGCGGGGCTCGGTGGTGTCGCCCGGTGAGCGCTACCGTCCTTGCTGTGCTGGCGAAGTTGTTCCGCGACGTGTCCAGGGGATGCCGGGTTCACAGCCCGTTGACCCACACGCTGCTCACCAGCGCGGCGGACGACCTCGACGCGGGCGGGGTCACGCAGCGCATGATGGCCGGATCGGAACTGGACCGGGCGGGCACCGTGCCGGGACTGCGCTTCGCCGCGGCACTGCACCGCCTGGTGCTGGAGGGCAAGGCGCCCGCGTTGGCTGGTCACTACCCCGGCGTGGGCGGCACACCGCGGTTGGCCACCCTCTGGTCGGACGTGCACCCAGTGCTGTGCGAGCACGAGGACGAACTGCGCTCGCTGATCCGGGGCACGACGGTGCAGACGAACGAGCCCGGCCGGACCGCCCCCCTGTACGGCGGTCTGCTCGTTGCCGCCGAACGCGCGGCGCGCGCGGCGGGACGTGCCCAGCCGTTCCCGGTGCGGCTGCTGGAGGTCGGCGCCAGCGGTGGGCTGAACCTGCGCCCACACCTGGTCGGTTACCAGCTGTCCAACGGCACCGTGCTCGGCGACCCGGGCAGTCCGCTGCGGTTCGACCCGGAGTGGACCGGATTGCCCGCCGCCGACCTGACCGCCCCGCTGGTGCTGCACGACAGGGCCGCCTGCGACGTGCGCCCGGTGGACGTCACCAGCGAACAGGGCCGCCTGCACCTGTCCTCCTTCGTCTGGGCCGACCAGCTGGACCGCTGGAACCGCCTGCGCGCGGCGATCGACCTCGCGGTGCGGGACCCGGTGCCGGTCGAGCGGGCCACCGGCGCCGACTGGCTCGCGCGCCGGCTCGCGCAACCGCGCCCCGAGGTGCTCACCGTGGTCTGGCACTCGGTGATCTGGCAGTACGTCTCGGCGGTGGAACGCGCGCGGGGCCGTGCCGTGCTCGCCGCCGCGGCGGCCCGCGCCACCGCGGACAGCCCGCTGGCCCTGCTGGTGTTCGAGCCGCGCGGTGGGCGGTTCGACCTGCTGCTGCGCCTGTGGCCCGCCGGGGTGTCGCTGCACCTTGGCGGCGGCTCGGGGCACGGCATCCCGTTCACCTGGGACGAGCAACCCTGGTCCTGAGGCTCACGCCGCCGGGCAGTGCGTGCCCGCCGGCGGCGTCCGGCGCTCGACGAGGTACCGCTCCACGAACCCGCGGGTGCACTCGGTGCGCAGGTACACGCCGTGCCCAGCACCGTCGTAGGTCAGCAGCACGGCGTGGTCGAGCTGCGTGGCGACGTCCGCGCTCCACGCCAGCGGCGTGCGGGGGTCGTGCCGCGAGCCGAGGACGAGCACCGGTGGGGCGCCGCGCGTGGTGAGGCGGTGCTGGGGATTGCTCACGGGCAGCGGCCAGCCCGAGCAGAGGAACGGGGTGGGGCCGGACCAGAACCGGATGTCGGGGGCTGCGGAGTTGGCGAGCCGCCAGTCGCTGAGCAGCCGCTCCTGCGAGGTGATCCCGCTGCGGTGGTCGGCGCAGAAGGTGGTGACGGGCAGCGGGATCACCTCGCCCGCGGCTACCGCTGCGGGCGGGCCCGCGGGGTGGCCGGGCAGCGCGGCGAGCCAGTTCGCGGTCGCCGACCTGTTCGGCTGGCTGAGCGGGCCGAGGATGCCTTCGGTCAGGTCCTGGAGGCTGGGGGCCGACGGGTCGCCGCGTTCCGCCCTGGCGTAGAGGTCGCCGACTAGCGCCCGCACGTCCTTGCCATGCAGTGCACAGGCGGGTTCCGTGGCACACCAGGTGACGAACTCGTCGAACGAGTCCTGGCCGCCCCGCGCGCCGGTGGCCATGGCCTGCCGCGAGTCCAGGCTGTGGTTGATGTTGCTGTCCAGCACCATGGCGCGGATCCGTTGCGGGAACAGCTCGGCGTACATCTGCCCGGCGACCGTGCCGTACGACAGTCCGTACAGGCTGATCGTGCGTTCGCCGAGCATTGCTCGCACGGCGTCGATGTCCCGGGCTGTGCTCGCGCTGTCGATGTGGTCGAAGACCGGGCCGGTGCGCGCCCGGCAGTCCCGCGCCACCGCCCGGTTCGCGGCGAGCATGGTGTCGAACTGTGCCTGCGTGTCACGGGGTGTCGGCGTGGGCAGCCGGTCGACGAGCGCGCGCGAGCACAGCACCGGGTTGGACCGACCGACCCCGCGTGGGTCGATGCCGATCACGTCGAACCACTGCGCCACGGGATCGCTGATCAGCAAGGAGAAGTAGCGCGGGTTCGTCATGAACTCGACCCCGGAGCTGCCCGGTCCGGCCGGTGAGTACACCAGCGAGCCGATCCGTCGCGCGGGATCGGTGGCGCGGTGCCTGGCGATCGCCAGGCCGAATTTCGGGCCCTGTGGCCGCGCCCAGTCGACTGGCACCTGGACGGTGGCGCAGTCGACCTGGGCGTTGTCGGTGCAGGGCCGCCAGGCCGGGCCCGGCGCGGTGCCGCTCAGCCCGGTGGCAAGGACGGCCGCGGCGGCGAGTTTCGCCGTGACGGACAGGAACATGCGTGCTCACTCCCCAGTGGACGGTGCTGGCGTCCACCTTGCGGCACAACACTTGTGTGCCACATCGGTCGGCGGTACCGCGCGCACCGCCGACCGGAGGAGAAGCGGGTCCTCCCAGCGGAGGACTAGCCCTGGCGGGCGATCGTGAAGGTGATGGCGGCCAGCCAGCACAGGATGGCGGTGAGGACCCAGAACAGCGGGTTCGCGAGGAGTCGGGACATGGTGAACCTCCCGTTACACGGGTGGGGGATGGGGGAGAGGACTCAGAGCCAGCGATTGCGCCGAAGTATTCGGTACACCAGCAGGCAGGCCACCACGATCACGGCGACCACCGCCGGGTAGCCGAACTTCCAGTGCAATTCGGGCATGTCCTCGAAGTTCATCCCGTAGATCCCGGCCACCATCGTCGGGATCGAGATGATCGCCGCCCAGGCGGTGATCTTGCGCATGTCCACGTTCTGCTGGAGCGTGATCTTGGCCAGCGCCGCGTCCACCAGGGTGGTCAGCAGCTCGTCGAAACCCGCCACGTGCTCGGACACCGTGGTGAGGTGGTCCTCGACGTCGCGGAAGTAGGAGCGGACCTGCTCGGGCACCAGGGTGATGTAGCCCTCGGCCAGCCGCCGCAGCGGCAGCGCCAGCGGCATCACCGCGCGCCGCAGTTCGAGCACCTCGCGCTTCATCAGATAGATCTGCTCGGCGTCCACCGCGGTGCGCGGCGCGAAGACCTGGGTCTCCATGACGTCGATGTCGTCCTCGATCGCCTCGGTCACCGCGAGGTAGGAGTCCACGACCTGGTCGGCGATCGCGTGCAACACGGCGGAGGGGCCCATGGCCAGCCGCTCGCGGTCGCACTCCAGGGTCCTGCGCAGCTCGGAGACCCCGGAGTGGTTGCCGTGCCGCACGGTCACCACGAAGTCGCGGCCGAGGAAGACCATCAGCTCGCCGGTCTCCACGATCTCGTTGGCCGTGGTCGGCGACTCGTGCGCCACGTAGCGCACCGTCTTGAGCACCATGAACAGCGTGTCGTCGTAGCGCTCCAGCTTGGGCCGCTGGTGCGCGTGCACGGCGTCCTCCACGGCCAGCTCGTGCAGGCCGAAGGTCTCCGCGACGCCCTGGATCTGCTGCTCGTCGGGCTCGTGCAGGCCGATCCAGACGAAGCCGTCACGGCGCTTGCGCACCTCGGCCACGGCAGCGGTGTGCGTCCACCGGCCGGGCAGCCGTCTGCCCTCGACGTACACGCCGCAGTCCACGACGTACGCCGAGAGCGGCACCGGGACCGGCGGGGTGGGGCGTTCGCCGCGGGCGCGGCCGCGCAGGCCACCGAGCGAGGGCAGGCTTGGCATCGATGCCTCCGGGTTCCACGTCTCGAACAAATGCGAGCGCGCTCCGGCCGGATCGAGAAGGGCCTACCTGGAACGGGTGACGACCCTACCGGCGGGAACGCGGGTGCTACTGCATCCCAACGCGCTATCGGCACTGGACATCTGGCGTCCCTCACCTCCTCGGGTCGACGGCTGTGTGCGGTGGATTCGCTCACACACCGGTTGCCGAGAGTACTCCCCGCATGGCCAGACTGTCCTCCCCGGCCGCCGAGGTCCGGGCCACATCACGGAGGTCCACGTGCAGTTCGGGCGTTACTACGAGGAGTTCGAGGTCGGCGCTGTCTACAAGCACTGGCCTGGCAAGACCGTGACCGAGTACGACGACCACCTGTTCTGCCTGCTCACGATGAACCACCACCCGCTGCACATGGACGCCAACTACGCCGAGCAGACCACCGACTTCGGCAAGAACGTGGTGGTCGGCAACTACGTCTACTCGTTGCTGCTGGGCATGTCGGTGCCGGACATCTCCGGCAAGGCCATCGCCAACCTGGAGGTCGAGTCGCTGCGGCACATCGCGCCGACCTTCCACGGCGACACCATCTACGGCGAGAGCGAGGTCCTGGACAAGACCCCGTCGAAGTCCAAGGACGACCGCGGCATCGTGTACGTGGAGACACGCGGCTACAAGCAGGACGGCACGGTCGTCTGCGTCTACCGTCGCAAGGTGATGGTGCCCAAGCGGTCCTACGGCGAGAGCCGTGGTGGCGAGCAGCCCGGCCGCCCCGAGCCGAAGAAGTGACGCATGCCTGACCTGGTTGACCTGCGGCGGCGACTCACCGAGTTCGCCGAGCGCGAGGCGGCGGGGGTCTCCCCGCTCTACGAACTGCTCGCGCTCGGCGCCGCCGGGGACGACGAGGTCGCCGGCCTGCTGGGCGCGGCGCGGCAGGGCTGCGCCACCCCGGCGCTGCTGCTGGCCGCGGCGCACCGGCTGCTGCAATCCGAGCCGTTCCACGAACTGTCCGGCTACTACCCGTCCCTGGGCGGGGCCTGTGGTCCCGACCAGGGCACCTGGCCGCTGTTCCGGTCCTTCGTGCTGGACCGGGCCGACCGGATGCGCGCGCTGATCGCCACCCGCGGCACCGCCAGCAACGACGTCCGCAGGGCGGCCCTGCTGTACCCGGCCGTCGCGCTGGCCGCCAAGCAGGCGAAGGCCCCGGTGGGGCTGTTGCAGGTGGGCGCGGGCGCCGGACTGCTGCTGCTGATGGACCGCTTCGGGCTGCGCTACCAGACCGAGCAGGCTGGTCAGCTCGCGGTCGGACCGGCCAAGGCTCCGCTCGGCCTGCACTGCGTGCTGGGCGTGGCCGGGGACGCCCCGCTGCCCGCGCTGCCCAAGAAGCTGCCGGTGGCCGCCCGGATCGGACTGGACCCGGCCCCGGTGGACGCCACCGACCCGGACGAGTTCGCCTGGCTGGAGGCCTGTGTCTGGGCGGACCAGCCCGAGCGGCTGCGCTGGCTGGGCATCGCCGCGGGCATGTTGCGCAAGGACCGGCCCGACCTGGTCACCGGCGACCCGGTGGAAGACCTGCCCGCGGTGGCCGCGAAGGTGCCCGCGGAGCTGCCGCTGGTGGTGTTCGACACGGACACCACGGGGCAGTGGGACGCCGACCGGCGTGCCGAGTACGTGCGGCTGCTCAGCGTGCTCTCCCAGCGCCGCCAGCTGTGGTGGGTCAGCCACGAGTCCTACCTCTCAGGCCTGGACCTGGTGCTGCCCGGCCGCGAGGACCTCGTCCCCCGGGACGGTGATCCCGTGGTGGGCACGCTGGGCCTGGTGCGGTGGGTCCAGGGCCGTCCCCAGGCGCAGGCGCTGGCCAGGACGGGGCGGCACGGGCAGCGGCTGGAGTGGCTGCCGGTCGGGTGACCACCGCCCGGGCGACGACCGTCTGTGTCCGAGGTGTCCGGAACTGGTCCGTTCAGGCACAGTTGGACGAGCCGCGCAGGGGCGGCGGGAGCTGCCCGGCGGGGCCGTGACCCCGGTCACGGTCACGGAGTGTTCGTGCAGCTCAGGGTCGTTGTTCTACCCTGCGTGAGCGGGCTGCTCCGCATGGGTGTGGTGAAGGTCGCAGCCCGGTCCCGCCCTGAGCTGCGCACACCGCCTATTGCCTGGCAGGCGCCGTCCTCGGTCCCGGCTGCGCCTGACCCGGCGGTGCGGCCCGCCGGCCCCGATCGGGCGGCGGACCGTGACGGAGAGTCCCGTCTTCCCCTTCGGCTCACCTGTCACAGCAGCCTCAGTGGGCGCGGCCCGGCGCATGCCGTCGACCCGTTTGGCCCACTGGCCCTGACCTGGGAGATTGGCTCGCCGACCGGGCGAGATTGCTCCATCCAGGTGGTAGACGCTGCCCCCTCCGCAGGGAGTAACGTGAACCTCGTTCACGGTAATGAACACGTAGCGTAGCGGGCTGCCCCTCTGCGCGCTCAGCGCTGACCCGAGTGCAGTACAAACCTCCCGAAGCTCTCCCCGGTGCGGTAAAACCTTCTCAGCGAGCATGTGAAGGCGTTGTAGGTACTGGATGGGGTTGGTCGTCGTGAACCTGAAGAAGATCCTTATCTGGGCCGGGCTGGCATTGGTACTCTTCTATGTGATCAGCCAGCCGAACGGGGCCGCGGGCCTCGTCCACAACCTCCTCGGGTCTCTTCGGGGCGGCGCGGAGGCTCTGATCACCTTCGTGCGGAACTTGTTCTAGCCGCTCGATCGGGAGGGACGTCCGCGTGTTCGCACCCAGGGATCCAGACGAGTACCTGCTCGGCACGGAACGTCGGGTCATCCGGGTGCGCCGGCACTGGGCATGCCTGCTGTGGGACATCTTCGAGGCGGCCGCGCTGCTCACGGCGGCCGTGCTCCTCTCCCAGTTGGTGCCCGGTGACGTGGCGATCGTGCAGAACATCCTCTGGTACGCCGCCCTGATCATCCTGCTCCGCTTCGCCTACTTCGTGATCGAGTGGTGGGTGGAGCGGATCGTGGTGACAGACAAGCGGTTCATGATGACCAGCGGGGTGTTCGTGACCAAGGTCGCGATGATGCCGGTCACCAAGGTCACCGACCTGACCTACGAGCGCAGCATGAACGGGCGCATGCTCGGGTACGGCACGCTGGTCGTGGAGTCCGCGGGTCAGATCCAGGCACTCAACAAGATCGAGTACCTGCCTCGGCCGGAAGAGGTCTACGACGCCATCTCCGAGCTGGTCTTCGGGGACAAGAAGGCGCAGGCCGAGCGGTTCTCGATGATCAAGGCCCAGCGCGCGGCCCGCGGCAAGAAGATGGTGCCCTAGCCCCGGCCGTTTCGTCCGAACGGCCCACGTCCTCCACACTGGACACCGTGCGCATCGACCTGCACGCCCACTCGAACCGCTCCGACGGCACCGACAGCCCGGCCGAACTCCTGGCCGCCGCGTCCGCCGCGGGGCTGGACGTGGTGGCGTTGACCGACCACGACACCACCGCGGGCTGGGCCGAGGCGACCTCGGCGGTACCGCCGGGGCTGCGCCTGGTGCCCGGCGCGGAGCTCTCGTGCAGCAGTGAGGACGGTCGTGGCGGCACGGTCACCGTGCACCTGCTGGCCTACCTGTTCGACCCCGCATCGCCCGCGCTGGCCGCCGAGCAGTCCAGGCTGCGCGCCGAGCGCAGGATCCGGCTTCGGCGGATGGCCGAACGGATGGCCGCCGACGGCCTCCCGATCGACGCCGACGAGGTGATGGGCAGACTGCCCGAGGACTCCCCGGCCGGTCGGCCCCACCTGGCACGAGCGCTGATCCGGGCGGGTGTGGTGTCCACCGTGGACGAGGCGTTCGCCCGCTACCTGGCCACCAACGGTGCCTACAACGTCTCGCGCACCGACACCCCCGTGACCACCGCGATCGACATGATCGCCGCGGCGGGCGGGGTCACCGTGCTGGCTCACCCCTTCGCCCGCTCGCGCGGACCGATCGTCACCGAGGGCGTGGTCGTCGACCTCGCCGCGCGCGGGCTGTCCGGGGTCGAGGTGGACCACCCCGACCACGACCCGGCCACCCGTGAGCGGCTGCGCGACCTCGCCGGGGAACTGTCCCTGCTGGTCACCGGCTCCAGCGACTACCACGGCACGAACAAGGTGGTCCGGCTCGGGCAGGAGACGACCGCGCCCGACATGTTCGACGCGCTGGTGGACAAGGCCAGCGGCGCGCAGGTCGTGATCGGATGATCTTCAACCTGACGCTGTACCTCTCCGCGACCATCACCCTGGTCGTGATCATGGACCCGCCCGGCAACATCCCGGTGTTCCTCAGCCTGGTCGGCCGCCGCAGCAAGGAGGCGCGCAACCGGGCCGCCCGGCAGGCCGTGCTGGTCTCGCTGGCGGTGATCTCGGCCTTCGCCGTCGGCGGCGAGGCGATCCTGTCCTACCTGGGCATCGGCATCCCGGCGTTGCAGGGCGCGGGCGGCCTGCTGTTGCTGCTGATCGCCCTGGACCTGCTCACCGGCAAGGGCGCCACCGAGCCCGAGGCGATGGAGGACGTCAACGTGGCGCTGGTGCCGCTGGGCACCCCGCTGCTTGCCGGACCCGGCGCCATCGCCGCCACCATCGTGTTCGTCCGGCAGGCCGACGGGCACGTGCCCTCCTACCTGGCGCTGGCCGCCGCGATCCTGACCGTGCACCTGGTGGAGTACCTTGTGCTGCGCTACTCCGGCCTGGTCATCCGGGTGATCAAGGACAGCGGGATCGTGCTGGTCGCCAAGATCGCCGGTCTGCTGCTGGCCGCGATCGCCGTGCAGCTGATCGCCAACTCGGTGAAGGGCTTCGTCACCGGGGTCGCCTGAGGTGTCGGACCCGGTGCGTACCGTGGTGGCCGTGCAGGGACAGCTCGGGTTCGACTTCATGCCGCCGAAACTGGTCAAGGTGACACCGGCCAAGCTGGCCACGTGGCAGGACTGCCGCCGCCGCTACCGGATGGCCTACCTGGACCGGCCCACCCCGGCCAGGGGGCAGGCGTGGGCGAACTACACCCTGGGCGCGGTCGTGCACAACGCCCTGCGCGCCTTCTTCGACCTGCCGGTGGCCCGGCGCACCCCGGAGCAGGCCGCGGCACTGGTGGCCAAGCACTGGAAGTCCGACGGGTTCCGCGACGGCGAGCAGGTGGCCGAGTACCGGGACCGGGCCCAGAACTGGGCGGCGCAGTACGTGGAGGACACCGAGGTCGGCCAGGACCCGGTCGGGCTGGAGCGCTGGGTCTCCGCCCCGGTCGGCCGGATCATCGCCGAGGGCCGGGTGGACCGGATCGACCAGCGCGAGGGCGAACTGGTGATCGTGGACTACAAGACCGGCAGGCACGTGCTCACCGTGGACGACGCGCGCGGCTCGCAGGCACTGGCCCTGTACGCGCTGGCCGCCCAGCGCACCCTGCGCCGCCCGTGCCGCCGCGTGGAGCTGCACCACCTGCCGTCCAGGACGGTCGCCGTCTGGGAGCACTCCGAGGACTCGCTGGCGCGCCACCTTGCCCGCGCCGAGCAGACGGCCGACGAGCTGTCGGCCGCAGCGGATACCCTGGCAGCCGGTGGCGACGCCGAGTTGCTGTTCCCACCGAGCACCGGGCGGCACTGCTCGTGGTGCGACTTCCGGCGCGTCTGCGCCGAGGGACAGGCTGCCGCCCCGGAGCTGGAGCCCTGGTCGATGCTGGCGCCGTGACGGACCCGGACGGGTGTGTGGATGACTGAGACGATGACCAGATCCGAGTCGGCCGACGACCTCGGGCCCGAGCGCCCGCGCCGGTCCGTGCTGCGCGGGCTGAGCGGGGCGGTCACGGTCTGCGCTGTGCTGCTCGTCCTGCTGGTGCTGGCCGCGCAGGTCTACTTCCAGCTGCGCGGCTACCCCGGTATCGGCTGGGGCAGCGTCGGTGTGCACGCCGTGGCCGCACTGCTCGCCGTGATGCTGCAACGCGTCGCCGACCGGCGCGGCGGGTTCACCTCGGCGCTGGCCTCACTCGGCGTGCTGGCCACCGTGGCCGCCGTACTGTGGATCTTCTGGTGGGCCTGACCCCCCCGCGAGTCCCGCTGACCCGTGACCGGGTCCCGCTGTGCGGCAGGCGAGTCCCGCCCTGGCGTGGGCGAGTCCCGCCTTGCGGTGGGTGAGTCCCGTTCTGCGGCACGCGAGTCCCGTCCTGCCTGTCGGACTCCTGGTTAGTGGCTCGCCTCGGAACCTTGACCGTGTCTCGCCGGCGACCACCCAGCCACGCCCGCCGACGCAGGTCGTGTCCTGAAGGTGCCGTTCAGGACACCCAGTGTCCTGAACGGCACCTTCATGACACCGCAGCCTCGGCTCGGACCGGATACCAGGTCAACGATGCGCGACGCGCCACTAGTCCGCGCTGAGCCAGGCCCGCCAGGTCGGCAGCAGGGTCGCCAGCAGGCCTGCGGGGTTCTCGGTGTTCGGTGAGTGCGCGGCTCCGGTCACCACGGCGAAGTCGGCGTCCAACCGGTCGGCCATGTCCCGCTGGGAGGCCACCGACCAGGCGTTGTCCTGTTCCCCGCAGATCACCAGTGCCGGGGCGCTGGCCGAGCGCAGCCCGGCGGCCAGCTTGGTCACGAGGTCGGGCTCGTAGCGCAGGCCGTCGCCCATGCCGAGCAGGCCGGCGGCAGTGGAACGCACGAACCGGGTACGCCGGAACTGCTTGACCGGTTCGGGCAGCGCCACCCAGTCCGGGCTGGCGGCGGACACCTGTTCCAGCACCTGGTAGGTGGCCTCCACCCCGCGGGCACGCAGCGTGGACTCGCAGAAGTCCAGCGCCACGCGCCGGTCGCCGGGCGGCAGTTCGGCGGGACCGGAGTCGAGCAGGGTCAGGCCGTGCACGGGGGCGTTGGCCAGCACGGCGCCGCGCACCACGAGCCCGCCATAGGAGTGGCCGAGCAGCAGCACGCGCCTGCCGTCGGCGGTCAGCTTCGCGACCAACTCGGCGAGCACGGCGCCCAGCGCGGCCGGGCGGTACGCGGACTCCACGTCCGGGCCGGGGGACTCGTACTGCCCGGGCAGGTCGATCGCGATGACCTCGATGCCCGCGTCGGAGATCGGATCGATCAGCGGGGCGAAGTCCTCCTTGGACCCGGTGTAGCCCGGCACGAGCAGCGCGGTCGCGCCAAGGTCCGTGCCGTGCGCCGGGGCGCGCAGCCCCGCGATCGGCCCATAACGCCCCGGCAGCTCGATCCGGGCGGCGCGGTTCGGGGTCAACGGTGAGGCAGGCGCGGCGTTCACACCGACGAGTGTGCCGTACAGCGGTGCGTCAACGCAGCGCCACCACCGTGCCGCCACGCTGTTCGAGCAGGACGTCACCCAGGGTCGACAGCCGGACGGGACCCGTGTAGCCCTTGCGGTCCACGGTGATCGTGCCCGAGCGGGCCCCGGTGAGCGGGTCCAGCACGGCCAGGCCCTCGGCGACCGGTACCAGCAGCTTGTCCGCGTAGACCGTGCCGGACCCGAGTGCGCCGTCCAGGGTCCAGGTCGGGCTCATGCCGCTCGGGTCCAGTGCGACCAGCTTCGAGCCGGAGTACCAGGTGATGATCTTCGCTCCGCCCGCGTAGCTCACCGCGAAGCTGCCCGCCTCGCACTTGCCGCCGGGGTCGAGCTGCTGGGTGCAGGTGATCGCGGTGCTCGGCTCCACCGCGGACTTCGGCGCCCCTGCCAGGTCGGCGTCGGGCACCGGCAGCGGGGCCGCGCCCACCTGGGAGCCCGCGTTGTCCCACACCACGAGCCGGTTCGGGTTGGCCACCGCCACCGCGACCCGCTGGTCGGTCACCGCGACGATCCTGGCGTTGCCGCCGGGCACCTCCACGCTGAACGCCACGTTCGGCTTCTCGCCGTCGTTCTGGGTGCCCTCGGGCTTGATCACCGTGAGCCGCTGGAAGGACTCACCCGCGCACTGCTCGATGACCGCCACCGAGCCGGCCGTGGCCGCCTGTGAGCTGTAGGTGCAGCCGGTCCTGGGCTGCTTGTCGTGGTTCACCACCGCGGTGACCGTGCCGTACTGCTGGGTCTGCACCAGGTCGGAGCGCCAGGTGTCGATCAGCTTCTTGCCGGTCGTGGTGAGGTAGGTGCCGTCGTAGAGCAACTGGGTGCCCAGCTCGGCGTCGCCGTTGCGCTGCGCACCCCGCGCGCCGGTCACCCCGTCCAGCTCGGTGACCTCGCTGCAGTTGTGCTCCTTGTGGTAGACCACGACGGCCTTGCCCCAGGCCGCGGCCACCCTGCACAGGTCCAGGTTGTCCCGCGTGTAGCTCCAGCGGGTGGCCCCGGTGACCGGGTCGTGGCCGATGACCTGGTGGCCCTCGGCCGTGACCACGGTCGGGCCGACCACCACGGGATCGGTGGTCGCCCCGCTGGCGGCCTGCCACAGCTGCTTCATCGTCGCGGGCACCGCGGTGGCACGCGGCGGGGCGGTCGCGGTCGCGGGGCCGGTGACCGAGGTGGTCGCCCTGGCGTCGCTGAACCACCACCAGGTGCCGGTGGCCGCGACCAGCACGAGCACGATCACCAGCACCGCGAGGAGATCACGCCTGCGGGTGAACCGCGTGCGTGGCCCGTCAGGTGGGGGCGGCTGCTGGTCGAGCGTCGTCTCGACGGGTTCCCGCAGCGCGTCCGCGGCCACGGCCGACCCCACCTGATCGTGTTCCACGTGACTAGTCTGCCGAAGAGTTCTGCTCGGCGGCACCCGCCTCGCCGCCCGCGACCTCGACACCGCTGCGGCGGCGGCGCCTGCGCCGGGCCGGGCGCTCCGCCGAAGCGGCCTCGCCCTCACCCTTGGCCTGCGGCTGCTCGCCGCCACCGGACTGCTCGGTCACCTCGACCCCGGCCCTGCGGCGGCGGCGCTGGCGACGCGGCTTGGCCTCGCCGTCCTCGGTGCTGCTCTCCTGGCTCGCGGGGCGGCTGCCGGTGCTCGCCTTGCCGCTGGACTTGGTGCCGCCCCTGGTGCGGCGGCTGCGCGTCTTCTTGCCGCCCAGGTCCTCCTCGGCCTCGGCGGACAGCCCGGCCCTGGTGCGCTGGCTCAGCGGCAGCCTGCCGGTGGTCTCCTGCGGGATGTCCAGGTCGGTGAACAGGTGCTCGGAGGTCGAGTAGGTCTCCACCGGCTCCGGGATGCCCAGTCCGAGCGTGTCGGAGATGAGCTTCCAGCGCGGCTCCTCGTCCCAGTCGACCAGGGTGATGGCCACGCCCTCGCGCCCGGCCCGGCCGGTGCGGCCGATCCGGTGCACGTAGGTCTTCTCGTCCTCGGGACACTGGTAGTTGATGACGTGCGTCACACCCTCGACGTCGATGCCCCGGGCGGCCACGTCGGTGGCGACCAGCACGTCGACCTTGCCGGAGCGGAACGCGCGCAGTGCCTGCTCGCGGGCGCCCTGGCCCAGGTCACCGTGCACGGCGGCGCTGGCGAAACCGCGCTCGGCCAGCTCGTCGGAGATCTTCTGCGCGGTGCGCTTGGTCTTGGTGAAGATCATCGTGAGACCGCGCTCGCGGGCCTGCAGCGCGCGGGCGATCAGCTCGCTCTTGTCCAGGGCGTGCGCCCGGTAGACGAACTGCCTGGTGCGCTCGTGGATGGCGCCCGCGTCGTTCTCCTCGGCCCGGATGTGCGTTGGCTGGGTGAGGAAGGTCCTGGCCAGCTTGATGATCGGGCCGGGCATGGTCGCGGAGAACAGCATCGTCTGCCGCTTCTCGGGCACCATGCGCAGGATGCGCTCGATGTCGGGCAGGAAGCCCAGGTCGAGCATCTCGTCGGCCTCGTCGAGCACCAGGCCCTTGATCTTGCCGAGCACCAGGTGGCGCTGCTCGGCCAGGTCGAGCAGCCGACCGGGCGTGCCGATGACCACGTCGACGCCCTTGCGTAGCGCCTCGATCTGCGGCTCGTAGGGGCGCCCACCGTAGATGGCCAGCACCCGGATGCCCAGGTGCTTGCCCGCGTCGGTCAGGTCGTGCGTGACCTGAAGGCACAGCTCGCGGGTCGGCACGACCACCAGGGCCTGCGGCACGCCGTCACCGGGGGTGGTGATGCGGTGCAGCAGCGGCACGCCGAAGCCCAGGGTCTTGCCGGTGCCGGTGCGCGCCTGGCCGATGACGTCGTCACCGGCGAGCGCGATCGGCAGGGTCAGCTCCTGGATGGCGAACGTGCGTTCGATCCCGGCGGAAGCAAGGGCGCGCACGATTTCCTCGCGCACACCCAATTCGCCGAACGTGGGCGAGTTGCCCCGCACCGGAGCGCCCGCCTGCAGCGGGTGGGAGGTGTCGACCTCCGGCAGCCCGGAGTCGCTGTGGTCCAGCGTGACCGGGTCCAGATGTGTGTTGTTGCTGACGGTCAGAGTGATCGCCTCTCTCAATCCAGCACGCACGGGCCCTGGATGGGCCTCTCGACCACGACCTCGGGACCGTCGGGTCCGGCGAGGTGCGGGAGGGCCAGCGAGGAGTTGTGCGCGCACCCTTTCCACATGGCGGCCGCGCCGCCGTGCTGTCGCGCCTGGTCGTGCGGTGGGACACAGGGAGGACCGCCACGTCGCTCCCGGTCGCGTCGCCGCTCACTACCAGGCTTCGGGAGGGGAGTCTACCTGGCCCTACGCCGTACCGCTGGCGCTGTTTCGGCGCGGACCGCGGCGGCTACGCTCTGCCGACATGAGCGCGAGCGAGGCTGACCAGCGGCCCGGAGCCGCCACCAGCACAGTGGCCGAGGGAGTCGCCGACCTGTTGGGGGTGCTGGCCTACGGCGAGCTCTCCGCCTTCGACCGGCTCGCGGAGGACGCCCGCAGCGCGCCCACGCTGACCGGGCGGGCCGCGCTGGCCTGCATGGCGGCCGCCGAGATGGGCCACTACCAGTTGCTGGAGCGCTACCTCGCCGACCACGGCGTGGCCGTGGAGAATGCGATGAGCCCCTTCGTGGCGGCCTTCGACGCGTTCAACGCCTCCACCGCCCCGCGGTCCTGGCACGAATCGCTGGTCAAGGCGTACGTGGGCGACGGGCTGGCCGCCGACTTCTACCGCGAGGTCGCGGGCTGGCTGGACGAGCCCACCCGCTCGCTGGTGCTCGACGTGCTCGCCGACACCGGCCACTCCGCCTTCGCCGAGCGCGAGGTCAAGGCGGCGTGTGAGGGGGATCGCACCCTGCGCGACCGGCTCACCCTGTGGGGCAGGCGGCTGCTGGGTGAGGCGCTGACCCAGGCCCAGTACGTGGTTGCCGAGCGGGACGGGCTGGCCGAGCTGCTGATCCGCGGCTCGGGGGACCTGGCGGGCATCGGTGCCCTGTTCAAGCGGTTGCAGCAGAGTCACACCAAGCGCATGGCGGCACTCGGCCTGGGCTGAGCGGGACTCGCGCGCCGGAGAGCGGGACTCGCCGGTGTGTGGACGGGACTCGTCGGCGGCTGAGCGGGACTCGCGTGCGGGAGGGCGGGACTCGCGGGGGTGGTGTTCGCGGTCGGCGTACGCGGGTGGTGCGTGCCGCGGCTGTGGCCTGCACTAGCCTGACGATCAGCAAGCAAGTCGTGATCCGGAGGTCAGCGGTGGAGATCAAGATCGGCGTCGTGGAGAGCCCGCGCGAGCTCGTGGTGGCCAGCGACCTGTCGCCGGACGAGGTCGAGGCGCTCGTCTCCGACTCCCTGACCGGCAAGACCGGCCTGCTGACCCTGGTCGACGAGAAGGGGCGCCGCTTCGTCATCCCCTCCTCGCGGGTGGCCTACGTGGAGATCGGCGCCCCGGACGCGCGCCGCGTCGGCTTCGCGGTCGGCAAGTAGCTCGCAACACGACTGTGGCCCGGCAGCACACCGCTGCCGGGCCACAGTCGTACCCGGCTCAGTCGGCGGCGGGCACCGCGTCCACCTCGAACGGCGGGCGGCTGGTGCCGGTCACCCGGTAGCGCTGCCACGGGTCCGGGTCGGACAGGGTGGCCGTGGCCTCCCCGCCGGGGGTGCGCAGCACCAGCTCACGCCGCCCGCCCTCGACCAGCTTGGTGACCGCCTCGTCGGCGTCCAGGCGGCCGTACCAGTGGTAGCGGCCGTCGATGGGCTGGAAGTAGCCGCGCAGCACCGCGCGCACCGGCACCTCCGCCTCGTCGACGACGAGCGCGGCGGGCCCGGTGTAGCCCTCCTCCTCGTGCTCGTGGTCCTGTTCAGTCATCGCCGGTTCCTCCTCGTGCTCAGCCGGCGCTGGCCGGACTCTCGGGGTCGGGGACCAGGCGCAGCGCCGGTCCGAGGGACAGCGGCAGGTCCGGGTCGATGGCGATGCCGCCGGAGCGCAGCAGGCCCTCGATCGCGAACCAGATGATCTTCGTGAGGTACTCGGTCAGGCTCTGCCTGGTCATCGACTGGCGCTCCAGCCACCAGTCGCCCGCGCTCTGCACCATGCCGACCACGGCGTAGGCCCAGGGCTCGGCGCCACCGGAGTCCAGCTCGAACGCGCGCAGGTAGTCGCCGAGCAGCCTCGCCAGCGTGTTGGCGATCAGCTGCTTGTCCTGGCTGACCACGTCCTGCTCGACCGGCTTGTCGGCGAAGGACCGGCGCACCACGAAGTGGTAGAGGGCCGGGTGTTCCTCGATCGTGGACAGGTAGGCGTCCACGGCGCGGTGGATGCGCTCGTAGGGGGTGCCGTCGTCGACCAGCGCGGGCCGCATCCGTTCCAGCAGCATCTCGGTGCCGCGGTGGCCCACCGCGAGGTACAGGTCGGACTTGTCGGCGAAGTGCCGGTAGAGCACCGGCTTGGTGACCCCCGCCTCCGCCGCGATCTCGTCCATGCCCACTTCGGGACCGTGCTTGGTCAGCGCCCTGATGGTGGCGTCGACGAACTCCTCCCTGCGCGCTTCCCGGTGTGCCCGCCAGCGCTCCCGGCGTGCGTCACCGCCTTCTCTCGACCCCTTGACAGCTCGGCCCATGTGACGCACGCTACCAGAAGTTACCGTTACTTCCGGTAACAGTAATCCGACGGAGGAGCGATGACTCGATCGTTGAAGGTCGCCGACCGGGAGAAGACCGCGGAGCGGTTGCTGAACTCCTCGGCCGACAAGTTCTACGACCCCGAGGTGGACATCGACTGGGCGGCCCCGCTGGCGGAGGGCAAGTACTACATCCCGGAGCACCGGTCCTCGCTGTACGGCACCGAGGTGTGGCAGCGGCTCAGCGAGGAGCAGCGCATCGAGCTCACCAAGCACGAGGTGGCCAGCGTGGCCAGCGTCGGGCTGTGGTTCGAGGTGCTGCTGATGCAGATGCTGATCAAGACCGTGTACCGCACCGACCCGACCACCCGGCACGCCCAGTACGCGCTGACCGAGGTGGCCGACGAGTGCCGCCACTCCACGATGTTCGCGCGCATGGTCGAGCGCATCGGCTGCCCCGCGTACGGGCCGCCGCGCGGGGTCTACCACCTGGCCAAGCTGCTGCCGACGATCGGCTACGGGCCCGCCATGTACGGCTCGATCCTGGTCGCCGAGGAGATCCTCGACCGGATGCAGCGCGAGGCCATGGCCGACGACACCGTGCAGCCGCTGGTGCGCATGGTCAACCGGATCCACGTGCTGGAGGAGGCCCGCCACGTGCGCTTCGCGCGTGAGGAGGTCGTGCGCGGCATGGAGAACATGGGCAAGGCAGAGCTGGCCTACCAGCACTGGCTGATCGCCACCGTATCGATGTTCGTGGTGCGCAGCATCATCAACCCGAGGGTCTACGCGGCGGTCGGGCTGGACCCGAAGAGCACCCGTCAGGTCGCGCTGAACAACCCGCACTTCCAGGACACCCTGCACTGGTCCGGCGAGCGGATCATGGGCTTCCTGAACGAGGTCGGACTGGTCGGCAAGCCCTGGATGTCGCTGTGGCGCAAGTCGTTCCTCGTCAGGTGAGTCCCTGGGACCAGGCTGCCCGCAGCCGGTTCACCACCGAGGACGGCACCGTTCTGCACGTGGTCGACGAGGGGCCGGCCGACGCGCCGGTCACCCTCGTCCTGGTGCACGCCTGGACCCTGGACCACACCACCTGGGACCGGGTCGCCGACGGGCTCGGCGGCAGCGTGCGCGTGCTGCGCTACGACCACCGAGGGCACGGCGGCTCGGCCCCGTCCCCGGAGGGCACCGCCAGGATCGAGCAGCTCGCCGACGACCTGGCCGAGCTGCTCGCCGACCGCGTGCCCACCGGGCGCGTCGTGCTCGCCGGGCACTCCATCGGCGGCATGACGATCATGGCGCTGGCCGAGCGGCACCCCGAGCTGGTCGCCGACCGGGTCTCCGCCGTGGCCTTCGTGGCCACCTCCTGCGGGGACCTCAGGACCCTCCGGCTGGGGCTGCCCAGGCCGGTCGCCGCGCTGGTGATGCGCGGCGAGCAGGTGGTCAACCGCAAGCTGGCCAAGCTGCCGCACAAGGTGATGCTGCGGCGCACCGCGGGCATCCGGCCGGGCGTGCGCTGGCTGCTGTTCGGCGCCGACCCGGACTGGCGGGACGTGGCCTCGGCCGCCGAGCAGTTCGGCCGCTGCCACCCGCAGACCCTGGTGGGACTGCGCACCTCGCTGGCCGAGCACGAGCGCAGGCAGGCGCTGGCCGCGTACCGGGACGTGCCGGTGCTGGTGCTCGCCGGCGGCGCTGACCGGCTGACGACCGTGCCGCACGCCAAGGTCATCGCCCGCGAACTGCCCGACGCGGAGCTGGTGATCTACCCGGGCGCCGGGCACATGGTGCCGGTGGAGCGCGGCACCGAGGTGACCGCACGACTGGCCGCACTGGTGGAACGGGTGGCGAAGCGATGATCGTCCAGGACCGCGAGCGCACCGCCGAGCGGCTGCTGAACTCCTCGGCGCGCAACTCCTACGACCCCGAGGTCGACATCGACTGGGACGCCCCGTTGGCGCCGGGCAAGTACTACCTGTCCCCGCAGCACTGCTCGCTGTACGGCACCGAACTGTGGCAGCGCATGGACCTGGCGCAGCGCATCGAGCTGTCCAAGCACGAACTGGCCAGCATCGCCAGCGTGGGCATCTGGTTCGAGGTCATCCTGATGGAACTGCTCGTCCGGCAGTCCTACACCGACGACCCGCTGTCCCGGCACGTGCAGTACGCGCTGACCGAGGTCGCCGACGAGTGCCGCCACTCGGTGATGTTCGCCCGGATGATCGAGAAGATCGGCGCCCCCGCCTACGGCCCCGAGCCGACCGCGCGCAGGCTCGGGTCCTTCTTCAAGGCCACCGCGTCCGGCCCGGCCATGTTCGCCGGGATCCTGGTCGGCGAGGAGATCCCCGACGCGTTCCAGCGGGCGTGGATGAACGACGAGTCGGTGCAGCCCCTGGTGCGCATGGTGAACCGGATCCACGTGATCGAGGAGGCCCGGCACGTCCGCTACGCCCGCGAGGAGGTGCGGCGGCGCGTCCCGCGGCTGTCCCGCACCGCGCTGGCCTGGCACCGCGGCATGCTCGCCCGCCTGGCCTACGTGGTGGTCCGCAGCCTGATACACCCGGACGTGTACCGATCCGTCGGGCTCGACCCCGTGCGGGCTCGCGGGATCGCACGGGCCAACCCGCACCACCGCGAGACCCTGCGCTGGGCGGGCACCAAGCTGATCGCCTTCCTGGACGAGCACCGGCTCATCGGCGGCTCGGGCACCCGGCTCTGGCGGGCCACCGGGCTGGTGTCCTAGGCCGTCCACCTGACAACCCGGGTGGATCCGCCCCGATCCACCCGGGTGCTGGCCCGCCCCGCGCGCGATTCCTGCGCGTGTCGGCGCTTCGCGGACGGTGTGTCGGCGCTTGGCGGACGGTGTGTTTCGGCTTACCGAGCAGGCTCCCAGCTCGTGGGATTCCGCGCCGGAAGCGCGAACACGCGGTGCCGGTAGCGCCGACACGCGGTGCCGGTAGCGCCGACACGCGGTGAGCCGGGGGGTCAGTGCTGGAGTGGGAAGCCGCCGCCGATGCCGCGCCAGGCCAGGGTGGAGATCAGGGCGACCGCCTCGTCCTTGGTGATAGCGCCTTCCATTTCCAGCCAGAACCGGGCGGTGACCTGGCTCGCGCCGGTCAGGCCGACCGCGAGCAGGCGCGCCCGGTCGTGGTCCAGGCCCGCGTCGGCGGTGATCGTCTCGGTGATGGCGTCCACGCAGGCCGAGGTGGCCCGCTCGATGGCCTGCCGCACGGCGGGCTCGCCGCGCAGGTCGGACTCGAACACCATCCGGTAGGCCTGACCCTCGTTGGCCACGAAGTCGTAGAAGGCGCCGACGGTGGCGCGCACGCGCTGCTTGTTGTCGGTGGTGGAGCTCATCGCGGTGCGAACGCTGCCCACCAGCTCGTCCACGTGCGTCTCCAGCAGCGCGAGGTAGAGCTCCAGCTTGCCGGGGAAGTGCTGGTAGAGCACGGGCTTGCTGACACCGGCGCGCTCGGCGATCTCGTCCATGGCCGCGGCGTGGTAGCCGTTGGCCACGAACACGTCCTGCGCGGCGGCGAGCAGCTGCGCGCGCCGGGCCGTCCTGGGCAGCCGAACGCCGCGCCCAGCCTGTCCCACGCCCTGCGCGGTCTCAGTCATCTCGCCTCCACCAGCCTCGCAACCGCCCGCGCGCCAGAGGTCTGCCTGGTCGCCGGGTAGCAGAACCTTACTCGCCGGTAGTCCCCTTTCGGGAAGTCCCGTGCGAACTCTCCCCTCCCAGACATGTACACCAGGTGACGGAAGTGGTCACGGAAGTTGAACCTGGGGCATCCTGTCGGTATGACGACCGCGTCCTCGGCCGTGCTCCGAGGAGCCGGTCTGCCACCGACCGCACCCACGCGCCCCTCACTGACCGCGGTGCCGCTGTCCACCGGGCAACTTCCCCCGCTCGACCTGTCCATACCGCCCTGGCCTGGGCAGATGCTCGAATCGGGCGGGGTGCGGCTGCACGTGCGCCAGGCGCCCTGCGTGGACCCGGACGCGCCGCTGGCGGTGTTCGTGCACGGGTTGGGCGGCTCCGCCACCAACTGGACCGATCTGATGGGTCAACTGTCAGCCTCGGTGAACTGCCTCGCGCTGGACCTGCCGGGTTTCGGCCGCACCCCGCCGCCGGAGGGCTACGACTTCAGCCTGGCCCGGCACACCGAGACCGTGGCCGCCTTCCTGGGCGGGCTGGACCGGCCGGTGCACCTGTTCGGCAACTCCATGGGCGGGGCGATCGCCCTGGCACTGGCCGCCGAGCACCCCGAGCTGGTCCGCTCGGTGACGCTGATCTCGCCCGCCATGCCCGACCTGCGCCTGGACCCCCGGCGGGTCGCCGACCCGAGGCTGCCGCTGGCCTTCCTGCCGGTGGTCGGTGAGAAGGTGCGGGCCAGCCTGGCCGCGATGACCCCGCGCGAGCAGTCCGAGCAGGTGCTCAGGCTCTGCTTCGCGCGACCCTGGCTGGTGCCCGAGCACCGGGTGCGCGAGGGGGTGCTGGAGACCATCGAGCGCAACGGCCTGCCGTACTACCGCTCGGCGCTGGCGGGCAGCACGATCGGGTTGATCAAGGCATGGCTGCGGCCGAGGTCCGGGTCCCTGTGGCGGGTGGTGCCGAAGGTGCAGGCGCCGACCCTGGTGGTGTGGGGCGCGCAGGACCGCCTGGTGAGCGTGCGCAAGGCCCCGCGCACCGCTGGCCTGCTGCGACGGGGTCGGCTGCTGGTCCTGCCGTACACCGGGCACTGCGCGCAGATCGAGCGGCCGGTGACCGTGGCCAGGGCCGCGCTGGGCATGTGGGAGGCGGTGGACCGGGGCCAGTGGTGACCGGTTCCGCCACATGGCCTGCACGATGGGTGACCGGGCATGTGGCACCCTGGACACCGTGACCCGGACGACGCAGGAAGGCCGTGATGGTGAGGGCGAGCAGCCCAAGCCCCCGGCCAAGGTGTCGCCGATCCGCCCCGCCGTGACCCGCAGGCCGCCCGAGGACCGCTACCGCTCCGGCAGCAGGCGGACCTCCGCCCAGCCGCTGGCCGCCTCGTGGCGGCCCTCCAGCCAGGGCGAGCGCCCGAGCGCGGGCAAGCCGGCCAGGGCGGGCGGCAAGCGCGGGGTCGCCCGGTTCGCGGCCACCTACGGGTGGCGGGTCTACGCCCTGCCGGTGCTCGTGGTGGTGACGGCGCTGGTGGTGTTCAACGTGGCCCGCGCGCCCTCGGACTCCACGACGGGCACCGAGGCGGCGGGCACGACGACCGCGGGCCCGCCGGTGGCCACCGAGGGCAAGGTGCAGCCGGTGGACCCGAAGACCGGCACGGCCGTGCTGCCCCCCGGCGACGCGTTCCCGCAGGCGGGGACCGGGACCTGGCACGGGGTGGTCGGGGACGGCAAGAAGGTCGGCACCGGGCCGAAGCTCTACCACTACGGCATCGCCGTGGAGGACGGCATCGACCCGGCCGCCTACGGCGGGGACGACGCGTTCGCCAAGACCGTGGAGAGCATCCTGTCCGACTCGCGCAGCTGGGTGGGCCAGGGCACGATCTCGCTGCAGCGGGTGGGGCCGGAGTTCAAGGACCCGGACTTCATCGTCAGCCTGACCACGCCCAACACCGACCACCGGCCGGACATGTGCGGGTTCCAGATCCAGTTCGAGGCCTCCTGCTGGAACCCCAGCCAGGGCCGGGTCGTGATCAACCTGGCCCGCTGGGTGCGCGGTGCGGCGGCGTTCAACGGGGACATGGGGCTGTACCGCCAGTACGCGATCAACCACGAGGTCGGTCACGTGTTCGGCAACAACCACCGGGGCTGCGAGACCCAGGACGGGCTGGCCCCGGTGATGATGCAGCAGACCTTCGGGGTCTCCGACGACTACGTCTGGCAGCTCAACCAGGTGGACCCGTTCAACAAGTCGGCCGTGCCCAAGGACGGCAAGACCTGCAAGCCCAACGCCTGGCCGAACCCGCAGAGCGTGCCCGGCGCGCAGCAGCCCACCCAGTGAGACGACTTTCCCACCGGGAAGACATTCGGGCAGGCTGGCGTTGCTGCCAGGGGAGGGTTACCCCTTGCACCGAGGAGGACAGATGCCGCTTCCGCCGCTCGTCGAGCCAGCCGCGGAGCTGACCAAGGAAGAGGTCGCGCGCTACAGCCGCCACCTGATCATCCCGGACGTCGGGGTGGACGGGCAGAAGCGGCTGAAGAACGCCAAGGTGCTGGTCGTGGGAGCGGGTGGGCTGGGCAGCCCCGCGCTGCTCTACCTGGCCGCGGCCGGTGTCGGCACGCTGGGCATCGTCGAGTTCGACGTGGTCGACGAGTCCAACCTGCAGCGCCAGGTGCTGCACGGCCAGTCCGACGTGGGCCGGCCCAAGGCCGAGTCCGCGCGCGACGCCGTCGCCGAGATCAACCCGTTCGTCAAGGTCAACCTGCACCAGCTGCGCCTGGACTCCTCCAACGCGCTGGACGTGTTCGCCGACTACGACCTGATCCTGGACGGCACCGACAACTTCGCCACCCGCTACCTGGTCAACGACGCCGCCGTGCTGCTCGGCAAGCCGTACGTGTGGGGTTCGATCTTCCGGTTCGAGGGCCAGGCCAGCGTGTTCTGGGCCGAGCACGGGCCGCAGTACCGCGACCTCTACCCCGAGCCGCCGCCGCCGGGCATGGTGCCCTCCTGCGCGGAGGGCGGGGTGCTGGGTGTGCTGTGCGCCTCGATCGGTTCGATCATGGTCACCGAGGCGATCAAGCTCATCACCGGCATCGGCGAGACCCTGCTGGGCAGGCTGATGGTCTACGACGCGCTGGAGATGACCTACCGGACCATCAAGATCCGTAAGGACCCCAACGCCGACAAGATCACCGAGCTGATCGACTACGAGGCGTTCTGCGGGGTGGTCTCCGACGACGCGCGCAGCGCCGCCGCCGGGCACACCATCACCCCGTTGGAGCTCAAGCAGAAGATCGACGCGGGCGAGAACTTCGTGCTGGTGGACGTCAGGGAGCCGCACGAGTACGAGATCGTGAAGATCCCGGGCTCGGTGCTGATCCCCAAGGACAAGATCCTCTCCGGTGAGGCCCTGTCCGAACTGCCGCAGGACAGGCCGGTGGTGCTGCACTGCAAGTCGGGTGCGCGGTCCGCCGAGGCCCTCGCGGCCTTGCACCAGGCCGGATTCCGCGACGCCGTGCACGTGGGCGGCGGGGTGCTCGCCTGGGCCCGCGAGGTGGACCCGAGCCTGCCGACCTACTAGCCCGTGATGTCATGAAAGTGCCGTATGCGACATCAGATGTCGCATACGGCACTTTCATGACACGGCACTGCGGTCGGCGCGGTCCCCCAATTCCGGCGCCGCACCCGGTAGCGTCGCCAGCTGTGACGACTTCCCTCGAGCCGCCCCCGCCACACGTGTGCGCGGCTTTCGGCGCGCGGGGGAGTGAGCCGGAACTGATCGACGGCGGCCCGGTGTGGCGCTGCGCGGAGACCGCGATCCGGCCGGCCCCGAACCCGGCCGAGGCCGCGTGGGTCGCGCAGACCCTGGACGCCCTGCACGTGGAGAACCTGAGGCTGGGCCGCCCGCTGCGGTCCACCGACGGCCGCTGGGTCGTCGGCGGCTGGGCGGCCACCCGCTACCTGTCCGGCCGCGCCGAACCCAGGCACGACGAGGTCGTCGCCGTCTCGATGCGCCTGCACGAGGCGACCAGGCCCCTGCCGCGGCCCCGTTTCCTGGACGCCCGCAGGGACGTGTTCGCCGTCGCCGACCGCTGTGCGTGGGGCGAGGAACTGGTCGAACTGGACCAGGACAAGGGCGGCAGGCTGTTCGAGCTCGTCGCCGCCCTGCGCCGCCCGGTCGGACTGACCCAGCAGGTCGTGCACGGGGACCTGTTCGGCAACGTGCTGTTCGCGGGCAACGCGCCGCCCGCGCTGATCGACTTCGCCCCGTTCTGGCGGCCCGCCGAGTGGGCCGCCGCCGTGGTCGTGGTGGACGCCCTCGCCTGGGGCGGCGCCGATCCGGGCCTGGCCAGGCGCTGGGCGCACCTGCCCGAGTGGCCGCAGGCGCTGGTGCGCGCCCTGTTGTTCCGGCTCGCCGTGCACGCGATGCACCCGCGCTCCACCGCGCAGTCCCTGCGCGGGCTGGAGAAGGCGACCCACCAGATCACCGAGTTGGTCTGACACCTCACAGCCCGCCGTGAGCGGCTGAGCGGGCAAGTTGCCGCCGCCGAAACCTCGCGGCACCGATGGGCAACAAGCGCTGCCTACCGTCGTGCGCAAACAGCGACGGGAGGCCCCAGTGCACGCTCCCCGCAGGGTGGTGGTGATCGGGTACGGCATGGCCGGTGCCCGGCTCGCCGAGGAGATCAGACGACGTGACCCGGCAGGCGACCGGGTCGAGCTGACCGTGCTGGGCGCCGAGCCGATGGCCGCCTACAACAGGGTGCTGCTGTCCAGTGTGGTGGCGGGCACGATGAGCCAGGACGCGGTGCGGCTGCACGAGCACGACTGGGCACAGCACCACCACGTGGACCTGCGGCTGGCGGCGACGGCGGTGCGGATCGACCGGTCCCGGCGGCAGGTCGTGCTGGCCAGCGGCGAGCAGGTCGGCTACGACGCGCTCGTGCTGGCGACGGGCAGCAGCGCGTGGATCCCACCGACACCGGGCCTGGTCGCCGAGGACGGCGAGCTGGCAGAGGGCGTCGTGGCGTTCCGGACGATGGCCGACTGCGAGCGGATCCTGGAGTCGGCGCGGGCCGGGGCGCCGGTGGCCGTGCTCGGCGGGGGACTGCTAGGGCTGGAGGCCGCGCGCGGGCTGGCCGGGCGGGGCAACCTGGTCACCGTCGTGCACCCGGCGGGCCACCTGATGGAGCGCCAGTTGGACGGCGGCGCGGGCCGGGTGCTGGCCCGCACACTCAGTGGCCTGGGCATCGAGTTCCGGATCGGCCAGGCGGCCACCAACTACCTGCCCGGTGACGGGCTCAAGCTCGCCGACGGCAGCCACGTGCCCGCCGACCTGGTCGTGGTGTCGGCGGGGGTGCGCGCGGAGACGATGCTGGCGGCGGACGCCGGGTTGTCGGTGGACCGTGGTGTGCTGGTGGACGACGCGCTGCGGACCAGCGACCCGAGGGTGCACGCGCTGGGCGACTGCGCGCAGCACCCGGGCACGGTCTCCGGGCTGGTGCAGCCCGCCTGGGAGCAGGCCGCCGTGCTGGCCGACCTGCTCACCGGCACCGACCCGGCCGCGCGCTACCGGGGCACACCCGTGGTGACCCGGCTCAAGGCGCGGGACGTGGACCTGGCCGCGCTCGGCGAGGTGCACGTGGACGTGGACTGCGCGGAGGCCGAGGTGCTGTGCGTCGCGGACCCGGCACGCGGTCGCTACGCGAAGTTGGTGCTGCGCGACGAGCGCGTCACCGGCGCGATCCTGCTGGGCGCGCCGGACGCGGCGGCGGCCGTCACCCAGCTGTTCGACCGGGGTGCGCCCGCGCCCTCGGACCGGCTCGCGCTGCTGCTGGGCCGCGCGCTGCCGGTCGCGGCCTCCGGCGCCGGGGACATCCCGGCCGCGGCGGTCATCTGCAAGTGCAACACCGTCAGCAAGGGCCAGTTGGTCAGCGCGTGGCGCGAGGGCGCCCGCAGCATGTCCGCGCTGGCCGAGCGGACCCGCGCCACCACCGGCTGCGGGGGCTGCTCGGACCAGGTCTGCGGGGTCCTCGACTGGCTCAACACCCAGGAACCGGCGCAGCTCACCTAACGGAGGAACCAGCTCATGAGCACCACCCTCGAAGCCGGGCGCACCACCCCGCGGCCGCGCCGGTACTGGATCGACCAGTGGGACCCGGAGGACGAGGGCTTCTGGGCGGCCACCGGGCGGCGCGTGGCCAACCGGAACCTGTGGTTCTCCATCCTGTCCGAGCACGTTGGCTTCTCGATCTGGAGCCTGTGGTCGGTGATGGTGCTGTTCATGGGCCCCGCCTACGGGTTCTCGGCCGCGGACAAGTTCCTGCTGGTGTCCACGCCCACCCTGGTCGGCGCCGTGCTGCGGCTGCCCTACACCTTGGCGGTGGCCCGGTTCGGCGGTCGCAACTGGACGATCTTCAGCGCCGCGCTGCTGCTGGTGCCCACCGTGGCCGCGGGCTTCGTGCTGCACCCGGGAACCCCGCTGGGCACCTTCCTGGTCGTGGCCGCGCTCACCGGGGTGGGCGGCGGCAACTTCGCCAGCTCCATGACGAACATCAACTCGTTCTTCCCGGAACGGCTCAAGGGCTGGGCGCTGGGCCTGAACGCGGGCGGCGGCAACCTCGGCGTGGCCGCCGTGCAACTGGTCGGCCTGCTGGTACTGGGCACGGTCGGCGCCACCCAGCCGCTGCTGGTGCTGTGGATCTACATCCCGCTGATCGTCCTCGCGGCCACCTGCTCGGCGCTGTTCATGGACAACATCTCCAGCGTGCGCGGGGACACCGGGGCGATGCGCGAGGTGGTCCGCGACTTGCACTGCTGGGTGATGTCCCTGCTCTACGTCGGCACCTTCGGCTCGTTCATCGGCTACGGCTTCGCCTTCGGCCTGGTGCTGCAGAACCAGTTCAAGCAGACCCCGTTGCAGGCCGCCGCGCTGACCTTCCTGGGCCCGCTGCTCGGGTCGATCTCCCGGCCGGTGGGTGGCTGGCTGGCCGACCGGTGGGGCGGCGCCAGGATCACGCTGGTCAACTTCGCGCTGATGGCAGCGGGCACGGTGATCACCATCCTGGCCTCACAGGCCGGTTCCCTGCCGATGTTCGTGATCGGGTTCATCGCCCTGTTCGTCTTCTCCGGAGTGGGCAACGGTTCCACGTACAAGATGATCCCGGCGATCTTCCGCGCCAAGTGCGCCGAGCCGGTACAGGCGCGCAGGCTCTCCGGTGCGCTGATCGGCATCGCGGGTGCGATCGGCGCGCTGGGCGGGCTGTTCATCAACCTGGCGTTCCGCGCTTCCTTCGCCGCGGTCAACAACGGGGTGCCCGCCTTCGTGTCCTTCCTGGCCTTCTACGCGGTGTGCTTCGCGGTGACCTGGCTGGTCTACCTGAGGCCCGGTGCCCGCACCGCCCTGTGACCTGCGGCGGGAGTGTTCTGTAACAGCGGCGAAATGACGGCGGCACCGGGGCGACACGGTCCCGGCACAGCATGGACGGACGAGGAGGACGGCTGATGACGCGCACACTGGTCGTGGTCGGCAACGGCATGGTGGGCCACCGCGCGGTGCAGGCACTTCGGGACCGCGACGCGGAGGGCACCTGGCGTGTTGTCGTGCTGGCCGAGGAATCCCGTCCCGCCTACGACCGGGTCGCGCTGTCGTCCTATGTGGACACCTGGGACGCGGGGACGCTGAGCCTGCCCGAGCACGACGAGTCGGTGCAGGTGCGGTTGGGCGATCCGGTGCGGCACATCGACCGTGCGGCCAAGGTCGTGACCACCGCTAGCGGGCACGAGCAGGGCTACGACGCGCTGGTGCTGGCCACCGGATCCCGCCCGTTCGTGCCGCCGGTGCCCGGCCACGACCTGCCGGGCTGCCACGTGTACCGCACGATCGAGGACCTGGACCTGATCCGCGCCAGCGGCGGGCGGTCCGCGGTGGTCATCGGCGGTGGCCTGCTCGGCCTGGAGGCGGCCAACGCCGTGCGGCTGATGGGCATGGCGCCGAAAGTGGTCGAGCTCGCACCGAGGTTGATGCCCCTCCAGGTGGACGAGGGTGGTGGCGCCCTGCTGCGTCGCCAGGTCGAACGCCTCGGTCTGGAGATCCACTGTGGAGTGTCCACTGTGGCCGTGAAAGCCGGCGGGAACGGCGCTGCGGCTGGGGTTTCGCTGGCGGATGGCACGAGGCTGGACGCCGACGTGGTGGTGTTCTCCGCGGGAATCCGGCCCCGCGACGAACTCGCCCGTGAGTCGGGGCTCGCTGTGGGCGAGCGTGGCGGCATCCTCGTCGACGAGAGCTGCCGCACCTCGGACGAGTCGATCTACGCGGTCGGCGAGTGCGCCTGCCTGGAGGGCAGGGTCTACGGCCTGGTCGGCCCCGGCTACGCCATGGCGGAAGTCGTCGCGGACCGGCTGCTCGGTGGAGGTGCCGTCTTCCCCGGGGCGGACACCTCCACCAAGCTCAAACTCCTGGGCGTGGACGTGGCCAGCTTCGGCGACGCGCACGCGGCCTCACCCGGTGCGCTGGAGGTCGTGCACAACGACCCGGTCTCCGGCTCGTACCGCAAGCTCGTGGTCTCCGACGACGCGCACGTCCTGCTCGGCGGTGTGCTGGTCGGGGACGCGAGCCAGTACGCGACCCTGCGCCCGCTCGTCGGCAGGCCGCTGCCCGCCGACCCGGGATCCCTTGTGGCGCCTGCGGGCGGTGTCGACCTGGCGCTGCCCGACGAGGCGCAGGTGTGCTCCTGCCACGCCGTGACCAAGGGACAGATCACCTGTGCCATCAACGAAAGCGGCTGCACCGACGTGGCTTCGGTCAAGTCGTGTACGAAGGCGGGCACCGGCTGCGGTTCGTGCGTGCCCATGCTCAAGCAGCTGCTCGACGAGTGCGGTGTGGTGCAGTCCAAGGCCCTGTGCGAGCACTTCGAGCAGTCGCGCGCCGAACTGTTCGAGGTCGTGCGGGCCACCGGGATCAGGACCTTCTCCCAGCTGATCGCCGGGTACGGCAAGGGCCGCGGCTGCGACATCTGCAAGCCGGTGGTCGCCTCGATCCTGGCCTCGCTGGCCACCGGGCACGTGCTCGACGGGGAGCAGGCGGGCCTACAGGACACCAACGACCGGTTCCTGGCCAACCTCCAGCGCAACGGCACGTACTCGGTGGTGCCGCGCATCCCCGGCGGGGAGATCACCCCGGAGAAGCTGTTGGTCATCGCCGAGGTGGCCAGGGACTTCGGGCTCTACACCAAGATCACCGGCGGGCAGCGCATCGACCTGTTCGGCGCCACCGTGGACCAGTTGCCGCCGATCTGGCGCCGGCTGGTGGACGCCGGATTCGAGTCCGGACACGCCTACGGCAAGGCGCTGCGCACGGTGAAGTCCTGCGTGGGCACCACCTGGTGCCGGTACGGGGTGCAGGACTCGGTGGCGCTGGCCATCGACCTGGAACTGCGCTACCGGGGGCTGCGTGCCCCGCACAAGATCAAGGCCGGGGTCTCGGGCTGTGCCCGCGAGTGCGCGGAGGCTCGCGGCAAGGACTTCGGCGTGATCGCCACCGAGTTGGGCTGGAACCTCTACGTAGGCGGCAACGGGGGTTTCAAGCCCCGGCACGCCGACCTGCTCGTGTCCGATGTGGACACCGAGACCCTGGTGCGGGTCATCGACCGGTTCCTCATGTTCTACGTGCGCACGGCCGACCGGTTGCAGCGCACCGCCGCGTGGATCGAGGCCATGGACGGCGGCCTGGACCACCTGCGCGAGGTGATCGTGGACGACAGCCTGGGCATCTGCGCCGACCTGGAGTCCGCGATGGCCGAGCACATCGACTCGTACCAGGACGAGTGGCGGGGTGTGCTGGAGGACCCGGAGAAGCTGGCCCGGTTCAGTTCCTTCGTCAACGCGCCGGGCGTTCCCGACCCGACGATCTCCTTCCGCGAGGAACGCGGGCAGCGCGTTCCGACCGTCCAACTCGGTATGCCGGAGGTGGCAGCACGATGACAGCTGTTGACGAGCTCACCTGGACCGCCGTGTGCGAGTTCGGTGACCTGGAGCCGGAACGGGGAGTGGCCGCGCTGCTGCCCGGCGGCGAGCAGGTCGCGTTGTTCCTGACCTACGCGGGCACGCTGCACGCACTGTCCAATGTGGATCCTTTCAGTGGTGCCGCGGTGCTCTCGCGGGGCATCGTCGGCGACAGATCGGGTATGCCGGTGGTCAGCTCCCCGGTCTACAAGCAGGCGTTCGACCTGACCACCGGGCAGTGCCTGGACGAGCCGGATGTGCGCGTGCGGACGTATCCTGTCGTCGTGTGGGACGGATTCGTGCGAGTGGGGTCGCCATGACCGAAGTCGGTCCGCTCGCCGGGTTCACGGTCGGTGTCACCGCTGCGCGGCGGGCCGACGAACTCGGCGCGCTGCTGTCCCGGCGGGGCGCCGTGGTGCAGCACGCCCCGGCGATCCAGATCGTGCCGGTGCCCGACGACACCCAGTTGCGGCACGCCACCCAGCGCCTGCTGGACGAGCGGCTGGACCAGGTGGTGGCGACCACGGGCATCGGGTTCCGCGGCTGGGTTGAGGCCGCCGAGGGCTGGGGACTGGGCACGGAGTTGTTGCGCCACCTGGGATCGGCCACGGTGCTCGCGCGCGGACCCAAGGCGCGCGGCGCGGTGCGTGCCGCCGGGCTGGTGGAGGCGTGGGCCCCGGCCTCGGAGAGCAACGCCGAGCTGTTGCAGTACCTGCTCGACAACGGCGTTGCCGGGCAACGGATCGCGGTGCAGTTGCACGGGGAACCGTTGCCCGACTTCGTGAACAGCCTGCGCTCGGCCGGTGCCGAGGTGGTCGAGGTGCCGGTCTACCGCTGGACCGGGCCCGCCGACCCCGCCCCGCTGGACCGGCTGGTGGACGCGGTGGTGGCCCGCCAGGTCGACGCCGTGACCTTCACCAGCGCGCCCGCGGCGGCCAGCACGCTGGCCCGTGCCGAGCGGACCGGGCGCGGGCGGGCTCTGCGCTCCGCGCTGGCTGGGGACGTGCTGGTGGCCTGCGTGGGCCCGATCTGCGCCGGTCCGCTCACCGCGGCGGGAATCCCTTGCGTGCAGCCGGAACGCGCGCGGATCGGCTCACTGGTCCGTGAGCTCTCGGTGGAACTGCCCGCACGCGCGCAACGACTTCGTGTCGCCGCAAGCGATGTGGAACTGCGCGGCCAGGCCGTTGTCGTGGACGGCCAGCTGAGGCCGGTGGCCCCCGCGCCGATGGCCGTGCTGCGCGCCCTGGCCGATCGACCGGGGCACGTCGTGTCCCGTCAGGACCTGATTGCCGTGCTGCGCCGCAACTCCAGCCCGTCACGCGGGGTCGAGGAGCACGCCGTGGAGACCGCGGTCGGCCGCCTGCGCACCGCGCTGGGCGTGCCGCGGCTGGTGCAGACCGTGGTGAAGCGCGGCTACCGGCTTGCCCTGGAGCAGGTATGACACTCGTACTCGTCGCACACGGCACCCGCGAGCCCTCGGGCGCGGTGACCGTCAACGCCATCGCCGACGCCCTGCGCACCAGGCTCGCCCACGTGCGGGTCGAGGTCGCCTACGTCGACGTGCACGGCCCCTCGGTGACCGAGGTGGTCCGCGCGGTCGGCGGTCCTTCCGTTGTCGTGCCAGCGTTCCTGGCCAGCGGCTACCACGTGCGCGTGGACGTGCCGGAGCAGGTGCGCCGCAGCGGCCGCGGGGTCGTGACGATCACCGACCCGCTCGGACCCGCCCAGCCTGTCGTGTCCGCCGTCCAGGACAGGCTGGCGGCTGCGGGGTGGCGGCCCGGTGACGCCGTGGTGCTGGCCGCCGCGGGGTCCACGGACCGCCGGGCCCTGGCCGACGTGCGCCGGGCCGCCGACCTGCTCAGCGCCGGGACCGGGACCGAGGTGCGGGTCGGCTACGTCAGCACCGGCCCGTCGGTGGCCGAGGCGGTGGCCGCCGAGCGGCTGCGCGGTGGGCGGGTGGCCGTCGCCTCGTGGCTGCTGGCCCCGGGCCTGTTCCACCGGCGGCTGGCCGAGTCGGGCGCCGACCTCGTGGCCGAACCGATCGGCGCACACCCCCGGCTGGTCGAGCTGCTGGCCTGGCGCTACCTCACCGCCCGCGGCCTGATGCGCGCCGCCTGACCCACCCTCCGGCGAGTCCCGCTCAGCCGCACGCGAGTCCCGTCCACGGGCGCGCGAGTCCCGCCCATGGGTGCGTGAGTCCCGCTGAGCCGCGAGCCCGGCCTAACCGCCGAGCGGGACTCGCCGTCCGCCGAGCGGGACTCGCGCACCCCAGGACGGGACTCGCGCGCCTCAGGCCGGGACTCGCCGTCACCGGAGCGGGTCGTCACCGGCTCACTCGAACAGGCCGAGCTGGGGCTCGTCGGCGGGTTCGGTGACGGCTTCCTCCCAGCGGTACTTGCGCAGGTCCACCTTGCCGTCCACGGCCAGCACGCCCTCGGCGCGCAGGCGGTCCAGCTGCTCGTGTGCGATGTGTGGCGCGCAGGTGCCGTTGGCGCGCAACACCCGCTGCCACGGCAGGTCGTGCCCGTCCTCCTGGAGGACCTTGCCGACCATCCGCGGCGACGGGGCCCGCGCGATGTCGGCGATGTCCCCGTAGGTCGCGACCCGCCCCTCCGGGATGCGGGTGATCACTGAGCGGATCAGCTCAACGAGTTCCTCGTCCATCGGACAAGCCTGTCAGACGAACTCCGCGACCAGTGCACCGAGTTCGCCCGGGCGGTCGACGTACACCACGTGGCCGCAGTCCAACTCGTGCAGCGCGAGCTTGTCGCCCAGGCGCCGCTGACAGGCCCGGACGAACTCGGGCTGCACGAAGTCCGCCCGCAGGGCGCGGATCAGCAGGGTCGGCAGGTCGGCGGGCGGCAGCACCGCGGGGCGGGCCATCTCGCTCCAGGCCACGACGGCCATGGCCGGGTTGTACCGCAGCCGCCAGCGGCCGTCGGCCTCCTGCACGGCGTTGTCGGCGAGTTCCTCGGCCACGAGGTCCTCGGTGGCGGCGGGCCAGCGCTCGTGCTGGGCGGCGCGCACCTGCTCGAAGGAGTCGAACCGCTCCGGCCACAGCTCGGACTCGGCGATCTCCCGCGTGGCGGCGGGCGGCAGGCCGGTGGACGGGTCGACAAGCACCAGCCTGCTCACCCGCTCCGGGGCGGAATCGGCCAGGTGCAAGGAGATCGTGCCGCCGTAGGAGTGGCCCATGACCGGGATCTGGTCCAGTCCGAGCGAGTCGAGCACGCCGAGCACGTCGGCCACGTGCTGGCCAAGGTGCCACGGGGGCAGTGCCGTGGACCGGCCGTGCCCGCGCAGGTCGGGGGCGATCACCCGGTGGCCGGGCAGCTGCTCGGCGGCGAACCGGCGCCAGCGCGCGCCGTGGCCGGACAAGCCGTGCAGGGCCAGCAGGGGCTTGCCGTCCGCGGGACCGAACTGGTGCAGCTGCAACGGTGTCATGCCAGCAGGATAGGGATGCGGGCCCGAGGTCGGTCCGCCGCCAGCTCGGCCTCGGGCCCGCAAACCTGGTTCAGCCGGTGAACTTGCCGATCACCTTGCTGAAGTCGTTCGCCTTCTGGTTGACCCCGCTGCAGGTGTCCCCGTCACCGCCCGAGCCGCAGGCCCGGTCCCGGTTGGCCGACCAGTAGGTCAGCCGGGCCAGGTGGTTGGTCTGCGCGTAGGACAGGATCGAGTTGAAGTTGGCCAGGGTCACCGTCTCACCGGCGTTGTCGGTCTTGCCGTTCATCGAGGAGATGCCCATGTGGCTGTAGGCCGTTGCGTCCGACCAGCCGAAGCTGCTCTTCAGCAGGTTCTTCAGGCCCTCGGCGGCGGACTTCGTGTGTGCCCACATGTCCCCGCCGTTGCTGAAGTCGAAGGGCATGATCGACCAGACGTCCACGCCCGCGTCCAGCGCCTTGCCCTGCTTGATCAGCCGGGCCCCGTCCCCGTTGGGGCCGGAGGTCTCGGTGCCCATGGTCACCACGACCTTGATGCCAGGGTTCTTCTGCTTCACCAGCTTCAGCGCGCCCAGCACGCGGTCCTGCACGGCGGGCGTGGACATCTCGGTGTTCTCGATGTCGATGTCGATCGCCTTGAGCTTGAACTGGTCGATCACCTTCTGGTACGCCCCGGCCAGCGCGCTGGCACTGGAGCAGTGCTCGCCCAGCTTGTTGCCCGCCCAGCCGCCGAAGGACACGATCACGTCCCCGCCCGCGTTGCGCACGGCGTTGATCGTGTTGGTGGCGGCGCTCGCCCCACCGTCCCAGGTCGGGCTGCACCCGCCGTTGGACAGCACGAAGGCGATCGTGAACGCCTTGAGACCGGTGGCGGACATGGTGGACGCGACGTTGGGCTGGTACCCGGCGCCGAGGTAGATGTAGGGCGAGGCGGTGACCGGGTTGACCGCCTGCGGGGCGGCCTGCGCCGAGGGCACGGCCAGAGCGAGCGCGCCCGCGCCGAGCAGTCCGGCGGTGAGCGCCGTGGCGATGCGGCGCCGCGTCGTCTTCATCGGGTCCTCCTGCAGGGTGGGAGTCGGAACCGACGGCGGTGACTCACAGTGGACTAGACCAGTTGGGGTCGTCAAGAAGGTAGCCGGTCGGAATCGGTCAAGGGTACGAATGGCGGCAGGGGGTGGCCGCCAGGTGGGCGATGGCGCCCCCGCTCGATTTTGGTCTATACCACTTAGGGACGCACCTCTGGCCGCCGCGAGGTCCAGCACGTAACCAGGAGGTTCGCGATGCGCTTGCGCACCCTGATCGTGATCGGGGCCGCCGCCACGGCCACCCTGCTGACCCCCGGTGTCGGCGATGCCGCCGCCGGATCCGCGCTGCCCGTCGCCCCGTACGTGGACATGGGCGCCTGGCCGACCCCGAGCCTGTCCGCGATGGCCAAGGCTGGTGGCCTCAAGGGTTTCACGCTCGGCTTCGTCACCTCGGCGGGCTGCAAGGCGAGCTGGTTCAACGCCTACGACCCGCGTGCCGGGTGGCAGGCCGACGAGATCGCCAAGATCCGCTCGGCCGGTGGGGACGTGAAGGTCGCCTTCGGCGGGGCCAGCGGCATCGAGCTGGCCCAGGCCTGCACTGACGTCAACGCATTGGCCGCCGAGTACAGCGCCGTGGTCAAGGCGTACGGGCTCAAGTACATCGACCTGGACATCGAGGGCGCGGCGGTGGCCGACCCGACCTCCATCCAGCGCCGCTCGCAGGCGCTTTCCCAGGTGCAGAAGGCCCATCCCGGGCTGAAGGTCTCGCTCACCCTGCCGGTGCTGCCCAGCGGGCTGACCACCGACGGGCTGAACGTGGTCAAGGCGGCCAAGTCCGCGGGTGTGGACCTGGACATGGTCAACATCATGGCGATGGACTACTACCAGGGCCCTGGCGACCAGGGCGCCAAGGCGATCTCGGCGGCCAAGGCCACCCAGGCGCAGTTGAAGTCCCTGTACGGCCTGTCCGACGCCGCGGCATGGCGGAAGGTCGGCCTCACCCCGATGATCGGGGTCAACGACTCGGGCAACGAGATCTTCACGCAGGCCAACGCCGGTGCGGTGGTCGCCTTCGCGAAGTCCGTGCACCTGGGCATGCTCTCGTTCTGGGAGCAGGGCCGCGACGCCAACGCCTGCAACGGCCCGCTCTACAAGTGCACCAACATCGCGCAGCAGCCCTACGAGTTCTCCAAGATCTTCGCCGGGTACGCCGGCTGATCCGCGGGCGCGGCGGCCCCTGTCCACCCCCTGCCGGACAGGGGCCGCGGCCCGGATGAACCGAATCGGTGATTGGTTCGTACCAATCCTCATCGGATCACTCGAGGAGGAGTGCGATGACCTCTCGCAACCGCGCCCTGCTGGTCGGTGGGGTGCTCACCGCCGCCGTGGCGGTCGGCATGGCCGCCGCGTTCCAGGCGGGCACCGACCCCGCGCACGCCGCCCAGCAGCGCCCTGCCGCCGCGGGCAGCACGATCACCGTGGCCCCGTACGTGGACATGGGCCTGTCCGCCGACAAGCTGGCGCAGTTCGCCAGTTCCGGTGGCATCAAGTCGTTCAGCCTGGCCTTCGTCACCTCGGCGGGGTGCAAGGCGAGCTGGTTCAACGCGCACGACATCGCCTCCGGCTTCGGCCTGGACCAGATCGGCAGGATCCGCGCCGCGGGCGGGGACGTGAAGGTCTCCTTCGGTGGGGCAACCGGCATCGAGCTGGCCCAGGCCTGCACCGACGTCAAGGCCCTGGCCGCGGAGTACGACTCGGTGGTCAAGAAGTACTCGCTCACCCACATCGACCTGGACATCGAGGGCGCGGCCGTGGCCGACCCCGGTTCGGTCCAGCGCCGCTCGCAGGCGCTTTCCCAGGTGCAGAAGGCCAATCCCGGGCTGAAGGTCTCGCTGACCCTGCCGGTGCTGCCCAGCGGGCTGACCCAGGACGGGGTCAACGTGGTCAAGGCGGCCAAGGACGCCGGGGTGGACGTGGACCTGGTCAACATCATGTCCATGGACTTCGGCACCCCGGAGAGCGACATGGGCGCGCGGGTGATCGAGTCCGCGCGCAGCACGCAGAAGCAGCTCAAGCAGGTCTACCCCGAGCTGTCGGACGCGCAGGCGTTCAAGAAGCTGGGCATCACGCCGATGCTGGGCGTCAACGACACGCAGACCGAGGTGTTCAGTCAGGCCAACGCCAAGGCCGTGGTGGCCTTCGCCAACGCCCAGCACGTGGGCTACCTCGGCTACTGGGAGCAGACCCGCGACGCCAACGCCTGCACGGGTGCGCTGTTCCAGTGCACCAACATCGCCCAGCAGCCCTTCGAGTTCGCCAAGATCTTCGCCGGGTTCACCGGCTGAGGTGTCGCGGTGGCGGCTTTCGGGACAGCGGGTGCCCCGAAAGCCGCCACCGCGGCGTGCCCAGGCAGATCGGGCCGGACGCGCTGGACTCAGTCGTCGTACGGGTCGTCCGAGCCCGCGCCCCAGGCCGACTCGTCCGCGGCCTCCGGGTCGATGATCGCGAACCGGGTACCCAGCGGGTCGGACAGCACCGCGACCCGGCCCAGCGCCGAGGTGTACGGCTTGAACCGCAGCCGGGCGCCCAGCCGCCGCGCCCGGCCCAGGGTCGCCTCGAAGCCCAGGTCGGGGTCGACCGCGAACTGCGCGATCCAGCGCGCGGGCACGTCCGGCGGGGTGTCCAGCGCCATGCGGACGCGGGCCAGCACCGACTCACCGCCCGAGTACCACACCACGTAGTCGAACTTGCGCCCGTCGCCGAACTGCCGCTGCTCGTGACCGAACACCGCGCCGTAGAAGCGATCCGCCAGCGTGGCCCGCGCGGTGACCAGCTCCGCCCACACCAGTGAGCCCGGCACGCCCGCGGTGAACCGCCACGCCTGGCTCGGCACGCACAGGCCGACCCGCGTGCCCGCCGGGTCGCGCAGCAGCGACCTGCCCTCGGGGTCCGGTTCGCCGATCAGCTTGCCGCCGTAGCGCTTCGCGCGAGCCGCCGTCTCCGCGAAGTCCGAAATGGACAGGTACGGGGTCCAGCCGAGCGCGGCCTCGGGTTCGTGCCGCACACCGGCCACGGGATCGCCGAACAGGGTGGCCACCGCTCCCTCGAACTCCCAGCCGAACAGTGCCGAGTAGAACCGCTTGGTAGCGGCCGGGTCCGGGGTCGAGATCTCCAGCCAGCACGGGGTGCCGGTGGCCGTGGTCGTCATGCCGATCGGTGACATGGGGTCGCCTCCTTCGGGTCCAGAGGTGCCGCTTTGAGTATCTCATGACCAACCCTTTACTTTCGACCCCGACCGCCACTTGTCGGTGTCCCGTGGTTCCATCGCACCCGTGGCACCCAGCACCGCACCGAGCCTGGTCCGGCGGCCCGCGAACCCGCGGCGCCCGCCGCGCTGGGACGCGCGCGCCGAACGCGTGCTGGAACACCCCGGCGGGCCGCTGCGCGTGCTGGGCGGTCCGGGCACCGGCAAGACCACCCTGCTCGCCGCGGTGGCCGCCGACCGCGTGCTGCGCGCCGGGGTGGACCCGGAGAACGTGCTGGTGCTCACCGCCAACAGGCGTGCCGCCGTGGCCATGCGCTCGAGGATCACCGCACTGCTCACCGGTCAGGGGCCCACCCGCACCGCCCGCGAGCCGCTGGTGCGCACGGTGCACTCCTACGCCTTCGCCGTGCTGCGCCTGCAATCCGCCCGCGACGGCCTGCCCCCGCCCCGGCTGCTCGCCGGACCCGACCAGGACGCGGTGGTCCGCGACCTGCTGGCCGGTGACATCGAGCTGGGCGCCGACTACTGGCCGCCCAGGATCCGCCCCGCCCTGCCGCTGCCCGGGTTCGCCGCCGAGCTGCGCGACCTGGTCCTGCGCGCCGCCGAGCGCGGCATGGGCCCCGAGGACCTGATCCGGTTCGGCCGCGAGCAGGAGCACCCGGAGTGGGTCGCCGCGGGCACGTTCTGGCAGCAGTACGAGCAGGTGACCCTGCTGGCCGGCGCCGAGGCGCAGGAGGCCGCCGCCCCCGCCATGGACGCCGCGGAGCTGGTCGCCCAGGCCCTGCTGGCCTTCGACGTGGACCGGGGGCTGCTCGCCGAGGAGCAGGCCAGGGTGCGCCACCTGCTGGTGGACGACGCCCAGCACCTGGACCACCAGCAGCACCGGCTGATCCGCGCGCTGGGCGCCTCCGCCGCGGAGATGATCGTGGCCGGTGACCCGGACCAGGCCGTGTTCTCCTTCCGCGGCGCGGATCCCACCCTGTTCACCGAGCACGGGGACGGGCCCGTGCAGACCCTCGCCCTGGACCGCCGCATGGCCCCGGAGGTGCGCAAGGCCGTGCAGCGCCTGAGCGGCCGACTGCCCGGCACCGGCCCGCAGCGCGAACTGCTCGGCCCCGAGCAAGAACAGCGCGGGTCGGTCCAGGTCCGCCTGCTGGCCACGGCCGCGCAGGAGGCCACCTGGATCGCCGACCAGTTGCGCCGGGCGCACCTGCTGGACGAGGTGCCCTGGTCAGAGATGGCGGTGCTGGTGCGGTCCACCGCGCACTCGCTGCCGGTGCTGCGCCGCGCACTGCTCGCCGCCGGTGTGCCGCTGGCCGTGCCGGTCGACGAGCTGCCGCTGGCGCAGTTGCCCGCGGTGCGCCAGTTCCTGGTGCTGCTGCGCTGTGCGGCCGATCCGTCCTCAGTGGACCCGGAGACCGCCGCGTTCCTGCTCGAATCGCAGCTCGGCGGCGCGGATGCGTTGGCGCTGCGCCGATTGCGCCGCGGCCTGCGCAGGCTGGAGCTCGCCGCCGGTGGCGAGCGGTCCAGCGGTGAGCTGCTCGTCGAGGTGCTGCTGTCCAACGACGCGCTGGCCGCGCTGGAGGACGCCGAGGCCGCGCCGGTGCGCAGAGTCGCCCGCCTGCTGCGGACCGCGACCAGGGCCGTGCGGGCAGGCCAGGGCCTGGAGCAGGTGCTCTGGCAGCTCTGGCAGGACAGCGGCCTACAGGACCGTTGGCTCGCCCTGTCCGGTCGCGGTGGGCAGACCGGCGCCCAGGCCGACCGGGACCTGGACGCGATCGTGGGCGTGTTCGACGCGGCGGCCCGCTACGTGGACCGGCTGCCGGGGGCGAGCATCTCCGGCTTCGCCGACTACCTGGCCGCACAGCAGATCGTCGGCGACTCGCTGGCGCCCACGGCACCGCTGGGCGAGGCCGTGGAGGTGCTCACGGCGCACGCCGCCACGGGTCGCGAGTGGACGGTCGTCGCGGTGCCCGGGGTGCAGGAGGGCTCCTGGCCGAACCTGCGCAGCCGCGGCACCCTGCTCGGCGTGGAGCGGATGACCGACCTGCTGTCCGGGGTCGCGCCGGAGGACGTCGTGTCGGCCACGGCCCCGCTGCTGGCCGAGGAGCGCAGGCTGCTGCTCGTCGCGGTGAGCCGGGCCAAGCGCACCCTGCTGGTCAGCGCGGTGCGCGGGGAGGACGAGCAGCCCTCCCGCTTCCTGGACGAGCTCGACGGCACCGCCACGGACCCCGACGCGGCCGCCCGCCCGGTGTTCACCCCGCCGCGCGGGCTGGTGCTGGCCGAGCTGGTCGGTGAGCTGCGCCGCGTGGTGTGCCAGGACGAGGAGCCGCTCGACCGCCGCCAGCGGGCCGCCGCCCAGTTGGCCAGGCTGGCCGCCGCCGGGGTGCCCGGGGCGCACCCTGACTCCTGGTACGGCCTGGCCCCGGTGTCCACCACCAGTCCACTCTGGACCGATGGTGAGCTGATCACCGTCTCGCCCTCCACCATCGAGGTGCTCACCAAGTGCCCGCTGCGGTGGATGGTGGAGCGGCACGGCGGTGAGGACCCCGCGCAGCTGGCCTCGATCACCGGCACGCTGGTGCACGCGCTGGCCCAGGCCGCCGCGACGGGCGCGGACCTGGCCCAGGTGCGGGAGAAGCTCGAACAGGCCTGGGCCTCGGTGGACGCGGGCGCCCCGTGGTTCTCCCGCAAGGAGCGCGTCCGGGTGGAGCGCATGCTGGACACGTTCATGGCCTGGTTCGACCGCAGTCGCACCGAACTGACCCAGGTGGCCGTGGAACAGGACCTCAGCGTGGACGTGCCCCCGCAGCCGGGTGGGCCCTGGCTGCGCGTGCGCGGCCGGGTGGACCGGCTGGAGGTGGACGCCGAGGGCAGGCCGGTGGTGGTGGACATCAAGACCGGCAAGACCCCGGTCACCAAGAACGAGGCCGAGCAGCACCCGCAGCTGGCCATCTACCAGCTCGCCACCCAGCTCGGCGCCTTCGAGAAGCTGGGCGTGGCCGAGGACCCGGGTGGGGCGCGGCTGCTCTACGTCGCCAAGCAGGACAAGACCAGCGGCGCCGCCGAACGCGGCCAGCAGGCCCTGGACGAGGAGGGCAGCAAGGTCTGGCTGGATGTGGTGCAGAAGGCCGCGGCCTCCTGCGTCGGACCCGACTACACCGCCACCGAGAGCAGCGACTGCCCGCGCTGCCCCGCCCGGCCGTGCTGCCCGCTGCACGAGTCGGGACGGCAGTTGGGGGAGTGATCGCCGACTCGACCCACCCCGCCCGGTTCGGGTGATCGGCCCAGTACGACCTACCGTGGTGCCTGTGCATCAGGTCAGCCCGCAGGAGGTGGCGGAGGCGCTGGGCCTGCCGCCGCCCACCGCGGAGCAGGCCGCCGTGGTCGCCGCCCCCGCCGAGCCCGCGCTCGTCGTGGCCGGGGCCGGTGCGGGCAAGACCGAGACGATGGCCGCCCGCGTGGTCTGGCTGGTCGCCAACGGGCTGGTCACCCCGGACCGGGTGCTCGGGCTGACCTTCACGCGCAAGGCCGCGCGGCAGCTCGCCGACCGGGTCAAGTCCCGGCTGCGCAGGCTGGCCGGATCGCCACTGCTGGACCGGGTCGACCCCAGCGGGGACCGGCGCGCCGTAGTGCTGTCCACCGAGCCCACGGTGCTGACCTACCACGCCTACGCCGGGCGGCTGGTCGGCGAGCACGGCCTGCGGCTGCCGGTGGAACCCGGTGCGCGGCTGCTCACCGAGACCGCCGCGTGGCAGCTGGCGCACCGCGTGGTGTCCACCTGGACCGAGGACCTGGACACCGACAAGGTGCCGGTGACGATCACCGGCTACCTGCTCCGGCTGGCCGGTGAGCTGGCCGAGCACCTGGTCAGCCCCGAGCAGCTCACCGAACACGCCGAGCGGCTGCGGCAGGCCATCGAGTCGGCGCCGCGCGCCCCGAGGCAGCGCGCCGACCTGCCGGTGGCCCTGCGCGAGATCGTTGAGGCACAACGCCTGCGGGTGGCGCTCATGCCGCTGCTGGCGGAGTACGGCGTGCGCAAGCGCAGGGAGGCGGCGCTGGACTTCGCGGACCAGATGTCGCTGGCGGCGAAGCTGGCCGCCGAGCACCCGGAGGTGGTCGAGGGGGAGCGGGCCCGCTACGGGGCGGTGCTGCTGGACGAGTACCAGGACACCGGGCACGCCCAGCGCGTGCTGCTGCGCTCCCTGTTCGGCATGGGGGCGCCGATCCCGGTGACGGCCGTGGGCGACCCGGCGCAGGCGATCTACGGCTGGCGCGGGGCCAGCGCCGCGAACCTGCCCAGGTTCACCACCGACTTCCCGCGCGCCGACCTGCGGCCCGCCGCCAAGTACGGGCTGCTGACCAGCTTCCGCAACCCGCCCGAGGTGCTGGCGATCGCCAACGAGCTGTCCGGCCCGCTGCGGGCGGCGGGTCTGGACGTGGACGAGCTGCGCGCCAAGCCGGGCGCGGGCGAGGGGGACGTGCGGTGCGCGCTGCTGCCCGACGTGCGCAGCGAGGTGGCGTGGCTGGCCGACGAGCTCGCGGCCCGGTGGGAGGCGCAGCTGGACGCCGAGGGCAAGCCGCCCACCTCGGCGGTGCTGGTGCGGCGGCGGGCCGACATGGCCGCGATCGCCACCGCGCTGCGCGAGCGCGGGCTGCCGGTCGAGGTCGTGGGCCTGGGCGGGCTGCTCGACGAGCCCGAGGTCCGCGACCTGTACAGCGCCCTGCGGGTGCTGGTCGACCCGCTGGCGGGCACGGCCGCCGCGCGGCTGCTCACCGGGTCCCGCTGGCGGCTGGGCGCCGCCGACCTCGCCGCGCTGTGGAAGCGCGCGGGCGAGATCGCCGGGCGGCGCACCCCCGTGCCCTCGGACGACCCGCTGTCGGCGATCGCCGAGGCCACGCCGGGGGAGCACGCCGAACAAGCCGGGCTGGTCGACGCCCTGGACGATCCTGGCGATCCCGAGCAGTACTCGGAACAGGGCGTGCGGCGGATCCGGCGGCTGCGTGGTGAGCTGATGGCCCTGCGCAGGCGCCTGGACCAGCCGTTGCCCGAGCTGGTGGCCGACGTGGAACGCACGCTGCTGCTGGACATCGAGGCCGTGGCCAGGCCCGGCCGGGTGGGCCGCGCGCACCTGGACGCCTTCGCCGGGGTCGTCGCCGACTATGCCGCGGCCAGCCCGTCGGCCTCGCTGGCCTCGCTGCTGGACTACCTGCGCACCGCCGAGAACGCCGAGGACGGGCTGGAACCCGGCGAGGTCGAGGTGGCCGAGGACCGGGTGCAGGTGCTCACCATGCACGCCGCGAAGGGCCTGGAGTGGGAGATCGTCGTGGTGCCGCACGTGGTGCGCGATGTGTTCCCCGGCAGGCGCAAGTCGGCCTCCTGGCTGAAGTCGATCACCGAGCTGCCCGCCGACCTGCGCGGTGACGCCCAGGACCTGCCGAAGCTCAACCTGGCCGGTGCGAGCAACCGCAAGGAGGTCGAGGAGGCGCTCGCGATCCACTCCGAGGAGTTCGAGGAGCGACGGCTGATCGAGGAGCGCCGCCTGTGCTACGTGGCGCTGACCCGTTCCGAACGCGTGCTGCTCGTCTCGGGCCACTGGTGGGGCGAGACGGGGGAGAAGCCGCGCGGGCCCTCGGAGTTCCTGGACGAGGTGCGGGCCGCCGTGGAGCAGGGCGACCGCCCGCCCGGGATGGTGGACGAGTGGGCCCCGCCGCCCGCCGAGGACGAGAAGAACCCGCTCGCCGCCGCCGTGCGCACCGCGACCTGGCCGATCGACCCGCTCGGGGCCCGCCGTGAGCCGGTGGCCGCGGGCGCCGCGATGGTCCTGGCCGCGCTCAACGGTGCGGCGCCCGCGCCAGTGCCCGTCCTGACCGCGGTTCCGGTCGAGGAGGAGGTGCCGCTGCCCGAGCCACCGCCCGAGGACGAGGAGTTCCCGCCCGAGTACGAGGACTACTACGAGCAGGACCCCTACGCCGAGGACCCACCTCCCCCCGACCACCCCGCGAGTCCCGCTGACCCGTTCGCGAGTCCCGCCAACCCGTTCGCGAGTCCCGCTGAGCCGCTGGCGAGTCCCGTTGACCTGCACGTGAGTCCCGCCGAGCACAACGCGTCAGGCCGGGACTCGCGCTCGCCAGAGCGGGACTCGCGGGTGGGGGAGGAGGACCCGGAGGGGTGGGCCGCAGACGTGGAGGTGCTGCTCGCCGAGCGGGAGGCCGCGCGCAGCCGTCGCGAACTGGTCGCGCTGCCCGACCAGCTCACGGTGAGCCAGCTCGTGGAGCTGGCGGCCGATCCCGACGAGCTGGCCCGCAGGCTGCGACGGCCGCTGCCGTTCCCGCCCAACGCGCTGGCCCGCCGGGGTACCGCCTTCCACGCCTGGCTGGAGCGTCGCTTCGGTGCGACCACGCTGCTGGACCTGGACGAGTTGCCCGGTGCCGCGGACGAGACGGCCCGCCCGGACGCCGACCTGGAGCAGCTGTGCGCGGCGTTCCTGGCCAGCCAGTGGGCGGACCGGGTGCCGCACGAGGTGGAGGTGCCGTTCGAGACCGAGGTGGACGGCGTGTCCGTGCGCGGCCGGATGGACGCGGTGTTCCGCGACGCCGACGGGGGCTGGACGGTGGTGGACTGGAAGACCGGTGCGGTGCCGGACGCGGCGCGGCTGCCCGCGCTGTCGGTGCAGCTGGCCGCCTACCGGCTGGCCTGGGCCGCGCTCAAGGACGTGCCGCTGGAGCAGGTCCGCGCGGCGTTCCACTACGTGCGGCACGACCACACGCTGCGGCCGACGGACCTGCTCGACGGTGCGGGGCTACGGGAGCTGCTCCGCTCCGTTGCGCGGGGCTAGCACCGCGGTCGGGTCGACCACGGCGGGCTCGTCCTGGTTGACCAGCCGGTCGTAGAGCACCTCGAGCAGCCACCGGCTGAACGGGGACGGCCCGAACTCCTCCGCCCGGTTCTCCGGCTGGACCTGCACGCTGGCGCTGTCGTCTCCGGCGCAGGTCACGAGGCCCACCCCGTAGTAGTCCAGCTCGATCAGCGGCCACGGGTCGTACTCGCCGCGCTCGGGCACCACCACGGCGCAGGGCGCCAGGGTCATCAGCGTGCCGCAGGCCTCCAGGGCCTGGTCGGCGTCGGACTCGCTGATCAGGATGCCGACGAGGTCCACGGCCGGGACCGGGACCACGTCGTGGAAGGTCGGCTCGAACCAGGAGTGGAACCACGAGGGATCCGGGGCTGGCGGCCACCCGTTCGCGGTCCGCCACTGGTGCACGTCGGCACGCAGCCGAACCACCGCCGACACTCGTTGTCCGAGTACGGCCACCTCCGAGATGACTGTGCCCTGCCAACCGAGGGCGGACACAGCGTGCTTGGCTCGCGACTGCACGCGATCATCCTATGGTCGTCGCCGGGCCGGCGACAGTGGCTTGCAGAAGGAAAATTGCATTCTGGATGTAACTCACATGGCGGAACGGCGCACTCGCAGCGCCCAGGCCACGAGCGGTAGCTGAAGTGGTAGCCGTGCGTACACCGCCAGCCGCTGCGCCAGCGGCTTGTCCCGGTAGTCGGCGGCCATCTTGATGTTGGCGGGGAACACCGCGAGGAACAGCCCGGCACTGGCCAGCGCGCCCAGGCGCCTGGTCTTCGGGGCCGCGACGGCCACCGCGCAGCCCAGCTCCGCGACCCCCGACAGGTAAGTCCAGGTCCGGGGCTTGCCGGGCAGGGCCTTGGGCACGATCGAGTCGAAGGGCTTGGGGGCCACGAAGTGCAGCACACCCATGCCGCCGAGCAGGGCCGCCAGCGCGACCGCGGGACGATTGGAGCTCAGTGCGGTCCCTGTACTCAATGATTCGCTCGCAAGCTCGCTCATTGCCAGACGATGACATGACGGGTCCCTCCGAGGCGAGGGTTGCTGGTCGACGCGGGCGTCGCCGCCGGGTGTGAGAAGTTACCACAGTGAATGTGTGATCAGTTGAAAAGTTACCTAGGGTGAAACCGGGAGGCACGCTCCGCTCGGATCGGGCGGGTGGTTACCCTCCCGCACCATGAGCTCCAGCGGTGACGGACTGGCCGAGCGGCCGGGGCACTCCCTCGTCGGGGTGATCCAGATGCCGGTGACCGTCGGCAGCCCGGTTCGCTCCATCGTGCGCAGGGTCATCTGGGCGCTGCTCGCACTGGCGGCGACCGTGGCGATCGTCTACGCCGACCGGACCGGCTACCGCGACGCCAACGGCAACGGCCAGCCGCTGAGCCTGCTCGACTGCATCTACTACTCCACGGTGTCGCTGTCCACCACGGGCTACGGGGACATCACCCCGGTCACCGAGACCGCGCGGCTGGTGAACGTCCTGGTCATCACCCCGCTGCGCGTGCTGTTCCTGATCGTGCTGGTCGGCACCACACTCGAGGTGCTGACCGAGCGGTCCCGTCAGACGTTCAAGATCCAACGGTGGAGGCGCAAGGTGCGGGACCACGTGGTCGTCGTCGGGTACGGCACCAAGGGCCGCTCGGCGGTCAGCGCGCTGCTGGGCGAGGGCACCGACCCGGCCAGCATCGTGGTGGTGGACACCGAGCGGGCCAGCCTGGAGGCGGCCTCCGCGCAGGGCCTGGTCACCGTGCACGGCTCGGGTACCCGCTCGGACGTGCTGCGGGTGGCCGGTGTGCCCAGGGCGCGGGCCGTGGTGGTGGCCGCCAACCGGGACGACACCGCCGTGCTGGTCACGCTGACCGCACGCGAGCTGGCGCCCAAGGCCCAGGTGGTCGCGGCCGTGCGCGAGGCGGAGAACGTGCACCTGCTGCGCCAGTCCGGGGCCAACTCGGTGGTGGTGTCCAGCGAGACCGCGGGCCGCCTGCTGGGCATGGCCACCAGCACGCCCTCGGTGGTGGACATGGTGGAGGACCTGCTCACCCCGGACGCCGGGCTGGCCATCGCCGAGCGCGAGGTGGAGACCGGGGAGATCGGCGGCTCGCCCCGGCACCTGTCCGACATCGTGCTGGGCGTGGTGCGCGGCGGGGTGCTGTTCCGGGTGGACGCCCCGGAGGCCGACGCCATCGAGGCGGGCGACCGGCTGCTCTACGTGCGCAAGGTGACCCCACCCGCCACGGTGAACCGTTGAACAGGCCCCACTTTCGTGGGGTTATGCGCACCCCGCCACAGCTCTAGCGTGATCGGTTGGTCCTCTTACCCTGCGGGAGCCAACCATGTCAGTTCGACGTATTCCCCTGCCATTGAGCGGGATCGTGGCCGCACTGGCCGCCACCGCGGTCGTGCTGCTGCCCCAGGCGGCGGCCACCAGCACGGTCGCGGCCACCGACAGCACGGCCAAGGCCCAGCCCACCTACGTCTACCGGGTGTCGCACTCGGTGGACACCGTCGAGAAGCTGTTCAGCCACGGGTTCGACGTGCTCGAACAGCGTGACGGCGAAGACCTGTTCGTGCTCGGCACCGCTGCCGAGGGCGACCGCCTGCGCGCGGCCGGGTTCACCGCCACCCCGGAGTCGGCGATGGCCCCGCCCGCGTGGACCCCGCCCAAGCAGCGGGCCAGCAACGACCAGCTCAGCCCGTCCGACGAGGGCGAGACCTACTACGGCGGCTACCACACGGTCAACGCGCAGTACGCGCACCTGGACCAGGTCGCCCAGCAGCACCCCGACCTGGCCAGCACCGTCACCTACGGGCAGTCCTGGCTCAAGAGCAAGGGCCGCGGCGGCTACGACCTGCGCGCCATCTGCATCACCAAGAAGCAGACCGGGGACTGCCAGCTCAACCCGAACTCGACCAAGCCGCGCTTCTTCCTGATGGGCCAGATCCACGCCCGCGAGATCACCACCGGGGACGTGGCCTGGCGCTGGATCGACTACCTGTCCAGCAGCTACTCCACCGACGCCACCATCAAGAAGCTGTTGGACACCACCGAGATGTGGGTGGTGCCGATCGCCAACCCGGACGGGGTGGACATCGTGCAGCAGGGCGGGGACTCGCCCAATCTGCAACGCAAGAACGCCAACAACAGCAACGGCAGCAACTGCGGGTTCAGCGGCCAGATCGGCGTCGACCTCAACCGCAACTACGGCACGCACTGGGGCGGCGCCAGCACCTCCAGCAGCCCGTGCAACGAGGTCTACAAGGGACCGAGCCAGGACTCCGAGGTGGAGAACACCGCCATGGAGAAGCTGTTCCGCAACCTGTGGCCCGCGCGGCGCGGCACCGGCACCACCGACCCGGCGCCCGCCGACACCAAGGGCATCATGATGACGATGCACAGCGACGCCAGCGTGGTCATCTTCCCCTGGGACTACAGCGCCACCGTGCACACCGGCAACGACGCCTCGCTGCGCGCCATCGGCCGCCAGCTGGGCTCGATCACCGGCTACCAGTACGGCCAGGCCGGTCAGGTGCTCTACAACGCCTCGGGCAGCACCGACGACTGGGCCTACGACAAGCTGGGCGTCGCCAGCTTCACCGTCGAGGTCGGGGACAACACCGGCCGGGGCTGCGGCGGCTTCCTGCCCGAGTTCTCCTGCCAGGCCAGCTTCTTCTGGCCGAAGATGAAGCCCGCACTGGTGTACGCGGCGCAGCAGGCCGCGGCGCCGTACGCGAATCACTGAGGTGTTGCCGCGTGCCCTGGCGAACCAGCCGGGCACGCGGCACCCTTGTCCGCCATGAGGCCCGTTGACCTGGTCGGGCGCACCGAGCTGCTGACGGCCGTCACCGAGGGGCTGCGCGCGTCCGGGCGGGTGGTCCTGACCGGGCCGCGCGGCATCGGCAAGTCCGCGGTGCTGGCCGCCGTCGCCGCCAGGGCCGGTGAGCCGGTGCTGGCGCTCAACCCGGCGCGCTCGGACCGGGACCTGCCCTTCGGCGCGGTGGCCGACCTGTTCTGCGCGCTGCCCGCCGAGGACCTGCCCGAGGGACAGGCCGCCGCGGTGCACGCCGTGCTGCGGCACACCAGCCGCGACGGCCGCGAGGTGGACCCGCTCGCGGTGCGGCTCGCGCTGAGCACGCTGCTCGGCCGGGCGGCGCCGGTGCTGCTGGTGATCGACGAACTGCCGCACCTGGACCCCGACAGCGCCCGCGCCCTGGACCACGCCCTGCGCAGGCACGCCGAGGTGCACGTGCTGGCGGCCGGTCCCGGCGGTGAGCTGTGCGGGCCCGACCGGGTTGAGCTGACCGTGCCGCCGCTGGACTTCGACGAGGTCGCCGAACTGCTCGCGGCGGACGGTGTGCCCTACCGGCTGGCCTGGTCCATCCACCGGCTCAGCGGCGGATTCCCCCACCTGGCAAGGGAACTGGGCCGTGGCCGCCAGCACGCGGCGGCCGAGTTGGCCCGCGCCTGGCTCGCCGAGGCCCCGGCACCAGCGCTGCTCGTCGCGGCACTGGCCGCCAGGCCGACGCCCAGCCTGCTGCGCCGGGCCTGCGGGCCGCGGGTCGAGCGGGAGCTCAGGGCGGCCACCGCGGCCGGTCTGCTCACCGTGACCGAGGACCGGATCCGTTTCACCGCGGGCATCCTGCCCGACACCGTGATCGCGGACAGCGACTGGACCGAGCGCGCCGCCGCGCACACCCTGTTGGCCGGGGCCGTGCACAGCCGCGTCGAGGCGGCCGGTCACCGGGCGCGGGCCACCGACGGGCCGGATGCCGGGCTGGCGGCCGAACTCGCCGCCGGGGCCAGCGCCTCGGTCCGCCGCGGCGACTGGTCGACCGCCGCCGAACTGGGCCTGCTGGCGGCCGAGCGCACGCCGCCGCAGGAGCCGGAACTGGTGCTGCGCCGACTGGTCGAGGCCGCCGCGGCGGCGGGCAGGGCGGGCCGGGTGGAGCTCGCGCGCCGGGCCGCGGACCAGGCCCTGGCCCGGGATGACTCGCCAGACAACGGGGTTCGCGTGCGACTGGCCATTGTGGACGCTGCGGGGCAGGCCATCGACGACTGCGACGAACTGCTCGCCGAAGCCGCTGCCGCCGCGGGGGAGGACCCGGCACTGCTGGCGGGAGTTGTTGTGCGCCAGGCCATCAAGGCCAACCTCGCCGAGGGCGACCCGGTCCGTGCCCGTGCCGAGGCCCGTCGCGCAGCCGTCCTCGCGGCGCAGGGCGGTGATCCGGCCACCGAGGTCATGGCGCTGACGATGCAGGCCAGGATGGAGCGCGTGCTGGGTGATCCGGCCGCACGGCAGACCCTGGAGTTCGCGCTGGGCGTGCCCGGCCAGCCCGAGCCGAGGGAACTGGGCAACTCGCCGCGTTTCCTGGCCGCACGGCACGCGCTGTTCGACGACCGGCTCGTCGAGGCCCGCACGAGGTTGCTGGAATTGCTGCCCGCCGCCCAATTGGCCGGTGCCACCGAGTACGTGGAGATCTCCCGCAGCCTGGCCGAGGTCGAGGCGCGGGCCGGTCGGTGCGCGGACGCGCTGGAGCACGCGCGCCGTGCGGTGGCCGCCACCCGGCGGCTCGGGCTGTCGCCGGGGCCCTCCCTCTACACGGCCGCGGTGGCCGAGACGGCGGGCGGCAGCTTCGCCCGTGCCGCCGACTACGCGCGTCGCGGGGTGCAGGCCTCCCGCGAGGAGCACGACGTGGTCTTCCTGTCCCGCAACCTGCACGCGCTGGGTCTGGTCGAACTCGTCACCGGGGACCCCGCCCGCGCCCTGGAGGTGCTCCGCCAGGTCGGCGAGCTGGAGGCCGGGCAGCACGTGGCCGACCCGTCCCTGCTGCGCTGGCACGGGGACCTGGCCGAGGCGCTGGCCGCGACCGGCTCACCCGACCTCGCCGCCGACCTCATCGAGCGGGTGGGTCCCCGCACCCCTGCCGTACAGGCCTGCCTGGACCGCGCGCAGGCCGCCTGCCTGGTGGCACAAGGCGATCCGGCCGGTGCGCTGACAATTCTGTCCACTGTGGAGTGTGCGTTCGAGTCGCTGCCGCTGGAGCGCGGGCGGACCCTGCTCGCGGTGGCCAAGGTGGAGCGCCGACGGCGGCACTGGGCGGCGGCCCGCGCCGCGCTGGAGACCGCCGTCGAGCTGTTCGAGGCCAGCGCCGCACGGCCGTGGCGGGAGCTCGCGCTGGCCTCGATGAGCCCCAGGCCCAGCGGTGCCGACTCCGCGCTGACCGCCGCCGAGGAGCGGCTCGCCGAGCTGGTGGTGCAGGGCGCCAGCAACCAGGAAGCCGCCGACAAGCTGTTCCTGAGCGTGAAGACCGTCGAGTCCATGCTGACCCGGATCTACCGCAAGCTGGGCGTCTCCTCCCGCGCGCAGCTGGGCAACCTGCGCCGCGGATAGGGCTCGCAAGGGTTTCCCCCGATGCTCCGGCAGGGGCGCCGGGCAGAGGCTGGATGCCCCTGCTCCCTGCCCCACAAGGAGATCGACCGGTGAAGACACCCTCACGTGCTCACCTCCTCGCCGCTGGCGGCCTGGTGACCGCGCTGGCCGCTGCTGCCGCGCTGATCCCGGCGTTCAGCGCAGCCAGTACTTCCGAACACCCCGTGGCCTCGCCCGGCATGCTCGCGGCGATGCGGCGCGACCTCGGCCTGACCGCCGAGCAGGCCAGTTCCCGGCTCACCCAGGAGGACGCCGCCCAGGCCGTGGCAAGGCAGGTCCGCCAGGAGCTCGGCGCCGTGCAGGCCGGGTACTGGTTCGACGCCGCCAGCGGCAAGCTCGCGGTGGCCGTCACCGACCAGGCCAGCGCCGACCGGGCCGCCGCGCTCGGGGCCACGCCGAAACTGGTCAAGCGCGGCAAGGCCGAACTGGACCGGCTCGCGAGCTCGGTGTCGGCCCTGACCGGCAGCGGGATCACCAGCTGGGGCGTGGACCCGGCGAGCAACACCCTGGTGGTCAGCGTGAACTCGGCGACCGTCACCCAGTCCGTGCTCGGCGAGCTCGGTGCGCTGGGCGAGGGCGTGCGCGTGGTGCGGCAGAACTCCGCGCCACGCCAGCAGAGCGGCACCGTCACCGGGGGCAACCCGTGGTGGCCCGGCAGCGAGAGCAACTGCTCGATCGCCTTCGCCGCAACGACTTCCGATGGTGCCAGGCACTTCCTCACCGCGGGCCACTGCACCAACGACGCCAACCAGCCCGCCTACGGGGCCAGCGGCCAGCAGAACCGGATCGGCACCTCCAACGTGGGCGGCAACCACAGCGTCAACGCCCGCGAGGGCGACTTCGGCCTGGTGGACGTGGACCAGTCCGGCTGGAACCTCAGCGCCACCGTCAACGCCTGGGGCAGTGGGGACGTCACCGTCAGCGGGTCCGCCGAAGGCGTTGTGGGACAGAGCATCTGCCACTCCGGCAACACCACGCACTGGCAGTGCGGCACCATCACCAAGGTCAACGAGTCGGTGGACTACGGCAACGGGCTGATCATCGACGGCCTGTCGGAGACCAACGCCTGCTCCAACGGCGGGGACTCGGGCGGTTCCTACGTCAGCGGGGACAAGGCCGTGGGCATCCACTCCGGTGGCGGCGCGGTCTGCGGTCAGGCCAACCCGGACACGATCTTCCAGCCGGTGAACGAGGCCCTGAGCAAGTGGGGCCTGACCCTGGTCACCGGTGGCGGCAATCCGCCAACCACGACGACCACCACCCCGAACCCGCCCACCGGCAAGGTGACCTTCAGCAACCCCGGCAACCAGTGGGGCTTCCGGGGCAGCAGCGTGTTCCCCTTGCAGCTCAAGGCAACCGCCAGTGACGGCGGGGCGCTCACCTACTCCGCCACCGGCCTGCCGCCCGGCCTGGTGATCAGCGCCAGCGGCCGGATCAGCGGCACGCCGAGCAGTTCGGGCACGTTCCCGGTCACCGCGAGGGCCACCGAGTCCACCGGCGTCAGCGGAACGACCAGCTTCACGTACCAGGTCTACGGCTTCTAGCCGGGACTCGCGCTCCCCAGACCGGGACTCGCGGCCCTGAGAGCGGGACTCGTGCTACTGAGAGCGGGACTCGCGGTGTTAGCCGCGAGTCCCGCTCTCCTGCACGTGAGTCCCGCTCTCAGGAACTGGCCCAGGACTCCAACATGCGGCGGGCGATCGAGGTGATCCCGGGCAGGATCAGTCCCGGCGCGCTGCCGCCCGCGGCCAGGGCCTCGCGCAGCTTGTCCCTGCCGACCCAGAAGGCCGACTCGATCTCGCCGTCGGCGGGCACCAGCGGCACCGAGGGGTCGGCGACCGCGGCGAAGCCGACCATCAGCGAGCGCGGGAAGGGCCAGGGCTGGCTGCCGAGGTAGTGGATGTCGCGCACGCGCACGCCCACCTCCTCCTCGACCTCCCGGGCCACGCACGCCTCCAGCGACTCCCCGCCCTCCACGAACCCGGCCAGCACCGAGTAGCGGTCCGCGGGCCAGGTCGGCTGACGTGCCAACAGGACCTGGTCGGCCCCGTCGTGCACCAGGCAGATCACGGCCGGGTCGGTCCGCGGGTACTCCTCGTGCCCGCAGCCCGTGCAGTGCCGCGCCCAGCCCGCCCGCTTCGGCTCGGTGGCGCTGCCGCAGCGCGCGCAGAACCCGGAGTGGCCGTGCCAGCTGAGCACCGCCACCGCCGTGGTCAGCAGCCCGGCGTCCACATCGGACAGCACGCCACCGGCCATGCGCAGGTCCTGCCAGATGATCCCGTCACCCTCGGGAATGGTGGCTTCCCAACCGAATCCCTCCTGCACGGGGCCGTCCGGTTCGGCGCGCAGACCCCAGTAGCAGGTGCCGTCCTGCGCACCGAGCAGCACCGAACCCGCTGGCGGGGCCGAGCCGTACGACTGGGTCGGCCGCAGGTCCAGCCGCAGGCCGTCCTGGCCACGGGCCATCGGCGCGCGGCCGTGCTTGTCCAGCGGCAGCACCTTGGCCGTGGGCCACAGCTCCACCAGCCGCTCCGCCTTGTCCCGCAGCAGGTCGTTGCGGTCGATCGCGGTGCGGGACAACGCGGGCAGCTCGTCGAGCTGGAACCGTTGAGCGCAACTGGTCACGGCAGCACCACGCCACCGATCGCGCGCAGCTGGGGGGCCAGCTGCTCGGCATCGCCGACGACCACGCCGGTGAAGTTGACCGGGGCGAGGAACTCCAGCGCCGCGGCGGCGATCTGCTCACCGGTCACCGCGGCCAGCCGCAGCGGGTGCTCCCGCAGCCAGTCGAAGGTCAGGCCCACGGTGGCCAGCGCCGCCACGGTGCCCGCCAGCCCGGACTGGGAGGCGGTGGAGGTCAGCAGCGAGCCGATCGCGTAGCTGCGGGCCGCGTTCACCTCGGCCTCGGTCGGCGGCACCAGCCCGAGACGGCCCAGCTCGTAGCGGGCCTCCCAGAGCGCGGCCGGGGTCACCGAGCTGGCCGTGTCCGCGTCCACCATCAGCGTGGCCCCGCTGGGCGTGAACTCGAAGTACGAGTGCGCGCTGTAGGTGTAGCCCTTGTCCTCGCGGATGTTCTCCACCAGCCGGGAGGAGAAGTAGCCGCCGTAGACCAGGTTCGCGATCTGTAGCGCGGGGTAGCGCGGGTCGGTGCGCGGGATCGCCTGCGCGGACAGCCTGATCTGCGACTGCACGGCACCGGGCCGGTGCACCAGCAGCGCGTCCCCACCGGTCACCGTGGGCAGCACGGGCAGCACCGAGGCGCTGGCCGCCGAGCCCCAGCCGGCCAGTGCCGCGCGCACGGCGTCCACAGTGGAGTCCGGGTCGATGTCGCCGACCAGCACCAGCAGCGAGCCCTTGGGCAGTACCGCGGCCTGGTGCAGCGCCCGCGCGTCGGCGGGCTCGACCCGCGCGACCTCCTCGGCCTCGGGCATCTCCTTGGCGAAGGGGTGGTCGCCGTAGCGGTACCGTTGCAGGGCCTCGCGCGCGATCACGCTGGGCTGCGAGCGGGCCAGCTGGATCCGCTCGGTCAGCCGCTCCTTCTCCCGGCCGACCTCCTCCTCGCGGTAGGCCGCCTCGGTCAGCGCGTCGGCCAGCACGTCCAGCAGCACCGGCAGGCCGTCGGCCAACGCGCTGCCGCCCACGGACAGGCGCTCCGGGTCGACCACGGCGGCCAGATCGCCGCCGACCGCGGCCAGGTCGGTGTCCACCTGCGTGCGGTTGCGCCGCTTCGTGCCGGTGAGCAGGGCGTTGGCCAGCACCTCGGCGCGGGCCGAGTGCATCGGGTCGGTGCCCGCGAACGGGATGCGCAGCCGCAGCTCCACCATGGGCACCGCGGGGCGGCGCACGACGATCACGTGCAGCCCATTGTCGATCATAGTGTCCACAATGGACGGCTGGGCGGCCTCGGCCTGCGCACCCAGCTCGGGCAGCGGGCGAGGGCCGCGCTCGGTGTGGCCGATCTGCTCGGCGGTGCGGTGGGTCACTGCGGTCACTGGGCGCCTCCTGCGGCGGGAACGACGAGAACGGCGCGGGCATCCGGCCGCAGGGACTTGGCGGCGGCGGCCACCTGCTCGGTGGTCACCGCGCTGAGCAGCTCGGGCAGCTCGGCGGCGAGCTCCGCGCGGCCGTGCAGCAGCTCGGCGGCGCCGAAGGCCAGGGTGCGCGAGACGATCCGGTCCTGCTCGCGGTGCAGACTGGCCGCCCAGCGCGCGGCCACGCGGGCCAGCTCCTCGGGCTGCGGGCCGCTGACCGCCAGCTTCTCGACCTCCTCGTCCAGCACGCCGAGCACCCGGTCCACCGACACCTCCGGCGAGTGCATCGCCGTCACGTTCAGCGTGTCCGGGTCGCGGGCGTCCAGCGGGGCACCGAACAGACCGCAGCTCACCGAGATGTCGGTGACCAGCGCCTCCCGGTGCACCATGCGCTCCTGCAACCGCGAGGAGTCGCCGTCGGAGAGCACCCCGGTCAGCACCACGTGCGCCAGGTAGGCGTCCAGCTCGGTGCTCGGGTCGGGCAGCCGGTAGCCCACCGCCAGCGCGGGCAGCGGGGCGTGCGGGTCGGTGTGCGTGCCGCGCAGCTCGGACCGCGGGTGCGGCTCGGCGAAGGAGGGCCGCTGCGGGGTGGGCCGCGCGGGCACGTCCTCGAAGTGCTGGTGCACCAGTTCGGTGGCCCGCTCGACGGTGAAGTCCCCGGCCACGGTGAGCACCGCGTTGCCCGGGGCGTAGTAGGTGTCGAAGAACGCGGCGCAGTCGTCCAGGTTGGCCTGCTCCAGCTCGCTGAAGTCACCGTAACCGTTGTGCGCGTTGGGGAAGGTGCCGTACAGCACCGGCGGCAGCCAGATCCACGGGAAGCCGCCGTACGGGGTGTTCAGCACCCGCAGGCGGATCTCCTCCTTGACCACGTCGACCTGGTTGCGCAGGTTCTCCTCGGTGATCCTGGGCGCCCGCATGCGGTCGGCCTCCAGGAACAGCGCGCGCTCCAGTGCGGCCGAGGGCAGCACCTCGTAGTAGTCGGTGTAGTCCGGGTGGGTGGACCCGTTGAAGGTGCCGCCGGAGGACTGCACGAGCCGGAAGTGCGCCAGCTTCTCCAGGCTCTCGCTGCCCTGGAACATCAGGTGCTCGAAGAGGTGGGCGAAGCCCGTCCTGCCCTCCGGCTCGGATCGGAAGCCCACGTCGTAGTGCACGCTCACGCCGACGACCGGGGCCGTGCGGTCCGGGGCGAGCACCACGCGCAGGCCGTTGGGGAGGGTGAACCTGTGCAGTTCTGGTGCGGCCATGGCCGCAAGCCTACGGCCTGGGCGGGTGCGACCTGGGGCGTAGGTGAGCGTCATTCCGAGGGATGTTGTTCGCCTACAGGGAAGTACCTGAACGTTGCCGCATGGCACTGCTCCCCATCACCGCGGCCGTGGCCGCCGCAGCGGTTGTGGCCGGTATCACATTCGTCCCGGACCCGTTGCTGCCGGACCTGGGCAATCCCGGCTACCACGCCACCGCCTACGACCTGTCCTTCCGGTTCCGGCCGGAGTCCCGGCTCGTGGACGGCACCGCCACGATGACCGGCACGGCGGACCGGCGGTTGACCGAACTGGCCCTGGACCACGCCGGCGGGACCGTGCGGCAGGTCACCGTGGACGGCCGTCCCGCGCAGTTCCACACCCGGGGCGAGAAGCTGGTGATCGTGCCCTCGCGGCAGCCGTCCGGGCGGTTCCGGGTGACGGTGGACTACACCGCCGACCGGGACGCCAAGATCCCCTCCAAGGTGGACGACACCGCGGGCTGGGGCAACAACTCCGACGGCGGCTTCGTCTGGTGGGGGCAACCCGACCGGGCGCACCTGTTCTTCCCGTGCAACGACGACCTCACCGACAAGGCCCAGTTCACCTACCGGGTGACCGTGCCGGACGGGTGGACCGCCATCGCCAACGGCACGAAGCGCGCCGAGGAGTCGGCCGACGGTTCCACGACGTTCGTCTACGCCACCGAGCACCCCATGGCGACACAGTTGGCACAGCTCGCCGTCGGCAAGTTCGACATCGTGACCGGCGTGGGCCCGCACGGTCTGCCGCTGCGCAGTGCGGTACCTGCCGGTCGTGCCGCCGAGTTCAGGCCCGCGCTGGACCGGCTGCCGGAGTACCTGTCGTGGCTTGAGGCCAAGATCGGTCGGCGCTACCCGTTCGAGGTGGCGGGCGTGCTCGGCGTGGACGGCCCCGGCGCGCAGCAAACGTTCGCGCTGGAGACGCAGACCCTGCCGGTCTTCCATGCGAACAGCCTGACCAACGCGCAGGAAGTGGTGCACGAGCTGGCACACCAGTGGTTCGGCGACTCGGTGGGCGTGCGCACCTGGAGCGATCTCTGGCTCAGCGAGGGCTTCGCCAGCTACCTGGACCTGACCTGGGCCGCCGAGCACGGCGGGCCCGCCGTGGACGAGCAGCTGCGCAAGGCCTACCAGTTCGACGGCCAGGTCCGGGCCCAGGGCGTCACCCCGGGCGACCCCAAGCGGCCCGACATCATGTTCGGTCTCGCCCGCGGCGAGGGCGCGCTGGTGGTGTACGCCCTGCGGCAGCAGGTGGGGGAGCAGGAGTTCGGCCGTGTCCTGCGCGACTACCTGGCCCGCTACCGGGACGGTTCGGCCAGCAGCGCGGACTTCATCGGGGTGGCCGGGCCCGCGCAGGACGGGTTCCTGCGGGACTGGCTGTACGGCAAGAAGACCCCGCCGATGCCCGGCCACCCGGACTGGACCTCAGGAGCGCAGTGACCTCAGGTGCCCGGCCTGCGCCAGCACCCCGTCCAGTGAGCTGAGGAACGCCGGGAAGCGCGAGGCGAACCGGTTGAGGTCGCGGGCCTGCTCGGCCTCGCCGAACCAGTACAGGCCGGGAGTACCGTCCGCGTCCGGGTCCAGCCTGCGGAAGGTGTCCAGCCAGCGGTCGGTCTGACCCAGCACCACCGCGTAGGGCAGCGACCGGGAGAAGACCATCTCCCGGTCGCCCTCCGGGATGTCGGCGGGCCGCACCGAGCTGAGGTAGTTCAGCAGCCCGCGCACCTGCTCCAACAGGGCACTGCCACGCCGGGTCCGCGCGGGCATGGACCTGGCGCCCGCGGCCAGCGCGGCCCCGCCGATCACCACGGCCAGGCCGAGCAGGGCGTGGCCCACGGTGAAGGCCAGCAGCACGGTCAGCACCACACCCAGCGCCGCCACCCCGATGCCGATCCACCACCAGCGGCTGCGCTCGGTGTCGGGGCGGCGGGCGAACCACTGCTTGTCCACCACGTCGGAGTACAGCGCGTCACGCACCGCGAGCAGGTCCACGCCGTTGCCGCGCAGCTCCGAGAGCAGCACCTGCTCGGCGCCCGCGGGCAGCAGCGAGTCGTACACCGCCCGCTCGTAGTCGGTCAGCGCGGCGTCGGCCGGGTTGCGCCGCACGAAGCGCCAGTCCACCACGCCCTGCTCACCGGCCACCTCGTCGATCCACAGGTAGTTGCGCACCGCGAGATCGATCACCGTGGCCGTCACGTCCACCACGTCCACGTGCTCGTCGATCACCGTGCCCACCTGGCCGGGCAGCACCCCGTCGGGCGAGGCGAAGGCCACCCGACCGTCCGGGCCGTCGGCCAGCACCCGCACCTGACCCACGTCGCTGGCCAGCGCCTTGGCGTCGCGGCCCCGGGCGAACCAGAGCAGGCCGAACCCGGCGAGCAGCAGCACCGTGAGCCCGATCAGGCCGATGCCGGTGGCCGGGGTCAGCGCGAAGGCCGCGCCCAGCGAGGAGGTCGGCGCGAACCGCGCGTTCACCGGGACCGTGCCGGTGGGCAGCCCGATGGAGAAGTCCACCCGCTCACCGGGCAGCAGGTCGGCCTGCTCCGCGGTGGGCACCCCGCCCTCGCCGATCTGGGACAGCCCGCACGCCTGGGCCGATCCGGGCGGACCAGCCAGGCAGGTGATCGACTGCGCCCGGCCGGGGGCCACCACCGACACCGTCAACCGGTCGATCCGCACGTCCCAGCCGCTGGCCACCTGCCAGCGCACGTCCTGGTGGTCGCCCTGGTCGGCCACCGCCCCGTCCACCGAGTAGGTCACCGTGGACTCGCCCGCGTCCAGCCGCACCAGCAGCTGCTGGTCGTCGGCCGAGGCCGTGCCGCTGCCGTTGACCTTCGGGTCGCTGACCGTGAAGACCCGCTCCTGGTCGTCGCCCGCGGCCACCCGCAGCGGGGCCTTGCGGGTGACCGTGCGGCCCTCCGGCACGGTGACCTTCTCGGTGACCGAGAGCCTGCCGTCCCGCTCGACTTTCAGCGCGACCTGGCTCTGCACCCCGCTCTGCTGGGCGGGCGCCTGCGCGTGGATGGGCAGCAGCCCGCTCGCGGCCATGGTCACCGCGGCGGCGGCAAGGCCCCAGTTCGTGAACACGCTCGCGGAGGATAGTGCAGGTGCACGGTCACCCGGGGTCCTATCCTTTGCACGGTATCCACCAAGGGGGGACGGCTGTTCTCGGTCGCCCAGGGGAATGAGGTCGACCGTTGGACAGTTCCGAGGAACCCACACCCGGCAGACAGGCGGACACCCCGGAGCCGTCCGCGGCGCCGCCGGTGGCCCTGGCCGGTGTGCCCGAACCGCCGCAGGCACCTCCGGTGGCCCAACTCCCCGCGGTGCCGCGCACCGACGACCCGTTGGCCGCCCCGAACCCGCCCGGCTGGCCGTCACCGCCCTACCCGCCGACGCTGACCTGGGCCCCGCTGCCCCGCAAGCAGTCCCGCGAGAACAACCCGTTCGTGGTGGTCGGCGTGCTCGCCCTGGTGTTGCTCCTGGTGCTCGGCGTCGGCATGGTCGGCACCCTGACCACCGAGGTCGAGGGCGTGGCCTCGGCGGCACCGGCCACCGCGACCAGCACCACCTCCAGCGCCCCGGCCGCCCCGAGGCGCTCCCTCAAGCTGGAGGACAACCCGCTGCTCAAGCCGGGCAAGTCCCTGGCGGCGAGCACCTGCACGCTGCCCCAGTTCGGCCGCTCGACCGCACAGCTGGAGGCCTACTTCGCCGCCGAGATCCGCTGCCTGGACGAGGCGTGGCGGCCGGTGCTGCAGTCGGTGAACCTGCCGTTCGAACCGACCCGGCTGACGATGGACGGGGAGGCGGGCGGCTGCAAGGCGGGCACCGACACCAGCGAGCGGCCCACGGCCTTCTACTGCGGGGCGGACAACCGGCTGCACATGCCGGTGGACAGCGTGCTGGAGGACACCGGCGGCATCCCCTCGGTGATGATCGGCGTGCTGGCCCACGAGTACGGCCACCACGTGCAGGACCTCAGCGGGGTGCTGGCCGCCGAGTCCCGGCGCGAGTTCCAGGCCGGGCGGGACAGCGCGGCGGGCAACGAGCTGTCCCGGAGGCTGGAACTGCAGGCCAACTGCTTCGCCGGTATGTTCCTCGCCAGCGTGGCGGGCCGCGGGTCGATCACCAAGGCCACGGCCACCAACGGTGCCGCCTCCTTCGCGGAGGGCGGCGCGGAGCAGACCCACGGCTCCCCGGCCCACCAGGGCAGGTGGGCCGAGGTCGGGTACAAGGACAACAACACGGCATCGTGCAACACCTGGGTCGCGCCACCGGGAGACGTGAGCTGATCTTGAAGGTCGTGCCAGTGAGCGAGCGGGCGAGCGGATCATCAGGCGCAGTGCCCGCGCGAAGCGCCGCGCCGAGCCTCAGCGAGGTGCGGCGGTGACCCAGCCGCCCGGCTGGCAGCCCGGTTACGGGCGGGCGCCGCTGCCCCCGCCGGTGCCCAGCCCGTACCCCGCCCCGGGCACCGGCTACCGGCAGCCCGGCCCGCCGCCACCCCAGTACCCGCGCCCCGGCCAGCAGCAGGCCCCGCCGCCCTACGGCGTGCCGCCCGCCCGGCCGGTCATGCCCCCGCCGGTGCAGGCCGCGCTGCCCGGGCCCCCGCCGCCCGGCTGGCAGCCGCCCCCGCCCCCGCCGCGCAAGCCCTCCCGTGGACCGCTGCTGGCCATCGTGCTGGTCGCGGTCGCCGTGCTGGGCGTGGCCGCGATCGGCCTGATCGCGCTGAACAGGTCCCAGCGGCGCTCGGACGCCGGCTACGACTACCGGCCGACCACCACCTCCCCGGCGAGCCGGACCCCGGCCAGTTCCACCAGCCCCGCACCCGGCGGCGGCTCGCCCGCGTACTCGCTGGCCGACAACCCGCTGTTCGCCGCGCCCGGCCCGTCCCCGGTGACCTGCCCCCTGCCCCGCTGGCAGACCACCCCCGCCGGGTCCCAGGCGTACCTGACCGCGGCCCTGCCCTGCCTGAACCAGATGTGGGAGCCGGTGCTGCGCGCGGCCAAGCTGCCGTTCAAGCCGCCCCGGCTCGCGTTCCCCTCCGGCACGAGCTGGTCCAGCCCGTGCGGCTCGGTGTCCAACGGGGAGGCCGCCGCCTTCTACTGCTCCACCGACAACACCATGTACATGCCGTTCTCCGGTTTGCAGACCGAGGACTTCGGCGCCCGGCCCGGGGTGTACCTGGCGGTGTTCGCCCACGAGTACGGCCACCACGTGCAGGAGCTGACCGGCATGATGAAGGTCGCCGACGAGAAGATGTACGACGGCGGCTCGGACAGCCCGGCCAGCCTGGAGATCTCCCGGCGGCTGGAGTTGCAGGCGCAGTGCTTCTCCGGGCTGTTCCTGGCGGCGACCTCCGGTCGGGGCTCGGTGGACAAGACCGTGGTCAAGGACGCCGCCAGCACCCAGCAGCGCGGTGACCGCAGCGGTGGCCGTCGCGACCACGGCACCGACGAGCACGCCGCGGGCTGGTGGAACCAGGGCTTCCAGAAGAACGTCGTAAGCCAGTGCAACACCTGGCGCGCGAGTAGCGCCGACGTGGCCTGAACCAGGGGGAGACGTGACGCAGCCGCCGGGCTGGAACAGTGGGTATGGCGGCGGTGGGCCGTTGCCGCCGCCAGTGCCCAGCCAGTACCCGAGTGCGGGACCCGTGCCGCCGATGCCGCCGCCGGTGATGCGCCCCCCGACGGGCCCGCCCGGCTATCCCGCCCCGCCGCCGATACCGGTGATGCCCCCGCCGTACTCCGGACCCGGCCTGCCGCCGCCGCGACGGTCCTCGGCCGGTCCGGTCCTGGCCGTCGTACTGGTCGGGGTCGCGCTGCTCGGGATCGCCACCGTCGGTGTGCTCGCGTTCACCAGGTCCAGCCAGAACTCCTCCTCGGGCGGTGCCGGCTCCCCGACCTCCACCACCAGCACGTACCCGACGAGCCGCAGCACGACCACGACGACCACCACCACGCGCACGACCACCAGCACGCCCCGGACCACCACGAAGCCGCCGGCCAGCAGCACGCCCAGCGGGCCGCAGCCGGTGCCGCGGACCGCGGACAACCCGCTGTTCGGCGTGAACGGGCTGCCCGGCACGAACTGCGCGCTCAGCCGGTGGACCACCGACCCCGCCGGGGCGGAGCGGTTCTTCCGCAGCGCGCTGCCCTGCCTGGACGCCGCCTGGGCCCCGGTGCTCAGGGCCGCCAAGCTGCCGTTCTTCACCCCGAAGCTGGCCTTCCCCGAGGGCGCGAACTTCGCCAGCCCGTGCGGGGCCATGCAGGTCGGCCGCATGGTCGCCTACTACTGCGGGACCAACAACACGCTGTACATGCCGTTCTCCGGGTTGCAGACCGCCCAGTACGGCGCGCACCCCGGGGTCTACCTCGCGCTGTTCGCCCACGAGTACGGCCACCACGTGCAGCAGCTGTCCGGGGTCATGGACGCCTACGTGGACCAGCGCTACGACGCGGGCCAGGACAGCGACGCGGGCCTGGAGCTGTCCCGGCGACTGGAGTTGCAGGCCCAGTGCTTCTCCGGCATGTTCCTGGCCGCGACCGGCGGGCGCGGGGACGTGGACGCCAACCTCGTCACCGAGGCCAACACCAGCCAGGACCGCGGGGACCACAACGGGCCGCCGCGCGACCACGGCACCGACGACCACACGATCGCCTGGTGGCGGCAGGGCTACCAGAAGAACAGCCCCGCCCAGTGCAACACGTGGCGCTCCTCGGCCGCCGACGTGTCATGAAAGTGCCGTTCGCGACACCGGGGCGTCGGAGTTCTCCTGCTCGCCGATGACCGGCGGGCCCGCGCCCACCACGGCGGGCGGCTCCGGGACGGGGGCCTCGGCGGCGGGCCTGGGCCTGCGCCGGATCAGGTACGCGTAGAGGGCGCCCGCCCCGCCGCTCAGACACATCAGCAGCGCGGTGAGCCTGCCATTGCGGTTGCCGCCGACCTGCGCCGCGTCAGTGGCCTGGGCCAGCGGCTGCCCGTTGGACCCGGTGCCGATCACCACGTTCAGGGTGGTGCCCTTGGCCTGCCCGCAGCCGCTGAGCGGCACCTGCTTGCGCTGACCGTTCACCTGGGCCTCGACCGTGTCGTGGGCGTCGGGCCCCCCGCACTGCGCCGAGTTCACCACGGTGGCCTGCACCGGGGGATCGGTGGCATCGGCCGTGCTGGAGAAGCCCAGCGTCGGCCACCAGACGACCGCCGCCGCACCGACCCCGACCAGCCCGATGACCAGCAGGATCAGCACCCATCTGATCGGGCCTTGCCGAACCGCCACGCCACCATGCTTCCAGACGGCCGCCCGGAAAGCACTCGCGGTCAGGAAGTCGGCTGCGGGGTGGCCGTGGTAGTCGCCGCGTTGCCCGTACCGACCCGCACGCTCAGCGCCTTGCCGTCCTTCACGATCACCGCGACCCGCTGCCCCTGCTGCACCGGACCGCCGGTCACCTTCGTGGCCGAGTCGGTGGTCACCGTCTGCGAGCCGCCGTCCTTCGTGGTCACCACCAGCTGCCCGGCACTGGTCGAGGCCACCACCCCCAGCACCCTGGTCTCCCCGTCGGGCAGCGGCTTGCGGCTGTGCGAGGGCTTGGCGGTGCTGGTCGCCGTCGGTTGTGCGGGCTGGTCGGCCGCCGCGGCGGAGCACCCGGTCAACACCCCGGCCACCAGTACCGCACCCGTCACCAGAACAGTCGCTGAACGCACTTTCGCTCCTCGTCTCGACGTCGGTTGGTACCCACGTTCCCGGCGGCGCCTGAGCGGAGCCTGAAGTCACGGCGGGTTTCAGCGCGCGTTCAGCACCGGGGGCAGCAGAATGGGCGCCGTGTCAGTGGCGAGGATCCTGGTCGTCGAGGACACGGAGGCCATCTGCGCCGCCGTGCGCTCGGCGCTGCGCGACGGCGGTTACGAGGTGCTGGCCCGCGCGGACGGCCGTGAACTGGAGGTGGATCTCGCCCAGTTCCGGCCGGACCTGGTCGTGCTGGACGTGATGCTGCCCGGCAGGGACGGCTTCCAGCTGCTCGACGTCATCCGGCGGACCAGCAACGCCGGGGTGGTCATGCTCACCGCCCGCGACGGCGTGCCCGACCGGCTGCGCGGCCTGCAGGCCGGTGCCGACGACTACGTGCTCAAGCCCTTCGTGCTGGCCGAACTGGTCGCCAGGGTCGGCGCCGTGCTGCGCAGGCTCGGCCGCACCCCGTCCACGGTGCAGGTCGGCGAGCTCGTGGTGGACGCCGACTCCGGGGTGGTCCTGCACGCGGGCAGCCCGGTGGATGTGACCGCCACCGAGCTGCGCCTGCTGTGCTACCTGGCGGCCCAGCGCGGCCGGGTGGTCAGCAAGACCCAGATCCTGACCAGCGTGTGGGGCTACGAGGACTACGACCCCAACCTGGTCGAGGTGCACGTCAGCTCGCTGCGCCGCAAGCTGGAGGCCCACGGCCCGCGCCTGCTGCACACCGTGCGCGGGCTGGGGTACGTGCTGCGCCCGGGCACCTCGTGAGAAGCGGTTCGCTGCGGCTGCGGGTGACCCTCGCGGTCATCGGCGTGCTCGCGGTGGTCATCCTCGCGCTGGCCGTCGTGGTCGACGCGCTGTTCGGCCAGCAGACCGTGCAGGACCAGGCCAACGTGCTGCGGGACCGCGTGCAGCTGGCCAGGCAGTTGGAGGGCAAGCGGCTGACCACCGAGCTGCTCTACGAGCGGTTGTCCTCGGGCGGGCTGCTGCTGGTCCGGATCACCGACCCCAGCGGGCAGGCCCGCGGCCCCAAGCCGGACAACCGGGCCGCCGAGACCCCGGCCCCGCAGACCCTCACCTACCGCAACGGCACCCGCATCACCATCTTCGCCGACGCGGAGTCCAAGCCGCAGGCCCGACTGCGCCGACTGCTGGTGATCGTCTCGCTGGTCACCCTCGCGGTCGGCGCCCTGGTCGTGGTGCTGACCGTGCGGTTCGCCGTCGGCCCGCTGGAGGCCATGGGCAGGCTGGCCCGCTCCATCGCCAACGGCAACCGCGGCCGGCGGCTGGCACCGGACCGGCGCAACACCGACATCGGGCGCACCGCCGCCGCCTTCGACGACATGCTCGACGCGCTGGAGGGCGCCGAGGCCCAGGCCCGCGGCTCCGAGGAGCGGACCCGGCAGTTCGTGGCCGACGCCGCGCACGAGCTGCGCACCCCGATCGCCGGGGTGCAGGCCGTGGCCGAGTCCGTGCTCCAGCAGGGCGCCGACGTGGAGCCCGAGGAGCGCGAGCGCATGATGCTGCTGCTGGTGCGCGAGTCGCGGCGGGCCGGGCGGCTCGTCGACGACCTGGTCGCACTGGCCCGCATCGAGGCGGGCATCGACCTCCAGCGCAAGCCCGTTGACCTGCACGCGCTGGCCGAGGCCGAGGCCGACCGCACGCGGGTGCTCGCCCCCGAGCTCACCGTCCAGGTCTCCGGCACGCAGGTCACCGTGCAAGGCGACCCGCACCGCCTCGCCCAGGTGCTCGCCAACCTGATGAACAACGCCCGCCAGGCCGTGCAGGGCACCGGCCGGATCACCGTCACGGTCGGCACCGCCGACCTCGGCGCCCACGGGCGGTTCGCCGAACTGATCGTCGCCGACGACGGACCCGGCGTGCCGCCCGCCGAACGCGAACGCATCTTCGACCGCCTCGTGCGGCTGGACGAATCGCGCGCTGGCCGCTCCGGCGGCTCCGGCCTCGGCCTGCCCATCGCGCGGGGCATCTGCCGCGTACACGGCGGCGACCTGCGCTGCGAGGCCCCCGCCCCCGGCCAGCCCGGCGCCGTCTTCCGCATCCTGCTGCCGCTGCCCGCCGCCCTGGACGCCCCCACCGTCGCCTTCGCCCCGGCCACCACCCCACTGGCCGTGCCCCCACCGGTTGTCAGACCCCCGGCGTAACGTCAGAACCGGGGGGACCCCCGGGGCCCCAAGGGGGTGCGAGGTCCCCTGGTTCGACGTTACCGTGGGGGTCCGACAGTCAGGGGTCCTCACTTTTCGGGGTGGCCGCTTGGCGGTCCGGCTACCCTGACGCCAGTGACCATCGAGCTGGTTCTGCTGTCGCGGGTGTCCTACCGCGGCCTGGAGATCACCGGCTCCGGGCCGCGCAGCCTGCTTGCGCTCTTGGCCGGCGAACTGCGCGCGGGCTGCAGTACCGCCCGGCTGGTGGACGCGCTGTGGCCGGACGAGCGACCCGAGCATCCCACGAAGGCGCTGCAACTCCTGGTGTTCCGCGCCCGCACGCGGCTTGGCCCTGACGTCATCCTCAGCACACCCACCGGCTATCGCCTCTCGCTGGGTGAGGACCAGGTCGATGCCTCCGCTGTGCTGCTCAGCGCGTCCGCGAGCGAGCAGTGCGCCCGTGTCGCCGACCACGCGTCGGCGCTGCAGCACGCCGAGGCCGGTCTCGCGCTGTGCGAAGGGGCCGCGAGCTGGGACAACGCGCTCGAAGACCCGCTGTCGGTGTTGCGCGCGGCGCGGGCGTCGACGTATCGGTCACTGGCGCGTGCCCGCGCGCTGGCGTTGGCCCGGCTGGGCCGCCCCGCCGAAGCGGTCGAACCGCTCAGCGAGCTGGCCCTGCAACGACCCCGGGACGAGGAGGTCCTGGTGGAGCTGCTGCGCTGCGAGGCCGCCACGGTGGGCCCGGCCACGGCATTGGCCAGGTACGACGCCTACCGGCGGGCGTTGTGCGAGGAACTGGGCAGCGACCCCGGCCCCGCACTGGGAAGCGTGCATCGCGAGTTGCTGCTCAGTGACGCGCCCAAGGTCCGGCACGGGGTGCGGCAGGAGCCCAACCCAATGCTCGGCCGCGACAAGGACGTCGCCGCGGTGGCCGACCTGGTGCGTGCCTCGCGGGTGACCTCGATCGTCGGGGCCGGTGGCCTGGGCAAGACCCGGCTCGCGCACGCGGTCGCCCGTGCGGCGGAGCAGCGGGTGGTGCACTTCGTGGGGCTTGCCGGTGTCACCGCTGACAGTGTCGTGGTCGGTGAGGTCGCGTCTGCCCTCGGCGTACGGGAGGCCGGGCCCACCCCGACCGGTCGGCTCGCCATGCGGGCGGACGCGCTCACCGGCATCGTCGACGCCCTCGGACCTGGCCCCGCCTTGCTGGTGCTGGACAACTGCGAGCACGTGGTGCGCGAAGCGGCCGAGCTGGTGCAGGCCCTGGTGTCCATGAGCAGGGAGCTGCGGGTGCTCACCACCAGCCGCGCCCCGCTCGGCCTTTCCTCGGAATCGGTGTACCCGCTGCCCGAGCTGGACCTGCCGACGATGATCGAGCTGTTCGGCCAGCGTGCGAGGGCGACCCGCCCCGACATCGACCTGCCGCCGAGGGTGGTGCGGGAGCTGTGTGGCCGCCTGGACGGGTTGCCGCTCGCCGTGGAGCTGGCAGCGGCGCGAGTGCGGGTGATGTCGGTCGCCGAGATCGCCGGTCGGCTGGACGACCGGTTCGCCTTGCTGCGGGGCAGCTTGCGGGACGCGCCGCGGCGGCACCGCACGCTGCACGCCGTCATCGACTGGAGCTGGCACCTCCTGGAGCCCGCTGGGCAGGCGGCGATGCGCGCGCTGTCGGTGTTCCCCGGCGGGTTCACCGCGGCCGCCGCGCGCCACCTGCTCGGTGACGACCTCGTCCTGGAGCAGCTGGTCGACCAGTCGCTGCTGCGGGTGGCCGACAGCGGATCGGGCACGCGGTTCCGGATGCTGGAGACCGTGCGCGAGTTCAGTACCGCACGCCGGGAGGAGGCCGGTGAGACCGACCGCGTCATCGCCCGCTTCCTCGGGTGGGCTCGCGACTTCGGGGTGCGGTGGCCGGAGCCGGACCTCGCCGCCGGCTTCTTCGTGGCCGTGGACGTGATTCGCGCCGAGCAGGACAACCTGGTGCAGGCCCTGAGGTACGGGCTCGACCGGCAGGACGGCGCGACCGTCGCGGTGACCGCGGCCCTGCTGGGCAGCCTGTGGGTCACCGAATCGAACTTCACCCGCCTGGCGGCGCTGGCCAAGGACACCGCCTGGGTGCTGTCCCACGTGCGGCCCGAGCCTGCCCTCGTCGAGGCCACCAGGACGGCCGCGGTGCTGGGCGCGCTGATCGGGTTCGTCATGCCGGATCTCCGCCCGCTGCGCGCCCTGGTCACCCTGCGCCGGCTACCGCTGGCCCCGCCGGACACCCTCGTCCGAGCCGCCCACATCGCGCTGTGCGCGCCGGATGTCCCTGCGCTGCACGAGCTGTCCGCCAGCGACAAGCCGCTGCTGGCCGGGATCGCCAACTACGTGCTCAGCTACGTGTGGGAGAACGTCAACGACCTGGACAGCGCGCTGCGGGCGGCCAGGCGGATGCTCGCGTGCTTCGAGGGCGACGACCTACCGTTGATCCGGGCCGTGGCCCACGGCCGGGTCGGCGAACTGTGCCTGCTGGTCGACCCCGGGGAGGCGGCGTTTCGCCACCTGGATGCGGCGTTGTCGATCGCGGCGGAACTCGGGTGGTCCACCGGGTCTCGGGGGACGTGGGCATTGGTGCTGGCCAACCTGCAGCGTGGCAGGTTCGACGAGGCGGAACGCGGGCTGGACGAGGCGGCGCGGGGCGGGGACGAACCGGGTGGCGTGGCGATGTTCGAGGTCTGCGCTCGCGCGGAGATCCTGCTCGGCCGGGGTGACGTCGAGGGTGGCCTGCGCCTGTGGCGACGGGCCGCCGACCGCCTGAGCAACACCGGCGGCGATCTGTCCGGCGGCGGGCTGTGGCCTTTCGAGGTCGAGGCCGTCGCGGTCATCACGCATGCGCGCCATGGCCGGCTCGATCTGGTCAGGGAGATCATCGACGCGCTGCCCGGCATCCTGTCCACCGTGGTCACCTCGGCGTCGATGGTGGAGTTCCCGGTGTGCGGTTCGCTCCTGCTGGCACTGGCCGTGGCGGACCTTGACGGCGGAGCCATCACAGCGGGCGTCCGGATGATCGCCCTGGCGGAGCGTTTCGGGCTGCTGCGCGGATTCCAGCCGACGATGTCCCCCGAGCGGATCAGGGGCATCGCCCAGCAGGCCGACCGGCCGGCGTACGCCGACGCGGTGTCGTCGTACGCCGACCTCGACCAGGACGGCCTGCGAGCCGCGGCTGTGGCGGTGCTGCGCGCGAGGAATCAGCTCACCGGCTCGGATCCCGCCTGAACAGCGCCCGCGCCCACAGGTAGCCGGCCAGCGCGAGGACGACGCACCAGGCGAGGGCGGCGACGCCGCTGTCGTTGATGGGCGTGCCCAACAGCAGCCCCCGCAACGTGTCGATGATCGGCGTGAACGGCTCGTACGCGGCGAACCAGCGCACCGGTGCGGACATCGAATCCGGCGAGACGAACGCGCTGCTGAGGAACGGCAGCAACTGGACGACGAGGACGAACGGGCTCGTGCCCTCGGCGGTCCTGGCGAGCAGCCCGACCGCGACCGCAAGCCAGGACAGGGCGAGCGCGAGCAGCGCGACCAGGCCGACCGCCGCCAGCCACCGCACCGGGTCGGCCGCCGGCCGGAAGCCCAGGAGCAGGGCGACGCCGACGACCAGGGCCGTGCTGAACACCGTCCGGGCGGTGGACCCGATGACATGCCCGGTCAGCACCGAGGCGCGGGAGATCGCCATGGTGCGGAACCGGGCGATGATGCCCGAGGTCATGTCCCGGTTGACCGCCATGGCCGTTGTGGAGGCCCCATAGCCCACAGTCATCAGGAGGACCCCGGCCACCACGTAGTCGATGTAGTCGCCGCCGTGCGCCGCCGTCCCGAGGCCGGCGTTCAGCGCGCCACCGAGCACGCCGACGAACAGCAGCAGGAGGACCACCGGCATCCCGATGGTCATGATCACCGACCCGGGATTGCGCAGCGTGTGCCGGAAGTTGCGCCGCAGCATGGTCACCGCATCGCTCATCGGACTGCCTCCTTCGCCGCGCTCGGGTGGCCGGTGAGGGCGAAGAAGACGTCGTCGAGGTCCGGGGTGTGCACGGACAACTCGTCGACCTCGATCGCCGCCCGCTCCAGCCGGTCCAGCAGCGCGCGCAACGCCGGGACGCCGCCATCGCTGGGCACCTGCAGGGTGAGCGCCTCGTCATCCCGGGACACATCGCCAAGGGCGCGCGCAGCCGCGTCGAGGCCGGCGGCGTCGCCGAACCGCAGCCGTACATGACCACCGGGAACGCCGCGCTTGAGCTCCTCCGGGGTGCCCACCGCGACCAGCTTGCCCCGGTCGAGGACGGCGATCCGGTCGGCGAGCTCGTCGGCCTCCTCCAGGTACTGCGTGGTCAGGAAGATCGTGACCCCGCTGGCCACCAGCTCGCGGATGGTCTGCCACATCATGCGGCGGCTGCGCGGGTCCAGCCCGGTGGTCGGCTCGTCGAGGAAGATCACTCGCGGGTCGCCGACCAGCGTCATCGCCAGGTCCAGCCGGCGCCGCATGCCGCCGGAGTAGGTCGACGCCAGTTTTGTGGCCGCCTCCGTGAGATCGAACCGGTCGAGCAGCTCCGCGGCCCGTCGCCCGCCCTCGGCACGGCCGAGGTGGTGCAGGTCGGCCATGAGGACGAGGTTCTCCTCGCCGGTGAGCAGGTCGTCCACCGCCGAGAACTGGCCGGTGACCCCGATCGCGGCACGCACCGCGTCGGGTTCCTCGGCGAGATCGTGCCCGGCGATCCGTGCCTGGCCGCCGTCGAAGCCGATCAAGGTGGACAGGATCCGCACCGCGGTGGTCTTGCCCGCCCCGTTCGGGCCCAACAGGGAGAACGTCGTCCCCTCGCGGACATCCAGGTCGATGCCGTCGAGCACCACCTTGTCACCGAACGACTTGCGCAGCCCGGTCACCGCGATCGCCGATCGTGATGGAGCGCTGGTCATGTCCCTCCTCCCAGTACCGTGGCGCTGGCGGCCACGCCCAGGAGGATGGTGCGGGCAGCGGGTTTCACCACGGCTTCATCGCGGTGTCGCCGCTCGCGCTGAGCGCGCGTTCGCGAAGAGTCGACGTGGGGCTTCGCGCAGTGCCTCACAGGACACGCCTGTCAGACCCCCGGCGTAACGTCAAAACCGGGGGGACCCCCGGGGCCCCAAGGGGGCGCGAGGTCCCCTGGTTCGACGTTACCGCGGGGGTCTGACAGGTCCGCGCGATCAGGGGTCGTCGCGGTCGAGTCCGGCGCCGTCCCAGGTGGTGTGGGTGCAGGCGACTCCGCGGCCGTTCTTGGGGCGCAGCACGTCGTAGATGTGCATGCGCGGGATCTTCGAGGACACGCCCCAGCCGCTGGGCCAGGTGATGACCCAGTCCATGTCCAGGTCGACCAGCAGCCCGAGCATGCGGGCGATGGTCGGGTCGTCGAGCCGCTCGAACGCCTCGTCGAGCAGCACCAGCCGCAGCGGGGCGAGTTCGTCCTCGGTGCTGCTGACCGCGTCGTAGAACGAGGCGGCGGCGGCGAACAGGGTCACGTAGGACACCAGCCGGGTCTCACCGGAGGACAGCTGGCGCAGCCGCCGCACGCGCGGCTTGCCGTCCGGGCCGGAGTCGCGCACCCGCACGGTGAACGAGTACCAGGTGCGGTAGTCCAGGGCCCTGGCCAGGATCTCGGCGTAGCCGCTGGAGTGCGCGTCCCGCTCGGCCTCGATCCGCTCGGTGATCACCTGGCGCAGCAGGTCGTCCTGGTCCTCGCTGCGCTCGGCCAGCGGGGTGCGCACCAGCTCCAGCGCCTGCTTGGTGCGCTCGTCCAGGGCCGCCGAGGGCCGCCACTCCAGTTGCACGTGCACGCCCTGGCTGGAACGGGCCTGGTCGAGCACGTCGTTCATGCGGCGGCACAGGTCCTCGGCCACCTCGATCTGACCGCGCAGCCGCTCGGCCAGGTCCCGGATCAGGTAGTCCGCGAAGATCGACTGGTAGCGCTCGCCGAGGAAACCGCGCTGCTCGGCGAGCCGCTCGCGGACCCGCTTGGCGGCCTCGGCCACCGGGCGCGGGCCGTCCTCCCCGGTCACGGTCACCGTGAGCACCCCGCCGGTGGTCTCCGCGCCGATGTCGTGCGTACCGGCCAGCGAGGTCTGCAACACCTGCAACTTGGTGATGACCGAACCCTCGCCCGCACCCTTGCGCTCGGCGGCCCCGGCCAGCACGCCCAGCGCCGCGTCCAGGTCGGCGGGCGGCTCCTGCTCGGGGAAGGCCGCGGTCCAGATGCCCGGCGCCGCAAGGGCTTCCTCGAACGCGGTGCTCGCGGACGACTCCTCGGCCCCGCGCGAGTCCAGCTGGGACCGCTTGGTCTCCAGCAGGGTCTCCACCTTGGTCGCCTGCTCGCGCACCTCCACCACGTGCTCGCGGGTGCGCGGCAGCTCACGGCGGACCCTGCGCCGTTCTTCCTCCAAAGTAGACAGTTGCGAGGAGACTTCCTGGGCCTCGCTGCCGATCGCCGAGCTGAGATCGTCCAGTGCGTGTGCGCGGTCGGCGTACTCGGTGCACAGCGCGTTGGCCGCGGACTCGGCCTCGGTCCGGTCGGTCACCGCGGCGTGGTGGTGGTTCATCGCGTCCATCAGGTCGGCCACGGTGCGCGCGCACCGCCCGGCCAGGCCCTCGGCCAGCTGCTCGGCCGCCGCCCGCGCCTCCGAGGCCGCGCGGTTGGCCCGCTCCAGCGCCTCAGTGTCCACAGTGGACGTCTCGGGGTCGGCAACCGCGATGCCCGACTCGGCCGCGGCCTGCACCAGCTCGGCGCGCGAGGCGTGCCAGCGGTCCTCGGCGGCGCCGTGCTCCTCGCGCAGCTGCTGCGAACGGGCCTCCGACTCCTCGGCCGACTCCCGCGCGCTGGTCAGCCGGGCGTGCGCGGCGATCAGCTCCCCGTCGTCCGGGAACGCCTCGACATGCCGCTCCCACTCGGTGGTCCGCTCACGCGCCTCGTCGCAGCGCCGCTCCGACTCGGCCAGTTCGGTGTGCAGCCGCTCCACGGCCTCGCTCAGCTCGGCGATCCGCCGCAGCCGCGCCGCCTCCCGGGCCCCGGCGCCGACGAACTCGGCCACCGACTTGGCCCGCGCGCCGCACAGCACACCGGCACGCCACGCGCCGGAGGTGGCCACGACCAGCCCGGGAACCGTTGTGGCAGCAGGGTCCTCGGCGACACCGACGGCCGCGAGCAGCTTCGCCACGACCTCGGCCGACACCGGGCTGCCCGGCTCGGCGGCGGGCACCAGCACCTCGGCGAGGCTGCGGCCCTCGGCGGCCGGACCGGCCACGGCGAGCACCTCGGCCAGCTCCGGGTCGGACACCTTGCCGTCCGCGGACACCAGCGCGGTGAGCAGACCGCTGGCCTGCAACGCGGCCTCCAGCCCGGCCTGGTCCGCCTCGGCCAGCGTGGGCACGAAGTCCACCAGCCGGAAGAACGCCGCACCATCGCCAGCTGTGTTCGTGCCGCCGGAACGCAGCGACACCACCTCGGCCTCGTGCTCGGTGATCGTCGCGCGCAGCTCGGTCAGCCGCTGCTCGGCCGACACCACCTGCTGGCGTAGCTCGTGCACCTTCGGCGCGGCCCACTGCCTGATGTTGTCGCGCGCGGTCCGCGCCGCACCCCGCTCCTCGGCGAGCAGCTCGGCGGTCGGCATCATCGGGTACTGCACGGAGGAATCCGGGCCGCCAGCGGTCCAGCGGGACGCCTGCTCACGCCACACGTCCACGGCCGTGGCCAGTTGCTGGCCCGCCTCGTTGCGGCGGCCCGCCGACTCGGTCGCGGTCAGCTGGGCCTGGCGCGCGGCGCGTCGCAGTTCCTCGACATCGCGCAACTGCCGGTCCGACTTGAGCGCACGCTCGTGCAGGGACAGGGTCAAGGCGTTGCGGCGCCTGGCTTCCGAGGCGGCCTGCTCGGCCTGGCGGCCCGCGTCGCTGAGCGCGTCCAGCAGCGTCTGCGGCTGCACCGGGGGCAGCGTGCGCCGGTCGATGGCCAGCGGCTCCGACTCCGGGTCGGGCTTGGCCCGCACCTTGTCCGTGGTGCTGCTCGCCTCCGCCGAGGGCATCTTCGGCACCTGCGGGCACAACTCGGCGTCCAGGCCCGCGGTGGCGAGCCTTTCCCTTGCCTGACCGGCGAGTTCGTCGGCGGCGTCGATGTCCTGGCCCAGTCGGCGCAGCACGGCCAGCACCGCGTCGACCGCCCGGTCCTCCTGCGCGCGCTGCCTGCCCGCGGTGTCCAGCGCGGCCTCGGCCGCCGACCTGGACCGCGCCACGAGCTGCTCGCGGTCCTGTAGGTCGCGCAGCCCCCGGTACGCGGGCAGCTCCTTGAGTGCCTCGATCCGCGCTTCGAGTTGGCTGTCCTGGGATTCCTGTTGCGCCACAGCCTCTTCCGCGGTGACCCGCTCCTCGCGGGCTGCGATCAGCTTGCGTTCCAAGGAGTCCAGTTCGCTGCGCAGGGACTTCAGGCTCTTGCGGCCCGCGAGCACCCGGTCACCCGCGGACCGCAGGCCGGACAGGGCGTAACCCGAGTACGTGCCCAGGAAGGCGCCCAGCGCGGTGTCCGCAGTGGACAGTCGGATGATGTTCTCGCGGATCGACTCCAGGTCGTCGAACGAGGTCGCCAGCTGCTCCACCATCGAGGAGTCCAACGGGGGCAGGGCATCCGAGAGGATCTGCTCCAGCTGGCCTTCCAACACCTTCAACCCCACGTCGGGGTTGCGTAGCGTGCGCTGCAAGTGCAGCAGGTCCGCGTAGCGCGCCGCGGGCACCCCGTACACCGTCTCGGCGACCTTGGCGCGGAACGCGGCGTCCTCGAACACGCAGTCCGCGCCGATCAGCTCACGCAGCTGCGCCGGGCCGACCGGCACCCGGTCCGGACCGGCCAGCCGCAGGTCCTGGCCCACCCTCGCCGGTGTGACGAACCGCCAGGAGTCGGTGATCTGCTGCGAGGTCTTCGAGGCCTTCACGCCGATACCACAGGTCAGGTACTCACCCGGTGCGCGGTGCAGCTCCACCCAGGCGTAGCCGATCCGGTTCGGGCCGCCGTCGTAGTCGTCGAGCATCAGGCGCCGGATGCTCACCGTGTCGAAGCCCTTGGAGCCCAACTGGCGCAGGTCCCCGTCCAGGCACAGCGGGAGCAGCAGCTCCAGGGTGCGCGACTTGCCGGAACCGTTGGTGCCCTGGAAGATCGCCCGGCCGCCGGAGAAGTCGAAGACCTGCTCGGCGTACTGCCAGATGTTGACGATGCCGCCCCGGCTCAACGTCCACCGCGGACTCGTAGTCACGACTGACCTTCCTCATCGAACAGGGACCAACCGGGTTCCTCCTGGGGAGGCGGCGGTGCGGGCGGTGCGGTGCGGGCCGGTGTGTCGTCGGGCACGGGCACCCAGCGGTGCGCGGTCGGCGCGACCAGCCAGCCGTCCTCGGGATGCTCGGTGGCCAAACCCATGCGCGCCAACAGGTCCAGCACCTCGGCGGTAAGTCGGTCGGGGTCCTCGGTGGCCTGCCGCGACCACGCGGCCGGGTAGTCCTCGACCAGCCGGGCGCAGATCGAGCGCAGCTGTGCCAGGCGGATCGGGTGCCGCCCGTCCGCACGCGGCTGCGGCGGCAGGTCGTCCTCGGCGAACAGCTCCGGGTCGGGGTCGGCGATCAGCTCGGGCAGTGCCAGCAGGGCGATCCGGGACACCGTGCCCGAACCGGGGAACAGCACGTCGGTCAGGTAGTCCTCCGGGTCGGTGACGGCCACGCCCTCCAACCTGGTCTCGGTGATCAGCCCGAAGCTGCGCTCCAGCAGGGCCGACTCGCGCCGCTGGTGGCGCAGCAGCCACTCCGACTGCTCCTGGGGCAGGTCGGAGCGCAGCACAACGGGATTCTCCACCAGCTTGCGGCGCACCGAGTGCTCGGCTCCACGCGGGCCGGGCCGGGCGGCCAGTTCCACCAGGTGCGCGGGGTCCTCGGCCTCCAGCAGCGGGCCGGACAGCAGTTGGCCCAGCAGGTCGGTGTCGATGGTGATCAGCGCCTCGGCCGGGCCGTCACTGCCCCACGGGGCCACCGTGCCCTCGGTCTCGCTGATCACGCCGAGGGACAGCAGGTGCCGCAGGGCCGCGGTCAGCGCGCGCCGGTCCGGCAGGTCGTCGGTGACCCTGACCCCGGCCTCCACCGCCGCCGAACGCACGTCGGTGACCAGCCTGGACAGCAGCACCTGTCGGCCGACACCGGTCAGCGCGGCCATGGTCAGCGCCAGGTAGGCGTAGCCGCGCGGGGACAGCGAGGACTCGCCGCGGCTGGGGTCGTTGCCCGGACCCGGCTTGTACAGGCGGGCGAAGCGGCGCTCCACCACCAGCCGGTAGCCCAGCAGCCCCGAGAACAGGTCCTGTAGTGCGGCGCGGTGCCGGTAGACCAGCGGCAGCAGATCGCCGTCCGGGCCCTCGGCGCGCAGCAGTGGCCGCCTCAGCAGCACCCGCGCGCAGCGGACCACGTTGGCGGCGTCGATGTCGGACATGCCGTCCAGCACGTCTTTCACTGCCCGGCCTCCAGAACCACCGAAGCGTTGTGCAGGGTCAGCGTGCCGCCCGCGGTCGCGATCCTCGTCGTGCGCCCCTGCTCCGGGGTCACCGTCAGCCGCAGCCCACGCACCGGGTCGGCGGCGCTGCCGGTGTCCTCGGCCCGCTCGCGCTGGGCCATCGCCATCGTCAACAGCTCGCAGAACACGTCCAGCGCCCCGCTGGACAGCTCCGCGTCCTCGATCTTGGGCGCGGCCCCGACCAGCTCGGAGACCGCCTCGGCCCGCTGCTGGTCCACCTGGCGGGCCTCGTTGAGCAGCGCGTGCTCGGTGATCGGGTCGTCCATGATCCGCGAGGTGCGGCCGCGCGCACCGCGATCGCCCCGGCTGCGCACGCTCACCGTCACGTCCAGCACCGGACCGTCCCGCCAGGGTGTGTGCTCGTCGTCACCGTCGTGCTCCGGCGCGGGCAGCAGGTTGCGCGCCGAGTACAGGCCGAACGCCGCCGCGTACAGGCAGTGCGCCTGGTCCGGCTCGGCGGAGTCGAACCAGGACGCCAGCTTGAGCAGCTCCGCCCGCCGACCCGGCAGCAGGCCGCCGCCCGAGGTCGCGCGCTTGACGCTGGCCAGCAGCGAGCCGATCGCGCGGCCGGTGGCCTCCCGCAGCGCGGTGACCTGGCTGGGCCGTCCCGGCCGGTCCACGAACCAGTCGGTCAGCTCCTGCCAGTCCGCCGTGGTGCGGCCGCGGGACCGCTCGATCTCCGCGCCCAGTCCGTCGGCCGGGCCGAGCAGCCGCAGCAGTTCGGTACGGCCCCTGGCCAGCTGCGCCAGTGAGTCGGCGATGGCCGGGGTGTGCCGCAGCACGTCCTCGACCACCATCTGGATGTACTCCACGAGCAGGTTGCGGAACCCGGAGATCTCGTCCGGGGCCAGGTGGTGCCGGGTGACGATCTGCCCCAGGTAGGCGTAGAAGTCGCGGACCGTCACGGCCAGCTCGGCGTGTTGCAGGAACAGGGTGGTGACCTGCTCGGCCAGCGCCTCCCTGGCCCGCCTGGCCCCCGGCCCGCCCTCGGTGAACACCGCGTCGGACAGTGACCGGCCCAGCTGGCCCAGCCCGCGCTCGATCGCGGGCAGCAGCTCGCGGGACACCTCGCGGGCGCCCTCGGGCACGCGCAGCAGCTCGTCCACGTCCCGCTGCACCCGCACGGCGAGCTTGCTGACCTGGTAGCGCACGCTGCCGTGCTGGAACTCGGCGATGCTCGACGCGATCACCTCGCGCCGCCCCGGCACCAGGTTGCCCCACTCCACCAGCTGCTTGAGCCGGGCGATCACGTTCTCGATCCGGGACTCGCCCGGTTCGACCAGGCCGTCCCGCTCGGCGGCGGCCAGCTTCGCCGCGACCTCGCCCGCCGACAGGTCGGCCAGCAGGGTCGAGGCGAACAGCCGCATCGTGGTCAGGTAGGTGCGGTGGTGCTCGCGCGGCTGGAGGTAGGCGTACAGCAGCAGCCGCCGGTCGGTCGTCTGGTCGTACAACTGCTCCTGCTCCACGGTCGGCCACACTAATGGGCCCGCGCCCCACGCCTGGGCCACCTGTCGCCAAACGGGTGACACCTGGGGCGATACCGTTCGGAGTATCGGACTCGGCGAGGTGGGGGTGGCACGGGTGAGTTTGGCGCGGGCAGTGGGCCTGGTGCTCGGTGCGGCGGCGGACGCGGTGTTCGGCGATCCCCGTCGCTGCCACCCGGTCGCGGCGTTCGGCCGGGCGGCATCCGCGCTGGAGCAGCTCGCCTACCGGGACAGCAAGGTCGCGGGTGTGCTCTACACCGGGGCGCTCACCGGCGGCGCCGCCCTGCTCGGTCTCGCCGTGGAACGCGCCGGTCGCAGGCACCCGCTGATCCGCGTGGTCAGCACGGCCGCGGCCACCTGGGTCGTGCTCGGCGGCGCCTCCCTGGCCGACGAGGGCACCGCCATGGGCCGGTCACTGGGCGCCAGCGAGATCGAGGACGCCCGCGCGCGGCTGCCCAACCTGTGCGGCCGCGACCCGAAGAGCCTGGACGCCGCGGGCCTGGCCAGGGCCACCGTGGAGTCCGTGGCCGAGAACACCTCCGACGCCGTGGTCGCCCCGCTGCTGTGGGGCGCCGTGGCCGGGGTGCCCGGTCTGCTCGTCTACCGCGCCGCCAACACGCTCGACGCGATGGTCGGCCACCGCTCCCCGCGCTACGCGAGGTTCGGCTGGGCCTCGGCCCGGCTCGACGACGTGCTCAACCTCGTGCCCTCCCGCGTCGCCGCGATGCTGACCGCCGTGTCCGCGCCCGTGGTCGGCGGCTCCGCGCGCGGTGCGTGGCAGACCTGGCGCCGCGACGCCTCCGCGCACCCCAGCCCCAACGCGGGCCAGATCGAATCGGCCTTCGCCGGTGCCCTGGAGATCCGGCTCGGGGGTCGCACCGTGTACTCGCACGGCGCCGAGGAGCGCCCCGTGCTCGGCCACGGCCGCAGCCCCGACGCCGGTCACGTCACGCGCGCGGTCGAGTTGTCACGAGTCGTCGGCGCCCTGTCCGCAGCCGCCTCCGCCGTGCTCGCCACCGCCCTGGGCCTGCGGAAACGCTAGCTGTCCACAGGCGGCGAGTTGTGCACATGTGGATCTTGGTGAAGGTTGGGTGTCGGGGGTGGGCGGTAGACTGGTGACGGGGTCGCCCCCCTGGGAGTGGCGGGGGATTGTCACCAGGTAGGCGGGCGATTCAGCTGCTCGTGCTGGCCTGTTCGCGGGCCTCGTCCTCGGCCAGGATCTCGGCCACCGACTTGCGCTTGGGGCGCTGCGTGACCTCCTTGTCCAGTGCCCCGCCGGGCCGGGCCTCCCGCCAGCTGAAGTAGGCCCAGCCGAACAGGGCCATGGTGCCGAAGATGATCCACTGCACGGCGTAGGAGAAGAACGGGCCGGAGTCCAACTGCGGCAGGGGCAGCGCGTTGACCACCCCGGGCTGGTTCGGTTCCAGCTGGAAGTAGCCGGGGGTGATCGTCAACTTGGAGGTCTGCGCGACGGCGGCTGCGCTCACCGGGTACACCTGCGGCCTGCTCGCGGTCAGGATCGGGGCGCGGCTGTCCAGCGGCTCGTCGGCCCGCACCCGCGCGACCAGGGTGATCTCCCCGCCGGGCGCGGCCGGGTAGTCGGGGATCTCCTTGCCGGGTTGCAGCTCCTGGTAGCCGCGGTCGACCAGCACGATCCGGCCGTCACGCAGCCGGAACGGGGTGAGCACCTCGGAGGCGGGCTTGCCCTGCACGGTGCGCAGCCGGGCCACGGCCTCACCCTCGGGCAGGTAGCCGCCGGTCAGCGAGACCAGCCGCCACTCGATCTTGCCCGCGGGCTCGCCACCAGCGGGAACGAGCTGCTCCAGCGGCACGGCCGAGCTGCTGAACGAGTTCTGCAACGCGGAGTTCTGCGCCTCCTGGTCGCTGTTGCGACCGAACTGCCACGGGGCGAGCACGGCGTAGCAGGATCCGGCGAAGACGAACACCACCAACGTCAACGCCACCCAGCCGGGCTGGAACAGGAACCGGAACCGCACCACCCCACGGTATGCCTCAGCCCTCGGTGAGCTCCAACCGGTCGAACCGCACAGCGCAGCCAGGGCCGTCCGGGGAAGCGCACATCACACCCGCCCACACCTGCTCATCGGGCGCGAACCAGGCCAGCCGCAGCATCGTCAGCGGCTCGGCCCCGTCCAGCCCGTACCGCACGGTCAGCGTGTCCCCGGTGCGCCGCACCTCGATCGTGACCTGCTCGGCGTCCCGGATCGGCGTCACCGACCAGTCCGAAACGCCCCTGGTCAGCACGGCACTGGCCTGCTGGTGGCCGTCGACCAGCTCGATCCCGGTCTTCAGCCAGTTCTCCGGATCGGTCCGCACCATCGCGCCCGCCTGGTCGTACTGGTGCGTGTACGCCCCGGTGAACGTCGTGACCAGCCGGAAGTCGCCCGCGATCCGCCGTGCGAACAGGTGCCCGGTGTCCCGGACGAACCCGTAGTGGGTGACCCGCCAGAAGTCGGTGTCCGGATCGGTGTGCACCGTCAGCCCGGAATCGACCGACCACCGCCCCGGCTCGTTCAACCACTGCCAGTCCGCGAACCCGAATGCTTCGATCACCAGCCGACTACTACCCCATGAGCGCGGCGCGGGCCGCTGCCGCCGCCTGTTCGGCGTACGACCCGCCGAACAGCACGACGTGCACCAGCAGCGGGAACAACTGGTGCAGCGAGATCCGCCGCTGCCAGCCCTCAGCGAGCGGGGCCACCTCCAGGTAGCCGCCGAGCACGTGCTCCAGATGCGGGCAGCCGAACAGGTACAGCATCGCGAGATCGGTCTCACGGTGGCCGCCGTGCGCCGCCGGGTCGATCAACCAGGCGCGGCCGTCGGCGGCCCAGTGCACGTTGCCCGACCACAGGTCCCCGTGCAGCCGCGCGGGCGGCTCAGCCGGACCGGCCAGGTCCTCGACGCGCTCGCACACCTGCGCGATCACCGCGGCCTGCGCGCCGGACAGGCTCGCCGAGTCCACGGCGTCACGCAGGTACGGCTCGATCCGCTGCTCGGCGTACCAGCGCGGCCAGTGCTCCGCAGGGGCGTAGCTCATCGGTGCACGGCCGATCCACCCGCGCTGCGGAGCACCAGGTGGGGGCGCCCCGAAAGCGTTTGCGCCCGCCCGGTGCAGAGCCGCCAGCGCGCGTCCCAACTGCTCGGCCGCCGCCGTGCTCGACGGCCCCGGCTCGACCTGCTCCATCACCAGCCAGCGGTCGTCGTGGCCCCGTAGCCCCGGCATGGGCACCGCCCCGGACTCGGCCAGCCACTCCAGGGACGCCGCCTCGGCCCGCGCGGCGCCCGGCCCACAGCCCTGCTTGGCGACCACCAGGTCCCCGTCGGCGAACTCCACCTCGTAGACCCCGGCACCGAGGCCGTGGGCGGACACCGGCTCGCCGCCGACGATCTCGGCGACGGCCGCCAGTACCGGCTCGGTCACAGGTTCTCGCGCACCCAGTCGAGCAGCCCCGGCATGGCCGCCTCGATCATCGCCAGCACGTCCTCGAACCCCTCGGGCCCGCCGTAGTACGGGTCGGGCACGTCCAGGTCCTCGCCCGCGGCGGGGTCGAACGAGCGCAGCAACCGCACCCGTTCGGGGTCGTCCGCGATGCGCCGCAGCGTGCGCGCGTGCCCCGAGTCCAGGGCCACGAGCAGGTCGGCATCCAGGTGCCGGCCGTCCACCTGGGCCGCGACGTGCTCGGTCGGGTAGCCGTGCTCGGCCAGGGTCCGCGTGGCGCGCTCGTCCGCCGCCTCACCCGCGTGCCAGCCACCGGTCCCGGCACTGCTCACGTCCACGACATCGGCCAGCCCAGCTGTTCGCAGCTGCTCCCCGAAGACCAGCGCGGCCATCGGTGATCGGCAGATGTTGCCCGAGCAGACGAAGCTGATGTGCATCCTCTTAGACTTCCACGCGATGACCAGGCAGCAGATCCAGCGTGCGCAATTGCGCCACCACGGCGACGTTGACGCCATCCCCGGACTGGCTGATTTCGCCGTCAACGTGCGCCTGGACCGTCCGCCCGGCTGGCTGCGGGACCGGCTCGCCGCCGCGTTGGACCGCCTGGGCGGCTATCCGTCCGAAGCCGAGGACCTGGCCGCGCGCCGAGCTGTCGCCACACGTCACGGCCGTGAGCCGGACGAGGTGCTCGTGCTCAACGGCGCCGCCGAGGGCTTCGCGCTGCTGCCCGAACTGGCGTCGGAGCTCAGCGCTGTCGTGCACCCGTCGTTCACCGAACCCGAGGTCGCGCTGGCCGACGCCGGTGTGCCCGTGCACCGCGTGCAGCTCGCCGCCGAGGACGGCTACCAGCTGCGCCCCGGCCTGGTCCCCGACGAGGCGGACCTGGTCGTCGTCGGCAACCCCACGAACCCGACCTCCGTGCTGCACCCCGCGCGCGTGCTCACCGAACTGGCCAGGCCGGGCCGTGTCCTCGTGGTGGACGAGGCGTTCATGGACGCGGTGCCCGGCGAACCCGAGTCGCTCGCGGCCACCCGCGTGCCCGGGCTGATCGTGCTGCGCAGCCTCACCAAGACCTGGGCGCTGCCCGGGCTGCGTGCGGGGTACGCGATCGCGGAACCCGACCTGCTCGCCAGGCTGGGGCGGCGGCGACCGCAGTGGCCGGTCGGCACGCTCGCGCTGGAGGCCGTGCGCGCGTGCAGCGAGCCCGCCGCCGTGGCCGAGGCCGAGGCCGCCGCGATCGAACTCGTGACGCACCGCGTCGAGCTGGCCGCCGCGCTGGCCGCGCTGCCCGGTGTCGAGGTGCACGACCCCGCCTCCGCGCCGTTCCTGCTGCTCCGGGTCAAGGATGGAGAACACGTGCGACGAGCCCTGCGCGACCGCGGCTTCGCGGTCCGGCGCGGCGACACCTTCCCCGGGCTGGGCGCCGACCACCTGCGGGTGGCGGTCCGCTCCCCGCAGCGCTGCGCCCCGCTGATCGTCGCCCTGCGCGAGGTGCTGGCATGACCGCCACCCTGGGCGCCGTGGTCGACGCGATCGAGCAGGCCTACCCGCCCGCGCTGGCCGAGTCCTGGGACGCGGTCGGTCTGGTCTGCGGCGACCGCGCCGAACCGGTGGACAAGGTGCTGTTCTGCGTGGACCCGGTCGAGGCCACGATCGAGGAGGCGCTGGAGATCGGCGCCCAACTCGTCGTGGCGCACCACCCGTTGCTGCTGCGCGGGGTGCACGGGGTGCCCGCCGACGAGCCCAAGGGCCGCCTCGTGCACCGGATGATCCGCAACGGCGTGGGTCTGCTGTGCGCGCACACCAACGCCGACTCCGCCGACCCCGGCGTGTCCGACGCGCTGGCCCAGGCGCTCGGGCTCACCGTGCACGGACCGCTGGACCCGCACGAACCCGGCTCGCGCACCGGCATCGGCCGGATCGGTGAACTGCCCGCGACCGAGCCGTTCTCCGTGTTCCTGCGCAGGGTCGCCGACGCGCTGCCCGCCACCGCGTGGGGCGTGCGCGGGGCCGGGGACCCGGACCGCCCGATCCGCAGGGTCGCCGTCTCCGGTGGGGCCGGTGACTCCTACCTCGGGCACGCCGCGCGCGCCGGGGTCGACGCCTACGTCACCGCGGACCTGCGCCACCACCCGGCTGGCGAGCACGTCGAGCGCGGTGCCGGGCTGCCCGCGCTGGTCGACGTGGCGCACTGGGCCAGCGAGTGGCCCTGGTGCCAGCAGGCGGCGGAGGTGGTCCGCTCCGCGCTTGCGGGTACCGTCGAGGTCTTCGTTTCCACCCGCCGGACCGATCCCTGGACCTTGCACGCCCAGCCAGAATCCCGAGGAGCCACTGAGTGAAAGCCGAGTCCGCGGTGCAGCGCCGCCTGCTCGACCTCGCCGAGGTCGACGCCGAGCTGGGGCGCGTGAACCACCGTCGCCGCACGCTGCCCGAGCTCGCCGAGATCAGCGCGGCCGAGCAGACGACGCAGGCCAAGCGGGACGCGCTGGTCGCCGTGGAGACCACGCTGGGTGACCTGGACCGCGACATCCGGCGTCAGGAGACCGAGATCGAGCAGGTCCGGGCTCGTGAGGACCGCGACCGCAAGCTGATGGCGGGCGGTTCGGTCGGCGCCAAGCAGTTGGCCGACCTGGAGCACGAGCTGGCCACCCTGCAACGCAGGCAGGGCGTGCTGGAGGACGACCAGCTCGAACTGATGGAGCGCCGCGAGGCCGTCGAGGCGGACACCAACCACGCCCGCGCCGAGCTGGACAAGGCCCTGGGGGCCCTGTCCGACGCCCAGCGCCGTCGCGACTCCGCACTGGCCGACCTGGACAGCACCGATGCCAAGCGCAGCGCCGACCGTGAGCTGATGGTCAAGCAGTTCCCGGCCGACCTGCTCGCCCTGTACGAGCGGGTCCGCGCCCAGCGCGGCATCGGCGCGGCCCTGCTGCACGCGCGCCGCTGCGGGGCGTGCCGCATCGAGATCGACCGCACCGCCATGTCCGCCATCAAGGCCGCCGCCGCTGACGAGGTGCTGCGCTGCGAGGAGTGCGGCGCGATCCTGGTGCGCACCGCGGAGTCCGGTCTGTGAGGGTCATCGTCGAGGCCGACGGCGGCTCGCGCGGCAACCCCGGCCCCGCCGGGTACGGCTCGGTCGTGCTGGACGCCGAGACCCGCGAGGTGCTCGCCGAGCGCAAGGACGCGCTCGGCGTCACCACCAACAACGTCGCCGAGTACCAGGGGCTCATCGCCGGGCTGAAGGCCGCCGCCGAGCTGGGCGCCGACGCCGTCGAGGTGCGCATGGACTCCAAGCTCGTCGTCGAGCAGATGTCCGGGCGCTGGCAGGTCAAGCACCCGGCGATGCAGCCGCTGGCCCGTGAGGCCAAGCAGCTGGTCGCCGGGTTCGACTCGGTCGAGTTCGAGTGGATCCCGCGCGAGCGCAACAAGCACGCCGACCGGCTCGCCAACGAGGCCATGGACGAGCAGGCAGGCATCGCGCCGAAGCGCGTCGCCGCCGCCGAGAAGCCGGTCAGCCAGCCCGGGTGGACCGGTGCCACCGGCACGCCGACCCGGCTGATCCTGCTGCGGCACGGCCAGACCCCGCTGACCGTGGACCGGCGCTACTCCGGCCGCGGCGACATCGAACTCACCGAGCTCGGCCAGCGCCAGGCCGCTGCCGCCGCCAAGCGGCTCGGCTCGATGCCCGAGGTGGCCGCGGTCATCTCGTCCCCGCTGAGGCGCGCGGTGCAGACCGCGAGCGCCGTCGGCGAGGCGCTCGGCCTCGAGGTGATCACCGAGGACGGGTTCACCGAGACCGATTTCGGCGACTGGGAGGGCCTCAGCTTCGCCGAGGCCGCCGAGCGCGACCCCGAGCTGCACCGCAAGTGGCTGTCCGACACCTCACTGACCCCGCCGGGCGGCGAGAGCTTCGACGCGGTGCACCGCAGGGTGCGCCGCGGCCGCGATTCGCTGATCAGCCGCTACGGCGGCGCCACCCTGGTCGTGGTCAGCCACGTCACCCCGATCAAGAGCCTGCTGAGGATGGCCCTTGACACCGGCCCGTCGCTGCTCTATCGCCTGCACCTGGACCCGGCTTCCCTGTCCACGGCGGAGTTCTACCCCGACGGCAACGCCTCGGTCCGGTTGGTCAACGACACCTCGCACCTGAGCTGACCCGAGTTGTGCACAGCCGCCAAGTTGTCCACACGTGGATCTTCGGCAAGATCAACTAGGGGCGGCGGGCGGTAGACTGGGATCGGGGTCGCCCCCCAGGGAGTGGCGGGGGACGCACATGGGTAGGGCGGCGGCTCACGCCACGACCGGCAGTCGGTGCCGGGCGCCGAGCGCGGCACCGAACTGGGACAGTGCGACGTGCACGGCGGCCAGTGCGGACGAGTCCATGGCGCCGCCCTCACCGGCCAGTTGGATCAACCGGTCCAGCACGAAGCAGCCGGGCACCAGGTTGTCGGCGCCCATCGCGCTGAGCATCGGGCGCAGCGAGTAGTCCATGGCGACCAGGTGCCCCTGCGTGCCGCCGGTGGCCAGCGGGGCCACGACCTTGCCCGCCAGCGCGCCGTCGGGCAGCAGGTCCAGGAACGCCTTGACCAGTCCGCTGTAGGCGGCCCGGTAGACGGGACTGGCCACGATCAGCCCGTCGGCCCTGCGCACCAGGCCGAGCGCGTGCCGGATCGCGGGGTGCTCGGTGTTGGCGACCAGCAGCGCGGAGGTCGGCAGGTCGCGCACGTGCAGGGTCAGCACCTCGTGCTCCTGGTCGACGAGCCACTCCTGCGTGTGCCGCAGCAGCACACTGGTGCGCGAGTCGGGGGACGGGCTGCCGGAGAGCGTGAGCACGGTGGACAAGGACTGCCTCCCAGAGTGAGGGCCCCGGTGAGGCCGGGCCACCAGACCTCACCGGGGCGGGGAAGTGGATCAGGAGTACCAGGTGGGCTCGGGGATCTCGTCGCGCAGCACGTACACGCCGACCTCCTGCCGCTTGTACGCGACCGGGTCGTGCAGGGTGTGCGTGCGCACGTTGCGCCAGAACCGGTCCAGGCCCTCCGAGGAAGCCGTGGACCTGGCCCCGGTCACCTCGAAGATCCGGCTCGTGACCTCCAAGGCCACGTCGGTGGCCCTGGCCTTCACGGCGGCCACCCGCACCTCGTGCTCGCCGCGCTGGCGCTCGGTCACCGCCTCGGCGTTGTCGTGGATGACCTGCGCCTCCTCGGCGACCTTGTCGGCCAGTGCCTCGACCGCCCACAGCTTGGCGGTCAGGTCGCCGTAGGTGTCGAGCACGTGCGGTTCGTCCACGGCCCGCTCGTAGGGCGAGTACAACCAGGACCGCGCCTTGTCCCTGGTGTAGGTGCTCGCGGTGGCCAGCGCCCCGCCCGCGATGCCCAGGTAGAAGTTGACGAACACCAGCTGGATCGCGGGCACGTTCAGCGTGTTGTAGACCCGCGGCTGGAACACCTTGTCCACGAAGCCCGCAGCGCTGGCCCAGTCCACCCGCACGTCGGTGATCACCACGCTGCCGCTCTCGGTGACCCGCTGCCCGATGTTGTCCCAGTCGTCGTTGAACACGATGCCGTCCTGGCGCGAGGGCACGATCGCGAAGACGTGCGTCTCGGTGCCCTCCAGCACACCCTCCAGCACGGTCACGTCGGAGACCTTGCTGCCGGTGGAGAAGGACTTGCGCCCGTTGTACGACAGGTGCGACCCGTGGTCGGTGATCGTCAGGTCCTGGTCACGCGGGTTGACGGCCCCGCCGAAGAACCAGCGCTGCTTGGCGGCGGCCTCCTCCACGGCGGCGATCTGCTCGGGCGTGCCGACCAGCCGCGCCGCCCAGGCCCACAGGTAGTGGTAGCCCAGCAGCTGCCCGATCGAGCCGTCCGCCTTGGCCACCTCCCTGATCACCCGGTACGCCGTGGTCCACGGCTGGCCGCCGCCCCCGTGCTCGGCCGGTGCCAGCAAGGTCACCAGGCCCGAGTCCTTCAGCAGCTGCACCTCGGCGTACGGGGTGTTGGCGTCGCGGTCGCGGCGCACCGCGTCCACCGCCAGCACCGCGGCCACCTCGCTGGCCCGCTGCACCCACTGCTCCGCCGTGCTCGGCGCCTGCTTGTCGTCCCAGCTCACCTGGGCGTCCACGCTCTTGGTCATCTCGGGGCTCCTCAGTTGGCGAGAACGGGTTCGGGGACACCGGCGGAGCGGTCGGCCCGGGCCTCCAGCTCGCGGACGATCGGCAGCACCTCGCGGCCGAAGTACTCGACCTCCTCCAGGTAGTGCAGGAAACCCAGCAGCAGCAGGTCGACCCCGCGCCTGCGGTACTCCACGATCCGGGTCGCCACCTGCTCGGGTGTGCCGATCAGCCCGGTGCGGAACCCGTCGTTGTACTGCACGAGGTCCTCGAACGAGGAGTCCTGCCACATGCCGGTCCGGTTGCCGGTGGACTGCCCGGCCTGCTGCACCGCCGAGCCGAAGCCCCGCACCGCCTCGTGGTCGGCCTTGGCCACGATCTCCCGCAGCACCTCACGGGCCTCCGCCTCGGTGTCCCTGGCGATCAGGAAGCCGTTGAGCCCGAACCTGACGCCGCGCCCGTGCTGACGGGCGTTCGCGTTGACCTCGGCGAGCTGCTCGCTGGCGCCCTCGAAGTCCTTGCCGTTGCTGAAATACCAGTCCGAAACGCGACCGGCCATCGCCCGCGCCGCAGTGGAGTTGCCGCCCTGGAATATCTCGGGGTGCGACCTTTTTTCCGTGACGACTGGTTTGGGCTTGAGGTCGAAATCGTGCAGCCGGTAGAAGTCGCCCCGGAACTCGGCGTGGTCGGAGGTCCAGATCTCGCGCAGCACGCGGATGAATTCCTCGGAACGGCGGTACCGCTCGTCGTGCTCCAGCCACGGCTCACCCAGTTTGGTGAACTCGTCCTTGAACCACCCGCTCACCACGTTCACCGCCGCGCGCCCACCCGACAGGTGGTCGGCCGTGGCGAGCAGCTTGGCGAGCACGCCCGGCTGCCACAGCCCCGGGTGCACCGCCGCGATGACCTTCAGCCGCTGGGTCGCCAGCAGCAGAGCCAGACTGAAACTGGTCGATTCGTGCTGGTAGGCGGCACCGTAGCTGGCGATGTAGCGCACCTGGCTCAGCGCGTACTCGAAGCCGTTGTTCTCCGCCAGCACCGCGAGCCGGCGGTTGTAGTCGTAGCCCCAGTCGGTGCGCTGCTCGATCTTGCTGACCACCAGGCCGCCGCTGACGTTGGGCACCCAGTACGCGAATTTCACCGGCTCGAGCCGATGCTTCCCATCGTGTTCGGACAAGACTTCTCCACGAGGTGAGGAATGCCGGAAAGGCAGGGGAGTACCCCGAGAGGGCGGGGCATGAGGAAAGGAGAAGATCGTCAGAACTGACAGGCGCTCGACACCACGCGAAGGAAATCCACGTGGCGGCGGCGAGTGAGTCGGCGAAACGCGACCATGAGCCGAGTAGAGCACGGTCCCCAAAGGCGGTCAACCAACCCCTGGTGTCGATTCCAGACACTGGGACACGGGGTACTAGGCTGTCCGGTGGACGAGTCGGCGGGGCGGCCGCGTCGGCGGGAGCTACTCCCGCCGCCGAGGAAAGTCCGGACTCCACAGGGCAGGGTGGTTGTTAACGGCAACCCGGGGCGACCCGCGGGACAGTGCCACAGAGAACAGACCGCCCGGTCGCGACAGCGACCGGGTAAGGGTGAAACGGTGGTGTAAGAGACCACCAGCACCTCGGGTGACCGAGGTGGCTCGGTAAACCCCACCCGGAGCAAGGCCAAGAGGGCGCCGCGTGCGGCGCCTGCGCGGACGATCGAGGGCTGCCCGCCCGATGTCCGCGGGTAGGCCGCTGGAGCCTGTCGGCAACGGCAGGCCGAGATGGATGGCCGCCACCCGGCACCCCGCGAGGGGCGCCGGGAACAGGATCCGGCTTACACGCCGACTCGTCTCCTTCCCGCTGCGCTCTTGGCGCTCCTCCGGAGCGCGGCGTCTTCGCTGAGGTCCGGTCTCTTCCCTTGTCTCAGGATGATCACTGGACAGATGTGATCATCATGGGCCCGCGGTCCAGAGACCGGCGCGAAGACGCGGTCCCTGGAGCTGGCGGTTCTGGTGGGGGAGAGGGCGGCGGGCAGGGGCGGCCGGGGGAGGGCGCGCGGAGGCGGAGGGCGGCGTGTCCCGGGCTGAGGGGGGCGCGAGTCCCGCTCAGCGGTGCCCGAAGGTGCCGGCCTGGCAGGGGGCAGCTCAGCGGTCCGCGTAGCGGCAGGCCTGGCGGCGGGTCAGCTCTTGGCGGGGCGGCCGGGTGGCAGGCGGTAGACCGGGTCGAAGGGGCGGCCCGCGTTGAAGCGCTCTTCCAACTCGGCGACCCGCTCGGCGACGGCGGGGTTGACGATGTCGGCGAGGCTGCGCACCCCGGCGCCCGGCTCGTGCGCGGACAGGTGCGCCGCGGCGGCCCTGGCGCGCTCGAGGACCCCCTGGTCGAAGTTCACGGTCCGCTGGACCCGCCGCCCTGCGGGGAGCGTTCTGCCGGTAGCCTCTTCGTTACACAACTGAGTGCCCTCGACGTGGTCTGGCTCTGGTTGCCCGGCCATGCGAACATCCCTGTCTGAGGAGGGGGTGAGCCGACTGTTACCGACGTCCGCCAACACGCGGCTCCCTGTGTGGGTCGCGTCGGCCGAACAGGTCACGCCAGGCACGGTGTTACCGTTCCCTACACACTCAGCGTGACCGGGTTTCTCGCAAGCGGGTGAAACGCTACGGCAAGCAGGAGAATCTCGTGTCACGTGTTCTCCACCAGGCCCTTCCCACCGATGATGGGTGTAGCCAGATTAGACGTAATACGCGGTCGAGGGGAACGTTTTGGATCAACCCCGTCCCGATGCGGTACCGGGCACCGGCGTCGCCCACCACGGGCGCTGCGCCCGTGCTGTACTCGTCTGCGCCTGCCGGGGGCGTTCCCCGGCTCGACACGCTCCAAGCACCCCGGAGTAGGACATGACCGCCAGCAGCCTGATCCACTACACCGCGGCAGGCACGCCGTCGACGAACAACATCCAGACCTGGATCACCGGCAACCTCATCCCGCTGCTGCTGCTCGCGGTCGCGCTGTTGCTGCTCTGGCTGGGCGGCGGCAAGGGCGACAACGCCGGAGTCATGCGCCGCCTTGGCGGTGTCATCGTGGCGCTGGCGATCATCGGTATCGCCCTGACAGGCGCCGGCGTGGACATCGGCAAGTGGCTCGCCGGCCTGTTCACCGGGTGACGGGGCGTGCGGATCCGCACTGACGACGAGGTCTACCGGGTGGACGCCGTCTGGCTCGGCCCACCCAAGGCCACCTTCCCGTGGCGTGCCCGCTACGTGGCCTGGGGCATCGGACTCGCCGTCTTCTTCCTCACCCTCACCGTCGAACGACGGATCGGCATCGGGTTCGGCTTCTTCAGCGTGGCCTGGGCACTGGTCATCACCGTGGTGGTGACCAGGCTCATCTCCTCGCGGATCAACCACGAGCGCCCGCTGGGCGCCGTATCGGTCATGTGGCTGCGTGAGCTGACCGCGCCCCGCCAGCGCTCCTCGGGGCAGGGCGGGGCGGTCACCGCCTCGCGGATCAGAGTAAACCGGCAACGCCCGCGCCCGCAGGACGGCAAGGGACGCGGCAAGCGCGCACTCCCACCCGCCGCGGGCGCCCAACGCTCCAGAGTCAACCAGCAACAACAGCGTCGGCAGGCACGCACTCGCACCAGGGAGGTTCGCGGTGTTCGGACGCCGGCGAGACCGTGACCAACGTTCAGCCCGGCACGTGGCTCAGCACGCTGCCGCGGAGGTACCGGTCGACAAGCGGGCGTACAGCACACGCGGGCGCAGGCTGCCCGGCGAGCAGGCCATCCCCAGCTACACGCCGACCATCTCCGCGCGCAGCATCGACGGCCACCTGCTGCGCACCAGCCAGGACGTCTACGCCTGGTACCGGCTCGCGCCGCAGCGCTGGTCGTTCCGCTCCGACTCGCAGCGCCAGGACCTGATCGCCGCGATCGCGGGGCAGTACGCCGAGCTGCAGGGCCGCTGGATGCACCTGCGGGTGACCACCAGGCCCTACCCGATCCGGATGTGGGCCGAGGCGCACGTGCACAACGCCGTGGGCAGGCTGCCGGACTCCCGGGGCGCGCTGTCCTTCGACGACTACATGGTCGGCGAACAGCAGCAGCTGATGGGCCGGTCCATGGCCGAGAAGGAGGTCTACCTCGGCGTCCAGGTGCAGACCCGCAACGTGGTCGACCGGGCCGTGGAGCGGGCCGCACCGGTGCTGCGCCGGGTCTTCCCCGAGGCAGTGGACGCCGAGCTGGTCGCGCTGGACAGCGAGGTCGAGCACCTCGACCAGGTGCTCGGCTCGGCGGGGCTGGAGGGCCGCCCGGTGACGGCCGAGGAGATGTCCTGGCTGATGCACCGGTCCTGCTCGCTGGGGCTGCCCGCGCCGCGCAACATGCCCGCGGTGCCCAGCGACACCTGGGAGCCCGAGGACCTGGCCAGCTTCACCGACGCGGCCGACTTCTACCAGGAGCCGTACTCGCCGACGGTGACCGTGCGTGGGCGCACCGGGTCCAACGCGGGCGTGGGCAGGCACGTGTGCGTGCTGACCGTCGGGCCGATGCACGGCCTGCAGATCCCGGAGATCGACGACCCGTGGGTGCAGCGCTCCGACCGGCTGCCCGCCTCGGTGGAGTGGTCCGCGCGGATCTACGTGCGCCGCCCCGAGGAGGTCGGCGGCGAACTCCAGCGCCAGATGAACAAGGTGCGCTCCCAGGTGCGGCACTACACCGACGAGCACGACCTGGAGCCGCCCCAGTCCCTGGTCCGCCAGGCGGGCCGGGTGCTGGAGATCGACGACGAGATGACCTCCGGCTTCACCGCGCTGGGCACCCGCGTGCGCTCGTGGTGGCGGCTGGCGGTGTCCGGATCCAGCCAGCGCGACGCGCTGCGCCTGGCCCAGACCCTGCTGGACCTGTACAAGCCGAAGGTCGCCATCGAGCACCCCGAGGCCCAGTACGCGATGGCCAGGGAGTTCATCCCCGGCGAACCGCTGGCCTCGGCCGCCTACCTGCGCCGCGGCTCGGTGGTGTGGGCCGCCTCCGCGGTGCCCACCGCCACCGCCGAGGTCGGTGACCGGCGCGGCATCCTGCTCGGTGAGACCTGCACCGCGACCCGGCGCCCGGTGGCCTGGGACCCGTGGATGGCCCAGGAGGTCCGGGACGGCTCGGGGCTGACCGCGATGGTCGCCGGGCTGGGTGGCGGCAAGTCCTTCCTCGGTGGCGGCATCGTCTACAAGACGCTGCGCTCCGGGGCGTACTGGACGGTGCTCGACCCATCCGGGCCGCTGGCCGCGCTGTGCGAGTTGCCCGAGCTCAAGCCCTACGCCCGGCCGATCAACCTGCTCAACGCCCAGCCCGGCATCCTCAACCCGTACCGGGTGGTGGCCGAGCCGATGCTGGAGCACTTCCTGGACGAGGAGGACCCCGAGCGGGCCTGGCGCCGGGAGAAGGCCCTGGCCGCGGCCACCCGCAGGCGCCTGGCCCTGGACGTGCTCACCGGGCTGCTGCCCTACGAGGTCGCCCGGCTGCCGCAGACCAGGATCGTGCTGCTGCGCGCGGTCCGCATGGTCGGCGGCCGTCCGGACGCGCACCCCGGGCTGGTGTTCGACGCGCTGCGCCGCGACGCCAGCGAGCACCACGAGCACGCGATGGTGGTCGCCGACTTCCTCGACGAGATGCGCGAGCGCATGTCGCTGCTCATCCCCGAGGCCGACGCCGACCCGTACTCGCAGATCCGCGACGACCGGTTCACCGTGCTGACCATGGCGGGGCTGACCCTGCCCAAGGAGAGCGTGGGCCGCGAGCACTGGACCGACGCCGAGGCCCTGGGCGTGGAGATGCTCAACCTGGCCGCCTGGCTCACCCAGCGCTCGGTGTACGAACGGCCCAAGGACACCCGCAAGGGCGTCTGGATCGACGAGGCGTTCTTCCTGTCCGAGGTGCCCACCGGCCGCGTGCTGATGAACCGGTTCGCCCGCGACTCCCGCAAGTGGAACGTGCGCGTACTGCTGTCCAGCCAGATCCCGGCCGACTTCCTGAAGATCCAGGGCTTCGTGGCGCTGCTGGACTCGGTGTTCGTCGGGCGCCTGGACGACGAGGACGCGCAGGCCGACGCCCTGCGGCTGCTCAAGGTGCCGGTCGGCGCGGGCTACGAGCAGGTCATCGCCAGCCTCGGCAGGCGGCCCGGTTCGCACCGGACCGGCACCGAGCGGGACACCGCCCCGCGCCAGTTCGTCTTCGGTGACGGCGCGGGTGGGGTGGAGCGGATCCGGATCGACTTCTCCGGACCGCACCTGGAGCACCTGCGCAAGGCCATGGACACCACCCCGGACGCCAAGCGGGACACCCGGCCCGCCGAGTTGCCCGCGGTGTCCTCGCCGGAGGGCCTGGACAGCGGGCTACCCGACGAACGGCCAGCACTGGAGTCCGGTTACGAGGAGTACGACGACGAACTGGCCGCCGAACTGGAGGTCGGCCTGGTCGACGAGGCCGAGGCGCTGGAGGCCGCCAAGGAACCGCTGATCAACGTGCCCCCGCGCCCCGGCAACGGCTACCACGACGCCTACGCCCCGCAGGAGCCGGTCGGCAACGGCGCCGACCGGGAGAACCAGCACGGTGGGGCCCAGCGTGGCGGCTACTCGGGCGGGAGTTCGTTCGGATGACAGCCGTGCTGCTGCTCGCCGTCGTCACGCTGGCTGTGCTGGCGTGGCGGCGGCTTCGGCGCGGCGACCGCAAGCCACTGCGCCGCGGCCCCGCGCTGGCCGTGGTCGCGGCCCTGCTGGGTATGCAGGCGCTGATCGGCACGCCCGCGTTCGCGGCGCCGACCGACTGCGCGCCCAACCCGGAGCGGCCCGGTTCGGGCATGGTCGGCGCGCTGGACCCGGCGCCGCTGGGCACCGGCCAGGCGGGCAGCGTCTACGACGAGGTCGCCTACGCGGGCCTGACCTGGCACCTGTACGACCCCAACTGCGGGGCGATCAGCTCCATGTCCAGCCCCAGCTCGGTGATCGACACCTGGCTGGGCAACGAGCTGTTCAACATCACCAAGGTCATCGTCGGTGCGACCAACGGGCTGCACTACGCCCTGCTCGGCCCCGGCGGTGACGGGCACAGCGACCTGGTCAAACCCCTGGACGACCTGGTGGCCACCGGGACCTCGGCGCTGTACAACAGCGTGTTCGCGCCCTTCCTGGGGCTGGCCGCGCTGGGCCTGGCGATCATGTTGTTCCGCCAGATCTGGCGCGGGGACATGGCCGCGATCAGCAAGAAGTCCATGTGGGCGCTGGCCGCGCTGTGGCTGGCCTCGGCCACCTACCTGACCCCGCTGATCTACACCCAGATCCTGGACAAGATCCTGATCTTCGGGACCTCGCAGTTGCAGGCGGGCTTCCTCAAGGAGGTCAAGGTCGACGAGCGCAACGCGCTGCCGACCATGCTGTACGACAACGTGATCTACCGGAACTGGCTGCGGGGTGAGTTCGGCTCGCCCGACGCGCCGCAGTCCCAGCAGTTCGGCCGGGACCTGGTCCGCGCCCAGGCGTTCTCCAAGCAGGAGATCACCGAGGGCAAGGACAGCGACCCGAACAACACCAACGCCAAGAAGCAGGCGTACGTGGACCTGCGCGGCAAACTGGGCAACGCCACCGGCTACTTCGACGGCAGCGACGGCAGCCGCACCGGTGACGGCTTCCTCGCGCTGTTCCAGGCGCTGGTCTTCGCGCTGTTCCAACTGCTGGCCAAGGTCACGATCCTGCTCGCGCAGGTGCTGCTGCGGGTGATGATCCTGGCCGGTCCGATCATCGGGTTGGCCGCGCTGCTCTACCACGACCTGCTGCGCAAGATCGGTCGTGCCGCCGGGGCCTCGCTGCTCAACGTGGTGATCATCTCCTGCCTGGCTGGCCTGCACACCCTGGTGCTGAGCTGGATCTTCGACCCGGCGCACTCGCTGCCGCTGCTGACCCAGATGCTGCTGGCGGGGCTGGTGACCGTCGCTCTGTTCATGGTCGGCAAGCCGGTGCAGCGCATGGTGCAGATGGTGCAGCTGTCGGTCGGCGCCGCGGGTGGGGTGCGCAACGGCTTCCTGGACCGCCTGCGCGGGCGCAAGCAGCAGGGGCCGACCGCGCAGGACGCCTTCTGGGAGCACGTGCGCGAGGGCGACCACACCCCGCCGGAGATCGCCGCCGCCCAGCGCGGCGGGCGCAGGTACCGGCCCGAGGCGCACACCCCCGTGCTGGCGACCTCCCAGCGGCTGGACCGCACCGCGGGCGCGCTGGAGTCCGGCGGCGGGGTCGCCGCACTGCCCGCCGCCAGCGGCAGGCAGATGGCCCTGGTCGCCGGCGAGACCTCGCGGCTGGTGGACTCCCCGTCGGTGATCGACCGGAGCTGGGACCGCAGGGGAGAGGACGCGGTGATCGTGCCCTCCCAGGCCGACCGGCCGGTGCAGGAACCGCGCCGGGCCGAGACCGAGGTGGTCGCGGGCCGCCAGGTGCACGTGATCTTCCGGCCGTCGAGGGGACTGGAGGTGGCCGAGAACGAGGGCCCCTCCTACGGCTGGGGCGAGAGGAGGGGGTAGCCGATGCCGATCCGGACCAACCGCGGGCGCTCGGCGGTCTACCGCAGGCTGTGGGGCTGGCCCCTGCGCTCACCCAAGCACCTGATCGCGTTCGCCATCGTGCTGATCGCGGTGGGCGTGCTGGTGGCGACCCTGATCCCGGTGATCGCGCAGTCCACGGGGAACGCGCAGCCGGGTGCCACCTCGACCAGCGAGCAGCAGCCCACGCAGGGCGGCTCGAGCGGTGCGACGACCACCCCGACCACGACCGAGACCCGGCTGACCGCGCCGCTGAGCACGGCGACCTCCGCGCCGCCCGCACCGCAGGCGCTGACCACCGCGACGAACTTCGCCAAGGCGTGGGCCAACCACCCCAACGGCATCAGCAAGCAGCAGTGGCTGGCCGGGCTCAAGCCGTACACCACCGACGAGTACCTGCCCCAGCTGGAGTCGATCGACCTGGCCAACATCCCGGCCAACAAGGTCACCGGGCAGCCGGTGTCCAAGGAGTCCACGACCAGTTCGGTGATCGCCGAGGTGCCCACCGACGGCGGCACGCTGCGGATCAGCGTGATCTCCACGCCGTCGCAGGGGTGGCGGGTCTCGCACTACGACAAGGCGAGCTGACGTGCGCCTGTGGATCGTCTTCGGCATCACCGCCGCCGTGGTGGTCACCCTCGTGGTGGTCACCACCGTGGTGGCGTCCGTGGTGTCCACCCAGGAGCAGGCCATCACCCGGTACCGGATGGTCAACTGCAACGCCGCGATCGGGCCCTGGGACGGCTCGGTCTCGGCCTCCGGCGGTGCGGGCATGGTCGCTCGCCTGACCGAGGAGCAGAAGTCCAACGCCGCCAAGATCATCTCGGTGGGCAAGCAGCGCAACCTGTCCCCGCAGGCCTGGCAGGTGGCCCTCCAGGCGGCCTCCCAGGAGTCCGGGCTGCGCAACATCAACTACGGCGACCGGGACTCGCTGGGCCTGTTCCAGATGCGCCCCTCGATGAACTGGGGCACCCCCGAGCAGATCCTCAACCTGGACTACGAGATCAACAAGTTCTACGACGTGCTGCTCAAGGTCGGGGGCTGGGACAAGATGCCCCCCGGCCAGGCCGCGCAGGCCGTGGAGCGCTCGGCCTTCCCCGACGCCTACGACAAGTGGGCGCCGATGGCCGCCGAGCTGATCAAGAACGTCGGGGACGTGGCCGACCCGACCGGCTGCGGGCAGAGCGCGGGCCTGAGCCTGCCCGGCAACGCCGCCTCGGCCAAGGCCATCGCCTACGCCATGCAGCAGCTGGGCAAGCCCTACATCTGGGGCGGCAACGGGCCGGTGGGCTACGACTGCTCCGGGCTGGTCCAGCAGGCCTACCTGTCCGCGGGCATCTCGCTGCCGCGGGTGGCCGACCAGCAGTACAAGGCGGGGGCCCTGCTGCCGATCCGCCAGGCGCAGCCCGGTGACCTGGTGTTCCTGGCCAACGACCCGAGCAACCCCGCCACCATTCACCACGTGGCGATGTACCTGGGCGAGAACAAGATCATCGAGGCACAGGACTTCGGGATCCCGATCCACATCAGGCCGTTCAGCTTCACCGAGGCAGAGGTCGTCCCGCAGGCTGTCCGGCCAGGCGTGTAGCAGGAGGCGAACTTGAAGTACACCCCCGAACCGATCCCCCGGCCTGCCGGCCGACCGGCCTCCAGCACCCCGCTGCGGGACTACTTGGAGGCGGCCAGTCACGGGGTCGACTCCGGGTACGCCGTGCTGCCCCGGTCGCTGGTCGAGTCCATGCCGCTGCCCTGGCAGCAGCAGATGGCGCACCTGCTCGCCGAGTTCCACTCCGCCTTCGACCACCTGTCCTGGCCGGTCTACCGGGTCGTGCCCTCCCGCTACGAGCGGCTGGTCGACCTGGACGAGGACCAGCTCGCCGAGGTCGGCTGCCTGATGGAGATCGACGCCGACGGGGAGATCGTCTACCGGCACCGCGACGGCAAGCGGATCGACAACCCGGAGGAGACCACCGTGCTGGTGTCCTGCCTGGACCCGATCCCGCGCGGGGACCAGGGCAGGGTGGAGCCCTCGGCCTCGCCCATGCACGACCCGGCGGGCAGGGCACTGGGCGACCAGGCGCCGACCCCGCCCAGCGGCCTGCCGCTGCCGCCCACCCCGCCGGGCGGCTTCCCGCCGGGCCCGAGCACCCCGCCGGGGGGCTTCGGACCGCAGGGCTATCAGGGTTATCCGCCCACCCCGGAGCGCCAGTCGTGGTGACATGCGTGCGGGCGCATGTCAGGCTTTGACCATGGCTGAGGACGGTTGGTACTTCTGCACCAAGCACAACGAGGTCGAACCTGCGGCCGGGTGCCGTGCGGTGGACCGGCTCGGGCCCTACCCGGACCGGGAGACCGCGGCCCGCGCGCTGGAGATCGCCGCGGAGCGCACGAAGTCCGCCGACGAGGCCGATCGCCGCTGGAGTGGTGACGAGGACTGAGAGCCGGGTCACGGCGCCGGGCGGCCGCGACAACTAAGGTTCGGTTGTGGTGTCTGCGGGCTGCACGACCGGTGGTCCGGGGCGGGACTTCGCGCCGATCCGGACCGAGTTCGGGCTGCCCGAGGACTTCCCGTCCGCCGCACTGGTGGAGGCCGAGCAGGCACTGGAGCAGGTGCGCGGCGGACCCCGCCGGGACGCCACCGACCTGCCACTGGTCACGATCGACCCGCCCGGCTCCAAGGACCTCGACCAGGCTGTGCTGGTCCAGCGCCGCGGCACCGGCTTCCGCGTGCACTACGCGATCGCCGACCTCGGCGCCTTCGTGCTGCCCGGCGGCGCGCTGGACCAGGAGGTCCGCCGCCGAGGGCAGACGATGTACCTGCCCGACGGCACCGTGCCGCTGCACCCGACCGTGCTGTCCGAGGGAGCCGCGAGCCTGCTGCCCGAGCAGGTGCGGCCCGCCGTGCTGTGGACCGTGGACTGCGATGCCCAGGGTGAGGTCGAGCGGTACGAGCTGGGCCGGGCACTGGTCCGCTCCACCGCGCGCCTGGACTACGAGTCCGTGCAGGCCAGCCTGCTCGCGGGCACCCCGCACCCGTCGATCGAGCAACTGCCCGAGCTGGGCCGGTTGCGCAGGGCCATGGCTGCCGAGCGCGGCGCCGTCGAGCTGCAACTGCCCGAACAGCAGATCACCCCGTTCGGGGACGGGGAGTGGACGCTCACCGTGCGGCTGCGGGCCGACGTGGAGGCGTGGAACGCCGAGGTGTCCCTGCTCACCGGCATGTGCGCGGCGCAGATCATGATCTCCGCGCGGGTCGGCGTGCTGCGGACCCTGCCCACGGCCGACCCCGAGGCCGTGGCGAACCTGCACCGGGTCGCCAGCGCGACCGGGGTGGACTGGCCGCGGGACGCGAGCCCCGCGCACGTGCTGGCCGGCCTGGACCCGGACCGGCCCGAGTCGCTCGCGCTGTACGTGGCCGCGACCAGGTTGCTGCGCGGCGCCGGGTACACCGCATTCGACGGCACCGAGCCGGCGGTCACCTCGCACGCCGGGGTCGGCGCGCCCTACGCGCACGTCACGGCCCCGCTGCGGCGACTGGTGGACCGGTTCGGCACCGAGTGCTGCCTCGCCGTGACCGGGGGCGCCGAGGTACCCGAGTGGGTGCGCGCGGCCCTGCCCGAACTGCCCGGCCTGATGTCCGCCTCCGACCTGCTCGCGGGCAAGGTGGAGCGTGCCTGCCTGGACCAGGCGGAGGCGTGGGTGCTGGCGGACCGGGTCGGCGAGGAGTTCGACGCCGTGGTGCTGCGGGCCGAGGCCACCGGCGGTGAGGTGTTCGTCGCCCAGCCGCCGGTGATGGCCCGGTGCGCTGGGGAAGGGCTGCCCGAGGGCGAGCGGATCAGGGTCCGGCTCGTCGAGGCAGACGTGGGGCGCCGCAAGGTGTCCTTCGACCGTGTTGGTGGGAAGGAACAGAAGTGACTGAGATCGGTGAGCTGACCGTCGGCGTGCTCGGTGGCACCGGCCCGCAGGGCAAGGGGCTGGCGTACCGCTGGGCCAAGGCGGGGCTCAAGGTCGTGATCGGCTCGCGGGCCGCCGAGCGCGCGGAGGCCACCGCGGGTGAGCTGCGCGAGCTGGCCGGGGTCGGCCACATCGCGGGCGCGGACAACCTGGAGTGCGCCCGGCAGGCCGACGTGGTGCTGGTCGCCGTGCCGTGGGACGGGCACGGTGCCCTGCTGGAGTCCCTGCGCGAGGCGCTGGCGGGCAAGATCGTGATCGACTGCGTGAACCCGCTCGGCTTCGACAAGCAGGGCCCGTTCGCGCTGCCGGTCGAGGAGGGCAGCGCCGCCCAGCAGGCCGAGGCGCTGCTGCCGGAGTCCCGGGTGACCGCTGCCTTCCACCACGTCTCCGCCGTGCACCTGGTCGACCCCGAGGTGGCCGAGGTGCAGACCGACGTGCTCGTGCTCGGTGACGACCGCGAGGCCACCGACCTGGTCCGCGCGCTGGCCGACGCCATCCCGGGCGTGCGCGGCGTGTTCGGCGGCAGGCTGCGCAACGCCGGGCAGGTGGAGGCGCTGACCGCCAACCTGATCGCGATCAACCGGCGCTACAAGGCGCACGCCGGCCTGCGGGTCACCGACATCTGAGGCGGGCTCGACATGGCTGACAGCAGCGGCGAGTTCGTGCGCTCGCCCAACCACTTCGCGGACCGGATCACCTCGGACGGCTCCTCGCGCTGGCCCGTCGAGCCGGGCCGCTACCGGCTGGTGGTCAGCCTCGCCTGCCCCTGGGCGCACCGCGCGGTCATCGTGCGCGGGCTGCTCGGACTGGAGCAGGCGATCTCGCTCGCGGTGGTCGACCCGATCCAGGACGAGCGTAGCTGGCGGTTCACTTTGGACGAGGACGGCCGGGACCCGGTGCTGGGCATCGGCTTCCTGTCCGAGGCCTACCTCAAGGCCGACCCCGGCTACACCGGCGGGGTCTCGGTGCCCGCGGTCGTCGACGTGCCCAGCGGCAAGCTGGTCAGCAACGACTACCCGCAGATCACCCTGGACCTGTCCACCCAGTGGCGCGAGTATCACCGGCCCGGTGCGCCCGACCTGTACCCGGAGCCGCTGCGCGCGGAGATCGACGCCGTGGTGGAGCCGATCTTCCGGTACGTCAACAACGGGGTGTACCGGTGTGGGTTCGCCACCTCGCAGCAGCGCTACGAGCAGGCGTACGAGGGGCTGTTCGCCGAGTTGGACCGGCTGTCCGAGCGGCTGGCCGGGCAGCGCTACCTGGTCGGTGACTCGATCACCGAGGCCGACATCAGGCTGTTCACCACCCTGGTCCGGTTCGACGCGGTCTACCACGGGCACTTCAAGTGCAACCGGCACAAGCTCAGCGAGATGCCGGTGCTCTGGGCGTACGCCAGGGACCTCTACCAGACCGAGGGCTTCGGCGAGACGGTCGACTTCGACCACATCAAGCGGCACTACTACCAGGTGCACAGGTCCATCAACCCGACCGGCATCGTGCCGCTCGGACCGGACCCCCGGGCCTGGCTCACGCCGCACGACCGGGAAGTGCTGTCCTGACCCGCCCGTGGGCGGCTCCTGGGAGCCGCCCACGGGTGTGGTCGGTGCTCAGTGGAACGAGTGCTCCGGGGCGGGGAACGCCTTGCCCCGCACCTCCGCGGCGAACCTGCTCGCCGCGTCGGACATCACCGAGGCCACGTCCGCGTAGCGCTTGACGAAGCGCGGCGCCTTGCCCCGGCGCAGCCCCATCATGTCCTGCCAGACCAGTACCTGGGCGTCGGTGTCCGGTCCCGCGCCGATGCCCACGGTCGGGATGCGCAGCTCGTGCGTCACCCGCTTGGCGACCTCGGCGGTGACCATCTCCAGCACCACGGCGAACGCCCCCGCCTGCTCCAGCGCCACGGCGTCGGCGAGCACCCCGTCGGCCGCGTCCTCGCGGCCCTGCACCCGGTAGCCGCCCAGCTGGTGTTCACTCTGTGGGGTGAAACCGATGTGGCCCATCACCGGGATGCCCGCGGCCACGATCGCCTCCACGTGCTGAGCGAACCGCCTGCCGCCCTCCAGCTTCACCGCGTGGGCCCGGCCCTCCTTCATGAACCGGACCGCGGTGGCCACCGCCTGCTCGGGCGAGACCTGGTACGAGCCGAACGGTAGGTCGGCCACGACCAGCGAGCGCCGCACCGCCCTGGTCACGGCCCTGGTCAGGAACAACAGCTCGTCCACCGTCACCGGCAGCGAGGTGTCGTAGCCGTACACGTTGTTGGCCGCCGAGTCGCCGACCAGCAGCACCGGGATGCCCGCCTCGTCGAACAGTTCCGCGGTGTACATGTCGTAGGTGGTGAGCATCGGCCACGGCTCGCCGCGGTCCTTGAGCTCCTGCAGGTGGTGGATGCGCACGCGGCGTGCCGGAGCCCGGCCGCCGGGGTTCGCGCCGTTGCCGTACGGGGCGGACTCGGGGCCGCCGCTCGCTGAGCCGTGCACCGGCTCGGTGGCAGACGTCATTGTCGACCGTCCTTCCCTCAAGGCCCGCGGTGCGGGTCCCTGGGTCATGTGGAGGGTGTACGCCGACCAGGGTGACACCGTCGCGCGCCGGGTGGCAGTGGCTGCGAGCAGCTTCACACCCGCTGACAGGTGCTGTGAGGTCCCCTCGCTAGATTGGTCACGCCGACCCGCTGCGACCGCGTCGTCACCGGGGGAGTACGCACCGTTGCCGCGCCGGGTCGGGCTCGACGATCGAACGACACCCCGGGAGCAGCTCGATGACGGCGAACGGCGCCCCTAGCCCGGTCGCACACTGGAAGAGGCGAGCTGGCGGCCTGGTCGCCACAGTCGTGCAGCTCGGCGCGCTCATGTCGCTGCTGCTGATACCGGTCGTGGACGGCCACCCCGGGTTCTACGTGGCCGTGACCTGGCTGTTCGACGAGATCGGCGTCCCGGTCGACGCGAACATCTTCGCCGCGCTGATGCTGTTCGTGCTCGGTGCCGCGCTGCGCCGCCGCAAGCGGGCCGCCGTGAACACGCTGATCGCGATCCAGGGCCTGTACGCCCTGCTGAGCGGGTTGCTGCTGGCCGCGCTCGTGCTGCTCGGCCAGGAGGCGCTGGTCGACCCCGACGACCCGCCGCTGCCCGCCAGTCTCGCCTGGGACCTGGGCTGGCACGTGCTGGTCAACCTGTGCCTGATCGGCTTGCTGCTGGTGCTGCGGCCCGCGTTTCCCGCCCGGCTCGCCTCCGGGTCGGCCTGGCGTGCACTCGGCAGTCTCGTCGGCGGCCTGCTCGTCACCTGGCTGCTCGGTTGGGGCCTGACCGAGCTGTTCCCCGGCAACCTGCGCGACACCGCCGCCCGCCTGGCCTGGGCTGCCAACCAGGTGACCGGTCAGATCGTCGACCTGCCCAGGACCGGGGTCGCCGACGGCCCGAACTGGCTCAGCGTGCTGCTCGGCCTGCTCGGCGCGCTTGTCGGCGCCTACGCCCTCGTCGAGTTCTTCCGCGCCGTGCGCAGCCGTCAACTGCTCAGCGCCGACGAGGAGATCCGGCTGCGCGAGCTGCTCGCCGAATTCGGTGAGGATGACTCACTCGGCTACTTCGCCACCCGACGCGACAAGAGCGTCGTGTTCGACCCGGAGCGGCGAGCCGCCGTCACCTACCGAGTGCTGGGCGGTACCAGCCTTGCCAGCGGGGACCCCATCGGCGACCGCGAGGGATGGTCGGCTGCCATCCAGGCGTGGCTGGCCGAGGCCGGGCGCCACGGTTGGGTGCCCGCGGTGCTCGGCGCGAGCGAGACCGGCGCGCAGTGGTACGACAAGGCCGGGCTGCGCGCGCTGGAGATCGGTGACGAGGCCGTGCTCGACGTCCGCGAGTTCAGCCTCGCCGGCCCGGAACGACGTGGTGTTCGGCAGGCTGTGAGCCGCGTGGCCCGAGCCGGTTACAGCACAGTGGTCCGGAGGCACCGCGACATCCCGCCCGACGAGATGGGCGAGATGCTGCGACGCGCCGAGCAGTGGCGCGGTGCGCAGACCGAACGCGGTTTTTCCATGGCGCTGGGCAGGCTCGGTGACCCGACCGACGGGCGCTGCGTGATGGTCGAGGCCTACGACGCCGAGGGGCAATTGCGAGGACTCCTCTCATTCGTGCCGTGGGGGCGTGCTGGTCTGTCCCTCGACCTGATGCGTCGTGACCGCGACGCGGAGAACGGGCTCAACGAGTACATGGTGTCCGAGCTGGTCGCCGCGAGCGGCCAACTCGGCATTCACCGGGTCTCGCTGAACTTCGCGATGTTCCGTGCTGTCTTCGAGGAGGGCTCGCGCATCGGCGCCGGGCCGGTGCTGCGTCTGTGGCGAGGAATCCTCGGCATCGCGTCCCGCTTCTTCCAGCTGGAATCGCTCTATCGGTCCAACGCCAAGTACGGCCCGAACTGGTTGCCGCGGTTCATCTGCTACCAGCGGTCTCGCCAGCTACCCCGGATCAGCCTGGTCGCGGGAGTCGCCGAGGGCTTCGTCGGCACGCTGCGCCGCCGCGGCGGTCGCGGTGTGTTGTCCACTGCGGTGGTCGACAGCGAGTTCGTCGCCCGGATTCACCAGATCGAGGAATCCGCCCGTACTGCCGGTGTGCACCGGGCACGTCTGCCTGAACAGGTCCGTGTGCGCATGGCGAAGTTGGAACGCCTGCGCGAGGAGGGCGTCGAGGCCTACCCCGCCGGTTTCCACCGCGACTGCGTGCTCGGCGAGATCCGCGAGCGGTTCGCCGAGTTGCCCGCTGACTCGTTCACCGGCCATCGCGTGACCGTCGCGGGCCGCGTCATCGCCCTCCGCGAGGTCGGGAGGCTCTGCTTCGCGCAGTTGCGTGACTTCACCGGGGAGCTGCAGGTGCTGCTCCGCGTGGACGAACTCGGCCCCGAACGGCTCGCATCCTGGAAGTCCGCTGTCGACCTCGGCGACCACGTGGGAGTGCACGGCGAGGTCATGACCTCGCGAACCGGTGAACTGTCCGTCCAGGCCGAGTCGTGGACCATCACCGCCAAGTGCCTGCACCCCTTGCCCGACAAGCGCAAGGGACTTGCCGACCCTGAGGCGCGCGTCCGCCAGCGCTACCTCGACCTCGTCGTCAACCCCGACGCGGCTCGCATGCTGCGCGTCCGCAGCGATGTCGTCCGCTCGGCCAGGGACTACCTGCACGACCACGGCTACCTCGAAGTCGAGACGCCGATGCTGCAGTCCGTGCACGGTGGCGCGACCGCCCGGCCGTTCGTGACCCACATCAACGCCTACGACATGCGCATGTACCTGCGGATCGCGCCCGAGCTCTACCTGAAGCGGCTGTGCGTGGCCGGGGTGGACAAGGTCTTCGAACTCAACCGGAACTTCCGCAACGAGGGCGCCGACGCCACCCACAACCCCGAATTCACCATGCTGGAGGCGTACCAGGCGTACGCCGACTACACCACGATGCTGCACCTGGCCCGCGGCCTCATCCAGCACGCCGCGATGGCAGCGCACGGTGAAATCGTGGCCAAGGGAATTGCGCCCGATGGAAAACCCGTCGAGCACGACATCTCCGGTGAGTGGCCGATCGTACGTGTGCACGAGGCCGTGTCCGCCGCCTTCGGCGAGGAGGTCACCGCCGACACTTCCGCCGAGGTGCTGCGCAAGCAGTGCCAGCGAGCCGGGGTGCCGGTCCGCGAGGAGGCGGGGGTCGGCGACATGGTGCTGGAGGCGTACGAGCACCTGGTCGAGCCCTTCACCACGGCACCGACCTTCTACACCGACTTCCCGACCGATGTCTCCCCGCTGACCCGCCAGCACCGCGTCGATCCGAGGCTCGCCGAACGCTGGGACCTCGTCGCCTTCGGTGCCGAGATCGGCACGGCCTACTCCGAGCTGACCGATCCCGTCGAACAGCGCCGCAGGTTGGAAGCCCAGTCCTTGCGGGCGGCCAGCGGTGACGTCGAGGCCATGGAACTCGACGAGGACTTCCTGCGCGCGCTGGAGCACGGCATGCCGCCCACCGGCGGCCTCGGCATGGGCGTCGACCGGTTGCTCATGATGCTGACCGGCGCCTCGATCCGGCAGACGGTGCTGTTCCCCTTCGTGCGCCCGACCACCTGACTCAGACCAGGGCCGCGGACTGCTCCCGCCAGCTGCTGGTGATGGGCAGCCTGCGGTCCCTGCCGAACGCCTTCAACGTGATCTTGGTGCCCGGTGGGTACTGCCTGCGCTTGTACTCGGCACGGTCCACCATCACCAGAACCCGCTCAACCAGTTCGGGGGCGAAGCCGGCGGCCAGCAGGGCCGTGTACCCCAGGTCGCCCTCGACGTACTGGTCGAGCACCTTGTCCAGCAGCTCGTAGTCGGGGAGCGAGTCGGTGTCCAACTGGCCAGGGCGCAACTCGGCCGAGGGCGGCTTCGTGATCGAGTTCTCCGGGATCGGCGGCACCTCACCGTTGAGTTCGGCCTGGTCGTTGCGCCACCGGGCCAACTCCCACACCAACGTCTTCGGCACGTCCTTGATCGGTGCGAACCCGCCGACGGCATCGCCGTAGATCGTCGAGTAGCCGACAGCCAGCTCCGTCTTGTTGCCCGTGGCCAGCACCAGGTGGCCGTGTTGGTTGGACAGCCCCATCAAGGTCACGCCACGACACCTGGCCTGCACGTTCTCCTCTGCGAGGCCGGTCAGCCCGAGCTGGCCGACGAAGGCCTCCACCATCGCGGCGATCGGCTGGGTCTGGAAGTGCAGCCCTGTGCGCTCGGCCATGCCCGCTGCGTCCGATCGAGAGTGGTCGGAGGAGTAGGACGAGGGCATGGACACGCCGTAGACGGCGTCCGCGCCGAGCGCGTCGACCGCCAGCGCCGCCACGACCGCTGAGTCGATGCCACCCGACAGGCCCAGCACCACCGAGCGGAAACCGTTCTTGTGTACGTAGTCCCGCAAGCCCGTGACCAGCGCGGACCACACCTCGGCGCAGTCGGACAGGGCGTCGGGGGCCTCTGGCGCCGGCTGCGGCTCATACGCGGGAACTGGCTCGGCGCTGATCACCGTCCTCGTCACCTCGAAGCCTTCCACAGGCTCCACCGAGGTGTGGCCGCCCGCGTTCAGATCGAGATCGAGTACGAGCAGGTGCTCGACGAACTGCGGAGCCCTGGCCAGCAGGGTGCCGTCGGGGTTCATGACCAGGGAGTCACCGTCGAAGACCAACTCGTCCTGGCCGCCGACCAGGTTGACGTACGCGATGGGCGCCCCGGCCTCTGCCGCGCGGCGGGCTACGAGTTGGGCCCGGGTGTCGTCCTTGTTGCGCTCGTAGGGGGATCCGTTCAGGCACAGCACCAGGTCCACACCTGCCTGTCCGAGCCCCGCGATCGGTCCGCCGTCCTGCCAGATGTCCTCGCAGATCACCAGGCCGAGGTCGACGCCGTGCCAGCGCACGATGGGCAGTTTGTCCCCGGGGACGAAGTAGCGGAACTCGTCGAAGACCCCGTAGTTGGGCAGGTGGTGCTTGGCGTAGCGGGCCACCACCTGACCCTTGTGGATCAGTGCCGCCGCGTTGCGGGGACCGGCCTCGTCACGGTCGAGGTAGCCCAGCGCGACCAGTGCGTCGCCGCACCCCACGTCGGCGAGCCGTTCGGCCAACTCGTCCAGCGCTGCCCGGGACGCCTTCGCGAAAGACTCCCGCAGTGAGAGGTCCTCGACCGGGTAACCGGTCAGCACCATCTCGGGCAGGGCGACGACGTGCGCGCCCGCCTGCACCGCCTTGCGGGTCCATTCCACGACCACGTCGGCGTTGCCGGTGAGATCCCCGACGCAGGGATTGACCTGGGCGAGTGCGATGCGCAGTTGCGGCATGGTCCTATCCTCTCCCACCGCACCGACAACGGAGCGGTTTCTGTGGCGCAAGGATCACCCCTGAGCAGTGTTCGTGGGTCGGCCATCCCTCAATCGGAGTCATCTGATGGCACGATCGCAGTGTGGCCCCACGTCGCTTTCACGCAGTGCTTCTCCCGCTCCTACTGAGCGTCACCGCCTTGGCCGCAGGGTGCACCTCGGTCCTCGGTGGCGAACCGGCGGCCGGAGTGACTCTGGAGAAGCCCGGACCGGCTGGCGTGGTGCCTGCCGGGCTCGAACGCTTCTACGGACAGCAACTCGGCTGGGGCAGTTGCGAGGCCTACGCCACGAGCGACACCGACCGGAAGCTGTACACCGACAAGTCGACCAGGCTGGACTGCGCGCGACTGGTGGTCCCGCTCGACTACGCCAAGCCGGAGGGCAAGACGATCACGCTCGGCCTGCTGCGCCGCAAGGCCACCGACGCGGGGCGGCGAATCGGCTCACTGCTGGTCAATCCCGGCGGACCAGGCGCATCGGGTATGGAGGCCGCCGCATCACTCGCCAGCGCTGTTGCGAACAACGACCTCGGTAAGCAGTTCGACCTCGTCGGCTTCGACCCGCGGGGTATCGGCGCGAGCGAGCCGGCTGTGCGGTGCCTGACTGATCAGGAGCGGGACGCCCAGCGCATCGACGATATCGAGGACAGTTCGCCGTCCGGTGTGGCAAAGGACGAGGAACGGCTGAAGGACTACGCGAACAAGTGCGCGCAACGGACCAGCACCGAGATGCTGGCGAACGTCGGCACGCGTGATGTCGTCAAGGACCTTGACGTGATGCGGTCCGCACTGGGCGACAAGAAGCTCACCTACCTGGGGTTCTCCTACGGGACCTTCATCGGCAGCGTCTACGCGGAACAATTCCCGGCGAACGTGCGCGCCATGATTCTCGACGGTGCCGTCGACCCCAGCCAGAACTCGGTCGACGCCAGCGTGGCCCAGGCAGCCGGGTTCCAGAAGGCATTCGACCAGTTCGCTGCCTGGTGCGCGAAGCGGCAGGACTGCGCGCTGGGTTCTGATCCGAGCAAGGCTGTCCAGGCGTATCGCGACCTCGTCCTGCCGCTGATCAAGAACCCGGTGGACACCGGTGACGGCCGCAAGCTCAGCTATGGGGACGCGACAACCGCCACCATCCAGGCGCTGTACACCGAGGACCTGTGGGAGATGCTGAACAGCGGCTTGGTGCAGCTCAAGCGGCAGATTGGGCTCACGCTGATGACCATGGCCGACCTGTACGACGGCCGCGGCCAGGATGGCAAGTACACCAACGTGCAGGACGCCTTCACCGCCATCCAGTGTGTCGACAACCCCCGTCAGACCGACCAGGCCGCGCTGCTCGAAGCAACCCGCAGGTCCACCGCTGCCGCGCCTTTCCTGGACAACGGCCAGCCCGTGCCGAGCGAGGCGCCGGGTGATGCGTGCACGTACTGGCCAGTGCCGAACACCAGTCAGCCGCACCTGCCCAAGGCAGACGGATTGCCCAGGACTCTCGTTGTGTCCACGACCAACGATCCCGCAACGCCTTACCAAGCCGGAGTCAACCTCGCAAAAGCGCTCGGTGGCTTCCTGCTGACCTACCAGAGCACCCAACACACCGCCTTCCTGCAGGGCAACGACTGCATCGACCAGGTCGGGGTGCAGTACCTGGTCGGCCTCCAGCTACCCAGCGCCGACCCCCGTTGCTCGCCTTGACGACAGGAGCAGCGCGACGAGCGCTCCGGCAACGCAGATCCCCGAGGTGAACAGGAAGATCTCGCGGTATTCGGTGAGTAGCGCGTTGCCGAGCGCCTGCTTGTAAGCCACCATCTGCCGCTGGAACTCCTGTGGATTGCCTAGCGGCAGCGGCGTGTCCAGTGTTGCCGTGAGCGAGCGGAAACGGTGCAAACCCCAAGCTGACAGCGCCGCGACGCCGATCAACATGCCGGTCATGCGGGCAACCACGACCGCTGCGGAAGCAACGCCGTGCTGCGTGCTGGCAGCTGCTCGCAGGGCGCTTGACGACAGCGGTGCGATCGTCAGTCCCAGTCCAACGCCAGCGACCGCCAGGTCGAAGTCCAGCCGCGGTAGGCCGAGCACCGTTGTCGCTGTCGCGATGTCTGTTGGCCATTGCGAAACGAGCAAGTAGCCCGTCGCCGCGACCGCGAGGCCGATCGACGCTGTCCACCGGTCGCCGATCCTCCTGGCGAGGAGACCACCCACCACTGCGCCCACTGGTAGCGCGAGCAGGAACCTGGTGAGCAGGACCGCACTGTCCGCTGTGTCCTTGCCAAGGAGCGTTTGAGCGAACAGTTCGACGTCTACCAGTGTCACCATGAGCGCTGAGCCGGCTGCCAGGCTTGCGAACAAGGCAGCGAAGAACTGTCGTTTGCGTAGATGCGACGTGTCCAGCAGTTTCGTTTTTGCTTTGATCTCCCAAGCCACAAAGAGCAGGAGAACAATGCCCGCCGCAGCCAGGACTGCGAGTCCCCAGGGCGGAAGCACCGCTGCTTCGGGATCTGGGTTGTACAGTCCGACGGCCAACAGCCCGAGCACGATCGCCAGCAGCCCGCCGCCGACCAGGTCCACCTTTGCTGGGTTCTTACTGCTCTGCCTACCGCTCGGAACGGTCAGTTGGACCACCAACATCGCCAACAGTGCAAGCGGGACGTTGACCCAGAACATCCCACGCCAACCGACGAGTGCAGCAAGCCCGACGCCGTAGAGCGGGCCGAGCACCGAACCCAACTCCTGTGCAGCACCCACCGCGCCGAGAACCGACACCCTCCGGCGCTCAGCCCAGAAGTCGGCCGCCATCGCCATCGTCACTGGCAGCAGCGCACCACCGGCAATGCCTTGTAGCGCGCGGCCCGCCACGAGAATGGAAAGGTCGTTCGCAAGCGCGGTCAATGCGGAGCTCACGGCGAAGCCAGCCAAGCAGGCATGCAGCAGTACCCGCCGTCCCAGACGATCAGACAGCTGACCCAGCAACGGCATAGCGGCGACGTAGCCGAGCAGGTAGCCAGTGACGACCGGGGTAGCGAGCTCGAGGTGATTGACCGGGATACCGATACTGCGGACGATGTCGACCAGCACGCCGACAACCACGTAGGCGTCGAGCGCAGCCAGCAGAACCGCCGCTGCCCCGGCACTGACAGCAAGACGTCGTGCCACCACTGCTACGCCGGTGCCGTGATCGTCACGGGCGCGTTGATGTTCGACAGCACCACGGTCACCATCGCCTTGCCCTGGCCGTTCGGTACGTCGAACTTCGCCTGCTTCAGGTAGGGCTGCCCAGACGAGGAGATCCAGAACTTGCCGGTCACATCAGAGGCGATTCCCGGGACGAGGGACGAGACCACAGCCTTCGAAACTTTTCCTGAGATGCGGTACGCGTCGTCCTCCTGCGCCTCGGCCTCCGGGCTCTCTACGCTGCTCAGTACCTTTGAGACCCCCTTGTCTGCGTTCAGGATTGTGGCTGGATCGTAGATGGCGGTTGCCAGCGTGGCGGACATCTTCTGGTACCCGCCCGTCGGGCCTTTGATGAATGCCGTCCCGTCCACCAAGACGAAGTCGAGCTGGACAAGCTGTCCGAACTCGCTCACCTTCGCATTGCCCTTCGCTGTTCCGGAACTGGTCAGATCCCCATCCGCGTTGCGAACCGGCACGCCAGGGAGCTCTCCGTCGACAGTGATGGTGAAGTGCGTGCTCTGCACGGACCGCATGGACTCCGCGGCTTTGGCCAACTCGGTCTTGCCGTCAGGCAGGGGACCGACTGAGGAACCGGTTCCGCTCGTGCACCCAGCGGTGAACGTGGCGGCGATCAGAACAGCGCTCAATGTGGCGCGGCGATGTGCCATGTCGAGATCCTAGTTTGGGCAACGGTCTTCGACGCATGGTCGCATCGAAGTAGCTGGTCAGTGACAGCAGCCGACCCGAGACGGAACTTGATCATGTGAGTCGAGGCCAGCCTTCGCTGCTCCCAGATGAACGTCACGCCGCATGGGGCTCGCGGGTGTGTGGCAGGCGGCTTGCGCTGTGCTGATCACACCATTGCGGGTCGTACAGGCACCCAGGGGACGCACACCCGTTGTAGCCGGGTATCGCTTGCGGCAACTCCGTACCTACAGTGAGTGCAACGCTGAAACGCAGTCCAGAATCACCTCGTTGAACGTCTGAGGCCTGTACTGGCCGTGTTGCCACCTTCATGATTGCCGCACGATCGACGGTCGTCTCGCTCATCTCTTTCCGTTCGGATGTCGTCCCCCATTCTGGCCCGGCGGACGCTTCGGCTGCGTCGTGACCTGCAAGCCAGTCCGAGATGATCCAGACGACGGGATCATCCTGTGGTTTGGAAGTTGCACTTGCGTGGGCAAGATCTATTGCCCGAAGAATTCTCGCACCCTCCTCTCGGGTCACCACGCCGCTCACCTGGTATGCCTTCGAGGAGCTGGGATGAAGTGCAATCGGGCGACGTTCCGCAGGGCGAGAAATCGAACGCGGTGGCGTTGCCGCGACTTCGTGGACCCTCGCCTGGACCACTCGCTGCAGCCGCTCGGGGCCGGTGGCGGTCGCAACATTGTCGATCCACACCTGCTCCCGCGCCTTGACCTCGGCCAGCCCTAGCTTGTTGACGCCACGGACCACGGTGGTGGCATGTGGCCAGGTGATTGATCCTGTCCTGAGCGCCAGAGCAGTACCGCTCAGGCCGTTCTCATTCAAGATCTCGCTGCACTTCATCACGTCTCGAGCCTGAGCTCCGGACATGTGGCACTGGCTCTTCAGGAAGTCGACCGGCCTTGTGCGTTGTGCCTTGTCGCGCTCCCGTGCTGTGGTCATGGCTGCCGCATGCTCGCAGATCGCCGCTTGCAGCCGGTTTACCTGCCGAGCGATGACTGCCAGATTGTTCTCAACCTCGTCGCATGACGCAGCATGCACTGCAATGCTCAGGACGTCGTCGACTGCCGTGACGAGCCGTTCGATCGCGGTCATGATCACCTCTCCTTGCCTCGTGTCGCCAAGCTAGCCAAGGGGTCTGACAACTAGCGTGACAGCGAAGCGCGCGGGAAGAAGTGAGCGAATATCATGTTTGACGGCTAGCGGGTCAGTGTTGCAGTCTCGAAGGCGTCACCGAACTGAACCCCCTTCGCTTCCTTGCCGAACCAGGTCAGCACCGCGAGCAAGGCAAGCGCGGGTGCCACCGTGGCCGTCAGCGCGAAGGGGTAGCCATGGTCGGCTGCTAGCGCTTCCTGGATTGGGAGGTTGAACGCGGCGAGGCAGTTGCCGAGCTGATAAGTGACGCCTGGGTAGAAGCCTCTGATGGCGTCTGGAGACATCTCTGTGAGGTGTGCTGGGATCACTCCCCAGGCGCCCTGTACCGCGACCTGCATCAGGAAAGCTCCGAGGCACAACAAGCCCGCTGTGGTGGAGTATGCGAACAACGGGATAATGGGCAGCCCAATGATTGTGCAGAATACGATGGTTCTGCGACGGCCAAAGCGTTCCGACAGTGCGCCGAAGATCATGCCCCCGACCATCGCGCCCATGTTGTAGACGATGGCGATGACCGTCGCTGTTGGGGCGGACAAGCCTGCTCCGCCGTGCTCAGTCGCCTTGAGGAAGGTCGGGTAGACGTCCTGCGTGCCGTGGCTCATCCAGTTGAACGCTGTCATGAGCACGATCAGGTAAGCGAATCGCTTCAACACCTTGCCGTTGAAGATCACAGACGTGATTGAGGTCCTTTGGGTTTGCATTTTGATGCGCGTTGACTGCCAGGCCTCGGATTCGCCAACGTGTGCTCTGATGAGTAGGGTAATCAGGGCGGGAATGATGCTCAGGGCGAACAACCATCGCCACGACAGGCCGAGACCTGCATGGAGACCTAGATAGGCCACTGATGCGAGTAGATATCCCATTGAGTAGCCCTGTTGCAGTACTCCTGAGAAGAATCCTCGCCGACTGCTGGGGATCTTCTCCATGGCAAGCGCTGCCCCGAGCCCCCACTCGCCCCCCATTCCGATGCCGTACAGCAGCCGCAGAACGAGTAGCACCGTGTAGTTCGGCGCAAAGGCACAGAGAAAGCCGACCACTGAGTAGAAGACGACGTCAACCATTAGTGGCACTCGCCTGCCGATCCGATCTGCCCACAGGCCGAAGATCAGCGCACCCACCGGGCGCATCACCAGGGTGACCGTGGTGAGGAAGGCCATGTCAGTGAGCGACACACCGAAGTCGTTGCCGATGTCGGCGTACACCAGCACGACCAGGAAGTAGTCGAAGGCGTCCATCGTCCAGCCGAGCAGCGCCGCGGTGAACGAGTTGCGTTGGTCGTCGGTCAACCTCGTGACAGTCGGTGCAGGGCTGCTGCCCATCCCGGTTCCTCCCTCGCTGGTCAGCGTCGCTACCTGCTACACGTCGCCCTGCGTGCTGGCAACCGCTGTCCAGCCCAGCGGGTGGTAAGTCCGGCTGCGAAACATGTTGTTAACGCGAGCTGCATACCCTGCGCTCATGGACCGCCAGCAGGAGTTCGTGCTGCGTACTTTGGAGGAACGCGACATCCGGTTTGTCCGGTTGTGGTTCACCGACGTACTCGGCTATCTCAAGTCGGTGGCTGTTGCCCCCGCCGAGCTGGAGGGCGCCTTCTCCGAGGGGATCGGGTTCGACGGCTCGGCGATCGAGGGCTTCGCCAGGGTGTACGAGTCGGACATGGTCGCGAAGCCAGATCCGTCGACCTTCCAGGTGCTTCCCTGGGAGTCGGCGGACGGTGGCCACTACTCGGCGCGGATGTTTTGCGATATCGCGATGCCTGACGGCTCACCCTCCTGGGCAGATCCTCGCCACGTGCTGCGCAGGACGCTCTCCCGGGCAAGCGAGGCCGGGTTCACCTGCTATGTCCACCCCGAGATCGAGTTCTTTCTGCTTCGTGAGCTCAACGACGATGGCCGGGAACCGGTGCCCGCGGACAACGGGGGCTTCTTCGATCAAGCCAGCCACGACACCGCACCCCACTTCCGGCGCCACGCCATCGAGGCGCTCGAGGCGATGGGCATCTCGGTCGAGTTCAGCCACCACGAGGGCGCACCCGGCCAACAGGAGATCGACCTGCGCTACGCCGACGCGCTGACCATGGCCGACAACGTCATGACCTTCCGGTATGTCGTGAAGGAGGTGGCCATCACTCAGGGTGTGCGGGCTTCCTTCATGCCGAAGCCGTTCACGCATCAACCCGGTTCGGGGATGCACACGCACGTCAGCCTGTTCGAGGGCGACCGCAACGCTTTCTACGACGCCGAGGACCCGTACGAGTTGTCCGCTACGGGCAAGGCGTTCGTGGCAGGACTGCTGCGTCACGCTCGCGAGATCACCGGCGTGACCAACCAGTTCGTGAACTCGTACAAGAGGCTGATCGTCGGCGGAGAGGCGCCGACTGCGGTGTGCTGGGGGCACGCGAACCGATCCGCGCTTGTCAGGGTGCCTATGTACTCTCCGGGCAAGGCGTCGTCGAGGCGAGTTGAGGTGCGCAGCCTCGACTCGGCGTGCAACCCGTACCTCGCGTACGCAGTGATCATCGCCGCAGGATTGAAGGGGGTGCAGGAGGGATACGAGCTGCCGCCAGCAGCTGAGGATGACGTCTGGTCGTTGACCGAGGCAGAACGTCGCGCCGCCGGGTACGCCAGCCTTCCACAGAACCTGGGCGAGGCCCTGCGGGAGATGGAGCACTCTGAACTGCTCGCCGAGACATTGGGGGAGCACGTCTACGAGTTCTTCCTGCGGAACAAGCGCTCCGAGTGGGACGCCTATCGGAGCAAGGTCACTCCGTACGAGCTCAGCACCTACCTGCCGGTTCTGTGATCGGTGAAGTGTTGACGCGTTGCAGCGATCACGGTGGCATGTCGCCATGCGTCTGGTCTGGACACTGCTGGCTGCTGCGCTCTGCTCAACCGCTATGACTCCAGGCGCTGCCGCCGAGCCTCGTCAGGCTGGGCTTGGCTTCGACCTGGATCTGGCAACGATCCCCGAACTGCAGCACCGGTTCGACCAAGGATCGCTGACCGCGCATGCGCTTACGAAGGCGTACCTGCACCGGATCGGCACTGTCGACCACGCGGTCAATTCGGTGCTCGCCGTCAGTCCCGACGCACTCGAACAGGCCGATGCCAGCGACGCTCGACGACGACATGGCCAGACGAAGGGCCAGTTGGACGGCATCCCGGTTCTTCTCAAGGACAACGTCGACACCAAGGGCTTGGCAAGTACCGCGGGCTCGCGAGCACTCAACGTGCCCCCCATCGACGATGCCGTGTTGATCAAGCGGCTCCGTGCTGCCGGCGCGGTCATCCTGGGCAAGACCAACTTGTCGGAGTGGGCGAACTTCCGCTCGACGAAGTCGACGTCAGGGTGGTCGGGAACGGGTGGCCAGACGAACAACCCGTACGTCCTCGACCGCAACCCCTGCGGTTCGTCCTCAGGTTCAGGTGCGGCGGTAGCTGCTTCACTGGCGCAGGTCGCGGTCGGCACCGAGACGGACGGGTCAATCGTCTGCCCGGCTGGCCAGAACGGGGTCGTCGGCCTCAAGCCGAGTCTCGGACTGGTCAGCAGGACGGGGGTTGTGCCGATCTCCGCTGAACAGGACACGGCAGGTCCGATGGCGCGGCACGTCGTTGACGCGGCGATCGCACTGTCCGTCCTACAGGGACGAGATCCGCGTGACCCGGCGACTGCTGCCTACCCGGTGAGTCAGCCGCGTGACTACGCAGCGCTGCTCAACCCCGGAGCCCTGAGGGGAGCGCGCTTGGGCATCTGGCGCATGGCTGGCCAGGATGCCGACGTGGACAAGGTGATGCGCTCCGTTGTGGACGCGTTGACGGCTGCCGGCGTGACGGTTGTCGACGTCGAACTGCCCTACCAGGATCAGATCGCCGCAGCCGAATCACCTGCTCTGCTGACCGAGTTCCGACACGACCTGGAGCAGTACCTGCGCTCGCGGAGATGCGCCCCGCAGACTCTCGCCGCGCTGATCGACTTCAACAGCAAGGACCCAGTCGAGCTGAGCAAGTTCGGCCAGGAACTGTTCGAGCAGGCACAGTCCGCGCCCCCGATCACCGACGAGCGCTACCAGGCGCAACGTGAGGCAGCGACCTCGCTCGCCCGCAGGTCCATCGACGAGGTCCTGGCCGCGAACCACCTCGACGCGATCGTCGCGCCGACGAATTCCGCCGCTTGGAAGACCGACTACGCCGCCGGGGATGCGTACAGCCTCGGTTCGTCCACGCCCGCAGCTGTTGCCGGCTATCCGAACGTTTCGGTACCGGCGGGGTTCGCAGGCGCCCTGCCAATCGGCGTGTCGTTCATGGCTAGCAAGTGGCGGGACGCGCGAGTGCTCGCCTTCGCAGCGGCGTTCGAGCAGGCCAGCGGGGCGCGCAGGGCTCCCCACTACCTGCCGACCCTGCCCCTCGCGACCCCATGACAGCATCTGGATGCACCGGCTGAATCACCGTGCTGCTTCGACTCGAAGCCCAACCGAGCTAGGTTGTGCCCCGTGACAGACGTCCCCGCCACAGGCCCACAGCCCGATGAGCCGACCGTCACCGCTGCCGGGGAGCCGGCGGCGCCCCGGCCTTCTGTGATCAAGGTCGGGATCGGTCCGGAAACGTCGAACGGGCCGGGCGTTCCGCCCTCGATCGTCGTCCCCGATGCCGTGTTCAGCGCGTGCACCGTCGCGACGAGGGCGCAACTGCCCGCGGTCCGCGTGCTCGGCAGCTCGTTCCTCTCTCATCACGCTGGCGCCCGCTTCGTGGCCCTGCTGGTTGACGCCGAGCCCGGGACGACGGGGCCTGGCCTGCTGAGCCCGACCGACATCGGTGTCGGCGACCGTGAGCTCGCGGAACTGGCGACCGGCTGTACTGCTGAACAGCTCTGTGCAGCCCTGCGCCCCAGGCTGCTCGAACGTCTGCTCGCTGAGGGCGGTCCAGTGCTGTACCTGGACCGCTCGGTGCACGTGCTCGGCTCGGTGTACGAGCAGGTTGTCGATGCGACCCGCCAGAAGCCCCTGGTGCTGGTGCCCAAGGTGCTGCGCCCGCTGCCCGATGACGGGTTGCGGCCGACACCGGAGGAACTGCTCTCCGTCGGTGTCTACGACGCAGGCTTCGTGGCCGTCGCGCCGGGCGCCGAGTCCTTCCTGCGGTCTTGGGCAGAAGCCATCCGGCACGCGCCGGACACGGCGGCGAGCTTCCTCGACGGTGCACCCGCGCTGATCGAGCACCACGTCCTGCGCGACCCCGGCATCGGCCTGTCCGTCTGGAACGCGGGCCAGCGGCAGTTGGCCACTGGCTCTGACGGGGGATCGCTGCAGGTCAGCGGCGTTCCGCTGCGGACCGTCCACTTCAGCGGGTTCGATCCGCAGCGTCCCTGGCTGCTCGCGGCCACCGTGTCCGAGCGCCCCAGGGTGCTGCTGTCGGAGTACCCGCTGCTTGCCGAACTGTGCACGAACTACCGCGGCGAACTCGTCCGGCACGGGCTGAGCAAGGACCACTCGACGTACGGGTTCGAACGCCTGGACGACGGCACGGTCATCCCGGTCGGGCTTCGTCGTGAGTTCCGCCGTGCCTGCCTGGAAGCTGGGCGCTCCGGCGCGGAGCCGCCTGCACCAGCGTTCGGCACGAGCCAGGCCGAGTTCCTCCAGTGGGCTGGGGCGCCTGCGGACGGGGTGCCGAACTCCACCAGGTGGGTCGCCGCGGTCTGGCGGGGCGACCCCGAGCTGCGGGCACAGTTCCCCGAGCCGTTCTCCGTCGACGCGACCTCGTTCCGCGAGTGGTGCGTGGGCCCAGGCGTCACGAGTGGGCGCGTGCACGCCGCCGTCGTGCCACCGCGGCGTGGCGCCGACGCCGCGTTGCTCGACCAACTCGGCGTTTCGGTGCTGGGCAAGGGGTGGATCTCCGACCTGGTCGCCACCACGGCGAGGGCCTCTGGACTGCCGACGGCCACCGAACCCGGCTACCCGGTCGTGTTGCTCTGCGACCAGAACATGCGGATCCCCGGCGAGCGCTACGTCGTCGCCGTGCGCACTGGGCCGGTCAGCGACGAGGACCTGACCGGGGTCAACGAGCTGTGGGTCACCTCGGAGAGCACGAAGTCGGCACTGGAGCGTTCGGACGGTCTCACCGTGCGGACGCTTCCGTTGCCGATGCTGGAGCGCCCCACCAGGGAGGACAAGGCAAAGGCGGCTTCCCGGTCCGCGCACGAGCTCGGTGACGAGATCGTCTTCGCGGTGGTCGTCGACCACGCCTCGGAGCGGGTCGGCAACACCCTCGGTGCGGTGTCGGCGTTCCTCGCCGCGTTCCCGGACCGTAACGACGTGGTTTTGCTGCTTGCCGTCGCCGGAGCAGCCGAGCACCCGGAGGCCGCCGAGAGGCTCAGGCTCGCCACCGCGACCGACTCCCGGATCCGGTTGATCGAACGACCCATCAGCCTGCCGTTCCTGCTCGACAGCGCCGACTGGCTCGTCTCGCTGCACCGAGGCGACGGGGCTGGCGGCGACCTCATCGCGTGGTCGCTCGCCGAGGCAGCCGTGCGCGGGGTCCCGGTCATCGCCAGTGCTCACGGCGCCGTCGCCGAACTGTTCGACAACGACACCGCCGTGCTCGTGCCGTGCCACCACGGGGGCTCCGAACCCGACGTCGACGCTGCGGCGAAGCTCATGCGCGCAGTCGCCGACGAGCCGGAGATCGCCGACCGGATGGCCAGGGCCGGCCGGTGGCACCTGCTGCGCGCCTACGCCCTGACCAGGGTCGCCGAGCAGCTCAAGGAGCGGGTCGAGCACTCGTACCGCGCGTGGCGGGCCAGGCGGAGCGCCGCACGCGTCGTGCACGACAGTGATCCGCTGGGCCCGCTGCACTCGGCCAAGCACGCGCTGCTGCGGCAGCCGGACGTGGGCGTCGCGAGCCGCATGCCCATGGCACCAGCACTGCGCAAGGCGGTCCTGCGCGTGCTCAACCACTACGACAACCACCTGCGGGACGTGCTCGGCACCGTCCTCGACGGGATGGAGCGCACTGCTGGTGAACTGCTGCGCAGGCAGGAGGAGATCCGCGACGCAGGCGGCGTCACCGAGCTGCACGACATGCGCGAGGAACTCGACCGGCACGGGGCCCGCCAGTCGCAGCTGCACGACCAGCTCGCCGGTGTCGACGACAGCGTGGTCCGGGTCACCGCCGACCTCGCCGGCCAGGGGCGACGCATCAGGGAGTTGGAGGACGCCCTGGTCGCTGAGGCGGGCAAGCGCACGAAGAAGCTCGACAACCTCGCGGACCGGCTCGACCGGCTGACCATGATGCTGGACCGCACTCTCGACCGGATCGACGCGCTCGAGGCCAAGGTTGGGGACAGCCTGCGCGAGCGGGACAGTCGTCTGGAGTCAGGTCTGCGTGCGGCGCATCAGGCGCAGCACACCTCCGACGCCCTGCGCCGGGTCGTCGTCCGGGAGCACGAGCGGCACGGAAACCCGGTCGACGGCGTGCCGAGTTCGCTCGTGCTGTGCGACGTCGGCTTGCTCAGGCTGCCTGCTGAGGACGCGCTCATGCTCCCGCTGCTGTCGAGTAACGGCGTGTGGGAGCCGGAGTTGTCCAGGCTGATCGATTCGCTGGTCGAGCCCGATGGCGTATTCGTCGACATCGGTGCCCACGTCGGTTACCACACGATCAGGGTGCTCAGCATGCTCGGCACCAGCGGGGCCGTGGTCGCCGTCGAGCCGTGCGCACGGGCTGGGTCGTTGCTCCGCCACAACGTCGAGGTCAACCTGCCGCCGCAGGTGGGGGACCGCCTGATCGTCGTGGACGGGGCGGCCTGGGACGTCTCCGGCGAAGTCGTCGCCGAACCCGCCATGACCGGTGGGGTCAGCGTCCGCCCTGGTGCGGACGCACATGTGCACGCGGGCGCCCCGTCCGCTGCGCAGGCCCAGTTCCCGGCCAGGACCGGTCAGCTGAACGGGGCTCCGGTTCTGGAACCGGTCGAGGAGGGCGTGCCGATTGGCAGCCCGCAGGAGTTGGTGCGCGCTGTCCGACTGGACAAGGAGCTGGAGGCCATGCCCAGCCTTGCCGGACTGCGCTTGTCGGTGGTGAAGGTGGACGCCCCCGGACGTGAGCACCGTGCCCTCGGCGGACTTGTGCGCCTCCTGCGCAGGGACCGGCCGCACGTGCTGTGCTCGTTCTCACCGAATGCCATCACCGAGTTGGGTGACGATCCGATGATCGTGCTCAGGGAGTACGGCACCTGGGGGTACGACCTCGTGCCGGTGGACCACCAGCAGGCGGTCACGCCGGAGCAGGTGCTGGAGTCGACTGCGCACGGTCGGGGCATGACGCTGTGGCTCCGGCCCAGGGGCAAAGGGGCCTGACCCCGGCCGTTCACCCCGCTGACCAGCCGATTTGACTTCGGTGATCGATCTGAGTAACTTTTCCCTCGTCGCAAGGAGGAGGAACGCTCCTAAGACCGAAAGTCTTAGCGGGCGGGCCGCTCCTCGGGTCGAGGCAGTTGACACTGCGAACCGGACCGGGTAGAGTTCTCCAGCGGCCGACGGGCTGGACCAAGTCGAAAAAGCTCCTGAGAGCCGATTTGACTCGGAGAATCCGGACCGACTACGGTAGGAAATGCCAGAACGGGTAAGACCAGGTCGGAAAAGCTCCTCCGGAGCC